>CAVUTO010000001.1:0-186411 GCA_963744405.1 Vicinamibacterales bacterium
GTTAGAGCGTTTTCCGATTGTACATGGTACCCGCGGTCATGGTACTTCTCTCGCCGGGAGGGACGCATGGCGCCGTACTCGATGGATTGCGCACGCGCGTGCTGGCGGACTGCGACGCGGGATTGGCGGCAAAGGAGATCGCGGCAAAGTTTCGGGTGAGCCGGTCGTGGGTGAATCGCCTGGTGCAGCGGCGCCGCGAGACCGGCGAGGTCGGACCGCGGCCGCAGACGGTGTTTAAGAAGCAAGCGTTCGCCGGCCAAGAGGATCGGCTGCGCGCGCTGGTGGACGCCCAGCCCGATCGGACACTGGCAGAACTCCGCGACGCGTTACACAGCTCCGCGAGCCTCTCGTCGGTGTGGCGCGCGTTGGATCGCCTCCAGTTGACGGTTAAAAAAAACGGTACACGCCGACGAACAACGCCGCCCCGACGTCGTGGCTGAGCGTCGCCAATGGCGCGACTGGCAGCCACTCCGTGATATGCGGCAATACGTCTTTCTGGATGAATGCGGCGTGACGACCGATCTGTTACGGCGCTACGGCCGGAGCCCCCGCGGCACGCGGCTCCACGATCACACGCCCTGCAGCCATTGGCAGGCCCACACGGTGATCGCGGCGCTCCGCCTCGAGGGGGTCCACGCGCCAGCCGTGCTTCGATGGGCCGATCGATAGCCCGAGTTTCCTGGCCTACGTCGAACAAGTGCTGGTGCCCACCCTCCGCCCGGCGATGTCGTCGTGCTCGACAACCTCGTCGTCCACAAGCAGCCCGAGGTCCGGACGGCCATCGAGCAGACCGGCGCGCACATTCGTTTCCTCCCGCCCTACAGTCCGGACTTCAATCCGATCGAGCTCGCCTTCGCCAAACTGAAAGCGTTCTTACGCGCGGCGCGTCCGCGCAGCTTTGACCAAGTCTGCGGGCTGATCGCCGCTGCGCTCGGCCTCTTCACCCCCGACGAATGCGCCAACTACGTCCGACACTGCGGCTACCGCGTTGCTACGTCGTAATGGAAAACTGCGATTCCTCCACTTCACGGCGAACCACGCCAGCGGCCGGACTGTGTGCTCGGGGATCGCGGCTACGACGCGGGCCATCGGCGCGGTCTCCGGAGTCGTCACATCGTGCCCTTGCTGGCCATGCGGCGCGCCGCGCATGGCAGTGGCCTGGGTCGGTGGCGATGGGTCGTGGAGCGCACCTTTGCCTGGCTTAACCAGTTCCGGCGCTTGCGCGTTCGCGACGACAAGCGCGCCGACATCCACGAAGCGTTCCTCTCGCTCGGTTGCGCGCTGATTTGCTGGCAGTCGCTACGCAAGACGTGGAAGAGCGCCTGAGGGGCTGAGGGATGGCCCCTTTCTCGACGCCGATCGTCAAGGTCGTCGCCTTCCTGGGCAATCGCGGTCCGCGCCGCTACTCGGGAACTTCCGTGGGTCGGAATCCGGATTATTAGACCCTACGGCGTCACCGGGGAGTAATCCCGCCACCAGTGCCGTCCCGCCCTATAATCCACGACAGTTGGCGCTCGTCCCCGGCACCCGTCTCGGCGTCTACGAAGTTACCGCGCAATCGGCGAAGGTGGCATGGGGCAGGGTATCGGGCCCGCGATACCACGCTCCATCGCGACGTGGCGCTGAAGATTCTGCCGGACGCCTTCGCCGGCGACCCGCATCGCCTGGCGCGGTTTACACGCGAAGCGCAGACGCTCGCGTCACTCAACCATCCCAACATTGCCCACATCCACGGCGTGGAAGAGTCCGGCGGTGTGCGCGCCCTCGTCATGGAACTCGTCGAGGGCGAGGATTTGTCGCAACGCATCTTGCGTGGGGCGATCCCCCTCGAAGAAGCGTTGCCGATTGCCAAGCAGATCGTCGAGGCGCTCGAAGCGGCACACCAGCAAGGGATCATCCATCGCGATCTGAAGCCCGCGAACATCAAGTGCGGCCGACGACACAGTAAAGGTGCTGGACTTCGGCCTCGCGAAAGCGATGGAGCCGGCGGCCGATTCGTCTGCCAGCCAGTCGCTGCCGCCGACCATCACCACACCCGCGATGACGCATGCGGGGACGATTCTGGCACGGCCGCGTACATGAGTCCCGAGCAAGCTCGTGGAAAGACGGTCGACAAGCGTGCCGACATTTGGGCGTTTGGGTGCGTGCTCCACGAAATGCTGACAGGCACGCGCCTCTTCGCGGCCGGCTCGGTCCCCGAAACGCTGGGACTGATCTCTCGCGCGAGCCCGATCTGACGACGTTGCCGACCGCGACACCCGCACGTGTCCGCACGCTGATCGCGCGGTGTCTCGTCAAGGATCCCCGTCAGCGCATGCGCGATATCGGCGAGGCGCGGCTGGCGCTGGACGATGCGCGCGATAGACCAGGCGCCGTTCAGCCATCCCCGGTGCCCACGCTTTGGCGTTGGGCGCCGTCGGGCGTCGCCGCGGCCCTGGCGCTCGTTGCCGCATGGGCGCTGTGGGGCCAGCCAAGGGCCGCCACAACCGCCCCTCAGGTGACGTATCCGAGATCGGCTACCCACGCGACGTGGAACCCATTTCTTCCGCGAACACTGCGCATGCCATCTCTCCCGACGGCCGGACCGTGGCGATGATCGGCATGAAAGACGGCGTGCGCCGTGTCTTCCTTCGCCGACTCGATCGCGCGGTGGCGACTGAATTACCGGACACCGCGGGCGCCAGTGGCGCGGTGTTCTCGCCCGACAGCCGGAGTCTGGCGGTGGTGTTCGGGTCGGGGCTCATCACCCGCGTTGCCCTGGCGGACCAGCAGCGCAAGGTCCTGGTGTCTGGGGCCGACATCGGCTTCTCGCTCACCTGGAGTCAGGCCGGCATCATTTTCAGCCGCGGGGGTGCGCTCTGATCATCCCGCCGGAGGGCGGCGCACCGCGCGCGCTCACGGTGCTCGACGCCGCCCGCCACGAAGTGGCACACAACAGGCGGTGGTCCTGCCCGGGGAGCGCCTCGTGTTGTTTTCGAGCCAGACCACCGACCGAGGCGACGATCGCATCGAATCCGCGTCGATTGACGGGGGACCGCGCACGGTGCTGGTCGAGCGGGCGAGGACCCCCGTGTGGTCGCCCACTGGCCATCTGCTCTTTGCGAGGGACGACGCGATACTGGCGGTGGCGTTCGACCAGGGCACGGGGATGCCGCGCGGCACGGCCACCCCGATCATGCCATCCGGCGCAATTGAGTCGCGCGTAGGCGGTCAAATGGGACTCATGCTGGCGTCCACAGGGACACTGCTGGCCATGCCGGCCGGCTTCACGGACACGCGCGTGGTCTCAGTGGGCCGTGACGGTTCGGCTCGGGCCTTCGATCTCCCATCGGGCCGCTTCCGGAGTCCTCGGATGTCGCCCGACGGGCGCCGGCTGCTCGTCGAAAACGGTGAACACATCGAAGCGCTCGACCTGGCGCGGGGCACGCTGGCCCAGCTCACCACGGTTCTCTCCTTCTTCTCCACGTGGAGCGCCGACGGGAAGCGCGTCGTGTTCTGGCGGTTCAGCTCGCCGTTCTGGGTCGCCGGCGACGGCAGCGGCGGCAGCGGCTCGGTGCCCGGAGGGATCCTGACCGACATGCCCTCGTCGCCGGGGCCCGATCGGACTCTCTTTTTCGCCACCCGCATCAGGCCGGAGACGTCGGGGGACATCTTTTTGATGTCGATCAGTGGTGCCTTCGAGCCCAAACCACTGATCGCCACACCCGCCCATGAGGGCGGCGCGCAGTTGTCTCCTGATGGACGCTGGCCGCTGTACCAGTCGGAAGAGTCGGGTCGGCCGGAGATCTACCTGCGGCGCTATCCGAGCCTGGATCGCCAGTGGCAGGTGTCGGACGGCGGCGGCATTCAGGCACGGTGGGGCGGCAACACGCGGGAGATCTACTACCGCAGTGGCCGGCGCATCGTCGCCGCGACCCTGGACACTTCAGGCGCCGAGCCAGCGTTCGGCAAACCCGTTGCGCTCTTCGCGGACGACTACGACTTCGGCGTTGCCAGCAACAACGCGAACTACGACGTCACAGCCGACGGCCGGTTCATCATGATTCGGCGCGGTGTGAACGGCGGCAAGCTGCGCGTTGTCATCAACTGGACGGAAGAGCTGAAGCACATCCTCGCGTCGGGTGGCGTGCAATGAACCCCGGCAGTATCAGAGCCGCGGCTGGCCTGAGCGAGTTCCTGCATTGGAACCGCTCTATGCGTCTCGAATCAAGTGCGGCCTCCTGGCTGGGAGCTTTCGCCCCAATAAGTCGCTCTTGGGGACAGTAAGGAGTTCGCGAGCTGACGCCGGCTCCTTTAGTTGGCCAGTTATATTGGCTGAGAGAACGGCGCGCTCAGCCACCATTCAGTGTTTCCATATCCGCCGGTGGGATGCGCCCTAGTCCGGCCTGGGGTTTTGTTACAGGCTCTAAGTAACGAACTGCGGCAGTTCTACTCCACCTCCCTCAACTACTTCCCGCCGGTCATGCGCGCCCTGATGGCCGCGCGATCGACGGCGGCGCCGCGGAGATACATCGCGGAGATTTTTCGCGTGTTCCTGATGTCGTCGAGCGGATTGGCATCGAGCACGATGAAGTCGGCGCTCTTGCCTGGCTCGACAGTGCCGAGATCGTCGAGCCGCAGCAACTGCGCGGCGTTCCGCGTTGACGTTGTGATGACCTGGGCCGGCGTCATCCCGGCCGACACCATGTCGGCCATTTCGAGGTGATGCGCCCACGGTACCCCGCCGTCGGTTCCCATCGCGATGAGGAAGCCTTCCTTGTTCATCCGCGCAAGATTCCGCGCTTGAATGCCGAACAGCTTCTGAACATCGGGCCGATCGGTCGACGCCCCATCCTGAAGCTTCTTGAGCTCCTGCGCGCCGACGGAGTCGCTCAACCAGCTGAGATCGGTCTTGACGCCGGAATCAGGCAGATTCGGCACATAAAACAGGCCCTTCTGCTTCTTCGCCAGCCCGACGAACTCATCGTCTATATCTCTGTCGCGCACGGTATGCGCGAAGCCGTCGAGACCAGCCCGCAGAAGGCCCTTCGCGTCGTCCAGCGTGTAGATGTGGGCCGTCACGCGAAGCTTGTTCTTATGCGCTTCGTCGATGATCGCGCCGTAGAGCTCGGGCGTCAGCTTCTTGTACTTCCCGTCGCGATCGTCGACCCAGATCTTCACCATGTCGACTTTCTTCGCAGCGAGCTCCTGTACGGCCTTCCGCGCCTCTGCATCAGTCGTCACCCAGTACGGCGCTTCGGTTCGGCCAGGCTCTGGAGCTGTTATGCCGCGGCCCACTGTTCTCAAGCGGGCTGCGCCCGGAACAGGATCCTGCCGCAGCTGAAATGCGACGTCGTTGTTGTCCTGCCCCATGCTGATGACGGCGGCGACGCCGAAGTAGGCCTTGCGCTGCAGCAGATCCACGAGCGCCTGCCGCTCGGTGGGCATGTGCGTATGCGCATCGACGATGGCCGGCATCACCGTCTTGCCGGTCAGGTCCACGCGCGACGCGCCTGCTGGAACCTTTATCTGACCTCGAGCCCCCACCTGAGAGATGCGGCCATTCTCGACGACAAACGCGGAGCTCTCGATGGTTTTGCCGTCGCCGACGATGAGGCGCCCGCCCTCGTAGACGACGGCACCACCCGGCTGTTGAGCCTGAGCACCGACGATTGTGAGAAACGCAGATAGAGCTAACGCTGCGCAACCGATCCCGCGCCGGAATGTCATACTGATCATGGGAGCCTCCCGATTTGTGAAGGATAGCAGAAGCCGCACGCGGCGCTTACCCTAACTCCCTTAACCTCCTCTTCAGAAACCTCTTTTCGGGCTCCTGCCTGGCGAGCTCGAGCGCACGCTGATACGCGGCCCGTGCTTCGTCCACCCGCCCTAAGCGGCGGCACAAATCCGCGCGCGCTGAGTGCGCCAGATGATAGCCGTCGAGGTCGCCGCGCGTCAGGATGGCGTCGACGATCGCAAGCCCCGCTGCCGGCCCGTCTCGCATCGCGATAGCGGCGGCGCGATTCAGCTCGATGACTGGAGATTGATCTGCGCGCGCGAGCACGTCGTACAGGCCGACAATTTGCGCCCAGTCGGTCGCGTCGGCAGTCGCCGCTTCAGCGTGCACGGCCGCAATCGCGGCCTGCAGCGTATAGGGTCCGAAGCGCCGCGACGAGATGGCACGCTCGACCAGCGAGATACCTTCCGCGATCAGCGTGCGATCCCAGAGGGTTCGATCCTGATCGGCGAGCAGCACGATCTCTCCGTCCGCAGTCGAGCGGGCGGCGCGTCTCGATTCGTGCAGCAGCATCAGCGCGAGCAGTCCGATGGCTTCGGGCTCGGGAAGCAGCTCGACGAGCAGGCGCCCAAGCCGGATCGCTTCGGCCGAGACGTCGCAGCGCGTCAGCGACGCACCGGAAGACGCCGAGTATCCCTCGTTGAACACCAGATAAACGACGTGGAGGACGGCGTCGAGCCGTGTGGGCAGCTCGTCGCGCGACGGCACCTGATAAGGGATGCGGGCATCGCGAATCTTCGCCTTGGCTCGGACGATGCGCTGCGCGACCGTGGGAGGGTTCACCAGAAACGCCCGGCCAATCTCCTCGGTCGTCAGGGCGCACACTTCGCGAAGCGTCAGCGCGACCTGCGCGTCGAGTGTGAGCGCGGGGTGGCAGCACGTGAAGATCAACCGCAGGCGATCGTCTTCGACGCTGTCGTCGATGGCGTCAGACGCGTCGGCTGCACCCGAGGCGATCCGCTCGGCGAGCTCCGCCAGCGATGCGTCGAAGCGGGCGCGCCGGCGCATGGCGTCGATCGCCTTGAAGCGGCCGGCAGACACGAGCCACGCGCGAGGGTTGTCGGGCAGACCCTCGCGAGGCCATTGCTCGACGGCCGCGGCAAAGGCGTCGTGCATCGCCTCTTCGGCGCGATCGAAATCGCCGAGCAGGCGGATCAGCGTCGCCAGCACGCGGCGCGAGTCGACGCGGTAGACGGCGTCTACCATCTCCCGCGCACGCTCGCCAGAAGGATCGCTCACAGGTTTATCTCACCGCGACGACGCAACGGCGCTCTACCCCACCGCAACGACGCCACGATCTCGGTCACTGTCTATCTCACCGCCACGGCGCGGCAGCGCAACGAACCCAGTGAGTATCCGTAGCGTCGTAGCGTCGCCGCGGTGAGACATGCCTTTACCCGAACACCTCGATCGGCCGCACTTCTACGCTGCCGATCTTGGCTGACGGGATCTTCGACGCGACCTGAATGGCGTCGTTCAGATCCCGCGCTTCTATCAAGTAATACCCACCGAGCTGCTCTTTGGTCTCGGCGAACGGGCCGTCGGTCGTTGACATCTTGCCGTTTCGCACGCGAACGGTCGTGGCGGTGTGCACCGGCTTGAGCGCCTCGCCGCCCAGGTAATGGCCCGACTTCTTGATGTTTTCGGTAAAGGCGAAGTATTCGCCCATGAAAGCATCGGAATCGGCCTTCGACATACCGGCAAGCGACTTCTCTTCGTCGTAAATCAGGCACAGATACTTCATAACCGCCTCCTCAAAAATGATGTCAGAAACGCGTCGAACACCAGAGTAGTCGCTGGGCGGGCGCTGGATCGACATCCTTGTGGAAATAATTTTCATTGGCTGGAAATTATGGCATTTGGCCGCTAGAACGGCACGCTGCGAGATGGGGCAAGGCTGATTCGGCGAACCATCGCGAGCGACGCGACACACTCCGTGGCCGAACTGAAGGTCGGCACTGCGAACTGACCACCGGGAAGCAGAATGTCGGCGGTGACTGGCTCATAGAGATGCGCGAGCCTATCGGCAAGTCCGGGTCGCGCGGTGTATCCTGTCGTGTGTCCCTCTCAGTCGCTGGAGGCGATGATGCCGATGAACGCCATCAACAGAAGAAGCGCCGTACTCGCCGCGATCGTCGTATTCGGCACGCTCTCGATCGTCGTCTCGGCACGTCAGGCGATGCCGAAAGGGCCGACAGCAGCATCGCTGAAGGCCACCACGATCGAGAAGGTGAAGGACAACCTGTATGTCATCACCGGCTCGAGCGTAGCCAACATCGAGAGCTTCAGCGGCGGTAACACGGCGGTGTTCGTCACCGACAAAGGTGTGGTGCTCGTCGACACGAAGCTCCCCAACTGGGGGCAGCCAATCCTGGATCACATCAAGACGGTGACCGACAAGCCGGTCACCACGATCATCAACACCCACACCCACGACGACCACACGGGCAGCAACGACTTCTTCGGCGCATCCGTCGAGACTATCGTCCACGAGAACACCAGGACGAACATGACGAGGATGGACGCCTTCAAGGGCGAGAAAGCGAAGTTCGTGCCGAAGAGGACCTACAAAGACAAGCTGTCGCTCGGCAGCGGCAGGGATCAGGTCGACCTCCACTACTTCGGTGTCGGCCACACCAACGGCGATACGTTCGTGGTGTTTCCGTCGCTGCGCGTCATACATACCGGCGACATGTTCGCGTGGAAGGCGCTCCCCTACATCGACACGTCCAACGGCGGCAGCGTCGTCGCCCACGCCGAGACGCTCGGCAGAGTGGTCTCGACGATCAAGAACGTCGACACCGTCATCACCGGCCATACGCCGGTGCTGACGTGGAACGAGCTGAGCGAGTACGCCGATTTCAACCGCGACTTCGTCTCGTGGGCTCAGGAGCAAATAAAAGCCGGAAAACCGGTCGCGGAGGCCGCAGCTGAGTACCGCGTGCCCGCTAAGTACAAGGGGTACAGCGTTTCGCCCAATCCTCAGCTCGGCGATGCGAAGGCGAACTTTGAAATCGTGTACAAGGAGCTCAAGAAGTAACGCGGTCAGCGTATCCCGCCGCGACGCCGCAACGGCGCAGCGGGTCTCCCATCGCGTACGCGGCCCGGCGCGCCGAAGCGCGCAGCGAGAAGGCGGGTCTCACGGCGATAGATGTGGTTGCCCGCGCCGTCGAACCCTCCGTTCCACCTTTTACTTTCTACTTTCTACTTTCTACTTTCCATTCTCTGATTTCACCGCCCCCGCTTCATACAGCGCGTTGAACAACACCTTGAACGTGCCGTACGCCTGAGCGCGGTTCTGCGCGCGGAAGCCGATCATCGCGATGCGCCCTTTGCCGTAGCCCACGTCCATGAGCGCCGGCATCCCGGCCAGGTACTTCTCGCCGTCGAGCCATCCGCCGCGCAGCAGACCGCGATCGTGATAGCGCGCGACCACAGTGATGCGATCGTTCGCGTTCGAGTTGTTCATGTCGAATGCGGTGCTCTCGAAGAACACCACAGTAGTCTCCTTTGGCATACCGTAGCCGAGCGGCTGCGTTGGATCCACATGCACGCGCAGGCTCGAACCGGGCGCAAAAAACTCCTTCTCCGATAAACCGGCAATCGGGTTTCTGACCGGTACGCCAAAGCGCTCCGTTGCGAGGGCCGTCGAGTTGTCCAACAGCACGAGCGAGCCGCCTTCGCGGACGAACTCCTTCAACGTCTCCACGCCGACATTGCCGAGCGCCTTCGTGTATTCGGCGGGAAGCGCCGCCGCAGAGAAAGGATTGGCCGGCGCCTCAGAACCGCTCGCGCCGACGATCGCGCGCACGGTGTCGTCAGCGATCAGAACCGCGTCGTAATTGGCGCTCAAGCCGCCCTTTTTAATCTCATCGGCATCGACGCGCTTGTACGGGAACTCCCACTGGTCGAAGAGGAATCGAGTCCACCCCTCGTCCATGTTGCCACCGGCGTAGCGTCGGTAGAGCGCGACACGCAGCGGCTTCAGCCGCGACATCGTCCCGTTCGGCGCAGATGCCATCGCTGTGAACGGCAGCCCAAACTCCGTCGCAAGCGTCTGAATCGCCGCCGTGTCGATCGAACCACCAGCTGGAATCCAGAACGTGCCGGGGGCCCAGGGCGCGGGCGGATTCGGAAGCCGGTGGACCGTGCCGCCGTTCTTGAGCACGCGATTGACCGCGCGAAAGCTGTGGTTCCATGTAGGCGTCAACAACCAGCCAGCTGATCCCGTGCCCGTGATCTTCCCCGCCGGCTTCGGCGCCGTCGTCAGCTTCTCGAGCTTCGCCGAGATCTTTTCCGATAATGGAAACGACTCGACGCCCATGTGATCGGCAAGCGTGAACGACGCCATGTCGTACGGCGGCAGCGGCGATCCATCGCGCCGCCGCGTCCATTCGTTGTCCGGATACACCACCGGCTCGATCATCGTCTTGATGAACGCTCGCGACGGCTGGTCGAGCCTGATGACCAGGTCGCCGGGCTCAACGACACGCGAACCGGACGTAAATCTCTCGGGAGCACGATGCACCTCGATGCCGTTCATCATCAGCGTCGAGACGAACTTCAATGCGGTGCCCGGGTCGTGCTGGTTCATCGGAATCACATGGCCGAACTCGGCAGCGCCGCGCTCGATCTGGCGCGACGCCGCGAGCGCGCGGTTCTTCAGAAAGTTCTGACGATACCGCCCCATCGTTTCGACCAGCGCGAGCGTTTCGATTTCCTGCTGCCGCGCGATGTCGGACATGCGCCACCAGCCGCCCGGCCACGGATGCGGAAAGGTCATTTGCGCTTTGTTCTCCGGACGCCCGCGAGAGCCCGGCTGAATCTGCTGCGGATGGATGTAGAGCGGCCAGATCAATCGGGCGCTGGCGCTCTCGGTATGGAAGCTCGTGATGTTCGAGAGATTCGCCACGCCATGGAACGACGCCATGAACCACGCATCGTAGTGAACCTGCGATTCGACGCCCGTCACCGCTTCGGCTTCGAGCGCGGTCCCCATCGCGCCGCCAAGCAACTGCGACGTGCGCCACATCAGCGGGTCGACGTGCGGATTGATGGGATCGTACTTCGGCGGGATTGCGAGGCGCGAGCCATAGCTTCCCATCTGATGCGTGTCCTTGAAGACCTGCGGAAACCAGTCCTGATACACGACCTTCGCCCAGTGCTGCGACTCGACCTGCGACAGCATGTATCCGTCGCGATTGTTGTCGTGACCGATATACGCGCCGTACAACTCCGGCGGACCAGCGCCTTCGTACGGCGTGCCGGCCGACTTCTTGAGCCAGTCGCCGACGATGTCGTGGCCGTCGGGGTTGAAGCTGGGGATGAGGAGGAAGATGGTGTTGTCGAGGATCGTGCGAGTCTGATCGTCGTTGCGCGTCGCCAGGCGATGCACCAGCCGCGGCCCCATCTGCGCCGACGACACTTCTGTGGAATGTTGACCGAGCGTCACGAGCACGACCGCTCGTCCTTCGGCAGACAACGCATCGATCTGCTGCGCGGTGAGGCCACGCGGGTCTGCCATCTGTCTGGAGATTTCTTTGTAACGGTCCAGTTTCGCAAGATTCTGCGGCGACGAGATCGTCAGCAGAATGAACGGCCGGCCCAGCGTGCTTTTGCCGAGCACCTGCAGGTCGATGCGATCCGACTCTTTGGCAAGCTTCTCGTAGTAGGCGACCTCCTCGTCCCACATCGCGTACTTGCCATCGGCTGTCAGCTCGAAGCCGAAATGCGCAGCGGGTGTAGTAATTCCGCTCTGAGCCTGGACGAACGGAGCCAGCGCCAGCGCGAGACACACCGATACATGAATGGTTCGCATTGGGCAGAGCCTAATAGAATTCGCGGTGGATTTCCATGTCTCGCCGCAGAAACGCCAAGACGCAAAGGTTGGATGCTATGCCAGTCTTTTCAGAATGAGCCCGAGATCGCGCCGGATGAGGCCGAGCTCGTGGTGGACGCGGTTGAACTGCTCATCGATCACCTCGAAACGCGCGTGGACGGCGACAAACTGCGCATCAATAGCAATAAACCGGGCATCCTGGGCCTCGACCCGCCGATCAATGGCCTCTGAGCGCTTGTCCTGCGCGGTGAAACGAAGGTGCACCTCGGCAAAACGCCGGTCAATCAGCTCTGCATGCTCACGGAAATGCTCTTCGAGGGTTTTGCCGGCCATAGACTGTTCGAGAAGTGCAACTCGTTCTTCGAGGCCAGACGACGGTAGCATCGTCGTCGAACAAAAAACAACAACGGCGCTGATCCCCTATGCTGCGTGCGGTGCTTTCTCCAGCGCCGCAAGCTCGCTGCGTGCGGCGGCGGCGGTTTTCGCTTCCGCACAGCGCTGCTCGAAGAAGCTCTTCCAGAAGAAGCCGTTCTGAAAGGCGACCAGATACACCATCAGCTTCGGCCGCGCGAAGGCGCCGCCCAATGCCACTTCTGACGTCAAGGTCAGGAGCGGGATGAAGACGATCGGCGAGGCGAAGATCGGCATCAGGAACGACATCAGATCGAATTCGAGCTTCTTGTTCCCGCGCTCGGCCTGCGCGTAGCCGTATTCGGCCATCATGCCGAGTACCATTGATGTGTAACAGATCACAATCGCCACGATTTCGTCTGTCGCGCTTCTGGTCTGCATGGACTCGGGAGCCAGCGCGTACACAACCCAGGCGGCAGCGAGCACCACCAGCGCGGTTGGAAGCAGGCGGCTGCCCCTTTTGAAGACGCGATATGCAAGGTCGAGCACCAGCAACGCGAGCGAGACGGTGAGAATGAGCGCGAACAAATCCGACATGATGTCCTCCCCGAAAGTTACTTACCGCGCGTAAACACGAACTCTCCCTGGCTCGTCTCGGGTCGCAGGTCTTTGAGTAACGGCGTGAGGGTTTTTCCTGCGACGGCGGCTTCCTTCTGGACGTAGTCCTTGAGCCACGGATACAACTCGTAGGTGGTCACGAATCCGTCGCGCTGCGTGTCGGCCAGTCCACTGAGCCCTTGCAGCACGCCGTGCGTGAAGAGGCCGCCGGTCCATTTAGGGCTGGCGATCGCCTGCTGCTTGTCGTTGCCCGCCATCAACAGATAGCGCCCCTTCTCCATCGATAGTCGGTACAAGTTCGCGGGATCGGGCTGCGCCGGGGGCAGTGGTCCCGAGCCACCGCTCCGCTCCTCGAGCTTGATATCGAACCCGCGCACGGCGAGGCCGCTGAAACAGGCATCGAGCAGCACGAGCAGATGTTTCGCGACGATCCTTTCCGTCCACGCGACGAAGTCGTCCATCGCAATCGCATCTCCCGGACTCACCTCTCCGTTCGCGGGCGCGTTGATGAGCGCGAGATACCCCCGGTCGCGGCCGCGCTCTACGCGATGCACGCCGTGGCCTGCGAAATACACGAGCAGCCGATCGTCCGGGTTGATCTTCTCGGCGAAGTAGTCCTGCGGAGACCGGACGTTCGCAACGGTCAGCTTCTCGTTCTGAACCCGTACGACATGGAATCCGCGCGACAGCAGAAACGCCTGCATCTTGTTGAGGTCGTCGTTCACCAGCGAGAGCGGCCTCATGTACTTGTAATTCGATACACCAAGCAGCAGCGCGTAGCTTTTGTTGAACGGCGGCGCGCCGTTGACGATGCGATCCCACTTGTTTTTGACCCACTCGCCAGCCCACAGGAGTGCCGACTCTGTTTCCGGCGCCCTCACCTCGTACGTATTCGTCGTCAACATCTCGGCTTTGTGAGTCGCCGTGCCGAGCGCCATGAAACCGGTGAACGGCACGGCATCCGGCCGCATGAAAAAGACATATCCGCTCTTCGCCTTCCCCGGATCGAGCGCGCCGCTCCGAAGCACTCTGGAAAACGGATCGCGCTCGTAGTCGTTCCCCTGCGAGCTGAGGAACCGAAGAAACGCGTTGTAGTGGCCGTCGCGCCGCAACATCGCACGCGCTGCGCCACCCTCGATGGGCGGCAGCGGTGTCGTGCTCGACGCGCTACCAAGGTCGAGCCGCATGTCCTCATACGCGAGCGGCACGGGCTTCGCCGATGTATTCCTCACCGTGAGCCACATCGGAATGATCCGCGTGCCGCCGAGCCGCGCGTCGATGTCGGAGGGATCGTGATACTCCGCATCGATCGCGAGCTCGTTCGCCGATCCGAGCTGAATCGACATCTTGATCTGCCCCTGCCCGTATGAAGGCAGCGGACAGGTCAGAAGGGATGCAACCAGCAGCAGGGACGCTCTCGCACCCAGCGCCCCTCGCGCACCCAACACACCTAGCGCACCTATTGCACCCATTGCACGTCACCAGTTGAAGTTGCCCATCACGAACACCGAATGGCTGTAGAGACCAGCGGTCGAGTAGTACTTGTAGCCGGCATTCACGGACGGAAGGCCGAACCGGTACGACAGGCCCGAGAGGACCAGCCACGAATCGGCCCGCACGTCGCTCGATGACATCGGCTTGTTCTGCAGAACCTTCACGATCACCGTCGTCCGCGACGACGTGTCGACGCCGGCAGTTGCGCCGTATGAGAGATCGTATTGAATGCCTCTCGCGTTGATCGCTTCGGCAAGAAACGCGAGGTCGCTGTCTTCGTCCTCCCCGAACATCGGCGGGACGTAGCTCTTCGAAGCCTGCAGAATGGTGCCCCCGCCGAGCCGCACGGGACCTAGATCCTTGAAGGCCGAGACGAATCCGCCGCCGCCGAACTCGAGCGAGCCAAGGTCCATCGCGTTCGATTGCGAGTACAGAAGTCCGCCGCGCGCGGTGCCGCCGACGCGCCACCTGATGGGGCCGTCGATTTCCGCGTACGGGTGAATGTCGACGGAGACTGCCATGGCGTTGGTGCTGAAGCTTTCGCGCTGCTGCACGTAACGCCCCTGCAGCGACACGCTCTTGCTCACGTTGAAGAGCCCCTGCCACGCCCGCGCCGAGTCGCCGGGGAGCCGGCCGTCCCGCGTGAACGTCTGGTACTCGAACAACCCGCCGGCAAAGGACCGCCCGCCCTGGCCCATTTCTCTGGCGCTTTCGGTTGCGAGCGCCGTGGTCAGCAGTACCTGCTGCGCCTGTATCTCGCCGGCTCCACGTCCCAGTACCGACGAAGAGAGACTCGAGGGGAACAGAATGGCGAGCAGCGCCGACGCATTCTCTCGGGCCCAGTCCTCGAACTCCGCCCTGGTTTCGCCGGGGAACACCAGAGCCTGCCCCTGCCCGCTGCGGGGCCTGATTGTGAACCTGATGCGATCGATGTCTGCGAAGTTGTCCGTGATGCCGTCGCGGTCGCTGATGATGGCTTCGATTGCGCCTCCGTACAGCCTGGCGTCTACAAATCTGCGCGAGTCGACCACCGGCGAAGCCACATCAAACACGGCCTGCGACAGGCCGCCTTGCGCCTCGGCCAACGACGTGATGGCGAGTGTCTGGACGAAAAAAACTGCGAAGAGGCGAAGCGTTGCACTTTTCATGTCAGCCTCCATAAGAGTTACCGCCGGGCCCGCCTACCGCCTACGCCAAGGCTACGGCGTGTCAAGAAGGCGGACACTACGAGTAACGTCGATGGCTATGGGAGCGAACTCTGGCGGGAAACGTGGTGTGCAGCGAGGCTGGCTATCTGATGACTTCCCAGAACTGCCGCTGGTTGGGGACGCTCGGGAAGACGAGCTGACCTTCGTGAAACGTAAACGGCTGACCCCACTCGCGCCCGTCCTCCCACGAGACGCTCAGCATGGTCCCCTTCACGTTCCACTTCCCTCGTGTCACGGGTGTTCGGCCCGACGCGGTCACCGTCCACGTCTCGGCGGTGCCGTTTGCGTTCAGCACGAGGTTCTCGTCTTGAGGGTCGCCGAAGATGATCCGCGTACTGCGCCAGTGGGCAACCAGCGTCGGTTTGGCTCCCGGAGGAGGTTTCGGAGATGGCGTCGGACCGGGCTCCGTGGATGCGTTGGCCGCTGCAGCCATCCTTGTTGCCGCGGCGAGGGCACCAAGCTTCTGCCAGTCGATCGCGAGCTGCTCCATCAACGGAAGAAATGGCTTGGGCCAGTTGTTGCCGGGCGTGTTGAGCGCTTGCCGCACGAGCTCGACGTTGATCGCGCTCGCGAGCGGCGCAAATTTGTCGAGCACCGCAGCAAATTGCTCGGGCGTGTTCGCGGCGATCGCGCTTACCGCAATCAGGCGAACCGAGAGCAACCTCGCAGCAGCCGCCGCGCCGAGCGTGCGGCAGTCGATCGACAGTTGACGTTCGAGCAGCAGCACACCGCGCTGCGTCTCGTTCAGCGCCGGATTCTTGAGAAGGCCATCAACCAGCTCGACCACTCGAGGGCTGCTCAAGACAACGGCATATTTCGTCGTTGCCGCCACAATGTCGGCGTAGCCATCCGCCTGCTCGATCGCGGCGGCTGCCTGCTGGATTTCCAGATCGCTCGGGATCTTCTCCTGGCCGCCCGCACCGCGCCCCTGCCCGGCGACCGGCACAAGCGCGAGTGTCAAGAATGCTGCAGCAACAGGGCTCAACCGGTATATTTGTCTCATAGGCACGTCACCCGCGAGGTTGCATCATATGCAATCTGGCAAGGATCCCGCAGGCGGTTTTGCGGTGGAAGATCCGCTTGGGTCATTCGCGACGGAGCGCAAGACCATCCCCGCTCCGGTCGAGCATCACGAACCTGTCCGCCATCCGAGCCCACCGACCAGGCCCATTCCCATGGTTTCGGTGCTGCTTGCGATGATTGCGGCTGCAGGTTGGGGTGCGTTTTTCTCCCAGCTGGCTCGCCCAATTGAGGAGCAGACCCGCCTGGTCGAGGAGACGGCGCCCCCAGTCGAGCGCAATAACCCTGTGGCATCCGAGCCGCTCCCCTCGCCGGAGAGGGATGAGAGTGCAACATCCCGAGACACTCCGAGTAATTTCGACACGCCCGTTCCACGCAGCGAACCGGTAGAAGCGATGCCAAGTGCCGAAAAGCCTGCGCGCCAGGACAGCATTGCAACGAGCGGCTTACTGCCGAACGTCGCTGGCTCGTGGATGCTCAGCACGCAGGTCGAGTCGGGCAGCGACGCGTCTTTCACGGATCTGCAGCTCGCCTTTGAACTGCAACTGCAGCAGCAGGGCGATCGCGTGACGGGCGTAGGGAGGAATGTCGCCGAAAATGGCAGCGCGATCGGTTCAGGGGCGCAGACGCCGATAACAATCGACGGCACGATCGCAGGCAAGCGTCTTACGCTGAACTTCGTCGAACGCAGCACGGCGCGCACGACGCACGGTAAGTTCGTGCTGCTGCTGCAAGAAGACGGAACGATGCGCGGCCGCTTCTCGAGCACCGCCGCACAATCGCCCGGTCTGGTCGAAGCACGCCGCGTGTCCAGGCCGTAGCGTGCGCGCCGAGGTCGACGCCGTAGCGCGCCCGCGCTATTTCGGCGCGGACGATTCCTGGCGCTCGGTAGCGCGTTCTCCGCTGAGCATGTTCGGCAGCGCGTAGTTGCCTTCGTGACAGGCGAATTCGTACATCGGTCCGGGCGACCGCGTCATGGTCAGCTCGCCCTTCCAGGGTTGAGTGAAGGCGGTGGGGTTGTCGACTTCGAATCGATACAGCAACGTGTCTTTGTCGAGCAGGCTGAACCGCTCTATCAGGTGGAGATTTCGATCCCACCCGAAGTTGCCGCCTGCGTCGCCATAGAAGCCGCCGCCGTCGTTGAAGTTCGTCGTGTCCACCACGAGCGTGTCGCCCTCCCAGCGGCCCACCGAATCGCCTTTCCACAACCTGATGCTCGGTGGAAGATGCGGACGGCCGTCGAGACGAATGATTCTCGTGTCGTGAATCATCTCCACATGAATCACGATCGAATCAGCGGTCTGGACGATCTGGTAGTTGCTGTTGTAGGAATACGGCAGCATCGGCGGCCCAGCAGTCACCATCGCAAGGCAACGATCCTGAAGACCCGTTTCCTGCGCGCTCGCAGGATTCTTGATTCCCGCGAGACGCCGCCGCTTCACCTCGGCGGCCGCCGGCGTCAGCGCCGGAATGCGTCCGTCAGCAGGGTCGGTGATGATCGACGTGCGAAGAGTTTTGACGGTGCGCGTGCCGAACTCGCGGAAGAACGTGTTATAGGTTCCAGTTCCGGTTCCGGTTGCCTGATTGCGCCCGGTGACTTGCCGTTCCCATGCCGCGGCTTCCTCCGGCGTGAAGAAGGCTTTGTCCTTCAACTGCGGGGGACGTTCGAGCGGAGTCGTGGTGGCCGAGTTCCAGATGCCGTCGAAGCTGGGACGCGCAGCGGGCCTGGTGCCCTGTCCAGCTTGAGCAGCGGCGAACGTTTGAACCACAGCGAGCGCACCCAGAACCAGGAACTGGAACCGGAACCCGGAACCCATTCGATCTATTTCTCCCCGCCCGCTTTTTCCTGCACTCGCGCGCCCTTCAGAAGGTTCACCATGCCGTAGTTCCCTTCGTGACACGCGTACTCGTAGATCTGCTCGTCGCTGCGCGCCATCGGAATCGCCACGGTCCACTTCTTCGTGAATGTCGTCGGGTCGTCGATCGTGAATTCGTATCTCACGGTTTCGGCGTCGACGCGCGTGAAGCGCTCGATGAGGTGCAGCCCTTGGGTCGATCCTCTGTAATTCGCTTTGTCGGTGAAGTTAGTGGTGTCGACCACGAGCGTGTTGCCTTCCCATCGGCCGCGCGAGTCGCCGAACCACTGGCGGATGTTCTGCCCGACGTGCGGACGTCCATCGAGAGGCACGATGCGCGCGTCGTGAAT
The DNA here is from genome assembly GCA_963744405.1 of Vicinamibacterales bacterium. Lineage (GTDB taxonomy): Bacteria > Acidobacteriota > Vicinamibacteria > Vicinamibacterales > JAMQPK01 > JAMQPK01. The sequence goes on from CAVUTO010000001.1 coordinate 18,513, forward strand.
CATCTCGTGGAGGATGACGACGTAGTCGGGCGTCTGGAGAATCTGATAGTTGTTGTTGTACGGACCCGGGATCATCGGCAGCCCGCGCGTGATGCAGCGCTCCCACAGGCTTCGGTCCTCCCACGAGTCGTAGCCGCGCGCCGCGCGCGCGGCCGCGCGTTGCTGTCCTTCGGGCGGTCAAGGCCGGAACTCTCCCGTCTGGCGGATCGACGACGAGCGACGTCTGACGCGTGGCGACAACTTTCGTTCCGCGATCCCACCAGAAGTCGTTGTAGGCGCGAGCAACGTCGGCGTCTGTGCCGGCGCCGTCGCGGCGATCCTGATTCTGGGTCGCAAGAAAGGTCTTCTCCGCCTCAGCCGCTTCCTGGTCGGTCAACTGCGCCTTACCGGCGAGCGCAGACGGCCGTTCGAATGGAGTGATCGTGGCGATCGACCATATGCCCTGCAGATCGGGATCGCCCCACGGCGTGCGGGGCAGAGACCGGCCATTGGCCGGCTTCTCCTGGCCGAAGGCCGCTGCGGCAGCCACGAACATCATCCCAACGACGAGCGCCGCCGCTCTACTTCTTTTTCTTGAGATTGCCATACATCAACTCTTCCACAAATTCTACGCACTTGTATTCGAGGAGCTGCGCGTGTTTCTCCGCGCGGCGATAGAGCGGCATGCTCATCTTCCAGGGGCGCGTAAAGACCTTCGGATCCTCGATGGTGACGTCGTACTGCAGCACGTCGCGGCTGATCGGCGTATACCGCTCGACGACATGCAGCGCCTCGCTGTGAAAGTTGCCGGCGCGATCGAACCAGGTCTGGCCATTGAAGGCGTTCACATCGACGACCAGCGTATCTCCCTCCCACCGCCCGCGCGACCAACCCATCCAGGTGTCGGCGGGGCTCTCTTCCTTGCTGTTCATGTAGATCGTGCGGCTCGCGCTCGCGAACTCGTACGCCATCAGGATGTGCGTGGGCGTCTGCACGATCTGAAACGGATACGGCATGTAGTTGGCGCGCGGCACACCCGGGCATGTAGCACTTGATCTCGGGATCCAGCTCGAGCCAGTTCGCGGCGTTTTCCTTCTTTTTCGCCGCGGCCCACGGCTGATACGGAATCTCGTCCCCTTCGACGACGCCGAGACCGGCGGGAACGCTGAAGGCAGCGCCGAGCTCGAGGATGGGACCCTGGCGCGCGGCGTGGCCTTGAATATCCCAGTTCGCGGTGTTGTTCGCCTGCCAGATGCCGTTCAGATCGGGCTTGCCGTCCTTGTGCGGCGACCGCGGCGCTTTGTAGGTTGACTGTCCGGCGATCACGATCGACAAGGAAAGGATCGCAAGGCCAACAATCCAGTTTCGCATTTGGGCTCCACGGTCCGGCTGAAGCCGGACACTACGTACGATCATTTCTACAAGCTACAGGCTACCGGCTACCGGGCTATTTCTGCGGCGGCTGCGGATCGCCCGGGGCGCCGGTGCCGGTTGAGCCGATGAACAGCTTGCGTCCGTCTGGAAACGTGATGTCCCTGCCGTTCGCCTTCAGCGTCCCATCTTTGGCCTGATAGCCATCGACGAGGATCTCCGTGCCAGCGGGCAGCGAGTTCTTGTTGACGCCCCGCCGGAACAGCGTGTTCGGCGTGCCGCCTTCGATCATCCACTGCTCGACCATGCCGTCCGGCTTCTTCACCTCGATATGGATCCAGGCGTGCGGGTTAATCCACTCCACCTTGGTGACGACACCCCGCAGCTTGAGCGGCTTCGTCGCGTCGAACTCCGCGGCAAATGCATGATGGGCGGGCACCGGCCGGACGGCACACACGAAGATTACAGCGGCAAGCAGGACTATTGATGCGCATGGCGCGGAAGATAGACCTGTTGAATCAGCGTGTCAATTCGTTCCGGAGGGTTTAGACTTCCGCTCCATGAAGCATGTTCTTCCCGCCGCAATAGCGCTCGCCTGTGCGATGAGCGCCGCTTTGGCCGCACAAACCGGCGGCACGGCACAGCCGCAGATGGCCGAGAACGTCTTCAAGAACATCCAGGTGCTCAAAGGCATCCCAGTGGACGACTTCATGGACACCATGGGCATCATGTCGGCCGCGCTCGGCTTCGATTGTGCGGAATGTCATATGGATGCCGGCACCGATGCCGTCAAATGGGAAGCCGACACGGACAGGAAGCGCACGGCGCGGCGGATGACCCTGATGGTCGCCGCGATCAACCGCACCAATTTTGGAAACCGCCAGGTCGTCACCTGCTGGACGTGCCATCGCGGCCGCGACATCCCGGTCACCATGCCGACGATCGACATGATGTATGGCGAGCCGATCCTGGAAGCCGACGAGATCATCAGACCCGATCCTGGCGGGCCGTCTGCCGAACAGATTCTCGACAAGTATCTCGTCGCGCTCGGCGGTGACGAACGGCTGGCGAAGGTCACCAGCTATGTTGCGACCGGGACGAGCGAAGGCTTTCGTGGATTTGGCGGCGGCGGCGCGGTGCAGATTTTCGCGAAGGCGCCGGATCAGCGCGCGACAATTATCAAGTTTGACGCCAGCATCGGGCGGCAGGACGCCATCCGTAGCTTCGACGGCAAAAGCGGATGGGTGTCAGCGCCCCTGTCGGTTGTGCCGCAATACGTGCTTGGAGGCAGCGAGCTCGACGGCGCTCGAATCGATGCGCAGTTGTCCTTTCCGGCGCAGATCAAGAAAGTCCTGACGCAGCTTCGCGTCGGCCATCCTGATTACATCGACGGCCGCGAAGTGGATGTCGTGCAAGGAAACGGCACACGAGGTCTCGTCGCCACGCTGTACTTCGACAAGCAGACTGGCCTGCTGGTACGGATGGTGCGCTTCGGCAGCTCACCGATCGGCCGCGCGCCCACACAGGTGGACTTCGCCGATTACCGCGACGTTCCAGGCGCCGGCATCAAGATGCCCTACCGATGGACCTTCGGATGGCTCGACGGACGGGACAGCTTCGCGATAAAGGACGTACGGGTGAACGTGCCGGTGGATGCCGGGGTCTTCGGTGTACCTGCAAGTAAAAAGTAGAAAGTAGAAAGTAGAGGATCGCATGACGACGCGGGTTCTCGCTCTGTTATCGAAGGCTCAGTCTTTCACTTTCAACTTCACTTTCTACTTTTCACTTTTCACTTTCCACTTTCTACTTTCTCCGTCGCTTGTCGCACAGGCGACGTGGATTCCGCCGCTGACCCCCGACGGCAAACCCGTTCTGCAGGGCATGTGGTTAAACCAGAGCGCCACCCCGCTGGAACGCCCGAAGGAATTCGCCGGGCGGCCACTCCTGACAGACGAGGAAGTCGCCGAATTCAAACGGCGCGCGGCGCGGATCTTCAACGTCAACACCGATAGTGATTTCCCCGGCGGCGACAATTTCTTTCAGGCCCTCATGGCCAATCCAGATCGGTACGCGAGCCCGACAGCAACAGGCAGCGCTACGGTCATGATTGAACGCACGATCGAACATCGAACGTCACTCATCATGGATCCGCCAGACGGGAAGATTCCTGCGAGGACGCCGGATGGGCAGGCGCGATTCGAGAGCACTCCTCCGCCGACGGCGGCAGGAATGAAGCGCCCTCCGGCCGGGCCACAAGACCTGAGCAATGCGCTGCGCTGCATCACCTACGGCACGCCGCGGGTGGGTATGCAAAATATCAACGCGGCGGGCCCGATGGGCTATTACCAGATTCTGCAGACGCCAGACTACGTGACGCTGACGCTCGAAGCGATTCACGAAACCCGCATCATCCCGCTTGACGGACGTCCACATCTGCCGCAGGGCGTGCGGTTATGGAGCGGGGATTCGCGCGGCCGTTGGGAGGGGAACACGCTGGTAGTCGACACCACCAACTTCTCGCCGAAAAGCAATTTCATGGGCGCCGCTGAAAACCTTCATATCGTCGAGCGGTTCACGCGTGTGGCCGAGGACACGCTCCAGTACGAAGTGACGGTGGACGACGCGACTACCTGGACCAAGCCGTGGACGGTCATGATTCGCATGAAGCGGACCGAGGACAAGATCTACGAATACGCCTGCCACGAAGGGAACTATCACACGATGGAAGGCATTCTCGGCGCGGCCCGCGCTGACGAGGCCGCAGGGAAATAGGAAGCTATTTCGCCGGGTAAGCAGACTCGCCGCTGCCCGTCGGCACTCCTAACGCGCCGAAACGTTCCGTCGTCCTGCCGGCCGGAACTTACGGTGCACGAACACGTCCGGCTGGCCGACGGATCGTCTCGGCGCATGGTGAGCCGACGTTATCGCGGCCAGCACAAGAACTTCACGCCCGAGGAAAGGTGCCGGGTAGCCTCGCGCTCGGCCTCCAGAGTGCAACTCACTGCGGACGGCTACTACTATTACTACGTGGGTGCCTTGATCACGCCTTCGGTATTGTCATCGACTACGCCACATGGAAGCGGGGCTGGCGGATCGACTCGACCTTAAGGGAATAATTGAGCGTTTCGTGGTGTACCTTAAGAGTTTTCTGTTCGGCATCGGTGGTGCGGTGATCGCGATGGTCCTCTGGATCACTGTCGCGTTCGTTCTGCCGCTGTGGTTGCCTTACTTGGTTGCGCGCGTCAGGGGAACAGGTGGGATCTCCTCTGGCTACATCGGTAGCGGCTCCATTCTGATCGCCGCGCTCATCGGGTTCATCATCGCATTCGCGTGGGCGTGGTACCGACAGCGCGCCTAAAGACTTTAGCCACATCGAGGCAATCGGACTAGGACATTACTCGGCTGGCGAGACTCTTCGATCGTCGGCGACACGTCGCCGGGAGAGCCCTCCGCGGGGAAACGGACTCCTCGACCGTCGGCGACACCTCGCCGGGAGATGCCCTCCGCGGAAAACGCGCCGCTGGCGCGTTTTCATAGCGTTTAGCCTTCACAGTAAGACGCTCGGCTAAACGCAAAGCGGAGCCTCCCGCGGGAAACGTCACGCCGTGACGTTTCCATACGCACTTAGCGCGAATCCGAGTGTCTTCCAGCCGGGGAGACACGCCTCCTGAAGCGAACCATCGCGAGCGACGCGACACGCGGCGCAGCCGGAAACGCATCGGGAGGCGTGCGATCCGCGTGGCGACTGCGAAGCAACGGACTCCTCGACCGGCGGCGACACCTCGCCGGGAGATGCGTTTCCCGCGTCGTCGAGCTGGTTCGCGGAAGGAAGCGCGTCTCCCAGGCGGAACGTGCGTTACGGACACGCTAAGTGCGAAGCGGAGCCCTCCGCGGAAAACGCGCCCCCTGGCGCGTTTTCATAGCGTTTAGCCTTCGCTGACCAGCGCTCGGCTAAACGCAAAGCGGAGCCTCTCCCGCGTCGTCGAGCTGGTTCGCGGAAGGAAGCGCGTCTCCCAGGCGGAACGTGCGTTACGGACACGCTAAGTGCGAAGCCTGTCTCACCGGCGCGACGGCGCATCACAAGGAGGCGCTAAGTGCGAGGCGGAGCCTTGCGGAACCGGCGCCTGCGGCCGGCGACTCCAGTGGCTGTTGACTACGGCTAGAGCCCGGACCCGGCAGCATACGTGAACTCCACTGTGGTCGTTGCCCCCTCCGTCACTCGCACAGCCTGCGTGACCACCCCGAACAGTTCGTGCCAGGCCTGGATGGTGTGAGTGCCGGCGGGAACGTTCGCGATCGTGAAGGTGCCAGCGGCGCCGCTCGTTGCAAAGTACGGGTGGCTGACGACACCGACGAAGGCGGTCATCCACCGGTGCACGTCGCATGCGACTCGCAGCATGATCTCCGGATCCTTCAAACGCAGCTCCTGCACGATTCCCGCTTTGGGCTGGCTGAAGTTGAACGCGTTGCTGCGCGCCGAGGTGCTGTGCACGTTGTGGAGCAGCTCGTCGCTGTTCCGCACCTGCACCGTCTGCCCGACCTGCGCTCCGACCACTCGAGGCACGTACATGCAGCCGCGTTGATCGATCGTCACTGGCTGCCCCGGAACGGGTGTGGCGGGAAATGATCCCTGCAGGCTTACGAAGACGTTCGCAAGGCTGCCATCGGCGCCGGCGGCAACGACCTCCTGGACCGTGAGCTTCCCGGCATTGAGCTTCGCGCACATCGGATCCATCCCCATTCGGATGACCTGATTGCCGGGCACCTTACCCTTCACAGCAACGCGCCCCGTGATCGTGCCGCCCTTGCCTGTCGGCACGCTCGCAACGGCAGAATCGTCTATGCGGCCACCAGGTTCGTATTTCCACGCCGACGCTTCTTTCGGCGGATACCAATACCGCTGATGGCACGCTTCGCACGCTTGCTCGATGTGTTCCCCGGCATCGAAAAGACCTTTGGCGTTTCTGGCGTCGATGGCCTCGAGTGCCGGCGCCGCAGCATCGTGAAGCCGATCGACGAGCTGGCTCCACGTCGCGGGATCCTCGGCAATCATCTTCTGAATCGTCTCAGGATGCAGCTCGATGCGGGGGTTCTCGGACTTCTCGCCGGGCCTCGCCACGAGACGGCCGGGAATGCGCAGCAGATTCGTGGCTTCGACCAGCTGCACGGCGCTCTGTCGAACCGCCGCCCAGTCTTCATCGGTCTTCGGCTCCCGCTCTTCGGTGCCGGTCAACGAGACGATGGTCGCGACGGAGTTCCAGAGGATGTCGGACTCGGGGTCGATGACCGACGTCATGATGTCTTTGACCGTCGCGGTGGGCCTGAATTGCGCCTGCGGCGCGGGCTCTTCGCGTCTGCTGCAGCCGCCGGCGGCGAGGACGAAAACAATGATGACGACCGCCGTCTTAGAGGGCGACATGGTGGGAAGGATACCGCAAACGCCAGGGCACGGGGAAAGCGTGTCCCAACACGGAGACACGGAGGCACGAGACGCACGGAGAATTCTTTTTCTTAAAGAACAGGAAAACCCCGTGTACCTCCGTGTCTCCGTGACTCGTGTTGAAACAGCATTCTGCCGTGTTGAAACAGCGCTCTGCCGTGTTGAAACAGCATTCTGCCGTGTTGAAACAGGAGTATCCTGTCGGCCATGCTACCCAGAATTCTCGCCGCAATCCTGTTCGTGTCGGTCACCTGCTCGCCCGCCGCTGCAGAGGTCGTGCGGATCGAGGTCACGTCCCGTGCCGATGTGGCCGGCGGGAAGGCGTTCGGCGCCACTGGGCCGTACGAAAAGCTGTCCGGCCGCATCTACTTCGAGGTCGACCCGTCCCTCGCGCCGAACAAGATCATCACCGACATCGACAAGGCGCCAAAGAACGCCCGCGGGCGCGTCGAGTTCTCGTCGGACTTCTTTCTGATCAAGCCGAAACAAATCGAGCGCGGCAACGGCACCGTGCTGTACGAAGTCTCGAACCGCGGCGGCAAAGGGATGCTCGCCTTCTACAACCAGGCGACGGGCAGCCTCGATCCGACAACCGAAGCCCAGATGGGCGACGGTTTCCTGATGACGCAGGGCTTCACGCTGCTCTGGGTCGGCTGGCAGTTCGATCCGCCGCACCGGGAGGGCCTCGTCCGCGTCTACGCACCGATCGCCACAGACTACGGCAAACCAATCACGGGCATCGTCCGCAGCGAGGTCATCGTCTCGCGCGTGACGGCGGACGCCTCGCTCGCGGACCGCGATCACATCGCCTACACCGTCGCCAACCCGAACGATCCAGCCAACACCCTCACGGTGCGCGATTCGATCGAAGGGGCGCGCCGGTTCATCCCGAAGAGCGAATGGAAACTCGATGGCGGACGCGTGTATCTGACCGGCGGTTTTCAGCCGGGGAAGATTTACGAAGTCGTCTACAAAGCCCAGGATCCGCCGGTGGCCGGAGTAGGCGCCGCGGCGGTCCGCGATGTGATTTCGCACCTCAAATATGCGTCTTCCTTTGTTTTGGGCGACGCGTTGTCTATCCCCGCGGGCTCGATTCAGCGCGCGATCGCGTTCGGCGTGTCGCAGAGCGGGCGGTTCCTGCGGACGTATCTCTATTACGGGTTCAACGAAGACGAACGCAACCGCAAAGTGTTCGACGGCGTGATGGCGCACGTCGCCGGCGGCGGCCGCGGAAGCTTCAACCTGCGCTTCTCACAGCCGTCTCGCGACGGCCATCCGTTCCTGAACAAGTTCTACCCGACCGACATCTTCCCTTTCACCGACACAGTTCAGACCGACCCTCAGACGGGTGACAAAGACGGGCTGATGCTGCGCGTGAAGCCGGAGCTCACGCCGAAGATCTTCTATACGAACTCGTCGTACGAATATTGGGGGCGTGCGGCGTCGCTGATCCACACGGCCATCGACGGCCAGACCGATGCGCCGGTACCGGATAGCACGCGGATTTACGTGTTCGCCGGCGGCCAGCACGGGCCGGCCGCGTTTCCGCCGCGAAAAAGCATCGGGCAGAACCTGAACAACCCGAACGACTATCGCTGGTCGATGCGTGCGCTTCTCGTCGGAATGAATCGCTGGATCAAAGATGGCGTGGCGCCGCCGGCGAGCCGCCACCCGCGGCTCGAGGACAAGACGCTGGTCCAGATCGATGCGATGAAGTTTCCGTCTCTCGCAGGCGTCGGGAAACCAACGGAAGCGCACAAGGCCTATCGCGTCTTTTACGGGCTCGACTTCGCGTCGAAGGGCATCATCAGCGTCGATCCGCCCGAAACGAACAGCGCCTTTCCCATCCTCGTTCCCCAGGTGGACAACGACGGCAACGAGCTGGCGGGTGTGAAGATGCCGGAGATCTCGGTGCCGCTGGCCACCTACACAGGTTGGAATCTCTTCAATGCCGAATCGGGACCGTCGTCTCTGCTTTCAAGCATGCAGGGGTCTTACATTCCCCTGCCGCGCACGCGCACCGATCGCGAGCGCGCCAAAGATCCCCGGACGTCGATCGAAGAGCGCTACCAGAGCCGCGAGCGTTATCTCGCTCTCGTCACGGCGGCCGCGCAGGACCTGGTGAAACAGCGCTACCTGCTCGAAGACGATGTGGACAACGTCGTCAAACGGGCAGACGACCACTGGAGCCTGGTGTTCGTCAATGGGGAAAGGTAGCCTGCGTGTCCCACCGCAACGACACGACGACGCAACGGTTTCTTTGAGAAGAAAAAACGTAGCGTCGTAGCGCCGTCGCGGTGAAATCAGAGTGGGGTCAGGTCACAATCTCGTCAGAATGAGGCCCGCAATCCAATACGGAAATATCGTTGATCGTATTCCCGGCCTATCGCCGAAACGGAGTCAACGACGCCGAATCCATTGAGACTCCGCACGGTTCCGTCTGCATTGAGCTGTAAGTTCGACACGTTCGTCCCGCTCGGGTTGCCAAAATGCGGCGTGTTTGTCACGTTGAACACCTCGAAGCGAACCTGCATATTGAAAGCCCTGGAGAAGGAAAACGTGCGAAAGACGCTTGCATCGATATTGGCCACCCCAGGGCCGCGGAGCGTGTTGAAGCCTGCCGTCCCGAACCTTGCGTCCGTCACCGGACTGAAAGCGGTCACGTCGAAATACGGCACGCCTGGTCCAGTGTTGCCAAAAATTTCCACTTCGTCCTTGATTTGATCAGCAGACTGCCCGCTACCCGGCGCGTTGAGCGACGCCGCGCTCGCGCTGACACTGAACGGCGTTCCCGAGACGGTGTTGAGGAACGTATTCAACTGCCACCCTTTCATGATGGCCGTCACAACTCCGCCGCCGTTCAAGAACGGCTTTCCAGGGCCAAACGGCAGTTCGTAGATCGTTGAAAGCACGAACTTGTGCGGTGTATTGCCACCTTGGACGCCTTTGTTCAAGTGCCAGGTACTCGGGTATGGCAATCGAGCCGGCCCACCAGTCAGTTCCTTTGGCGTAGCTATAGCTGGCGTCAACCTGAAGCCCGTTGAGCATCCGACGGTTCATGCTGAGCTGCAACGAGTCGTACTTGACTCGACCGAGCGGCGAACGCACGTTGACCGCCGATGTCGTGCCCATAATCGCGCGATAGGGTTGACTCGCCGCTCCGCCACCAATCTGCCCGTAGTTGAGGTTCTCGTTCCTGGTGATTTCATTCTGTCGATTCGCGACATATCCAACCTGCACGCTCAATGAGTGCGGCAGCAGTTTTTGCAGCGTCACGTTGTACGACGTGATGGTTCCGCGAATGTACTCGTCTCGATATGTCGTCACGCCGGCGCCTGCCGGGAGCGCGACGTTGCCGCCAGAGAGGTCGACCTGCGGGACGACCGGCACGCCGTTGCTCAAGTTGCCCGCGGGTGCAAAAGTATTCGCGCCAACCTCGTTGATCGTAATGACCGCAGGAAATGCCTGCATGATGGTGCGTCCGACATTGTCGTTCTGCGGGTTGCGCGAATAGCCGGCGCGCAGCACGGTCGTAGGCGTCAACCTGTACGCCAGCCCGAGCCTCGGGGTGAACAGATCCTTCTGAACTCCGATGTTGCACACTTGCCCGTTTGCGCCGGCGACTCCACAAATCTGCAGTCGATTCGCCGTGAAATCAAACACCTCCAAATCGCGGTCGGCGCGCGTGGACATCGGGTAATACTCCCAGCGAAGGCCGACCGATGCGGTCATGTTCTGCGTCAACTGGAACTGGTCGCGGACGTAGAAACCGACCTCCCAGCTGCGAAGCGTCGCAGGCCGCTCCTGACTGGCCCCGCTCGCGTCCACAAGGGGGCTCATTGCGGTCGCCGACTGAGAAGAGGGCAACCCCAGCAGGAAATCTGCAAAGGAATTGAAGTTGTTCGGCGATGCGCCACCGCTCAACGCAGTGAGGCCGCCGTTGAAATTGAAGACCGGATTCTGCGTTTCGTTGTGATTCATGTGGGTGCGATGCGCGTCGACACCGAACTTCACGTTATGGATTCCCTTTGTCCATCCCGCGTTCGCAACCATTTGCAATTGTGGGTCGAGGTAATCGCGTATCGCAGTCATGCCGCCAAGCTGGGTCCAACCGGACATGCTGAATTGGGGCGTGCCACGCTCGAGGGAGTACGGAGGCTGACAGGAGTTCGGTATTCCGAAGACATCTTCACCCCAGCAGACGTCTGATGGCCCGTACGGCACGACGCTTGTGTGCTGCCGCGTGAACCCGAATATGCCGTCAACGACGAACGTCGGTGAGACGATGGATGTCGCCGCCAGCGAGCTGCTGGCAATCCGTCCATGCCATTGACGGCCGACGTTGAGAGGGTTGATCTCATCTGTGCCGTCAGGTAGCGGAAACATGCCGCCGATGAATTCACTGCTTGGCAGATAACTGAATCGAGTATTCACATTCAGCTTGTTGGTTGGTGTCCACGTGACCTTCGAATCGATCTTGCGGTACGTCGTCTCGTTGGTATCCGTCGTGTAGTAGTTGCTGGTGTAGCCGGGCAGTTCAGGCAACGGAAGGTAATCCAGAAGTCGCTTCGAGATCGCATTGATACGATCGGCCGGGATGTAGTTACAGCCGGGGAAGCGCGCGTCGCTCGTTGATGTCACGCCCGGGCAATTCGCAAATCCAAACGGGACACGCCCAGTGCCGTTTGCAGCGCCCGTACGCGGGTCGTACAGCACGGTCCCGGTTGCCGAGAAATTTCCGGCTCGGAGCTCTGCGGTCGGAATCGACTGAAGCCCGCTGCCACCTGCACCCTGGCTGCCACTCACCCCGAGTTGCGCGCCCCTGGTTCTCTGGAAAGTGCTTTCGATGCTGACGAAGTAAAAGAGCCTGTTCCGCAGGATCGGTCCACCAAGCGTGCCACCAAAAACGTGCTTCTTATCGTTGCCTTTGTCGCTGCCAGGCGGCGCGAAGTAGCTTCTCGCTCTGGTCCGCGCATCCGTCCAGTACTCGAACGCCGCGCCCCTCAACACATTTGTGCCGCTCTTGACTTGCACGTTCACGGACGCGCCACCGGCCATTCCCAGGTCCGCGTCGAAGCTGTTGGTGACGACATTGACTGTCTCAATCGCCTCCATGCTGGGACTGTACGACTGCAAGCCCTCAATCCATTGATTTGTCGCGCTCACGCCGTCGATGCGAACAACGGTATTCGAGGTCGGCTGGCCGTTGACAGACACAGTCATTGCGCGGCTCGGGTTGTTCGTGCCGCCCTGCTGGAAGTAATCCGGCTGACCAACGCCCGGTGTGAGCACCATCAAGCTATGGAAGCTCCGTCCACTCGTCGGCAGCGTCTCAATCTGTAAGCTTGTCGTTTGCGACTGGACGGCGGCCGTTTCGGTCTGGAGAATCGCGGCGGCGGCCGATACCTCGACAGACTCCTGGAGATTGCCGACGACCAACTTCGCATCGACACGAACGGCGACGTTTTGTCGCACGACAATGTCGCGAGCTCGAAATGGCTGAAAGCCAGTGAGTGCCACCTCAACCTGATAGGTACCGGCAGCGATGTTCGTAAATGAATAGGTTCCGTTCGCACTTGTGGTTCCTGCGCGAGACTGGTTCGTCTCGAGCTGTGTAATCGTGACAGTGGCACCTGGAACGGCAAGCCCGGATTCGTCGATGACGGTTCCGACAAGGGAGCCGTAAAGGACCTGCGCCATGGCCGGTGCACTCAACGAAGCCAACGCCACCCACGCGAGAACAACCAACCGGACGTTCCTCGTCATGCTCCCTCCTCGATTCGGACTCTAACGATGCTTGGCCGCTGCTACGGCTTGCCTTTCCTGACCAGTTCGAACACGTCATCGAGCGCCGCAAACTCGTCTTTGAACGGAGTCGCCCGCGGAGAAATCGTTTCGCCGAGCTCCATCACCTGATCGGTCTTGATGGAGAACTGCGGCCACTCTGGCAGGCCACTGCCATTCGGATTGCCGCTCCTCATGTAATTGATCCAGTACGAGCTCATGACAGCTGACAGTTTCCGATCGATGTCGGTATATGGGCGTTTGAACTTGTCGAGATTGTCCAGTGCATAAGGACTCTCTGAACCATGGAATACGCCTCTTGCCATCTGTTCGGGTGTGTCCGGCGGAACGCGATTGAAATAGTAGGTGTAGGCTGCGGCTTTTCCCGTGCGCTCCTGCAAACGCACCCATGTATACCCCTGCCAGGCGAACAACACGTCGCGCGAGAGTGCCGCTGCAGATTTCCCAGCCTGCTCATCGGTGTCGGCCGGGAACGCCTTGAGAACCGCGTCGGCGTGGACCCCGTATTGGGTCTTTACCGAGTCCTTGAATGCTGTGGTACCTGTCGTCGTCCCGCCGCCCGCAACATCATCGCGATTCCAGCCGTTGAGAATCGGCACATCGTTGTGCTTGCCGGTGGAAAACATCTCATACGGATCCATCGGGACGACATAGCCGTCGATCGACATCCGGTTAGGGCCGCGGGTCTTCAGTAAATCTGTGTGCGGTATACGGCGCAGCGCTGCCAGCGAGTCGGCACCGGCGGCATTCATGAAATCGATACCGGCCTTCTCAGAGATCTTCAGTGGCTGGGGATAGGCCAGCGAAAAGCTGCTGACGGCCGCGCCGCTCTCGACGATGACACGTCTGAAGTGATTCTTGGCCAGCGGTGAAGCCACCAACAGGTTCACGCATAGTGCGCCTGCCGAGTTGCCGCCCAGCGTTACGTTTGCCGGATCGCCGCCGAACATCATGATATTGCGCTGGACCCACGCCAACGCCGCAAGCTGATCCAGTAACCCGTAGTTTCCCGACGTCTTGTTGTGAGACTCCTCGGTGAGCTCAGGATGGGCGAGAAAACCGAGCGCGCCAACCCGGTAGTTGATCGTCACAACGACGATGCCCCGCTTGGCCAGATTTTCCCCGTTGATTCGGAGGTCCCTGCCCGATCCGCTGCTGAATCCGCCACCGTGAATCCAGACGAGTACCGGCCGACGTTCGGCTATCGTCTGCGCGCCCGTCCAGATGTTGAGATACAAGCAATCTTCGCTGACGGGGTGTCCATCTGCAGGAGGCGCCTGGACACAGTCGGTCGAAAACTGCGTCGCGGGCTTCACGCCTTCCCATGTTTCCAGCTGCGCAGGCGCGCGCCAGCGTCTATCCCCCACCGGCGGCATCGCGAACGCGACACCTTTGTAGATCCGGATTCCGGCCGTGTTCGGCGGCGGCCCTTGAATCATCCCGGCGTGCGTCTTGACAACATCGAGCACCTTGGGAGGCTTGTGGAACGCCTTATCTGGCCCCTGAGCGTAGCCAAGAAACCCGAATCCAAAACAGCCAACGACAGCGAACGCGAGTACACGAGGGCGGATCATCGAACGATCCCGCCTGAATACGATGCCAGTGTCGGCAGGTTGAGGAGGCGCTTGATCGTGTCAGAGGTTGCGAAATCTCTGGGGCGCCATGTGCCGCCGCCAGCGCCTGTGCCCTCGTACGCCAGCACGTACTGGAAGACTTCCTGGTTCTCTGCCATTTCCAGCGGTGTCTCCCCCTCAGCGTTCGTCTCGGTCAAGGGAACACCGAGAGAAAACAAGTATTCGATCGATTTTGGCGATCCTGCGAGCGCTGCTATGTGCATGATCGTCTGGCTGTGGCGGGTCAGCGCCAATGCCTCGACGGGATCGGCGACCATCGTCGAGGGGTTGTATCGCTGACGCAGATCGGCTCCCCCAGCGACAAGCGCCTTCACGACGTCGACGTTGTCGGCCTGGACGGCCAACGCGAGCGACGAAAGCCCGTCCTTTCGCACGGCATTCGGGTTTGCACTTCGCGCGCATAACAACTGCACCAACTCCACGTCCGATGCGACGGTCGCAATATGCAACGGCGTGGAGCCACCCGGCGGCGGATTGAGTCGCGCACCTGCAGGGCCTATCGTCGGGTAAATCACGGCTGCGTTCGGGTCGGCGCCACCATCGAGGAGACGACTTACGACTCGTATCCAGTCGGCGCGAGATGCCGGAGCAGCGGCTACACCGCGACCCCCAACGGCGCCTCCACGCGCAGCCGCGCCTGCACCGCCCGCTCGTCCGCCCCGTGCGCTGCGGCTGACACTCACGACTAGATTGCCAGCAGCGAGCACGGCTCCGTGCAGTGGTGTGTATCCCTGCGTGTCCGCAACGTTGATCGCGGCACCACGATCGAGCAGGAAACTCGCCATCGCCAGGTCTGGGGCGAACGCCACGCTGCGGCCGTCGGTGCTTTCCCACTTGTAAACCGCCAACAGCAACGGCGTCGTCTTGTCGGCGGAAGCGCTGTTGACGTCGAGTCCGGCGTCCAACAGCATCCGCGCAGAATCGACGTTCCGTTTCTGCACGGCGAACATGAGCGCATTCTGGCCGCCCTTCTTGCTCACGTAGTCGCCCTGGAACACCCACGGGACACCGGTAGCGCCAACGGTTCGAAACGAAGAACCCGGAATTGCGGCTTTAACGTCCCAGACGTTTGTCGTCACCTGCACGTCCGCACCGGCGTCAATCAACATCCGGATGATGTCCGGTGAACCTGCCGCCCACATGACCGCATTCTGGCCGAATCTCTTTTCACGGGCGTTGGGATCCGCATGACGGCTCAGCAGCAGCTTTACCATCTCGCCGTTCCCCAACCGAGAAGCGGTCATCAAGGGGGTTTCGCCGCTCTCGCGCGCAGCATTCGGATTGGCACCTTTCAGCAGAAGAATCCGCGCGACCTCCATAGCGGAGTTTTCGATCGCCACTTGCAGCGGCGCCACGCCGTACATGTTGGAGATATTCGGATCGGCGCCGGCAGCAAGGAGTTGCTCGGCCATCGCAGTATTGCCGCGCATCGCCGCCCAGGTGAGGGCTGTCGAACCGTCCTCGCTCTTCGCGTCAGCGTCAACGCCGCTTGCCAAGAGCGACTTGATTGCATCGATATCGTCGCGCCGGGCCGCGTCGAGCAACGATTGAGCATCGAGCACCGCAGCGGCCGCGATGAGACAAATCGTCGCCGCTGCCGTCCAAGCGCGAATCTTCGGGGACCACATTTCACACCTCGAGTCGGTTCAACCGGCCGGTGCTGTCACCCAGCTTCTCCGTCGGCACTCCGACCTTGTCGAGC
Source organism: Vicinamibacterales bacterium (assembly GCA_963744405.1). Lineage (GTDB taxonomy): Bacteria > Acidobacteriota > Vicinamibacteria > Vicinamibacterales > JAMQPK01 > JAMQPK01. The sequence continues at coordinate 34,444 of CAVUTO010000001.1, forward strand.
AGGCTCAGATACAAGTTCGTGAGCGGAGGTTCGCCTTCGTACTTCACGTAGCGGCCGCCCGCCACGCGTCCGGCCGCGCCACCGGCGACGATAATAGGCAGGTCGCGCTGGCTGTGAATGGTCGGCACGCTCAGGTCGCTGCCGTAGACGACGAGCGAGTAGTCGAGCAGCGTGCTGTTTCCTTCCTTGATCGTCTCCAGCTTGCCGAGAAAGTATGCGAACAGTTCAGATTGGTGGACGTTGATCTTGGCGAGCGCCTCCAACTTCTTAGGCTCGAAGTTATGGTGTGAAATCTCATGGTGCTGCATCGAAATACCTAGATGCGGATAGGTGATCAGCGACGCTTCAGAGTTGTACAAGAACGTCCACACTCTCGTGAGATCCGCCTGCAACGCCAGCGCCTGCAAGTCGAACATCAACTTCACGTGTTCGGGCCACGAATCAGGAATGCCTGCCGGACGCACTGCCTCCGGCAAATCGGGAGCCTTGGTCTGCATCGTGTTTTGTATGCGCCGCTCAACGTCGCGGATCGACGCGAGGTAGTCGTCGAGCTTTCGCTGATCGCCGGCCCCGAGACGCTTCTTCAACGAAGCGATTCGACTAGACACATCGTCGAGAATGCTTCGCTCTTCGGCGTCCCTCAACAGCGAGGCCTCGCGGTCGATCTTGTCGGTATCGCCGAAGAGTTGCTCGAACACAACGCGCGGGTTCTTCTCCATCGGGAGGTTCTGCGTCGCGCTTTTGAAGCAAGGGGAGCCGTGATACTGCATCGGCTGTGTGCTCATCTCGAGCGACGCAAACGCCGTTTCCCGGCCAAGCACCTGTGCAGCCACCTGATCGACCGAGATGCCGACGTGAACCTTGCCGGTCGTCGGCTCACAGCCCGTCATATAGGACGCCATCGCACGGTCGTGAAAGTCGGTCTTCGTGCGGTCCGGCGATGATGTGAGGCCGCTCGTGATGATGAACTTGTCTCGAAATGGCGCCAGCGGCGCCAACGCCGAGCTCATCTGGTAATCGGCTCCCGCACCGATTGGCTTCCACTTGTCCACCACGACGCCCAGGGGATACATGACGAAGCCCAGGCGGCGCACTGGCGCGGCGGCCGTGAGGCGATCTGGCCGCAGGGCGGGAATCATCGCATCCAGAAGAGGAAGCGCCAGCACGGTGCTCGCGCCGCGTAAGAATGTTCTCCGGTCAAGATGTTTCTTCGCGATGATCATGATGGCTCCTGTTGCTGCCGCATGCGAAACGGTACGCTGTTGACGACGCCGAGAATGAGATCGGAAAACCTGTGACGACCCGCAGCGGTTTCTCTTAGAATCTTGCGAATCGCCGGCTGATCCCGACCGTCGAGCTGCCGCCCGAGGGCAAACGTCATCAGCCGCTCCACCGCTCCACCAACGAAATCATCCGCATGCAACAGAATGGCTGCCCTGAGCCCGGCTGGACCATCCAGACTGTCGCCGTTGGGAAGCTTGCTCGAGGAATCGATTGGACCACCTTCGTCCGAGGTGCGCCAGCGGCCGATGACATCGAAGTTCTCCAGCGCGAATCCAAGAGGATCCATGCGCGCGTGACAGCTCGAGCATGCGGGATTCGCTCGATGGCGCTCCACCAGCTGCCTCGTGGTGAGTGGCTTACCGCCGACGGCGCTCTGTTCCAGGGGAGGAACACCTGGAGGAGGCCGGTGCGGCGGCGCATTGAGCAGGTTCGTGAGAATCCAGTTCCCGCGCAGCACCGGCGACGTCTTGTTCGTGTGCGACGTCATCATCAAGATGGCGCTTTGTCCAAGGAGACCGCCACGCTCCGGATGACTCGCCAACGAGACCCGCCGGAACCCTGGACCGACTACACCTGGAATGCCATACAGTTTCGCAAGTCGTTCATTGAGAAATGTGTAGTCGGCACTTACGAGGTCGAGCGCACTCCTGTTTTCCCAGATCACACTCTGGATGAACAACCGCGATTCTGTGCGGAATGCCTGTCGCAGCCCCTCGTCGAATTCCGGATAGGCAGCTTCGTCCGGTTGCGCATCCGCCAGAGCGCGAAGCCCAAGCCACTGTGCGGCGAAGTTATCAACCAGCGACTGTGCCCGCGGATCGACCAGCATGCGCAGCACTTGCTGCTTCAACACCGCGGCGTCCACGAGCTTCCCCGAGGATGCCAGGTTCAGCAGCTCATCGTCGGGAATCGAGCTCCAAAGAAAAAATGACAGTCGGGTGGCCAACTCGGAAGACGTCAGCAGGTAGACAGACCCCGGTCGTGCAGCTCTCGAATCGAACTCGAGACGAAAGAGGAAGTCGGGCGCTACAAGCACGCGGCGCACGACAGCAGCAATCGACTCGTCGAAGCTGCTCTTCAGTCGTGCGTCACGGTACGCCGTGAGATATGGCCGCAAATCCTCGCTGCTGACGTCGCGGCGGAAAGCCCGGCGCGCGAGCGCAGAAACAATCTTCGACGCGCAAGCTGATTCCTGAGACGCTCGCTGCGGCTGACAGACGAAGATCCGCTGCCGGCTCGCTGTCGAACCGACTCCAGTAGGGTTGTACGGACCCGAGATCTCCACGTATTCGAGCTGCGGCGGCCCAGCCGGCAGTTGGACGAGCTCGTTTGCCGGGGCACCTACGATGTCGAACCGTTTGACTCGGCGGCCGTCCAACAGAACATCGAGGGCCGGGCGAACAGCGGATCCTTCAGGATCCACCGGTCCTCCAAGCGCCTTCCCTCCCGTGCCTAAATTCGTTGCAGGGCCCTCGCGCTCGGCGAAGTCGTCCGGGAACGTCGCCACAAGCGTGTGCTGCCCAGCCTTCACGATCGTGCGTATCTGGAAGAGTCGAACCCCTTCGGTAGCAGTGAGATTCGGGCCACCGGCCAGAAACGCACGGAGGACGTACTCGCCGTCTCTTGGAAAATGGTATCGAACAGATATCCCGCCTCGAGAACCGACGGGCATGTCCTCACCCTGCCACTCGACCTGCGTCTTCGTGGCGAAAAACTGCTCCGTTACTGGCGAATCAGCACCGATACCGATCGAGAGATCGGCGACCTTTCGCGCTACCTTCAGGTAGCGCTCTAACAGCACTGGAGAAATCGACAACGCATCTCCGATATTGTCGAAGCCGCTCGCAATGCCATCGTCCGGCAATTCCGCAGATGCGGGCATTTCGAATGCCAGCAGATCCCGAATTGCATTGCCATATTCCAGCCGGTTCAGCCGACGGATCACCGGCCTGCCGGCATACGGGCTTCGCTCAGCGGCAGCATCCAGTTGTGAAACGATAGAAGTCGTAAAGGCGCGAAGCGTTTCAACATCGGGACGAGGGCGTCCCGGCGGCGGCATTTCGCCAGATCGAATCTTGCGGACAATCCTTTCCCAGATTTCGGGATTCGCGGCAGGCGAACTGTCTATCCCCTGAAGAACAAGATCACCGGCTTTCGCGGTAGCGCTGTGGCATGTCACACAGTACCTGATTGATGGTCGCCGCGTGGGGTGGAGTTTGCAGGGTTTGCGCGTGCACAGGCATCCCCGCCACCCCGGGCAGGCAAAACAACACAGCCACTAACCACACAGGTTTCGCCACGTTCCTCTTCATCGACACCCGCCCTGAGGGCTGTCGATAACTTGGTTTCGCGATGAGAGTTAGTCATTATCAGTCTTGGCGTTCTGAAGTGTCAACACTTTGCGTAGCGCCGTCGCGGTGAAATCAGAGGACTACGGGTTCGAGTTACGTCAGCCTGGCTACGGCTCGCCGCGCTTCGGCGAGCTGCGGCAAGCCGGCATCGGCGTTTTCCCACAGATTCAGGAAGTGCTGATACTCCTCGACGGCGGCCTTGCGGTCGCCCTTCTTTTCGAGAAGCCGCGCAATCTGCAAGACGTAAAGCGGCTCGAACGACGCCACCCATTTGCTGTGCGGGCCGTAGCGAAGCAGGTCACGATAGATCTTGATCGCCCCATCCAGATCGCCCCGCGCGATCGCAACGCGCGCAAGGCCGTCGCGCGACGGGAGATTGTTGAAGAGCACCGACGACCCGACCACGTTCGGGTCGAATATTCGGAGCGTGGGCTCACTGGCGGAGAATGCAGTCGCCGCTTGCTGAAAATCGCCGCGCGCCAGGGCGATTTCTGCCTCGAGCATGCGACGCCACGAGCGCTCGATCTCGTTCACACCTTTGTAGGCGCGTCCCTGCGCCTCGAACTGCGAGACCGCGTCGGCCAATCTGCCGACCTGAATGCGCGCGATGCCCGACAGCAGGTGTTGCGACACTCTCACCATCCGCAGCACATCGTCCGGCTCGCCGGCGAAGAATTTACCGGCGGCAGGTATATCACGCAGCGCACGCGCATGATCGCCGCGCTCGATCGCCAGCAGAGCCGACACCGCCCTGGACCAACCCGCCATCGACACGTCGCCTCCCGCGATCGATTGCTTCTCACCTTCGTCGAGTAGCTGCGTGGCTTCACGATAGCGGCCGACGCGCGACAGAATCATCGCCTTGTAGACCGGCGCATCCACCGATCCGGTCAACGCATCATCGTAGCGCCCGAGCATCGCGAGAGCCCACCCATGAAGGTTGCGCGACGACGGGAAGGTCGGATCGACCACGAGAGCGCGCGCATAGGCCGCGACTGCGTTCTCCGCGTCCCCCGCCTTCAAGTACGCTTCGCCGAGACTGTCGTGCGGATTCGGTTCGCGCGGTGCGATGCGCGCGTACGCTTCGAACTCGCGCGCCGCCTCCTCGTAGCGCCCCGCTCCGAGCAGCGCATAGCCATGCGAGTTTCGCGTGTGGCTGGATGAAGGCAGCGCCGCCCGTCCGGCGGATGTAATCTCCAGCAGTCGGTTTCGGTCTCGTCCCGTCAGATCACCCGCCGGGTACAACTTCAATGCGAGCTGATACGCTTCTTCCGTGTCGGGATACTTCGCGAGCAGTTCGTCGAGCATCCGTCTTCCGTCGTCGGCCTGCCCTCGCTCGCGAGCGACCGCGATGTCGAGCAGCAGACGATGCCGCTCGCTGAGGCGGTCGGAATGGTCGAGCGCGAGCTTCAGGTAATCCTCTCCCGCCGTTTTCTGCCCGAGACGGCTGCAGACGTGCGCGAGCAGCATATACGCCTCGGCAAACGACGGGTCGATTGCCACTGCCGCCTTGAGGAATTTATCTGCGTCGGCCATCCGCACATTCCCGACGGCTACCTTGCCTTCCGAATAGAGCCTGTACGCCTCGAGGGACTTCGACGACACGTTCGCGACGTTGCGCACGTCGTGCGCGTCGTCGAGGCCGACGACGCCGCGGATTTCTGACGTCAGCTGATCGACGAGCGCAAAGACATCGGTGCCGCGCACGGTCTGCGCTCCGAGCACCCTGCCGGTCGCAAGATCTTCGACCTGTGCGTCGATGCGAATCTCCGGCCCTGCGTGGAAGATGCTGCCCACGACAATGGCCCCTGCACCCGCTCGGCGCGCGACGTCTGCCGCCTGCGTGCGACCGAGCGACGACAAGTTCGCCTGGCTGCTCTGCCCGAGCGCTTCGAGCAGGCGCCGCTCGCTCACGATCTCGAGACCGCGTGTCTGCGCGAGCCCTGTGACGAGCATGTTCGGCACACCGCTCGACAGCCACGCCGTATTGGAATCCGGCGCGCCGGCATTCTGGAAGTACATGACGGCGATCGCCGGTCGTCCGGACGCCCCAACAGCGAGGGGCGCAGCGCCTCGACGGGCGAAAAAGTGATACGAGACAAGCGTCAGCAGAATGGCCGCGACGACGGCCGGGATTTTGTATTTCGAGGCGGGCGTCGGGGCACGGCGCACCGTCGGCGGTCCATTCGATTGCGTAGCAAGCGCGGCGCACACATCGCCTGCACTCTGATAGCGAGCGCCTGGATCTTTTTCGAGACAGCGATGGATGATCCGTGCGAGAGATTCCGGCACGCGCGCCGGAAGCTGCGCAGGCGGCGAGTGTAGAATCGCGCCGCTCAATTCGAATCCAGTCGCGCCGCGGAACGGCTTCTCGCCGGTCGCTGTTTCGTACAGCAGCACGCCCAGTGACCAGATGTCGCTGCGCTCGTCGGCCGGCTCGCCGCGCAGCATCTCGGGCGCCATCACCGCAAGCGTGCCGGCGACGACGCCTTCGGCGGTTATCGACGCGCGCGACTTCGACATGTCGTCGAGCGTTTCGCGCGACAACGCACGGGCCAGACCAAAATCCATTACCTTTGGTCGCCCGTCGCGCGTAATCAACACGTTCGCGCTTTTCAGATCGCGGTGCGTCACACCGCCGAAGTGCGCGTGCGCCAGCGCATCTGCGATTTGCGATCCGTAGCGCACGACATCCTCAACGGGCAAACCGCCGGGAGGAATGACGTGAGAGAGCGGCTCCCCCTCCACCAGTTCCATGACGATGAAGGGTTGAGCCTCGTGGCTGCCGACTTCGTGGATGGTGCAGATGTTGGGATGATTGAGGCGCGATGCGTGCTGCGCTTCGCGCTTGAGGCGCGCATGCGTATCGGCATCGCTCGCGATGCCGATCTTGATCGCGACCGCGCGCCCGAGCTCGAGGTCTTTCGCGGCGTAGACCTCGCCCATGCCGCCGACGCCAAGAAGAGGGCCGATCTCGTAGCGGCCGATCACCCGGCCGGTCAACGTGGGTCGCGTCTTCCCTGCGGCAGTCACATCGTTCGCGACCGCTGGCCGGTCGATGAATGTTGCTGCCTCTTCGTAAGCACTCAGCAGCCGCTCGACCTCGGCGCGCAGCGCGGTGTCCTCCCCGCAGGCAGACGAAAGAAACGCCGCGCGACCGGCGGGGACGTGCTCAACCGCCGCGTGAAAGACTTCCTTCACGCGCATCCAGCGCTCCGGGGTCACGGAATTGCCCCCAAACCGGTCGTTGTCCTTCTGACCACCCAAGGATATGACCATCTCTTATCTAACGCGAAATTCACGGTCAATTTCACTCAGGGCTGCGCAGTCCGGCTAACCACCTTCGCCAAGGCTACGGTGGTCAAGAAGCCGGACACTACTCCTGCAGTGTCTCACCGCAACGACGCAGCGACGCAAGGGGCTTCTTTCTTGAGAAGAAGACGTAGCGTCGTAGCGCCATCGCGGTGAAATCAGAAGGACTACACGCCTTGCGCCTTCAGCGCTGCGAGCACACGCGCGGGCCGGAACGGCACGCGACGCAGCCGTACACCGGTTGCATCGAATATGGCATTCGCCACTGCCGCGAGCAGCGGCTTGCAGACCGTCTCTCCGGCGCCATAGTGAGGAAGATCCGGCCGCTTCGGATTGGGATCGCCGTTCACGATCACCACATCAATTCTCTCGGGCGTATCCGCATGCCTGAGCGAGGGATGAGAGATCCAGTCCACGCCCGTCGTCTTCTCGGTGTCGAACTGCACCTCTTCGTGCAGCGCGCGGCTCAATGAGTGCAGCATGCCGCATTCGACCGTGCGGCGCAGCGCCTCGGGGTTGATCACGAGGCCGCAGTCGTGCGCGCAGACAATCCGCTTCGCCCACACGCGCCCGGTCTGCCGGTTCACTTCGACTTCGACGATCTGCGCGGCGACGGTCTGATTGCGGAAGGAGTAGGCGATGCCGCGTCCGGTGAGGACGCCGGGCTGAAGCCCGGCACTACGTACGGAGGGCCTAGGTGACGGCCGTGGGTCCCAGCCGTAGGCCTCTGCCGCGGCCTTCACACATGCGATCGATCGCGCGCGCTTGAACCCGCTGTCGTCGGTCTTGCCCGCGTTGAGCAGCCGAAGCCGGAATTCGACCGGATCGGCCTTCGCCGCTGCGGCGAGCTCGTCGATGAACGACTCGGCCGCAAACGTAATTTGAGGGCCGTTTGGATCGCGCAGGTTGCCGGTCCGCACCGGCGTCTCGTGCACCAGCGGCATCGACACGACGTGCCCGCCAGTACGACGGTTCGGGATCGTGTACATGTCGGACGGCGAGCTTGCACTACCGGCCGAGGCCTTCGGCCGCCGCGCGCCCATGAGCTGTGCGATGAGCACAGTATCGTGCTCGTTGTAGCCGACGTGATAGAAATCCGCGGCCCGCGCATCATAGTCGAGCGCCACCAGATTGCCCTGGGCATCCAAGCCGCCGCGGATCTTGAACACGAACGCCGGCCCCTTGGTGTCCCATGCGGTTTCTTCGTTCCTCATCCACTGCACACGCACGGGCCGTCCGATTTCCTTCGCCAGATACGCCGCCTCGAACCCCGCATCGTCTGCAGCCGTTCGGCCGTATGCCTGCGGCCCGTCCATCCAGACGACCCGCACCTGTTCGCGAGGGATGCCGAGGAATTGCGCCACGCCGGTGCGCATCCCGTACGACTTCATGTCGTTCGAATAGATCGTGATCTGTCCGTTCGACGGATCGGCCATCGCGTGCGCCGGTGCAAAAGACGTGTGCCCCTGGAACGGCACGTCGTATTCCGCTTCGACAACCCTCGCCGCGCTCGCCAGTGCTGCGTCGGGATCGCCGATCACCGCCGGCTTCTGGCTCGACGTGGGGGTCGCAGTGCGCATGTACGTGAAGAGATCGTCCGAAGCAGGAAACGGCGGGGTCGCGGGCTTCTGCCATTCAATCTTGAGTTGTCTCGCCGCCCTGATGGCCTGCTCTTCTCTTTCGCAGACAACCGCCACATAGTTGCCCTTGCTGACCACCTTGATGAACCCGGGAATACCTTTGACAGAAGACTCGTCGATGCTGACGAGCTTTGCGCCCGCGAACGGAGGCTTCACGTTGCGCGCGTGCACCATGCCCGGCACTTTCATGTCGACGGCCCATTTCAACGACCCGTCGACTTTGGCCGGGATGTCGTAGCGCTGCGGCGACTGGCCGACGATCTTGAGATCCTGGACCGGCTTCACCTTCGCGATGCCGGTCGTCGCATCGACGTTGTTGCCGCTGAGCGTGACGTTGAAACGCTTGCCGCCGACGAGCTCGCCGTATGTCACCCGCTTCGATGGATCCGCTTTCGCTGTAACGACTCCACCGGAGACCGCGAGCTGATCGACGGGTACAGCGAGGGCCGTGGACGCCATTTCCAGCAGCACTCGCCTTGCCTCGGCAGCCACACGACGCATCGGCCAGCCATCGGTCTGAATCGCATCCGATCCGCCCGACCCACCCTGGTCGGGCGTGACGTCGGTGCTGCCCATGATGCAGGTCGTTCGCTCGTACGGCATGTCGAGCTCGTCGGCCATCATTTGACGGAACGCCGTGCCCGTCCCCTGGCCGAGATCCGTTTTGCCGACGTGGAACGTCGCGGTGTTGTCCTGATGGATGACGATCCAGGAATCGAGCTGACGGAAATCGATGTCGGGATACGGCGCTGCCTGCGCGCTCGCGTCCTGAATCAGCCACGTGAATGGTCCGGCTGATGCGGCAGCACCAGCGCCTACGATGAGCAGACCCGAGCCTTTCAGGAAGGTCCGTCGCGGTACTTGCGTGAGGGTGGTCATGCTCTCCTCCCCTCGCCCGCCTTCGCGCTTTCCGCCTTCGCGCCTGGCGCTTCGGCGGACAAGCCGGCGCTTCGGCGCGGCAAGCGCATGACTTCTGCTGCGCGCTTCACCGCGGCTTGAACCCGGTAGTACGTCATGCAGCGGCACAGCGCGCCCGCCATCCCGTCGCGAATCTGCTGGTCTGTAGGGTTTGGATTTTTGTCGAGCAGCACCTTGGCGGTGATGATCTGCCCGTTCTGGCAGAACCCGCACTGCGGCACCTGCTCGTCGATCCACGCCTGCTGCACCGGGTGCAGCGATCCTTCTTTGCCCAGCCCTTCGAGCGTCGTGATGTCGCCTTTGACTGCCGATACCTGCGTGACGCACGAACGGACCGCCGCGCCGTTGATGATGACCGAACATGCCCCGCACTGGCCGAGTCCGCAACCGAATCGTGGGCCTTGCAGGCTAAGGTCGTTGCGCAGGATGTAGAGCAGCGGCGTAGCAGGATCGACATCCACGGTTTGCGTCCTGCCGTTGACACTCAGTGTGATGGCAGCCATATGGCCGCATGATAACCCCGTCCCAGCCCCTTTTGCTCGTTGGTGGTATCCTGCTACGAAAAGGAGCTCTTATGACCCGCCTCGTCCTCATAGCCACGACGTTGCTGATGGCCGCTGCGCCGGTCGCGATTCGCGGCGCGGAAACGTTCGGCGCGGCCCCGACCGTGACCGAGGTCACACCGATTCCCCAGCTGCTCGCCAAGCCGGCGGACTTTCAAGGCAAGACGGTTCGCGTCGAGGGCGTGGTGACGGGCGTCTGCACGATGATGGGATGCTGGATGGCGCTCGCACCGGCGGACGCGCCGAAGGGGCAGGCGATTCTCATCAAAGTGGATGACGGCGTCATCGTGTTTCCGACGAGCGCCCGCGGCAAGCGCGCGACGGCGCAGGGTGTCGTCGAACGAGTAGGATCGGCGGACAAGGAAGGCCAGGAAGCGCACCGCGAGCACGCGGAACACGAAGGCCGGAGCAAGGCCGAAGACGCAGCGAACTGGCAAATCAAAGCAACAGGCGCGATCGTTTATTAAGAGCGGGGTCCGCCTAAAGGCGTACGAGCCCAAAGCCAACGTCATTTCCGATCCGGTAACGTAAATACGTAAAGAGCCTGGCCGGCCTGGGGATCTTGATTTCGGGCGCCACGGCCGCAGGCACGTTGCGCGGGCTGCCGCCGCCCAGACCTGCCGCAATGGCGATGTATTGCTTGCCGTCGACGCTGTAGGTGACCGGGAAACCCTGCACCGAGGTGCCAAGTCTCGATTCCCAGAGCACTTTGCCCGTCCTGACATCGTGTGCGCGCACTGTGCGATCGATATCGCCAACGATGGCCACGCCTCCCGCCGTCGACACCACTCCCGTCAGGTACCCAGCACGTTGCGTATGGCTCCACACCTCCTGCATCGTCCGCACGTCGTACGCCGCAAGCTTGCCCAGGTGATCGTTGGTCTTGGGCATCGGCAGAAATCTCCGCACGGCGCCGTTGCCGCCCTGCTCTGTTTTGCGAACGGTGAAATCCATACACGACTGACTCAGCGGCACGACGAGCACACCTGTCGGCTGGTGATAACTCATCGCACCCCAGTTTTTTCCACCCGCGGTGCTGGGACACACGTTGAGCGTCTGATCGAACTGCATTTCGAGGATGTCGGGACGATAACTCGGTACCCCGGTCTTGGGATCGATGCGCTCCCAGATGGTTTGCCCAACCATCTCCTTGTGGCCCAGGAACTGACCGGTGCGGCGATCGAGCTTCCACAACACGCCGGCTTTGCCGGCGCTGAACGACACTTTCTGCGTGCCGATATCGACGAGAACGCGCTCGAATACTTCGTCGAGATCGAACGACTCCCCCGGCGCGTGCTGGAAGTACCATGCGAGCTTTCCTGTGTCGGCGTTCAACGCCAGCGTGGAATTCGCGTATAGCGTCTTCTCGAACGGCGTGGTGCCGCGGTTGAGAAACGACCAGGGCTTCGACTGCGCGGTTCCCCAGTACGTGAGATTCAGGTCGGGATCATAGGAGCCCGCAATCCACGTCTCGACGCCGGCTCTGTGCTCCTTGGGCAGCTTGCCCCATGTGTCGAAGCCCGGCTCCCCTTCGCGTGGAATCGTATAGAACCGCCACACGCGCTTGCCCGTGTTGATGTCGATGGCGCTGATGTAGCACCCATCGGCCGCGGTGTTACGTCCGCAACCGGTGATTCCCTGCAGCACCTTGTCGTTGATGACGATGGCGCCGCTGGTGGAGGGGTGATTCACATCGGAGAGCGGGGTGTCCCACAAGATGTCGCCCGTGCGCGCGCTGAGCGCGACCATATGCGCGTTGCTCGTCGGGAGAAATATCTTGTCCTGCGCGATTGCGATGCTGCGAATGCCGCCGTACCCCGGCGCTTGATCCGGCCCTACTCGCGTTTCCCAGATGAGATTGCCGCTTTTCGCATCGAGCGCCTGCACGATATTGCTGGGGCTCGCGAGGTACATCACGCCGTTGTGGACGATGGGCGTCGTTTGATTTGCGCCCGAGTCGTTCATCGCCCACACCCATGCAAGCTTCAGATCCTGAACGTTGTCGCGGGTGATCTGATCGAGCGGGCTGTAGCTCCAGCCGTGATAGTTGCGGCGGAAGATGAGCCAATCGCCCGGAGGCGGATTCTTCAGCATCTCCGGCGTCACGGGAACGTAGTTCTTCACCTCGCCCCTGACGGTGACACCGCGCACGGCGCTGGCGCCACCGCGACCTTGTCCGCTGCCGGTGCCGGCGCCAAGCGACATCGAACCGGGACCGCCTCCGCGCCTCGATGCTGCCGCATTGACGGTCGTCGTGGTTTTGACGGTGAGGTCTTCCGATCCCGCCGCGCCTCCCGCCCTCTGGATGATGTACGCCAGCACATTCAGCGTCATCTCTTCGCCGAGCGATCCCGGCGCCTGCGGCGGCATGGTTTCCATCGTGTGCCGGAGTAGCTCGTTGATCGGCCGCCCACCCCACGCACCCGTGAAGTTGGGGCCGATGAGCGCCGGCGCGTCGCTCGATCCAGTCAGATCGGGGCCGTGGCAACCGGCACAGCTCACCTCATAGGCTGTTCGGCCGGCGTCGGCCTGGCGCTGGGAGTACGCTCCCGTTGGTTGTTGTTGCTGGGCTGTCGGGATGGCGACGACGATCGCCATAAGAACGGCAGCGGCTGACACAGGAACGATGAGCCTCATTCCTCTCCTCCGCCCGGTTAAGGTGTGGCGGGAAATTACTGCCTCAGGAAGGGGATGTCAACAGGGATACCCCGTGCAAGGTTTTCCTCCTCCTCCGTTCTATAGGAAGGAGGATGTATGAACCGCAGTTTCGCCAGTCTGCTGATAGCCGCGCTCGCCGTGTCCGTGGGTCCTCACGCAGTAACATCCGCTCAACCCCGGCATCATCATGCGGGGATAGATATTCTCGTAAACGGCGTTCCTCAAAGGCATTACGAACATAAAGGGCGCTGGTACGTCGAAGCGGTCAACGGACGGGAGTATGCGATTCGACTGCGGAACCCCTACCCCGTGCGCGTGGCTGTGGCGCTGTCGGTCGACGGCCTCAACACGATCGATGCGCGCCATACGGCCGCGGCCGATGCGCGCAAGTGGGTGGTCGAGCCATATCAGACCGTCACAATCAGCGGATGGCAGGTCAACTCAGCAGAAGCGCGGCGTTTCGAATTCACGACGGAGGCGCGCTCGTACGGCCAGGCCCTCGGACAGACCGAGAACCTCGGTGTAATCTCGGCCGTCTTCTTCAAGGAACGCGCTCCTGTGATCGCCCGCGAGTCGTCCAAGGATCGCAGCGACTCGGAACCGCGTCATGCGCCGGCAGCTCCGTCCGCGGCATCAGAGTCAACCGCATCCGCGGACGCGAGTGCGAAAAGGTCCTCGAGTGAAGAGTACGCCGCGACGGGAATGGGCCAGCGAACGGGCCACGCCGTCACGCAGGTGTGGCTCGATCTCGAGTCCACGGCGGCGCAAACAGTAAACATCCGGTACGAGTTCCGTCCGGAACTGATCAAGCTCGGCGTTCTGCTGGCCACTCCGATAGCCGATCCGTTGCAGCGGCGCGAGCGCGCGCGCGGTTTCGAGGCTGGCTTCAGTCCGGAAGTACCCTAAAATGCGCGGTTCTAGGTGCTGGGTGCTGGGTTCTGGGGTTCCGGTTCTGGGTTCTGAGGTGCCTGTTCTGAGTTCTGAGGTGCCGGTTCGGGTTTACGCAGTAACTCGCCCGCGTTTTCCGGGGTTCGATGGCGGCAGGTCGGCGGGAAGCTCGATGACGCGGGTCTCGCCGTCGCGCCAGTACGTAACGCGCACCGGCGCTCGCGGCTTCGTCGCGCGGACCGCTGCGAAGAACTCCGCGGGCTCCTCGACAGCTTTGCCGTTCACATCGGTGATGAGATCTCCACGCCGCAGGCCTTTGTCTCGTGCCAGCCCGTAGGCGCTTGTGACGACGATGCCCTGACGATCGCCGAGGCGGAACTGCTTGCGAAGGGGCGGCGTAGCGACGACAACCGTCATGCCGAGCGCCTGAACGACCTGATTCGGGCCGTCCGGCGCGATGAACTCGAACTCCGGGGACATGGCCAGAATCTTCCTGGCCACGCGAATCGGCGCGCCTGTTCGCAGCGCCAGCGCGAGCGCGTCGCTCGGCCGGCTGTCGACGTCGCGGATCTTCTTGTCGCCTGCCACCTTGAGCCGCACCATGCCGAAGTAGGTGTTGTTGCGGAGGTCGGTGACGAGTACCTCCTCGACCTCGGCGCGCAGTTCGGCGATGAGGCTGGCCATCAGATCGTGCGTCATGGGCCGAGGCGGAACGACGCCGTGCAGCGCGAGTGCAATGGCCTGCGCCTCCATCACGCCTACCCAGATCGGCAGCACACCACCCGACTCTGGATCGCGGAGCACGACGATAGGCGTGCCGGTTCTGCCGTCCACGCCTACAGTCGACAGTTCGACGGCAACAGACTCGCCCGCGTTGCTCTGGGCATGGACGCCGGCGATGTCCATCCGCCCCTGGTAGAAACAGAGCGCGAACACAGCGCCTGCGGCCGCGAACACTCGCAACATCTTCCTCATGACTGACGATCCGACGATAGGTTCGGAGCACATCGGTGTCAAGGGCTGTCGTGTCAATGTACCTAGTTGCGAATCTTCGGAGAAGAAAGTCGCGACAGAAGCAGACGTTGGCCCGATCTCCCGTCAAAAAGGCGCCCGGATGCACAGTTTCTAATGGAGCAAAGATTGCTTAGCGCTATTCTTCGCGGGAACGTTCGGCATTCGGACAACCCGCGTCAGTCTGCTGCTGGTCTGCGGACTTGCAGCAGGTGGAGTGCGCTCGCGATCGCACCAACGAACGCAACAGCGTCGTGTCGGAGCCGCATGCAGAGTGCGGCTCCGTACTCCATTTCTCCCTCTCTACTGCTTCTCGAACACCGAGACGTTGTTCACCTTCTGACCCTGCGGGTCGGTGCCGGTCGTCGTCACCGTCCGCGACTTGCCATCGGCCGACAGCGCATTCCGTTGCGTGAGCGTCACCTTACCGCCTTTCTTGCTCACGACCTCGAGCGTGCGCGCGTCGATTCGCCTGACCGCCACCGTATCCGCATTCGGATTGTTTCCGGTAACCGGCGAATCCGTGCCGTCAAGGTTCGACGTGTAGGAATACTGAATCTTGGCTCCGGCCGTCTCGTTCGTGACCGACACTTTCAGTCCCTTACCGGCCGGTTCATATATCGTTACGATGCTTTTCGGCACCGGGCCGGGTGTGTATTTGCTCTTCTGAGCGTTGAGCCGCCACGTGCCCATAAAGGGATCCGTCGGTTGCGCATGTGCCGGCACCGCCACCGCCGCGAGCACCGCCGCAGAGAGAATCATCGTCAGGCGCGCAAATCTCGGAATCATCAACTCCTCCTTATGTAGACCCTACGTTACGCTCCTTCTGGAGCGGCTGTGCCACAAATGCCACGATGTCGCGCGCGACCTCGTCCGGGCATTCCCAATTGGGACAGTGACCGATCTCTGGATAGATTCGCAGCCGTGCGCGAGGAACAGCTGCAACGAAACGCTCCTGATCCTCCCTGGGAAACAACGCGTCCCGGTCGCCCCACAGCACTTGCGTCGGCACAGCGAGCCCCCCGAGCTCGTCGACGTCGTCGTACGTGATGACGCTTCCGAGGAGCTCCGCCCAGAGCCTCGAGGGCAGCTTCAGGCTCTCGGTAACAATCTGCTCGAAGAATGCCTCGGAGAGTGGAGCAAACGCAGTGCTCGCCTGGAACTCCCGCGCGAATTCGCGCGGGACCGGATCCGCAAGGCCGCGCAACGACGCGTGAACCTCGCGCGTCACCACGTTGGATCCCAACCATCCCGTGCCGACGAGCACCAGGCAATCGACACGCTTCGAAAAGTCGAGGGCGACGCGCCGGGCCACGAAGCTGCCGAACGAGTGCCCGACGATCGTTGCGCGCTCGATCGAAAGCGCATCGAGGAGGGCCGCAACATCTGCCGCCATGTCACCGATGCTGTAACCACTATCCGGACGATCCGACTCGCCGAACCCGCGCTGGTCCAGCAGCAGCGCGCGGTAGCTCGTCGGTATCAGCTCTGCGACCCTGCTGAACGAGAACCACGAGTCCGGCCATCCATGCAGAAACACAATGGCATCGCCGTCCGCACTCCCCTGCTCGGCGTAGTGAAGTTGCGGACCAGTCGCGATGGCGACTTTGGAAAACCGCATCACCTACTCAAACCGTTCCATTCCCCTCGGTTTCCACACCTTGTTCGACTCGGGCCGCAATAGATACCGGATAAGGGCACGCGCGTCGTCGGCGTTCGTCGCTCGGGACGAAACCGCGACCATCGTGTCGATCCACAGGCCGTATCCTTTGGCACCGGCCCGACGAGGTCGATCTCCTTGTACGGAAGAATCTGACTGATCGTTTGAATCGCCATGTCGCCTTCGCCGCGCGCGAGCGCCTGACCGCCTTCGCCTTTGGTGCTGGGCGGCGCGTTGACGCCGGCAAACTCGGGCAGCTTGAGCATGTCGTCAATAATCGTCGCCACCATCGTCCTCGACGCGGGATTCGATCGCATCACCGCTTTCGCGCCCTTCAACGCTGCAGCGAACTTCTCGGGCGTCGAGATATCTGGTTTTGCTGCGCCCGCGCGCACTGCGAGCCCCATCCGGTTGCGACCCAGCGGCGTCATCGTCCCCGGCATCACTCCACCTTCGAGGGCGAACGTCGTCATCAATTGAAACGGCAGGACGATGACATCGGGAGGCGGGGTCCTTTTGGACATCTCCTCGACGATCGTGCCCATGCCGACCGTGTTGATTCCGACGCTCTTCCCTGTTTCTTTGGCGAACGCAGCGGCAATGTCTGGCAGACCTGAGCTGAACACCACGCCAGGAGTGAGGACTCTGATGCTTGCTGTTGCGTAGTCACCAGCGTTCGGCGCGAAAACAGCCGGTGCATTCTGTGCCTGGCCGCGAACGGTCGAAGAAATCACCAACGCCGCCAGCGCGAGTACCGAGAGCGGACACATGAATGCTGCGCACGTGCGTATCCTTTCTGTGTTAAGTCCTGGTTAGAGTCGCAAGGTCGACAATTATTTCACCAACCCTGCCGAAATCGCAGCCGTTTTTGGGTTTAGAGACTCTGCCTCGCTGCGCCTATGCGGTGCGCGAGTGACGGTTACGCCAAAGCCGCCCGCACCATAGGCATCACCCTGGTGCCGTACAGCTCGATGCTTTTCAGCATGGACGCGTGGGGCAGCGTTCCACTGCTGTATTTGAGATTGAAGCGCGAGAGGCCGAGATCCTTCACCGTGCGCACGATTTTCGCCGCCACGGTGTCGGGGGCACCGACGTAGAGTGCGCCATCGGGTCCTGCTTCTCGCTCGAAGTCGTCGCGTCCGCGCGGCGGCCATCCGCGCTCGCGGCCGATTCGGTTCATCATGGCCAGATAGTGCGGCCACACTTCTTCCCTCGCCTGCGCGTCTGTCTCGGCAATATGCCCTGGAGAGTGGACCCCGATCGCCTGCGGTGATTTTCCGAACTCTTTCAACGCGCGGTTGTACAGCTCGACATACGGGAGGAACCGCTTCGCGCTCCCTCCGATGACGGCAAGCGTCAGCGGCAGGCCGTGCCGCGCCGCACGCACGACCGACTCGGGGCTGCCGCCGACGCCCACCCACGTTCGCAGGCCGCCGTTTTCGACAGGCGGATAGACAATCGGCTGTTGATCGAGCAGCTTGACGAACGTCGCCAGCTTTTCTTCGAACAACTCGTTGTATTTCGACAAATCGTACCCAAACAGCGGGTACGACTCGGTGAAGGAGCCCCTGCCGAGAATCACTTCGGCTCGTCCGTTCGACACAGCATTGAGCGTGGAAAAACGCTGAAACACCCGGATCGGATCGTCGGTACTCAAGACGGTGACGGCCGAGCCAAGGAGGATCCGCTCGGTCTCGCCGGCGATGGCCGCCAGCACGACCTCCGGCGCGGACACGGAGAAATCGGGCCGATGATGCTCGCCGACTCCGAACGCGTCGACGCCAACCTGCTCCGCGAGCACGCCTTCGGCCACGACATTCCGCAGCGCCTGTGCTTGCGTGACAGGCCGCCCGTCGCCGTCGTACATGACATCGCCAAATGTATCCAGACCGAGCTCGATCATCATTTCAGTATGACGCACGAGGATGTAGAGTGGATTCGTTCACAAGAGTCCGGGAGGCCAAGAGTCGAGGAGTCCAGGAGTCGGAAAGAGTCCGGGAGTCGACAAAGTCCGGGAGTCGACAAAGAGTCCGGGAGTCGGTGAGTCATGGGGTCGGCGCCCGTGCGCCGACATTGGTAATCAGGTAGATTATGCGGACGCTACAGCCACTGAGAGGACCTATGAAAAAGCTCATCATTCTCGCTCTGTCGTTGCTGACGATCGGCGTGATTGCGCAGGCGCCTCTTCCGCAGGGTGCACCCGGGCCCAACATCCCGAAGGGCAAAGCGCCGGAACAGGGTTACGTGCCGGAAGGCTGGCCCGCGCATCCGGGATCGCTGATGAAGTACAGCGTCGAGATTCGCTTCGGCGAAGAGCCGGAGACGATGCCCGAGGGGATGAAGTTCGGACGGGTGTCGGCGGTGACGACCGACAACGAAGGCAACGTGTACGTGTTCAAGCGCGACCCGAAAACCGATCAGCTCGTCGTCTTCAGTCCGCAAGGAAAATATCTGCGTTCGTGGGGCAAGGGGATGTTCACACGGCCGCACGGCCTGCGCATCGATCGCGATCAGAACGTGTGGGCGCTGGACGATGCCGGGCACCAGATTTTCAAGTTCACGCGCGATGGAAAGCTGCTGCAGACCTGGGGCGTCAAGGACAAGCCGGGCAACGACGCCAAGACCTTCAACCGGCCGACCGACATCGCGTGGGACTCGCAGGGCAACGCGTACATCTCCGACGGCTACGGCAACAGGCGTGTGGTCAAGCTCGACAAGGCCGGCAACTTCGTCGCGACGTGGGGCACCGAGGGCGATGGTCCGGGCCAGTTCCGATTGCCGCACTCGATCGCGGTCGACGCAAAGGACCGCGTGTATGTGAGCGATCGCGAGAACAACCGCATTCAGATCTTCGACACCGGCGGCAAGCTGCTGAATACCTGGACACATCTCGGCTGCACGCAGGGCATGTACATCTCACCGAAGAACGAGATGTGGATCATCACGCACCGCAACAACACCGAAAACGTCACCTACGACACGCTCGCGGGACAAGTGATGAAGATCGACGTCGAGAGCGGCAAGATTCTCGGCTCGTTTGAATCTCCTGGCCACATGCTGACGGCGACGCCGAACGGCGTCGTCTTTGTCGCGAGCCTGACGGGCAACGTGTTCAAGTGGCAGCCGGATCCGTGGTGGCCGGCGCGGGCGCACGAAGCGATCGCGCGCGGGGTTCCGCCGCCTAAATAACGCGTCTTACAGGAGATCAGAAGATCGGAGATGAGATCAGAAGGATTCTTGCTTCTGATCTTTTGATCTTTTGATCTTCTGTCGAGTCGGGCCGTGACGTTCGTAGTGCTGATAACTATCGCAGTTGTCTGGTCGCAAGAGGCGTCGACGAGCTACGCGATTACGTTTACGCGGCGTCGTATTTCTGTCATGCCTACAGCGCAGGAGCCGTACATGACCTCACGTCCTCTGCGTTTCGCGGCGACATTCGTCAGCTTTGCGCGCCCATCAGTGGCATCGGATGAGTGCCACGCGCTCGCCGTAACTCGTGATATTCCAGCGAGTGGAGGCGGGACGACGGTAGCATCGTCGTCGAGGGAAAAACAACAGAAGTACGCAGGAAACCAGAAGGGAGATCGCATATGGCCTCGCGGCTACGAGTTGTTACAGCAGTCCTCACAGTTGCTCTCGCATCTGCGACAGGGCTGCTTCCCTCCCCTGACCGTGGTGGCACAGGACGGATGGGTGTCCGCTCTTCGACGGCAAGTCGCTCGACGGCTGGACCGTCATCGGCGGCGTTCGCTGGAGCGTCGTCGATGGCGCGATGTCGGCAGAGCCTGCATCGCAGCCGATCACGCCCACAGGCGATTCGAAACAGACGTGGCCGCAGGGATTTCTTCGCAGCGTCGCCACGTTCAGCGACTTCGAACTGACCGCGGAGTTCTGGAGCGAAGAGGACACCAACAGCGGACTCTTCATCCGTTGCGCGGCGCCCGCGAATCCGGGCAGCCTCGGAAGCTGCTACGAAATCAACATCAGCGATCCACACGCCACTACCCCGACGGGCGGCATCGTCGGCGTGCACTCGCCGCTGCCGTATCGCGTCAAAAGCGCCGGCAAGTGGAGCAGGTTCGACGTGCTGGCCGACGGCCCTCACCTCGTCGTAAAGGTGAACGGCGAAACGCTGACCGACGTGCGCGACGAAAAACTTCGCGAAGGCGCGATAGGCCTGCAGGCGGGCGGTCCGACTGGCTCAGGTCCGGTGAAGTTCCGAAACATCAGGATCCGCCCGCTTCGATCCAAGTAGACCAATGAAAAGTTTCCACGTCTCATCGCAAAGACGCGGGGACGCAGAGTTCTCTTTAAAAGACGTTCTCTGCGCCCCTGCGTCTCGGCGGTGAAGACACAGAAGCCCTCTCCTACCAGATCAGCTTCGCCGCCACCTGTACCACCCGCCCGGGTCCTGAACCGGTGATGCGTCCGAACGTGCTCGACGAGATGTTGGTCACCGGATTGTTGAAGTTCACCTCATCGAAGGCGTTGAAGAACTCACCGCGCAGTTGCATGCGCATGCCCGGCCCGAGGCTCAGATACCGCAGGATCGCCAGATCTGTGGTGGAGTCTCCCGGTCCGTAAATAAGCCCTCGTGTGGCGTTGCCGTACGTTCCGCGCGGGATGCTGTTCAACGGCACGAACGCCGACGTATTGAAGTACATCGCGAGCATGTCTTCCGTGCTGGAATGATCCCGTCGCAGGTCGTCCGCTGTCGCTCCAGGCACGAGTGCGGGGTACTGTCCCGCTGCATTCAGCACGCCGTTCTGCGCGACGTCGACGCCCGTCGTGAATACCAACGGCGTGCCCGATTGGATGCGATGGAAGCCTGTCAGCGTCCATCCGTTCAGCAACACATCCGAGATGGCATTCGAGTAATCGTGCTGCGGAATCCACACCCACGACGCAGCCACGACGTGCCGGCGGTCGAGGAACGACGGTCCCCACAGCGAGTCGAGGTCGAACGGATTCGGAATATTGCTGATCAGACCGGTCGTGTTCTCGGGCTGGTTCGTCGTGTTCTTGGACAATGCGTACGACGCCGAGAACGAGAAGCTGCGAGCCATGCGGCGTTCGACTCTCAACTGCATGCTGTGATATTCGCTTCCGAAGAAATTGCCGAGCACTCTCGAAGCCGTGCTGATGATGCCCGGGCTGGCCGGCACCCGCTCCTCGACGTTCTGCAGCGACGGCGGCAGCCCTGTGAGCGGAGAATTGATGTACGGCGCGGCGTTGAAGAAATTGTGGCCGACCAGTTTTTCGCCGACCTTGCCGATGTACGAGCCTTCGACGACGAAGTTCGGCGTGAGCTGGCGCTGCAGCGATGCGCTCACGTGATGCGTGTAGGTGGTCCTCAGGTTCTGGTCCGTGTAGACGGTTCGAATCGGTATTGGATACTGCGCGCACTGCAGGCCCGGGTATCCCGGAGCGGCGGAGCATCCGAACCGGCCGGGCGATTCCGGCGGCGGTTCGGTTTGCCCGAGCGAGCCGAACGGATCTTCGATGCGTCCCTGACGCAGCTGTGTGGTCCCTCGCCACGGCGCTTCTGCAGCGTGCGTGGTCTCACCGTTAATCTGCTGGTAGAAGATGCCGTACCCTCCGCGGACGACGGTCTTTGCGTTCCCGGTCACATCCCAGGCAACGCCCAGGCGCGGCGCAAAGTTATTGAGGTCGCTGTTGGTCAGCCGTGACGGCACCTCCGGATCGCCTGGGAACAGGATCCCCTTCGGCGCATCAGGCACGACCGTGGACTGCACGCCCGGCACCCATGTGGTGTGACGGCCGCCCTTCTGATCGAACGGGATGAACGGCTCGTACCGCAGGCCGTAGTTCACCGTGAGCCTCGGATGAATCTTGTACGAGTCTTCGATGAATGCCTGGTGCTTCACCGTCGAAGGACTGTGATCGGCAATCCCGAACTCGATCGTGGACAGCTCGAACGCCCCAATCATGAAGTCGGCGATGGCGTTTCCCGTCCGGGTCCCCTGGAAGTTGGCGTTGCGGTTGAGCGCCAGGTTGAACTCGAAAACCGGCCTGATGAACTCGTATCCCCATTTCAACGTGTGATTGCCCACGTTGAACGTCATCGTGTCCTTCAGCTGGTAGCTGTAATAGTCCTGCGAGTTGACGCCCGGGTAGTTGAGCAGGTTGATCGATCCCGACACCGAGTAGCTCATCCCTCGCCCGTCGTTGCCGACATCGACGTTCACACCCTGATCTCGCGGAGCGATGTGAGTGACGGCGCCGCCACCGGATTTCGACGTCAGGTACGAGAACGTGACTTCGTTGACGAGCCTCGGACTGAACACGTGCACATCGTTGACGCCGAACTGATTCACGTCGCTGAACACCTGCTGCTGTACGTAGTTGAGGTTTCCGGGCCAGGACGTACTGTCGCTTCGATCGGCGAAGAAGTGGGCATTCAGCTGATTGCTGCTCGAAAAGTGATAGTCTCCGCGGCCGATGTAAACCGCGTGGTCGCGCGGAGCGGGCGTCAACGTGACGATGGTGCCGCTGTCGGACGCTGGTACATACGCATCCAGCAATCCTCTCGCCACCGGGCTGATGCAGCCGGCCCTGATGATGTTGCCCGCCACACATGGAGCGCCCGAGCTGTCGGTAAAGGGCGCGCGCGTAATTGGATTGATCGGATTCGTCAACGTGGTGCTGAGCGCCGTAAAGTTGCCGGTACGCTGTGCGTTGGTCGGCACGGTCGTCTGACTCGACCCGGCCTCGGACCGGTCCCAGAGCCGCTGGTACGAGCCGAACCAGAACAGCTTGTTCGTGATGACGGCGCCGCCGGCGCTGGCGCCGGCCTGGTTTTGCTTCTGTTCCGCCTTTCGCGACCCTTGAAGCTTCAGGAAGTAACTTTTCGTATTCAGCGCAGAGTTGCGATGAAACTCCCACGCCGTACCGTGGAAGGTGTTCGAACCCGCCTTTGTGACGATGCTGACCTGGCCCCCGGCGGTGTGGCCATATTCGGCCGAGAAATTGTGCGTCTGGATCCGAATTTCCTGAATGGCGTCGGGCGGCGGAGGATTGAAGCCCGTCGTCTGGTTGAAATGGGTGAAGACGGAACCGTTCAGCGTGAACAAGTTGTGGTTCGTGTTTCCGCCGTTCACCGACATGATGGGGCCCTGGCGGCCGTCCGACGTGTCTTGATTCGCGCGTATCGACGTGACGCCGGCGTACGTGCCCGCGAGCGCGACGACGTTGCGGCCGTTCATCGGCAGGTCCTGAACCCGCTGGTCATCGATCAGATTCGACTGCGTCGCCGTGCGCGATTCCACCATCGTCGACTGCCCCGATACGATGACCTCTTCGGTGACGCCGCCTACTGCCAGCGCAAAGTCCAGGCGCACGTTGGCGCCGGCCGTCACCTCGACATTCCGTTGAACCTGCGTCTGAAATCCTGAGATCTCGACCTTCACCACATACGTGCCGCGCGGGAGAGCCTGCAAGTCGAAGAATCCGGTCTCATTGGATTGCGTCGTGCGCACCAATTGCTGTCCAGTCAGCTCGGCAGTAACGGTGGCACCGGGCACCATGCCCGCACCCTGGTCCTGCACGTATCCGCTGATGGTGCCGGTGACTTGCGCGTGTGATGAGGGCGGAAGGAGGAAAAACAACGACACGGTCGCGAGAGCGGACACAAAGATGCGGGGCATATGTGTATCCTTTCTGTCTGTGACTCTGTGACGCGGAAGCCTTGAGCGTAAACGAATCGCGAACGGCGGGCAACCGCCTTCGCCAAGGCTACGGCGGTCAAGAGGCGGACATGACGCACGGAGGACGACAATGAGGCGAAAGCTCGCTCTGGTTTTGGCGATAGGGCTGCCGGCGGCCGCTGTTGTGTCACTAATCGCACAATCTGCGCCTCAGCCGGGTGTTCAAGCGGTCTCCCGCGCACAGTTCGAGCGCTGGAAGACGGAGCTGTCGAACTGGGGGCGGTGGGGGAAGGACGATCAACTGGGCGCGCTCAATCTGATTACGCCCGCGAAGCGGCGGCAGGCCGCGGCTCTCGTACGGGAGGGGTTCTCCGTTTCACTCTCGCGCGACGCCGATCGGCAGAAAGCGATCGACAACCCGGATCCGTTCGAACACAGCATGATCGCCATCGGCGCCGATCGAATGGGCGTCATCCCGCACGGCGTAGCGCACACGCACCTCGATTCACTCGCGCACATTCACTACGACGGCGTTTTCTACAACGGCTATAAACCAGACGCGGACAGCGTACTGAAGAAAGGCCATGCGAGAAATTCGATTATCAACCTCAAGAACGGGATCTTCACGAGAGGCATCCTCGTCGATCTCCCCCGCCTGAAAGGCGTGCCGTATCTGGAACCTGGCACCCCGATTTACGCGCAGGATATCGAAGCGTGGGAGAAGATTGCCGGCGTCAAGGTCTCGCCCGGCGATGCGCTCTTCATCCGCACCGGGCGCTGGGCGCGCCGCGCGGCCGTCGGCCCATTCGATACGAACCGCACCGCGAAGCGATCGGGACCGAGCGCGTCGATGATTCCGTGGTTGAGGCAGCGCGACGTCGCGCTTCTAGGCGGCGATGTCCCGCCGAGCGTTGCGCCATCGGATCTCGAGGGAGAAACCGGCGCGGTCCACGACTTCGCGCTCGTCTACCTGGGTGTCTACGTCTTCGACAACGTCGATTTGGAGGCCCTGGCGGAAGCTGCGCAGGCACGCAAGCGATGGGACTTCCTGCTGACAGTGGCTCCGCTCGCCATCCCCGGCGCCACCGGCTCGCCGGTGAATCCGATTGCGACGTTCTAGTCATCTCACCGCAGGAGACGCGAAGACGCAAAGCTCTTTTGTTAAGAAGTCTCTGCGCCATTGCGCCTCCGCGGTGAGACAAGGCCGTCAGAACTCGAATCGCAGTCCGATCTGCATCTGCCGCGGCGAGTTGCTCTGTGTCGTCACCCGTCCGAAGTTCTGGCTCGTGATCGTCGAATCCGGGTTACCCCATCTCGTGCGATTGAGCAGGTTGAACACTTCGAACCGGAACTCGAGGCTCGTCGTCCGCATGTCGAACGTGCGCGCGATCGAGATGTTCTCGGTGAGGAACCACGGGCTGCGTTCGTTCGGGTTGCGAATCGTCGCGTTGCCGAACTCCGCCGTCAGCACGCCGGCTTTGTATCCCTGGAGCTGCGCGACGGTGTCGACCGGGGTTCGATTGAACAGCGCGGGATCCCACCAGAGATCGACGAGCGGATCGAAGTCGTCTCCGCGGGTGGCCGCGCGCCAGCCGGTCTCATCCAGCACGGTCAACCGGTTGTCGCCGGCGTTGAGCGGGAGACCGTACCCGGGCCCCACAGACAACGCGAAACCCGAGGCATACGAGTGGACGCCGGAGATTCGCCAGCCGCCCGCAATCTTTGACATCACTCCGTCCTGCACGAACGGCTTGCCGGGACCAAATGGCAGCTCGTAGCTGTAGTTGAGTTTGATCGAGTGCGGCTGATCAAACGCCGACAGGCCATAGTCGAGCTCCCGGTTGTAATGATTCATGGCCCGGCCGTCGCCGGCGTTCGCGCGGTCGGAGCGCAGCGTCATCGATTTCGACCACACGTAGGACGTCATGAACGTGAGACCGCCCTCGTAACGTTTCTCTCCGCGAAGAACGAACGCGTGATAGCTCGAGCGGCCGCTGCGGTCGCCACCATCGGCGCCCGTATTGATGTCGAGGTACTGCGGGTAAGGACGTAATGCCTGCCGCACCTGCTGCGCGGGAGAGAATTGAGGATACGGGTACGGGATTCCGGCCTGGCGCGCGATCGTCGAATCCATGCGCGAGTTCATGAGGTTGATCGCGCCCGCCGGCCCGTACTGCCGGACGAACCCGTTGAAGATTTCGGGATCGACCTGATTCAGGCTCAGCAGATTCGCGGTGAGATGCCGGCCGATCTGCGCGTTGTAGCCGACGTCGACCATGAATCGGCCCGGCAACTGCCGCTGGACGTTCATTGTCCACGAGCGGTACTCCGGAAGACGGCCCGCGTCTTCGGGTTGCCAGTAGGGGATGTTGTTGTTGTTCAGGGTTTCGGGAACAAGAAACGGCGGCTGCGGCCACGCGGGCCAGCCGCTATCCCAGTTGAACGCAGAGCTTGCCGGAAAGGCCGGCGTGGTCACGTTGTACCCGCCGATGAAGCCGTTCCAGTGCGAGCTGCCGCCCGTGTTCTTGACCGATCCAAACGTGCGCGCGGCGCTGAAACGAGCGACCGTGTTGGGATCCACGCTGTACACAACACCCACTCGTGGGCTGAGACCCCACGGCCATGCCTCGTACATGGTGTTCTTTCCGGTCCTCCCCGGCCCTTCGCCAGCGAATTCAGACGCGCCGAGCCGCCCGCCTGCGGCAGGGTTCGGCAGGTTCGGATTGAAGTTGGAATATCCGTTCGGGTAATACCCCTCCCACGTAGGCGGCGTGTACTCGTACCGCACTCCGTAATTGACGGTGAACTTGTCGTTCACGCGCCAGTCGTCCTGCGCGTAGCCCGAGTAGTAGCGCCAGCGATCCGACACGTATCGATTCGTGGTGATGTCGGAAGACTGCACTTCGCCCAGCAGGAACGAGGCGAACGCGTTTCCTGTCGCGCCCGTGCCGTCGAGCGTGCCGTTGGGCAGGAACCCGGAAGTCGCGCCGCGATTGAAGTTGTATGTGCCCGCCGCCGTGTGCCATCCGTATCCGTCGTAGTGGTCCTGTTGCACGATGAAGCCGAACTTCCACGTGTGTTTAGCTTTCACCCAGGTGAGGTCGTCGGTCACTGCCCACAAATAGTTGCCCGACCCTCCCCACTCTGATCGTCCCCAGTCTTCATACTCGTGCGAAAAATCAACCAGCGGGAAGAGCAGTTCGGAACTCGGCACGTTCTTGAGGCCGATCTTCGTTCCCCAACCCTGGTCGCGATTGTACGAAGCGCGGAGCTGCCACCAGTTGTTGTGCCCGAACGTCACGCGGTTGAGGAGCGTCGGGCTGATCACGCGATCCCAATTCGCTCGATACACGTAGGTGTGCGAGTCCTCGTCGCGGAAGTTGTTCAGCGGCACGGGGAACCCGCC
Source organism: Vicinamibacterales bacterium (assembly GCA_963744405.1). GTDB lineage: Bacteria > Acidobacteriota > Vicinamibacteria > Vicinamibacterales > JAMQPK01 > JAMQPK01. The sequence continues at coordinate 61,802 of CAVUTO010000001.1, forward strand.
CGAGGGACCACCGCTTGGCGGAATCACGAGCGTTTCGCCCCAATGGAACAGAAACCCGAGCCGATCGTTCATCGTGAGGTTGTGATCGAGCTTGACGCTGAACTTGTTCCACGGGTTCGTGGCGATGGCGTCACCCGGCGTGAAGACGAAATTATTACGCACGCCCGGCAGGTCCGGCCGCATCGTGGCCAGGTTCAGCACCTCGCGCGAAATTTGGCTGAACCGGTTCGGCGGGATGATGTTTCCCGGAAAAGCATCGCGGACAAATCCCGTCCCGTTCGGGTTCACACGAGTAGTCGCCGGGTCGTAAATGGGAATGAGGTTGCCGTTCGCGTCGCGCCACTGAGAGAAGTCGCCGCCGTGCATGGCTGCCGTCGGGATGGTGATGGTCCTCGGCGCCGCGGAAGTTTTATTTCGATAGGCCTCGTAGGACGCGAAGAAAAACGTCTTGTTGCGACCGTTATAGAGTCCCGGCACCATCACCGGGCCGCCGAACACTCCACCGAAGTCATGTTGCTCGAGCGGGGGCTTCGGGCCGGTTGAGCGCCTTGCTGAAGTAGTCGATCGAATCCAGCGAGTCGTGCCGGAAGAACTCGAACACTTTGCCCTGCCAGGTGTTCGTGCCCGACCGCGACACGAAGCTCACACCCCCACCTCCTGCGTGGCCGAACTCCGCCTTGAACCCGTTCGTGTCGACGGCGAACTCCGTGATGGCTTCGACCGACGGAGAATTGAGCGTCGTCCACAACCGCTGTTCGAACGGTGCGGCGGGAGTCGCCGACACGCCGTCGACGGAAAGATCCCACCCGCCTTCCTGACCGCCGCCGATGACGATGTTTCCGCGGCTGCCGTCGCCGCTCGTCCCGGACTTCACCTCCGGCGCGATCAGGCTCAGATCCAGCGGCGAGCGGAGCTGGCCGCCGACGACGAGCGGCAGATCCTGGATGAACTTGCTGCTGATCGCCGAGGTCACCTTCACGCTGTCGGTCTGTATCTGGCGGACCTCAGAGGTCACCGTCACAGCATCGAGCAGGGCGCCGACGCGAAGCTGCGCGTCCACGCGAACGGTGCTGCCGGCAGTGACCTCGATGTTCTCGAGCGTGGTCGTTTGAAAATTCTGGACGGTGACGATGACGACGTAGCTGCCGACGGGAAGTTGGGTGATGGTGTAGGAGCCTTCGTTCGAGGTCGTGACCTGCCGCTCGAAGTTGGTAGCAACGTGCACGGCTTTGACGGAGGCGCCGGGAATGATCGCGTCTGATTGATCGGTCACCTGCCCGGTGAGAGTTCCGCGATCGCCTTGAGCGTGAACCGCGGCGACACTCGCGAACTGGAATACGACGACAAGGAGGCACGCCTGGAGGGAACCACGAAACATAGCCGCTCCTTTCGATGCCGATGTAATCGATTACCGATGGAGTAAGGTCGTTACCGCGTATCCTGAGCCTCAACCGCAGCGGTGTCAAGTCAACCTCACGTCAACCTCACGTGGACATCTCATGCGCTCGACGGTATCTTGTCCTTCATGGAACGAAGAGGCTTTCTCCTGTCTGGCCTGATTGCCGGCGGATTCTCATCGCTGTGGAACGAGCGCGCAGAAGCGGCGGGGGCGCAAGGCACCAACGTCCCCGAAAAAGCGCGAGGCATGCAGTTGCTCGTCTTCGACACCTTCGGCACCGTCGTCGACTGGCGGTCGTCGGTAATCGCCGAGGGAGAGCAGCTCGGAAAGGCCAAGGGACTGAAGGTCGACTGGGCCGCCTTCGCCGACGCATGGCGCGGCGGGTACGGTCCGTCGATGAATCGCGTACGAACCGGACAGCTTCCGTGGACGAAGCTCGACGCCCTGCATCGCATGGTGCTCGACGAGTTGCTGGTGAAGTTCAAGATCGACGGGCTGTCAGAAGAGGAGAAGGTGCACTTTAATCGCGCCTGGCATCGCCTTCGCGCGTGGCCCGACTCGGTCGCCGGTTTGACACGCCTGAAGAAGCGATACGTGATCGCTCCGCTGTCGAACGGGAACGTCTCGCTGCTGACGAACATGGCGAAGTTCACCGGGCTTCCGTGGGACGTGAACCTGTCGACGGAGCTGGTGCGGCACTACAAGCCCGACAAGGAAACTTACCTGATGCCGGGCGAGTTCTTCGATCTGCCGCCGTCGGGCGTGATGATGGTGGCGGCGCACCCCGGTGATCTGGACGCAGCGCAAAAGCTCGGCCTGCGCACCGCCTACGTCCACCGGCCGCTCGAATTCGGGCCGGCCCGCACGCCGACCGCGCCGGCCCAGGGCCGCTACGATTTCATGGCCAAGGACTTCCGGGAGCTTGCGACCCAGCTTGGCCTCTAGTCAGTTGGTACGGAGTTGCTGCCGGAGCCGTTCCGGTGTGAACGGCACTTGTCGAAGGCGCGTGCCGGTGGCGTCGAAAATCGCGTTGCCGATCGCCGCGGCCGTGACGGTGATCGACGTCTCCCCTGCCCCGCACGCTTCCGCTTCCATCGTGTTGATGAGCACGGTCTCGAGCTTGGGAATCTTGAATCCGACGGGGAACGTCCTGTACGTGCGCCAATCCACCGACGTCACCTTCTCGTCGTCCCACATCACCTCTTCGAACAACGCGCGGCTCATGCCGTGAAGCGCGCCACCTTCGGCCTGATTGCGAAGGCCGTCGGGGTTCGAGATGGGACCGGAGTCGAGCGCCATCACGAGACGTTTGACGTCGACCGCGCCGGTGTCGAGGTGGACGTCGACTTCGGCGACCATCGCGCAGTAGCCGTTGTCGCCTTCATATAAGACGCAGGCGATGCCGCGGCCGGAGTCACATCCCGGTTCCGGTTCCGGTTCGGTCGGTTCCGGTTCGGGTGACGGGCCGCGCCTGCCAGTTCGCGGCTTTCGCGGCTGCCTGCACGACTGCCTTCAATCGCGGGTCGCGGAGATGGCGCAGCCGATACTCGCACCGGATCCGCCTTTCGCGGCCGCGGCAAGCTCGTCCATCATGCATTCGTGAGCAAACGTATTCTGCAGACGGTTCGGCGAACGGAGCGGGCCGGTCCAGAACGGCGATTCGACCACGCGCGAGAGCATGCGCTCGCACTTGACGGTGCCGGTGCCGCCGGCAGACGCCGCCGACCGTGCCGGTGACGTAAGACGGCACGACGTTTTGACCGTTCGCCAGCGGGCCGGTCGGCGGCCGGCGCCGGCGATCGCGGCAGCGAACGGCGCCGGCTGGAAGCCCGCAAGAAACCCGGTCACCTGATTGCCCGGGCTGCGTATGGCCGGGACGACCCCCGCGCAATCGGAGACCACGCTTCGTAATCCCACGCGATGATGTTGCCTTCCGCGTCGAGGCCGACGCGCTGATCGACGACGAACGCGAGGCCGAAGTTTTCGTGCGCCATCTCGTCTTTGCGCGAGAGCTGCACCCGCACGGGACGGCCGACGGCCTGCGACAGCATCGCCGCGTCGTACGAAACCGTGTCTGCGCCGTTTATGCCGTAGCAGCCGGAGCCGCGCGCGTAAATCACCTTGACCTGCTGCGGTTTCATGCCGAGCACCATCGCACAGCTGTCGCGCTGCGGATAGACGCCCTGCGTCGGCGACCAGACGGTCGCGCTGTCTGCTTTCACATCCGCGACGGCGCACGACGCACCGATCGATCCGTGCATGTGATACGGATGCAGATATGTCGAGCGCACGATTTGTGCCGCCTTCGCGAGCGTGGCATCGACGTCTTTCGAGTCGACGAGAAACGTATCGCGGCTCGGCAGCCTGCGCATGTGATCGTAGAAGCTCGCCTGAGGCGGAAGCTTCGGACCGGGCTTCCACGTCACTTTGAGTCGGTTCGCCGCTTGCACCGCCTGCCATTGCTTCTCGAAGACGACGCCGACGAAGTCTTTTTTCACCACAACTCTTATGAACCCGGGCATGCTGCTGACTGAGCTCTCGTCGACGCTTTCGACGGCCGCCCCGACGGTGGGCGGACGCACGACCCGGCCGTGCACCATGCCGGGAACGCGCACGTTGTGCACGTATTCGAACCGGCCGGTCACCATCTCGGGCATGTCGAGACGTTTCACCGGGTTGCCGAGGATCGTCCACTCGCGCGGCACCTTGCGCTTCGCCGCGGCATTGAGCGACAGGTTGAACTTCCTGCCGCCTATCAGATCGCCGTAGCTGATCGCCTTCGCGTCGTGACGAACAACGCCGTTTTCAGCCGTCAGCCGATCGACGGGCACACCCCACTGGGTCGACGCCATCTGCAGCAGCGCTTCGCGCGCGGTCGCGGCTGCGAGCGCGAGATTCGCGTGATTGAAATTCTGCGGATGCGATTGCGCGCCGGAGGTCACTCCCTGATCGGGTGTCGTGCCGGTAATGCACTCAATCAGCTTGACGCGATCGACAGCAACGCAGAGCTCTTCGGCCACCAGCTGCGTCTGCGCCGTGTAGAGCCCCTGCCCCATCTCGCACTTGCCGGTGAGCGCTGTGACCGTGCCGTCCGCGTTGATCGCGATCCAGCCATCGAGCTCTTTGGGCGGATTGCCGACCAGGGTGGCGACTGCTTGCCCAAACACATCGGTTGGCGTGAGAGCAAAGCTCACGACGAGCGCGCCGGACGCTTTCAACATCGCGCGCCGCGACACTCCCGAATCCCCAATCCCTAATTCCAAATCCCAACGGGCGTCGGTCATGCCGCACCCCCGTTCGCGTATCTCTTGACCGCCGCGATCATGCGCTGGTGCGTAAAGCAGCGGCACAACACGCCGGACAACGCCTGCTGAATCTGATCGTCGGTCGGCTTCGGCGTGCGATCGACGAGCGCCTTGGCCGCGAGGATGACGCCGCTCAGGCAGAAGCCGCACTGCGCGGCCTGCTCATCGATAAATGCCTGCTGAATCGGATGGGGCTTTTCGACCGTCCCCAGGCCTTCGAGCGTCGTGATCTCGCCGCCGGCCACAGCCTTCACGGGCGTGACGCACGACCGGATCGCCTGGCCTTTGACGATGACCGTGCAGGCGCCGCACTGCCCGAGGCCGCAGCCAAACTTCGGGCCATTGAGCGCCAGCTCGTCGCTGAGCACATAGAGCAGCGGCGTGGACTCGATCGACATCGACGGTCTGCGGCCGCCCGTTGACCCGCAGATTTATTCTGGCCATGCAGAAAAACTAGCACAGGAACGGCCGAAAGCAGAGGCATTAAGTGGAGGGCCGTTAACCGCGCTAAACTGTTGACTATGAGCTTCATTGCAAAGCCGTTCGTCGCCGTCCTTGCCTTCTGTTCGTATCGCCTCGCCGCTGCGTCGCGGCGGAAGGATTTCTGATGGTCGAGCAAACGGTCATGGGCTCGGCCACGCGGTCGAGCCAGGTGCAGCTCGAGCGCGAGCGCATGCGGGCGGAAATGAGCGGTCCTACGGGCGACACGCAGATCATCGTCTTTGACGGGCCGCAGCAGGTGCTTCGTATCATCAGCCCCAGCCGCAAGACCTACTCCGAGATGACCAAGGCAGATGCCGACCGCATGGGCGGGCAGATGGCCATCGCAATGGCGGCGATGAAGGAGAAGATGGCCACCATGCCGCCCGAGCAGCGCGCCAAGATGGAGGCGATGATGGCGCAACCTCGGAGGCGCCGCGCTGGGGCGGCGAAGCCCGAATATCGCCGCACCGGCAGCGACAAGGTGGGCAAGTGGGCGTGCGACAAGTACGAGGGCTTCAGAAACGGCCAGAAGGTTTCAGAGGTCTGCACGGTCGAGCCGAAAGTCCTCGGACTGACGATGGCCGACTTCGAGGTCACCAAGCAGGTGGCGTGCGTTCTTCGAGAAGATACTGCCGAAGGCATGGACCAGATGCGTCGGCATCGCCACGTTCGAAGCGCAGGGGTTCAGCGGCATTCCCGTCCGCCGTGTTGCCTACAACGGAGACAAGGTGCAGGCGATCAGCGAGGTGATGGACGTGAGACGCGAGAACTTCGCCGGCGTCATCGTACGAAGTGCCCGCCGGATTCAGAAACAGGCGGTGGGGGGCAGGAAGCCAGGTGAGAGTCCAAAGTAGAAAGTGCAAAGCCGCTAGTCAGCGCTTCCGCACCAGCTTCCGCACGTTCGTGCCGTTCACTTCGCCGATGTAGATCGCGTCGTTCGCGTCGACCGTCACGGCCGTGGCGTTTTTGAGCCCGTCGATGCGCTCGAGAATCCTGCCGTCCTTCGTGCTGACGATGAGCAGGCAGTTGGCTTCGGTGCCGTCCACAACGTAGAGGCGGTCGTCCTTCACGAAAACGCCCCACGGCGTGCTCAGGTGGTTCCACTGCGTAAGGAACTTGCCGCTCTGATCGAACACCTGCACGCGCTTGTTGCGGCGATCGCCGACGTAGAGGCGGCCATCCGAATCGATCGCGATGCTGTGCGGCTCGTCGAACTGACCCGGCTCGGTGCCCTTGCCGCCCCACCAGCTGACGAACTTGCCGTCCTTTGAATACTTCACGACGCGCGTGTTCGTGCTTTCACCGTCGGCGATGAAGATGTCGCCGTTCCTCGCGATGACGAGATCGGCCACGCCGTTGAACGCATCGCGCGACTCGTTTTCGCCGACGACCCCTTTCTGGCCGAGCGTCATCAGCAGCTTGCCGTCGGGACTGAACTTGAAGACCTGATGATCGCCCCTGTCGGTCACCCAGACGTTCCCCTCGCGATCGGTCCTCAGGAAATGCGTCGTCTTGAACATCCCCTGGCCCCAGGCCCTGCAGGAATTTTCCGTTCTTGTCGAACGCCATGATCGGCATCGACTCGTTGCGATGGAAGACGTAGATGTTGCCGTTACGCTGGTCGATGTCGACGCCGGTGGCGGCACTCCAGGCGGTGACCCCTTCGGGAAACGTCGCCCAGTTCTCGACGACCTGGTAAGTGCTCTCGGCGTTCTGCGCGTGCGCAGCAGAGGCAAGGCAAAGAATCGCGACAATCGCAGCGAGGACGCGTGCACAAGTCATGGACGTTCCTTTCGGTGAGCCGAACGTTAGCGCTGAATGGCGTGCCCTGTCCACCGTGTCGTCACCGCAGAGACGCAGGGGCGCAGAGTTTCTTTTTCTTGAAGAAATTCTCCGCGTCTTCGCGTCTTTGCGGTGAAGACATAGAAAGACCTACAGTCTCCGAATCTGCACGTTCCGAATCTTGATGTCCCCGCCCTGATACTGCAGCGCGATGGGGCCGCTCTTCAGCGTGCTGTCGTGGGCATCGACTGTCTTCGTGCCGTTCAACACCACGACGATGTGGTCGCCGCGGATGGTGATTTCGTACGTGTTCCACTTGCCTTCCGCGTTGACGATAGCGATGGGCGGCGCGTAGTTCGGGATGCCGCCCGTGCGTCCTGACTGATCGGGACGGTTGTCGTAGACGTTCGCCTCGTAGCAGGTCTTGTCGGTGATCTTCGTTCCGTCGAGGCAGCGCATGTAGACGCCGCTGTTGCTCTTCGGTCCGGCGTAGAACTCGACCTTGATCTCGAAATCGGTGTAGCTCTCCTTCGAGACGAGATGCCCGGCCCCCATGGTGGCCTGGACGACTCCGTCAGCGATCTCCCAGTTGGCGGTGCCGACCTGGTTGAAGTTGCTCAGGTCCTTGCCGTTGAACAGGGTCACCCAGTCGCTTTTGGCCTGGGCGGAGAGCGCGAACAGCGCGAGTGCGATGATGGACAAGCGTTTCATGCCTACCTCCGTTTTCTTGCAGGTTTTTTCGTCTTCTTCTTCTTCTGGCCTTTCGTGGCCTTCCTGATCGTCGTCTTCGTACTCTTTCCCTTCGCGGCGGTCTTCTTCACGCTCTTTGCATCCCTGGCGGGCGCCTCTTTCTTCTTCGAATGCGCTGCGAACATCGCGCCCTGGGGATCGACGCCCGTAAACACCCAGCTGCCACCCGGTACCTCCGCGGGCCCGTGGGCGATGCTTGCACCGTGCTCTTTTGCGATCTCGGCGGTGCGCCGCGCGTCGGCGACCATCACGTACGGAATCCAGAGCGGACCGCCGGACGGCAGTCCGCCTGGATTGAACAGGCCGCCGAGCTGGTGGCCGCCGGTACCAAAAATCTGATAAGTGCCCTGCGGTCCCATGTCCATCGCTTCCATCTTTTCCCAACCGAACAGCTTCGAGTAAAAGTCGAACGCGGTCTGCCAGTTGGTCGTCATCAGCTCGTGCCACGAAAAATCGCCGAGCTGCGGATCCTTATAGCGGGAGCGCTGCTCCTGCGATGACACCGCAAACGACGCGCCTTGCGGATCCTGCAGGTGCGCCATGCGGCCGACCGACGGCACGTTGTAGGCCGGCACCACGACCTTGCCGCCGAGCTCGACTGCCTGCCGCACCGTGGCGTCTACATCGGGGGTGCCGATATAGCTCAGCCAGCTGGGTGGCGGCGTCGCCACGTTGGGCAATTCGGTAATCAGGTAAAGCCCGGCCTTCGATTCGCGCCTCGTAACAAACAACTTGTAAGCCGGGTTCTGACTCCAGTTTTCGGCTTTCCATCCGGCGACCTTGGCGTAGAAGGTTTCGCCCGCGCTCAAGTCGCTCGTACCCACCTCGTGCCACACAAACAGACCGCGATCAGAGGATGTCGGCATGGGCAGAGATTATAATGAGCATCTTCGGCGCGCGATCGGCGTCAAAACAAGGCAGAAACCCCACAGTTTGTCCTACATACCTATGAAACCCGAGCAGAATCGCATCTTTCTCGTTACTTTTCTACTATTTGCGACCATCTCATGCGGCGGCGGCGAGGGGGCGGCAGGCGGCGCCGCAGGCGCTGCCGGGGCCGAGATGCCTGCGATGGCCGTCGATCTCGTCACACTCGAGGCTAAACCGATCGAACAGACGACCGAGTTTGTCGGAACAGTGAAATCGCGCAGATCGACCGATATTCAGCCGCAGGTCGAGGGGTTCATCACGCGGATTTCCGCAAGGCCCGGGCAGCGCGTGGGCGCCGGGACGCTGCTGATGGAAATCGATTCGCGCGTGCCCCAGGCGCAGGTAGCGGGCCTCGAATCGGTGCTCGCGCAGCGCGAAATCGACGTCACCTATGCACGGCAGGAGGCCGAACGCGCGGCAAAGCTGCTGAAGGCGGGCGCCGCCAGCCAGATGGAGGCCGAGCGCGCGGCGAATGACCTGAAATCCGCGGAAGCGCAGCTGCGAACGGTGCAGGAGCAGATTAGAACGGCGCGCACCGATCTCGGCTACTACCGTGTGACCGCGCCTACGACGGGGATCGTCGGCGACATTCCCGTCCGCGAAGGCGATCGCGTCACCAAGGCCACCAAGCTGACGTCGATCGATGCGAACGCCGGCCTCGAGGTGTACCTGAACGTGCCGGTGCAGCAAGCACCCAAACTGCAAGTCGGCCTCCCTGTACGCATCGTCGACGATACAGGCGCGACGATCGCCGAAGAAAAGATCTCGTTCATCTCGCCATCGGTCGACGAACGGACGCAGACGGTCCTGGTGAAGACGCCGGTAACGGCGCCGGGCACACTGCGCACCGATCAATACGTGCGCTCGCACGTCATCTGGACAACAGAGCCCGGACTGACAGTGCCGGTGACGGCCGTCACTCGCATCAACGGGCAGTGGTTCGCATTCGTGGCCGAGCCGGGCGAAGGCGGCAAAGGTCTGGTTGCTAGACAACGGTCGCTTCAACTCGGACCGGTCGTCGGCAACAACTACACGGTCGTGGGCGGATTGAAGCCCGGGGAAAAACTCATTGCGGGCGGCATACAAAAGGTCCGCGACGGCGCGCCGGTGCAGGCGGCCCCTCGAGCTACCGGCGGAGGCGCGTAATGGTCACCGACGTCTTTATCAAACGGCCCGTCCTCGCGACCGTCTGCTCGGTTCTCATCACGCTCGCCGGGGCCATCTCGATTCCGACGCTGCCAATCGGCCGCTACCCTGAGCTGGCGCCGCCAACCGTCACCGTGAGCGCGTTTTATACCGGCGCGAATGCGCAGGCCGTCGAAAGCGCGGTCACCACGCCGCTCGAGTCGGTCATCAACGGCGTCGAGAGCATGCTCTACATCACCTCGGCCTCGACCAACAACGGCTTCTGCCAGATCACCGTGACGTTCGAAGTCGGCCGCAACCCCGATCTCGCCGCGGTCGACGTGCAGAACCGCGTCAACTCCGCCCTCGGCCGCATGCCGCTCGAGGTGCGCACCAACGGCATCACCGTCACGAAAGGCTCGACGGGATTCCTGGGCGGCTTCGGTTTTTACGCCGACGACAATCGATACGACGCCCTCTTCATCAGCAACTACGTGGATCGGTACGTCCGTGACTCTCTGAAGCGCGTCCCGGGCGTCGCCGATCTCATCATGTTCGGCGAGCGCCGCTTCGCGATGCGCCTGTGGCTCGATCCGAACCGCCTCGCCGGACATGGGTTGACGGCCAGCGACGTCAGCAACGCGCTGCGCGAGCAGAACGTGCAGGTCGCCGCCGGATCGGTCGGCGCGCAGCCGTCTTCCGTAGATCAGATGTTCCAGCTCAGCGTGCGTGCGGCGGGACGCTTGACTGAAGTGCGTGAGTTCGAGGACATCATCGTCAAGGCTGGGCAGGACGGCGCGCTGGTGCGCGTCCGCGATATCGGCCGAGTCGAGCTCGGTGCCGAAGACTACTCGTCGCGGGTGCGATTCGGCGGCGTCGAAGCCGCGGGGCTTGCGGTGGCGCTTCTGCCGACAGCCAATGCCATCGACACGTTCCGCGGCGTCATTGCAGAAATGGAACGCCTTGACGATCAGTTCCCACCCGGCCTTCAATGGCGACTCGCCTTCGACAACGTCACGATCGTTCGCGAGTCGATCATCGAGGTGCTCATTACGCTGGCCGAGGCGATTGCGCTCGTCATCCTCGTGATGTTCCTGTTCCTGCAGAACTGGCGCAGCACGGTGATTCCTGCGATCACGATTCCGGTGTCGCTCATAGGAACGTTCGCGTTCGTGAAACTCCTCGGCTATTCGATCAACACGCTGACGCTCTTCGGCATCGTGCTCGCGACGGGCATCGTCGTCGACGACGCGATCGTCGTGATTGAGAACATCGAACGACACATGCGCGAGTTCGGCAAGAGCGCGCGCGACGCGGCCGTCGATGCGATGCGCGAGGTGTTCTCCGCCGTCGTTGTCATCGGCATCGTGCTCGTCGCGGTCTTTCTACCGGTCGCGTTCTTTCCCGGCACGACGGGCCGCATGTATCAGCAGTTTGCGATGACGATCACCTTCGCGGTGATCCTGTCGGTCTTCAACGCCGTCACGTTTACACCTGCGTTGTCGGCGCTGCTGCTCGACAAGGAGAGCCACACTCACGGCAGGTTCTTCACCGGTGTGAACCGGGTCATCGACGGGGGCACGGATCTGTACGTGCGCGCGGTCGACGGCGCGCTGCAGTGGAAGTGGGCGATGGCGCTCGTCTTCGTCTTGTCGCTGGGAGCCACGTGGTGGGTCTATCGCGCCGTGCCCAGCGCGTTCGTTCCGGCCGAGGACGAAGGCTACTTCATGACGATCGTGCAGGCGCCGTCCGGCGCATCCCTTGAATACACCACGAAAATCATGGAGCAGGTCGAACAGATCTATTTCAAGCAGCCGGAGATCGCGGGCGTGTTTTCACTTGCCGGGTTCAGCTTCAGCGGCGCAGCGTCGAACAACGGCATGATGTTCGCCCGCCTGAAGACATTTGATGAACGCGAAGGCGATGAGCATTCGCTCGACGCGGTGCTGAATCGCGTGCGCGGACAGCTCGTCGGCATTCCGGGCGCGATGGTCATCCCCGTCGCGCCTCCGGCCATTCAAGGTGTCTCGAGGTTCGGCGGACTTCAGATGGAGGTCCTCGATCTGGCGGGCGGCGACATCGGCCAGCTGTCGCAGGTGACGCAGCAGGTCGCGGCCGCCGGCAACCAGTCGGGCCGCGTGGCCGGGCTGTTTTCGGCCTTCACGGCGAACGACCCGCAGCTTGTCGTGACGATGGATCGTGACAAGGCGCGGTCGCTCGGATTGCCGATCCGCGAGGTGACCGACGCGCTGGCGGTGCTGCTGGGATCGCAGTATGTAAACGACTTCGACTTCAACAACCGCGCTTACCGCGTGTACGTGCAGGGCGATCAGCAATTCCGCGCGCAGCCGGCAGACCTCAGCCAGTACTACGCACGGGCGTCGAACGGCGATATGGTTCCGCTGTCTGCTGTGGTTCGAACGTCGGAAACGACGGCGCCGGCAGTCATCAATCACTTCAACCTGTTTCGCTCGACCGAAATCACGGGTTCTGCGCTGCCGGGTGTGAGCTCGGGACAGGCGCTGCAGGAGATGGAGCGGGTCGCGCGCGAGACGTTACCGCAAGGCTTCGACTTCGCCTGGGCGGGAATGTCGCTCGAAGAAACAAAGTCGGGCAGCCAGGCAGCGTATCTGTTCGCCCTGTCGATCGTGCTCGTCTATCTCGTGCTCGCCGCGCAGTACGAGAGCTGGGTGCTGCCTTTCATCATTCTGCTCGGCGTGCCGCTGGCGGTGTTCGGCGCGTTGAGCGCGCAGTTGATTCGCGGATTCTCGAACGACGTGTTCTGCCAGGTTGGTCTCGTCATGTTGATCGGTCTCGCGGCAAAGAACTCGATTCTCATCGTCGAGTTCGCGGAGCAGCTGCGGGGACAGGGGCGATCGATTGTCGAGGCTGCGGTCGAAGCTGCGCGCATCAGACTTCGGCCTATTCTGATGACATCGTTCGCCTTCATCCTGGGCGTGCTTCCGCTTGCCTACGCGACAGGCGCGGGCGCCGGCGCCCGAAACTCAGTTGGGACGGCGGTGGCCGGCGGCATGCTCGCGTCGACCTTTCTGTCGATCCTGTTTATTCCGGTGCTTTACGTGATTATTCGGAGTATCGCGCCCGGAAAGATCCGCCATGCACAAGTGACGGCCGCGGGAGGCGCGCATGTTTAGGACCCTGACAGGGTCATTGGTGGCTGCCCTGCTGACTGCCCCGGTGCTGGCGCAAACGGCGCCGCCGATGGAAACAGTGACGCTCGAGCAGGCGGTCGAGCGGGCTCTGAAGAACAATCCGACGGTCGCGCAGGCGGCGCAGGGCATCCTGCGCGCCGAAGGGCTGCTGCAGCAGGCGCGCTCGGCGGCGATGCCCTTCATCAACGCACGGATCAACACCGTGCTCAACAGCACCGAGCGCCGCTTCGACGACGTCGTGACCAGTCCGCAAATGCAGGGAACGGTGTCGGCACAGATTGGGATGCCGTTGCTGGCCGCGTCGAGATGGGCCGCTGCGGCCCAGGCGCGCGATCAGGTGGAGATCGAATCCCTCTCGAGCGCCGACGTGCGCACCGACATTGCGGTCTCGACCGCGCAGGCGTATCTCGCAATTATCGCGCTCAAGCGCGAGGTCGAAGTGACACAGAGCGCGTACCGACACCTCTCTCGCTCACCTCGACTACGCGCGGAGACGACTCGAGGCCGGGGCGGGGACGCGGGTCAACGAGCTGCGGGCCGGCCAGGAAGTCGCCACGAACGAAGCGAGGCTCGAGACGGCGCAGCTCGGCGTGCGCCGCGCGCAGGAAGCGCTCGGGGTGCTCATCGTGTCGGAGGGCCCGGCCGATGCCGGCGTCGAACCGGCATTCGAGATCCCTGCCGTTATCGACGAAGCCGGATGGATGGCCTTACGCCCCGACCTGCGGCTCTTCACCGCACAGGAGCGCGCATCCGAACGCATTTGGCGCGACAGTTCGAAGGACTGGTTTCCGACGGTCATCGCATCGTTCGATCCCCAGGCGATCGTGCCGGCGAGTATTTTCACCTCGCCACGGAGCTGGCGATTCGACGTCACGGTCACCCAGCCTCTCTTCGATGGCGGGCAGCGGCGCGGGCTGAAGCGCGTGCGCGAGGCCAACTTCGTGGATTCCCAACTTGCGCTCAGAGGCCTGCAAATTGAGGCGAGATCGGAGGTGCGGGTCGCGCAGGACAGGGTCCGCAGTTCGGAACGCGCACTCGCCTTCCTGCGCTCGGCGGCCGGTCAGGCCGCCGAAGTGCTGAAGATCACCTCATTCGCGTTCGAAGCCGGCGCGACGACGAACCTCGAAGTGATCGACGCGCAACGCCAGGCGCGAGACGCCGATACGGCCGCGGTGATAGCCGAACATTTGCTGCGACGAGCACAGCTCGATCTGCTAACTGCTTTGGGGAGATTCCCGCAGTGATCGTGTCTCACCGCAACGACGCAACGGCGCAAAGATCTTCTTGAAGGAATTCGTAGCGTCGTGGCGTCTTAGCGGTAAGAGTACGGATTCCCGTCGATCCACACGGACTCGATCGTTCGTGTGTTCCTGATGTCGGCGAGCGGATCGGCAGCGAGCACCACGAAGTCGGCGCGCTTGCCGGGCTGGAGCGTGCCCACTTCCTTGTCGATGCCCATCACTTTCGCGGCATTGCCGGTCGAGGCGACGAGCGTCTGCATCGGCGTCATGCCGGCCTTCACCATCAGTTCCATTTCGACCTGCTCGAAGTAGCCCTGCCATCGGCCAAGGCCGGTGCCGCTGTCGGTGCCCATCGCAATCATCACGCCGCCGTCCGACAGCAGCTTGAGGTTGCGCAGCGCCTGTTCGAATTGCTGCTTCGCCCGAAGCGTGCCGGGATTCGCTTTCGTCTTCGCATGCACTGCGGGATCCTTTACACGCTCGATTTGCGCCGCATACACCGGCAGCCCGCGCAGGAAGAACGGGTCGTTCACATATTCGGGTGTCGATTCGTACTGAAACACCGACAGGTCGCGAGTAAGCGTGGGAATGTAGCCGACGTTGCGACGCTTCAGGTCCGCTACGAAGGCCGTGTCGACATCCTGATCACGGATACTGTGCGCGATCACATCAAGGCCGGCGTTCACGAGCCCCTTCGCGTCGGCCAGATTGACCAGGTGGGCCGCAACACGCAGCTTCCGCTTGTGCGCTTCGTCGATCAGCGCCGTATACACCTCCGGCCGCATGTTGGCGCCGCTGTTGCCCTCGCCGATGCCCGTCTTGATGATATTGACGCGCCGCGCATGACGATCGGCAATCGTTTTCCGAGCCTCTTCGGCCGTACCGGCGGTTGCGCGGGCCCCGGACACGAACACTCGCGCGCGGGTGAGCGGGACGTTGTTGTTCTCCTCGCTTACACGCACACTCTGCACGCCGTCGTCGCCGAGCGCGTACACCGTCGTCACACCGAATTTCGGATAGAGCTGCAGCTGCTGGATGATCTGATCGTAGACAGGCAACTTGTTGTCGCCGTGGCCGAGATGCCCGTGTGCGTTCACGAGCCCGGGGACGATCGTCTTGCCTGCGACATCGATTCGCGTCGCGCCGGCGGGAATCTTCAGCGATGCTGTCGGCCCGATCCGCTCGATGCGCGCGTTGCTGACAAGGACGGTCGCGTTCGCCATTGGCGCCGCGCCGGTGCCGTCAATGACAGTCGCACCGACAAGCGCGATTGTTCCTGGTGCTTGTCCTGACACAGCGGCAATCCAGGCAGCCGCCACGGTTAGAATCAACACTCGTTTCATGCTGTGCTCGTTCTTCAAAAAGAATTCTGCGGCGCCGCGTCGTTGCAGTGAGGACAGTAAATTTAACCCGGCGACGATCCCTGCGTATTCGTGTACACCGCGTAGAGCGACTGCCCTGCGGCCATGAAGAGCCGGTTGCGCTTCGGGCCGCCGAAAGCGACGTTGGCGCACACCTCCGGCAAGCGGATGCGGCCGATCAATTTCCCCGCAGGGTTCCACACGGTTACCCCGCTGTAGCCGACATTGGCACCCGCGTTGCTGCTGGCCCACAGATTCCCGAACACGTCGGTGCGGATGCCGTCGGTGCGGCACGTGATGCCGTCGACCATGAAATCGGCAAACTGGCTGGGCTTGCCTACTTGATGCGCCGGCCCGACAACGTCGAGCACCGACACAAGACCGCGATTCACGACGTACAGCCGCTTGTAGTCGGGCGAGAAGGTAATGCCGTTGGGGATGGCGCCGAGCGCCTCTTCGCTGATGACCATATCGATGCGGCCGCTCGGATCGGCACGATAGACGTTGCAGCTCAACTCGCGCTTCAACACACCCGATCCCGCCGGCTGCCCTACCTTCGCATTGAGGCGCCCCTCCTTATTACTTGGACCGCCCGCCGCGTCCGGCATCCCTTCGTAGAGCTGTCCGCCGTACGGCGGATCGGTGAACCAGTAGCTGCCATCCTGATGGCATGCGACGTCGTTCGGCGAGTTCAGCCGCTTGCCCTGAAACGAGTCGGCAATCACCGTGATCGAGCCGTCGTGCTCGTAACGCACAACGCGTCGCCCCGAGTGTTCGCACGAGAGCTGGCGTCCCTGATGATCGAACGTATTGCCGTTGCTGTTGCCCGACGGCTGCCGAAACACAGTGACGCGCGCGTCGTCTTCGATCCACCGCATCTGGCGGTTGTTCGGAATGTCGCTCCAGATGAGATATTGCCCCTGCCCGTTCCATGCGGGTCCCTCGCACCACATCCCGCCGGTCCAGAGCCGCTGGATCGGCGTGTTACCGACTCGCAGCGCGTTGAACGACGGGTCGTGCGTGAGGATGTCGGGATCGGGATAGGTGACGGGCCCCGAAAAGTCGCGTGGCGGATTCGAGATGACGCTCGGCGGATCGGCCTTCTGCGCTGTTTGTGCGCTGACGAGGCGCGGAGCGAGTGCTGCGCCCGCGGCGCCGCCGATTCGGATTAAGGCTTCACGGCGAGAAAAACTCATCCAACCCTCCGTCTTTGTACTTGTTCTGTATCGCCAGGATGTCGTCCAGGCACTCAAAGAATACATCGATGACACGGGGATCGAAGTGCTTGCCTCTGCCGTCGCGGAGTATCTGCAGCGCGTCTTCGTTTGGGAATGCCGGCTTGTACGGCCGCTCGCTCGTCACCGCATCGAACACGTCGGCCACCGCACAAATCCGCCCCCACAACGGGATATCGCTGCCCACGAGTCCGCCTGGGTACCCGCCGCCATCCCAGCGTTCGTGGTGATTCAGTGCAATCACCCGTCCCGCTTGCAGGATCTGCGACGACGAGTTCTCGAGAATCCTGCCGCCGATCGCCGAGTGCTGCCGCATGACCTTCCACTCCTGCGTGTTGAGCTCTGCCGGCTTGCGTAGGATCGCTTCGGGCACGGCAATCTTGCCGACATCGTGCATGCGGCTCGCGTGAAGGATCAGCTCGACCTCTGAGGGCGGCAGCTTGAGGCCGCGCGCGATGACCGCGCTGTATTCGCTCATGCGCTGGATATGGTGGCCGGTGATCTTGTCTTTGTATTCGGCGAGGATCGCCAGCCGCTCGACCGTTTCGAGTTGTGCCTGGTACGCCACGCGCTGCGCCTCGGCCATATGCTCGAGCGCCTTGCGAAGGCTGACCGTGCGCTCTTCGCACATCGTCTCGAGGTGCGCTTGATAGCGTTTCACCTCGTCGTGCGCCATCTTCATCCTGAGGAGCGATGTCGTGCGGACGCGGAGCTCGGTCTCGTCGACGGGCTTGGCAATGAAATCGTTCGCACCGGCTTCCACCGCGTGCAACCGGTGCTCTCTCGTCTCGAGGGTCGTCACCATGATGACTGGAACATCCCTGCCGAGCGGATCCTGACGGATGCGGCGGCACACATCGAACCCGTCGAGCCCTGGCATGACCACGTCGAGGAGCACGAGATCGACGCCGAGATGAAGCTTCGCGAGTCCTTCGAGCCCGTCGCGGGCAGCTTCGACGTCGTGTCCGAGACCTTCGACGAGCATCTGCGTGATCCTTCGAATGCCCTCATCATCGTCGATGACGAGAATGCGCCTGCGGCCGAGGCCCGGAGGCGGCTGCTGCGAGCGATGCGCAGGAAGCGCCGCCCCGCCGGGCAGGGTCTCGGTCCAGCCGACGAGAGCTTTGCGGATGGATTCGATGCCCGACTCGAGCTGTGCCACCAGCGGAGTGACCTGGTCCAACGAGCCGCTGCGCGCGGTCTTGACGAGCTCGGCGCACGCGCGCGCGACCGACTCGGCGCCAACGATGGCGACGCTGCCTTGCAGCGAGTGGGCTGCCCGATAGAGCGCTTCGCGGTCGCCTCTTGCAGCGGCGTTGCGGACGGCCTCCATCTGGCCCGAGCTCTCGCCCATGAGCGAATCGATGAGCTGCGCGACCAGTCCGCGGGAACCGCGCGCCTCGAGACGGCGCAGGTGCCGAGTGACTTCGCCCGCGGGATCGAATGTGTGTCGTTGGTTCACCGTTGTGCCGTTTACCGTTTACCGTTCAAAGTTTGAAGGCGCTCGAGGGTATCGCTGCAGAAGCCCACGAGCTGTTCGGTTGTGAGATCCGACGCGAACTCTTCGGTGAGCTGCAGCGTATGGCGCTCGCAGCCGCGCACGACATTCTCATACTCCTGGCACGCGCGCGCAACGTCGCCGCGCTCGCGGTAGAGGTTCCCGAGCCAGAAGTGCCCGAGCGCCAGTGAATCGTCCAGATAAAGCGCCCGGCGCAGCGACTGCACTGCATCTTCATGACGCTGGCGTCGCGCCGCGATCATGCCGAGCAGCAGATGCGCGCGCGCCTCCAGATCGTTCACTTTCAGTGCCGTCTCCGCCTTTGCCATCGCATCGTCGAGTCGCCCTCTATGAGCGTACAGGCCACCGAGCAACAACAATCCTGGCACGAACGTCGGGCACGCCTCGACGAGAGCAGTGAGCGCCAACTCGGCCCCGGCCCAGTCGCCCGCACGAAACGCGGCGAGGCAGGAATCGGTACTCGGTTGAGGGATTCACCGCTGACGAATTTGCCGTAGTGTCCGCCTTCAGGCGGACCTGCGCGGTCCGGCCAAAGCCGGACACTACCGATTTTGACGTGACCGGCGTTTGCGCGCCGTGCTCGCTCTTCCGATAACAAAACGCATGGTCGTGCTCGACAAGCGAAAAGTCCTCGGACACCTGCCAGAGCGACTCGGCGTGCCCCAGCAGCAGGAAGCCGCCTGGCGCGAGCGTATCGCGAATCCCTCCGATCAGCTTGCGTGTGACGTCGCCGCTGAAATATATCGCGACGTTCTTGCAGAACACGACGTCCTGCCGGCCTGTCGACGGCATCGGCGTCCGCGTAAGGTTGCCGAATTCGAAGTTGACGCGGCCCCGGATGGCGTCCTTCAGCACAAATGTTTTCCCATCGCCGACAAAATATTCGTCGAGCAGCCGCCCTTCAACATTACGGACGGCGCGCGCGGTGTACACACCGCGGCGCGCCTTCTCGAGCGCCTCGCTGTTGAGATCCGTACCGATGATCTCGACGGTCCAGTCCGGGTGGGCTTGATACAGACCCATATCGTCGAGCGTGATGGCGATGGAATAGGCCTCTTCGCCGCTGGAGCAGCCGGCACTCCAGATGCAGATTTTCTTCGAGCGGTCCTCGTTCTTTGAACGCGCGGAGATCAACGTCGGCACGATGTAATCGCGAAGGAGGCGGAACTGCGAGGCGTCACGGAAAAAGCAGGTTTCGGTCACCGTGACCAGGTTCAGCAGATTCCGCAGCTCGCTTTCGACGATGCCCGGAACAGCACCCCGCAATCGATAGAGGTATTCGTCTTCACTCAGAAGGCCAAGCTGCTGCATCCGCGTAGCGACCGAGTCAGACAGCGACCCTCGCTGGCTGTCGTCGAAGCGAAGCCCGCAGCGCTCCTCGATGAGGTTCCGGACGGCGGCAAACGAGGCTAGATCAGCGATCGCACACGCTCCACATGCAGGGCTTTGAGGCAGCGGACGATGCCCGCTGGAGACAGCACTTGCTGCGCGGCGCCCAGTTCGGTGGCCGCTCGCGGCATGCCGAAGATCAGGCTGCTCTCTTCATCTTGCGCGATCGTGACGCCGCCCGCTTTGCGAATCGACAACAGCCCCTGGGCTCCGTCCGACCCCATCCCCGTCAGCAGCACGCCCGCCGATCGGGCGCCGTACACTTTTGCCACCGAGTGGAGCGTCACGTCAATCGACGGCCGGTGGCCGTTCACCGGCGCCGCATCCGAGAGGTGCACGCGTCCGCCGATGCCCACGACGAGATGCAACGCCTCGGGGGTAAACAGCACCCGCCGCGGCATGATGGCATCGCCTTCTTCCGCCACCTTGATCTGCAGCGCGCAGCGTTCGCGCAGCCACCGCAGCATGCTCGACGTAAACCCGTCGGTCATATGCTGGACGACGACGATGCCGAGCGCGTAGGTCGACGGCAGGCTCGACAGCAGCGTTTCGATGACGCGCGGTCCGCCCGAAGACGCGCCGATCGCCACCACGTCGGCGGCCGGGCCGTTATACGAGTCGGCCTGCGACGCTTCCTGTGCGAGCAGCTTACGCGCGCCGTGAATGTGCGCGATGACGGGCACTTTCGCGAGCGCCTTTACCTTCTGCACGAGCTTGCCGGCAGCGTTGTGCCACCGCCAGTCCGGCATCAGCGCGGGTTTCTCGACGACGTCGAGGGCGCCGGCCGCAATCGCATCGGCCCGCGAGTAGGTGCCTTCCTTGTCGAAGAACGAGCTCAGAAACAGCACCGGCGTCGGATTGCGGGCCATGATGCGGCGCGTGGCCTCCATCCCGTCCATGCCTGGCATCATCAAGTCCATCGTCACGAGATCGGGACGCAGCGTTGCCGTCATCTCGACAGCCTCGGCGCCCGTCGACGCCTGTCCTATGACGCTGATGTCGGAATCCGAGTTGAGCAGCGCTGTCAGCACCTCGCGGGTGACGGCCGAATCGTCCACGATGAGAACCCGCACGGTTGGCGGCCGGACGTCTGCCTGACCCTGGGCGTTTGCCTCAGACATGACTGTTCTTTTTGGGTCGCGGGGACTCCCCGTCCCGCGTCTCCCGATCGGCAGGCCGGCCAATCAGACGCCTGACCGTGTCGAGCAGGTGACTTTGATCGAACTCGCGCTTCAGCACGTACGCGTCGGCGCCGACCTCGAACCCCCGGCGGCGGTCGTCGATCGTGTCGCGCGAGGTCACGATGATGACGGGAATGTCGCGGAACTGCTCGTCTGCCCGCATGCGCTCGGTCAGCTCGAAGCCCGTCATCCGCGGCATGTCGACGTCTGCGATGACGAGATCCCAATCCTTGCGATGGAGGAATTCGAGCGCCTCGACGCCGTCGCTGGCAATCTCGGATTCGTAGCCGGCCGTGAGCAGAATGTTCTTCTGCAGCTCGCCGGCGACGAGCGAGTCGTCCACGACGAGCACCCGGTAAATGCGCGGAGCGGGCCGGCGCTGCATCGTCGGTGCGGAGGAGGGCGACGGCGCCCGCGACGCCAGATCGAAGAGCGCGTTCACGTCGAGAATCGGCACGATATCGCCATTGCCGAGCAGCGCCGCGCCGGTGAAGGTCTTCTGATTGCGGAGCGGACCGCGCAGCTCCTTGAACACGAGCTCCTGCTCTTCGTGCACCGCTTCGACGAGGATGCCGAACCGTCCGTCGCTGCCTTCGGCCACGATCACCGTCTGACGCCCTGCCGACGGCGACGCGGGCACTCGCAACATCGCTGACAAGGACGTCAGTGAAATGCTCTCTCCGCCCACGTCCGCGACCGGGCCCTGTTGCAGTTGACCGATCTCGGCCGAGCCAACCTGCAGGATGCGCCGAACAGCGGCCGTTGGCAGAGCGAACAGCTCTTCGCCCGCCTCGAGCAGCACCACGCGAAGCAGCGCGAGCGACAGCGGCAAATTGAGCGTGATGCTGGTCCCTTTGTCGATCTCGGATTGGACGCGCACGGCGCCGCCCAGGCGCTCGACCACGCTCTTGACGACATCCATGCCGACACCGCGGCCCGAGACATCCGTCGCGGACGAGCGCGTGCTGAAGCCCGGCTGGAAGATCAAATCGACAAGCTGCTCGGGCGACCACCGGGCGATATCAGTTGCGGACGCCAGTTGCCGCTCGGTGGCCACGGCTCGCAACATGTGCAGGTCGATTCCAGACCCGTCGTCTTTCAGCGTTATCAGAATGCGGTTGCCCTGCTGCTCGGTTGAAAGGATCAGATGGCCGGCGGGGGGCTTGCCGAGGCGTTCGCGGACCTCAGGGGCCTCGATGCCATGGTCCACCGCATTGCGGATAAGGTGAGTCAGCGGCTCGGCGATCTGCTCGATGATTTTCTTATCGAGCTCGGTCTCACGGCCGCGAATCTCGAGCTCGATTTCCTTGCCGAAGGTACGCGCCAGATCGCGCACCGCCCGAGGGAACGCGTCGAAGACCGACGCGACCGGCAGCATCGTCAGCTCGATGACGTTCTGCCGCAGCTCTTCGGTGATGAGGTTCAGTCGCACGCGATCGTCGCTGAAACTCACCAGAAACTCGCGCAGGCGCCGCGTGACCGCATCGAGCCCATCGGCGTGCTCGGCGAGCTGTGCGCCGCGATCGATCTCGCTGGTTTCGGGCGTCAGACGCGCCTCGCGTGCGCGGTCGCGTAGCCGGCTGAGCATTCGCTCGAGCCGCCGCAGCTCGGTGTGCCGCTCGAACGCCTTGAGGCTCTGCACGACCATCTCGGGCGCCAGGTGCGCCAGCCTGTCGAGCTTTTCGATCGGCACGCGCAATGACTGGCGCAGCTCCGGCGCCTTCGGCATGCGTGTGCCGGGGTCTGACACCCGTATGTACGGGGGTCAGACCCCACGTGGGCGATCAGGCCGTCTTTATTGCGCGTTTTCGTCTCGGGGTCAGACCCCGACTGCAGCAAGGCGGCGAGCTGCTCACAGGTGTCGCCGACCTCGATGACATCCATGTGGCCGCGCGCGAGCTCTTCGATTCGTGACGCCACCCGGTCGACGCTCCCGAAGATGACGTCGAACGCGTTGCCGTCGAGAAGCGACGGGTTGGTCTTTGCGGCGACGAAGAGCTCTTCGAGTTGATGTGAGATCTGAGAGATGTCGGTGAACCCCAGCATCAGCGCCGAGCCTTTGATGCTGTGTGCCTCGCGCAGCACCTCGGCGATGGCGTCGCCGGCTCCTGGCGTCTGCTCCAGCCGCAGCAACGCCGCGCCGAGCGCTTTGAGGCGATCGCGGGCTTCTTCGACGAACTTGCCGACGAATAAGGAGCTGTCTATCGAGTTCATGCCGTCAGCCTGGCCGGATCGACCGCCCGACTTTCGATTTTCGCAAAAATAGGGTCTGACCCTCCGGCTGCTCATACCTTCGTCACCTTGGCGAGATCGAGCAGTCCCATCAAACCGACTGTGACACGCGCCGCGCCGACGAAACAGGCGGTACGCTCGGCGGGCCAGGTCGCAGGCGGCGGTTCTATCTCGCCGGCCGAGACCGAATAAATGTCTGCGATCGAGTCGACGATGAGGCCGAGCGGATCGCCAAATCCGCGCAACGCCACGAGGAACGGCGATTCCGTCGACGTGGACGCAGGCAAGCCGAGAATCTCGCGCACGTCGAGCGCGCACAGAATCTCGCCGCGCAGGTTGACGAGTCCCGCAACGCCTACAGGGGCGCCTGGCACGCGGCGCAGATGATCGACGCGCGCAACTTCGCGCAACTGATGCAGCGGCAGTCCGTACACTTCCGTCCCCAGATAGAACCCCAGATACGGAACCCGTTCCTCTTCCTCGCGAGGCTCCACTTCGCTGTCGCGCTGCTGTTCGATCGCGGCAAGGATGGCGTCCGGATCCATAGAGGCTCTTAAAGCTTGAACTCTTTGATTCGGGTTTTGAACTGGTCGGCCAGCAGGTTGAGCTCGCCGACGGAATTCGCCGATTGCTTCATGCCCGACGCCGCCTGTCTGGTCACCTCGGCGACTTCGCGCATCGTCTGCACGATCTGCTCGCTGGCGCTCTGCTGCTGTTGCGTGGCGAATGTAATCTGGCGGATCGCCTGCGTGGTGCGATCGACCATCTGGATGATCTGCTCGAGGCTGCCTCGAGCGCGTGTGGCCAGCGACACACCGATTTCCACCTCTTTCACACCCTGCTCGGTCGCGAGCACCGACGTGTTGGTCGCCGACTGAATCTCGCCGACAATGCCTTTGATTTCTTCTGCCGACTCGCGCGTGCGCTCGGCCAGCCTCCGCACCTCGCTCGCCACGACAGCGAACCGCTTGCCGTGCTCGCCGGCAGCGGCCGACTCGATGGCCGCGTTGACGGCGAGCAGATGGATTTCGCCGGCGATGTCCTTGATGAGGTTGAGCACTTCTGAGATTCGCTGCGACCGCTCGCCCAGCAGCAGCGTCTTGCCGGAGATGTCCGCCACACGGCGGCGGATCTTCTCCATCGCTTCGAGCGCCTCGCCGACAGAGTCGTAGCCGGCATGCGCCGCCTGCGCGCTGTCGTCGGCGATCTTCTCCACCGACGTCGCGCTCATCGCAATCTGCTTGGCCGTATTGGTCAGCTCTTCCATTGTCGCAGTGACCTGCGCGATCGAAGCGGCCTGCTGCACGGATCCGGATGCGTGCTCTTCGGCGGTCGTCAACACTTGCGTGGACGCGCCCGTGATCTGAATCGACGCGTGCTGCAGGTCCTGAAGCAGCTTGCGCAACTGATCGGCCATGTCGTTTGCCGCGTCGGCGAGCATGCCGAGCTCGTCGCGGCGCCCGATGGAAATGCCGTGAGAGAGGTCGCCGGCGGCCACCGACTTGAGGAACGGCACGAGCGACATGATCGGACGCGAAAACTGCGTCGCCCAGTAGAGCGACCCCGCGGCGGCAAGCGTACCAAGCACGATTGACAACACGACGATGGCCCAGAGCAGGTTTCCAAGCGGTGCAAACGCCACATCCGTGCGCATCAACAGGATCGTCCGCCACGCGTCGGGCAGGTACGGGCGTTTCTCCGTCGTCGCGTAGCCAACCAGGTATGTCGAGTCGCGCACCTCGAGCTCGCCGCTGCCCGCCGGCGCGGTGGTGATCGTGCCGACGGAATCGAGCCCCAGCGCGTTCAGACGCGTTCGGCCGGGCTCCCAGCCCGACAGGAATGGCGGCGCCGCGAGGAGCACGCCCTGCGAGTTCGTCAATACCAGGTAGCCGCGCTCGTCCTGCCCTTCGGGGACCACGCGAACGGCCTGCAGCGTCGCCAGAACCTTCGGCCAGTCCAGAACCGCCACGAGCACGCCGACCGGCTTCGAGCGATCGAAGCTCGCCTGCAGCGGAAACGCAAGCGGCATTCCGATGCGGCCGGTCAGATCCTGCATCATGGGCAATCCTACCCACGACTCGCCTCGCCGCGCCGCCTGCAGGAACTCGCGGTCGCCGACTTCTCGACCGCGCAGCGTCGGCAACGTTGACGCAATCACGGTTCCGGCAGCGTTCGCGACCCAGTACTCCTGCGCCACGTCGGTGTTGCGCTTGGCTTCCAGAAGAAACTGCTGGATGCGGCCGTCGGCGTCGCCGGTCACCGCATCGTCGCGGATGAACCCGAGCTGCGACCACACCGCCAGATTCTGATGATGATCGAGCAGCAGCCGCTCGAGTTGCTCGTCGCTCTGCACCGCGAGCGTTTCGAGGTTGAGGCGGATGCGCTCTTCCAGCGCGCCGCGCGCAATCTGGTACGCAAGGATGCCGACCACGGCGATCGGCAGCAGCGACAACGCTACCGACACGAGCGCCAGCTGCCATCGGATGCTGAGTTTCAACGCCACATTCTCCCTGTCGCGCTCCTATTTGATCGGCATGACGCGGACGGTCTCGTCGACTTCGGATGGCGGCACGTACGAGATCGCGCCCGGCACGCCCGCCACGAACCGCAGTACCGCCCGGGCGGATCGCTGCGTCGAAGGAGGCGTCACACCCTGCGTCATCGACTGTTGCACCCAGTAGTCCTGCATCTCGCGAACCGTCCGGTCGAGCACATCCTTCGAGAAGACCGCACGCATGTAATGCGTGCTGTCCCAATCGACCGGCACCATCGGTTCTCCGTGCGGCCACATCCGAGACTGCTTCATAAAGATGCGCCGCAGCTCGACCATGGTAAGCGACGTTACCGGATTCGCGTTGTTGACGATGACGACGAACGGGATGATCTCCGTGGACGCGTGCCCCGTCCACATCAGAACGATCAACGCCGCGGTCACGAACCTGCGTACCACAGCGATTAGAAGAAGAACACCGCTGCCAGCGCGATACCGTTGAAGGGCTTGCTCTCCTCCTCGCCTTCAGAGTGAAGGAAGTCGCGCTCCAGCGGCAACGATCGGTAGAGCTCGCCCTTCAACGCAATCTGTGGATAGGGCCGGTAATTCACGCCGGCAAAGTGCCGCCGCTCCGCCCTCTGAATTCTCGGGCTCTCGAGCTGCTCCCAGCGATAAAACGTAATCCAATCTTCGTCGATCCGATACGCCGGCTGGACGTAGTAGCCCGTGCGCGTCAGCCCCAACGAGTTGCCGCGCGCCCACTCACTCTGGAACAGGAACTGCGAAACCTCGAGCTGCGATTCGAACCCCCACACGTGGTCCTCCGCGAGCCCCTCGTCCCCAACCCCCACCCTGCCACGATACATATCCAGTGCCACGTCGAGACGCCTCAACGCGCCCTTCGCCGGGAAGCGAACTTCTCCGCGAGCGCCCCACGATTTGGCGTCGCTGCGGTCCGTGCGGCTGTTGCCCTCGACCTCGTTGTTGGCGACGTAGAACTTGTAGCCGACGCCGAGCTCTGACGTGCCGACCGGCTTCGCCGCTGACCCTTGCACCGTCACGCCGATCAGTTCCGCCGGGAACAACTCGCGGAGGTAGATAGGAAGAGCAGTCGACAGCGTGAGGTTTGGATAGTGGTTCTGCCACCAGTATTGTGGTGACAACTGCTTGCCAACCCGCACGCTCAAGAAGCGGTGGTGATTGTATTCCATCCACGCGTTCTCGACGGTCACCGGCCCCTCTCCGCTGATATCTTGTGCGCCGCCTTCTTCGGCCACGGGCTCCACCTCTTCGTCGCCCCCCGCCGAGATTTCGGAGTGGTGGGGAATGTTCTGAAGCTCGAGCTCCATGAGGAAGTTGAACTTGCCGAGCTGCTTGGCCATCAGCACGCCCAGGTGATGCTGCTGGAAGGCAATCGGCTCGTCGGAGCCATCGGCAAAGAACCTGAAGTTGTAGTAGCCGTTCAGATTCACCTTGCTGTTGACGGTCTCGCGCAGGGAGGAGATGGAGTCTTCCTGCGCCTTGATGTCTTCCTCCAGATTCTCGAGGCTCTCGGCCACAGCCGACGCGGGCTGCTTCTCGATCGCCTCGATGCGCTTCAGCAGCTGCGCAATTACGACTTGTTGCTGCGCAAGCTCGGCGCGGAGGACGGCAATATCGCTCTGCTGGGCCAACAAGGGATGCGCCCCGCATACGAGCAGAGTTGCCACCACTAAGAGGAGAACGCGTTTCATCGGGGCTCCTTCACACGATTGCATAGCGGTTCACGAAGACACACGCCCGCTGCTACCAGTTATCGGCCCAAGGGTGCCAATTCAGTACATCTGACCACGACCAGACACGACCAGGGATTGGGGGTTACTTAGGGATTGGGGATTAGGGATAAGGGATTAGGGGTGCGGCTTCTTCTCGCAGGCCTCGAACGTCAGCACCGCCAGCCCGCTCGGTACGGACTTCGGAATGAGGCCGCACAGTTTCCCTTTTTCCGCTCGCGGATCGAGCAGCCCGGTCTTGACGAATTGCGTGACATCCCGAATCTGCGGTTCCGACAGATCGATTCCGCCGTTCTGGAACAACGGATGGAAATACGATTCGTGGATGCGCGGTCCGATCCGGCGTCGAAGGTCTCTGTCTATGCCCGCGGTGTCGGGGTTGTAGGGCTGCGACGGGTCCAGGTGGAATCGAATCGCATCCTCGAGCCTCGCAAACGCGCCGTTGTGGAAGTACGCCGGCGCCAGCGCGATGTTCCTGAGCGGCGCCGTGCGGAACTTGTACTTGTCGGCCGGATCGCCTGAAATCTGCATAGCGCCGAAGTCCTGATCGAAATCGGGACCGTCATACACCATATTGCTCTTGCCGAAAGGCGGCGCGAGCTGGGGGATGCCGGCGACGTGATTCTCGAAGTCGCTGAACATCTCGTTCGACCGCCCCCTGGTCGCGTGGCACGCAATGCATTTGCCTTCGCCGAAGAACACGAGAGCGCCGCGCTTCTCCTCGTCGGTCATCGCGTTGTGCTGTCCACGCGCGAACCTGTCGATCGGCGCCGTGGCGAACGTCAGCGTGAACTCGAATTCGGCAATCGCGCGGCCAAACATGTCGAAGTCAATGGGCGCGCCGCGTTTCACTTCATGAAAGACCTTCCCGAACGCAGCCTGGTATCCGGGCGTCGTGTTGAAAATCTCAAGCACCTGCATCCGAATCGGATCGTTGCGGAATCCAGACTCGTCCGGCAACGGAACCGGCAGCCCCTTTCCATTGTCGAAGATCTCGAAGATTGGACTGAGGTCGGTGCCAGACGTGCCCGTGAATCCCGCCACTTCGACGAGCTCGGTCGGCGGAGTGAACGCCTGCGCCTGCAGAAGGTGATCGAGATAGCCCAGCGAGAGACCCTCGGGCGCCGGGAACGTGAACCCGAACATGTTGCTGAACGCATCGCCCAGCGTTCTTCCGGGGGCAGGGTTTGCGAAGAACCGGCCGTTCCACATCAGCTTCGGGTAGAAGGCGGTATTTATCACGAGCGGCGAGCGGCGCTGATTGCGCGGACCAACGCGGTTCGGCCCGACGAGCAAATTGTTGTCGACGCCGATGGCAATCGACTGCGTGTCGCCAAAGCCGTTCGTAGGTGAATGACAGCCGCCGCAGGTGTTGTCGCGATGCAGCGATTGGACGTTGTCGAACCACAGCAGGCGGCCGAGATTTGCCAACTGATTGTCGATGCGACGTCCAAGCCGGTCTTCGAGGGTCGACTCCACGCGGCCGGTAAAACCGTGCTGACGAAGCACACGAGCGAGCCAGCCATCCAGGTCCGATCCGCGGCCATCGTCTGCAGAGACGACGAATCCGAGCGACAGCGCCAATATAACGCTGACCGCGATAACCAACTTTCCGGCTCTCATCTATATGACCGCTCTCTTGCTCCACGCGCTTACGCGACGAGCGTTTCCGTGCCGAGGCGTCCGGCGAGGTTGACCTAAAGCAATCTAGATACCGCGTTGCAGGACGTAATGCGGCTCTATAAATATCTGACGTGTCGCTACTTACAGATTTGCACTCTTTTTCTTCAACTCCGAGAAGTGTGCACCTTGCGTACGCCTTCGGAGCAAAGTCAGGTAAACATCACACAGTCAACTACTTAGGCGTGTGCGATTTCGGCACCCGACCACGAAGTTGGTGTCGTCCTCGTAACTGTCTGATTGATCAAACTTTATCTGCGCTGGCCTGCGTGCGATGTGCCGAAACGACACACGACACGACGAATGCGAAATTAGCGTCGCCGGTTGAGAGCCCCGCGGATTTCGGCAAGCAGCGGACCGAAATCGGCAGCCTTCTTCACGAAGGCGTCCGGTTGCGGGTGTCGGACGATGTGATCGGGATCGTGCGGGTCGCCGGATGTAAGCATGATCACCGGCACCGCCTCGGTTGCCGGGTCGGCTCGAAGCGCGTGCAGGAACGAAAACCCATCCATGCCCGGCATGATGCTGTCGGTGACGATCACATCGGGCAGCGACTGGTGCACCTTCGCCAGGCCATCAGCGCCATTGACGGCCGTGTCGACTTCGTACTTTTCGCTTTCGAGAATCATCCGCAGGAAGTGGACGATGGTCTCGCTATCGTCGACTATCAGCACTCGGCTCATGAAGGTGCGGGATTATAGCGGCTGGGTGGTCGATGGTCTATGGTCTTCGGGGCGCCCCGACAGCGTCGCCGTCCGGGATCACCGGTGCCGCAAACAAGGGAAGCTCGGCGCGGCAAAACACGTCGCCGACGGTTGTTGTTCAATGCCATGGCGCTCGGACCAGGCTTGGTCCTCGCGGAGGTGGTCGCCTCCGTGTTTTGTCCACTGACGCCCTCGCGCCGCCTTCATTGTTTGCTGTACCGGCGCTCCCGGCCGGCGCCGCTGACCGCCCGCATACAGCGTGGGTCCCGCCGGGGAGACAGGCTTCCTGCAGCGAGCCATCGCGAGCGACGCGACACGCGGCGCAGCCGGAAACGCATCGGGAGGCGTGAGATCCGCATGGCGACGGCGAAGAAACGGACTCCTCGACCGTCGGCGACACCGCGCCGGGAGATGCCCTCCGCGGGAAACGCCACGCGTGGCGTTTCCAGCGCACTTAGCGACCGAACGCACGCAGTGTCCGCCGGGCAGACAGGCTTCCTGAAGCGCGCCATCGCGAGCGACGCGACGCGCGGCGCAGCCGGAAACGCATCGGGAGGCGTGCGATCCGCGTGGCGACGACGAAGAAACGGACTCCTCGACCGTCGGCGACACCTCGCCGGGAGATGCCCTCCGCGGGAAACGCCACGCGTGGCGTTTCCATGCGCACTTAGCGACCGAACGCGCGCAGTGTCCGCCGGGGAGACAGGCTTCCTGAAGCGAGCCATCGCGAGCGACGCGAATCACTGCGTAGCCGGAAACGCATCGGGAGGCGTGGGATCCGCGTGGCGACGGCGAGCAACGGACTCTTCGACCGGCGGCGACACCTCGCCGGGAGATGCGTTTCCCGCGTCGTCGAGCTGGCTCACGGAAGGAAGCCTGTCTCACGGTGGAACGTGCGCCTCGATGCGCTAAGTGCGAAGCGGAGCCTCTCCCGCGTCGTCGAGCTGGCTCACGGAAGGAAGCATGTCTCCCCGGTTGGAAACGTGCGCCTCGACGCGCTAAGTGCGAAGCGGAGCCTCTCCCGCGTCGTCTAGCTGGTTCGCGGAAGGAAGTGTGTCTCCCCGGGTGGAAGAGGATCGGGCGCGCTAGTGCGAGGCTTTCACCATCAGTGCGTCATCGCGTAGAGGAGGATGTTGATCCCGATCGCGTAGCCTTCGACCGAGAACCTGTAGAAGAACTCGGGATCGTCGGCTTCGCGCTCGTACGCATCGCCGAAGTCGGTGTTGTGCGTCGTCAGCACGACGATGCGGCTGTTCGCATCGACCAGCGCATAGGCGTGCGGCACCCTGCTGTCTTCCCACTGCTCTGACGTCTGCCCGCCCGAACCGCGGAAAAAGCCGATGTTAGGGATTTGCGGTATGCGTTTCGCCTCGAACAACGTGCGGAAAATCGAGTGAGTGATCGGCAGATCGACAAGCGGGTATTCGGCTGCCGGGAGGATCTTGCGAAGCTCGTCGAGCCAGTGATCCCAGGCATAACTTCCCCACGCATCGTCGGCCCACAGGAACCCGCCCTTCATCAAGTACGCGCGAAGCGCCTCGACTTCGTCTGGCGCGAAGAAGGCGCGGCCGTGATTGGTGACCATCAGGAACGGACACTTGAACAACTCAGGCTCGATCGCTTGAATGACGACGTAGTTCGGCGTGCCCTGCTTGTCGAAATTGACCGCGGCTTCGGACAGCTCGGAGAGCCGAATCGACAGATTCTCGTCGGCACGCGGGTAGTCGACGCCCCACCCTCCGCCATATCCGCCGAACCCTGAGCGGAACGCCAGCCGGCAGAACGTGAAGTCCCCTTTGAATGTGTCGGCGGCTGGCCGGCGCACGCCGTAGTAGCCGCCGCCGCCTCGCTGGGCGTACGCAGCTGTCGACACGACGACGAGTGCCGCCACCATCAGCCGGCTGCCGTGCTTGAAAAACATAACGAGGCAGTTATTCTACCGGAGCTCAGCGAAGTTTGGCGTAACGCATTAGCGCGCGCACGCGTCCTCTGGTAAATTCTCCGGCCATGAGAGCTCTGGCGATCGCCTCATCCCTGTTCGTCGCACTGTCGGTTGTCGGATGCCGGCCGGCGCCTGCCGAACAGCCGCCGGCGCCGACGACGACCGCGCCCCCTGCAGCCGCCCCACAACCGCCGCTCACCTTCGGCGCAGCATCATCACCCCATCCGTACGTCGAACGCCGAGGCGCAAAAGATGTTCGATCAGGGGATGGCGCAGGCTTTCGGCTTCAACCACGAGGCCGCGATCCGATCGTTCGAGCGCGCAGCCGAACTGGATCCGTCGGCACCGATGCCGCACTGGGGTAAGGCGTGGGCGCTCGGCCCGAACTACAACCTCGATATCGACGAAGCTCGCGCGAAAACGGCGTACGACGCGCTCGCGAAAGCGCAGTCGCTTGCCGCCACCGGAGCCGACAACGAGAAGGCATACGTCGAGGCTCTGGCCGTGCGCTACTCCACCGATGCGAAAGCCGATCGCGCCGCGCTCGCGCGCGCGTTCAGCCAGGCGATGGGCGATCTGTCGCGCCGGTATCCGGACGATCTCGATGCCGCCGTGATCTACGCAGAAAGCCTGATGAACCTGACGCCGTGGAAGCTCTGGACGCCGGACGGCACAACCGGCGGCGAACACCGAGGACATCGTCACCGTGCTGGAATCGGTGCTGCTGCGCAGTCCGAATCACCTCGGCGCGAATCATTACTACATACACGCGGTCGAGGCTTCGCGCACGCCGGCGCGCGCGCTGGCAAGCGCACAGCGCCTGACCACGCTCGCAGAATCGTCGGGGCATCTGGCTCCATATGCCCGCGCACATTTACGCGCGCACGGGCGACCATGCAGGCGCCGCGGCGGCGAATGCGGCGGGCGCGGCAGCCGATCGCCGCTACCTGGTCACGCGCGCCGCCGAACGGGATGTACGGAATGATGTACTACCCGCACAACCTGCAGTTTCTCGCCGACTCGCACATGATGCAGGGACGATTCGCCGACGCGAAGCAAGCTGCCGATCGCGTGGCGGAGCACTTGAATCCGCACGCGGCGATGATGCCGATGGTGGAATCGGTGGTCGTCATGCCGGTGTCGGTCCTTCTGCGGTTTTCGAAACACGCCGACGTTCTCGGACTGCAGACTCCGCCCGCAGACCGACCCGTGCAGCGCGCCTGGCATCACTTCGCGCGTGGAACGGCACTCGCCAAAACCGGCAGAGTGGATGAAGCCGCGGCGGAGAGAAAGCTGCTTGCGACGGCGATTGCGGCCGTTCCTGAAACCGCCGCATTCGGCGGAGGCGGGTGGGCGACGGCAGCAAGCGCGCTCAGCGTCGCCTCGCTCTCGCTCGACGCGCGTATCGCCGCAGCGCGCGCAGAGCACGATCGGGCGATCAAGTTCATGGCAGCAGGCGGTCGCGGCGGCCGATCAGCTTCCGTATGACGAGCCACCCGTGTGGTTCTATCCGGTGCGCGAGTCGCTGGGCGCCGCTCTGCTCTCCGCAGGGCGCGCGGCGGACGCGGAGCGTGTCTTCCGCGACGATCTCGTCAGGCACCCACGTAACGCCCGCTCGCTGTTCGGGCTGAGGACGGCTCTGAAGGCGCAAGGCAAGGAGGCGGATGCGGCCTGGGTGCAGCGCGAATTCGACGAGGCGTGGAAGAACGCGGATACGAAACTGACGCTCGACGATTTCTGAGTTCACCGCAGACGGCGCAACGATTTCTTAGAGATAGTTCTTGGCGTCGTCGCGTCGTGGCGGTGAGACAGCCATCACAGGTACAGCCACGCAAGACCGAGAAACAGAAAGAACCCCATCGAGTCGGTGATGAACGTCAGCAGGACGCTCGATCCCTGGGCGGGATCGCGGCCCATGCGATGCAGCGTGAAGGGAACCAGCACGCCGACGGCTGCCGCAATCATCAAATTCAGGATGATCGCCGCCATCATCACCGCGCCCAGGGCAAGTCGCCGGTAGAACAGGCCGGCAGTGATTCCAGCCAGGCTGCCCCAGATGAGCCCGTTCAACAGGCTCACCACCATCTCCTTGCGCAGCAAGTGGCGCCGCGTGTCGTCGGTCAGCTGCTCGAACGCAAATCCGCGAATCACGAGGGCTACGGTCTGGTTGCCGGTGTTGCCCCCGATGCTCGCGACGATCGGCATCAAGGTGGCGAGCGACACGAGATCCTGAATGGTGGATTCGAAGAACCCGATGAAGCGCGTGGCGGCGAATGCGGTCATCAGATTCACGAACAGCCAGGGCGACCGGTTGCGCGCCGACTGCCAGACGGACGCGAACATGTCCTCGGCGCCGCGAAGGCCGGCCATCGCGAGCGCGTCTTTGTCGGCCGTCACGCGAATGAAGTCGACGACTGCATCGACCGTGAGTCGCCCGACGAGCTTGCCGCGATCGTTGACGACCGGCAGCGAGACGAGATCGTACCGCTCGAACGCGCGCGCGGCGTTGGCCGCCATGTCGGTGGGCCGGAAGGCCAGAGGGTCGCGCTCCATGATGCTGTCGACCGACATCTCCGGGTGCGCGACGACGAGCGACTGAAGACTGAGGGCGCCGCGCAGCAGGTTCCGGCCGTCGACGACGAACAGGCGATCGAGATGGTCCGGCAGCTCCGCCCTCGCCTGCAGATCGCGCAGCACTTCAGCGATCGTCTGCGTTTCGCGCACGGTCGCCACGTCGAGGCTCATCAGGCGTCCGACCGATTGCGGCGGATAGGCATCAGCCTGCTGTAGAAGCGTGCGATCGACCTCGCCAAGCGATTCGCGCACCTGCCGCATGACGTCTTCGGGCAGGTCATCCGAGATCCACGCCAGATCGTCGGGATCGAGCGCCTCGGCGATTTTGATTAGGCGGTGGTTCGGCGTTTCGCCGATCAGCCACGCCCGCACCGACTGCATCGAGCTCGACGATGGCTTCGGCTGCCTGCCGCGGCTCGAGGGCCGTCCAAATCCGCAGCCGGTCCTCGGGCTCGAGCCCTTCCAGCACGAAACCCAGGTCGGCGGGATGGAGCCCTCGCACCCTGCGCTGCAGGTCGGCGGCATTCTGCCGCTGCTGCAGCTGGACGGCTACCCCCGCTGCGAGCGATCCTGGCTTTCTGCGAGCGCCTCGAGCGTGCGGTGGTGCTCGAGCAGGTCAGTAATCTCGAGAAACGTCTGATGAAGGTCGTTCGCTGGTCTTCGTTCTGCATGTCACACCAAATTTACACAAGACACTGTCAATCAATGGATGCACTTCATGACCGACGGCCCCGATCTCTCGGATCCCTCGCTGTACATCAACAGAGAGCTCAGCTGGCTCGCGTTCAACGAGCGCGTGCTGGCTCAGGCCAAGTCCGACGCCCATCCCCTGCTCGAGCGGGTGAAGTTTCTGGCGATCGCCGCCAACAATCTCGACGAGTTCTTCATGGTGCGCGTCGCCACGCTCGCGCGCCAGCGCCGCGCGGGTTACGAGATGGCCGCGCCCGACGGCCTCACCGCCGGGCAGTGCCTGACGATGGTGCAGGACGAGAGCCGAGGAGATGCTGCGCGAAATCGCCGACTGCTGGGACAACACGCTCGCGCCGATGCTGCGCGACGAAGAGATCACTATCGTCGAGCCGCCGGACTACACCCCGCAGGTGCAGCAATTCCTCGAAGAGTATTTCAGCCAGAGCGTCTGTCCCGGTCCTGACGCCTCTTGCGTTCGACCCTGGCCATCCGTTCCCGTACATCTCGAACCGCAGCAAGAATTTCGCGGTCGTCGTCAAGGGCGACGGCCGCACGCGGTTCGCGCGCGTGAAAGTGCCCGACGTCCTTCCGCGATTCGTGCGCGGTGCCGCCGCTGCTGGCGGGTAGGCGCGGTCTCACGTTCGCGCTGCTCGAGGACGTGATCCGGCTGAACCTCGGCCAGCTCTTCCCCGGCATCGAGGTCGTCGATGCGCACCTCTTTCGGGTGATTCGCGAAACCGACATCGTCCTGCAGGAGGAGGAGGCCGTCGATCTGCTCGAATCGGTCGACCAGGGGCTTCGCGAGATTCGGCACGGCCCGCCGTCGCTGCTGCAGGTCGATGCGGAGATGCCGGCGCGTGTGCTCGATATCCTGATCGAGAACTTCGAGATCGAGCGCGAGGTCGTCCTGCGATCGCCCGCCAGGCTGGGCTTCGCCGACTGGATGGCGCTGACCAGCGTCGAGCGCCCGAAGCTGAAAGACACGCCGTTCGTGTCGCGCACGATCTGGCACCGCCAGGATGCGGACGGCATCTTCGAGCACATCAAATACCGCGACACGCTGCTCCATCATCCGTTCGACTCGTTTGCGACGTTCGAGGCGTTTCTCGACGCAGCGGTAGACGACGCGCACGTCGTCGCCATCAAGATGACGCTCTATCGCGTCGGCAACAAGTCGCCCCTCGTAGAACGGCTGATGGCCGCCGCCGAGGCCGGCAAACAGGTGGCCGTGCTCGTCGAGCTCAAGGCGAGGTTCGACGAGCGGAGCAACATCGGATGGGCGTCGCGGCTTGAAGAGGCCGGCGTACACGTCGTGTACGGGCTCATGAACCTGAAAACGCATTGCAAGCTGTGCCTGGTCATCCGTAAGGAAGGCGATGCGATTCAGCGATACGTGCACATCGGCACCGGCAACTACAATCGCGCCACCGCGCAGGTGTACACCGATTTCGGCTTGTTCACCGCCAATCCGCGGATCGCCGCCGACGCGTCCGAGCTTTTCAACTATCTCACCGGCTATTCGAAGCAGACCACACTATCGCGAGCTGATTGTGGCTCCGGTCGCGCTTCGCGAGCGGCTGACGGCGCTGATCGAGCGCGAAGCCGAGCACCAGCGCGCCGGCCGGCCGGCGGGCATCATCATCAAGAACAACGCGATTTCCGATCCCGGCATCATCCAGGTGCTGTACCGCGCGTCGCGCGCAGGCGTGCCGGTGCGCGCGATCGCGCGCGGAATCTGCTGCCTTCGACCGGGTATCGCTGGAGTGAGCGACACCATACACGTCCGCTCCATCGTCGGCCGCTTCCTCGAACATTCGCGCGTCTACTACTTCGAGAACGGCGGAACGCCGGTCGTCTACCTCGGCAGCGCCGATCTTGATGGAGCGCAACCTCGATCGGCGCGTCGAAACGCTCTGCCCGGTGCTCGATCCCGACATCGCGCGCTTCATCCGCGAGCACGATTCTCGAGGCCTATCTCTTCGACACCGAGCGCGCCAGCGTGCTGAGAGCCGACGGCTCGTACGAGTCGCCGGCAGCTGGTGCCGCCTCGGTGGACGCTCAGCAACTTCTCGCATCGCGCGCCTGAGAATCTGTTCCATCGTCTGATGCCGCGCCGCAGAAAAAGTGAGATTCTCCTTCTCGTCCTCGCGTTTGCGGCTGCCGCCGCAGCGCAATCACCCGCCGGTTTCGAACCTGGCCGCCGGGTGCTGCTCGACGCGCACAACGCGTATCCGTATCAAGGGCGCTGGAACGACCGCATCGAGCGCGCTCTCGCCACAGGCGCTGCCACTTGCCATCGAACAGGACCTCGTGTGGCGTCCTGCGAGCAGCCGCGACGCCCGCGCATTCGATCGTGTCGCATGGCGAGCCCTTCACCGGCGACGAGCCGACGCTGCGTGATTTCTTCGAGCGCATCCGCCCGATCGTGGCGCAGGCGCTGAGCTCCGGAGCTCGCGAGCAGTGGCCGCTCATCACACTGAACCTCGATTTCAAGGACAGCCATCCGCAGCATTTCGCCGAAATCTGGAGTCTGCTGGGTGAATACGAGGCATGGCTGACGACCGCGACGCGGACGAACTGACGCCGAGCGCGTCGAGCCGCTTCGCGTCGGTCCATCCTCGTGTTGACCGGTTCGGATTCTGCGCAGCAAGCCGCTTTCACCATGCCGTGCCGGCGGGAGCCAGGCTGCGCGCTCTTCGGCGCTGTTCTTCCGCCTCCGCGCCTGGTGGTGCGACGGTGGACAGCCCGCCGTCGCGCCCCAGCCACGAACTATCGCCGCTGGTCGAACAACCCGTGGAACGTGTCGAGCCTGAAGGGCCAGAACAAGGCCGGGGAATGGACGGCAGCAGACGCCGACTAGATTGCGTCTGCGGGTGCGAGGCGGCGCATCGACGCCGGATTGTGGATTCGCTTCTACACGCTGAACGGCCATTCGCCCGAACACGGCGAGCGCATGGGATGGACGCCGGGCTACAACTTCAAGTCGCTCGACGCCGCGCGCATCCGGTGGCGCGCCGCAATCGCCGACGGCGTCGATTTCGTGGCGACCGATCAGTACGAAGAGTACGCGAAGATTTCATCCCGCTGAGTCACTGCCGTTACGCCTCCGTTGCGCCGGCTGTCTAGGATTGCCGCGACTGTACGGAGGTATCGACATGACATTCCGATTGCTCTCATTCATCCTGTCATAGTCCTTCTTGTGTTTCCGGCGTCCGGCCGCGCGCAGGTCGATCGCGCGGCACTTACGGGCATCGTGCACGACAGCTCTGGCGCCGTCGTGCCGGGCGCGCTCATCAAGCTGACGCCCATCGCCGGCGGCGCGGAGCGCGAGGTGAAAGCGACTGACGCCGGCGTGTATCAGGTCACCGGGCTCGGCTCCGGCGAGTGGCTCGTCGAGATTGCCGCCGCGGGCTTTCAGACAGTCGCGCAGACCGTCAGGCTCGAGGTCGGTCAGCGCGCGCAACTCGACGTGACGCTGCCGGTCGGCGGCGTCAGCGAACGCGTGCTCGTCGAAGGGGTCACGCCGCTGCTCGACACGCAGTCGGCGGTGCTCGGCACCGTGGTGAGCCAGAAAGAAATCGCGACGCTTGCCGCTGGCGCTGCGCAACTGGGACGACATGCTGTTTCTCGTCCCCGGCGTCCAGGGTTACCGGTACACCGAGGAATCGGGCGGCACGTCGGCCGGCAGAACCGGCGGCATCAGCGTGCACGGGCACCGCTCGCTGCAGAACAACTTCCTGCTCGACGGCGTCGACAACAACAGCATCTCGACCAACGTGCAGGAGCTGTCGACGCAGCTCTCGCGGCCGTCCATCGACGCGATTGGCGAATTCAAAGTGGTGACGACGCCCGTTCACGGCCGAATACGGCCGCGCGCCAGGCGCCACGATTTCGGTGACCACGAAGTCGGGCAGCAACGCGCTGCGCGGCACGACCTACTACTACTTCCGCGACGAGCGGACTTCGACGCCAACACGTTCTTCTCGAACCGCTCCGGCTTGCCGAAGCCGACCAACAATCAGAATCAGTTCGGCGGCAGCCTCGGCGGACCGCTCCGAAAGGGCACGGCCTTCTTCTTCGCCGACTACGAAGGCACGCGCATCACGCGCGGCGTGCTGCGCACCGGCACCGTGCCGACGGCCGACCAGCGCAATGGCGTGTTCAGCATCGCCGATTCGCGATCCGCTGACCGGACAGAACTTCGCGAACAACACGATTCCGGCCTCTCGCATCGATCCGGTGGCCGCGGCGATTCTCGCGATGGTGCCGATGCCCAACGCCGCGGGCAGCAGCAATTTCATCCGCCAGCCGGACATCACCGACGACAACGACCGCTTCTCGGGCCGCTTCGACCTCCGCGGATCGTCCGAACGATAACTTCTTCGTTCGCTACAGCTACAACAAGCGATTTCCGTTTCGTGCCCGGATGGTTCGGCGGCCTGCTCGACGGCAGCTCGACGTCGGCCTGGGGACGCAACGATCTGAACTCACAGAGCGCGGTAGCGGGGTGGACGAAGATCCTCGGCCCTTCTGTCGTCAACGAGTTCCGATACGCGTGGTCGCAGGGGCGCTCGGACGGCTACCAGGATCCCAAAGGCGAAGACGGCATGGCGTTGATCGGCTTCACCGGGGTCCCAGAGGAGAACCGCACTGGCGGCATCATCGGCGTCGACGTGCAGGGGCTCATCCGCATGGGCTCGCCGAACTTCATGCCGAAGTATCAGCACACCGACCAGATGCAGTTCATCGACACGATGTCCTTGCTCCGCGGCCCGCATCAGTTCAAGTTCGGCGCGGAAATCACGGCGCCGATGAAGAACAACTACGTCGACGTCCCCGCCACGCGGGGCGACACCGTGTTCCGCAACAACATGTTCACGGGCAGCGCGCTGGCGGACTTCATGCTCGGCTATGCGACGTCGGTGCAGCTGTCGAACTTCCACGAAGTGCACCAGCGTCAGCACGCGTATTCGTTCTTCGTGCAGGACGATTACCGCGGCTACCGATCGGCTGACGTTGAATCTGGGCCTGCGGTACGACTTCGTCACGCCGCAGATGGATGCGGAGAACCGCGTGGCGAACTTCGATCCGGCAACCGGGCAGCTCTACTACGGCGCCGACGGCAGCATCGAAGATCGCGCGCTGGTCGCGCCCGACCGCAACAACTTCGGCCCGCGCCTCGGCATTGTCTACAAGGCGAATACGGCGACCGTCATCCGAGGTGGCTACGGCATCTACTACAACCTCGTCGAGCGGATGGGATCGGAAGATCAGCTGTCACTGAATCCGCCCGGACTGCGGAACATCAGCATCACAGCCCCTGCCGGATCGACGACGCCCGCGTTGATTCTGCAGAATGGCTTCCCGCCGAACTATCTCGACGTCGGCGAATATCAACTACCGCACGCTGCTGCTGCGGACGGCGCAGCGCGACGGCAGGAGCTCGATGTTCCATCAGTTCGCCGTCGGCCTCGAGCGGCAGGTCTCGACGAGCTTCGTCGCGTCGGCGGACGTCGTCGGGTCGCTCGGGCGCAACATCACGCTGCTGCGAAATCTGAATCAGCCCGCCAACGGAAACGGGGCGCGGCCGTATCCGAACTTCGGCGCCATCCAGTACCGCGACCACGCGGGAGAAAGCCGGTATCGAGGGCTCGACCTCTCGCTCGAAAAGCGGTTCAGCCAGGGGCCACAGCTATCGCGTGTCGTACACGATCGGCGACCAGCGCGACAACACGCCGGAGCATCTGTCCGCTGCCTCGCCCCGGCCGCAGAACACCAACGATCTCGACGCGTGGGAAGCGCCGGGCGACAACGACATCCGGCATCGCTTCGTCGGCAGCTTCATCGCCGACCTGCCGCTCGGCCAGCAATCCGATCCTGCGCGACTGGCTCGTCGCCGGCATCATGACGGCGCACACAGGACGGCCGTTCACCGTCACGCAAGGCAGTCTCGAGGGCGCCGGGTGGGTGCCGAATCGCGTTGCCGACACCGAGGGCCCGAAGACCGTCGACCAGTGGTTCAACGTCACCGATTTCCAGGTCGTGCCGGCGGGCACGTTCGGCGACGCGGGTCGAAACATCCTGCGCGGGCCCGGCTGGTTCACGCTCGACTTCAGCCTGCAGCGCCGCATCGTGATGAGCGAGCGCGCTGGCGGCCACTCTGCGGTATGACGTATTCAACGCCACCAACCGCACGAACTTCGGCAATCCGAACGCCGACGTCACCGCGGGCAATCGCGCGACGATCACGAGCCTTGCGGGCGACCCGCGGTCGATGCAGTTTTCGGTCCGGCTGGAGTTCTAACTTGTGAGGCTCACCAGCGGCTTGTCCCAGGCGACTGGTTCAGTATCATAATGGCTGTCTATGAAGCCTTGGCAGACACAGATTACCGTCATCCTTGCAGCCGGCACGGCCTGGGTGGCACTCGGGGCTCTGCAGACGGACCGAGAGTGGCTCGCCGGGGATTCGCACATTCATAGTCACTGGAGCGCCGACTACGACGAGACGAAGAATCCGCCCGAGCCGATCGTCGGCGTCGACGGCCGGTACGCCACGCCCATCAACGCACACCGCGCGCGGATGTACGGGCTCTCCTGGATGGTGACCACCGATCACGGCGGCCCGAACCACTCGAAACTGAATCTCACGCGCGCGTATGCGGAGCTCAGGGACTCGCGCAAAATGGTTCCCGAGGTGCTTCAGTTCTACGGCATGGAGCTCAACATGCCCGCGATGGATCATCACACGCTGATCATCCCGAACAGCGAGCGCGAAGCCTCGATGCTCTACGACATCGAGAGCCGCTTCGACTCGCAGGAGGCATGGCCACGGGATCCGTCACGCAATGAGGAGGCGCAGGCAAGGCGCGCGCTCGAGTACATGAAGGCACTGCCGCTTCTGCCGCTGATGTTTGCCAATCATCCGTCTCGATCGGCGACGGGCGTCGGCGTGTACGGAGTCACCGAGCCGCGCGAATTGCGGGCGAATAACACCGTCGCGCCGGACGTGTATCGAGGCATGGAGGGCGCGCCGGGCCATCAGGCCGGGGGGCTCGCACGAGACGGCTCGCAGAAGCGCGACGCGGCAGGAAATCCCGCGGGGGCGCGAGGTGCCTATGGCCGCGAAGGCGCTCGGACGTTCGGCGGCTTCGACCAGATGACGGCAATCGTCGGCGGACTGTGGGACTCGATGCTCGGGGAAGGCCGCCGCTTCTGGATCGTCGCGACGTCGGATTCACACGCGCACTATGCCGACGAGTCGCGAGCCGGCTCGGACTTCTGGCCTGGGGAGTATCAGAAGACGTATGTCCATGCGCAGCGAAGCTACAGCGGGGTGCTCGACGGGCTGCGCAGCGGACGGATATTTGCCGTCGCGGGCGACCTCATTACAGGGCTCGACGTCCAAGTAGGCACAGGCCAGCGCATGGCCGGCCTCGGAGACACCCTCGCTGCCGAGAAGGGCCAGCAACTCGTCCTCACGGTGAAGTTTCGCGACCCCGACTCCAACAACACGCACGGCGATAATCCGCGCGTCGCACGCGTCGACGTGATCGTGGGCGAGATTCACGGCGCATCCGAAGACGCAAACGCCGACCGCAACCAGACGGCTCGCGTGATTGCGAGGGTCGTCGAGAAGCAATGGAAGCGCGACGGCGACACCTACACTTTCACAACCCCGCTTCCACAGGCCGACCGCAGCTTCTACGTTCGGATCCGCGGCACGAACACCGATGACATGGAGCCTCCGATGGACGTCATCGGCGAGAGTCCATGGCCCGATCTGTGGTTCTACTCCAACCCGATCTTCGTTGAGGTGGGCGGCCGCTAGGCGCACCGCCGGTCGAAGCTGACATCAGCGGTTCGCAGGTCGAGTTCCAGTTCGGGGTTCTGGTTCTGGGTGCAGGTTCTGGTTCCGGGTTCCGGGTTCGCTGGAGCAGAAACCGAAAACACTCAGAGCGAGAACCTCTGGAACCAGAACCCCAGAACCCAGAACCACCCCAGAAAACCTCAGAACCGCTGTGGCCACCAACGTCCCCGCCCTTTCCTCCGTCTAAGCTGTAAGGGTGAGCAGGCCGGATGCCGAACTGGTCGCGCGCTGCCGGGCGGGCGATAGCGATGCCTTCGAGTTGCTCTACCGGGAGCATTCGCCGCGGCTCTTTGCCCTCGCCCGCAGGATGACGGGGTCTCCGCAGGAGAGCGAAGACCTTCTGCAGGACATCTTTCTCCAGGTCCATCGAAAGCTCGACAGCTATCGGGGAGACGCGGCGCTCGGCACCTGGCTGTATCGCCTGGCCATCCGCCAGTGCCTCGACTTTCTACGAAGCCGGCAGGGGCGGATGCGCGCGGCGTCGCACCCACTCGAAGACGACAGTACCCATATGCCGTCGACGCGCGAGACCCACGGCGCAAGGATCGACATCGAACGTGCGGTCGCCCGGCTGCCGGAGGGATGCCGGGTTGCCTTCGTGCTCCACGACGTCGAAGGGCTCGAACACAAGCAGATCGGCGAGATGCTCGGCGTCAGTGAAAGCACCTCGAAGAGCCAGGTATTCAAGGCGCGCATCAAGCTGCGCGCGATGCTGCGATAAGACACATGACGCATCCAGACGAAGAAGTCCTGAACGATTACGTCGAACGCGAGCTCAGCCCGGCCGACCACGTTCGCATCGCCACGCATCTCGAGACGTGCGTCGACTGCGCGCTCGTCGTCGACGACATTCAGCAGATCGTGCGAGACGCCGCGGCCCTCGGTCCGATCGCGCCGCCTCCTCACGTGTGGGCGCGAATACAAGCGCAGCTCGAGACAGTCGGCAGTCGACAGTCCACAGTCCACAGTCGAAAGTCCACGGTCCACAGTCCACAGCCAACAGCCTGGAGTCCAGAGCCCACAGCGAGGCTGGCAGCCCTTTGCGTGGGCGGCAGCGACGGCCGCGCTCATCGTCATGGCATTTTTCACCGGGCGGTTTACCTACGAGCGCGAGCAACAGGACGCGGTTCAGCAAACCCCTGTCGCCAGTACCGGCCGCGCAAGCGTCGAAGACGCGAACGTGCGCGAGCGCGTGTTGCTCATCGCGGTGGGCGATCATCTCGAGCGATCGCAAATGGTGCTCGTCGAGCTGGCGCACGCCGACACGAGCGACGAACTCGATATTTCTGCGGAGCGGCAACTCGCGGACGACCTGGTTGCGTCTAATCGCTTGTATCGCCAAACGGCGCAGCAGATGGGACAGACGAACGTGGCGGGGTTGCTCGACGAGCTCGAAAGAGTACTGGTCGAAGTGGCGCGCGGGCCGTCTACGGTGTCGATAGGGCAGCTCGCCGACATCCAGCAGCGTATCGAGGCGCTCGGAATTGTGTTCAAGGTCAAAGTGATCGGATCGGAAATCCGGCAGCAACCGGTTTCATAGGGAGAATCAAGGTGAGCTACACACGCTTCGTTGCGTTTACCGTCTGCGCGCTCGTCGCGCTGCCGGGTTCGGCACTCGCACAACCGCCGCAGCCGGTGCCGGCACTGCCAGCAACTCCAGCCCTGCCGCCGATGCCGCCGATACCGGTGCTGCCGGCATTTCCCCCGGTCATGCCGGACTTGCCGATGTTGAAGGCCGACATCGAGCGGCTGAAGGCAGACAAGGAATTCTTCAAAATCGACAAGGAGCTCTTCAAGGCCGACATGGACGCGTGGAAGATCGACATGGAAGCCTTCAGAGCGGGCCTCGACGATTTCAAGGCCGACATGCTGTTCGAGTTCGCGCAAACCCCGAAGCCGGTCGCGGGTCCAAAGCCTGGCGCGGGTCCAAAGCCGGTGCCCAAAGAGATGCGCGTCGACAACAACGAGGATCGCAACTACCAGAACGGCACGCGGTCGCTCGACAACG
The DNA here is from genome assembly GCA_963744405.1 of Vicinamibacterales bacterium. Classification (GTDB taxonomy): domain Bacteria; phylum Acidobacteriota; class Vicinamibacteria; order Vicinamibacterales; family JAMQPK01; genus JAMQPK01. The sequence goes on from CAVUTO010000001.1 coordinate 106,635, forward strand.
GCCGCTGGGATGAAGCGATCGAACAGTTCACCCGCATCGTCGATCAGAACGGGACTCGCGCAGACGGCGCGATGTACTGGATCGCCTGGGCGCAGAACAAGCAGGGCAATAGCGCAGGCGGCGCTCGAATGGCTCGACAGGATGCGCAAGGCGTATCCGGAGAGCCGCTGGCTCACCGAAGGGGGCGCGCTCGCTGTCGAGATTCGCCAGCGCGCCGGCCAGCCAGTGAAGCCGGAAAACGTCCCCGACGAAGAGCTGCGGTTGATGGCGCTGAACAGCCTCGCGCGCGCCGACGATCAGCGTGCCATCCCGATGCTCGAGAAGATCGTCAACGGGACTGGATCGCCGCGCCTCAAGGAGCGCGCGCTCTATGTGCTGGCGCAGAACGGATCGCCGGAAGCGCGGCAGATCGTCATCAAAATCGCCCGCGGCGGCAACCCGGATCTTCAAGCGAGAGCCGTGCAGCACCTCGGTGCGTTTGGCGGCCCCGAAAGCAAGCAGGCGTTGCTCGACATCTTCAAGAGCTCCACGAACCTCGCCGTGAAGCGCAACATCCTCCGGTCGTTCATGAGCACGGGCGATCGCGCGCAACTGCTCGAAGTGGCGAGAACGGAGCCAATGCCGGAACTGCGCGCCGAAGCCGTGCAGCAGCTTGGCGCCATGGGCGCGCAGGAGCAATTGGCGCAGCTGTACGCCTCTGAAAAGAACGTGGAAGTGCGCAAGCGGATCATCCAGGCGATGTTCCAAAGGCACAACCCCGACGCGCTGCTGCAGTTGCTGAAAACCGAAACAGATCCGGAGCTTCGGCGCACTATCGTGCAGAACCTCGGCCAGATGGGATCTCCGCAGGGCGCGGCCGCCCTCGAGTCGCTGTATGCGTCGGAGAAAGACGAAGCGGTTCGTCGCAGCGTCATCGACGCCTTCGCGAATCAGCGCAATTCGAAGGTACTGATCGAGCTCGCGCGAAAGGAAACGGATCCGGCGATGAAGAAGCGCATCCTCGAGCGGCTGTCGCAGATGCGATCGCCCGAGGCGACCGACTACTTCATGGAAATCCTGGCGCAGCCATGAAAGCCGCCGCGTTCGCCACGTTCGGCATCCTGGCGGCGTGTCCTGCATTCGCGCAGCAGCCGAGCTTCGTTAACGCGCGTGTCGTCACGCAGGCAGCACAACCGGACGTCGCGCGTGCAATTGCGGCAATCACGAAAAGTGAAACCGGACCGGCGTGGATCGGCTACGCCGTTCCGGTTCTCAACAACGATCCAGCGGGACGTCACGATGGCTGGAGCGAGCGCTGCAGGCTCGAACAGCAGCGGGTGGATCCAGCGACTAACGCACCTGTGCAAGGGCCTGTCCGCCTCGAGCCCGCGCCGACGGTGATGGTGCTCGTGAGGGTGCAGGCCGGTGAGATTCGGCGCGTGCGCCCGGTCTCGGGCGACTGCCAGGTCGACGCGGGGGGTCTGCAGCTCTTCTGGCTCGGCGACGTCAACGGCGCACAGAGCATCGATTTTCTCAAGACCCTCGTCAGCGACGTCGATACGGCGGACAAATCGGAAGCGGCATTGTCTGCGATGGCTCTGCACCGCGATCCGGCGGCCACGGCGGCGATTCTCGAGCTGGCGAAGAACGGCACGCCGCGAGTGCGCCAGCGCGCGCTCTTCTGGATCGCACGTCGCGCCGAATCGCAGGCCGCAGGCGTCATTACCCAGGCAATCGACAACGATCCCGATGTCGAAGTGAAGAAGCAGGCCGTGTTCGCGCTCAGCCAGTTGCCGCGGAACGAGGGTATCCCGCTGCTCATCACATTGGCGCGGGGGCACACCCATCCGATCGTGCGGAAACAGGCGATGTTCTGGCTGGGACAATCGAAGGACCCGAGGGCGCTCAGCTTCTTCGAAGAGGTGCTGAGGTAGGCAGTACCCGCTGTCCTCAACACGGGGGCACGGGCAACGCGTCGCGGACGCGTCGCCACGGAGTCTCCTGCGCCCCCCGGCGCCCCGGCGTCGCCATCTTAGGTATCTCCGTGCCCCCGTGCCTCAGTGTTGAGACAGCGATCAGCACAACGATGTGAGCGCTAATCCGAGAGATGTCGCCGCAGCTTCTCCATCGGCTGTTTCAGCGACCGTCCGCGCCGCCTCATATCGGCCCACGGGTCGCCGACCTTCGCAATGCGACCGGGCATGTTGCGCAGCGTGAAGGTGCGCGGCTCTACTTCCCCACGTTCCACTTCTTCCCACGTGCAGGGTGCCGACACCGGCGCGCCGGGCTTCGCTCGTACCGTGTAGGCGGCGGCGAACGTCGCGCTGTAGCCGTTGCGTCCCGTATCGACGTAAATCCGTCCGCGCCGATCAACCTTGTTGAACTCCTGCGTAAGGTGATCGGGCGCGTGACTCACGAAGAGCTTCCCCACCGCGTTCGCGAAACGCTCCACCTGTCCCATTTTCGTTTTCCCGTCGAGCGGGACGACGATGTGGAATCCTTTTGAGCCTGAAGTCTTGACCCACGACGGCAAGCTGAGCGCTTCGAGCAGGTCGCGCAGACCGATCGCCGCGGCGCGAACCGCCGCCGGATCATCCTTAGACGGGTCGAGATCGAATACGCAGATGTCGGGGGAATCCAGGTTCGGGACTCGCGAGGTCCACACATGCTGCGTGATGGTGTTCTGGTTCGTAATCCACAGCAGCGATCGCGTGTCGGTGACGATCGGGTGGTTCACGACGCCCTCTTTTTTCGGAACCTTGACGCGCTCGAGCCACGAAGGAAACCCCTTCGACACATCTTTCTGCCAGAAGCCCTTCTTTCCGATGCCCGCGGGGTACCGCTCCATCGTGATGGGCCGACCGCGCAGATGCGGCAGCATCACGGGCGCGACGGCTTCGTAATACGCCGCAAGATCACCTTTGGTGATCCCGTCAGTGGGGAAAAGCACCTTTTCTGGATGCGTGATCATTGCTCTCTCGTCACGGTACGGGCGTCCTTGTCGAACCGGACACCGAGGAGACGCGGATGCCGCAGCTTCCCGTGCACGGTCCACTCGATGAACGCCACCTGCACGACAATTTCCGGCCGTACCCAATGGGCGCGAAGCTTCGGCAGCCCCTTCGCCTTCGTAAACGGCGACGCCGGCAGCTCGATCGCGTCGAGCCGGCGCCGCAGGTCGAGCAGCAGCTTCGTGTCGAAGCCCGTCCCAATTTTGCCGGCAAAAACGAAATCGCCAGCGGCCTCGCCGAAGCCTTGCGAAGGCGGACTCTCGTAATAGCCCACAAGAAGCGCGCCAAGACCGACGCGTGTGCCCTGCGGATCGGTGAAGCCTCCCACAACCAGCTCCTGCGACGCCTCGCACTTCATCTTGAGCCAGTGCTTCGAACGGCGATGCTCGGTACGGCGAGCCGCGCCGTTTCGCGATCACGCCCTCCCAACCCTCTCGTCGAGCGCGCTCCCACGGGTTCTTGTCGTCCAGCAGCTCGACTCGGCGCATCGGCGCAGTCGAACGGCAGGTCCTGCAGTAGCGCGCGGCGGTCTTCGAGCGGCAGCGACGTCACGTCCCTGCCATTCAGCCAGAGGATGTCGAAGACGTGATACTCGCTATGGCCGTCCCAGGCCACCTCGCCGTCGAGGATTACTTCGTCTACGGGCAATTCGGCGACCGATGCAGCAATCGAAGACAGATGCTGCGGCAGCCGATTGCGCGAGAACAGCTCGACGTCTTTGCCGCGTTTGTACGCGAGCAGACGGATGCCGTCGAACTTTCGCTCGAACAACCAGTCCTGGTTCTCGCCGAAGCGCTCTTGCGTCAGCGTAGCGGCCATCGGCTCGAGCCACTCGGGCATTTTCGCGGCGGCGGTCATAACTCAATGTTACAGATCAGCGACACGGCTGCGCGACAAACGACCTGTCCACATCCTACCCATTTGGGTCGTGTGCACGGATTCGCATCCTGCAATCATTGCTGCATGCTTACTGAGTTCTCCAATCAGCTCGCCGACATCGTCGACGGTGCGGCGCCCGCAGTCGTCCAGGTTATCGGCCATGGGCGTCGCACGAGCGGTCTTGTCTTTAACAACGACACCGTGGTGACCATGCTCGGCAGCATCGGCCGCGAAAACGGACTGCAGGTGCGCCGCGCGGATGGCCACACCATCGATGCCGACCTTCTCGGATGGGATCCCGCGACCGGTCTGGCCGCGCTCACTGCACGCGGCCTGGATCTGGCACCTATCGCTCTGTCAGATGATCCTGTTCGAGTCGGACACATTGGAATTGCGCTCGGACGATCCCTGAGCAATGCGATTACCATGAGTGCGGGCGTCATTGCGATCATCGGCGGACCGCTGCAGACCGGCCCTCGACGCGCAATCGATCAGATATTCCGCACGACCGCGCCGATGCACGGCGGGTTCGCTGGCGGCGCGTTCGTCGACACGAGAGGCCGATTGATCGGCGTGGTAACCGCGCGACTCATTCGAGACCTCGGCGTCATCATTCCCGCGACGATTGCCTGGAAAGCGGCCGCGCACATCGTCGAGCACGGGCAGACCAAACGTGGCTACCTCGGCATCGCCGGGCAGGCGGCGAGACTGCCGGAACATCAACGAGGAGCGGGAGGCCGCGACCGCGGTATGCTGACCCTGGCGGTAACAGCGGGCGGCCCTGCAGCGAGTGCGGGCGTGCTGGTCGGCGATGTGCTGCTGAGCCTCGATGGAGCGCCTGTCGAATCGCCCGAAGATCTGCTGGAGCTGCTCATGAGTCTGGGTGCCGGCCGTACGGCTCGACTGCAATTATTGCGTGGTGGCGTGCCGACAGAGTTGAGCGTTCTCGTCGGCGAGCGCCCGGCGTCGTGACGTGCGCGTCCTCCTTGTCGGGAAGCTGCGCGAACGCGCGACGCTCGGTCCCGAGCTCGAGGAAGCAGGCATCGAGATCGCCGGGGAGTTCGACACGCTGGCACAAGCCCAGGTAGCGACGATTACGGCCGATGCGATTCTGTTGACCGGCCGCGCCGGCGACTCCCCCACGCAGGACGAAGAATGGATCGCGCAGCCGCTGACGCCTCGTGAGCTCGAGGTGCTGCAACTGCTCTCGGACGGCTTGTCCAATAAATCAGTCGCCGAACGCCTCGGCATCAGCGATCAGACCGTCAAGTTTCACGTCGCTTCCATCTCGTCAAAACTCGGCGCCTCGAACCGCACCGACGCCGTTCGCCTGGGCCTGCGGCGGGGACTGATCAATCTGTAAGCACCGCCTGTTAGAGTAGACCGATGCAGGACGGCGCGGAGCGCGAGATTCTAACGGTCGCCGGCCGCGACATCGCGATTTCAAACCCAGGCAAGGTGCTGTTTCCTCAGACGGGCTACACGAAGCTCGACCTCGCTCGCTACTATCTCGCCGTGTCGGACGGCGCATTGCGTGCGGCCGGCGGAAGGCCAAATGTGCTCGTGCGGTATCCGGACGGTATCGACGGCGAGTTCTTCTTCCAGAAGCGCGCGCCGAAGTCGCGCCCGGAGTGGATCGAAGCCGTCACGCTGCGCTTTCCGTCGGGCCGAACGGCAGAGGAGATCGTTCCGCGAGATACCGCGGCGCTCGTCTGGATGGCAAACCTTGCGTGCCTCGAGCTTCATCCGCATCCGGTGCGCGCGGAGGATCTCGACCATCCCGATGAGCTGCGCGTCGACCTCGATCCCGTGCGCGGCGTGCCGTTTGCGGACGTCCGCAAGGTCGCGCAGGTGCTGCGCGGAACGCTCGAGGACTTCGAGCTCATCGGATGGCCGAAGACATCGGGCTCTCGCGGCATTCATGTCAACGTGCGCATCGAACGAAAGTGGACCTTCGATCAGGTACGACGCGCGGCGCTGGCCCTCGCGCGCGAGGTCGAGCGGCGGGCGCCGGAGTTAGCAACGAGCAAATGGTGGAAAGAAGAACGGCACGGCGTGTTTCTCGACTACAACCAGAACGCAAAAGATCGCACCGTGGCTGCGGCGTATTCGGTGCGTCCCACGCCTGATGCGCGCGTATCGGCGCCGTTGACCTGGGACGAGAGCGAACTGGCGGAGCCGGGCGATTTTACGCTCGCGTCCATGCCTTCGCGCTACGCGCGCGTCGGTGACGTCCACGCCGCGATCGATCGGCATCCGTGTTCGCTCGATCGGCTGCTCGAGCTCTCGGCAGAACAGGAACGCGAGGGTTTGGGTGACGCCCCGTGGCCGCCGCATTATCGAAAACAGGCCGATGAGCCCACGCGCGTTCAGCCATCGCGGCGTCGCGCCTCGCCCGAACCGCAGAAGGCACGTGGTGGGTCACGACAACCGAGCCGGCCACTCGTGGAGATTGCGCGCGCACAGCGGAAAGCCGACGCGCTCGCCGGTCTGGAGCGATGGCGGGCACGCCACCCAGAGGCTGCCACGCATCTGCACGCGTCCGATGTGCTGGTCGACGCCATGCGTGGACGTTTTCGCACATGGACGCGCATCCGCGTGAATCTCGAGCACGTGCCCGAAGACATGCGCCCACCTCAAGAGGCGCTTGATCCGGACGACGGCCCAAAGGGGTGGGGACCGTCAGACGGCTCAGCAGGTGTTACCGGGCGCCGCGCGCAGCGCCGAACACCTTCGCGAGCTCGTAAGGAGTCGTAACCTCCAGCTGATCGTAGGTGCAGTCGGCCGGGCGTTTATCCGGACGCCATCGCTGAAACACCGCCGCGTGACGAAAACGATCACCCTGCATGTGGTCGTATTTCACCTCGCACACCCGCTCGATGCGAAGAGGTTCCCACGACAGATCCTTGCCGGCGCTCCAGCGGCTCTGCCCTCCCGGCATGCGATTGAGCTCGCCCGCCTTCGCAGCCGTTTTCGCGGCCTGCTTCGGCGCGGCAGGCTCGGCCTTTGCCCATTCACGCCATGGATGGTCGTCGAGCGCCCCCTTCCGTAACGGCGCCAGCTCGCGCACGAGCGCTTCGCGCACAGCCATCGTAAAAGACGAGGTGACGCCGACATGCTGCAGCATACCCTTCTTGTCGTAGAGACCGAGGAGCAGCGATCCGACGCGCGTGCCGGTTCCGTTCTTGTGCCAGCGAAATCCCGCGACGACGCAGTCGGCCGTGCGCGCGTGTTTCACTTTGATCATCGCGCGCTTGCCAGGCTCGTAGATGCCTTCGTCCGGTTTCGCGATGACGCCGTCCAGTCCTGCGCCTTCGAATCGCGCGAGCCAGTCGGTGGCCTCTCCCGGATCGCGCGTCATCGGCGTCAGATAGACAGGTGGTGTGACGTCCCTGAGGAGACGTTCGAGTGCGGCCCGCCGCTCGCGCAGGGGCGCCTGGCGAAGGTCGCGCCGACCTTCGGCGAGCAGATCGAACACGACGAACGACGCCGGCGTTTCAGCCGCGAGCTTCGCCACTCGCGATGCCGCCGGGTGGAGCCGCATCTGAAGCGCGTCGAAATCGAGACCATGCGGCGTGGCGATGACGATCTCGCCGTCAAAGACGCCTTCCGGCAGCTCGGCCAGCAACGCGGCGTGCAGCTCTGGAAAGTAGCGATCGAGCGGCCGCAAGTCGCGGCTCTGGATAAAGACGTCGGACGGTCCCCGAAACACGATGGCCCGAAACCCGTCCCACTTGGGCTCGTACAGGAGGCCATCGCCCGCCGGCAGCTGCTCGGCGAGTTTCGCGAGCATCGGCTCGATCGGTGGTTCAAGAGGGAAAGTCGCAGCCACGAGTGTCACTGTAGCGTAACGCCGGTCATTTTTTTCCTGGAACCTCCGCCACCAAAAGCGCGTCCAAGAGTTTTATCAGGCCCATGCTGCCGTCCACTCTCTCGGAACTGGAATTGCAAGCCGGCCCTGCACTCGATGGCCGCGGCGAACGCGACCGCTTGCGGCTGCTGAGTGAAGTATCGGAATCGATTGCGTCACATCGTGACCTGAACGAACTCTTTCGCGATCTCGCCCATCGCCTCCCGCGCATCGTCCCGTTCGACTACATCAACCTCGTGCTTCACGATGCCGCCCGAAACGTGATGCGGCTGCAGTTGCTCGTCGCGCCGGTGGACACGACCTTCAAACCCGGCGCGGAGTTCCCGGTCGATGACTCCCCCGGCGGCTTCGTATGGAAGACGCAGTTGCCGCTCGTCGTCAATGACATCGCGCTCGAGCATCGGTTCTCGGCGGTCATCCCGCGATTGCGGGACAACGGCGTGCAGTCGTTTTGCACCGTCCCTCTGACGACGGCCCTCGGGCGGCTGGGCGCGATGGGATTTGGCAGCCTGCAGAAACACGAATATCGGGACAGCGATCTGGCCCTCATGCAGGAGGTGGCGAAGCAGGTCGCCGTCGCCGTGGACAACGTCCTGCACGACGAGCGTGTGCAGTCGACGCAGCTCGAGCTCGCGCGCGAGCGCGATCGGTTCCGGCTGCTTCTCGAGGTGAACAACGCGGTCGTCTCGCACCTCAACATGGACGACGTCTTCGCCTCGGTCAGCGGATCGCTGCAAAAGGTGATTCAGCACGACGGCTGCAGCCTGATGTTGTACGAGCCCGAAACAGGTCAGTACCGCTGCCACGTCCTGAAAGTGTCGAAGAACGAGAGCTTCGTGGAAGAGGGCCGGGCCGACCCGAACGTGAAGTCTCCGGGCTGTATCGCGTTTTCGACGCGAGCGCCGGCAGTGTTCGCCGAGCGGGATCTCGTCGCGCTGGCGTCCGAGTCGAAGATCGCGCAGCACCTCCTGGCAGAGGGAGTGAAGTCGTTCTGTAGCATTCCGCTCCATTCTCACGATCGCATTCTTGGCACGCTCAACATCGGCCGCCTGCGCGAAGACGCGTTTACAGGTGCCGATGTCGAGCTGCTGACACAGGTGGCGCAGCAAATCGCCATCGCGGTCGAGAACGGGCTGGCGTATCGGGAGATCGCCGAGCTCAAGGAAAAGCTGAACGAGGAAAAGCTGTATCTCGAGCGCGAAATTCGCAGCGAGCACAATTTCGAGGAAATCGTCGGCGACAGCAGGCCGCTGAAAGCACGTTCTCTCGCAGGTAGAGATCGTTTCTCCCACCGACTCGACCGTGCTCATCCACGGAGAGACGGGCACAGGCAAGGAGCTCATTGCACGGGCCATCCACAATCTGAGCGGCCGCCGCTCGCGGACGTTCGTGAAGCTGAACTGCGCCGCCATTCCGACGGGACTGCTCGAGAGCGAGCTTTTCGGCCACGAGAAAGGCGCGTTCACGGGCGCCATCGCCCAGAAGATCGGGCGTTTCGAGCTCGCGAACGGCGGAACGCTGTTTCTCGACGAAGTCGGCGACATTCCTCTCGAGCTGCAATCGAAGTTCCTGCGGGTGCTGCAGGAGCAGGAATTCGAGCGGCTGGGCAGCAACCGGACCATCCGCGTCGACATCAGGATGGTGGCGGCAACCAATCGCGATCTCGCACAGATGGTGACCGACAAGCAATTTCGAAGCGACCTCTACTATCGCCTCAACGTGTTCCCCATCCTCAACCCGCCGCTGCGCGAGCGGTCCAGCGATATTCCTGCGCTCGTGCAGTACTTCACGCAGAAGTTCGCAGCGCGGATGAAGAAGCGCATCACGACGATTCCTGCAGAGACGATGACGGCGCTTTCACGCTACCACTGGCCTGGCAACATCCGCGAGCTCGAGAACTTCATCGAGCGCGCCGTTATCCTGACGCGCGGCTCGAGCCTTGTCGTGCCGGTAGCAGAACTGAAAACGCGGCGCATTACCGGCGACGGCGACGCGCGACATGTGTCGACGCTCGAGGACGCCGAGCGCGAGCACATTCGTCAGGCGCTTCATCAAGCCAACTGGCTCGTAGGTGGTCCTGCCGGTGCCGCCGCCAGGCTCGGCATGAAGCGGACGACGCTGCAATCGAAGATGGCGAAGCTCGGCATCGAACGCCCCGCCGCCAGATAGAAAAAGAGGCAAAGGACAAGGAGGTAAGGAGCAAATTCCTCTCAAGAATTCCTCTGATCCTCGACCCCTGTTCAGAAATCAGAACCCGTCGTTCCCGTCCGGAACAGCCCCCTGGGTGCATCTGGCCCCAGGGGAACCACGGTCGTCCCCCTCAGGTCGATTGGCTGGCTGGCGTCCAGAGCGGGTGCCTGCTGAAGCGCCTCGACGCTGACGAGCGCCGACTGATGATCGAGCATGGCCTGCAACAGGTTCACTTCGGTCTGCAGCAGATCGCGCTGTGCCTGCGTCACGAGAAAGCTCGTCGAGAGCCCAACCTCGTAGCGCCGCTGCTCCACTTCGAGCCGCTGGCGCGCGACGGTCGAGCCCGCGCGGGCGGCTTCGATGCGCTCGGCCGTGCTCTGCACCTGACGCACAGCCTGCCGAAGCGTCTCGGCAATCTGCAGCTGCAGGCTCGAAATGCGCTGCGCGGCCTGCCGGCGCTCGACTTGCGCGCGCGCCAGGCCCGCTTCCTCGAAGCTGCGACCGAGCGAATAGCTCACGGTCACCCCGACACTCCACGCCGGGTACGAACTGTCGAACATCTGCCCGAGCGCGCTGCCGTATCCTCTGCGCGCAGTGCCGACGACCGTTCCAGGAAACTCTCCGCTGCGAAGGAACCGGGTGCCTCCGAGACCGTTACCGCGATACGACGTTTCGAGGCGGACATCCGGGAGTTTCTGGTCGTTGAAGAACTCCACGCTCGTCACGATGTTCTGCAGATCTTTGCGCGCCCGCTCCAGATCGTAGCGCTCGTTGAACTGCGCCCGCCGCGACCGCATCTACATCGGGCACGCCGCCGCCGAAGACCGGCTCATCCGTTGGATTCGAGCCGCACGCGCCAGAACGACGAGTCCGCGGGATCCATGATGAGGCGGCGCAGCCGATCCTCGGCGTCTCCAACGGCCGTGTTCGCGCGGATCAGATTCTCGCGACGCTGCGCAACCTCGGCCTCGGCCTGCAGAAGATCGAGCGGTGGCGTCTGGCCGACGTCGACCCGCGACTTGTTCTGCCGCGCGAGCTCCTGCGCCAGCTCGAGCGAGCGCTGCTGCAAGGTCACGTTGGCGAGCGTCGCCTTGAGCGTCCAATATGCCTGCTTTACGGCCGCCGTCGTCTGGACGACGGACTCGCGCACGCGAAGCTCGGCGCTTTCGAGATTGCGCCTGGCGACGATCGTCTGCTGGCGCGCGAGATCCATCTTGCGATCTCTCAGCAGCGGCTGAGACACCGCGAGCTGAAAGCCCGACAGCAGCGCCGGATCGAAGCTCGTCAGGGGATTGTTCGACGTCTGGCGGGACGTGTCCCACGAGACATTCCAGCTGCCCGAGCCCCACGGCAGCCGCTGCCGCAGGCCCGTCGACGTGAACAGATCGTTGGTATCGACGCCGCGCTCGCCGAGCAGGAAGTTGGACGGCGGCGTCACGTTGCTCGACGTGCCGACCAGCGTCGAGAACACCGGACGTAGGCGCTTTCGCTCTCGCGACACGTGCGCCGCCTCGATCTGCGTGCCGAAGCGAACGCTCGCAAGATCCGGGTTGTTCTCGACGGCGCGCCGCACCGCCTCGTCGACCGTCAGTTGAAGGGTTTCCTGCGCCGACCGCCGCCGAAGCGGACAGCAGCACGACCAAACGTAAACATCAACGCGCGTTTCATATTCCTGTCTCCATGACGGGCGTGGCCGACGGCGTCGCAAACGCCGGTTGCGGGTCCGCCGCGCGATGCGTGCGTGCCAGAAGCATGTAAATCGACGGCACGACGAACAATGTGAAGAACGTTCCGATGACCATGCCGGTGACGAGCATGATGCCGATGCTGTTGCGCGCGCCGGCGCCGGGACCGCTCGCGAGCACGAGTGGAAAATGTCCGACCACGGTCGCGGCCGTCGTCATCAGGATTGGGCGCAGCCGCGTGCCCGAGGCTTCGATAATCGCCGCCAGCTTGTCTCTGCCGGTCTCCTGCAGGTGGTTGGCGAACTGCACGATGAGGATGCCGTTCTTCGAGACCAGCCCCACCAGCGTGATGAGCCCGACCTGGCTGTAGATGTTCAGGCTCGTGAATCCGAGGAACGAAAACAGCAGCGCACCCGCGATGGCGAGCGGCACCGATCCCGCGAGGATGATGAGCGGATCGCGGAAGCTCTCGAACTGCGCCGCAAGCACGAGATAGATGAGGATCGCCGACAGCAGGAACGTCGCCCAGGAATCTGCCTCCCTCCGTCCGCAGCTGGCGCGATTCTCCCGCGTAGTCGATCGTGAACCCTTGAGGCAGGGTGGCGCGCGCTTCATCCTCGAGGAAGCGCAGCGCCTGATCGAGCGGAACAGGAGGCGGGATCACACCTTGTATGCGGACCGCGTTGAGCTGCTGGAATTTCTTCAGCTCGCGCGGTTGTGTGGTGGTTTCGAGCGTGGCGAAGGTCGAGAGCGGCACGAGCTGATCGCCCGAGCCGGTAACGTAGATGTCGGTCAGCTGTTCGGGCGAGAGCCGCTCGGCGCGCTTGATCTGCGGAATCACCTTGTAGCTGCGCCCCTGATTGCTGAAGCGGTTCACGTAGTCGCCGCCAAGCAGCGTCGACAGGTCCAGACCCGCCTGGCTCAAATCGACGCCCTGCGACCGCACTTTGTCGCGATCGAACACGACTTCTGCCTGGGGCTGATCGAACTTGAGATCGGCATCGGCGAAGATGAACAACCCGCTCGCGAACGCTTTCTGCACGAGCTGGTTGGCGATCTCGCTCAGCTGCTGCGGCTCTGCAGCCGACGCGATGACGAAGTCGACGGGGAAATCTCCGCCGCCCGGCAGCGGCGGCGGCACGATCGGGATGACGCGAATGCCCGGAATCTGCGACAGCGGGCCCATCGTCTCCATCACGAGCTGCTCGGTGGTCTTGGTGCGCTCGCTCCACGGCTTGGTCGTCATGCCGCCAAACCCGCCCGTAGGAAAGGTGATCTGAAAGATGCTGTCGCTTTCGGGCAGCGAGCGATAGACGTCGTAAATAGACTTCGTATACAGCTTCGTCTGATCGAGCGTGGAATTCGCCGACGCCTGAACGATGCCGAAGAAGAATCCCTGGTCCTCCGTTGGCGCCAGTTCCCGCTGCGAGAACATGTAGAACGGCACCGTCAGCAGGGCCACAATCGCCCACAGCGTCAGCACGACGGGGCGATAGCGCAGCGTTCCCGCCAGCACGCGGCTGTACGCGTTGCGCACGCTCTTCGAATCGGCGGTTGACCCAGCCGGCGTAGCCGCGATCGCTGTCTCCCGCGCGCAGCAGCTTGGCGCCCATCATCGGCGACAGCGTCAGCGCGACAACGCCCGACACGATGACGGCACCCGCCAGCGTGAATGCGAACTCCCGGAAGAGCGCGCCCGTCAAACCACCCTGGATGCCGACCGGCGTGTAAACCGCGGCCAGCGTGATCGTCATCGAGATGATCGGGCCGACCAGCTCGCGCGCGGCGTCGATGGCCGCCTGATACGCAGACTTGCCCTTCGTGCAGATGCCGCTCGATGTTCTCCACCATCACGATGGCATCGTCGACGACGAGACCGACCGACAGGACGATGGCGAGGAGCGTCAGCAGGTTGATCGTGAAGCCCGCAGCCAACATCAGGAAGACGGCGCCGACGAGCGAAATCGGAATCGCGACGACGGGATGATGACTGCTCGGAACGATCCGAGGAACAGGAAGATCACGACGACGACGATGAGAAGCGTTTCGGTGAGTGTCGTGATGACTTCGCTGATGGCGTCCTGAATGTATTCGGTCGAATCGTACGGCACGCCCACTTTCATCCCGGCCGGCAGCTGCGCCTCGATTTCGGGAATCGCCTCGCGCACCTTGCCGACCACGTCGAGCGCGTTCGCCGTCGGCAGCACCCAGACGCCCATGAACGTGGCGGCCTCGCCGTTGAAGCGGACGTCCTCTTCGTAGTTCTCCGCGCCGAGCACGACGTCGGCGATCTCGCCAAGCCGGACGACCGCGCCGTTCTCTTCCTTCACGACGAGCTGCCGGAATTCTTCGGGCGTGCGCAGATCGGTGTTGGCGATGAGATTGACCGAGACCATCGATCCCTTCGTGCGCCCGAGCGCCGAGAGGTAGTTGTTGCGCGCGAGCGCTTCCCGCACGGCCGAAGGCGAGATGCCGCGCGCCGCCATCCGATCTGGCTTCAGCCAGATCCGCATCGCGAACGTGCGTGCGCCGAGGATGTCTGCACGCTGCACGCCGCTGATCGCGCTGAGCTTCGGCTGAACGACGCGCGTCAGGTAGTCGGTAATCTGATTGGGATCGAGATCTGTCGACGAGAATCCCAGGTAGATCGCCGCGAACTGCTGGTCGGCCGTTTCCAGCTCGATTTTCGGCGCCTCCGCCTCTGGGGGCAGATCGTTGCGGACCTGCGCGACCTTCGCCTGAATCTGCGTCAGCGCGGCGTTCGTGTCGTAGTTGAGCCGCAGATGGACGATGATCGTGCTGATCGCCTGGGCGCTGGACGATTCCATGTAGTCGATGCCGTCGGCGCTCGCGATGACGCGCTCGAGCGGCGTGGTGATGAAGCCGCGCACCAGGTCCGCGTTCGCGCCGATGTAGGCCGTCGTCACGCGGACGACCGCGATGTCGCTGCGCGGGTACTGCCGCACGCTCAGCGCGCGAATCGACTGCAGCCCCGCAATGAGAATCACGAGGTTGACGACGATCGCGAGGACGGGACGCCGGACGAATAAATCAGTAATGCGCATCACTTACATCCTTTGGTGATGGTCAGTTGTCTTCAGGTGTCGGTGACGGGTTGTTCCCCGGCTGCACCTTGTTGTTGACGAGCACCGCGCCGGCGTTGCGCAGCTTGAACACTCCCGACGTCACGACCTCGTCGCCCGGCTTCACGCCCGAGACCACGCCGACCTGATCGCCGCGCGTTCCCTCGAGCTTGACGAACTGCTGTCGCACGCCGCGATACGACTCGCCGTTCGGCCCTTTCAGGTCGCCGACGACGAACACCGAATCGCCGTACGGCGCGTAGCTGATGGCCGTTGCCGGCAGCGCGATCACGGTGCGGCCGCCGCCCATGACGACTTCGGCCTGCACGAACATGCCGGGCCGCAGCTGGCCGTCTGGATTGGCCAGCGTCGCCTGCACCTGAATGTTGCGCGTCTCCGAGTTGACGACCGAGTCGAGGGCCGTGATGCGGCCGTGGAACTCCACTCCCGCCAGATCGTCGGTCGTGATGCGCACGTCGCGCCCGTTTCGCATCTTCGAGATCGCCTGCTGCGGCACGTCGAAGTTCACGTAAATCGGGTTGAGCGACTGGAGCACCACGATCGGATCGCCGCTCGACAGGTACTGGCCGACGTTGACCTGCCTGATGCCGAGAATTCCCGAGAAGGGCGCCGTGATCCGCTTCCGCTGGATGGCGGCGCGAATTTCTCCTGCTCGCGCTTCCGTCTGTTTGTCCTCGGCCGTCGCGCTGTCGTATTCGGCGCGCGAGATGACGTTGTCTTTCAGCAGGCCCTGCATGCGATCGAAGTTCGTGCGCGCAAGATCGCGCTGCGCCTCGGCCGCGGCCAGCTGTGCCCGTTCCTGACGGGTGTCGAGCTCGACGAGCACTTCGCCCTGGCGGACGGCCCGGCCGGAATCGAACGCGACGCGATCGACGGTGCCGGACAGATCGGCGCTCACGGTCACGCCTTGCACGGCGGCGACAGACCCGATGGCGCTCAGCGTCTCCGGCCACTCGACTTCCTGCGCCACGATCGTCGTCACCGCTTCGGGTGGCGGCTGGAACGCGGCGCCTTGCGCGATCGCCGTTTGAATCTGCTGGAACTTCAGAAACCCGAGGCCTGCGATGATCACCGTCATCACGGCCAACATGAGAAGCATGCGTTTCATCATGCCGAGGGGAATGGCAATTTCCCTTCCACTGCTGGAGAATCCGCTCGATCGCAGCAAATTCGAGAAAACTGCGGGCTGATGACATCCGCGTGACGAACGTGCCTGCCGACGATTCGGCGCCGCGCCGAAATGTCGGCGCTCGCTAGCCGGTAGGTGGTAGGTGGTAGCCGGTAGCTAAATGCTTTTGCTACGAGCTAGCTACAAGCCAAAAACACTCGCTACCAGCTTATCGCTAGCCATGGCATTTCTCCTGCACTGCAACGCCGCAGGAGGATTCATATGAAAACGTTTGTGGCTCTTGCATTAGTGCTCGCATCAATTGGCGGAGTCGATCGCGCGTACGCGCAGGAAGGTCCGGCGGGCGCGGGACGCGCCGAGATCATGTTCATCCCTGTCGGCGGCGTGTTCTTCACCGAGAATACGGACGCATCGGCGCCGAGTTTCGGCAACTATCCAGTTTGGCGGCGGCGTCACCTACAACATCAATCGCTTCATCGGTGTTGAAGGCGAAGTCACCAGCTCGATTGGCGTGTCGCAGAGCCTCGACTTCGGGTATCCCAGCACCGTGAGAACGCCCGACGTGCTCAACTACACGGGCAACGTCGTCGTGTCGTTGGCGAACGGCTCGTCGGTCGTGCCGTATGTCACGGGCGGCGTCGGCGGACTCAGCCTCTTCAGCCGCGAAGCGTTCGGCATCAACGAAACCGAAACGTTTTTCGCCAGCAACGTCGGCGGCGGGCTTGAAGTGGTACGCGGGGCGCTGGGGTCTTCGCGGCGATTACCGGTTCATCGCCGTTCCATCCAAGGATGAGGCGTCGGCATTCTTCGGCCAGGAGGCGCGTTACGGACACCGCGTGTATGGCGCGGTGATGCTGAACGTCGGCCGGTGATGGTGCAGGCCGCCCTCAACGGTCCGCGAACACGCGCAGAGCATCCAGCTATTCCGATTACGCCAGCAGAGCAAGCCACGGAGGCACGCGCCTCCGTGGCCGCGGGTGCGGGCGCCATTCACGTGCATGTGCGCGACGAAGCACGGCAACGAGTCGCTCGCGAACGCCGATGTCGCGAAAACCCTCGACGCAATTCGCACAGCCTGCCCTGGCACTCCGATCGGCATCGGCACCGGCGCCTGGATCATCCCCGACCTTCGGAATACGGCTCGCAGCCATCCGCTCCTGGACCACACTGCCGGATTTTGCTTCCGTGAATCTTCACGAAGCCGGCGCGGCGCGGGTAATCGAGCTGCTGCTCGAGAGGGGCGTCGGCGTGGAAGCCGGTATCTGGAATGCCCCCGCCGCCGTGTCGTTAATCAGAAGCGGGCTTGCGGACCGATGTCTTCGCATTCTGCTCGAACCAGCGGAAGCCTCGTGCAGCGCACGGATGAATCTGCTGCAGATGGAAAGCGCGTTGATCGGTGTTGCGCCACCGCGGCTCCTCCACGGTCTTGGCCACTGCGCGTGGCATCTGGTCGAGATGGCTGCATGGCGAGGCTACGAGACGCGTATTGGGTTTGAAGATACTCTCAGACTGCCCGACGGATCCCTTGCCGCCAGCAACGCAGAGCTCGTCGCGGCGGCACGGCAAATCATGCTCCATCACTCCGTCATTGCCGCAGACTTAGTAGGGAGAACGCCTTGAGCGCCGCGAGCCAGCCGCTGGCTACTAGTGCGTGGCGGACATAGTTCAGGCTCAACCATCGCAACGCGCTCGCCACCGCAGCAGGGGTGTCGCTCGCGCTCAACAGCCCAATCATCGTTGGGATGAAGTAAGCGAAGGTCAACAGGCGATCCCCGAGCACGAGGAGCGACGCGACAAGCCACCAGCCACGCACTGCGCCTGAGCTTTTCCATGCCGCGATGAGATTCGCAACGGTGAGCAGGGTGAGTGGAACAGTCGACGCGAAAGCCCAGAAGCGCAGCCCTGTGTTATCGCTGCGCGCCGCTTCTCCGTTCCAGTGATGAGTACCTTGGGCGTCAGCGCTGATCCAGCGTGGCACAACGATGCGGTGCTCGTACAAGCCCGCGCCGCAGGCTATGCCGAGATTGATGACGAACAGCCAAAGGATCGAGTTCATGCTGTCAGAATGTCACTAAGAACGGCCGCCGTCTTTTCAGCTCTTG
Source organism: Vicinamibacterales bacterium (assembly GCA_963744405.1). GTDB lineage: Bacteria > Acidobacteriota > Vicinamibacteria > Vicinamibacterales > JAMQPK01 > JAMQPK01. The sequence goes on from CAVUTO010000001.1 coordinate 124,585, forward strand.
CTGCGGCTTTCTGAATCTTGCGGCATCATGAACGCCATGAGGAAACGAGACAAAGGGGTCGACTCCACACCCCTTCGACGCCTTTCGATGGAGGCTATCGGGCGATCGATTTCCCGTTTCCAGGACTCGTCGAACGCCTTCGACGACGTCGCAGCTGAGGTGCTGGCCGTCGACCGGCGTGACCTCGCGTGCATGACGCTGCTGCTCTTCGCCGGGGCTGCGTCTGCGGATGAGGTGGCGACTGCGCTGCACATGCCACGCAGCACCGCCGCCGTGTCGCTGGAACGTTTGCAACTCGCGGGATATGCACGTCCTCGACCTGGCGGCGGCGCGAAAATCGAGCTCAGCGAGCACGCGCGTGAATGGATCGAGCGTATCTGGGCACCGCTATGGAAAGAAGGCGCTCGAGCCCTCGAAACATATTCGACTGCCCAGCTCGTCGCCTTCGCGTCGCTCATGCCGCATGTGTGCGAGATACAAGATGCCCGCACCCGTCAGCTGAGGACGTGGCTGGCTGTTCCAGCATCCGATGCGCGGCGTTCACATCTGCGTGGCGGTTTGTCCCCGGCGGCTCTGCGCCGCGTTCAGGTATTTGTGGAGACGAATCTCGGACGTTCAATTCGCCTGAGTGATCTCGCGGCGAGGGCCGGCCTCAGCCGGTACCATTTCGCGCGCGCATTCAAGACGTCGGCAGGCATGACGCCTCGCACATTCGTCGAGCATCGGCGTCTCGAGCGGGCAAAACGATTGCTGACCGAGTCGACGCGCTCGCTCGCAGATGTGGCCGTTGAAACAGGCTTCGGGACACAGAGCCGTCTGACTTCGACGCTCAAGCGGAAAACAGGATTTACACCGGGAGCGCTTCGCCGCGGGCGAACATGACGCGATCCGGAGATTCTACGCAGTGGATGCGGGAACCGCCGTCGACAAGGACGCGTCGGCGCCCTTGGGAATGATCAGCCACGCGAGCAGGTAGGCGATCACACCGCCGATGAGGGCCCCGCAGAAAATAGACGCGACAACCCAGAGAAGCCGTACCAACGTCGAGTCGACTCCGAAGTATTCCGCCATGCCGCCACACACGCCGGCAATCTGCCTGTCTGTCGTCGACCGTCTCAGCACGCGCTTGTCCGCTGCCGGCATCGGTTGATCGTCGCCCTCGGGCATGATTATCCAGGCCGCCACATAGACGATGACGCCGCCGATGATGGCGCTGGCGATCGACAGAACGACAAAAACCAGACGAACGAGCACGACGTCAACTGCATAGTAGTTGGCCAGCCCGGCACACACGCCGGCGATGGTCCTGTCTGTGCGCGAACGCGTCAGGCGGCGAATGGGCATGATGACCTCGCTGATCGGTATACGCGCCGTTGGGGAAAGTGGTTCCAGCCCTCAGCGCCAGTTCGACAGCATTCCCGTGGCCAGGGTCGTGCCAAGCAGAATGACGGCGCACCCCACGACCATGCTCGCCGTAATCGGCTCGTCCAGAAGGAGATGGCCCCACAGGACGCCGAACGCGGGAATCAGATAGGTTACAGCCAGGGTCTTTGACGGTCCGATGCGGCTCAGCAGGCGGAAATACAGAATGTACGCAATCCCCGTGCAGAACACGCCAAGCAGCACCGCGCTTACCCAGCTCACGAGGCTGGGCGGCGTCTGTGGCCAGAAGACAATTGCCAGGGGCAAGAGCAGCACGCGTTGCCGCAATCAGGCTGCCTGTCGCTATCACGAAAGGATCGACGTCGCTCAGGCGCTTCTTTGCGTAGTTGGCGGAGATGCCGTACAGGATCGCGGCCGACAGGCCTGCGACTACGGCCATGCCACCGCCGTCGTCGGCCACAGACAACCTGCCCCATACGAGCACCAATACCCCGACGAACCCGACAATCAACCCGGCTATCCGCGCGGGCGCCGGCTTGTCGCGAAGCCAGATGAAAGCGACCAGCGCGCCGAAAAGCGGCGCAGTTGCGTTGAGCACCGAGGCGAAACCCGCCGTCACCGAGAGAACGGCATAGGCGAACAGCGAAAACGGAATCGCGGAGTTCACGGCACCGAGGAAAGTGAGTCGCGCCGCATTGTCATAGAGCCGTTCCAGCCCGCCACGCCGCGCCATCACCATGACGAGAAATACAGCCGCGATGCCGACGCGGGCGGCGATCAACGGGACGGCGCCGAATTGAGGCGCCGCGACCCGCATGAACAAAAAGGACAAGCCCCAGATACCGCCGAGGACGAACAGGTCGACAAGGTCGCGCGTTTTCACAGGAGTCTAGGAGGTTATTCTCCTACGCTCCTGTTTCAATCAGAAATTCAGCTTCAGAATCGGTATCGCAGCGACATCTGAATGGTCCGTGGTCCTGCCTGATCGACGGTCTGCGTGCTGGTTATGCGGCCGAACGCGCTCGACGTTATGGCCATCTGCGAAGGAACGTCGAGATTTTCGATGTTGAAGAGATTCGAAAAGGCGAACTCGAGCCGCATGTGCGACGACTGCCTCAGCGCGATGTTCTTGCCGAGCGTCATCGAAAATGTCCTGGTTCCGGGTCCAACGAGCGTGCCGACTTCTGCGTTGCCGAACCGTCCGATGTTGTCGGCCGGCCGAACGAAGGCACCAACGTCGAAGTATGCGTCCACAGTGGGATTCGAGAGATTTCCGTCGCCAACGGAATCGGGCCGCTGCGTCGCGGTAAATCCGCGCACCGTTGTGCCCGTGCCCGACGGATCGCCGTTGCTGAAAGACGGCGTGAGGAACGGGCCCGACTGCAGCAGCAGCACTCCCGTGACATCCCATCCACCAACGAGCGCATCGAGCGCGGGCCCGATGTCGCTGAGCAATGCCCGCGACCGCCCGATTGGCAGTTCGTACAAGAACGTGCTGATGAATCGATGCCGGCGCGTGAACGCGACGTTGCCGTAGTCCGCATCGCCTCGGAAGAAATCGGCCGTCGTGGCGCCATTTTCCGCGGCAAAGGCCGTGGGCACGGTACCGCCGGCGTCGGACTGGTGACGTGCCAGCGTGTACGAGCCGTTCAGGGCGAGGCTATTCGAAAACCGCTTGTTCAGCTCGAGACCAAGTCCGTCGTACCGCGATTTCGGGCCGTTGTCGCGCGTCGTGACGACGTTCCAGTCGAGAAACGGTCTGCTTTGTCTGACCGCCGCATACCCGGTGGTGTTCGCCGGCACCTGGTTCCAGTCGGGGCTCCAGATGAGGTCGTTGGTCTTCGATCCGACGTAGCTGACGCGCGCGCCGGTGTTCCAGCCGAGATCGCGTTCGAAGGTGACGCTCCATTGTGCAGTGCGCGGGTCTTTCATGTCGATTTGGTTCGCACGGCGGAAATCGAGCGTGCCCGGGGGCAGCGCACCTTCGGCGGTGGCCGCCGACGAAATCTGGGGAAAGACGAACGGCGCGGCAGTTGTGTTGGCGAAGTTCACGGCCGCGGCCGTAACGGTGGCGACCATCGAGTAGTTCACCGAACCGAGTAAGGGCACGGTGTAAAGGCCGAACCCGCCGCGGATGACAGTGCGCGCGTTGCCGAAGGGGCGCCAGGCGATTCCAAGGCGCGGGTTGAAGTTGTTCTTGTCGGTGAGCCTTAGCGATCGGGCAGTCCCGCCTCAGCCGCCGTCACGAAGGGCGTGTTCGGAACCGACTTGCGGACGAAGTCGGGCACCAGCGCGAGCCCCTCCTCATCCGAGACGATCACGCGTCCACCGGGAAAATCCGGATCGAAGTTCCCCAACTGGTTCGTGCGGTCGAGCATCGGCGGCCGGATGTCGTATCGAAGGCCTGCGTTGATGGTGAGCGCAGGCACGGGACGCCAGTCATCCTGGACGAAGAAGCCGTAGTAGGTCGGATATGGATTGACGTCGGGCGCCGGCAGGATGTATCCGGTCGACCGCGGCACACCGAGCAGAAAGTCCGCAAACGCATTTCCGGTGTAAAAGCCATCGAACTCGTAACGGCCGAGCTCCTCGCCGTCGAAGAACGAGATTTGGTCTTTGTATTCGACGTACTGAATGTCGACGCCGCTCTTCACAGCATGCGTGCCACTGACCCACGTGAGCGTGTCGCTTGCCTGGACCACGCGCGAGAGGATGTTGAAAGGCTTGACGCCGCCGGTCGCGATGAACGACCCATCCGCGAACCTGAACGCCGGGAATCCGCCCCCCGCCGGTGAAGGAGGCAGTCCGATGAGCCCGGCTTGCGCCATCAGATCGGCCCCCTGCGCGGCGTTCGTATAACTGTCTTTCTCGACCGTGTTCGACCAGCCGCCGCGAATTTCGTTCAGCACCGAGCCGGCCGCCCAGTTGTGGGATCCGGCGAGCTGTTTCACTTCCGTCCGCTTGAACGAATCCCCCTGCTTCGTGTTCCAGTTCCCGGTCGCTCCCCGCTTGTCGACATTCTTAGACGTGAGCCGCGCCATGATTTTCTGGCTCGTCGACAGGACGTAGTCGCCCCGGCCGTCAAACCCGTTGACGGTGAATTCACCAGGGGCGTTCACGACGAGGTTGGGACGGTCGATCGCCGCTGCGGTCGGTTGATTTTGCCGCTCGTAGAACAAATCGAGGATGCGCGCAGACGCGGGGTTCACGGGAATCCGGTTGCCGGGGAACGGCTGTCCTGTCGCCGGGTTTCGGATAGGAGTGGCGACGCTCGACAGATCGCCGCTGCGCCAGAGATCGGGCGGAACGATCTGGCTCAGCGTCGTCTCGTTCGGCTGCCGCACGCCTTCATACGTCGCAAAGAAGAACGCCCGATTCCGCACCACGGGCCCCCCGGCTGCGCCGCCAAAGCTGTTTGTCCGCACTTCCGGCTTGATAGGTTTACCCGCGTCGTCTCTCGGAGTGAAGCGAGTGGTAGCCGTCATCGCGCTGTCCTGGAAGAACCAGAACCCGGTGCCGTGGAGTTGATTGGAGCCGCTCTTCGTGATGGTCGTCAGGTCGGTCTCCTGCATGAACTCCGCGTTGTTGCCGGCGGTCGTGACTTTGAATTCCTCGATCGATTCGACCGATGGAAACAGCTCCCGTGATGGTCCGCCGAATCGTGTGCGCTGTGAGGAGATACCGTCGACGGAGAACGACGTCATGAACGGCATGGCGCCCGCCATTGAAATTGCGCCCGAGCGATCCTGCTGGACGCCCTGGGCCAGGGTCGCGACGACAATCGGGCTCGTGCTATCGGTCGCGCGAAAATTCAGCGCCAGCTTGTCGATGTCATCGCCGGACGTCGAATGGCCTATCGTCGAACTGTCCGTTTCGATCACCGACTGGGTAGCCCTCACCTCGACCCGCTCGGACGCACCAGCGATCTGGAGCTGCACGTCGACACGAACGATCTGCCGGGCCAGCACGTCGACTTCGCGGACGTCGTCTTGAAACCCCTGCAGTCGCACCGTCAACAAATACCGGCCGGCGTCGAGGTTCAGAATCTGGAACGTTCCTCCCGTATCGGTGACCACTTGACGCTCGGCGCCGGTCGCAAGATTCGCCGCGAGCACGTTTGCACCCGGCGCGACCGCCGCAGACGCGTCGATCACCGATCCTGTCAACGTGGCCAGAGTCGATTGTGCGCGGGCGCCTTCCACGGCAATCAGGAGGCAGGCAATGACGAAACAGACGCACAACGGCAGACGCGTTCGTGAGGTACTGCATGGGCATTCTCCTTTGAGATCGCACGGCACGAGACGAGGGGACTGTAAGTGAAGGGCGTGACGCTGCCTTGTCGGCTCAGTATCGAATTGATGACTTCATGCAGGCGTAACAAGGGCCCGCTATACTTCGCGACCATGCAGGCACAGTACGGTGTATCTCGCTCGCGATGCTGTTGGTCGTCGCCGCCGTGGCGCGCGGTCACACGCAGGCTTCTCAACCGTCCGCAGATAGCGTCATCTTGATTACGCTCGACGGTGCCCGCGTCGAGGAGATCTTCGGCGGCCTGCAGGTCGACATACTTCAGAGCACGCTTCGCGAAGGTCAGAAGGTCGAAGACTCAGCCATCTATCGGCGCTTCTGGGCCGAGTCGCCGAAGGCGCGCCGCGAAAAACTGATGCCGTTTTTCTGGAACACGCTGATGGCCCGGCACGGCTCAATCGCGGGAAACCCGGCTCTGGGAAGCGCGGTGCGCCTGGCCAATCGACATCGTTTTTCGTATCCCGGCTACGCAGAGATCCTCCTCGGCGAGCCGCATGACGACGTGATCAAGAGCAACGATCCCAACCGGAATCCCTATACGACCGTGCTCGAAGCAATGCGTGAACGCCTTCGTCTCGGCCCCAGCCAGGTGGCGACAGTCGCGTCGTGGGCTCACTTCAACGCGATCGTGGAGCACACCGAAGGCGCCACGTTCGTCAATGCCGGCCAGGAAGCGCTGCCCGGTTCCGAGCACCAGCTTCTCAACACGTTGCAGGCGGAAACCTCGGTCCCGTGGGGAGACATGCGGTACGACGCGTTCACGTTTCGAGCAGCGATGGCGCAACTGATGTCACACCGTCCTCGTGTGCTCTATCTGGCGCTTGGCGAGACCGACGACTGGGCGCATGACGGGCGATACGAACGCGTGCTCGAAGCGTATGCCCGCTCCGATGCGTATCTCGCGCAACTGTGGACCTGGCTGCAGAGTCAGCCGGATAACCAGGGCCGCACACACCTACTCATCACGACGGATCACGGACGCGGCCGGACGGCAAAGGACTGGCGCGACCACGGCGCCAAAATCGAGGGCGCCGAGGACGTGTGGATAGCATTCGCCTCGCCGGCGATGGCACGTCGTGGCGAATGGGAAACGCATGCGCCCCTCTCTACGAGTCAGATCGCGGCGACCATCGCAAGCTGGGTGGGCCTCGACTGGAACAAGATGCGGCCGCAGGCAGGTCAGCCGATCCGCTGACCTGCAAGAAATCCTGAGCGCGTCAGCACGTGCAAGGCGGCGCGGCTACGCCGGCGACAGCACGCACCCGTTATGGCCTTCGCCTTCGGCTGGTGAGATAGCGATCTCGTAGGCGTTGCAGATGTCGATGAAGATGCGATCCCACGAGAGCAGCTCAACCGCGAGCGCTCGTGCCGCGATGCCCATCGCCTCGCGGCGCCGCCGGTTCTTGACGAGCGTTCGTACGCCTTCCACGAAAGCGTCGTGAGTATCGGCGACGATCGCGGTACGCCCTGCGTCGACGATGAATCGTTGCCCGCCGGCGGCCATGACAACACCCGGCACTCCAGACGCCATCGCTTCGAGCACCACATTTCCGAGGGTATCGGTCTCGGACGGAAATGCGAAGATGTCCATCTGCGCATAGGCATCGGCGAGCGCTTCGCCGCGCAGCACGCCTGTGAACTGCGCGCGCATCATGCGCTGGCGAAGCCATTCGCGCTCGCTGCCCTCGCCGACGATGGTAAATCGCACGTCGAGTCCTTCTGCATCGAGCTCGGATTCGATCTGGTGCAGCAGGCGCACGTTCTTTTCCGCCGAGAGCCGCCCGACGTATCCGATGTTGACGATGGCGTTCGGGCCGCGACGGCGAGCCGGGGTGAATACGTCGGTGTTGACGCCCCGCGACATGAGGAATGTGGGTTTGCCGGTGCGGGCTTCGAGAAGCTCGGCCACCTCGCCGTTTGGCGCCAGCACGACCCGGGGAATTCTGTAGAACAACATCAGCAGTCGAAGCGCCTGCTGCTCGACCCACGTCTTTGCGTCATCTCGCTTTGCTTGTCCCAACCATTTCAATCGCAGGCGTCGCGACGCGTACTCGTGCAGATTTGTATGCCAGGACGCGACCATGGGGATGCTCAGTCGATGCCCGACGCAGGCGCCAAGCTGGCCCACGTCGCTCGGCCCCGTGAAGTGCAGCACATCTGGCGAAAACCACTTGACCGTCTCTGCCACACGTCCGATGTGGCGCCACATCGACGGATCGAACCGCAGGTCCTCGTCGAGGCCGAACGAAAGCAGGCTCGATCGCTTCAGGTCGAGGCGCACGATCGAGCCGTCGTGCACGAGGCGCGTTTCCGGACCAGCATGCACCGACAGGAGCGGGATGTTCCGCCGCTTCGCGCATGCCTCGATCGCCAGCGCCGTGCGTGCGACGCCGTTCGCTTCGTGATACGAGTCTGAGAAGAGCGCAATTCTCGGCATTTTCAGACGCAGGATAGTGGAAATGCGTAACGCCGCCGCTACAACGACGCGTACGGACTGTAAATTCGAACACAACGAACAGGAGAACAGGAGGTTACCCTCCTGTTTAGGATCAGAAGTTCAGCTTGAACCCCAGTTGCAGTTGCCTCGGATCGTAGGTGGACGTAATCGTGCCGAATGCCCCGGCGCTGCGGTTGCCGTTTGGCGGCCTGAAGTTCGTCCGATTGAGTAGGTTGAACGCTTCGAGGCGAAACTCGATGTCCGACGTCGCGCCAATCGCAAAGTGCTTGCTCATCGCAAAATCGATCTGCCAGAACACCGGGCCCCTCACGTTGTTGCGGGGCGCGTTGCCGAACGGCTGCGAGATATCGGTCGGAATGACGACGGCATCCCGGTTGAACCAGTTCGTGATGGTCTGCTGCCCCTTCGCCGGATACGGATCGCCTGCCAGGTTCGGACGGAAGATGTTCTGGCCCCTGAAGTCCTGCGTGATGCCTGACACGAGCGCAGCTGTCGGCGGCGTGTAGGTAAACGTCACCGGCTCGCCCGAGTAGAACGAGCTGATGCCGGCGAACTGCCACCCGCCGACGAGTAGATCGAGCGCGCGCGAGGCATCGCCCATCCAGCGCTCACCGCGTCCGACCGGCAAAGACCAGACGCATGCGCGGTCCCCGCCAGGGCAATGGATACGAGGACAATGGCGAGCGCGGCAACCCTGTTCATGAAACCCCTCCTTGACCGCTGTTGTAGCAGCCCGGCGTGACCGCCACGTGAACGCGCCGCAATCGTCCCGTAACGTGCGGCTCAGCCCGGAGCGGCTGAGGGAAGCGGCGGCATTTGTCAGCGGCATCGGTCCGGCGAAACAAATTCTCGAAAACGCGCTTGGAAGTGGTCAAATGAGACCAATTTCCGGCCAAATGACCTAACGCGGTCGAAAAAGTTTACAGAGATGACACACGGAAGTACGGCAACATGTGCCCTCTTGTCCGAATTCATAGCAGGCACACTATGATTTTTTCGAAACGACTGGCCGGCCAAGGTCACACGCTGCTTTTCACGATCGAGCACCATGTGGCATCGGGTTGGGTCGCAAGAGAACAACACGACCGCGCAACGCGAACGAGCATGATTCGCGACTGGCGCCACGTCGAAGCGACGATGGCGCTGTTCGAGCTAAAAGCGTCGGCCCTGAGGAATGAAGGCTGGCTCGAGATCGCGCCGAAGGCGTGAGATTTCGAAAGCCGAACGATACTCCGCATACACCGGGCTCAGACCCGTCGCCCAGTCCTGGCGTATCGCATGCTTACGCGATGCCAGCGCCATCGCGTTTCTGCGCGCATCCGTCCTGACGAGCGCCGCGGTCTCGACAATGAAATCTGCTTGAGAGCGACAGACGATCGCCGCCGACCCTCCCACGCGCTCGCGCGCGCTTCCGCGTTCCATCACCACGACTGGAAGCCCCGATGCCTGCGCCTCGAGCACCATAAGATTGGTGGAGGCCGTTTCGCTCGGACAGACGAACAGATCGGCAGAGGCGAGCACCTTCGGCATCTCCGTCCTCGGTACCGTGCCTATGAAAACGGCGTTCGGGCATCGAGCCTGCACGGCGTTGCGGTTCGGGCCATCCCCGACGACGATCAGCTGGTGCATCGGCCGCGTGCGGTGCAGCGCGAGTTCCATCGAAAGAAGACGCTGCACTCCTCGATCTGCTGACAGTGTGCCGGCACAAACGATAGCCGGACGGGCGTCCGATACTCCCCAGCGCTCGCGAAGCGCGGCAGAACGCATTGACGGAGCGAACATCGCACAATCGACGCCAGGACGCCAGACGACGATCTTCGACGCGTCGATTTTCGCCCGCACGAACATCTCGCGCGCCGACATCGACGTCACGAGCAGCCGGCGGCACAGACGCACGAGCGCGCGCAGGTAAACCGTATAGGCGCCGCTCGTAGTGGTCACGGGAGGAGCAAACGATCCGATGACAGGAAGCCCGAAACGCGAAGCGATGAGCAACGCCGCGATCGCCAGCGGTCCGCAGGTCGCGACTTGGACAATATCTATGTGATCGGCTTCAACCTGTTTCACGATTTCGCGGTACCTGCGCAGTCCGCCGAGAGTAGGAGGTGCCGCATATTGATTGATACACGAGTCGTGTGGGCGGTGTGCGGCGAGCGCGTCAAGCGCAGTCGCAAGGCTGCCCCCGGCAGAGACATCCGATTCGGTGAAAAGACCTATACGCACCAGATCTTCGAGTATCGGAAGAGGACGTAACGAGATCGGGCATACCCGCACGACGACCATGTAAACATTCGGGTATATTCCCAAACCATGAGGCTGCTCTACTCGTACCTACACAATTACTGGGGGCTCATCGCCCTTGCCCTTGCGCTCGCGACCGTCAACCAGGTCTTCTCGCTCCTCGACCCCCTGATTTTCCGGTACGTCATCGACAACTACGCCACGCGGTTCGCCGAATACACGACGCGCGAGTTCTTCCGAGGGGTCACGCTGCTGCTCGCGGCCGCCGTAGGCGTGGCGTTCGTGTCGCGCGTCGCCAAGAATTTTCAGGACTACTACATCAACCTCATTACGCAGAGACTTGGCGCCCAGCTCTACTCTGACGGCATCCGGCATTCGCTCGAGTTGCCGTACTCGGTGTTCGAAGACCAGCGCAGCGGCGAGACGCTCGGCAAACTGCAGAAGGTGCGTTCAGACGTCGAGCGCCTGATTTCGGCGTCGATCAACGTGCTCTTCACGTCTCTGGTCGGCATCATCTTCGTCATGCTGTACGCATTTACCGTCCACTGGCTCATCGCTCCTGTGTTCCTGCTGACGGTTCCGGTGCTCGGCATCATCAGCTCGGTGCTGAGCAAGCGCATCAAGACGATCCAGAAACAGATCGTCGCGGAAACGACCGCGCTCGCGGGCTCGACGACCGAGTCGCTGCGGAATATCGAGCTCGTGAAGAGCCTCGGCCTGGGCCAACAGGAAATCGAGCGCCTGAACAACACGACCGGCAAGATCCTGAAGCTGGAACTGAAGAAGGTGAAGTACCTGCGAAGCCTCAGCTTCATTCAAGGCACTGCTGTGAATTTTCTGCGAACGAGCATCCTGTTCCTGATGCTCTATCTCATCTACACCCGAGACATGACTGTCGGCGAGTTCTTCTCGCTCTGGATTTATTCGTTCTTCATCTTCGGCCCGCTGCAGGAGCTCGGCAACATCATCAACATTTATCGCGAGACCGAAGCCTCGCTGAACGTGTTCCAGGAAATTCTGCAGATTCCCAGGGAGCCGAAGCCTGTCAGCCCGCTGCCGCTCGACGACGTGCGCGCGCTCGACTTCGACAGGGTGACGTTTCAACACCGGTCGGCAAGCTCGCCGGCGGTCAGCACGATTACTTTCGGCGTCAGGCGTGGAGAAACGATCGCTTTCGTGGGACCTTCAGGAGCCGGAAAGACCACCCTTGTGAAATTGCTCGTCGGGCTGTATCCGCCGGACTCGGGACGCATTCTGTACAACGGCATCGCCGGCGGCGAGATCGACCTGGATGTGCTGCGCGAGCGCATCGGGTTCGTCACACAGGACACGCAGCTTTTTTCAGGAACGATTCGCGAGAATCTGCTCTTCGTCAACCCGAAGGCGACCGACGAGGAGTGCCTCGCCGTGCTTCGACGCGCGGCCTGCGACAACCTGCTCGCGCGTGCATCCAAAGGGCTGGACACGATTATCGGCGAGGGCGGCGTGAAGGTGTCGGGAGGCGAAAAGCAGCGTCTGTCGATTGCCCGCGCGCTGCTGCGGCGTCCTCAACTACTGGTGTTCGACGAGGCCACCTCATCGCTCGACTCATTGACCGAAGAAGGCATCGTCGAAACGATCCGCGACGTGGCAAAGACCGGCGAGTCGATTACCATCCTCATCGCGCACCGCCTGTCGACCATTCTCCACGCAGACCGCATCTACGTGCTCGAGCGCGGCCGGATCGTCGAGACCGGACACCATGAAGAGCTCGTGGCGCAGAAGGGCTTGTATTTCGCGATGTGGAGGCAGCAGATTGGTGAGCGGCGTGGGGCGGAGCAGCCGCTCCTGCACGCCTGATTCGATGAGGTAGTACATTTATTTGGAACTCCCGGCCCGGCGTACCCCAATCACCAATGAGCGTGATGACCGAACCGACAGACCCTGATTTGCTCGAGCGCCTGGCATCGGGCGATCGCGAAGCGCTGGCTATCATCTTCCACCGGCACCATGCCACGGTGTATCGGTTCAGTCGTCAGATGCTGGGCTCCAAAGAGGCGGCAGAGGACGTCACGCAGGACGTCTTCGTCGCGCTGACGAAGAGCGCGGGTCGATTCAATCCCGAGGTGGCTTCGCTCTCAACATACTTATATGGCATCGCGCGCAACCTCGTCCTTCAGCGCTACAAGCGGCGCCGGGCGCGGATCGAGGTCAACATCGACGCGGCCGCCGGCGAACACGAGGCCGCCTTCGCGACGTCGAGCGATCCGGCCGAGACGCTCGCACGCGCGCATGCCACTCGGCAGCTCCGGCTCGCTATTCTCCGATTGCCGGTGCACTATCGAGAGGTCGTCGTCCTGTGCGAACTGAACGGCCTGTCTTATGAAGACGCCGCTACGATTGCCGGCTGCCCCGTCGGTACCGTGCGATCGCGACTCAGCCGCGCACGTCAGATACTGATAGAGCGGTGCAGGATGATCCTTCTATCCGACAAGGCAGAAAGCAGCCGCCTCCGATTGCGTGAACACGAGCACGCTACGGCGAGGGCAGACGTTGAAGGAACGAAGCGATGGCTGATACCAACGAAGAACAACTGCTGAGCGATTTGCTGCGAGGCATCGCTCTCGAGGACGCGCGCCTCGAGGCCCCGCACCTCGAGTCTCGCGTCTTAGCGTCCGCCTTCGCTCCCACTGAGCCGAGCTTCGGCGGGACAAGGCGCTTCTCATCGACGATCGCGGCTGCCGCGGTTATGGCTGTGTTGTTGCCGGTGGCGTTCTGGTGGAACACTCAGGCCCCCAAGACAGCGGGCCGCGCGGTCGAAACGACCGAGGCGGCAGTCGCAGAGAAGCCGGCGGTCGCCATCGCTGGAACAGTCTCCACCGGCACGCACCGCCGCGAGGCGGCCTTCGTTGCCCACGCGGCCAACGCAACCGGCAATCACCACGCGAGTTCCTGAACCAATCGCCCAATCACCTATCGCCCAGTCGCCGGATGAGTTTCTGCCGTTGATGCCGATGACGGAGCAAGAGCTCACAGGTTCGTTTCAGCTCGTCCGTGTACAAATGCCCCGCGCGTCGCTCGGTGCCCTGCGATCGCCGCTCGAACACCCGAATGAGCTGGTCGAAGCCGAGGTGTTGCTGGGTGAGGACGGCATGGCGCGCGCCATTCGCCTGTCGACGAGCGGATCTATTCAACCCTGGAGGTCTCGATGAATCGCATGCACGTGGTGGGATTGTTGATCGTTCTGGCGGGCGTTGTGGCACGGGCGCAGGAGCCGCTCGATCGAATGGCATACACGTCACCGATAAACATCGACTTCATGTCGGAGCCTATCGCGTTCGATCCCGAGCCAGTGGCCGGCGCACCGTACTCTGCCGAAGCCATCACCGACGTCGTCCAGACACTCTCTGACGGCAATCGCATCGTCAGGCAAAACAAGGCGCAGATCAGCCGCGACAGTCATGGGCGAACGAGGCGCGAGCAGGGGTTCGCGATGTTCGGCCCGTTGATGACCGGACCGCGCCAAGACCAATTACGCAGCGTGCAGATTTCGGATCCCGCCACGGGCGGCACGATTCTCCTCGACCTGCAGAGCAAGACGGCGCACAAGATACCGGCGCCTCCGCGCATGATGCTGCGGAACAAGATCGCCGCTGTCAACGCCAGTGCGGGCGTCGCCGGCGAAAGAGTCAACGTCGAGAAGTTCGAGATTGCGGTGCCTGCTCCGCCCGAAGCACGAGGCGTCGTCATGTTCAACCGAGCAGAGGCGGTGGCTGCGCAACGGGTGGAGAAACCCGTTGTCGAACCGCTCGGGACCCAGTTCATGGAAGGCGTTGCCGTCGAGGGCACACGCACGACGGTGACGATTCCTGCGGGAGAAATCGGCAACGAGCTGCCGATCAACATCGTGTCCGAGCGCTGGTTTTCACCGGATCTCAAGGTGCTGGTGATGAGCCGCCAGTCGGACCCGCGCTTCGGTGAGACTACCTATCGGCTTACCAACATCACGCGCGCGGAGCCGTCGCCGCAGCTCTTCGAAATTCCGGCTGACTTCACCGTCATCGACGCCGCCTTACTGAAATGACCATTGGCAGATTGGAAAATTCGCAGATTAAGAAATGCTTTAATCTAACAATCTATCCAATCTTCCAATCTTCCAATTCAGTGACCTCCGGGCTTTCGAGGACGAAAGCGCCGTGGCACACCACTCCCGTGCGGTCTCGGCCCTGCGGGCCTCGGGCCCGGGGGGCGAGGCGCCTGTCCGTGCCCGGCGGGCTGACCGTGGCCATGCTTCGCGCGCCGCTCCGCGTTCGCTCTGGCCCGTTGCCGCTCTTCCGCTTTGCGCCCACGAATCTCGGCAATCCGCTGGGCATGTGGCATCTCGAGGCGCTGTTCCGCTCGCGCCGTGTAATCGAAATCGGGCACGGTCACGCGCGGCAGCCGCTTGTTGATTGCCCGTTCGATATCGCGCACGCTCCCTTCGTCTTCAGGAGCAACCAGCGTAAACGCCGAGCCCGTCAGCTCTGCGCGCGCCGTCCGTCCGACGCGATGAATGTAGTCCTCCGGCGCAGCCGGCACATCGAAGTTGATGACGTGCCCGAGCGCGGTGACATCGATCCCTCTCGCCGCAATGTCGGTCGCGACAAGCACTCGATATTTCCCGCTCTTGAACCCGGCGAGCGCGTCGGTGCGCTGAGACTGCGATCGATTGCCGTGAATGCGCTGCACATTCACTTTGTGCTGCTCGAGGTACTTTGCGAGGCGATCGGCGCGATGCTTCGTCCGGGTGAACACCAGTGCTTCCTTGACGTCCCCCTTGTTCAGGAGCGACAGCAACAGGCCCTGTTTCAGGTGCGACGGAACCGGATAGATCGCCTGCGTGATGCCCGTCGCGGGCGCCGCCTTCCGTTCGAGGTTGATCATCGCCGGGTCGTGAAGCATCTCCTGCGACAATTTCACAATCGGCTCGGGCATCGTCGCGCTGAAAAACAGCGTCTGGCGCTTCGACGGAATGTGCCGGAGCACGCGACGAATGTCGGGCAAAAAGCCCATGTCGAGCATGCGATCCGCTTCGTCGAGCACGAGATACTCCAGGCCGCCTAACTTCGCGTACGTCTGCCGGAAGTGATCGAGCAGGCGTCCCGGCGTCCCGACGATGACGTCGACGCCGCTGCGGAAGGCGTGCTCCTGCGGCCCCATGCCGACGCCGCCGTACACGGCAAAGCCGCTGATGGGTGTATGAACGGTAAGGTCTTTCAGGTCTTCGACGATCTGCGCTGCGAGCTCGCGCGTCGGGGTGATGATGAGCGCCCGCGTCGTTCCCGGGCGGCTCCGCGGCTTGTGCATCAAGCCGTGAAGAATCGGCAACAGAAACGCCGCGGTCTTCCCGCTGCCAGTCTGGGCGCATGCAAGGAGATCGCGCCCCGCGAGGGCCGGCGGAATGGCGTCGGCCTGAATCGGCGTGGGCCGCTGAAAACCGAGGTCTTTGACACCGCGCAACAGATCGGGGTGAAGCTTGAACTGAGAAAAAGGCATGGCTTAGAGAATACTGAATTGGCAGATTGGAAGATTGCCGGATTTGGATTGGGAGATTACGAAATACCTGCTGATCTTAATCCACCAATCTGCCAATCCGCCAATCTGCCCATTCAGGGCGGTGTTATTTGGCTTGAATGGACAACGACACCCTGACCTCGTCCCCTACAAGAAAGCCACCGGTCTCCAACGCAGCGTTCCAGATAAGGTCGAAATCCTTGCGATTCAACGTCAGCTCTGCCTCGAAGACGAACCTCGTGTTTCCCCACGGATCCTGAGCGGCGCCAAGGAAGCTCGCGGGCAGCGTAACCGGCCTGGTCACCCCGTGGATGGTGAGATTGCCGGGGACGTCGTAGGTGTTGCCGTTGCGGTGGGTCACCGAGGTGCTCACGAATGTGAGCGTCGGGGTACTTCTCGACTTCGAAGAAATCGGCGCTGCGAAGGTGCTTATCGCGATCGGCTTCGGCCGTGTCGATGCTGGCAGCCTGGATAGTGACATCGAGGCGCGAATTCTGAGGGTTCGACTCGTCGAATTCGATCGTGCCGGCGAAATCGGTAAAGCGGCCTCGTACCTTGCTGAGCAGGTGACGCACCTGGAACGCGACTTCCGAGTGGCTCCGATCGATTTCGAGTGTGCGGACGGCTGTGGCGACGGCGGCTCGAGTGGTCATGAGTGCTCTCCTTTGATAGTTGTTTAGACGCTATATGTGTAAACACTTATTTGGCGCAAAAAATTCCCTTACGGTGCGGCCCGTACTTCCTCCAGGATGCCGATCAGCTCGCGCAGCCGCTTCTGGCTGACGTGCCCCAGCTGGCGCGCATGCATCGCCGGAAGCTCGCGGTCGATCTTGTCGACGAGCTTCAGGCCTTTTTCGGTGATTCGTGTGGCGACAAATCGCCGATCGGCCCCGCCGCGCTGCCGGACGATCAGACCCGCTGTCTCCATCCGATCCAGAAGCCGCGTCACGTCGGGCACCCTGGTGACGAGCCGCTCCCCCACTTCATTGCGGCATAACCCCTCCGCGCCGGCGCCGCGGAGAATCCGGAGGACGTTGTACTGAGTGATAGTGAGGTTGAACGGCTTCAGGGACTCCGCCCCCGCGTGCTCGATGACGGCCGCGGTGCGGGCGATGCTCAGAATGGCCTCTTCCTCGACCGACTTGAACGGCTTCGTCATCTTCAGTTCGTCGCGGAGGCTTTTCGGGCTCACGAGCATATTATACGTGTTATAACATTAAGTGTCAAGACATTTTCAACAAGCGGTGCGGAGGCGTGGGATCCCGCGTGGCGACCACCAGGCAACGGGCTCCTCGACCGTTGGCGAGACCCTCGCAGGGAGATGCCCTCCGCGGAGCCTCCCGCGGGAAACGCCACACGTGGCGTTTCCATGCGCACTTAGCGACTGAACGCGTGCCCTGTCCACCGGGGAGACAGGCTTCCTGAAGCGAGCCATCGCGAGCGACGCGACGCGCGGCGCAGCCGGAAACGCATCGGGAGGCGTGAGATCCGCGTGGCGACAGCGACGAAACGGACTCCTCGACCGGCGGCGACACTTCGCCGGGAGATGCGTTTCCCGCGTCGTCGAGCTGGCTCGCGGAAGGAAGCGTGTCTCCCCGGTGGAACGCGCGCCTCGCCGCGCGAAGTGCGAAGCGGAGCCCTCCCCGGAAAACGCGCCCACTGGCGCGTTTTCATAGCGTTTAGCCTTCGCTGACCAACGCTCGGCTAAACGCAAAGCGGAGCCTCTCCCGCGTCGTCGAGCTGGTTCGCGGAGGGAAGTGTGTCTCCCTGGGTGGAAGAGATCGGGCGCGCTAGTGCGAAGGTCGCCTCGCAAGCGATGGCTCAAGTTCTTCTCCCAAACAGGACGCCCGTCTTCGGCCGAGTACGGTGCTATCCTTGAAAATCCAATGATTCGGCGGTTTTCACTTGGTGCCGTCCTTGCAGAACAGTGTCCAGCATCTACAAGGAGGTTTACCTGATGCGCAATTCCGGCCTGGCCCTGGCCATGGCGGTCGCTTTGGTCAGTTTTCGCCCGGCACCGGCCGGTGCCCAGTCCTCGCCCGATTTCCTCTTCGGCAGCCCGAAAGGGATGATCGGGGTTCGCAGCGGCTGGGTCTTCGCGAGCGCGAACAGCGACCTCTTTACGTTCGTGCAGGAACATCTCACGGTCGACCGCAAGGATTTCAACGCTCCGGCGATCGGGGTCGATGTCGAAATCGCCGTGGCGCCGCGACTGAGCGCGATTGGCGGCTTCGACTACGCGCGTACAACCAAGAACTCCGAATACCGCGATTTCGTCGACAACCTGCGGCTGCCCATCACGCAGACGACCCGGTTGAGCGAGCTCAACCTCAGCGGCAGCGTCAAGTTCGCGGTCACTCCGCGCGGCCGCGACATCAGCAGCCGCGCATGGATTCCGGCTGCTGCCACGCCGTATGTCGGCGCGGGCGGCGGCGTGATGAAGTACGAGTTCCTGCAGGTACGGCGACTTCATCGACATCGACAGCCCCGCCATGGATGTCTTCACCGACACGTTTCGGTCTTCCGGCTGGACGCCGACCGCCCACGTCTTCGGCGGCGTCGACGTGCGGGTATACAAACGTCTGTATCTGAGCGGCGAAGGGCGCTATCTCTGGTCGAACGGCTCGCCAGACAGCGATTTCATCGACTTCGACCCAATCGACCTTGCCGGCTTCAAGGCCACGGTCGGACTTCACTACATGTTCTAGAGGATCCGCTCATGACGAATAAATTGATGCTCGCCGCCATGCTCACGCTGCTTTCGTCTGCGCCGGCGCTGGCGCAGGAACCACCGGCCGACTTCGACTCGCGCTGGACGCCGTATATCGGGTGCTGGACGATCGTCCAGGATCAATATGGACTCTCCGCCCCAGTCCCGTCAGGCACCATGGTATGCGCCCGGCCGTCCGGACGGTTCGGCGTCACCGTCACCACGACCGTCGATGGCAAGAACGTGCTCGAGCAGACCATCGTGGCAGACGGCTCGCCGCAGCCGCTGTCTCGGGAAGACTGCACCGGCACGTACACCAGCAACTGGTCCCGCGATGGCGAACGGCTGTTCACGCGCGTCGAGCTCGAATGCGCGAACCGGCCGAAACGCAGCGTTTCGGGTATCACGCTTCTCGCGAACGGCCAGTGGGTCGATTCCCAGGCAACGATCATCGACGGCAATTCCGATGTGCGTCTGCGACGCTATCGCCGTACGAGCGATCGGTCCGCGGCCACACCGATGGCAGCGAACGTCCCGCTCAGCATCGAAGACGTCATCGAGGCCAGTGGGAAGGTGCAGTCGGAGGCGCTCGAAGCGGCGCTCGACGAGCTCAACCCGCGATTCGCGCTCAACAGCCGGGTGTTGACGCAGCTTGCAGACAACGGCGTTTCGAGGAACGTCATCGACCTCATGGTCGCGCAGGCGTACCCGGATAAATTCCAGGTCGAGCGCGACATCTACGCCTCGATGCCGGCCTCGTCCGCGTCATATGGGTCCTATGGAGGGGGTGCGTCGGTCGGAAGCTCGTCTGTCTATATGGGCTCGTCAGGGTACCCGTACCCGATGTATACGACCCGTTCTACAGCAGCTACTACTACTATTCGCCCTTCGCATATCCGTACTACTGGGGCCCGTGCTACAGCTATCGCCTCGGGTTCGCCGTACTATCGCAACTACTACAACTACAACTATACGGCTATCCCGGGTTCGGGCTACTACGGCGGCGGATCCGTCGGGCTCCGGCGTCAGCATTGCGCTGCCCGGATCGCCAGACTCGCCCGGCGGCGACGGCGTCGTCGTCAACGGCCGCGGGTACACGCGAGTGAGGCCGGCTGGATCGCGCAGCAGCGGCGGCGGCGAGAGCGCGACGCCCAGCAGCCGCTCGCCCAGATACCACGCGCGGGGTGCGCAGCGCCGGCAGCAGCGACTCGGCGCTCGAGCTCCAGCTCCTCTTCATCGTCTTCGTCGTCTTCGTCCGGGTCGTCGGGCGCCTCGAGCGGAGGCTACTCGAGCGGCAGCAGCGGTGGCAGTTCGAGCGGCGGCGGTGGTGGCGGGCGAACCGCGCAACCACGCTGACGTTTGCTCGCCTCACCGCAACGACGCGACGACGCGATGAATTTCTCTAGACGCGCCAAGGCGCAGAGACCTCTCTTGAAAAGAGTTCTTTGCGTCGTGGCGTCGTTGCGGTGAGACGACAGATTCTACTCAGTCGCTCCCAGTTTTTTCAGCAGCGCGATCGTTGTCGGGATGGTTCGGTTCGCGAGCGACGGGCTCGTTCGCCGTGTCGTCATCGGCAATGGCGGCAGCCGTAATCGCCGCGCCGCGCCGGCGGACGGCGGCGTTTGCCGGCATCAATGCACGCCAGCGGCGTCAGCCCCCGCTTGTTCTTCGCATTCAACTGCGCACCCTTGTCGGCCAGAAGCTGAACGACGCTATTCAGTCCGCGCGCCGCTGCGGTGTGCAGGGCCGTGTCGCCGGCCTGATTCGTCGCATTCACGTCGGCGCCAAGCTCGAGCGCGGCGGCAACCGCGCTCAGCACGGCGCTCTCCGGCTCGACGACGCCGCCGTCGATGACCGCGATCCCTCGCCGGGTCGCGTTGTTGCCGGAACCGGTCCCGGTGGCCAGCATCAACGCCGTCGCTCCGTCCCGCATCGTCAACTTCATATCGGCGCCGCCCGCCGCGAGCGCCTTCATGATCTCGGGCTCGAGAAAGCGCGCGGCGAGCAGATACGGCGTCGAGCCGATGAGCGTCGCCGGCAAGTTGAAGTCTGTCGTGTCGCGCCGTAGCGGCGTGCCCTTGGTGGTGCGCAGGTCCGGCTTCGCCTTGTGCGCGAGCAGCGCCTTGACGAGATCGAGGTCGCTCCGCAGCACAGCCGCGTGGAGCGCGGTGTAGCCCGACTTCGGCGGAATCAGGGTTCGCGCCCTTCTCGAGCAGCAGCGCGGCGGTCTCTCCGTGACCGCTGTGCGCGGCCAGCACCAGCGCGCTAGTGCCATCGGGCAACGCGTCGTTCACCTTCGCACCCGCTGCAAGGAGCAGCCGCGCCGAACCCGTGTCGCCCGAGCGCGCCGCGAACAGCAGCGGCGTGCTGCCGCCGCGCAGCACCGTGTAATTCAGTTCTTCCCGGCCGAAGCGCTGCGTCTGTTCGCCGACGACCGTCTGCGCGTACGTGCGCGACTGCGCGTTGATGTCGGCGCCGGCTTCAATCAGCAGCCCCGTCACGTCGGTATGACGCTGCGCGGCCGCCCACATGAGTGCCGTCTGATCGTGCGCTTTTTCCTTCACGTTGACGCGTGCGCCCTTTACCAGCAGCGCCTTCACCGCCTTCGGATCGCCCGAGCGCGCGCACGTCATCAGCACCGTCTCGCCGTTGACCGAGGCCGCGTTCGCATCGGCGCCGGCCAAGAGGAGCCGATCGACCATCGCTCCGCTGCGGTTCGTGCACGCGAGATGCAGCGGCGTAAAACCGTTGTCGTTGGCGACCGCCGCCCGCGCCCCAGCGCGAATCAGCAGATCGGCGATGGCGAGATCGTCGACGTGGGCGGCCCAATGAAGCGCGGTCGCCCCGTCCCCCTGCGGCGCATTGACGTCGATACGCTGCTTGATGAGCGCTCGCACCGCGGCGGCGTCCTTGCTGCGAACCGCTTCGATCAGGCGCGCATCGGCACCGGCGGCGCTCAGCGCCACCTGCGTGAAGAAGACCAGCAGGATCGTACGCCAGACCGTCATAACGACAATATCTTCGCGTCCACGCGGCCGTTGCTGTCGCCGAACTTGTCCATGACGATGCCGAAGTGATCGAGCAGCGTCAGATGCAGGTTCGCGAGCGGCACGTCCCTCATGCGGATGTGGCGCCCGCCCTTCAGGAGCCCTGCGCCGCCGCCGGCCAGCACGATCGGGATGTCATACGGGTCGTGGCCGTTGCTGTCGGCAATGCCGGCCCCGTACATCATCGTCATGTGATCGAGCAATGTGCCGTCCCCGTCAGGCGTCGCGCGCAGGCGCTCGAGGTAATACGCGAACTGCTTCACGTGGTACGCGTTGATCTTGGCGACCTTCTCGATTTTCTGAAGCTCGCCCGCGTAGTGCGAAATCGGATGGTGCGAATCGTATACGCCGATCTGCGGGTACGTCATCCCGCTGTGCTCGCGGCCGACCATGAAGGTGATGACGCGCGTCAGGTCGCACTGATATGCGAGCACCATGAGGTCGATCATCAGCTTCATGTGCACTTCCCAGTCGGCGGGAATGCCGGCGGGATGCTCCACCAGCGGCAGCTGCTGATCGCTCTGCGCCTCGGCGAGCTGGATGCGCTGCTCGACGTCGCGAATGGCCGACAGATACTCCGTCAGCTTCGCGCGGTCGGATGCAGGCAGGGAGCCCTGCAAGTGCGCGACTTCTTCGGTGACCGAATCGAGCACGCTGCGCTGCTGCCGCATGCGCTGCAGCCGCTCTTTCGGATCCGTCGTCTCGGCATCGCCGAAGAGCCTCTCGAACACCACGCGCGGGTTGTTCTGCGTGGGCAGCGGGGTGTTGGCGCTCTTCCAGACGATGGTGCTGGTGTACGGACACGCGTAGCCGGTGTCGCACGCCCCGGACGTCTCGCCGGATTCCATCGAGAGCTCGAGCGACGGGAGCTGCGTGTATTTGCCGGTGTCGTTGGCGAGAATCTGATCCATCGAGATGCCGACGTCGAGCCAGGTCTCGCTCGTCGGCGGCGACACGTTTGTGAGGAACCGCGTGCTCGCCTTCGCATGCGCGCCGCCGGGACGCTCGCGCGTCGGCAGGCTGTTGAGACCGCTGACGACGAGGATGTCCTCGCGGAACGGCGCAAGCGCGCTGAGCGTCGGCGTCAGCTCGTAGTTCGCCCCTACCGCGGTCGGCAGGTAGTTCTTCATGATCATCCCGTTCGGCACGTAGTACACGCCGAAGCGGTTGACCGGCTTGCCGGCCGTTTTCTGAAGCGCAGACAACGCAGGCACCATGCTGTCGAGCAGCGGCAGCGCCAGCATCGCGCCCATTCCCCGCAGCATCGTGCGCCGCGGTATCGCTCTTTTCGAAATGATCATTGCTCGCTCCTCATCACGTGCGCCACCCCCGCTCGCTGTCGCTCGGCGGCTTCGCGCCTCGCTTCGGCCGCAGGTGCTATAAACGGTGTGCTCGTCACCACTCCGAGAATCACCGAGGACCATCGATAGTCATGCGCCGCGGCGTCGCGCGCGATTTTCCGAATCGCCGGTTGATCGTAGTGCTCGATGCCGCGACCGATCGCGTAGGTAAGAAGCTTGGCCCCGAGCGTCCTCACGAAGTCTTCCTTGTGATCGGCCAGGTACGCGCGAAGCCCCTCGACGCCGGCGAACTGCGTTCCGTCGGGAAGCGACGCATTCGGGTCAACCGGCACGCCGTCCGCCTCGGTGCGCCACTTTCCGACGGCGTCGAAGTTCTCCAGCGTAAAGCCGAGCGGGTCCATGCGCTGATGGCACGACGCGCACGCGGGATTTTTGCGATGCACTTCCATTCGCTCGCGCAGCGACTTGGGCTGACCTTCCATGCCCGGCTCCTTCAGCGCCGGCACGTCGAGCGGAGGCGGTGGCGGCGGGGCGCCCAGCATGTTCGCGAGCAGCCAGCGGCCGCGCATGACGACGGATGTCCGGTTTGGATATGAGGTGACCGACAGGACGCTCGCCTGACCGAGCAACCCGCCCCGGCGCCGATCGGTGAACTTTACCGGCCGGAAATGGCTGCCGTAGACGTTCGGTATGCCGTAGTGCTGTGCCAGGCGATCGTTCGCGAAGGTGTAATCGGCAAGCAGCAGATCGGCGACACTGCGATCCTGGCGCAGCTGATCGGCGACGAACATCTTCGTCTCGACCGCCATCGCTTCGCGGAGGTTTTCGTCGAACTCGGGATACAGATGCGTATCCGGGACGAACCCGGCGATCTTGCTCAACTCGAGCCAGCGCGTCGCGAACCCTTCGACGAGCGCATTCGCGCGCGGATCGCGCAGCATGCGGCGCACCTGCTGCTCGAGCACGGCCGGATCCTTCAGCTTGCCGCGAATCGCCGACGTCAGCAGCTCTTCGTCCGGAATGCTGCTCCACAAGAAGAAGGAGAGCTTCGACGCGAGGTTCAGGTCGGGCGATTCGGGACGACTGACCCTGAAGATGAAGCTCGGCGCCGCCAGCACGCGCTCGAGGCCGCGCTGAATGCCCGCGTCGAACGTGTCGTCTTCGGTGCGTCCGGCGCGATAAAAGTCGAGTAGTACCTGCGTTTCGGCCTCAGTGATCGGCCGGCGATACGCGCGCGTCGCGACAGCGGAAAGGATCTTCCGCGCACAGGCCTCTCTTCTTCTTTGAAATCCGGGGACCCTCCCCCGGATGCTCGCTCCGCTTGCGGGGGCCCGCCGCCCCGCGCCGCTACACTCGCTTGCGCTCCACCGGACTTCGGCGTGCACACGAAGAGCGCGCGCCGCGTCGGGGATTCGCCCGGGCCGACGACGTTGAAGGGGCCGCCAATCGACACCGTTTTCAGAGCGGGATATCCGAAATACAGCTCGTTCGTGGTACGGCCGAAGCCGGTCTGCGGCGGCTGCAGGACGCCTTCGTCCTCCCACAATCGCCGCACGAACGACACGCCGACGACGTGCGGCCCGGCCTTCACGGGCGCGCGCACTTCGAGGCCGCGATCGGCCGTCAGCATGTATTTCTCCCATTCGGGATCGCCAGGCGTGTTGCCGGCGAAATTCTCCGGCGTCGTCATGCCCTTGCCTTCGCCGCCGACGGTAAAGCGCTTCAGCAGCACTCCGTCGAGCCGTACATCGAGCTGATGCGGCTCGCCCATGCCGACGATGTAGTCGTAGAGCTGGCGCTTGAGGTCAATTTTGAACAGGTACTCGCCGTCGACCGGAAACTGATAGGTGACCGCCGTGCCTCCGCGCGATCCGAACGGAAGGTCTTCGCTCATCCGCTCGTCCTGCACCATGTCGCGCTCGACCTTGAACACGTCGACCATCGGCTTGCGCGACGTGTCGCCTACCGCAAGGCGGCTGATCATGCGCGCGGCCGACAGGTAGTTCTCGAGCAGCGCGGGCGAAACCGTCAGGACACTTGCGACGTTATCGAATCCTTCCTGATCGGCGTCGTCTGCCGGCAGCACGCCGCGGCTGTCGATGTCGAGGCCGAGCAGATCGCGGATGGCGTTGGCGTATTCGGTTCGATTGAGCCGATGCACAGGAACGCGGCCCACATTAGGCCTCTCTGGCGCAGCCGCATCGAGCGCGCTTTCGATATGGGCCGTCACGGCGGCATACGCCGCGGCATCAGGACGCGGCGCGCCCGGCGGCGGCATCTCGTGGGTCCTGAACTTGCGCGCGATCTTTTCCCAGACTTCCGCGTCGGCACCGACGTGCTGGAGATCGAGCTTGTCGATCATCAGGCCGGCCGTCTTCCGCTTTTCGTTGTGGCAGGTGATGCAATATTTCGAGAGCACGGCACCCGCCCTCGCTGGAGCGTCGGCGGGTAAAGCGGCCTGCGCCACCGGAGCCTGCTGTGCGCCAGCTTGGCCGGCCTGAAGGCCGGCACTACGTACATGGTTCGTAAGGCTGACCTTCACGACCGCCGTAGCCTTGGCGAAGGTGGTCAAGTCGGCACCTATCAAGGCCACCGAGGCAGCGCCGGCGAGCATCAGACAGAGGGTCGTTCCGAGCGGTTTATTCATCTTGATTGCTCGCGGGGGCCCCTCGCCCCGCTCGGGTCGCTCCGCTTGCGGGGGCCCTTCGCCCCGCGCCGCTTCGCGACCTAGACCACTCCCGACGGTTTCAGAGGACGTAACTAGAATAGCGCGCCATGAGACGGCAGGCTATCCCCAATCGTCGCAAAATGTCTCGAATTGGGCGGGTTTTTCTCAGTCGTGCGGGTGATTGCGCTCGTACTCCGCGTCGGCGTGGTCTTTCTCCCGCTTCATGCCTGCGGCCCGTTTCCGCCCGGCGTCGAGCGCCAGCTTCCGGGTGCCATCCGAGCTGACGGCGAACATCGAAATGACGCGCTCCAGGTCCTGCCCGTTGCACGCCGGGCAGGCCGGCGCCGTGGGATTGACGGCAGCAGCAGGAACTCGAATTGATGGCCGCACCCGCGGCATTGGTACTCGTAAATCGGCATATCTTTTATAAACCCTTACAGCCCTCGGCCTTCATCATGAGCCGCATTTCCTGCTCGGCCTGCTGAAGGGCGCGCCCGATCTCGTCGACCGCTCGACTGGACAGATCGCGAACGGACTGCGCAACGTCCGATCGCCGATGTCGACGCGCGGATTTTCTGTGCCGCCGCGATACCGCGGTCGATCGCCGCAATCGCGTCCGTCAGCGTCGCATTCACTTTGCTCGCGTGACTTTTCACCGAGGCCGACGCGTTGTCGACCGCCGCGGTAAACCCGACGTGCTGCATGGCGCCCGTTGCCGCTTTCTTCGCGCCGTATCCCGATGCCGGACCAGCCTTCTCGAGCGTCGGATCGAGCGCATGCAGGATGTGACCGGCGTGCAGCTTCATGTCGTCGAGGCTGCTCGACTTTCGACAGCAGCAGCGCATGCGCCGATGCGATGCGCGTGTCGCTCTGTGCGATCGTCAAGCAGCCCGACCTGTCCCGGCGTGTCGCGCCACGCGATCATCACGTGGCCGATATGCGCATGCACCAGCGGCGGCTCGATGCGCGAGACGACGATGCCCTTCTCGGTGAGCACGCCTGTGACGCGCACCGGGCGCGCCAGACGAAGCGGAATGCCCGCGAAGTCCTGATTCGCGATCGGGATGACGTTCTTCTGCTCGTCGACGACCACGAATTTCGCGAGCCCTTTCAGGCAATGAAACGCGCACTCACGCTCGCTCATTCCCGACGCAGCCGCGATCGCCTGATGCGACGCCCGCACACTTGCTCTCGCTGAGGACGCCCGACCACGTCTGCGGCTCCTGGGCAACCGGGGCATGAGCCCAGATACACCACCAGCGCTGCCGCCGCCCACCTCGTGTTCATCATCGAAACCAATCTCTCTGATCTCAACGCCGAGACGCCGCGGCGCCGGGTTCAAACCCGAAAGAATCTCCGATCTTCCCGGCGTCCCGGCGCCCCGGCGTCTAGGGCGCGAGCGATGCGGTGTACGCCGAAATATTAACGAGATCCTCTTCCGTCAGCTTCGCCACGACCGGCTTCATCAGATCGGCCCACATGCCATTGCGCGCGCCGACCTGCATGTCGAACATCTGGCGCGCGCTGTAACTCGGCGACCGTCCAGCAAGGCCGGGCACCGGTCCCAGCCCTTTCAGATCAGCGCCGTGACAAATCGCGCACGCCGTCGTCCTGCCGCCGCCGGTCTTGACGAGCGCTTCTCCCTTTTTGATGGCGCCCGACCGGCACATAGGCGACGAAGCCCGAGCGCGGATCGCGCAGCGCCTCGCGCGCGTTGTCTTCGGGCATCTCGATGATGCGATTGCCGAGCGGTTCGGTCTCACCGCCGGGCAGGCCGATGAACAGACCGCCGGCGATGCGCGTCTTCGGCACCGTGGCGCTTTCGACAACCTTGATCCACGGCGTCCACTTCATCGATCCGAAATACTGGGCCGTCGCGAGAATCTCTTCGTCGGTCATCGCCTTCGCGATGGCGATCATCGCGTTGGTGTTGTTCTTCTTCGGGTCGGCGCTTTTTCGCGTGCCGGCGCGGTAGTCGACCATCTGCTGCACGAAGTACGACGCCGGCAGCCCGGAGACCGGCGCGTTTTCCGCGCGCCCTTTTCCGTTGGGATAGTGGCACAGCGCGCACGCGCGAATGTTGCCGTCCTTGCGGCCTCGCGCCACGATCTCGGGCATCGCGGGATGATCGCCCGGATGCCAATCCGCCGGACCAAAGCCGTCGCGAATCTGCGTGAGCGTGAACTTGCCCGTGCTGCCCGGCAGCGTCTTCGGCGACCCATCATCCTGCGCCGCCGGCATCGCCGGCGCCTGCGGCGTCGCCCGGCTGCGCGTAGCCATACGCCCACAGCGGCAAGTTCGCCGGGTGCGGGCGCCGCTGCCGCCGCAGGGGCGGCAGGTTGCGCCGGCAGCGGAGCGCTTGCGGCACGCAACGATGCCGTGCGATCAGAACCGCTATCGGCAGACCGGATCGTGTCCAACGTCAGTCAGATGCCGCACTACGAACCTACGACGAACGCAGACCGACATAGCAGCCTCGCGCGATCATCACGGCGCTGCCGTCTCCATGTCGTGTGCGTGTGCAAATTGCCGCAATGCGCTGCAAAGTCAATTGCTCTGAATCTCTTGCTGGGCTTCGGCTGGCGTGCCCTTGCTTTCTTCAACAGCGTGAAGCGAACGCTGTTCAGCCTGGGGCTCGTTGGCCTTGGCGTCGCGGCGCTCGGCGGCTTCGAGAACGGCGACGGCGTTCCGCAGCCGCCAGCGAAGGAGTGGGCTGCGCGCAACGAGGCGCTGTCGCGCGCCAGGGTATTTCGCGAGACGTCCTTCGACGCAGCGTCCATCGATTTCGCCGCCGACCCGAATCGCGGCGTCGTCGATAACGACCCTCACGACCTGCAGATACAAGCCCGACGAAGTGAGCGGCACGACGCCGAAGTTCGACTGCGAGTTGCCGAGCGGCGAGAAAATCAAGGTGAAGTACGGCGGGACGCAGGAAATTCCGTCCGAAACGGCGGCGACGCCGGCTGCTGCATGCGTTGGGGTTTGGCGCCGATCGCGTGTCGCGCGTCGATGCGGTGCGTTGCTATGGGTGCCCGTTCCAACCGTTTCACACGCGCGCTCTCCTCGAGATGCTCAACCTCGAGAACTTCGTCGATAAACGCATCGATTACTCCTCGTATCGCGACTTCAAGGAGGTCAGCGTCGAGCGCAATCTCGACGGCGAGGCGATCGAGGTCGGCCACGAACGCGGGTGGGCATTCTACGAGCTGAAGAAAATCGATCCGTCCCGCGGCGGCGCCACGCGTGCCGAGGTCGACGCGCTGCAGGCTGATGGCTGTGTTCCTGCACCACTGGGACAACAAGTCGTCGAATCAGCGGTTGACGTGCGCGGACTCGAAGACGGCGGACTGCAAGCATCCGCTCGCGATGATTCAGGACGTGGGATCTGAATTCGGCCCGAAGAAAGCCGACCTCGACAACTGGCGATCGAAGCCCGTCTGGCACGGCGATGCGGCGGCGTGCGTCGTGTCGATGAAAGGCATGCCCTACAACGGCGGCACGTTCGAGGATGTGGCGATTTCCGAAGGGGGCCGCCGTCTGCTCGCCGACCGTCTGCGACAGTTGTCTCGAGAACAGATTGAGACGCTCTTCACGGCGGCAGGGCTCGAAGACGTGCCCGCGTGGACCGCGGTGTTCCAGAGATCGCGTGCGGCAAATCGTCGATCGCCCCGCGTGCCCGGCTACGACGAAGACTTCGTCTTGACGATCTTCCCGCTATCGACGATCTCGCCCACCCGGCTCACGGCGCAGAATAAAGCTTATCGCCGGCGATCTCGACGAGCATGAAGCTGAGGTCATCATCGGGCGATGAAAAAAGCGCTGGGGGAGGGCCGGCCCGGGGCCGGCCCCAATGGACGCAACTAGAGGACGGGCCCTCTCCGTCCCGTGGCGAGATGAATCACCAACAGGATGACGCCCACGATGAAGAGAATCCACGCGATCTGCGAAGCGATCGCCGCGACGCCCGTGGCGCCAAGTACGCCAGCGATCAACCCAACGACAAGAAATACCAAAGCGTAATACAGCACTGCGACACCTCCCTCTCGATTTGTCATTAAGCACACGGTGTGCCGCATTTTTTGGCGGGAAAAACAGCCCTCAGGCAATCACTTTCGGTCAGGTGTGTCGCAGATTGCTGCAGCAGAGGATTTCGGTCCCGGCTCCTGACCGTTTAACTCACTGACCAAATTCTTCGGACGCCTCAAGACCGCTGCGAAGCCTCTGGCTCGACGGAGTCGGCACGATATTCTCTCGTTGCCTCCCCCGCTTCGAGCAGCTGCTTGAACCGCCTGAGATCTTCGGCAATCTGATTTTGCGGGATCTTCGCCGAACAGCCCGGCAACTCTCGCGCCGAGCTTGCCGGCCGGCGGGTCGTACTGAAGCTTGACGCGCACTTCCGTTGCGTGCTCGCCCGCCGCTTTGAACCGCACTGACCCTGCGCTGACGACGTCTGAATGACCGACGGATTTCCACGACAGGAGCGTCGGCGGAATGTCGTTGATGACCTCGGCGTCCCATTCGACGCGTATGCCGAGCGGTCCGCGAGCGACCCAATGTGAATGGAACCGATCGAGCACCTGCACTTCCTCGAGATGCTCCATGAAGCGCGGAAGGTTTTCGAGGTTGCGCCAGAACGAGTACACCTCGCTGACCGGGCAATAAATCGTAATGGCGTCCTCTACGATAATCCCGCGCGATCCGCCAAGATACCGCCTGGTTGGATCCATGTTGTCGGCGTGCGGGTCGACAGCGGCGGTGACTGGGCACCATCCGCTCGCGCCCCTGGCGAGCATCCCGAAACCCAGAAGGCTGAGCGCTTTGTTGGATCGTCTATACCCCGCAATCGCGAGCGTGGCACCGGCGACGGTCGACACCAACCGCGCAGTCGTAGAGATATTGGGTTTGTACACTGGTCTCATCGATGGCTCCGTTTTCAGACGCCCAGTCGAAGTGACCCCCGGGCGTTTTCGATTAACGTGCAGGAGACGTGCCGCGGGGCGGCAGGAGTCCAACGGTCGAAGAGTCGAAGAGTCGAAGAGTCCAGGAGTCCAGGAGTCCGAGGGCTGAGGGTAAAGTACTTCAGCTCGAGATGAGTGATCGAACGTGGACCGTGTCGGCGCTGGAAGCGGGACAGACGCTGGATAAGTTTCTCGCGGCGCCCGAACGTCTTGCGTCGCGGTCGAAGGCGGCGGCTGCGCGCGAGCGGGGCAAAGTGTTCGTCAACGGCGGCGAAGCGGGACCGGCCGACATCCGCTTGCGGCTGAAGGCGGGCGATGAGATTCGCGTCTGGGAAGACCGGCCAGGCAGCGCGCGGCGACGGCCTGCTCCTTTCAAGTCGGGTCCTCTAATCATTCTGTACGAAGACCAACACCTGATTGTGTTGAACAAGCCCGCGGGCCTGCTCGCGGTGCCCCTGGAACGCCGAAGCGAGGAAACATCAATTTTCGATCAGATTGAGAACCACCTGCGCTCGCACGGAAAGCGCAAGCCTCTGGTCGTGCATCGCATCGATCGCGATACGTCGGGTGTGGTGCTGTTCGCCAAGGACGGACGGACGCACGCCGCGCTGAAACATCAGTTCCGCGAGCGCACGCCGGAACGCGTCTACCTCGCGGTTGTCTACGGTCTTCCGACGCCCGAATCAGGCACGTGGCGCGACCACCTGGTGTGGGATGGCAAGGCGCTCATCCAAAAGGAAACGCATCCGAAGGACCCGCGAGCCGCGCAGGCGATCAGTCACTACAAAGTCGTCGAGACGTTCGAGTCGACCAGCCTGCTTGAAGTTCGTCTCCAGACAGGCAAGCGCAACCAGATCCGCATTCAGGCGCGCCTTCGCGGCCACACGCTGGTGGGCGAAGTGCGCTACACCTTCGGACCCGAAGAGCTCCGGCCGATTCCGTTCAAGCGTCAGGCCCTCCATGCCTGGCGCCTCGGATTCACCCATCCCATCACGCAGAAGCCGATGCACTTCGAAGCGCCTTTACCTGAGGACATAAAAAAACTGGTTGGAGAGCTCAGGAAACGAAAAAGGCAAACCGAAGAGCGAAAATAGTCATACTCCGACACGCCGCTCTATTCGGTTTTCGTTATTCGTTTTGCGTTTCTACTGCTTGCAAGCCCTGGGCGACCTCCGGAAGGATGCCCATGCGCCGGTAGATCGGCCGCACCAGTTCGCGGATGGCGGGCAATTCGCGCGCGAACCACACGGCTGTCGCGATGCAGAGCACACCGCTCATCATGACCGTTCGAGGGGCGCCGATGCGTGTCGAGAGCCAGCCCGCCAGCAGACTGCCGAATGGCGCCGTCCCCAGGAATGCCATCGTGTAAAAGCTCATCACGCGCCCGCGCTTGCCTTCGTCGACGATCGTCTGGATGACGGTATTGGTCGACGCCATCAGCACCATCATGCCGAAACCGGTGATCGTCATGAACAGCAGCGACACGGGCAGCCACCGCGACAGCGCAAACCCGATCAAGCCGCAACCGAACACGACCGTATTGAAGACGATCACGCGTCCCAATCCCACCACCGATCTCCTCGTCGTCAACCACAAGGCTCCCGAGAGAGCGCCGAGGCCCGACGCTGCCATGAGGAATCCAAGCGTGTGCGCTCCGCCGCCGAGAATCTGCTCCGCGAAGACCGGCATGAGGACCGAGAACGGCATCGCCACCAGACACAGCCACGCCAGCTGCAGCATGAGCGAGCGGATGGGGCGGAACCCGAACACGTAGCGCCATCCCTCGAGTAGATGATCGATGATGCCGGCGCGCGTGTCGGCACGATCGAGCCGTCTGACGTCCTTCATCGCGACGAGCGCGATGATGACTGCGAAATAGCTGACCCCGTCGACGAAGAAGCACCACGACTCCCCCGCTGCCGCAATCATGAGCCCGGCGATAGACGGTCCAACGAGGCGCGCGGCGTTGAACATCGACGAGTTCAGCGCAATCGCGTTCGCCAGATCGTCACGGTCGGAGATCATCGACGTCAGAAACGCCTGCCGCGCCGGCATGTCGAAGGCGTGCACCAGTCCCTGGACAGCGTTCAGCGCGATGATGGCCGGAACGGTGATGTGACCGCTGAAGGTGAGGAATGCCAGCACGAACGACTGACACATCAATGTCGTTTGAGTCACCACCAGCACGCGGTGGCGATCCCATCGGTCGAGATAGGCGCCCGCGAAGGGCCCCAGAACGAAACCCGGGAACTGCCCGGCGAATCCCACCACTCCAAGCGCCATCGCAGAACCAGTCAGCCGATAGACGAGCCAGCTCGTGGCCGTCATCGAGATCCAGCTGCCGGTCAACGAGACGAATTGTCCGCCGAAGAACAACCGGTAGTTGGGATACGACAGCGCGCGAAGCATGAAGGCGATACGGGAGGCCATCAAGGTACTCGTCTTGCGAATAGTCTGCCACGGTAGTGCTCAACTTAAGTTGAGCCCTACACCTCGAGTTTTAAGTTGAGCCCTACACCTCGAGTTGAAGCCCTGCGATTCCATCAGGCGCCCTGGTTCGCGCTGCTGCTGATCGCCCTGTTTCTGCTGTCAGGAAGGAACGTCGCGGCGCTTCAATGCGTCATCGCGTAAAGCAGGATGTTGATGCCGACTGCATAGCCTTCCACCGAAAACGTGTAGAAGTACGTCGGATCGTCCGACTCGCGTTCGTAGGCATCGCCGAAGTCCGTATTGTGCGTCATCAAGACCATGATGCGCCCTTTGTCGTCGGCGACGGCCCGCATGTACGCGATGTCATCCGTTGGATCGTACCACCTCTCATCGGTTCGTCCATTCCGACCCGCGTTTCCGATTGCCGGAATCTGCGGGATGCGATTGGAGTCGAACAATGAGTGCAGGATCGAGTGATTCAACGGCACGTCGAAGATGGGGTACGTGCTCTCGGGCAGCACCTTGC
Organism: Vicinamibacterales bacterium; assembly: GCA_963744405.1. Taxonomy (GTDB): domain Bacteria; phylum Acidobacteriota; class Vicinamibacteria; order Vicinamibacterales; family JAMQPK01; genus JAMQPK01. The sequence goes on from CAVUTO010000001.1 coordinate 158,147, forward strand.
GAAGTTCCTGCACCCAGTGCTGCCACGCTTCGTCTCCCCACGCATCGTCCACCCAGAGAAAGCCACCCTTCTGCAGATACCCTCTCAGTGCCGTGGCTTCTTCCGGCGAGAAGAACGCGCCGCCGAATTCGCTCATCATCACAAAAGGACATTTGAAGAGCTCGTCTTCCGTCGCTTGAATCACGACGTGATTGGGTTCGTGTAACTCGTCAAAATTGACGGGCGTCTTCGTCAACTCTGACAACCGGATCGGCAGGTTCATGTCGGCGCGAGGATAGTCGACACCCCATCCCATGCCATCGCCGTCATATGCCTGCCGGTAAGCGAGCCGGCAGAACGTAAAGTCGCTGTTCCAGGTGATGTTTTCGGGCCGTTTGATGCCGTAGAATCCCCCGCGCAGCCCGCGGCGCTGCGCCTCGACCAGCGCCGTCACGCCAACGACGAGCAACAGACCCGCGGCGATGACCTTTTTGGCTCTCATAAAGAAAAAGCCAGTCTATACCGACTAGTGCACAGACGCGATCCACTGCATCTGGCCCGTCGATCCGCCACCGCGCCTTGTTGTCGGGAAGGAACGTCGCGGCGCTTCAGTGCGTCATCGCGTAAAGCAGGACATTGATGCCGATCGCGTAGCCTTCGACCGAAAATCTGTAGAAGTAGGTTGGATCGTCCGCCTCGCGTTCGTAGGCATCGCCGAAGTCTGTATTGTGCGTCATCAAAACCATGATGCGGCCTTTGTCGTCGGCAACCGCCCGCATGTACGCGACATCATCCGTTGGATCGTTCCACAACTCATCGGTTCGTCCGTCTCGGCCTGCGTTTCCGATAGCCGGAATCTGCGGGATGCGATTGGAGTCGAACAAGGTGTGCAGGATCGAGTGATTCAACGGCACGTCGAAGATGGGGTACGTGCTCTCGGGCAGCACCTTGCGAAGTTCCCGCACCCAGTGCTGCCACGCATAGTCTCCCCACGCATCGTCCACCCAGAGAAAGCCACCCTTCTGCAGATAACCTCTCAATGCCGTGGCTTCTTCCGGCGTGATGAACGCGCGGCCGAATTCGCTCATCATCACAAAAGGACATTTGAAGAGCTCGTCTTCCGTCGCTTGAATCACGACGTGATTGGGTTCGTGTGACTCGTCAAAATTGACGGGCGTCTTCGTCAACTCTGACAACCGGATCGGCAGGTTCATGTCGGCGCGAGGATAATCGACACCCCATCCGTTGCCGCGGCCGGCATTTGACATATTGTAGGCGAGCCGGCAGAACGTGAAGTCGCTGTTCCAGGTGATGTCTTCGGGCCGGCTGATGCCGTAGTAGCCACCGCGCCTGCCGCGGCGACCCTGCGCCTCGACCATCACCGTCACGCCAACGACAAGCAACAGACCTGCGGCGATGACCTTTTTGGCTCTCATAGGGAAAAAGCCAGTCTATACCGACTCGTGCACAGACGTTCTCCGCCGCGGCGCTTCAGTGCGTCATCGCGTAAAGCAGGATATTGATTCCGATCGCGTAGCCTTCGACCGAAAAATTGTAGAAGTAGGTCGGATCGTCCGATTCGCGCTCGTACGAATCGCCGAAATCGCTGTTGTGCGAGATGAAGACGATGATGCGACCCTTCGCATCGACCACTGCACGCGCGTTGGCGGTTGCGCTGTCGGATCCGCGTTCGGACGTCGTGCCGCGGTATACCCAACCGATCGACGGAATCTGCGGAAACCGCTTCGCGTCGAAGAGCGTGTGGAAGATCGAGTGGTTCATCGGCACGTCGATGATCGGATATTCGCTCGCCGGCAGCACCTTGCGCAACTCGCGCTCCCAGTGATCCCAGGCGTACGAGCCCCAGAAATCGTCGGCCCACATGAAGCCGCCCTTCTGCAGGTACGCACGCAGCGCGTTGGCCTCTTCCTCGTCGAAGAACGTCGCGCCCACTTCCGTAATCATCACAAACGGGCACTTGAAGAGCTCGGGTTCGGTGGCCTGGATGACGACGTGGTTGGGTTCGCGTGACTCGTCGAAATTGACAGGGGTCCTGGTCAGCTCCGAAAGCCGGATAGGCAGATTGGTATCGGCGCGCGGGTAATCGACACCCCAGTCGCCGCCGTCCGCGTCGTAGGCCCGCCGGTATGCAAGTCGGCAGAACGTGAAGTCGCTGTTCCAGGTGATGTGCTCGGGACGCTTGATGCCGTAGAATCCCCCGCGCCGCCCGCGGCGCTGCGCCTCGAGCAAGGTCGTCGCCGCGATTATCACAACCACGCCGGCGGCGATGACCTTCTTCACTCTCATAACGTCGACTCCTGGGACTCCCGACTCTTCGACTCTCCGACTCTCTCCGACTCCCCGACTCCCACTCTCGACTCCCCGACTCCTCCTCGACTCCTGGACTTTCGACTGTCGACTGTCGACTTTCGACTCTAGTGCACTTCCCCTTCACATTCAGGGCACTGAATCTCGACAAACCGCAGCCAGGCGGCAATCTCGTGCGCCGAGGGAAGCTCGGCCACATTCTGCGCCGACGCAATCCATTGCATTTCGCCCCACCGATCGGCCACCGCGCAGCCCGGCAGCGGCATCCCTTCGATCGGCGTGGTCGTCACGACGACCACCGCATCGTGCACCGCCAGCGCCTTTTGCGCTTCCCGCAGCTGCTGGATGTAGGACTGCGCGTCGGGCGAGTCGTCTTCGGAGAGGCACACCAGCGCCAGGTTCTTCTTCTGCCAGAGATCGGCATAGCTTATGTGGATGTCGTCGATGGTGGTGCACTCGAAGCGTGGGACGTGATCGCCCTTGTTCAGCATTGCTAAAAGATTATCACCGGTCGAAGGATTCTCGACGGCCGGCGTCTGACAGTTTGATGATGTAGTCGTCCGGCCGGTCCCAGAACAATTTTTTCAGCTCGCCGAGGCCCGCGGCGCCCCCATAGGAAATGGATGACGACAGGTGCTTGAGCATGCCCGCGATGATGGGACGCGCCGAGCCGCGCAGCGGCACGCTTACCTCGAGCCCTTCGGCGCCGAGCGTTTCGACGTCGACCGAATCGGCGTCTTCGACGTCGAGGCGATCGACCATCGCGCCAATCGATGCCATACCGCGAAAGACCTTGAACGGCACCCGCACGACCTTCTGCGATTCGGGCAGCACGACCGACTTGTGCACGGTTTCGCCAGGCGTTTCCGACGTGCCCGCGAAAGCGTTGCCGAGCATCACCGTATCGCCGCCGAACAGCAGGGCTTCGATAATCGCGCCGTCGCGCTTGATGCCGCCGTCGGCGATGAGCGGAATTTTCGTGCCCACCGCCATGCGGCACTCGACGAGCGCGTGAAGCTGGGGCACGCCGAAGTTCGTATTGAGCCGCGTGGTGCAGCCGCCCCCAGGGCCAATGCCGACTTTGATGCCGTTGACGCCGCGTTCGGCGAGGTACGTGGCGCCCTCAGCCGTCGCGACGTTCCCGGCGACGAGCTCGAAATCGCCGAACCGCGCGCGAAACGCCTCGAGCGCCTTGGCCATCACAACCGAGTGGCCGTGCGCGATGTCGATGACGAGCACGTCAACGCCGGCCTTGATGAGCTCGGCCGCTCGCTCGAGAAAATCCCCTTTGGCGCCGATGGCCGCGCCGACGCGTAGGCGTCCCTGCGCGTCGCGCGTCGCGAGCGGCAGCCGCTTCTGCTCGATGATGTCCTTGGCGGTGATGAGGCCGGTCAGCACGCCCTTGTCATCGACGAGCGGCAGCTTCTTGATCTTGCGCTCGATCATCACCTGCTCGGCTTCGTCGAGCGAGATCGGCGCCGAATGGACGACGAGCTGGTCGAGCGGCGTCATCCGCTCGCTCACACGCTTCTGTCCGGCGACGAACCTGACGTCGCGCGCCGTCAGCAGCCCTTTCAATTTGCGCGACCCGTCGACAACGACGAGCGTGCCGACGCCGGACTTCTGCATCATGCGGCTGGCGTGCGCGAGGCTGTCTGTCGGCTCGACTGTGTACGGATCGGAGATGACGCCATGCTGCGTGCGCTTGACGATTTCGACCTCGCGCACCTGCGCCGCGATGTCGCCGCCGCGGAAACCGCGGTCGATGATGCCGAGGCCCCCTTCCTCTGCCTGGACGACCGCCATCGCCGCGCGAGTGATGGTGTCCATGTTCGCCGAGACGATCGGATGCTTCAGCGTGAGGTGCTCTGAAAAGCGCGCCGACGAGATCGATCGACCTGGGATCGCGCCGTTCGAGCACGCTGAACCGCGGCACGAAGAGGAAATCGTCGAAGGTACAGCCGCGGACCGAGGCCAGGAGATCCGGCATGCCGTCATCATAGCCCGACTGATATCATGTATACCGTTTGAGCACGCTCCGCATTCCACGGATCGTCCTGGCGTTGGTCCTTCTTGCGCTCGTGTTGGGTCCGCCCGAAGGCGGACACTACACTGTTGGCGCAGAGCGGGCCGATTACGGTGCTCGCGCGCGAGGGGCGTCGCACGCTGCCGGCTGTGGACGTGCAGGGGCACCAGATGATCGGCCTCGACGATCTCGCGAGTCTGTTCCAGCTGCAGGTGCGCGAAGACGCCGCCGCGCGCGCCATCACGGCGACATACAAGACCCAGACGATCGTGCTGACAGCCCGATCAGTCGCTGGTTTCCTCATCGGGCCGGCTCGTGTCGCTGCCGGTGCCTCTGATGCGGCGCAACAATCGCTGGCTCGTCCCAATCGAGTTCATCAGCCGCGCCCTCGCGCCCATCTATGACACCCGGCTCGACTACCGCCCGGCATCGCGCCTGCTCGTCGTCGGCGATCTGCGCGTGCCGCGGGTCGCGGCTCAATACGACGATGGCCCCGCGTCGCTGCGCGTGACGCTCGAGATTACGCCGCGCGCGACCGCGGCCGTCACACAGGACCAGGGACGGTTGCTCGTACGCATCGACGCCGACGCGCTCGACGCTTCGCTCCCGCCGCCGCCGCAACAGCAGTTGCTGACGGCGATTCGCGCGGCAGATTCCAATACGATCCAGATCGAGCTCGGCCAGCGCTTCAGCACATTTCGCGCATCGCCCCCGGTCTCGAGCGGCGCTTCCGCCGTTCTCACGATCGAACTGCTCGCCGCGGGCGCCGAGACCACGTCTGTCGCCCCTAGCGCACCCGGCGCCCCTAGCGCCCCCAACGCACCTAGCGCACCCAGTGCTGCCGGCGATCTGCCCGTCTTCAGCGCCGCGCGCCCAACCGTTCGAACCATCGTGATCGATCCGGGACATGGAGGCGACGAAAACGGCGTCCAGGGTCCCGGTGGGGCGCTCGAGAAGGACGTGACGCTGTCGGTCGCCCGCCGCCTCAAGGGCACGATCGAAGGGCGCCTCGGCATGCGGGTTCTCCTGACGCGCGAAGAGGGAATCCGCGTCGACGCCGACGGACGCGCGTCTATCGCGAACAACAACAAGGCCGACCTGTTCATCAGCCTGCACGCCAACGGATCGCCGCGACCCACTTTGCGCGGCGCCGTCGTTTACACCTTGAGCCTCGACCGTGTCGGCGAAGACGCGCGCCGGCAATCGCAGGCCGACAGAACGGTATTGCAGGTCTTCGGCGGCGGGGCGCGGGAAGTGTCGCTCGTCGAGTGGGAGCTCGCGCAAGCGGCGCACCTCGACGGCTCCAATGCCTTCGCGGGTATCGTCGAGCAGAAATTGAGGACGATCGCGGGAATGCCGTCGGTGGCGCTGCAGCGCGCGCCGATGCGCAACCTTGCCGGCACCAACATGCCCGCTGTGCTCATCGAGATGGGTTATCTCTCGAACCCGGAAGAAGAACAGCTGCTCAGATCGAACGAATTCCAGAACGGCATCGCGCTCGCGCTCACCGAAGCGGTCTCCGCCTTCCGCGACCACGTCGAGCAGGAGCCGCAGGTGTCACCGTCGCCGTGAAAAAGAACATGCCGCGCGGATTTGGCTGGTACGTCGCGCTGGCCACGGTGCTGGTCGCGGGACTCATCGCGGTGGCCGTTCTCGGTCCACGATGGCTCGCCACGGTGCCTGAAGAAGCGGCACCGGGGGTAACGGAAACGGGCGAGGCGCGAAAAATCCGCGCCCGCCTTTTCTATGTCGACGAGCAAGGAACCGGCCTCAGCGGGGTCGAGCAGGAAGTGCTCTACGGCGAAGGCACGGCAGAGCAGGCTCGCCGCATCATCGAAGCGCAGATTGCGCCTGCGCCGGCGCCCCACGTGTCGGCGATACCTGCGGGCACGAAGCTGCGCACGGTGTTCTTCACGAAAAACGGAGAGATCTATGTTGATTTGAGTGCCGAGCTGCAGACCAATCACCCCGGCGGGACGACGAACGAAACCTTGACGGTATATGCGCTCGTCAGCGCGCTGACGTCGAATCTGCCGGCTGTCACAGGCGTGCAGATACTCGTCGAGGGCAAAGAAGTCGACACGCTCGCGGGCCATCTCGATCTTCGCCGCCCCATCGAACAGGATCTCAAGTGGGTAACCAACTGATGCGCATCGACAACCGAACACCCGACCAGCTTCGTCCGACGCACATCCATTCCCAGTATCTCCTCCATCCCGAAGGTTCGGTTCTGATCGAGTCGGGCCGCACCAAAGTGATCTGCACGGCGTCGGTCGAGGAACGCGTGCCGCCGTTTCTTCGCAACACTGGTAAAGGGTGGGTGACGGCCGAATACGGAATGTTGCCCCGCGCGACATCGACTCGGACGACGCGCGAAGCCTCGGCGGGCAAGGTTGGCGGCCGCACCCAGGAGATTCAGCGGCTCATCGGCCGCTCGCTTCGATCGGTGATGAAGCTCGAACGGCTCGGCGAACGTACGGTCTGGATCGATTGCGATGTGATGCAGGCAGACGGCGGGACGCGCACCGCCGCCATCACCGGCGCGTTTGTCGCTCTTGTCCTGGCGCTCGAGCACATGCGCGAAAAAGGGATGTTCACCGAGATTCCCGTGCAGGATTACGTCGCGGCGACCAGCGTCGGCATCATCGACAATACGCGGATGCTCGATCTGGCGTACGAGGAAGACTCGCGCGCAGAGGTCGACATGAACGTCGTGATGACTGGCGGCGGCAAGTTCATCGAAGTGCAAGGCACCGCCGAGGGGCTGCCGTTCGGACGCGACGCGCTCGACGCGCTCCTCGACCTGGCGCAAAAAGGCATTGGCAATCTGATCGAACTGCAGAAGCAGGCGGTCGGGCACATTCTCAAATAGGCTTGCCGTCAGCACGGAGGAGGTAATCGCGGAACGCGCGCATCGCTTGTCCCCGGTGGCTCACCGCGGTCTTTTCGTCATCCGACACCTCCCCGAACGTCTTGCCGTAAGGCGGATAGAAGAAGACCGGGTCGTAGCCGAAGCCGTTCGATCCTGAGGGCGCACTCGCGAGTTGACCTTCGACGGCCGCACGTGTCTCGAACGTGAGGTCCTCGCCGCTGGCAACGGCCAAGGCACATACGAATCGCGCCGAGCGATCTGAGGCGCCACTCTCACGCACACGCCGGAAGATGTCGGCAAATCGTTCGTCGTAGCTTGCGTCTTCTCGAAGGTAGCGCGCCGAATAAATACCCGGCTCTCCGTTCAGCGCATCGACCTCGAAGCCGGAGTCTTCGGCAAGCGTTGGAACGCCGGTCGCGCGCGCGTAGTAGAACGCCTTCTGGCGCGCGTTCTCGGCAAACGATGAGCCCGTCTCCTCGGGTGCCTCTATGCCCGGAAAATCCACCAGCGTCTTCAGCGCGACAGGCGCTTCACGCAAAATTTTGCGAATCTCCCTCAGCTTCCCGGGGTTCGTCGTCGCAATCAACACCTCGCCCATGGCCCGTATCTTATCGTCTGCCCTACAAAGCCAACGCGCCCCACGCTCCTTCACCCCGGCGTGCGGATTGCATTCGGCCGCCCTATGGCCAAGCGAGACACCAGCTCTTATTGGATTGATAACACCCCGGCTCCCAGGTTTTCCGCATTAAAAGACGACATAGCCGTCGACGTGCTGGTCATCGGCGCCGGAATTACAGGCATAACCGCGGCGTACCTGCTGAAGCGCGCGGGCCTCAACGTCGCCCTGGTCGAGAAACAGCGCTGCCTCAGCGGCGATACCTCGTACACCACCGCGCATCTGACCTGCATCACGGACACGCCTTTGTCGGAGCTTGTGAAGAATTTCGGCAACGACCATGCGCAGGCGGTGTGGGATGCCCAGCTCGCTGCCATCGACACGATCGACCGCATCGTCTGGCGCGAGCAGATCAAGTGTCAGTTCGAATGGGTGCCCGGGTATCTCTATAACCCGTCTACGCCAACCAGAGCCGCACAGGACGATCGCTCGATCGACCTCCAGCAAGAAGCCGGCCTCGCTACCGAACTGGGATTCGACGCCGAGTTCCTGAAGAGTGCGCCTTTCATCAACAGTCCCGGCGTGCGTTTCGACAACCAGGCAAAATTTCATCCGCGAAAATATCTGAGCGCCCTCCTGCGCCTGCTCTGCAGTGGGAAAGGATGCCAGGTCTTCGAACAGACCAGCATCGACGAGATCGAAGGGACACCCATCACAGCGACCGCCTCGAACGGCGCGCGGATTCATTGCGAGCACGTGCTTATCGCCACCCACGTGCCGCTGCAGGGCAAGTCGGGTCTCCTGCCCGCGACGATCCTTCAATCAAAGCTCGCCCCCTACAGCTCGTACGTCGTCGGCGGCTGGGTGCCGCGCGGAACGGTTCACGAAGCGCTTTACTGGGATACCGGAGATCCGTACGACTACCTGCGGGTCGATCGCAAGCACGACCACGATTTCGTGATCTTCGGCGGCGAAGACCACAAGACGGGACAGGTGGAAGATACAAGCACGTGTTTCAACCGCCTCGAGCAGCGGATCAAGCACCTGCTGCCCGGTATCGCGCTGACGCACCGGTGGTCGGGACAGGTTATCGAAACCAACGATGGCCTGCCGTACATCGGGACAACTGCCGAGCGTCAGTACGTCGCGACGGGATTTGCGGGGAACGGCATGACGTTCGGCACGCTTTCAGCGATGATGTTCGCCGATCACGTGACGGGAGAAACAAATCCGTGGGCAGAGCTGTTCGACACGAGCCGCACGAAAATCAAAGGCGGGCTCTGGAACTACATCAAGGAAAACAAGGATTACCCCTACTACTTGATCCGCGATCGCTTCGCCGGCCGCGGCGGCCATTCGCTTCGCGCAATCCCGCGCGGCCATGGCGAGGTCCTCGAGGTGAACGGCCAGCCGGCCGCCGTGTATCGCGGCCTCGACAGCCAGCTCCACGTTCGATCGGCCGTCTGCACGCACATGGGCTGCTACGTGCACTTCAACGATGCCGAGCGTACATGGGACTGCCCATGTCACGGCTCGCGGTTCAAGGTAAATGGCGAAGTGCTGGCTGGACCTGCGGAAGAGCCGCTCGCGCGGATCGAACTGACGCAGAAAGACGGAGCTCGAGGCTAACGAGGGATTAGGGAGTCGGGATTGGGGATTAGGACACGTTGGGGACTAGAGCGCGACACGCGTCACTGCTCTAATCCCCAATCCCGAGTCCTGAATCCCTAGGATTGCGTCAGTTCGATTTTGCTTTGGCGACGTTCAGTTCGCCAAGTTTTGCGACCATGTCTTCGGCCGACGTCTCGACCTTCACAGCCTTGTCGATCGCGAGGATGTTGCCGTCCTTACCAATGTAGAAGGTCCAGCGCGAGGCGGTGCCGCGCGGGTTCAGCACGCCATAGGCCGTTGCGACTTCCTTGTTCGGATCGCTCAGCAGCGGAAAATCCGCTTCCTGCGCCTTCGCAAAGTCGGTGTTCTTCTCGATCGGGATCGGTGCTCGCCATGAAGTAGGCCACGTCGAACTGGCGGATCTTGTCGCCGTTCATCGCAAGGTTCTTGCACTCGACGGTGCAGCCCTTGGTGAACGCAGCCGGGAACCAGGCGACGACGACCGCCTTTTTGCCCGCGAAGTCGGCGAGGCTATACGTCTTGCCGTCGCTGCCCTGCATCTTGAAGTTTGGTGCCTTGTCGCCCACTTTCAGCTCGACCGCCGGCGCCTGCGCGAACGCGAGCGTGGCGAACCCGAGGACCAGTCCCGCGATTCCAAGAAGGTTCACACTCTTCATTGCCTGCCTCCCGTTACTTGTAAGTCCAAATGACCGCAGCCCGCAGCCGTCCCGGAAACAGAGATTATGACATTTTTGAGTTCCGGGGTGCGCAGCATTCAAGATGCGCTGATTCGGTCGGAGCACAACATCCCGTCTGCGCTTCGAGACGCTGTCGATCTTTTCCTACTGAGTCGCAATGCGACAGTACGTGCGTCACGGCGCTCATCAACACACGCATCACCGGTTCGTCGAGCTCCGCAAGTTTGTAGTGCACCCATAATCCGTCTTTGCGAGTGACGACCAGATTTTTTCGCCGTAAATAGGCGAGATGACGCGAAGCAGTCGGCTGAGGGATGCCGAGGCACTCGTGGATGTTGCACACGCAGATCTCCCCACCGGCCAGCAGGCCGAGGATTCTGAGTCTCGTTGGATCCGCGAAGGCCTTGAACGCCTCTTCCAGGGTCGCAAGCCGGTGGTCCTTCATGACTCGAGTATATGCCTCTTGACATATATATGCATTAACGAATATTGTCTAAACGTTGTATTCGCGTAAACATATATAGGAGGACAACATGAAGGACAGCGACATCCAGCAGACGGTGCGGCAGAAATACGGCGAAATCGCCACGGCGGTGAAGACTGGCTCGACGGGCTGTTGCGGCCCGTCGTGCTGCTCGACCGATGACCCAATTACCGGCAATCTCTATGGGAAAGAAGAGACCGCCGGGATTCCGAAGGAGGCAGTCGCGGCGTCGCTGGGATGCGGAAATCCCACGGCGCTCATCGATCTTCACGAGGGTGAAACGGTCCTCGACCTCGGCTCGGGCGGTGGCATCGATGTGCTGCTCTCCGCCCGCCGCGTCGGCCCCAGCGGAAAGGTATACGGCCTCGACATGACCGACGAGATGCTCGAGCTCGCGCGCAGCAACCAGAAGACGGCCGGCGTGGAAAACGTCGAGTTTCTGAAAGGCGACATTCAGGCTATCCCGCTTCCCGCGAACTCGGTCGATGTCGTGATTTCGAACTGCGTCATCAACCTCGCACCAGACAAGACCCAAGTGCTAACGGAGGCATTCCGAGTGCTCAAACCCGGCGGCCGGCTCGCGGTCTCTGACGTAGTCGTTCGCGGCGAAGTGTCCCCTAAACTGCGACAGGACATGGAGTTGTGGGTCGGGTGCATGGCCGGCGCGCTCGAGGAGACCGATTACAGAAACAAGCTCGTGCCGGCTGGCTTCGAGGACGTCGGCGTCGAAACATGGCGGGTGTATCACGGGTTGCCCGGCGAGGCTGACACAACGTTCGCAAGTGCGTTCATACGCGCGCGAAAACCCGAACTGCCTGCCACGCCGTAGCTCACCACCGGCATGTGAGCGAAAGCGGCCTGCCGCGCCGTAGCTCACGAACGGCAAGTGAGCGAAGGCTGGGCCTGCCACGCCGTAGCTCGCGGTCGGCCAGGGGAGCGAAGGCGGGCCTTGGCACTGATATGGCAGTAGCGCAGGCGCATGAGCCCGACGACGGCCCGCCGAGCTAGACGACTGCCCAGGACGAGAACGGCGGCGGTTCCCGTAGAGTCCGATCTGCGGGATCCGTCGCTGTACTTCGACCGGGACCTCGGATGGCTCTCATTCAACAGCGGGTCCTCGAACAGGCGAAGGCGGGCCACCCGCTGCTCGAGCGCGTCAAGTTTTTCGCGATTGCCGCCAACAACCTCGACGAGTTCTTCATGGTGCGCCTCGACCAGGCAGACTCGCGCGCGCGCGCCGGAGCAACCGCCATGCTGGACGAGCTCGGGCAACTCTGGCAGGACATCTTGCGAGCGCAGCTGGCGGCCGAGCGCATCCACATTCTCGATGCCGCCGACTATACGGATGACGATCGCGCCCACCTGAGCCAGCTCTTCAACGTCGACGTCTGTCCAGTGTTGACGCCGCTGGCGTTCGACCCGGGACACCCGTTTCCGCTCGTGTCGAACCGCAGCAAGAATCTCGCGGTCGTTGTCGAGCACAAGGGGCGCACAAAATTCGCGCGCGTCAAGGTTCCCGACCTGCTGCCGCGCTTCGTGGCGCTTCCGCGCGAGAACGGGACTCGACGCTACGCGATGCTCGAAGACGTCATTCGCGAAAACCTCGGCCAGCTGTTTCCCGGCGTGGGAATCCGCACTGCCCACATGTTCCGCGTCGTGCGAGACATGGAGGTGGCGGTCGCAAACCCGCGAGGCACCGCCGAAACCATTTTGGAAGTGGTCGATCGCGGGCTGAAGGAGCAGCAGCACGGCCCCGTCTCGCTTCTGGAGGTCGAGCACAGCATGCCGACGCGCGTGCTGGATCTGCTCGTCGAGAACTTCGAGGCAAGCCGCGATGTCATCGTGCGCACGCGTGGCCGCATGGGATTCGCTGACTGGATGGCGCTCGCCGCGATTCCACGGCCCGAATTGCAGGACCGGCCGCTGAAGCAAGCCAGGATCTGGCGCAAAGGCACGCCGGAGATCTTCGACGAGATCCGCGACCGCGACCAGCTCGTGCACCACCCATTCGATTCGTTTCAATCGGTCGAGTCGTTTGTCGACGCGGCAATAGACGACCCGCGTGTCGTGGCCATCAAGATGACTCTCTACCGCATCGGTGCGAACTCGCCGGTCGTCGATCGCCTGATCAAAGCGGCCGAGCGCGGCAAGCAGGTCGCGGTGCTGGTCGAGCTGAAAGCGCGATTCGACGAACGCAGCAACATCGAATGGGCGGAACGGCTCGAGGATGCCGGGGTGCACGTGGTCTACGGCGTGGAAAAGCTGAAGACCCACTGCAAGATCTGTCTCGTCGTCCGGAAGGAAGACGACGAGATTCACCGTTACGTGCACATCGGCACGGGCAACTACAACCGGACGACGTCGAAGGTGTATACCGATCTCGGCCTCTTTACCGCGCGGCCGAACATCGTCGCAGACGTGTCCGAGCTGTTCAACTACCTGACCGGCTACTCGAATCAGACCGACTACCGCGAGCTGCTCATTTCGCCTGTCGCGCTGCGCCGGCGATTCGGCAAGCTCGTCACGCGCGAAATGGGACACGCCCGGCGCGGCAAGCCCGCGCGCATCATCATCAAGTCGAACGCCCTCACCGACGCGAGAGTCGTGCGTCTGCTCTATCGCGCATCGCAGGCGGGGGTGACAATAGATCTGATCATCCGCGGCGTTTGCGTGCTGCGGCCCGGCGTGCCAGGCATCAGCGATAACATCACCGTGCGATCGATCGTCGGCCGCTTTCTCGAGCACTCGCGGATCTGGTATTTCGAGAACGACGGCAAGCCGGAGGTGTTCATCGGCAGCGCCGACCTGATGGAGCGGAACCTGAACAAGCGCGTCGAGGCCGTCTGCCCGATCCGCGATGCGGATCTGGCACAGTTCGTTCGCCATGTCATCCTCGAGGCGTACTTGCGCGACAACGTGCGCGCGCGCCTTTTGCAGGCGGACGGCACCTACGTGCCAGTGGAGGGAGGCGGCGCGCCATTTGACGTGCAGCACACAATGATGAGCAGGCGCCTGCGCGCGCTGCTGGCGCGCGAGCGGCTCGGAGATCAACTGCACCCGTAAATAGAGAATGGCTGAACAGATCGCTCCGGCAAAAGTCGTTTTTGCCTGCGTCGCCAATGCCGGCCGATCGCAGATGGCGGCCGCGTTTTTCAATAAGCTGGCCAATGCGACGCGCGCCCGCGCCATATCTGCAGGCACGCGCCCGGAAGCCGCGGTCCATCCCGAAGTCGTGGCTGCGATGCGCGAGGTCGCCATCGACCTCTCGAGCGCGAAGCCGCGTTATCTCTCGACCGATCTAACATCAGACGCGCATATCGTCGTGACGATGGGATGCGGCGACGAGTGCCCGTTGATTCCCGGCGTCGAACGCGATGACTGGCCGGTGGACGATCCGAAGGGACAGCCGCCGGAAGCGGTGCGGCGCATACGAGACGAGATACGCAAGAAGGTGGCGGAGTTGGTGAAGGAGAGGAAGTGGGGGTAGCGGAAGAGTCGAGAAGAGTCGGGAGAGTCGGGCAGAGTCGAAAGTCGAAAGTCGAAAGGTCGAAAGTCGATGTCCATAAAATCTGCTGCCGATTTTGACGGCATCACGGTTGCCGGGCGGGTTGTCGCGCTGGCGCTTGATGCGATGGTACGGGAGGTTCGGCCGGGAATGACGACCCGCGAGCTCGACGAGGTGGGAGCCGATGTGCTGCACCAGCACGATGCGCGCTCGGCGCCTCAGCTTGTCTACGGCTGTCCGTCGATGAATTTGATCAGCGTGAACGACGAGATCGTCCACGGTCTGCCCGGGCGGCGAGTGCTAAGTCCTGGCGATGTCGTCAAGATCGACGTCACAGCAGAAACCGGCGGCTACATCGCAGACGCCGCAACGACAGTCGTGCTGCCGGAATCGAAATCGGTAGGGCTCGACTTTAGTCGAGCGTCGGATGTTGCGGCGAGGCTTCGAGATTGCGCCGTCTCGGCGTTCCAGGCGGGTTTCGCCTCGGCACGTGCCGGCCGCCGCGTATCTGAGATTGGCCGGGCTGTCGAACGCGAGGTTTCGGCGCGCGGCTTTCACGTGTTGCGCGAGTTGTCCGGACATGGCGTCGGTCGAACGATTCACGAGCCGCCGTCGGTTCCGAACTACTTCGATCCTTTCCAGCGGGACCTGCTGACCGAGGGGCTCGTGCTCACCATCGAGCCTCTCATCTCGGAACGCCGCACGCGCGTTCACGGATGCGACGACGGCTGGACGCTGAAGACTGCGAACGGCTGTCTGGCCGCCCACCACGAACACACCATCATCGTCACGAACACCAACCCGGTCATCGTCACCACGCTCTAGACTCTGGACTTTGCCCTGGACTCTTCGACTCCTGGACTCTCGACTCTCGACTCCTTCGACTCTTTGGACTCGTGGACTCTTTGGACTCCCGGACTCCAAGGTTCCTATGCCACCTCCGGCGGCTCCGGCGCATCGGCCACCGAGATCGCCCATCGCTTGTAACAGGTGAGACAGACGATGACGACGAACTCGCCTTCGGGTGGGACGAGATGAACTTTCGACGACTGGCACGCAGGACAGCGCAGCGCGTGGGTCCCGCGCGGAAGTTTGGCGTCCAACGGGCTCATGCTACGCCTTCCGGCCGATCCCAATCAATGCTGGCCGTCGACCGAGGCGCGCGCGATATCAGTGATTCGCCGAACGAACTCCCCTTTTACGCCCATGTGCGCGGTGCGGTCGTGACGTGTTGCGGAATCACGGAGTCGGCATCAATGTGGGCGGATCGCGCATCACCTGCACCTGGATTGGATCCCAGGCAGCTCCGCGCTCGATCGACCGAACGGCAACCGCGAGCTGCGGATTGGTGACGGCAACATTCACCGCCTGATTGGCCACCATCACCGGAAGCATTGTGAGGGGCGTGCCGTTCACATCGACGAGCACGACGCGCGTCGGCGCGGGCTGCACCGCCTGCGCCTGCGCTGCCGGTATCGCCCCGTTCACGCACATCCAGACCAGACACGCCGCGATAACCGTCAGCAGCCCTTTGGTGTAGGCGTCGATGTTCATGATTCCCTTCCAAGTTTACGGGTTCAGTATGCCGCGTCAGCGCCACTCGGAGCGCGACTCTAGTTGTACACCGACCGGCCAATCCGGCAACTCTTTCGTCTAAAAAGACCGCCAGTCGGATTCTTCAAGGAGAGTGCCGATGACTCGAGTCCTTTCTCTCATGGTGTGCCTCACTGCTCTCACCGTGTCCCCTGTCCTCGCGCAATCGTCCAACGCTTTCGCATCTGTGGGTATCGCGTTTTTTAGTCCGTCGCGCGCTTTTGCCGAGTCTACGGACGGCAAAGCCGCTACGGCGCGTTTGACCGCGCTCGAAGCCGACCGCGCGAAGGCCGTCCAGGAAAAGGAAGCGGCGCTTCAGAAACTCGAGCGATCGCTCGAGCAGTCGACGGCGGTGATGAATGAGGCGGCGATCGGCCAGCGAACAAAGGAGCTCGAGAAATTTCGCGTCGACACGCAGCGGTTCATCCAGGACGCGCAGGCCGAGTTGATGGGCGTCCGCCGCGATGCCGAAAGCGCGTTCCTCGTGAAGCTGCGCCCGGCGATCGAGCGCGTGGTCAAGGACAACGGCATCCAGTTGCTATTCAATTTCGACAGCGGTGTGCTGGCGTGGGGCGACCCTGTTCTCGATGTGACGCCGGAAATCCTGAAACACGTCGAGAGTCCAACCGCGGTGAAGTAGCGCCCGTCGAAGGGGTACTAACGCTCGGCCGGGATGCTCGCGCACGACTGAACGAGCTTCTTTGTCGGTACGCATGCCTACGAACGCCGAGTGGCGCAGGTGGCCTTCGCGCGTCCACTCAGTGAAGGCAATCTCGGCGACCAGCGTGGGTTTGACCCATTTGAGAACCTTCATGTCCTCTTCCGTGACGCCTTCCCCCCAGTGGCCCGTCTTGCCGGTCGGCAGATCGGCGAACGGGCACTTCTCCACCTTCAACGGCTCTAGCAGCTCGAACACGACGGCCCGCTGTGCGGCGGTGAAACCCGAGCGCACGCGGCCTCCGAACCGCAGCTTCTTGTTCTCGTAGTACCCGACGACGATCGACTGGAAGGTGCGGTTCTCGGGTTTGTATCCGCCGATGACGAATTCCTGACGATGCTGCACCTTGAATTTCTGCCAGGCGCCGCTGCGCTTTCCCGGCTCGTATCGCGAATCGCGGCGTTTGGCGACGACACCCTCGAGTCCGACGTCGGCGACAGCTTGAATGACGTCCTCTGCCGCGCCCGGAAGCTCCGCCGAAAACTCCACGTCCGACCCCGTAAGGATTTGCTGCAGCGCCGCGCGGCGCGCAGAGAGCGTTTTCGGCGCTGAAGATCTTTCCCGTTCAGATGAAGCAGGTCGAATGCGAAGTACCGGATCGCCGACGGATTGGCGGAGCGATGTTGAAGTTGCTGAAACGATGGCCGTCCGGTTTCGTCGAACGCAACGATCTCGCCATCGACGACGGCTGATTTGGCCTTCAGCGCCTCGACAGCGCGGCGAATTGCCGGGTACGCGGCGGTGAGGTCGTTTCCCTTCCGCGACAGAATCCTCACCTTGGCGCCATCCTTCAGCGCCAGGGCTCGATACCCGTCGAATTTCGCTTCGTACAGCCACTCGTCTCCCGTCGGCAGCGCATCCACCAATTGGCTGCCATCGGTTCGATGAATCGGACGCTCATGGACGCTTGCGGGAAGCCGGTAACGTCGGTTTGAGCGGTTTCATCGTGGCGCTTTATTCTTCGTCATCGTGCGGCATCGAGGCACAAGCCCATCGAACCTCGTGATGGGTCAGCAGAGGCGATGGTAAACTGGCACGCAGTCGGGGCGTAGCGCAGCCTGGTAGCGCACCTGCCTTGGGCGCAGGGGGTCGCTGGTTCGAATCCAGTCGCCCCGACCACTTCACTCAGAAATCTCCACAACACGAACGAAGAACGCGAGTTAGCTGAATCCTCAGCGGATACTCGCGATCTGCCTCGCGTCGCCGCGAATCGCCACTTTTAGCCTCAGAGTGGTCCCAAAAGTGGTCCCACCAAAATCGCAGCTAAGTGTTGCACGCGTTGGCGTTTGTCGGCATTGCTCCGCCAAGAGTGGTCACACATGGCTCTGCGCGGCAGCTCGAGGCGATTCTGGCCGCGCATGTCTCTGGAGGTTCGCATGTATGAGTTCGATCCTCGTTGGCCTGACGATCCGCGCGAGCACGATCACGGACGCGAACTGAGCCAGGGCAGCCGCGGCGGTTCATCAGATTCTGCGCGACCGCGCTGTGATCGATCCGCGCGACGTGTTCACCAAGGATCTCAATCTGCCTCGCGGTCCCGAGCGCCAACGGGTCAGAGCCCGCGACCACGAAGTCAGGTTGCGTGGTTCCGAATCGCGCACGCTCGCGACCGTCGGGGCTTTCCGTGTCGTCCCCGCCGGCGACCTGCGAGACGCTGACGGCAAGGCATTGGACCCAGGCCGCGGTGATCTCAGACACCTCAAGAGCGAAGGCCTCGTGCAGACCATTCCTGCGGTCGGAGAAGACCGGGCACTGGTGGTCCTGACCGAGAAGGGACGAGACGTTCTCGAAACCAATCGTCTATCGACGATCCTTCAGCGGGAGCTTGGGAGTGCCGCCGCTCTTCGGGACATCGTGGACGATCGGTGGTCGCGCGACGATCGCCACAAGCCTGACGTCCGCGAGGTCCGGCAAGAATTCTACGCGGGCCTTCGGAAGCCTCGTGAGCTGACCCACGACGCACAGGTCTACCGTGCGTACCTGAAAGACGCCGAGCGCCTCCGCGAAGAGGGCGCGATGATTCGGCGCATCATCCTCGACAACGAGCTCAAGCGCGATTACCAGGAGTTCCTGCAAGAGCGCAATCGCGGTCGATCCGACAGCGACGGCCGGCCCGATCGATCGCCTGACGAGATCCACCGCTGGGCCGTGGAGCACGAGCTGCCGGACAAGGACGGGCACGTCCAGTTTCCCGACGCGCGCATCGAGTACGAGGACCGCGACGGCCGGCTGCGGACGCTCGATCTCGAGGTCGAGACCATCAACTACCGCGGCGGTCACGCCGCGTCCAAAGCATCGTCAGGATTCAGTCGTCACAATGCCAGCGCCATCCGCGTCGTCGGCGCTCGCGGGGTCGGCGGAGGAGGTAGTCGGCGCGGCTCCTGTGGCCTCGGCATCACGGCCAGCACCGGCGGCAAAGGTGGGCGGCCCTTTCGATCCTCGCATCGCTGAGGAGTTGCTGCGATGAACATCGACGAGACCGTTCGGGCTGTTACGGAGAAGGGCTTCACCGAGCGTCAAGCGCGGTTCCTGGTGCTTGTCGCACGGCACTCCGGCGTCTGCGTTATGCGCCAGTACTCCGCCTTCGCCGGCATCGTCTTCGGCCAGAAGACCAGGAAGTTCTTCGCCAAGCTCGAGCGCCTTGGCTACGTCTCGACGTACGACTGCGCGCACAACCGCGCGCGCATCTACCACCTTCGTCATCGGGATCTCTACGAGGCCATCGGCGACCCAGACTCGCGCCTGCGCCGGCCGCCTGCCGTACCCCGTGCGCTCGAGCGATTGATGGCGCTCGATGCCATCCTCGAGAACCCCGACATCATCTGGCTCTCGACACCTGACGAGAAGGTCGCGCACGTCTCCGCGTTGACTCGTGTACCGCTCGAAGCGATGCCTCACTCAAAGGTGCGACAGGGGGACGCTCGAGCACGTTCGGTACTTCCCCGACAGGCTGCCGGTCGGCATCCATCCCGAAGGCCGCTGGGTGTTCGTCTGCCTGATCACCGATGGCACTGGCGGCGACTTCCGCGGGTTCCTCCAGCGCCATGCCGAACTGCTGTCCGGACTCCCGGCATGGACCGTCAGAGTCGCTCTTCCGGCGCACCTCGCAGAGTACGGGCAAGGGTTCCTGAAAAACGCTTGGAACCAGCTCGCGTCACCAATGCGCGAGCCAGTTCTCAATGAACTGCGGTGGTACTTCGAACAGCTCAGGGACGGCAGGAGCGCGGCGCGTACAGTCGAGGAACAGCGCCGCTTCAAGACCTCCGTGCGGGCGTTCTCGGAGCGTCGTATCCCCGCGATGTATCAAGCCTGGCGGCAGGACGGCGAGGCCGCGCTCACGGTGATCGGCAGCGCCGCGATCAGCTCAGCGTTGGACTCCGGCGCGGGCAAGATCGAGCTGCTCGTACTCCCTCACGCGTACAGCCATCTCTCTCCCCTGGTTGGCGTCGCCTGATCCGCCTCGCCGGCTCCGGTTCGCGCCGATCTCAATCGCAGAAATACGATTTCGGTTCCGTGGGCAAGGAAATGTCGTCCTTCCTGTGCGCCCGGAACTCACCTTCAACGATCCGCCTCCTATCGCTTGGTCTGGATCGCGGTCCGAGTTGGAGAGGGGGCCGAGGAGGGGGACACAAGCCCTTCTCTCCATCGGCCCCTCTCACCTCATCATCATCACCACGACAACGACCGCGACGACGCATGGCTGCAGTGCGAGAGCCACTTGCGAAGTGCCACAACAGCGCGGACTTGCGCCGATGTCCGAGCCGAAATCGGCCGGCGTCTTCTGCCGGCCGGGCCGCCCGCAGAAACAAAGAGTGAGGTTGGAGTGGGGCGTGAGCGACCCGGCCTCCCGCGCATCTGGGTCGTCACGGGCCCGGCGAGCCGGGTCGCTCACGCCCCGTGTCGGTGGTCAGTTTGTCCGGACAAACGCGGCCCGGAATGTGTCCGGATCGGCGTCCGGTTTCGTGCGCAGATCCACGTCACGATCGCGCCGGTGTCGTGCTCGCAATCGAGCTGCCGCGATGTCGTACTGTAGGCTCACGAACTGATGGTCGTTCTACGGTGCACACAGAAGCTGCTCGTCCGGCTGAAA
Organism: Vicinamibacterales bacterium; assembly: GCA_963744405.1. GTDB lineage: Bacteria > Acidobacteriota > Vicinamibacteria > Vicinamibacterales > JAMQPK01 > JAMQPK01. Next base: position 178,667 of record CAVUTO010000001.1, read on the forward strand.
CAGGTCGGCGAATTGCCGACCGTCGAGTCCACGACGCGGCTTGGAGACTGGTACGGCAACATCCTTTGGATCGGCCGACGCCAGCACTTGCTATTCATCAGCGAACGGTCTCGACTTCCGGTCGTCATTCCGATCCGCGAGGGAAAGCGGCTGGGCACGGTGTTTCCGGATGCGGTGTGCGAGGTGTTGGCCAACGTCGGTGTCACCGCCGCGGACATCGCTGAGGAGCGGTCACGGATGTCGGAGCTGACCTTCGGCCGGACCAGGAATCGGAGCCTGCTGGGCACGCTGACCGACTTCGCATTCATGGCTCAGGCCGTTGATGCGCGGCGGACCGAACCCGATTCTCCAGAGGATCTGATGCGGTTCCTCTCGCAGACACCGATTCTTCCTCTGGACGGCGCCAGCCCAATCGAGTTGACCCGCCGTGTTTTCGGCATGGAATAATCACGACCACACCGCGTCGGATTCGGTCGCTCCGGCACCTCATTGTTCGGGAGCAGTTGGGCGCGTCAAGACTGCCCTCCGCTACGCTCCGGCGCTTCGCGGTCTTGACCCGCCCAACGCGCTCCCTGAGTCCTAGCAATTACCGGAGCGACACTGAATCCTGCGACGTGGCTACCAGCTAACGGTCCGGAAGATTGAAGATTAAGGTGCCGGCCCTGTGCGATCGATCGAAGCTTGGCAAGACTCCCAAGGCGCTGTCCGTTCTTGCCCGCCTTTCTCGGACAGGCCCATGCCGGTGCACGTGGTCCGTCGTGGACGATTTCAGCTTCTTCGGGCGTGGACAATTCGAGGGACCAAGCGTGCGCAATTACCTGCAGCCCCGGCTTAGAAGGCCGATACAGGCCGAAGAGCCATTCCCTACATTTTCACAGCGGCAGATTTTCAAATAAATGCGTGTATCTGTAGAAACCTGTTGAACGCAGTGGAACTTGGAGTCACTGCTGAACTGCGAAAGTCTCTGCAGCGATGGAAGCCAAAAACTAAGGGTCCAGCACATTCGATCGGCAGCGTCAAGATTTCTGGACAAGGTGCAGAGCGGAAGACGATGAACAGTTCCGCCAAAAGCAAAACCGTCCATCGTCCTGCATGAGGGTGGGCGTGATCGGCGGGAGCGTCAGCGTGCCGACGCCGAGCGGGTCGAGAATAGTCGCCGCCGCGGGCGTCCACTGTGGACACCCGTTGGCGAAGGGACCCGCGGAAATGAGGACCTGCGAACCAACTATCCCTTCTCTGGGTTTCGCGAGAACTGAATCCGATTCGAGGCACGCACCCGGAACAGCAACCCCAATGCCATCTACCTTCATGGCCAACATGAGCGTGCACTCAACGATTCGGTGCGATTCGCACACGACGCGTCGCGTGAACACGCACATCGTGCGTATTCACGCACTCCGCGCGTCGTTCCCGTAGCATTCGCTGCGTTGGTTACACGGTGGCCGCTTTCTCCTTCTCCATGGCGCCGCCGGGCTTGACGATGCCGAATGGCGGGGCTGCTGAATGGTGACGCGCACACTGCGTGGTTTCAGACGCTCGCCGGCCGCCGGCCACACGCGGAATTAGCGCATTTGCAGCCGTTTCCCGCACGTCGGACAGCGGCATCCCCGTTGCCCTTCCAATGGCCGTCGCAGCAGCGATCCAGAACGGACCCAAAGCCAGCGACTGAGCGCCTCGAGGCGCGCGACATGGGATGCGTGATCACGTCCGGAAGCTCATCGTTTACGGTGAGCGGATTCAGCTGCCGAATTGGAGTGCGGACGATGTCCAAAGGTCGTGTTGCAGTTCCTGTAGTCGTCACCGCAGCATTTGCCCTTCTGTTTTTTGGCCTCGGAAGTCACCTCGTGGCCCGGCCCAGCGTCGACCCACAGCAGGAATTGGCGGCCCTGCGCGCAGAAATCGATCTGTTGCGCAAACAACAAGAGCTCGCGCCGACCCGCACCGCCGGCATTTCGCCACCGCCTCCTGTTGTTGAGGCCCCCGTATTCGATCACGAGAAGCACGCCGCCATCGTCGCCGATGTCAAGCGTCAGCTCCAGACCGAAATGGGCCTGTTGCCCCTGACGCTGATTCGCGATCGCCGGCAAAGTTTCGTCGAGCTCTACTCATACGACGACAGGGGTGCCAGCAGCTACGGCACCGCCGGCTACCTTGGCAACGGCTATTTCATCACCGTCAAGCATGGCGTGGTTGCCTTGGGCCAGGAAGGTGCCTCCGATCCGCGTGTCATCAACTCCATCGAGTTGATGATCGACGGGCGTCCGATCAGCGCGCGCGTGGTTGATGCCGGCGATGCTCGCGTCGAGGTCGACCCAGGCGACTGGGCGATCCTCAAGGTCCAGGAGGATATCGATCTCCCGGCATTGAATGTCGGGCTGAACTATCAGTTCGAGTTTGCCGATCCGATCTTCCGTCTGGGCAACGACTACTCCAAGGGCATCGTCGTATCGACCGGGTACGTGGGCCAGCGGACTCCCAACAAGCTGGTCACGTGTTTGACGGACGGCCACCCCGGCGTGTCCGGCGGCGGTGTGCTGAACGCCGAGGGTCGGCTCGTGGGCATTCCCATCGGCCGAATGCAGGGGGATTTCCGATTCTCGTTCATTCTTCCGCTTCGCGACGAGATGTTCCAGAAGGTGAAGTTCGGGCGCGCAGCGACGCCGGTCGTTCCTTCACAATCGGCTCGAAGCCACGGTCCATAGGTTCGCAGAACCGGCCTCCCATTGCGCAGGGGGCAACAGTCCATGTCGCGGATGCCCTCCGCTCATCGTGCGCGCAGCGACTGCTGGAGTAGCAGCCTTCCAGTTCCTTTCATGGTTCGCCCCGAGGCGGCTCATCGTCGCCGGTAGTTCGGTCGGACTCGCGTGATCGCGTGTCCCAAAAGTGCGTGACAACAGACGCAGTGCGTGGTCTCGAACGGCGCGCAACTCGAGTTTTTCACTGAATCGATTCCACGCTGTTAGGGTAACCGCGATCGAATGAAGAATTTACGCCGCAAACATGCGTGCACGTGCAAACTCGGATCGCGGCATGGTGCTTGCGACGACGTAGCGAGGAAAGCGCTAACGATTTTAGCGCTGGCAACCTCGAAGGGAGCACCGGATGTCACGCGCGATCGTAGTCCACGCTATAGCCGGGAATCCTATTTGTCGGCGTCGGAACGCCAGACGCGCAGGAGTCGATTCCGAGGCCGGCACTAGTCGAGGCGAGAGATACGCTGACGAGTACTGGAGTCCCCCGGACAAGGAACGACTCGTCCAGTCCGAAGAACGAGATGCTTGAACCAGGCGTCCTCTTTCGACTCGATTGCGTCGCCGGCATCGAAGGGGATGTGGGTGTCGCGGTCGCGATTGCACCAAACATTCACCTTGACGACCCGAATGACAACATCGAGGGGCGGCAGAACTCCGACAGGTCGCCTCGAGACGCGAGCTACTCACCTCAGGCCAAGGCGGGCACCGCTCGGAGATGGTTCTCAGGTGCGATGCTCGGGATGGTCGAGTTCCTAGCGGGTGGGCTGGTCTATACGGGCGGGAGATGAAGCCCGAAGCTGACCGGTGCGTCACGATAAGCCGAGGACTTGCACAATGAATGGCTCGACCAACATGCTGGCAATCGCAGGGGAAATCAGTCTCTTCGGACTGCGGGCGGTCACCGATGCGTTTCGGCGCCCGTTCGAAGTCGATCAGATCCGACGGCAGCTCGCCGACGTCGGGTCGAAGTCTCTTCCTCTTATCGTGGCGTCCGGTTTTGCGCTGGGGGCGGTTTTGACGCTGCACACGCGTGGGACTCTTGTCACGTTCGGTGCGACCGCGTGGATTCCGACGGTGCAGGCACTGGCGTTCTTCGTCGAGATCGGTCCACTTGTCGCCGGCCTGCTGATGGCCGGTCGGGTTGGTTCCGGTATCGGCGCTGTACTGTCCAACATGAGGGCGACCGAACAAATCGATGCGATCGAATCACTGTCGGTCGACTCGTTCAAGTTTCTGGTCGTGCCCCGCATCGTCGCGTGCACGATCGCACTCCCTCTCCTGACGCTCTTCCTGGATTTTTCTGCCTTGCTCGGAGGCTTCGTCTCGGAGTATGCCGCGTCGCGGCTTTCCTTTCAGTTGTACATCTCCAGGGCATTTTCCGCCGTCGACTGGTCGACCTTCTATCCGCCGACGCTGAAGACGGCCGTCTTCGGATTCGCCATAGGCACCATCTCCTCGTTTCTCGGCTACACCACCGACGAAGGTGCGAACGGCGTGGGACGCGCGGCGACCAAAGGCGTAGTGGTCTCGTCCCTGGTGATCATTTTTCTGGATGTCCTGCTCATCAAGTTCATCTTCTTCATCTTTCCGGAGACGGCAATATGAGAGGCGACACCGCTCCCGCGGTGGTCCTGCAACACGTGTCGAAGTCCTTCGGCGAAAAGCCGATTCTCCGAGACGTGTCGTTTCAGGTTCGCGCCGGGGGAAGCACTCTGCATTCTCGGCCGCAGCGGAACCGGCAAGAGCGTGACGCTGAAGCTGATCATCTCGCTCCTGAAGCCGGAGCAGGGGCAGATTTGGATTGAAGGGGAAGACATCACGGGCCTGCACGCCTCGGACCTGTCTCGCGTGCGACGAAAGATGGGATTTCTCTTCCAGGGTGCCGCGCTCTTCGATTCCCTGACGCTTTACGAAAATCTGGCGCTGCCGCTTCTCCGGCTGACCAGCAAATCACCCGCGCAGGTCGAGGTCATTATCGACCGGGTTCTTCGCGACGGTCGGGCTGTCCGATGACAAGCAGAAAATGCCTTCAGAGCTCTCGGGTGGAATGCGGAAGCGCGCCGGGCTCGCACGTGCGCTCGTGCTCGAGCCCAGGATCCTGCTCGTCGACGAGCCGAGCAGCGGGCTCGATCGCATCACCGCGGCCGAGATCGACGAGCTGTTGTTGAGGGAGAAGGCAGAGCGTCGGACGACGTTGATCGTCGTCACCCACGACGTGCGTGGCGCCAAACGTATTGCCGATCGCATCGCCGTCCTCAATCAGGGACGGCTGATTGCCGAGGGCACCGTCGAGGAAGTCCAATACAGCGAGAACGAGATCGCTCGCAATTTGATGTCGGAGTGAAGCCATGGGCATGAAGAAAGAAAGCATCGGCCTCTTCGTTATCGGGGGGCTCGTGCTGTTTGGGGTCGGGATGTTTCTCATCGGCGATCGACATCAGCTGTTCGCGCGCCACACCGAGTACTACACCGAGTTCACGAATCTCTCGGGGTTGGCCACGGGTGCGAAGGTTAGCGTGTCGGGGCTTGATGCCGGCGAGGTGCTCACCATCGGCGTGCCCGACTCCCCCTCTGCGCGGTTCCGCCTCAGGTTTCGAATCGACGCGCGGCTGCGTGCCCTTGTCCGGAGCGATTCCGTCGCCACGATTAGCAAGGAGGGGGTTGTCGGCGGCACCTACCTGTCGGTTCGACCGGGCAGCAGCCAGGCGCCGCAAGCGGACGCACTGGCGACCATACCGAGCGCGGAGCCGACTGAACTGTCGGCGCTCCTCACCAGCACTGCGGGACTTCTCGACGATGTGAAGGGCGCATTGAAAGGTGTCACGTCGGCGGTATCGAACGTGAATGATGTCGTGGTCGGTCTCAAAGAAGGCCGTGGCACAGTCGGAATGCTGCTCAGCGACGACGCGCTGGCGAGCGATATCCGCCGGACGGTGACGGCCGCCGGATCGAGCGTGCGTGACATCGCTGCAGATCTGCAGAGCGGGCGTGGAGCAGCCGGCATGCTGCTGCGCGACGAAGCCGTGGCCGGCCAAATCCGCGAGGCTGTCGCGAACACTTCAGCAGCGACTGCGCACCTCGGTGAGGCAACGGGCAAGGCCGATGCGTTGATGACGGATCTGAGCTCGCGCCAGATCCCGCAAAAGGCGGGCGAGCTGGTGGATCATTTACGTGACAGCGCGCAAGACATTAATCAGATCACATCCGACATTTCCAAACCCGATCAGACCGGCATGAGCGCTGGCGCGAACATCAGATCATCTCTCGTCAACGTCAATACGGCGACAGCCAATCTCGCCGACGTGACAGAAGCGGCGAAGCACAATTTCCTCCTGCGCGGTTTCTTCAACAAGAGGGGCTATTACAGCCTGGCGGAGATCTCCCCGGAAGAGTATCGCCGGGATGGGGCCTTCACCAATCGCTCGAACCGGCGAATCTGGCTGTCCGGCTCGGAGCTATTCCAGGACGGGTCAAACGGGGAGGAGCTGTCCGAGAGGGGAAAGGCGCTCCTGCACGCGGGTCTCACACAGCGCGGTGACTCGCTTGCGGGACGTCCCATCATCATCGAAGGCTACGCAAACGGCGGCGTTCCCGCCGATGAGCTCCGGATCTCCCGCAGCCGAGCCATGGCGGTCCGGCAATACGTCCAGGAGCAGTTCGAGATCGATCCGAAGAATCTCGGAGTCGTGCCGATGAAAAGCGCCCCACCGAAGGAACTGGGGCGGGCATCATGGGACGGCGTGTGCATCGTGGTGCTGTTGTGGAGACTTACTCAGTGTATGTATGAACGCACCGCCGCTGGAGCTGCACCAGCCAGCCGACAGAAGCTCGAGGAGTGCATGCATCCCGACGATACCGGCACGCGATGATCGTAACCAGCCAGAGTAACCACCGTGCGAGAGCAACGACGCCTTCGAGCGACGACAACGCCGGCGAACCGTGACGATCTGACGATTTCATCTGTGAGATACAGCCCAGGATGCCGAGGGCGAATATGTGACTCGCGCGGATGCGCGAGGTCCGCGGGAATCAGCTTGAAGTCGTGTCGGGCGGGAGCGAAACGGCGAGGTGACAGGAATCTTACGCTGCCTCTGCAAAGAATGTCTCCTCTCTTCCAACTTCATCAACAACCTTCATCACATGGTTCATGATCACATCATGTCCGTACTTTGGAGAAAGTATTCTTTTGATTATTTCCATTGCTTCACCATGAGTTTTCTGACTTCGAACAATGGCGGCCTGGTATTTATCAACAGCCATAAGAATCCTATTTTCAAGCATATCTACATATTCATCGCTCGAAAACTCATACGGATCGATTCCCCTATCCACATGATGGCTCCCGGCGATAACCCTCGCCCGAACGGGTATGTCTTCCGGGTCAGCTTCGAGAATGTCGTGCGTCCAGTAACCATGGCGATCCCAGAATGCGCGCATGGTGTCAGTTGAACGCATGCCGCATGAGCCAAGACGCTTGAGAATGCTCTCTGCCTCCTCGGAAGAGAAGTTCGCGCGCGCCGTCTCGGCAATCGTTGATCATATTCGCGACATTCTCCACGGCGTACAGCTTCACGATTGCTTCTTGGGTTGCCTGTGATGCGTCGAACGGTCCTGATTTGCCGATATCGTGGAGATAAGCGGCAATCGACATGTCCCGCCTGCTGTCCGCATCCAGCTTGGATTGAAGCTCGGGTTCGAGTATGCTCGCTATGCGGTCAGTATTCCAGGCATATCCGCCGTATCATTCTCGAATCGTTGTTAAACCCTGCGGCAAGCCCCTCAATAGCTCCATCCTTGTGCAATCGCCTCGCCGAAATGCTCGAGGCCGGCCGTACGAAGTTCAGCGTGAAACCTATCGTGGACTTCTCGCCCGCTCCCTGTGCGTGGGTGTCCCGACTGCTTGCGCAGGATCCACTTCATTCGATTCGACTGGCGCATGACCTCACCTCCACACCCGCACGGCACTGCGCCGCCATTACGCGGCGGCAGTGT
>CAVUTO010000002.1:2500-92339 GCA_963744405.1 Vicinamibacterales bacterium
ACGATCATACGGTACCAGACGCAAGCGGTCAAGTGCGCCGATTACGCTTCCACTTTGATGATGCGCCGCTCCCGTTGGCCTTTGCGCAGCACAATCACCGATCGGCCGATCGCGTCGGCCATCGTGACCTGGCCGCGCTCTTCACTGACACGCCGGTCGTTCACATACAGTCCGCCCTGCTTGAGAAGCCGGCCTGCTTCACCTTTCGAGGCCGCCAGCCCCGCGCGAACGGCAAGTTCCGCCACGCTGATCCCGCTTTCCAGGGACGAACCTGTAATGGAAATGGATGGAGCGTCGTCAAAAATCATCAAGATGTCGTCGGCATCCGCCTCGACCAGCGACCCCGAGAAGAGCACGGAGGCGGCTCGTTCCGCACGCGCCACCTGATCGGCGCCATGCACCATCGTCGTGACATCGCGCGCGAGCGCGCGCTGCGCCTCGCGTCGCTCAGGATGCTCTCTCATCTGGCGCTCGAGGTCGGCGATCTCGTCCTGGGGCTTGAACGTGAAAAACTTCAGGTAATTCACGACATCGCGATCTTCCGAATTGAGCCAGAACTGGTAAAAGCGAAACGGTGAGGTGAGCCCGGCATCGATCCAGACGGCGCCGGCTTCTGTCTTCCCAAATTTCGTCCCGCTCGAGGTCAACAGCAGAGGCGAAACCAGGCCATGCACGTGCGTTCCACGCAGCTTTCGAATGAGATCGGTGCCGCCGACGATGTTGCCCCACTGATCGCTGCCGCCGACCTGCATCCTGCAGTTGAAGCGATCGTGCAGCACGAGAAAGTCGTACGCCTGGAGCAGCGAGTAGCTGAATTCGGTGTACGAGATGCCGTCCTCGCTTTCGATACGCCGGTTTACCGACTCTTTCGCGAGGAGATAGTTCACAGTGAAGTACTTCCCGACGTCGCGCAGGAACTCCATGACCCTCATCGAGTTCAGCCACTCGCCGTTGTCGACCATCCGCGCGGGGTTCTTCGGCGCCTCGAAATCGAGGAACCGCTCGAGCTGCCCGCGAATGCCACGCACGTTCGCTTCGACGACCTCACGACTCTGAAGCGTGCGCTCCACCGTCTTGCCGCTCGGATCGCCGATCATGCCGGTGCCGCCACCGACCAGCGCGATTGGCGAGTGGCCCCAGCGCTGAAGACGCGCGAGCGCCATCATCTGCATGAGATGACCGACGTGCAGGCTCGGCGCCGTGGGATCGAACCCCCCGTACGCCGTCACCTTCTCGTGCGCGAGCAGCTCTTTCGCACCGTGCGTCGCGTCATAGACGAGGCCGCGCCACTGCAGTTCGGAGAATAGATCGCTCATTCAGCTGCTTATCATAGCCCGCGCCGGCAGGGCCCACGGACGGCGGCCGCGGCTCGCGTTACTGTGTCCGGAATCGACGCCCCTCGATGCGCCATCGGTCCCGAAATTAAATCGGGATCCTTTTTGCGCCGTTTTTTGTGACAAAAAGGATCCCGATTTATTTTCGGCCCATCTTGCTTATCACTCTCCGGCCTGTGACCTGCCAGCCGCGGCCAAGCACCATCTGGATAGCCATTGGATAGAGATGGTGCTCCTTTTCGAGAATGCGAGCTGCCAAGGTGTCGGCATCATCGTCATCTCTGACGGGTACAGGTTCTTGGGCCACGATCGGCCCCCCATCCAGCTCGGCCGTGACGAGATGTACTGTGGCACCCGCCCACTTAACGCCATGTTCCCACGCCTGATATTGTGCATTCGTCCCTGGGAATGCGGGTAGGAGCGAGGGATGAATGTTCAGGATCGCATTCGGGAAGGCTTTGATGAAAACGGGGCTCAGGACACGCATGAAGCCGGCGAGACAAACGAGGCCGACACTTCTCGCCTTCAGTTCACGCACAAGCTCGTTGTCGTAGTCCTCCCTCGTCTTGTTTCGATGATCTACCACCAGCGTTTCAATTCCTGCCTGCTTGGCCCGTTCGAGTCCAGTCGCTTCAGCTCTGTTCGAGATGACGACCGCCAACTCGGCAGTAATACGGCCACCACGCACAGCATCGATAATTGCCTGCAGATTTGAACCGCGACCTGAGATGAGAACTCCGAGGCGTGGACGAGAAACACTGTCGTCAGTTTTTTTCATCACACGGCACTCCCATTGCTAGTTGATGTTGCACCACCGTGCCACCACGTGCTCAAAACCGTACCGGCAACTTTGTGTATCACGTATTGAACAGGGCCGCGAAGCGCTCGATTCTCTTCACCGGTGCGGAGGATTATCAGGCATTCGAGCGCGTCCTGCATGAAGCAGTTGGGCGAACCGATATGCGAATTCTTGCGTACTGCATTATGCCGAACCATTGGCACCTGGTGGTGTGGCCTGCGAGCGCAAAACAGCTGTCGCAATTCATGCATTGGCTGACATTGACACATGCGCACAGATGGCAAAAATGCCGAAAGACGGTTGGAACCGGCGCGGTCTACCAGGCACGATACAAAGCGCTCCCGATTCAAACCGATGGGCACTTTCTGAACGTATGCCGATATGTGGAGCGTAACGCGCTTCGAGCCGGACTCGTTCAGCTCGCCCAAGACTGGCAGTGGTCAAGTCTGTGGAGAAGACAGCGCGGGCTCACCGATTGGCTCGAGCCTTGGCCTGTTTTACCGTCGGGAGACTGGACTGCCATCGTAAATGGCGGCGAACCGGAGGACGATTTGGCTCGCGTAAGGGGTGCCATCAACCGCGGCTCACCTTTCGGAGACAGTGATTGGACCAGGACCACCGCCGCGATTCTAGGTCTTGAATCTACTTTGCGGCCCCGTGGTCGACCGAAAAAGGATCCCGATTTGTTTTCTTTACCCCACTAGCGAACGGCTAACGTGGCGCCGGCGTACTCGAGCCCCTTCGGGACGATGGCGACACGCTTGCCGGCGCTTTGCTCGATGTGCCCTGCGTGAAGCGCCCCGAACGGAAATGCCTTCGCGAGATCCAGCACAGTCGCGACGTCCTTCTCGGGCACATAGATCGCGAATCCACCACCCATGTTGAAGTTACCGTACGCCTCGGCGTCATCGACGCCACCGGTCGACTGAATGAAGTCGAAGACAGGATGCGGCACCGGCAGCTGCTCAACAACGTACGCGAACGCACCCGGAGCGCGCATGAGCTTGCGCCACCCGTGCCCCGTGATGTTGACGGCATAGTGGATGTCGACGCCTCGATTGAGACACTCTTCAATTGCCGGGACGTAAATGTGAGTAGGGTCGAGCAGCGCTTCTCCGTACGTCCGGCCGTCGCGAAGCGGCGTGAGATAACCGTTCGGCGCACGCGCGGCAATCGCGCGAGCAAGCGTCAATCCGTTGGCGTGCACACCCGAGCTCTCGAACACGACAATCGCATCGCCATGCTGTATGTTCGCGCGTATGAGCCGGCCCTTCGGCTGGACGACGCCGACGGCCGAACCAGCCAGCACGACGGTGGAAGGTTCCACAACCCCGCTCAACGTCGGCGTCTCCCCACCGCCCCATGCGCAGCGTGCCAACAGACAGGCCCTGCGCCAGCCGTCAACGAGATCGCCTGCGCGGCGCTCGTCGCTGAACCACTCCGAAGAGCCCACGCCTACATGCATGGCCACGGCGAGCGGCAGCGCGCCAAGCGTCACCATGTCGTTGACAATCATGGCAACGGTATCCTGCGCGATGTGATCGTAGTAGGAGCGCGTGGGTACCAGGCGATACAACGCGTCGGCGACGAGGTTTTTCGTGCCGAGCCCTTCTTCGACGTGTGCGAGGTAGCTGTCGGTGGTTTCGATGAGATACGCGCTCTCGCCCCGGCTCATCTCGACTTCCGAGACGCCGAGGCGCCGAATCACGTCAGCCGTCGATCGGCCGGCGAGCTGCGCGCGCCGCTTGAACGGATCGAGCGCCCCATAGTCGACGCCCGAACCCTCGTAAGTCATGCGCTCCATGAGGACTGTTTCAGGAGATCAGGGGTGCAGGAGATCAAGAGATTTCATTCTCATAGAAGATTTCTCCTAACCTCCTGGTCTCCTGTTTTGTTCAGAACTCGAGCTTCTCGATCAGCGCCTGTCCGATGCGGCGTGTCGGCGACGACTCGGCCGCCTGCCAGTAACCGCGGCGAACGGCTACGAAGAAGCTCTCTTCTTCGTAATCTTCCTCGAGCATATCGAATCCTTCGGCGATGAGGCCGATCGCGCCGTCGGCATGCTTGTAGCTCTCGAGGAACGACAGCATGAGCGGCGTATTCCGGATCGCGATCGTCCCTGCACCAAGCGCCATCGGCGCCCGGGGCGGATCCACCGACGGCACACCCACTTCGAAGAGCGCGCCCAGCGCGGGCGCACTGCCAGCATTCGCTAGCGCGACCAATCCCGCGACCGAGTTGCGCAACAGCTCCTGGTATCCGAGATTCTTTTCGGCGAACTGCAGCGTCTCGATCACATACGGCAGGTGTACATCGCAATTGACGCCGAGCAGGCAGATTGCGGCTGCGATGGTCGGCTGGATTTCGCGGGGCGCACTGCGCTGCAGTGACGCGAGCGTCTCCATCGCGCGCTGATCTTTCAGCTTCCCGAGCGCGATGACGGCGTCCACCTGCAACGGCCCGGTCTGCCGCGCGATCGTCAGCAGCGGCTCCACCGCATACGTTGCGCCGTAGTCGCCGAGCGCTTCTATCACACCGCTTCTGAAAAAGTCCTGGCCGCGTCCGACTTCCACGAGCAGCGTCTCGCGCACCCGCGGGTCGTTTGCCTGCGCGGCAAGCGCACGCACGAGCGCTGGACGCACGAACTCGCTTTCCTCGCGTTCGAGCGCCTTCAACAGAGCCGGAACCATGCTCGCCGTTGGATGATGCTCGTAATACATGTAGGCGACCGTCCGCAGCCGATCGTTCGGGTTACTGGCAACCTGGCGAACGAGCTCGGCCGTGCGCGCATCGCTGAAACCGGTCAGCAACACGAGCGCGCGGAACCTGGCGAACTGGTCCTTGTGGCTTTCCACGGCTCGAATCAGCGCGGGCGCGACGCTCGCGGACGGCGCGCGCCTGAGCATTCGGGACGCATTCATCCGAGTCTGGAAGTCGAGGTTGCCTAGCGAGTCGATAGCCGCCTGGATCGCCTCGGTCGAGATCGTCTGCGGCCCACGCTCCTCGGCCGCACTCGCCGGCGACGGTGCCGCCTGAGCGGCGCCATCGACGGCACTGCCGAGCACAGCCAGAAAGACGAACACAAAAACGCTACGTCTTGACGGCATCTGTGTCGAGTTTGAGCGCCAGCTGCAGATACGCCGCTTCGTTGCGAGGAAACGCAACCGGATATTGTCCCGTGTAGCACGATGTGCAATACGACGAGCGGCGCGTCCCTACAGCGGAAAGAAGGCCCTCGAGGCTCAGATAGCCGACACTGTCCGCGCCGATGTACTTCTGAATCTCTTCGAGCGTGTGCGTGGCCGCGATCAGCTCGGATCGCCGCGGCGTGTCGATACCATAGAAACAGGGCGATATCGTCGGAGGGCAGCTGATTCGCATGTGCACTTCCTTCGCACCGGCGGCCTTCACCATCTTGACGATCTTGCGACTCGTCGTGCCGCGCACGAGCGAGTCGTCTACGAGCACGACGCGCCTGCCTTCGAGGATGCTGCGCACTGGGTTCAGCTTGATCCGCACGCCGAAATGCCGAATCGATTGTTGCGGCTCGATGAACGTGCGCCCGACATAGTGGTTGCGGATGAGGCCCACGCGCATCGGTATATCCGATTCCTCGGCGAATCCAATCGCGGCGCAGACACCGGAATCGGGGACGGGAACGACGACGTCGGCGGCCACGGGCTTTTCGCGAGCCAAAAGCCGTCCCAGATTCGTTCGCACCTCGTTGACGCTTTCACCGAATACGTAACTGTCGGGACGCGCGAAATACACGTGCTCGAACACGCACTGCGCAGACGGCGCCGGCGCAAACGGCTTGACCGACTTCACGCCAGCGGCGCTGACAATCACGACCTCGCCTGGCTCGACATCGCGAACGTAGGTGGCGCCGATCAGGTCGAGCGCGCACGTCTCGGAGCACACAATGACGGCGTCGCCAAGCCGCCCGAGCGCCAAAGGACGGAACCCATGCGGGTCGCGAACGGCGATGAGTCGATCCCTTGTCATGAGCGCGAGCGAATAGGCGCCCTGCACATGCGAAATGGCCTCGACGATCGCCTCGTCGCTCGTCACCGCCCGCGAGCGCGCATACAAGTGCAAAATCACTTCCGTGTCGGTGCTGGTCTGGAAAATGGCGCCGTGCCTCCCCAGTTCGTCCTTCAGCTCCCCGGCGTTCACGAGGTTGCCGTTGTGCGCGATGGCGATCTGCCCGTGCGCGCACTCGATCAGGATCGGCTGCGCATTGTCGACCTTGCTGTCTCCCGCGGTCGAATACCGCACGTGCCCGATGGCGATCGTGCCGGGAAGCTTTTCGAGTGTCTTCTCGGAAAACGCGTCGGCGACGTGTCCCATGGCCTTCGAGATGCGCACCTGCGCCCCGTCCGAGGCCGCGATCCCTGCGCTCTCCTGCCCGCGATGTTGCAGCGCGTAGAGTCCGAGGTAGGTGAGGTTGGCCGCCTCGGGATGTCCGAAAATGCCGAATACCCCGCACTCTTCCTTGAGTTTGTCGTGGGGAACTTCTTTCCATGTGTCGCGGGGCGCGGGGTCCCCAACGCGGCATCCGCGTTGGGGTGCCGTGGCCACCCCCGCCGCTCGACGATGCTCGGGGCGTCCTGAGCTTTCGTCGAAGGACGCGACCTGCGCCTCGCGAACCTTCCATCGCCCGGCCTTGGTTGCAGCGATTTTCTGCTTAGTGGTCATCTTCCCCCCGTGTTACGCAGCTCGCTGCTTGAAATACGTTTCCAATGCGCCGTCCCAAATGGTCTCGGCCTCGCTCACGGCAACGTCGATGACATTCTGCCCGTTGATTGAGACGCTGATACGCCCGGTCCCGGTCGCCCCTATTTCGCGAGCTGGCACGCCGAGTACTCGCGCACGATCCATCAAGGCCTCGAGCTTCTCGCGCCCAACCGAGACCACAACCCGCGAAGCCGACTCCGAAAACAGGGTCGCGGCCGACATCCATGCGGCCGGGGCATCGACCGCCGGCACGCCGACACTCAATCCGACGCCGCCGGTGCCGAACGCGCACTCCGCGAGGGTCACGGCGAGGCCGCCTTCGGCACAGTCGTGCGCCGATTTGAGCAGCCCCTCTTGTGTAGCAGACACCAGCAAACGCTGGAGCACCTTCTCGGCCTTCAAATCGACCTCAGGAGGCACGCCCGCGATCACGCGCTCGGTGATCTTCAAATATTCGCTTCCGCCGAGCTCGTGCCGAGTCTCCCCGAGGAGCACAATCGCGTCGCCGCTGCCCTTGAAGCTGCGGCCGAGCACCTTTCCGGCATCTTCGATGAGCCCAACAACGCCCAAAACCGGCGTCGGATAAATCGCTTTTCCGTCCGTCTCGTTGTAGAGACTAACGTTGCCCCCGGTTATGGGGATGTCGAGCGCTTTGCACGCCGCGGTGATGCCTTCGACCGCCCGTCCGAACTGCCACATGATTTCCGGCCGTTCCGGGTTGCCGAAATTCAGGCAATTCGTCGCGCCTATCGGCTCGGCGCCCGCGCACGCGACGTTTCGCGCGGCTTCGACGACCGCGAGGATCGCGCCGCGGTACGGATCGAGATAGCAGTAACGGCCGTTGCCATCCACCGACAATGCCAGCGCACGATTGGTTCCCTTCACCCGCACCACTCCGGCGCCCATGCCCGGAAGAACAAGCGTGTTGGTGCGAACCATGTGGTCGTACTGCCGATATACCCAGCGCTTGCTTGCGATGGCCGGCGCCGCGAGGAGGGCGCGAAGAGCATCGACATGCGAAACCCTGGGCTTCTCGGGGAGCGAGAGATTCTGAACTTCCGAAAGATATGACGGCGTGGACATCGGCCGCCTGTACACCGGCGCGTCATCCGTCAACGCACCGGTAGGAATCTCCGCGACGACGGCCCCACGCTCGCGAACCCGCATCAACCCGTCGTCCGTGACTTCGCCGATGTGGGCCGCATGCAGGTCCCACTTCTCGAAAATCTCTTCGACCTCGCGCTCGCGTCCGCGTTTGACGACGAGCAGCATGCGCTCCTGCGATTCGGACAGCATGATCTCGTACGCGGTCATCCCGGTCTCGCGCTGCGGCACGTGTGCCACGTCGATATCGATGCCGGCTCCTCCGCGCGCGCCCATCTCACACGTCGAGCACGTGAGTCCGGCGGCGCCCATGTCCTGAATGCCGATCAAGGCATCGGTCTTCATGACCTCGAGGCACGCCTCGAGCAACAGCTTTTCCATGAACGGATCGCCCACCTGGACCGCGGGCCGTTTCTCTGCCGAGTTCTCGTCGAATTCCGCAGAGGCCATCGTCGCGCCATGAATGCCGTCGCGCCCGGTCTTCGACCCCACGTAATACACCGGGTTGCCAGTGCCTCTTGCGACGCCTTTGATGATTTCGTCGGCCTTCGCGATGCCGAGGCAGAACACGTTGACGAGGGGATTTCCGGTGTAGCACTCCTCGAACGCCACCTCGCCGCCGACCGTCGGAATCCCGATGCTGTTGCCGTAGCCCGCGATGCCCGCCACCACGCCCTCCATGTTGCGCCGCACGCGCGGATCGTCGAGCTCACCGAAACGGAGCGAGTTCATCAGGGCAATCGGCCGCGCGCCCATGGTGAAGATGTCGCGGATGATGCCTCCAACGCCTGTGGCGGCGCCCTGATAGGGCTCGATGAAAGACGGGTGATTGTGCGATTCGATTTTGAAAACTGCTGCGAGGCCGTCGCCGATATCGACGGCGCCGGCGTTTTCGCCCGGTCCCTGCAGGACGCGAGGGCCGGTTGTCGGAAGGTTGCGGAGATGCACGCGCGAGCTTTTGTAGCTGCAGTGCTCGGACCACATCACCGAAAAAATTCCAAGCTCGGTCAGACTCGGATCGCGGCCGAGTGCCCGCACGATGCGGCCATATTCGTCCGTGTTCAGCCCGTGCCGCTCGATCGTGGCTTTGTCGTGGTGCTGCAGTTCCGTCATGCTGACGCGCTCCCTGCCCCGGTGAGAGCGCCCACCTTCGCGACGGACGCCGCTACGGCGGGCAAGCCGGCTGCGTGCGCCTTGACGGCAGACTCGAACATGACGAGACCGTCTGCGCTGCCGATCGACAGCTCACAGGCGCGCTCGGGATGCGGCATCAAACCCACGACGTTTCGGCGCTCGCTGCAAACGCCGGCAATCGCCTGGACCGATCCATTGGGGTTCGCATCGTCGGCGACTGCACCACCGGCATTCACATAGCGAAAGACAATTTGCCGATTCTGCTCGAGCTTCCGCAATTCATCCGGTGTTGTGAAGTAATTTCCTTCGCCGTGGGCGATCGGAATACGGAGAACCTGCTGCGGGCGGCACGCCAGCGTGAATGGCGTGTCGACCTGCTCGACGCGAACGTGCACGTGCTCGCAGCGAAACTTCAGGCCGCGATTCCGAAGCATCGCGCCCGGGAGCAATCCCGCTTCGAGCAGAATCTGGAATCCGTTGCAGATGCCGAGAACCGGCCCGCCGCCGGCCGCGAACTTCCTGACCGCATCCATCACAGGCGAGAAACGCGCGATCGCTCCGGTTCGCAGGTAATCGCCGTGCGAAAACCCTCCGGGGAGAATGACTGCGTCCGCGCCGCGAAGATCCGTCTCCTTGTGCCAGACGAACTCGGCCTCCTGGCCGAGCACCTCCTTCGCTGCGTGGTGCGCGTCGTGATCGCAGTTGGATCCCGGAAAAACGATGACCGCGAATCGCATCTTTGTTTTATGGTGTGGCGGGGCCCCACCCCCGCCACCTGTACCTCGCACCCTTCGGATGCTCGGCAATGGTTGCGACGATTGGCTGCTTAGTGAGGTGTTCAGCCAATCTCGATCCTGTAACTTTCTATCACCGGATTCGCCAGCAGTTTGTCCGCAACCTCAGATGCCATCGATCGAGCCTTGTCGCTCGAGTCGGCGGCAAGCTCCAGCTCGAAGTACTTGCCCTGCCGCACATCCTCGACCCCGCCGTACCCTAAAGAGTGCAGAGCATCGACGATGGTCTTCCCCTGCGGATCGAACACCGACGGCTTCAACGTCACGAACACGCGCGCGCGCATCAGGACACTCCCGTCCTTCGACTTTGCTCAGGACGCCCCGAGCGTGAGTCGAGGGGCGCGACGACCGGCGTCCTGAAGACGCGATCGAAAATGTGGTCGACGTTCTTCAGCTGCACCTTCAGATCGAACGCGTCATCGACCGTCTTCTGATCGAGCACGCCCATCACGTCCTTGTCGGCCAGCAGCAACTGTTTGAAGTCCTGCTTCTCATCGTACGAGCGAAGCGCGTTGCGCTGCACCCACTCGTAGGCCTGCTCGCGCGAGATGCCCCGCTGCGCGAGTTCGAGCAGCACGGTTCCTGAGAACACCACCCCACGCGAGATTTCGAGGTTCTGCTTCATCCGATCGACATCGACCACCAGGCCCGTCACGATACGCGTGAAGCGCCTGAGCATGTGGTCGAGCGCGATGAAACTGTCGGGGAGAATCACGCGCTCGACCGACGAGTGCGAGATGTCGCGCTCGTGCCAGAGCGCGATATTTTCGAGCGCGGCGTGCGCGTTGCCTCTCAGCAGCCGCGCGAGGCCCGTGATCTGCTCGCAGCCGACGGGATTGCGCTTGTGCGGCATGGCCGACGAGCCCTTCTGGCCTTTGCCAAACGGCTCTTGCACCTCGCCTATCTCGGTTTTCTGCAGTCCGCGCACTTCGAGCGCGAACTTCTCGAGCGACGCACCCGTTATGGCCAGCGTCGTCAGCAGCTCCGCGTGGCGATCGCGCTGGATGATCTGCGACGATACCGGGGCAGGCTCCAGCGCGAGCTTCGGCAGATTGCCGCTTCGATGGAAGGATCGAGGTGCGCGAATGTGCCGACCGCGCCAGAAATCTTCCCGACTGCGATCGCGGCTCTCGCGCGCTTCAGGCGTGTCAGGTCGCGAAGCAGCTCCGCGTACCACAGCGCCAGCTTCAGCCCGAAGGTCATCGGCTCGGCGTGCACGCCATGAGTGCGCCCCATCATCGGTGTACGGCGATGCTCTTCGGCGCGCGCGCGAACGGCGTCGAGCAGACTGTCCACGCCCTTTATGAGCAGATCGGTCGCCTCGCGCATCTGGATTCCCTGCGCGGTGTCGACGACATCGGACGACGTCAGACCAAAGTGCAGCCAGCGCGCAGAAGGGCCGACGTGCTCGGCCACCGCGGTCGTAAAAGCGATGACGTCGTGTTGCGTGGTTTCCTCGATGGCGGCGATGCGTGCGACGTCGAACTTCGATTTTTCCCTGATGTCGCGGGCGGCATCATGCGGAATGATTCCAGCCTCGGCCATCACCTCGGCAGCCGCGATTTCGACCTGCAGCCAGGTCTCGAATCTCCGCTCTTCGCTCCAGATGCGCCCCATTTCGGGGTGGGTGTAGCGAGGAATCATTAATTCAGATTGAGTCGCTCTCGTGGAAGCTGCAGTCCGTTCACCTGTCCCAGCACCGTGGCCGCAAGCGAGCCGTTCGCGAACAGCTCTCCCGCCACGCGCTGCACGTCGGCCGGCGTCACACGCTCGATGCCTTCCAGCGTTTCATCGAGGCTGAACTGCCGGTCAAAGTAAATCTCCTGGCGCGCCAGATGCGACATGCGGCTCGAAGTGTTTTCGAGGCTCAGCATCACGCTGCCCTTCAGATGATCCTTCGCGCGCCGCAGCTCGCTGTCCTCTACTCGCGACTGCTTCATCGTCTTCATTTCTTCGACAACGAGGTCGACGACTTCGCCGACGGCCTCGTTCGCGCAGCCGGCATAGACAGTGAGATATCCCGCATCGCGATAGGCGTTGATACCCGAGAACACTGAATATGCAAGACCGCGCTTCTCGCGGATGTTCTGGAAGAGCCGCGAGCTCATCGAGCCGCCGAACATGGTGTTCATGACGTAGCTCGCGTACCGATCGCCGTGGTTCTGCGGATAGCTCGACGTGCCGAGGCACACGTGGCTCTGCTCGAGCTCTTTATTGCGAATGATGACCTTCGGAATGACGTTGCGGAGGCCCGCCGTTCTGCTCGAGGCCTACGGTCGGCATCGAGCCGAATGCCTTCTCCAGCGCGTCCCGAAGCTTCGAGTGCTCGAGGTTGCCGGCCGCGGAAATGATCACATTTTCGGCCGCATACGCGCCGCGGAAATGATCGCGCAGCCGCTGCTGGGTCAGGGCCTCGACGCTCTCCTTCGTGCCGAGTATCGGCCGTGCCCAGCGGATGCCCTTCCCAGAACGCCTGCGTGAAGATCTCGTGCACGAGATCGTCGGGCGTGTCCTCGACCATCTTGATTTCTTCGAGGATGACCTTCTTCTCGCGCTCGATGTCCACTTCGTGGAAAGCGGGCCGCAGGACGATGTCGGAGAGGATGTCGACCGCAATCGGCACGTGCTCATCGAGCACCTTCACGTAGTAGCTCGCGTACTCTTTGGCGGTGAATGCATCGAGCTGGCCGCCAATCGAGTCGACCGCCTGGGCGATGTCTTCGGCCGAGCGCGTGGCGGTGCCCTTGAAGAGCATGTGCTCGACGAAGTGAGCGATGCCGCTTTCTTCGTCCGTCTCGTGTCGGGAACCGCGCGTCAGCCAGACCCCCAGGCTGACGGAGCGCACGTGGCCCATCGATTCAGTGACGAGACGAATCCCGTTGTCGAGTGCGTCGCGAACAATCATGGATTTGATGACTAACGCCGTGTAAATCGCTCGGGCCCGCGTGGGACCCGTCGGAGAAGAAAGGGTTGAGAGCGAGCTACAAGGATCTTAACACGAGTACAATCGAGATACAGAAGGCAAGATGCCCAACGTTCGGAACAGCTTAGCGGCAGACAGCCGTCCCGATCTGGGATCGATGGATCTCGCAGAGCTCGAGGCCGCCCTCGAGGCGCGCGGACACCCGCGATTTCACGCGCGCCAGATTTTCTCATGGGTCTACGCCAAAGGGGTGACCGACTTCGAAAAGATGACAGATCTGTCGCGTTCGCTGCGGACCGATCTCGCCGATCACTTCCGCATCTCGACCCCGGCCGTCGTCGCCAGGGAGACGTCATCTGACGGGACGGTAAAGTTTCTGCTCGCGCCTCGACGACAACCGCCGCATCGAATCCGTGTTCATTCCAGACACCCCCAGCCAGACGTTCTGCATTTCAACGCAGGTGGGCTGCGCCATGAAGTGCGGCTTCTGCCTGACCGGAAAAATGGGACTCGTGCGCAACTTGAGCGCCGGCGAAATCGCTGGACAGGTCCGTGTTCTCGCAGGCGAGCTCGGCCTGCGCGACTCGAAATTCAACATCGTGCTGATGGGCATGGGCGAGCCGCTGCACAACTACGACGCCACGATGAAGGCCCTGAGGATGCTCAACGACGAGCACGGCCTCGCCGTCTCGCCGAAGCGCGTGACGCTGTCGACCGTCGGCGTCCTTCCTGCGCTCGACCGGCTGGCCAGCGAGCCCCTCATGCCGAACCTCGCAATCTCACTTCATGCGACGACCGAGGATCAGCGGGATGCGCTCGTGCCAGTGAATCGCAAGTACGGCCTCGAGGACATCCTCGCCGCCGCGCGGAAGTTCCCGGCCAGGCGCCGGAACCGCATCACGTTCGAATATGTCCTTCTGAGCGGCGTGAACGACACGCTGGACGATGCGCGGCGCCTGGTGCGCCTCCTCGGCAACATCCGCTGCAAAGTGAACCTGATTCCGCTGAACGAAGCGGCGGGTATCCCGTTCGAGCGCCCCGCGGATCAGCGGGTCGATGCGTTCGCGCGGATTCTCGCCGATGCGCCGGGCTGACGGTGTCGGTTCGCAAGAGCCGCGGCCGTGACATCCGCGCGGCCTGCGGCCAGTTGATTGTCGAAGGAACGGCGAAATCGACGGGACAGAAAGCTGCTGCGTTACTCTAGGTTCCGCGTTCCACGTTCCGGTTCCGCGCCCGGCGCTGGTTAAAGGACCGTGCCGCCAGCGCACCATCACTGTTCGTCGTAGCGCGACGTTCACCCACTCGTTCCTCGCGAAGGCCCGGCGGGATCCGCACCTTCAAGTAGTTGTCCGTCACGACGAGCGACCCGTCCTCGATTGTCAGCCCGGGCCGGACGCTGCCGTTTTGCGCCTGGTGAAACTTGCGATTCAGCTCGCGGCCAATCGCGCGAACGGCGCTCGCGCGATCGCGAACGATGGAGCCGTGCACTTTGTCAGGCAACGCCGTCGCCGCGGTGCCAGGCCGATCCGAATACGGAAACACGTGCACGTGCGTAATCGGTGACTCCCGCAAATATGATTTCCAACACCGCGAAGTCGTCGTCGGATTCGCCCGGAAAACCGACGATGATGTCGGTGCCAATCGAGGCGTGCGGCATCTTGGCGCCGAATGCGATCGACAAGCCGGCGGTAATACTCCAGCGTGTACGGGCGGCGCATCGCGACGAGCATCGAGTCGCTCGCGTGCTGCAGCGGAAGATGAAAATGCGGCGCGAAGCATGTCGACTGCGGCGACGAGATCGACGATGTCGTCCGAACAATCCATCGGCTCGAGAGAGCTGATGCGAAACCGGATGCCGCGCACGTGCCGCTCGATTCTCTTCAGCAGCTCCAGCAGCGACGACCCGCCGCCGAGATCGCGGCCGTACGAGCCAAGGTGCACGCCCGTAATCGCGATCTCGCGATAGCCCGCATCGCCGACACGAGCGATCTCTGACAGAACCTCGTGCATCGGCCTGCTTCGGCCGCTCCCTCGCGTCGTCGGAATGATGCAATACGAGCACGACTGATCACATCCCGTCTGCACACGTAACGTGAAGGCGGTGCGCCCTGCAAGTCCGGGCGCGATGTCGGCGCCGCACGCGCCCTCGCCATCGCCGAAACGCTGCGCCGTCGTCAACCCGCCGTCGCGCATTCGGGCTTCGGCGCGGCAAGCCCGATCTCGGCGACAAAATGTTCTTTGCGATCGTTGGGAACAATCTGGGCTGACACCAGGCAGTCCGGCGACTTCGTCGGGTCGGCGCGTCGCATAACAGCCGGTGATGACGATGCGCGCGTTCGGATTCTCCCGCGCAATCTTTCGGACAATCTGACGGGTGCCTTGATCGGCTGAGCTCGTAACCGAGCAGGTGTTCACGATCACCAGGTCTGCGTCACACGTCGCGGCCGCTGCACCACCCGCTGCCATGAGCTGCTCCTCTATTTGAAAGGAATCAGCCTGATTGACGCGGCATCCGAAGGTGACGATGGAGTATTTCACAGCAGGGATTAGGGATAGGGATTGGGGATTAGGGATGGGAGAGCCGCCGAGCTTGCGCGCGGCCTCCTCTACCTTCTCCGCAAGGCCGCGCTTGTATTTTTCCACTCGCTCGGCAATGCCTTTGTCGCCAAGCGCGAGAATCTGCGCGGCCAGCACACCGGCGTTTGTCGCTCCGGCCTTGCCGATCGAAACCGTCGCGACCGGAACGCCGGGAGGCATCTGGACGGTCGAGAGCAGCGCGTCGAGCCCGTTGAGAGCGGACGAGTCGATCGGAACGCCGATCACCGGCTTCGTCACGTGCGCCGCGACTACTCCACCGAGATGCGCAGCCGCGCCGGCGCCGACGATGAAGACGCTCACGCCGCGCGCGCCGGCCTCGGCCAGCAGCCGCATGACGCGCTCCGGCGAGCGGTGAGCGGAGGCGACTGTCATCTCGACGGAGATGCCGAGCTCCTTCAAGACATCCACGGCGCCCTGCATGACCGGCGCATCGTTCTGGGAACCCATCAATATCAATACTTGTAGAGGATTCATCACAGCGCCTTGGCTCCAATGTCCTTTCTGTAGTGCATGCCGTCGAAACTGATTTTATCCACAGCCTCGTACGCGCGATCGATGGCGCTTTGATAGTCGCTGCCTGACGCCACGACCGTCAGAGACCCGGCCGCCGGCGGTGACGATGTCGGATTCGCGCTTCGCCGTCCCCGAGTGAAACACGTTGACGTCGCGGAGTCGCTTCGGCCGCGTCGAGGCCGTGAATTACCTTGCCGGTCTCGTATGTATCCGGATAACCGCCCGATGCCAGAACCACGCCAACGCGCGGGCTCTGGCTCGAGCCGCACGCTCCCCGCATCCAGTTCGCCGGCAGCCGCGCTCATCAACAGCGTCGACAAATCGTCGCCAATCATCGGAAGTATGACCTGTGCTTCCGGATCGCCGAACCGCACGTTGAACTCGATGACTTTCGGGCCGTCCGCCGTCAGCATCAGTCCGACGAACAGAAATCCGCGGAACTCGCTGCCCTCGCTGCGCATGCCTTCGAGCACAGGCAGCACGATCTCGTTCATCACCCGTGCCTGGGTGGCCGCATCGAACAACGAGCTGGGCGCGTACGCGCCCATGCCGCCAGTGTTCGGGCCGGCGTCTCCGTCGAGCGCGCGCTTGTGATCTTCCGCAGATCCGAGCGGGAGCGCGCGCGTGCCGTCGCTCAGCACGAAGAACGACGCTTCGCGGCCGACGAGCAGCTCCTCGATGACGAGGCGCGCACCGGCCTGGCCGAACCGCTTGTCGACCATCATCGACTGTACCTGCGATTCCGCGTCCTGAAGATCTGCCGCAATCACCACGCCCTTCCCGGCGGCGAGCCCGTCGGCTTTCAACACCACCGGAAATCCGAACTCGCCGCTTCGCAGCGTCGGCGACTGCCTGAGCGGCCGTGTCACACGACTTATAGCGCGCGGTCGGCACGTGACAGCGATGCATGAACTCTTTGGCGAACACTTTGCTCGACTCGAGGCGCGCGGCGCGCTGCGTGGGTCCGAACAGCAGATCGCCTTCAGCCGCAAAGACGTCGGCGACGCCGCGGCTGAGCGGCAGCTCGGGGCCGATGATCGTGAAGTCGATCTCTTCTTTTCGAGCGATGGCGGCGACGGCGTGCGGATCGGCCGGGTCGACCGGAATGCATCGTGCCACGCGGCTAATCCCGGCGTTTCCGGGTGCGCAGACGATCTCCGAGACGCTGCGCTCGGACGCCAATTTCCACACCAAAGCGTGTTCGCGCCCGCCGTTACCGATGACCAGAACTCTCGCGGAACCCACGTTTTCGCAGTAAACTCTTGGATATAAAAGGTTTAGTCTGAAGGACTAATTCGTTGACGAGGCTGCAGGTTTGCGCCTAAGATTCGCAGTCCCGAATTAGCGTAACACAATCGTTATCTGAAGACCGCGTGATGACAACATACCGTCATCACGATCGCCCGAGTTGAGGGGGTGTCATCAAGCGTGGCGGAAGTCAAAGTGCAAGACGGGGAATCGATCGAAAGTGCTCTTCGACGGTTCAAACGGAAGGTGCAGCAGGAAGATATCATCAAGGATATCAAGAAGCACTCCTTCTACTTGAAGCCCGGAGACAAGCGCAGGGCCAAACAGGCGCTGGCGCGCAAACGTAACCGCAAGAAAATGCGACGCGACGCAGAGTAAAGGGCGCGAGCAAGGGGCGACACGATGGAGTTCCAAGACAAGATCCTGAGTTGTGTGGATTGCGGCGCGGAGTTCGTCTGGACGGCTGGTGAGCAGCTCTTTTTCGCGGACAAGAACTTCAAGAACGAACCGAAACGATGCAAGGCCTGCAAGGCCAAGCGGGCAGCCCGGGCCGCGTCGCCCGGGATTCGGGAACGCGTCGAGACCACGGCCACGTGCTCGGCATGCGGCAAGGAAACGACGGTTCCCTTCCGTCCAACACAGGGTCGCCCCGTGTTCTGTAAGGAGTGTTTTCAGCAGAGGAAATTCGCCGGAGCGGGAGGACTGTAGTCCTTCCGCTTCGGATGTCACAGCAGTCAGGCCCCGCGCCCCCTCCTCGTCGATCTCCTGACGTCACTGCGGCCCGGTCAATGGACGAAGAATCTCTTCGTCTTTGCGGCCCTGGTGTTCGCCGAGCGGCTCAACGATCGCGGTGCGGTTCTGAAGGCGGCCGTCGCCTTCGTTCGTGTTCTGCGCGCTTTCGTCGGCAATCTACCTCATCAACGACGTATTCGATCGGGAACAGGACCGGCGCCATCCTCTCAAAGCCAGTCGTCCCATCGCCTCGGGCGCGATCGGTCCCTCGCTTGCGTTGGTTGCTGCAGCCGTTCTGGGTGCCGCGGCGTTGATGGTCGCATGGGCATTGGGCACGCAGTTCTTCCAAATCGCCGGAACGTACATGGTGCTGCTTTCGGCCTACTCCGCGATCCTGAAACACATCGTCATCCTCGACGTCCTCACGATCTCCGCCGGCTTCACGTTGCGCGCCGCGGCAGGCGCCGCGGCCATTGCCGTGCCCATCAGCCACTGGCTGCTCGTCTGTACGACGCTGCTCGCGCTTTTCATCGCCCTCAGCAAGCGGCGTCACGAGCTGACCCTGCTGACGGAAACGGCTGTCCACCACCGTCCGATTCTCGGCGACTACACTCCGTACTTGCTCGACCAGATGATCTCGGTGGTCACGGCATCCACGCTGATTGCCTACGCGTTCTACACGATAAGCCCAGAGACCACGGCAAAATTCGGCACCGACCTGCTCAGTTTGACGATTCCGTTCCCGCTCTACGGCATCTTCCGCTACCTCTACCTGGTTCACCGCCGCGACAAGGGGGGAAGCCCTGCGGATCTCGTCGTGAACGACGGGCCCCTGATGGCCTGCGTTGCGCTTTGGGCGCTTTCGGTGATCGTCATCATTTACCAGTAAGATCGTGGCGATGCCCAAGGCACGCGTTGCCATCCTCCGGACAAGGCCCGAGACCGTCCTCCGCGACTATCACCGCCTGCTGAATCTCGCCGACTACCAGAGCGTCATCGCGAAAGACACGGATACCGCGCTGAAGGTCAATATTTCGTGGCATTTTTTCTTTCCGGGCAGCTCCACTACCCCCTGGCAGCTGGATGGGGTGATCCGGGCCATGAAGAAGGACGGCTATTCGGCCGACCTCATCCATGCGTGTCACAACCGGACGGTCGTCATCGACGCGCACCTGGGCGAGCGCGAAAACAAGCAGCTTCCGGTTGTCGAAGCACACGGCTTGCGGAACGTTCACATCTACGAGGGCGAGGACTGGATCAACATTCAGGACGCCGTCGGAGATCTCACGAAGGATTTTCTCTGCCTGAACGAGGTCTATCCCCGGGGATTCATGATTCCGCGCCGGTTCATCGGCGAGAACATCATCCACCTGCCGACCGTGAAGACGCACGTCTTCACCACGATGACCGGCGCGATGAAGAACGCGTTCGGCGGGCTGCTGAACGAGCGGCGCCACTGGACGCATCCGGTGATCCATGAAACGCTTGTCGACCTGCTGATGATTCAGCAGAAGATCCATCGTGGCGTTTTCGCGGTGATGGACGGCACGTTCGCGGGCGACGGCCCCGGGCCGCGCTGCATGATTCCGCACGTCAAGAACGTCATCCTGGCGAGCGCGGACCAGGTCGCCATCGACGCGATTTCCGCAAAGCTCATGGGCATGGACCCGCTGTCGATCAAGTTCATCCGCCTTGCGCACGACCGCGGCCTCGGCTGTGGGGACCCGCGCGATATCGAGATCGTCGGGGATGAGGACGCGGCAGCGGAAAACTGGCGCTTCACAGGGCCGTTCAAGAAAATGACGTTCGCCGCACGTATGCAGCACCAGATCTACTGGGGCCCGCTGCGGAAGCCGGTTGAGTGGTCTCTGAAAACGGTGCTCGCGCCATGGGCATACGCGGCCAGCGTTGTGTACCACGACAGCTTCTGGTATCCAGTCAAGGCGAAAGCGTTGATGCGCGATGTGCTCGCGAGCCCGTGGGGACGCTTGTTTCGCGGATGGGAAACTGCGGTCGCCGACGACAACGGCTACCTGCAGGTCGGAAGCGACGCTGCAGAAATCGAGCGCACCGGGATGCGCGCGCTCATCCGATCGATCGGTATTCTGGGTACATGCCTGAGGGAAGCGCCGGAGTTTGGAACGCATTTGAACAGGGGCAAGGGAGCAGGGGTAAGGGGCAAATGAACGCGCACGTCACGCGTGCCGTTGCCCTTTGCCCTTCGCCCCTTCACCCTACATGTATCGGGTGAATATGGCAGATTTCAACATTCGCACCGACGCCGTGGATGTCGAGCAGATCATGCGCCAGATTCGGGCGCGGATTCAGTCGAAGCGGGGCGTTGACTACACCGAAGAGCAGATTCAGGAACTGGCCAACGTCAAGCTCGAGCGTTTCCTCAATCCGAAAGGAGTCCGCTCCGATCTTGTCGAGCAGTTCAAGCGGGTCCACGACGTGAAACTCGAGCCTTTTCAGCTCGACCAGGAATTGACGACCGGCTTCGATGCAGAAACGCTGTACGGCACGCACCGAGGCATCCTGCGTGCCATACGACGCCTACTGAATCCGATTCTGAAGCTCTTCATCAATCCAAACACGCTGATTCACGAAATTCACACCGCATTTCACAACCAGGCCGGCATCAACACCCTGTTCGAAACGCAGGTTCAGTTCCTCCGCCAGAAAGCGCAGCAGCGCGATGAAGTCGACGTCCTGTACTACGAGCTCGTGCACAACCTTGTGCTGGAACTGACGCGGGTCGGCATCGAGAATCGCAATCTCAAGATGCGGCTCGAATCGCTGTCGAGCCGTATGGACTTCGATGAGCGGCGCGCCCGCGCGCTTGAAGGGGTCGTTCAATACCGGCCGGGAACCGGACCCGCGCGAGAACCGCAACAGCCGCGGCCGCGCCAGGACGAACGATCGTTTCCACCGGCGAGCGCGGCACCGCCACCTGCTCCTCAGCAGATTGAGACCCAGCCGCAGCCCGGAGCAGGTCAGGACGATTCCGCGAGTGACTCGAACACCGCCCGCCGGCGCCGCCGCAGGCGGCGCGGACGCCGCGGTGGCCGAGGGCGCGCGCCTGGGGAAGGCATCGCAGCAGCGGACGCGCCGGCCGAAATCTCCTCGGCGGCAGATTCGGCAACCCCTCCGCATGGCGATCCCACCGCAGATGCGGCGTCAGACGACGCTGATTTCGACAACGGTTCGGCGGAAGCCGGCGACGACAGGGACGATTCCGGTGAAGAGCCGGATCCCTCCGCGCAGTGAAGCTCGCCGTCGTGGTGCAACGCTACGGCGCCGACATCAACGGCGGTGCCGAGCTGCACGCCCGCTATGTCGCCGAGCACCTGTCGCAGCACGCCAGGATCGAGGTGCTCACGACGTGCGCGCGCGATTACGTGACCTGGCGCGACGACTATCCAGCCGGCACGGCGGTGGTGAACGGCGTACCCGTCCGCAGGTTTCGCGTGGATCACGCACGCGACCCTCTCGTGTTCGGCCGCTGGTCACAGCGCGTCTTCAATCACCCGCATTCGTATCTGGACGAGCTGAAGTGGCTGAGCGCCGAAGGGCCGAAGAGCACCACTCTGCTTCGATATCTGCAGTCGGCCGACGCGGGTTACGACTACGTGTTTTTCTTCAGCTACCGCTACTACCACTCGTATCACGGAACAAAGGCACTGCCCTCGCGCGCGATTCTCGTGCCGACAGCGGAACGGGACGAAGTGATTGGCCTCGCCCTGTCATCGCGAATCTTCCGCGGTGTGCGCGCCGTCATGTACAACAGCCCTGAAGAGCAACGGCTCATCCAGACGGTGTCGAACAATTACGACGTGCCGGGAGTGGTGGTGGGAATCGGATCTGAAATTCCAGCGCGTCCCGAGGCGGAACGGTTCAGGCAGAAGTACGGGATCACGGATCGCTTCGCCCTGTATGTCGGGCGAATCGACCAGAACAAGGGCTGCAAAGAGCTGTTCGCGTTCTTCTTGAACGGACTGCACGCGTTGCCCAAAGGACTTCAACTGGTGCTGATTGGCAGGCAGATGCTCCCGATTCCCGACCATCCGCGTATCCGCCATCTGGGTTTTCTCGACGACCAGGACAAGTTCGACGCGCTGGCCGCTTCCGACCTGCTGCTGATGCCGTCATATTATGAAAGCCTCTCGATGGTCGCGCTCGAAGCGTGGGCGCTCGGGAAGCCGGTGCTTGCCAACGGGAAGTGCGAGGTGCTGCGCGGTCAGTGCGTCAGGAGCCAGGCGGGATTGTATTACGAGACCGCCGCTGAATTCGTCGAGACGCTTCGCGCGATTTCAGAGAGCCGCCGCCTGAACGCCGCGTTCAGCGCAAATGGCCGCCGGTTCTTTCAGCAGCACTACGCGTGGCAGGTAATCGAGAGGAAATATCTGGATATCCTGGCGCAGCTGAAGGAAGAGGACGCCCGGGGCGTCTCGGGGCGGGGCATGGAGCCCGAACCGGGCTGGTTCGCGAAACGGCGCAAGACCCTCCAGCCCGCCAACGACATCCTGGCAGAGTTGCCATTCGGGCCGGTGCTGAATTGAGAACACAGAAGATCCATCAGGTGCTCGCCACCCTCGGATACGGGGACGCCATCGGGCACGAAGTACTCGGCATCCGGCGCGTACTTCGCGGCTCAGGATTCGATTCTGACATCTTCGTTCAAACCGCAGATCCTCGTCTCGAAGGTCAGACCCGCGATTACCACGGCCTGATCGAGGAGAGCGATCCGTCGAACATCCTGATCCACCATTTTTCGATCGGCTCGCGCGCATCGCGCATCACCTACGCACTTCCCGATCGACAGATTCTGGTGTATCACAACATCACGCCTCCAGAATTTTTCATCGATGTGCACGAGCAGCTCGTCGAGCAGTGCTTCAAGGGCCGCCGCGAGCTGAGCATCTATCCTGCCCGGGTCGATCTGGCGCTCGGTGATTCGGAATTCAACCGGCTAGAGCTCGAAGCTCTCGGGTTCAATCCTACGGGCGTCCTGCCGGTCCTTCCTGACTTCACGCATCTCGACCTGCCGCCCAACGATCTGATCGCGCAGGAGTTCGACGACGATTGGACGAACATTCTTTTCGTCGGGCGAATCATCCCGAACAAGCGCATCGAGGACGTCATCCGGTACTTCAACGCGTACCAGCGCCACTTCAATGCGAGGTCGCGGCTGCTGCTCGTAGGATCGTACGGCGGCTTCGACAAGTATCTCGCCATGCTGCATCAGCTCGCCGCGAGGCTCGGCGTCACAAATGTGCACTTTGCCGGCCAGGTCTCCGACGCCGAGCTGTCTGCGTATTACGACGTCGCGGATCTGTTCCTGTGCGCAAGCGCCCACGAAGGCTTCTGCGTTCCTATCGTCGAATCGTTCTACAAGCAGATCCCCGTCGTCGCCTATGCGGCCAGCGCGGTGCCCACGACCATGGACGGAGCCGGGGTCCTCTATACGACGCAAGAACCGCTGGAAGTCGCCGCTCTGATGGACGCCGTCATCGACGACACACAGCTCTGCGAGCGCGTGGTGCAGAAACAGGAAGAAGCACTCGGGCGGCTGCGCGCCAGGGACTTCGATGGCACGTTGCTGCGGTTCGTCGACCAGGTTCTGAAGAGCCCGTGGAAGCCCGCACCGCCAGTGGCATGGGACTTCTGGGACCAGTTCCGGCTCGCGGAGGAGCTGTTCGAGCTGCAGCAGTACCGTCCCGCCATCTTCCGCGGCCTGCCGGCGAGCCCAGAGTCGAGGACGGGGCTCGTCGAGGAAAAGCGTTGATGCGCGTCAACCAATGGGTGCCGGCCGCCCACAAAGGTGACGCCATAGGCGATAGCTCCCGCCGCATGCGTGATCTGCTGCGGGCGATGGGCCACGAAGCCGAAATCTTCGCGCTGACGATTGACGACGAGCTGCGGCACGACGTGCGGCCGTTTTCGGATCCGGCATCAAAGCGCGGCGATGTCACGATTTTTCACTACGCGCTGCCGTCGCCGATGTCGGCGGCCTTCGCCGCGCTCCCGCACGGCCGGGTCCTGCAGTACCACAACGTGACCCCCGCGCGATTCTTCGCGCGCTACGCCCCGTCACTGTTCCGCCTTGCATCGATCGCGCGCGACGAGCTGGCAGGACTCGCACCGGCCTCGGAGCTGGCGCTCGGCGATTCCGAGTACAACCGGCAGGAACTCGTGGACCTGGGATTCGCCAGCACCGGCATTCTGCCGATTGCGGTGGACACCGAACGGCTCACTCACGCCCCGCGGCATCCGGTGCTGGAGGAGATCCTCGACGACGGCCTCGTGAATTTTCTGTTCGTCGGAAGGATCGCACCAAACAAGAAGATCGAAGACCACATCAGACTCGCAGAGCAATACAAGCGTTACGTGGACGCCTACTACCGATTTATTTTCGTGGGCAGGTACGATGGCGTGCCGCAGTACTATGCGACTATTCGCGCCCTGCTGTCTGAGTACCAGATGCTGGAGGACCGCTTCATCTTCACCGGCCCGGTCCCCGATGTGGAACTCGCGGCATACTACCGCGCCTCGAGCGTCTACATCTCGCTGAGCGAACACGAGGGATTCTGCGTTCCGCTCGTCGAGGCGATGGCGATGGACGTGCCGGTACTTGCCTACAGTACCGCCGCCGTGCCCGACACGCTTGGCGGCGCGGGGGTCCAGTTCGCGCCGAAGGATCTCGAGCACGCCGCCGAATTGCTGGGCATGCTTGCGTTCGAAGAAAGTCCGCGTGAGGAAGTGCTGGCAGGACAGCGGCAGCGGCTTCATCATTTTGGTGATGCGATGATTCAACAGCGTCTGGCATCGGTGATATCGGGATTCTAGCCACTCGACTCTGTGCGCATTGCCTTTATCGTCCAGCGATACGGCCTCGAGATACTCGGCGGGTCCGAGTATCACTGCCGCCTGATCGCGGAGCGGATGGCCGGGCGGCACGACGTCGAGGTACTGACGACCTGTGCGCGCGACTACATCACGTGGAAAAACGAGTATCCCGAAGCCAGCGCGCTGATCAACGGCGTCACCGTGCGGCGCTTCGCCAACGCACATGAGAGAGACATCGACGCTTTCAACCGCTACTCCGAATGGATCTTCCATAACCCGCATACGAGCGACGCTGAAATGTCCTGGCTCGAACAGCAGGGTCCGTGGTGCCCGGCGCTCCTCGATTACGTGGGCCGGCACAAGGACTCGTACGATGCGATGATTTTTTTCACTTACCTGTATGCTCCAACGGTGTTGGGGCTGCAGATCGCTCCCGAGCGCAGCATCCTCGCGCCGACCGCGCACGATGAACCGGCGATTCATCTCGACATTTACAAGGAGTTGTTCCAGCGTCCAAGGGCAATTGCATTCAACACAGAGGTCGAAAAGGCATTTCTCAAGGCAACATTCGAGATGCGCACAATAGCCGAAGAAACCGTCGGGTGCGGCGTCGATCTCCTGGCGCATGGAACGCAAGCCGCTCGAAGCGGGCGCAAGGGTTTTCCTGAAGGACCCTTCCTGCTTTACGGCGGCCGCATCGACGCCGGCAAGGGCTGCGATCAGTTATTCGATTTTTTCGGCGCTTACAAAGAGGAGGACGGGCCCGCCACACTGGTCCTGATGGGAACGCAGTTGATGCCGCTGCCTGCGGTGCCGTGGGTCCGGTATGCCGGGCTGTTATCAGAGGCCGAACGCCTTCGGGCGCTCGAGGCGGCCACAATCGTGGTGGTCCCCTCGCCATTCGAAAGCCTGTCACTGCTCGCTCTAGAGGGAATGGCAGTCGGTAACCCCGTCTTGTGCAACGCGCATGCGGACGTATTGGTCGATCATTGCAAGCGGAGCAATGCCGGCTTGTTTTACGCCACGCGCGAGGAATTCGCCGAGTGCGTCCATCTGCTGCTCGCCGATCGACAGCTTCGAGAGCGGATGGGCGGCAACGGCAAGATGTACGTCACAGCCAACTATGCATGGGACATCATCATGGCGAAGTACGACAAGCTGATCGCGGCACTTCCGAAAACATGACCGCCGTTCTTCTGCGCCGAGTCGTCTTCACAGCCATATTCCTCACGTCGTTCGGGATCTACGTGATGCGGGCCTCGACGAGCGGCGCGCTGCCGGAGCCGCCCGAAACCGGCGATGGCCACGACTACGATGCGATCGCGTTCAACGTATTGCAGGGACGCGGATTCGGTTATCAATGGAGCGACGAAGAGTGGCGAAGACCGTACGTGGGCATCCCGAGATACCGGCTGTTGCTCTCTCGCCAGTCCGATTACTATCCGACGACCTATCGCCCGCCCGCGATGCCATACCTCCTGTCGGCCGTGTATGCCCTGGCCGGACGAAGTTTCATGGCTTGGCGCGTCGTCAACTGCGGCGTCACGGCGGGCGCCGTGACGACCGCGGCCATCATTTCTGCACAATTCGCTGGAATACCTGCAGCACTCATAACGGCCGCCATCCTTCTTCAAAGCCGCGAGTTGACGCGCTATTCGGGGATGTTCATGACCGAGCCACTTGCCGCGCTGATGCTGGCGCTCGTCGCGTGGACCTGGGTGAGAAATGCAACGGACGGATGGACGGTAAGGCGGTCCATTGCTTCGGGCATCGCCATGGGAGGCTTGCTCGCCGCGCGCACGATCTTCATTCTCACGACACCAGTGCTGTTGATTCTGCCGGGCAAAGATCGGTCGTTCGGCTCGAAGCTGGCATGGAAGACGAAGGCTATCTGCCTCGCCGTGGCGATCATCGTCATCAGTCCTTGGTGGATACGCAACATCGTGGTGCTCGATGCGTTCATGCCGCTGGGTACGCAGGGCGGAATCAACCTGCCGATGGGTTTCGGGCCACGCGCGCTACGGAGTCAGGGAATCTGGGCATCGAACCCTGAAGACGGCTGGCCCGAAATCGCGGCGCTGAAGCTCGACATCGTCACATCAGAAGTGATGCTCGCGAAGCATCGCCAGAAGCTGGCCATCAGCTGGATGATGGACAATCCCGATCTGGTGCTTCATCTGATGTGGCTGCACGTGTCGCAGGAGCTGAAGCCGGGACGCGACCTCTATTCCAGGTGGCTGTTGCCCGGCGCCGCTCTTGCGGCGCTCGTTCTGTGGAAGTTTCCAGGAGTCTGGGTGCTGGCGCTGATCGTCGGCGGCAACATACTCAGCGTCGCGATGACCTACAGCGCGGGAGGGCGATTCATGGTTCCAGTGCAGCCGCTGCTCGCGGCGCTCGTGGCGGCGGCGCTGGTGTACGCGCCACGTCAGGCCTGGACGTTGCTGCGCGCCAGGCCGCCGGCGAACCCACGCGCGTCAGCCTGATGTTCGAGAAACCACTGGTAAGTTGATTCGATGCCCGCGCGTAACGACAGCGTGGGCGTCCAGCCGAGGTCTCGGAGCCTCGTCACATCGAGCAGCTTGCGCGGAGGGCCGTCGGGCCTGGACGCGTCGAACACAATCTGCGCCTGCGGATATACGACGTCGCGAATCATTTCCGCAAGCTCGCGGATGCTCAAATCTTCGCCGGTGCCGACGTTGATGTGGGCTTCGCCATCGTAGTTCTCCATCAGGAAGACACACGCCGACGCTAGATCGTCGACGTGAAGAAACTCCCGCCGCGGCCGGCCGCTTCCCCAAACCGACACATCGGCCGCCCGAGAAAGCTTCGCGTCATGGAACTTGCGAATCAGCGCAGGCAGCACATGTGAGCTGTTGAGATCGAAGTTATCGTTCTGGCCGTACAGATTCGTGGGCATCGCGGAGATGAAATTGCGTCCGTACTGGCGGCGGTAGGCCTGGCAGAGCTTGATGCCGGCAATCTTCGCTACCGCGTAAAACTCGTTCGTCGGTTCGAGCGGGCCGGAAAGCAGCGCCGACTCGGTCATCGGCTGCGTCGCCTCACGCGGGTAGATGCACGAGCTTCCCAGATACAGAAGCTTGCGTGTGCCGTACAAGTGGCACGCGTGCACGACCGTCGCGTGAATCATCAGGTTGTCATAGATGAACTCTGCGGGGCGTGTGCTGTTAGCGAGGATGCCGCCGACGGTTCCGGCAACAAGGTACACCGTCTCGGGGCGATTCGCGCTGAACCAATCGTTCACGGCGGCCTGATTGCGGAGATCGAGCTCCTCTCGCGTGGCGGTAAGAGGCGTCACGCCGTCCTGTTCGAGCCGCCTGACGACTGCCGAGCCGACGAGACCGCGGTGTCCCGCGACAAACACTCTCGAAGTGGTACGTTCCGGCAAGACTGTGTACTCCGTTATCGCAAACTGCCGAACTTGATTCGCAGAAGACCCGTCATCGACATTCGGAACAGAATGGCGCCGTCGTGAAACCGCCGGATGTTGGTTGTTCCGTAAGTGCGCGCCCGGTAATACACGGGAATATCGATTATACCGGTACCAGGTACGGCGGCAGGAAAGAGCGGCTCGAAGTCGCCGAACGGGTCGAAGTCGCGGAAGTCGCTTCGCCACCGCACGAACCGCTCGTAGTCGCGCCGCGACACCAGCTTCGTCCCGCACAGACTGTCACCCAGGCGAACGTCCAGCACAAAGCTCAACAGCCTGGCAAAAAATACGTTGCCGAGCCTGTCGAGAAATCGCATCGCCTCCCCCTCCATCGGATAGCATACACATGATCACAACGTGCGGATCGCTTTCATCGTTCAACGATACGGAACGGAGATTCTCGGCGGACCGGAATACGCGTGCCGCCTGACGGCGGAACGGCTCGCGGAGCGCCACGACGTCGACGTCCTGACGACGTGCGCGCGCGACAACATGACCTGGAAAAACGATTACGCCGAAGGCGCAGACCGCGTGCGCGGCGTCACCGTTCGGCGCTTCGCTAACTCGCAGACGCGTGATATCGACGATTTCACCAGCTATTCGGCCTGGATTTTTCAGAACCCGCACAGCACGGCGGACGAAATGGAATGGCTGAAGCGGCAGGGTCCGTGGTCGCCAGGGCTCCTCGAATATTTGAAGCGCTGTCACAAGCAATACGAAGCGCTCATCTTCTACAACTACCTCTATGCGCCGTCAGTGCTCGGACTGCAAATCGATCCGGCGCGCAGCATTCTCGTACCTGCTGCGCACGATGAACCGCCGATCCATCTCGGCATCTACCGCGATGTCTTCCGCGTGCCTAGGGCCATCGGCTATCTTTCGGAGCCAGAGCGCGCGTTCGTCGCACAGATATTCGAGCGAAACGCCGTCATCGAGGAGACGGTGGGGTGCGGTGTCGATCTGCCGCCGCATCAGGCCTATCCGAGATCGGCAGGGCAGCCAGACCAGGCCGACAATGAGAACGCCGAGCCTTCACAGGGTGAAAACGACGAGACGGCCGGCGGCGGAGAGAGCGGCCGGTTTCCGTCGCACGTGTCGTCGCGAGGCTCGAGCTTCAAGCGCCGGCATCGCATCCACGGGCCGTTCGCGCTGTATGGCGGGCGCATCGACCCGGGGAAGGGATGCGAGGAGCTGATCGAGTATTTCAGCACGTACGTCGCGGCCGGGGGAGACGCATCGCTGGTGCTGATGGGCTTGAAGCTGATGCCGCTGCCGGAGGAGCCGTTCATCAACTTCGCGGGCATGCTGTCGGAGCAGGAGCGCCTTCAGGCATTGGAAGCAGCGACGGTCGTCGTGTGCCCCTCACCGTACGAAAGTCTTTCGCTGATCGCACTCGAAGCGCTTGCGGTGGGTACGCCGGTCGTCTGCAACGCCCGCAGCGACGTGCTGGTCGACCACTGCCTCCGCAGCAACGGCGGGTTGTTCTACCGGGATCGCGATGAGTTCGTAGAGTGCATGAAAACGCTCGTGGCCGACGGCCGCCTCAGAGCGGCGATGGGACGAGCGGGACGGGAGTACGTGCG
This sequence comes from Vicinamibacterales bacterium, assembly GCA_963744405.1. Taxonomy (GTDB): domain Bacteria; phylum Acidobacteriota; class Vicinamibacteria; order Vicinamibacterales; family JAMQPK01; genus JAMQPK01. The sequence continues at coordinate 32,297 of CAVUTO010000002.1, forward strand.
CAGAAACTACAGGTGGGATGTCGTGCTGGGGAAACTGGACCGGATGATAGCGAAATTGGACAGAAACAGGGACAGCGATAGGCGTAACGAAAAACGTAAAACGACGATCGAATAGAGATTGTGTCGAAACAATCTCTATTCGTTTTTCGCTTTGCGTTTTTCGTTACGCCTCACCCAGCTCCCTCACTCGGGAACTGTCACGGCCTCTCCGACCCTCTCCCCATTTTCATGCTCGATTCGTGACGACTCCGAGCGCTTTCTGCGCGGCCGAATATCGTAACGCTTGATCATCTCGTTGAGCGTCGTCGGCTTGATGTGAAGCAGCTCCGCGGCCCGCTTCTGAACGCCGCCGGCAGCCTCTAGCGTCGACTCGATGAGACGCTTCTCGAAGTCGGTGATGACATCCTTGAAGGAGATGCCTTCCGGAGGGACGACGAACCGCGGCATCTGAAAGATGGTCGGCCGGCCAATGTGATCGGGCAGCAGATCCGGACCGATTCGGCGTCCGGTCGACAACACGACGGCGCGTTCTATGACATTTTCGAGCTCCCGGACGTTGCCGGGCCAGTCGTACGACATCAGGATGTCCAGCGAGTCGGGCACGAGCTCGAGATCGGGCTTGCGGTTCTCCTCCCCGTATTTCTCGAGGAAATGCTGAATGAGCAGTGGAATGTCGTCCTTGCGATCGCGGAGCGGCGGCAGCACGACGTTCACCACGTTGAGGCGGTAAAACAGATCCTCGCGGAACCGCCCTTCCTCCATCGTTTTCTTCAAATCGACGTTGGTGGCGGCAATGATACGGACATCCACCTTGATGACTTCCATCCCGCCCAGGCGCATGAACTCGCGCTCCTGCATGACGCGGAGCAACTTTCCCTGCGTCTCCAGAGGAATGTTGCCAATCTCGTCGAGGAAGATGCTGCCCTTGTCGGCCAGGTCGAAAAGCCCTTTCTTCGGATACACCGCTCCTGTAAAGGCACCCTTGACGTGGCCGAACAGCGTCGATTCGAGGAGATCTGGCGGCAGGTTGCCGGAGTTCACCGTCACGAACGCCCGATCCTTGCGCTGCGAATGCATGTGCACGGCGCGGGCGACGAGCTCCTTGCCCGTGCCGCTCTCGCCCTGAATCAGGATGGTCGACCGGCTTGGAGAGGCCTGAATAATCAAATCGAACACCCGACGCATCGAAGGGCTCCGCCCGACGATGTTGTCGAAATGGCTGTACTGCTCCTGGATGTTCTGGCGCAGTGTCCGGTTCTCGTTGACCAGGCGGCGGCGCTCCAGCGCGTTCTTGATGACTACCAGGACCTCGTCATTCTTGAACGGCTTGGTGATGTAGTCGAACGCCCCTCGCTTCATGGCCGTAATGGCGTTTCCGACCGACGCGAATGCCGTCACCATGATCACCGCCAGCTCGTCGTCCAGCTTTTTCAGGGACTCGAGCGTGGTCATGCCGTCGATGCCAGGCATCATCACATCGACGATGGCCGCATCAAACGGGATGTTTCGGGCGAGCTCGATGCCCTCTTCTCCGCTCGCGGCCAGGCGCACGGTGTACCCCTCGCCCCTCAGCAGGGTCTCGAGGATCTCGCGCATGATTTCTTCGTCGTCTACTACGAGAATCGAGCCGTTTTTCTGCATAACCTCACCATCTTCTTTAGTCGCGGGGGCCCCAACACCCCGCTCCGAGTCGCTCACTTGCGGGGGCCCCTTCGCCCCGCGCCGTTCGCGACTCACATGCGCGCCTCAATGAGCCGCGCCCGAACGCGCCGCCGGCAGCGACACCGGCAGCGTCACGGTAAACCGCGTGCCCTGCCCCACCGCGCTCTGACACGTCAGCGAGCCCTCGTGCTCGCGGACGATGCCGTAGGTAATCGACAATCCCAGGCCAGTCCCTTTTCCGATCAACTTCGTCGTGAAGAACGGGTCATAGATTCGAGAAAGGTGCTCGCTCGGAATGCCCGAGCCCGTGTCGCCGACTTCCGCGATGACGTGGCCATCCTCGAGGCGTGTCTCGACCGACAGCCACCCACCTTTCGGCATCGCGTCGCGCGCGTTGAGAAACAGGTTCAGGAACACCTGCTGCAGCTTGTGCTCGATGCCCGCGACGAGCGCGGGCGACTCGCACAGCTCGCGCCGGACTTTTACCTTGCTCGCCATGAGCTGGGGTTCGAGCAGCGAAAGTACATCGCCGATGATGGCGTTCAGATCGACAGGTGCCGCTTCGTCCGTGTTGGAACCACCTGAACGAGAGAGATTCAGCAGACCGTTGACGATTTTCGCGGCGCGGAACGTCTGCTGCTCGATCTTCTCCAGCATTCGCGTCCTGGGATCGTCCGGATCGGCGTTGTTCAGCAGCATTTGCGTGAAGCTCGAAATGCCGGTGAGCGGCGTGTTCACTTCGTGGGCGACGCCAGCCGCCAGTAGACCGACCGACGCCATCTTGTCGGAAATCTGCAACTGCTCCTCGAGGTGCACGCGCTCGGTGACGTCCTCGATGATGATGATGTTGCCGACAGTGGACATGTTGAGCTGCCCGCTCGGCGTCCGCAGCGGCACGGTCGCGATGTTCACCCGAAGACGCTCTCCCGCTTTGATCGCGCGCCCGGCGAGCGGGACGCGGTAGAGCGAGGCGCCGTTCGGTGAGTCGCGCTGCGCGGCGCGCAGTGCCTCGACGAACGGACCGTCGAACACCTCGTCGAGCTTGTGCCCTCTCGCCTCGACCTCGGACAAACCGTAGATATCGGCGAGTGCTCTGTTCCATCGAATGATCCGGCCGTTCAGGTCTTCCACAACCAGACCGTTGTCGAGAGACTCGACGATGTTCTCGTTGAACTCCTGGAGACGCTGAAGCTCGAACGCCTTCAACTGGAGCTGCCGATACAGACGGCCATTCTCGAGGGCGGTTGCGACGTGGCTGCCGACCGCCGACAGCAGGCCCATGTCCTCGCTGCTGAGAGGCTCGCCCTGCCCGCGCTGGCCGAGCGCGAGCACCGCATTCGTCCCGCCTTTCGACACGCAGGCCACGAAATAATGAACGCCCCGCAGACGCCAGAACGCGAGCTCCTCGGCGGGAAACGCGCCGTGGAGCCTCGGATCGTCCAGGGACAGCGCCATGCCGTCGGCGAGGCTCGCCGCAATCTGCGAATGGCGGCTCAGGCCCGAGGCAGCGAGATCGCCAAATCCCTCCGCGCGGATCACTTCGTAATCGCCCGACGCTTCGTTGACCAGCAGCAGCGCCATGCGATCGATGACGAACGTCTCTCGAATGCGCGCCACGAGCCTCTCGCTGAGGCGATCGAGGTCGAGATCGCTGTTGAGGTCGCGCGCGAACCCCACCAGCGCCCGCCGATAGTCGTATTTGTCGCGATAGAACGCGCGGTCGAGCGCATTCTGGATGGCGCTCTTCACAGGGCTGAACAGCAGCACCACCACAATCGTCGCGAGCATCGCGATAATCATGTTGTGGCGTTCCGCGGCGTCGAGAAACACGACGCCGGCGAGCCGGAGCAACGTGGCATAAATCGTGAAAATCGCGAGGATGACCGCCGTGTAGACGAGGCTGCGCTTGACGATGACTTCGACGTCCATCAAGCGATAGCGGATGAGCGCCGAGGCAAACGCGAGCGGGACGAGGCTCAGCGGGATGACCGAAAGCTCCATCGGCAGCGACACGCGGAGGCCGAGCGCGTACGGCAGCGCGTAGCCAATCGCAAACGGACCGGCGCCGAACGCCGTGCCCCAGATAATCCAGCGAAGCTGCCGGCGGGCGGTTGCCGAGCGGACGCCATCCATCGCCCGCGTCAGCACAACGAGCCCGGCGATCATGAAGAGCGACAGATAGAGGGGCTCAATCTGGTCGAGCACCGTCAGGACGCGCGAATACCACTGCGTGTTGCGCGGCAGGCGCCCGACCGCCACCACGTTCGCGGCAAACAGCAGGCCGGCTGGCGCATAGAGCAACGCGAGCAGCCGCTGACCCGATCCGCGCAGCCACGCGCCGGGGCGATCGGGGAAGCGCCAGCGTGAAGTGCAGGAACAGGGGCGCCAGCAGAAGCGTGGCGACCACGTCGGCCCAGTAGAAGTACCAGTCGAGCCTGTCGAGCCGGCTGAACGAAAACGTCAGGGTGCCGAAGAACGCAAGGCAGAGCCAGAAGAAATGCAGCGTCGCGGGATCGCTCGGACGCCGCAGACGGACGGACGCGCCGACGAGCAGCGTGAAGATGCCGATCGCAGCGCCAATCACATAAAGCGTGGGATTACCGCCGGGAACGGGCGCCACTTCGACGTTGAGCATCTGCTGCTCGCCGAGCCGAAGCACGGTGTACGACAGCGGATCGGACCGCGTCGCGCTGGCGAGCGCGCGCTGCACGTCCTCGATCGTCTCGATCGGACGCGCCGTCGATGGCGACAAGCACATCGCCAGGCCGGATGCCTGCCGCCATCGCTCCACCGCGCGCCGCAACGTCGGCCGCGGTGACCCCTTCCGGACGCGCTTCCCACAACACGCCGTCCTCGAGCTTGTGCGACGTCGCGCGTACAGCGATATTCAGCGCGCCAAAACACAGCAGGACACCTACCAGGGCAAAGAGACCCCAGCCAGCCAACGGACGCCGTTGCGTACGATGGGTCAGATCCTTCATTGGGTTACGGGCATGCGGGGAACGCTGCAGAGCGTGCAAACGCTATACCCCAAACCGCTTGAGCAGATATGTGGCCAAAATCTTCATTGCTTGCAGTGGTTTATCGGCGCCATGGGGCGAAAAATCCATCCCAATGGACGAAAAAATCCAAAGAGTTGAATCTATTCTAGGGTGAAGTGGGGACTAGAACCTAACCTGCAGCCCGCCGACGATGCGCTTGGGGGCGCGAATGGCGAAGACTTCGTCGTACATCGAAGAGTCGACTTCGGCGTCCCGGAACATGTTGCGGATGTCCACCAGCGCCTCCCAGTCGGCGTTGGAGAAGCGCAGGAACGGGAGCGACTGGTTGACGCGCACGTTGAAACGCGCGTTGGCGCTCGAGCGCATCGACAGATCGGGCTCGCCGCTCCAGAACGCGGTGTTGACGCGATACTTCGCATAGACGCGCGTCGCGGTCTGCGGAATCGTCGCCTCGATCGACGTCTGCAGATCGTGAATCCGCTCGGTGCGCCGACGGCGGAATCGACCGGACGGCGCGCGCCATCGACATGTCCGACGCGGGATCCCAGAACGCGTCGGTCACCGTGTACTCGATGCGTGCCGCGCACGTAGCCCGGCACCTCGTGCATCATCGCCGCGCCCCAGCCGCGGGCGTCGATGTCGCCGGCGGTAGCGACGTAGTAGTGGCCCAGGGCCGCTTCCGCGCGTCCGGGCACCGCGTCGAAGATCTCAATCAGCTGATTGTCGATGCGCTGGTCGAAGGCGCGCACCGACACGGTGACGCCCGCCGCAAGGTCGCGCTCGAGCGAAATCTGCAGGTGGCGAACGTGCTCGGGAGTGAAGCGCCCGTCGTGCGACGAGCGACGAGAAGGTCCGCTCGGGCGGCAGCCACACGCCGGTGACCGACGGCGCGAACTCTTCGGCGCCGGGCACAAGCGCCTTGCGCGACGCGAGCGCCTTGATCCGGAAACCGTCGGTCGGCACGGTGATGCTGAGGCGCGGGCTCCACACGCCCGGGCCGCCGAGGTAGTCATAGCGGGCGTAGCCCGTGCCGTAGCCCAGCACCAGCCGCGGCGACACCGTCCATTCGTCGTATCCATACACGCTGCCGACATTGCGGGCGCTCTCGCGAATGGCGCCGAGCGCCGCCGCGTTGCCGCCGTCGTAGCGCTGCGTGCTGTACGAGAGGCCCAGATCGTATGCGTGGTTCGCCGATTCGATCGACTTGTAGGAGCCGGCGACGATCCACGACGACAGATCGCCCTGCGTCATCGCGCCCTGCATCGACCACGCGCCGCCGGCGGCCTGCGTGTTGACCGAGACGAACGCCACGCTGCGAGGCGCGTGCTCGGCGAAAATTTCTCCCGGCCGATCGAACGACTCGATCGTCATCAGGTTGAGCTGACCGGACAGCGGAAGTTCGTTGAAGAACGCGATCGGCACGAACGCGGCGGCCGAATGACGGCTGAACCATCGCGGTTCCTGCTTCGCCGCTCGCCGCCCACGCGGCCTCGGTCGCCGCGTCCTTGAGGATGCTGCGCGGCAAGTGCCGCATGCGCCACGCCGTTTCCCCCTGCTCGGCGCTCATCTTCGGCGCCGCTGGAGCTCGTTGCGCGGGCGCCGACCGCCGTGGCTTCCGCAACTGCTGCAGGCGGGCTTGCGACGCTTCGAGCCCGAAACCCGGCGAGCTGCGTCACCTGTGGAGCGGTCGCCTCGGCAACAGGCTCGGTCATGCGCGACGGGAGCTTTCCTGGCGCGGGCGAGCTGCAACTGAATTTCAGGAATGGAGACTTTCGAGGTGGTCAGCTGAACCGTGCGCCCGCGCGACTTGAAGTAGCCGCGCGAGTGCACGCTGAGGATATAGGGACCGTAGGGCAGCTCGCGCAGCGTGTACCGGCCGTCGCGATCGGTCGTGGCGGCGGCCGTCGTCCTGCCGACCACCGAAACCATCGCGCCGGCGACAGGACTGTTGCTGTTGTCGAGCACCCGGCCTTCGATGCTGCCGGCCGGGAATGCGTTGCGGTTGGAGCGGGCTGTCTTTCGCCGGGGCCTGCGCGTACGCAGCTTGGCGCCGACAGCACGAACGCCGCGATTGCCGCCGCAGGGATCCATCGGATCATAATTCCCCCGCCCCAGGCCGGCCGAAAGGACCGGCACGCTCCTACGACACGGTGAACGGCACGTTCCGCGTGATCGTCTGACCGTTGGTCTTGTCGGTCACCTTGATTTCGAGCCGATAGTCGCCGGGCTTGAACGCGTCCTTCACCGGAATGCCCTGGCCGACGAATACCTGATGGCCCTGGCTCAGGTCGAACTGGCCCGGCAACGTCGTCGCGTTGAACGACTGCGTCGCCAGCTTCGTGAACGGCTTGTCTTCGGTGCCGCGGTAGAAGAAGTACTCCACGTCCAGGTCCGGCTTTCCGCTTGCCGCCACGCCTTCATTGTAGATGAAAAACACGAACATGAGCTCGCCGGCCTGCGAAATCGGCGCGCCGAACGACGGCACGACCCTGTAGCCGGAAATCGTGAACGGCTGCTCGAGCTGCTGCTGGCCCGTCAGCTGCTCGGGCGCCGGATCCAGCGATTTCGCCAGGATGACGCTGCTCGTGGTGAGCCCGGTGTTCATGTCGGGCACTGTCAGCGGCTGGGCAAGCACGACCGACTTCGGCAGTTGCTTTCCGATCCTTCGGCTGCCGCTCGCGCATCGCGACGTATAGCGTGTATTCGCCCGGGGGCAGCTCCAGCGCGCGGCCCAGCTCGGACACGTCGCCGGCGGTCGTCAGGCTCTTCTCGGTCAGGAAATACACGTCGGCGAACGGCCAGTTCGTCTCGACTGCCCTTGGCCGGCGGCTGCAGGGGCGGCGCCCGCTTCGGGCTTGCGGACGGCGCGCACATACATCGTGACCGGGTACGAACTGAACGTTCCGCCGCTGACCTCGAGCATGTAGGGGATGTAGACGTTCTTGCTCGACTTCAGGAAGTGATGCTGGAACTTGAGCTTCACGTCGGCCGGGGCGGGCTGCTTGCCGGCCATGACCGCGTCGACGAGCTCGTTGAGCGCGACGATAGTCGTCGCCGCTCGTCATTGCTGAGCTTTCTCTGCTGCTGTTCGGGGGCGGGAGCCGGTTTCTTGTCTTGCGCGTACGCGGGAATCGAAGCGGAAGCTGGCGAGGACCAGGGCGCCGGCGACGGCGAGAACGCGACGGAAACTCATCTCGAAAACTCCTGTAATTCCAAGTAAATAACACCATGAACGCGTAATTTACGATGATAGGACGGTGCCGCAAAGCAAGTCAAACCGGTTGCGTCGGAACCTTTTCTGATCAAGGGTTTTAGGCGTGGTCGACGACGCGCTGGTCATTCTGCTTGCGGGGGGTGCCGGCGAGCGCTTGTACCCCTTGACCAGAGACCGGGCCAAACCGGCCGTATTTTTCGGCGGACCGTACCGCATCATCGATTTCACGCTGAGCAACTGCATCAACTCGGGGCTCCGCCGCATCTTCATCGCCACGCAATACAAGTCGCTGTCGCTGAACCGCCACATCCGAATGGGCTGGAGGATCGTGTCGGAAGAGCTCGGCGAGTTCGTCGAGATTCTGCCGCCGCAGAAGCGCGTCAGCGAACATTGGTATCAGGGCACGGCCGACGCCGTGTACCAGAACCTGTATTCGATCGTGCAGGAGAACCCGCAGCACGTGATCGTGCTCTCGGGCGATCACGTCTACAAGATGGACTACGCGAAGATGCTGCGCTTCCACAAGGAGCGCGGCGCGGCGGTGACGCTCGCGGCGATCGAAATACCCATCGCAGGAAGCGTCCCGCTTCGGCGTGTTGTCGGTCGACGAGCGAGGACAGGGTGACCGGCTTCATCGAGAAGTCGAAGGATGCGCCGACGATTCCCGGCTCCCCCGACCTGGCGCTCGGTTCGATGGGCATCTACATCTTCGACACCGACGTGCTGCTGAAGGCGCTCGAGGCCGACGCGGCGAAGCCGTCGAGCCACGATTTCGGCAAGGACATCATCCCCGCGCTCATCACCGAGCTGCCGACCTTTGCGTATCGCTTCTACGACGAGAACAAGAAGGCGTCCAAGTACTGGCGCGACATCGGCACGCTCGACGCGTTCTTCGACGCCAACATGGACCTCTGCGGCGTCGATCCGGAATTCAACCTCTACGATCCGGAGTGGCCGATGCGCACGTATCAGCCGCAGGCGCCGCCGGCGAAGTTCGTGTTCGCCGAAAAGAGCCGCCGGGGCGAGGCGCTCGACTCGATCATCTCGCCCGGCTGCATCATCTCGGGCAGCCGTGTGACGGCAGCGTGCTGTGCCCGAACGTGCGCGTTCACAGCTACGGGGTCATCGAACAGAGCATGCTGATGCCCGGCGTCCGCGTGGGCAGGCACGCGCGCATCCGCCGCGCCATCATCGACCGCGACGTGCTGATTCCGCGCGGCGCGGTCATCGGGTTCAACCCCGAAGAAGATCGAAAGCGACATACTGTGACGGACCTTGGAGTTGTCGTCGTCACCGAAGACGACGACCCGCTTGGTTGAGCCCATCAGCGAAGAGGCGCTCCGCATCGAAGCCGAAGACGACGGGAGATAAATTTTGAAAATCGCCAGCGTGCACGGAAGAGAAATTCTGGATTCTCGTGGAAACCCCACTGTGCGAAGTCGACATCACCCTCTCGAGCGGCGCTTTCGGCCGCGCGGCGGTGCCCTCCGGCGCGTCGACAGGCGAGCGCGAGGCGCTGGAGCTGCGCGACGGCGACAAGAAGCGCTACCTCGGCAAAGGTGTGACGAAGGCGGTCGCGAACGTCAACGGCGAAATCGCAAAAGCCGTCACAGGCGTCGAGCTCGACCAGCGGTCGCTCGACAGGAAGATGATCGATCTCGACGGCACTCCGACGAAAAGCAGGCTCGGCGCGAATGCCATCCTCGGCGTGTCGATGGCCGCCGCCCATGCCGCGGCAGCCGAAGCGAAGAAGCCGCTCTGGGCCCACCTCGCGGAGGGCAGCGGCGACCGCCTCCTGCCGGTGCCGATGATGAACATCCTCAACGGCGGCGCTCACGCCGATTCGAACGTCGACGTGCAGGAGTTCATGGTGATGCCGGTTGGCGCGCCGACGTTTGCCGAAGCCCTGCGGACGGGCGCAGAAATTTTTCACTCGCTGCGCGCCTCGCTCAAGAAGCGCGGACTCGCCACGGGCGTCGGCGACGAGGGAGGGTTCGCTCCGAGCCTGAAATCGAACCGCGAGGCGCTCGACCTGGTACTCGAGGCGGTCGCGAACGCCGGCTACAAGGCCGGCGGCGACGTGTTTCTCGCGCTCGACGTCGCGTCGAGCGAGATGTGGGACAACGGACGCTACGTGTTCAAGAAAGTCGGGCGAGCCCGCACGCAGCATCGAAGAGATGGTGGCGATGCTCGCCGACTGGGCACGGCAGTATCCGATCGTCTCGATAGAAGATGGCGTGGCGGAGAGCGACTGGACGGGCTGGAAACTGCTGACGAAGGAGATCGGCAACGACGTTCAGCTCGTCGGCGACGATGTGTTCGTGACCAATCCGGAAATCCTCAGGCGAGGTATTGCCGAAGGCGTTGGCAACGCCCTGCTCGTGAAGGTCAACCAGATCGGGACGCTCACGGAGACACTCGAAGCGATGACCATGGCGCGCGGCGCGAACTACGCCTGCATCGTCTCGCATCGGTCGGGCGAGACCGAAGACGTCACGATAGCCGACCTGGCTGTCGGCCACCAACGCCGGCCAGATCAAGACCGGATCGGCAAGCCGCACCGACCGCGTCGCGAAGTACAACCAGCTGCTGCGCATCGAGGAGGCACTCGGCAAAGGCGGCCGGTACGCCGGACGCCAGGCCATCCGCCAGCTCGCGGCGCGTCCATGAAGGCCCTTCGACGCGGCTCAGGGCAGGCCAGCGGACCGCTCGTTCTTGTCGTCCTCGACGGCTGGGGTTTGCGCGAAGAGCGCGAGGGCAACGCCATCAAGCTGGCGCGGACACCCACCTACCTCGAACTGCTCGACCGTTTTCCGCACTCGTCGCTCCAGGCATCGGGCGAATACGTCGGCCTTCCTCCAGGGCAGATGGGCAATTCGGAAGTTGGGCACATTACGATGGGGGCGGGGCGGGTCGTCTATCAGGACCTGACGCGCATCGACAAAAGCATCAGCGACGGGGATTTTTTCGAAAGGCCGGCGCTCGTCGATGCGATGACACGCTGTGAGGACGACAAGCACGCGCTTCATCTCGTCGGTCTCGTTTCGCCCAACGGCATTCACAGCCACACACGGCATCTGCACGCACTCATCGAGATGGCGGCGCGCTACAAACTGCAGCGCGTGTTCGTGCAGGGATTCACGGACGGCCGCGACACGTCACCGGCCGGAGGCGCCAGCTTCTTCGGCGAGCTCGAGCAGGTCATGAGCAAAGCGGGCACGGGGCGGGTTGCCTCGGTGGGCGGACGCTACTACGGTATGGACCGCGACCACCGGTGGGAACGCACGAAGAAAGCGTACGACACGATGGTGAATGGGCAGGGTCCGCACGGTCACTCAGCCGTCGATTACATACGGAAGTCGTACGAGAGCGGTGTGTCGGACGAGTTCATCATGCCGGGAACGATCGTCGATGTCAGCGATCGACCGATCGGCCTCATTCGCGATGGCGACAGCGTCATCTTTTTCAATTTCAGATCGGATCGCGCGAGGCAGCTGACTCGGGCGCTCGCGCTGGACCAGTTCGACGGGTTCGAGCGCAATCCGCATCCGAAGATTCATATGACCACGATGACGCAGTACGACCGGACGTTCACGTTCCCGGTCGTCTTTCCACCGCAGTCTTTGAGCGGATCGTTTGCGGAAGTGATCGCCGCGCAGAACATGACCAACCTCCGTGTCGCGGAGACAGAGAAGTATCCGCATGTGAGCTATTTTTTCAATTGCGGCATCGAGAAGCCGTATCCGGGAGAAGATCGCATTCTCGTCCCTTCACCAAAGGTCGCCACCTACGATCTGCAGCCCGAGATGAGCGCCAAGGGCATCACGGACAACCTGGTCGCAGACGTCGAGGGTCGCAAGCACGACGTCATCATCTGCAACTTCGCGAATGCGGACATGGTCGGGCACACCGGAAACCTCGATGCCGCGGTGACGGCCGTCGAGACCATCGATCAGTGCCTGGGACGCATCGTCCGGGCCGTACGCGGCGCAGACGGCGTGCTCCTCGTCACCGCTGATCACGGCAATGCCGAAGAGATGTGGAACGTGCGGCTGAACGAGCCGCACACCGCCCACACCAGCAATCCAGTGCCGGTCATCGTCGTTCACGATGCCACTGGAATTCGCCTGCGAGACGGTGGGTCGCTGCGGGATATCGCGCCGACGATGCTGGGAATACTGGGGGTACCTGCGCCGAAGGAGATGACGGGGCAGGATCTGCGCGAGGTCTAGGGATGAGGGGTCCGGGATTCGCTAATCGCAAATCCCTCATCCCTAACCCCCAACCACTGCTTTATTCGACTTCTTCTTTCTTCGGCTTGTTCGTCTGACGCTATCCTCAGCGACCGCAGAAATCGGCGATCGTTCGCGGTCATGTCGAGGGCCCGTTTAGAGGCCACGACTTTGGCGGGGGTCGGCACCTTTACCATTGCGCCGCTCTTGTCGGTTGTGGTCGTACGGTTGACGAACCCGACGACCGCCTCGAGGGTGACCTTCATTTCGAAGCCCGCCGCACGGGCCTTCTCACGACACGCCTCGACCTGAGGATCATCTGCGACTGAAGCAGCAATGGCGTCGGCGAGCTCTCTGGCCAGCCGGTTGACAACGTCGTCCATTGTTTGATCCTCCTGAACCGGGGCCAGAAGCCCCATACCTTGTGTGCCTGGGCGGACCTATAACAATCGAATTCCCGTCTACACCATCAGCGCGACAGGAAGCTGTCCACCGGACTCGTCATATTTTCGAAATATCGGACTCGGGAAACTACAAATGTAGGACGAGTTTCATTGTACGGCCGTGTTTCGGTGCTGTCAAGAACGCTTAGAATCGGATACCTGCCTTATATGGTTGATTCTTATCGCGTTCCGGCCGATCTCGCGGGTTGGGATTCCGATCGGGACCTCGGCCGGCCCGGCGAGTTTCCATTCACGAGGGGCATACAGCCGACGATGTATCGCGGACGGCTCTGGACGATGCGGCAATATGCCGGTTTTGGCACCGCGGCCGCGTCGAATCAGCGTTATCGGCACTTGCTCGAACAGGGTGTGACGGGACTCAGCGTCGCATTCGACCTTCCAACACAGATGGGCTACGACTCAGACCACGTTCTCGCCGCCGGCGAAGTCGGTCGGGTTGGCGTCGCAATCGATTCGCTCGACGACATGGCTGAGCTGTTCGACGGCATCCCGCTGGATCGCGTCTCGACGTCGATGACGATCAACTCAACAGCGATCATTCTTCTCGCGATGTATGTCGCGATTGCAGAGCGGCACGGCATCGATCTCACGAAATTGTCCGGCACCGTCCAGAACGACATCCTCAAAGAATATCTCGCGCGCGGGACGTTTATCTATCCGCCGCAGGCCTCGCTTCGACTCGTGACCGACATCTTCGCGTTTTGCGAACGGGACCTTCCACGCTGGAACGCCATTTCAGTGAGCGGCTATCACATCCGCGAAGCGGGCTCCACGGCGGTCCAGGAAGTCGCGTTTACCCTCGCCAACGGCATCGCCTACATAGAAGCCGGCCGCGCGCGCGGCCTGTCCGCCGAATCGCTCGGCGAGCGACTGTCTTTCTTCTTTGCGGCGCACAACGATTTCCTCGAAGAGATTGCGAAGTTCCGCGCCGCTCGCCGCATGTGGGCGCGCGTCATGAAGGACCGGTTCGGCGCCGGAAGCCCGCGCGCCCAGCAACTCCGGTTTCACGCGCAGACCGCCGGCAGCACGCTGACAGCGCAACAGCCCGACAATAATCTCGTCCGCGTCACCGTCCAGGCGCTTGCCGCAGTCCTTGGCGGCGCGCAGTCGCTGCATTGCAACAGCCGCGACGAAGCGCTCGCGCTGCCGACCGAGGAATCTGCGACGCTTGCGCTCCGCACCCAGCAGATCATCGCGCACGAGTCGGGTGTCGCGAACACCGTGGATCCCATAGGCGGCTCCTATGAGATCGAAACGCGTACGAACCAGATCGAGCGCGACGCGACTGCCGTGCTCGAGCGAATCGAAGCCGCCGGTGGCACTCTCGCCGCGATTGAGTCGGGCTTGATTCAGCGGGAGATCCAGGATTCGGCCTTCCGCGCGCAGCGCGCTATCGACAGCGGAGAATCGACGGTTGTCGGCGTCACGGCATTCCAGAACGATCGGGGGGCGGCGATCCCGACCTTCACCTTCGACCCGGAAGTCGAGCGCGTGCAGCGCTCTCGCGTGGCCTCGGTGCGCGCTGCCCGCGATGCCACGAAGCTGCTCGCCTCCCTCGACGCGATCCGCGACGCCGCGGCCGGCGACACCAACCTTGTCCCGCTCGTCATCGCCGCAGTCCGATCGAATGCGACGGTGGGGGAAATCTCGGATACGCTACGCCAGGTGTTCGGCGAGCACCGCGACGTTACTTTATGTTCCGGCCTCACCCCCACGCGCCGCCGTCGCTTCCGCTCCGGATCTTGATACGATCGCCTAACTGCTTAGATGAGCGACACCGCCCTGCTCCGTGTTCAGGATCTCACTACTACGTTCAAATTACCGGGTGGCGGCGCCGTACGGGCGGTCGATCACGTCAGCCTGGAGCTGCGCCGCGGGGAAACCCTGGGCATCGTCGGCGAATCCGGCAGCGGCAAGTCGATGACGGCGCTGTCGATTCTCCGATTGGTCCAGCCGCCAGGAGAGACTCTGGGCGGCCCCGTCAGCTTCAATGGCCGGAGCGATCTGCTCGAACTGAGCGAGCGCGACATGCGCGGCATCCGAGGCGCAGAGATCGGCTTCATCTTTCAGGAGCCGACGACAGCGCTCAATCCGGTCTTCACAATCGGCGATCAGATTATCGAAGCGCTTCGCGTCCATCGAAAAGCCTCTCGGGCCGGCGCGAAGTCCAAGGCGATCGAGCTGCTCGAGGCTGTCAGAATTACAGATCCCGCGCGCCGGCTGCGCGACTATCCGCATCAACTGTCGGGTGGCATGCGCCAGCGGGTGCTCATCGCCATCGCTCTCGCCTGTCAGCCGCTGCTGCTGATAGCCGACGAGCCGACGACGGCGCTCGATGTCACGATTCAGGCGGAGATTCTGGACTTGCTGGAGGAGATGAAGGAGAAGTTCCATCTCGCGCTCATGCTCATCACTCACGACCTCGGCGTCGTCGCCGGTCATGCCGACCGCGTCGCCGTGATGTACGCGGGGCGCATCGTCGAAGAAGGTCCGATGCGGCAGATCTTCGAGTCGGCCAGGCATCCGTACACGCAGGGTCTACTCGAATCGATTCCCGGGGGCACGCCGGGACAGCGCCTGCGCGCGATCGAAGGCACGGTGCCCAATCTGGCAAAGCTGCCGCCGGGCTGCTCCTTCGAACCCAGGTGCCCGCAGCGGTTCGATCTCTGTCCCACGGCGCCGCCGCCGCCCTACGACGTCGGCCCCGGCCAGCGGGCTCGCTGCTACCTCTACGACGCGAGGCGCGCCTGATGCCCTTCGACCCTTCGACCCGCTCAGGGTCGTCCCGAGCACAGCCGAGGGACGACTCCGCTCAGGGCAGGCCGCCGCTCGTCGAAGTCCGGCATCTCGTCAAGCAGTTCTCTCGCCGGGAGGGTTTTCTCACGAGGCCCAGCATCGTCCGCGCAGTCAACGACGTGAGTTTTACCGTTGATGCCGGCGAGACGTTCGGACTAGTCGGCGAATCGGGAAGCGGCAAGACGACGACGGGGCGCTGCATCCTGCGTCTCGTCGAACCGACGTCCGGTGAAGTGCTGTTTCGCGGAGAAAACGTGCTTGGATATACACACGAGGAGATGCGGCAGGCGCGGCGCCAGATGCAAATCGTGTTTCAGGATCCGTACTCGTCGCTCAACCCCAGGATGCGCGTGCGGCAGATCATCGAAGAGCCGCTCATCATTCACCGGATTGGGAGTGCGGAATCCCGCATGGAGCGGGTGACCGAGCTCTATCGTCTCGTCGGGCTCGATCCGGGAACCATCGATCGGTATCCGCACGAGTTCAGCGGCGGCCAGCGCCAGCGCATCGGCGTTGCGCGCGCGCTGGCGCTGAACCCGTCGTTCATCATCGCAGACGAGCCCGTCTCAGCGCTCGATGTGTCTATTCAGGCACAGGTGGTAAACCTGCTGATTGAGCTTCAACAGAAGCTGGGGCTGGCCTACCTCTTCATCGCGCACGATCTGCGACTCGTCGAGCACATCTGCCGGCGTACCGCGGTGATGTACCTCGGCCGCATTGTCGAGATGGGGCAGACGGCGCGCCTCTTCCATAATCCGCAGCACGCCTACACGAAGGCGCTCCTGTCGGCGATCCCTGTTCCCGATCCCGACTACAAGCCCGCGCGGATTCAATTGAACTCGAAGGACGTGAACTTCGACGCGCCATTGAGGGAGCTGGAACCCGGACACTTCGCGGCGGTGTAGACGCTCTCGTCTCGACGCAGGGACGATCGGCGCCAGGCCGGCGTCATGGATGCGTAGCGATTGTAGCGGGACGATCCTGGCGAACGTCCTTTTCAACCTGGCCGTCGCGAAGGCTGATCGTGCGGTGCGCGTAGGCCGCGACGTCAGCCTCGTGAGTGACGAGCACGATTGTATTCCCGCCCTCATGGAGGCGCGCGAAGAGGGCCATGATTTCCGCGCCTGTCTTCGAATCGAGATTTCCAGTCGGCTCATCAGCGAGAAGGATCGAGGGGTTGTTCACGAGCGCACGCGCAATGGCAACGCGCTGACGCTGCCCGCCCGACAGCTCGTTGGGCCTGTGCGTCATCCGGCTGGTCAATTCGACCTTGTCGAGCGCGCCCTTCGCGCGCGCCTGCCGGTCGGCCGACGGCACGCCCGCATAGACGAGCGGCAGCTCCACGTTGTGCAGAGCGGTCGCGCGAGGCAGCAGGTTGAAAGTCTGAAAGACGAAACCGATTTCCTCGTTGCGGATGCGCGCCAGCTCGTTGTCGTTCATGCGCGCCACTTCGTTGTTGTTGAGCAGATAGCTGCCCTTGCTCGGCGTGTCGAGGCACCCGATCAGATTCATCAGCGTCGATTTACCCGATCCCGATGGTCCCATGATGGCGACGTACTCTCCACGCTCGATCGAAATCGACACACCTCGCAGGGCGTGGATCTCTTCCTGGCCCATCAGGTACGTTTTCCAGAGGTCGTGGGTCTCGATGAGTGCCATGGGAATGGATACGACGACGGCCGTCGGTGGGTTCCATCTTACATCTCAGCGGGTCCCCTACTCTAGCCTGCTTCCTCGTATTCGGCCTTCAGCCTGGCAATCACTGCCGGATCGGCGAGCGTCGTCGTGTCGCCAAGCGCCTTGCCTTCTGCGATGTCTTTCAGGAGTCGGCGCATGATTTTTCCTGAACGCGTCTTCGGCACATCTGCGACGAAGAGGATGTCTTCGGGCCGCGCGATGGAGCCGATTTTCTTTACTACGTGCTCTTTGAGCTCGTCGACGAGCGCCGGAGTGGCCGCGTTGCCTTCCTTGAGGATGACGAAGGCCGAAATCGCCTGGCCTTTCAAGTCGTGGAGCCGTCCGACGACCGCTGCCTCCGCGACTCTTGGATGATCGACGAGCGCACTCTCGACCTCCATCGTGCCGATGCGATGGCCCGCGACGTTGATGACATCGTCGACGCGGCCGAGCAGCCAGAAATATCCCTCTTCATCGCGCTTCGCGCCGTCGCCGGTGAAATAGGTGGCGCGATCCCACTTGCTCCAGGTACTGGGTTACGAATCGCTCGGGATCGCCGTAGATGCCGCGCAGCATTGCCGGCCAGGGGCGGGTCAACGCGAGCAGCCCGCCGCCGACGTTGATCGCGGCGCCGGACTGCGAGCGAATCTCGGCGGTGATTCCGGGAAACGGCATCGTCGCGGATCCGGGCTTGAGCGGCGTCACGCCGGGAAGCGGCGTAATCATGATCATGCCCGTTTCGGTCTGCCACCACGTGTCGACAATCGGGCAGCGCCCGCTCCCGATGAACTTGTGGTACCAAATCCACGCTTCAGGGTTGATGGGTTCGCCAACCGAGCCGAGCAAACGCAGGCTCGACATGTCGCGCCGTGTCGGCCAGTCCGTGCCCCACTTCATGAACGCGCGGATCGCGGTTGGCGCCGTGTAGAAAATCGTGACGCCGTAGCGCTCGACGATTTCCCATAGGCGATCCTTCTGCGGACAATCGGGCGCGCCTTCGTACATCACCACCGTCGCACCATTGGCGAGCGGCCCGTACACGACGTAGCTGTGCCCCGTGACCCATCCGATGTCGGCGGTGCACCAGTACACGTCGTCTTCCTTCAGATCGAAGACCCATTTCGATGTCGCATACACGCCGGTCAGGTAACCGCCAGTGGTATGCATGATGCCCTTCGGCTTGCCGGTGGTGCCCGACGTATAAAGGATGTAGAGCAGATCTTCAGAGTCCATCGGCTCTGCCGGGCACTCGAGCGCTGCCTTTGACATGAGATCGTGCCAGTCGTGCTCGCGAACCTGACTCTGAACCCCGGGCTGCGGGTTCCTTGCCAGATCTGCAGCGGCGAGCCGTTTCAACACGACGACGTGCTCGACCGAGGGCGCTCCGTCGAGCGCTTCATACGCCACCTTTTTCAACGGCACGATCGAGCCGCGCCGATATCCGCCGTCGGCTGTAATCAGCAGCTTGCATTGCGCATCGTTCATGCGATCGCGCAGTGACTCGGCGCTGAAGCCGCCAAAGACGATGCTGTGCGGCGCGCCGATGCGTGCGCACGCAAGCATCGCAATCGCGAGCTCGGGTACGAGCGGCATATAGATGGCGACGCGATCGCCCTTCTTGACGCCCAGCGACTTCAACACGTTCGCGAACGCGCTGACCTGACGATACAGATCGAAGTAGGTCAGCGTCCGGCGATCGCCCGGCTCGCCTTCCCAGATGAGTGCGGCCTTGTTGCGGCGTGCGCCGCGAATGTGTCGATCGATGCAGTTGACCGACACATTGATGCGGCCGCCGACGAACCACTTGGCGTGTGGCGGGTTGCTCCAGTCGAGGACGCGTGACCACGTGCGGCTCCATTCGAGCTCGGACGCGAACGTCGCCCAGAACGCTTCGGGATCGCGCTCGGCTTCTTCGTAGGACGTCGCATCTCGGACGGTCGCTTTGGCGCGGAAATCGGGCGGGGGTTCGAAAACGCGATCCTCGTGGAGGAGCGCGGAGATTTCTGGATTTTTCGCGTCGGCCATGGTGGGAAGGATACTAGTCGTAGTACTCCAACCCCAAGTGGGTGATCAACTCCTCGCCCATCATGTAGCGTAGCGTGTTCTTCAGCTTCATCAGTTGAATGAACAGGTCGTGCTCGGGATAGAGCCCCGGCGCATGCATGGGACTCTTGAAGTAGAACGACAGCCACTCCTGGATGCCGGACATGCCGGCACGCTTGGCAAGGTCGAGAAACAGCGCGAGGTCGAGCACAATCGGGGCCGCGAGGATGCTGTCGCGGCAGAGGAAGTTGATCTTGAGCTGCATCTTGTAGCCGAGCCAGCCCACCAGGTCGATGTTGTCCCAGCCTTCCTTGTTGTCGCCGCGCGGGGGGTAGTAGTTGATTCGCACGACGTGGTGGAGATCTTCGTAGAGACCGGGGTAGAGATGCGGCTGCAGGATGTAATCGAGAACGGACTTCTTGCTCTCCTCTTTCGTCTTGAATGATTCCGGATCGTCCAGCACTTCCCCGTCGCGGTTCCCGAGGATGTTGGTCGAATACCAGCCGTCGACGCCCAGCAGCCGGGCCTTGATGCCGGGCGCGATGACCGTCTTGATCCACGTCTGACCGGTCTTGAAGTCCTTGCCGCAGATCGGCAGTCTGTTCTGCTGCGCGAGCGACATCATCGCGGGCACGTCGACCGACAGATTTGGGGCGCCGTTCGCGAAGGGCACGTCTTCCATCAGCGCGGCGTAGGTGTAGACCATGCTCGACGGAATCGTCGGGATCGTTCGCCTCGAGCGCCTTCTCGAACGCGTCGACCGACTGGTGGGCGGCCGATTCCTTCATGAACACTTCGGTGCTGCCGCACCACACCATGACGAGACGATCGAGGTTGTTGTCCTTCTTGAACTTCCGGATGTCTGCGCGAAGCTGCTCGGCGAGATCCTTCTTGTTCTTGCCCTTCTTCACGTTCGGTCCGTCGAGGCGCTTCACGTAGCGCTGATCGAACACGGCGGTCATCGGCTTGATGGCTTCGAGGTCGGGCTTGATCTGATCGAGCAGCGACGTCTCGAGAACGCCGGCCGTACGAGCCGCCTGGTATGAGTTTTCTTCGAAAATATCCCAGCCGCCGAACACCACATTGTCGAGGTCGACCAGCGGAACCGTTTCGTTGATTTTCGGAGATCGGCCTTCCGTACGCTTGCCGAGACGGATGGTGCCCATCTGCGTGAGCGATCCGATCGGATGAGCCAGACGTTTTCGCACCGCCAGGACGCCGGCGATGGTGGTGGTGCTGACCGCGCCGAGGCCGACCAGAAGAATGCCGAATTTGCCTGTTGCCGGAGCGATTTCAAGGTTTTTCACAGCCGGCAACTATATCATCTTATACGTGCTCTTCAGACGGCAGCCACAGCAGAAACATGCGCTCGCGATCGCGATGACGGGCGTGACGCTCGGCGATCGATTGCTGCAAGTGGGATGCACTGATGCGTCCCTGTTGGGCGCGATTGGGTCAAAAGTCGGGTTGAGCGGGCGCGTGTGTGCTGTTGTTCCCGACGACGTGCACGCTGCGCGCGCGCGCCGCGCGGCCGAACAGTCGGGCTTCCTGCTGGAGATCGAAACGGGAAACCTCGGACATTTTCCTTTCGAAGACGGCGCGTTCAATCTGATCGTCGTCGACAATCAGGAAGGACTGTTGTCGACCATGAGACCGGAACTGCGCGTGGCAACTCTGCAGGAGGCCTTTCGCACTCTTGCAACCCGCGGCCGGATCGTCGTCGTCGAGCGCGCGCCGCGTAGCGGCCTCGGCGCGTTGCTTGGCTCATCGGCGGCGGCGCCTGCCGACCCCCACTACAAGTCCTCGGGCGGCGCCCTCGTCGCGCTCGAGGCCGAAGGCTTCCGCGCCGCGCGATTGCTGGCCGAACGCGACGGCGCTGTCCTTCTTCGAAGGCGTACGTTAGCGGGGACACTTCGGGGGCAACCCCCAATTTTCCAAGTAATTCGAGCCATTCGTACGGCAAGGGATTTGCCTTGCATTCGGCCAGGCACATCCCTGAATGGCGACTGACTCAGAAGGACTCAGCGGTGGACGTGTACACGGCCGGCGAGATCGCCCAGGCCGCCGGCGTGGCGATCGGCACGTGTCGAGGCGCTCGTGGCGTCGGGCGAGGTCCGGCCGCTCGCGATCAGTCCAGGGTACTTTGCGCCAGACCAGGCAATCGCCGCGGTGCGGGCGCTCGGCGCCGATGGCGGGCGCGCGGCCGCTCTGATGTTCGACAAACCCGAGTTTGCCCACGCCTCCGCAAAAATGCCCATTGCCGCCGCGAGCGCGGTTCACGCGGGCATTGCAGCCGCGCTGATTTTGATTAGCGCGGTCGGCGTACCGCAGGCCGCGGAGACGCCCGTCCGCATCGAACCGGTCACGACGAGGCTCGTATTTATCGCATCGCCAGGCCCCGGCGGCGGTGGCGGCGGCGGCGGATTGCGCCAGAAGGCTCCGCCTCCACGCGCGCAGCGCAAGGGCAAATCGTCGCTCGACAGCCCCGTGCCCGTCCGAAAAGCTCCGAAACCCATCGAAGCGGCTCCGAAACCTGAGCCGCCGCCACCACCCCCTCCGGTGCAGCCCGAACCGCTACCGCCGGTCGTTGCGCCGGTGGCGACGGTTGCCGCGAACGACGTCGAGCGGCCTGGTGTCATCGACGAGCCGGCGCCGAAGGAAAGCGAAAGTCGCGGACCTGGAACAGGTGGCGGCGTTGGATCGGGCACCGGCACTGGTCTCGGAAAAGGCGACGGGTCGGGCATCGGCGACGGATCGGGTGGCGGGATGGGCGGCGGGCCATATCGGCCCGGCAGTGGTGTCTTGCCGCCGCGAATTCTGCGCGAAGTGAAGGCCGGCTACACGGAGGACGCGCGGCGCGCCAATGTGGAAGGCGAAGTCGTGCTCGAAATTGTCGTGCGCCGCGACGGTTCGGTCGGCGACGTGAAGCTGTTGAACGGGCTGCCGCAGCGGCTTGAACGACCGCGCGATCGCGGCGGTGCGTCAGTGGCGTTTTGCGCCGGCAACACGACTGGGTCAGGCGGTCGACGTCATCGTCGAGGTTGCCGTTGAATTCAAGCTGAGGTAGGAACATGGACACCGTGCTTCTCGTCATCACGCTCATATCGGCCGCGACAGCGATCGTCGCGCTCGTGTCCGCGCGCCGCCTTCGACGCGAGGAGCGCGAGCGCTCCGACGCGCGCGTCGCTGCGCTCGCCAGCGCGGCAGAAACGCATGGCGGTACCGACGGCGGCTGGACGCAGGTTGCCGGAGAATGGCAGTGGAATCCTGAACCGCACATCAGGGATTAGGGATTCGGGATTTGGGATTGGTGCCGCACGCGAGACACGCGTGGAGCGCGCGGCAATGCCGTCGATCCAATCCCTAATCCCGAATCCCCAATCACTTCGGGTTCGGTTCGGCGCGCTTCTTCGGAACGGTCGAGCGCGACGAACCGTCCGGCAATCGGCTGCCGATCTTCGCGGCGGCGGCGCTGATCGTGATTTTGGGAGGCGCTCTGCTCTTCCTGAACACATCGGCCTCAGGTGATAGCGCGGGGACCGTGGCACAGGTGAATCAGTCAGAGCCGCTCGAGCTCGTCGCGCTCGGACACGCGCGCGAAATCAGCGTGCTGACGATCACCGGCACCGTCCGGAATCCGGCCAGCGGCATCAAAGTGGAAGGCCTGACTGCCGTTATCTCGCTGCTCGACCGCGCCGGCGCCCTCGTCTCCACCAAGGACGTGCCGCTCGACTACCGGGCGCTCGGGCCTGGCGAAGAGGCGCCCTTCAAGGTCAGCATTCCGGATTCGGGATCGATCGCGCGGTATCGTGTGAGCTTTCGTGCGGGAACCGACGTGGTTCCTCACGTCGATCGCCGCAACGATACGAAACTCGCAAGTGCGCTGCAATAGGCGCATAGTAGATAGGGGTTGTCGACCATGAAACACATCCTGCGCTCTTCGGTCGGTCTCTCGGCAGCGCTTGCCGTCGCCGTGCATCGCGGGCGGTGCGAGCGTCGCGGGACAGAAACAGGAAGAGTTTCGGTTTCGCAGCGGCGTCGACCTCGTCAACGTCACGGCGACCGTCGTCGACCGGAACGGACGGTTCATTCCCGGCCTGCGCCTGGAGGACTTCATCGTCTACGAAGAGAACGAGCTGCAGGAGGTGACGCATTTCAGCAACGAGCGCGTGCCCGTCAGTCTCGGCCTCGTGCTCGACGTGAGCGGCAGCATGGTCGGAGAGAAGATGACGAACGCGCTGCTGGCGGTCGACCGCTTTCTGACGAAGCTGCTGTCGCCCGAGGACGAGATCTTTATCTACAAGTTCAACAACATCCCCGACCTCGTGGCTGGACTGGACGACGGATCGCCAACGGCTGAGCCGCTCGATCCGCCGCCTCAACGCGAGCGGCGGCACCGCGATGTACGACGCGATCGCGGAGTCCGTGCCGCTGGCGCAAACCGGCCAGCATCGCAAACGCGCGATCGTGCTGATTTCCGATGGAAACGACACCGACAGTCAGGTGTCGCTGAGGGAAGTGAAGCAGATGATCCGCGAATCGGAGGTCATGGTGTACGCAATCGGCATCGACGGTCAGGCCGAGGACGTGTTCGGCTTCCCGCCGATCGACGCGCGCGCCGCTGCCGCCGCCTCCTCCGATGCCGAGTCCGTTTCCCGGTGGGCGGCGGCCTCGAGGTCCGGGCGGCGTCATCCTTCCGCAGCTGCCGCAGCTTCAGTGGCCGTTCCCGCAGGGACAGGGACGCACGCGAGTGATACGAGGCGGCGACGACCGTGTCAACCTGAACGCGTTGCGCGAGATCACCGACGACAGCGGCGGCCGCACAGAGGTTGTGCGCTCGGGCCGCGACCTCGACGCAGCGACCGCGAACATCGCCGACGAGCTGAGCCAGCAGTACTACCTCGGCTACACGTCGACGACGACAGAAAGACGGCCGCTGGCATTCGATTCGCGTTGAAACGCGCGACAAATCGCTCCGCGTCCGCGCACGCCGCGGTTACGTCGCCACGCCGTAATCCGCCGGTAGCTGGTAGCCGGTAGCTCGGTAGCTGCTAACATGCCTGCGTGCGTTCGCTCGCGTGGGCCGTTGGGCTGACGCTTGCAGGCAGCCTCGGCGGCGTCCTGGTTGCTTCAGCGCTCCTCTTCTTCAACGATCGTCTTCGCGTCAAGCTCGTGCCATGGCTCGTCAGCTATGCTGTCGGCACGCTGCTCGGCGTCGCGCTGCTCGTGCTTCTTCCCGAAGCCCTCGCGCATCTTTCGCCACGCGCTGTCCTCGGCTCGCTGCTGGCGGGCATCATGCTGTTCTTTCTGCTCGAAAAGCTCGTCCTGTGGAGGCATTGCCACACACACGACTGCGAAGCGCACGGCATGGCCGCGCCAATGGTGATCGTCGGCGACGCCTTCCACAATTTTCTCGACGGCGTCGTCATCGGAACGGCGGTGCGCACGTCGATTCCGCTCGGCGTGAGCACCGCGCTCGCTGTGGCGACGCATGAAATTCCCCAGGAGCTCGGCGACATGGCGATCTTGCTGCACGCGGGTTATTCGCGGAAAAAGGCGCTCGTCTTGAATCTGCTGTCGGGGGCCTCATCGGTGCTCGGCGCAATCGCCGCCGTCCTGGCGCTCGAGTGGGTGCCGCAGGTGAACGAGTACGTGCTCTCGGTCGCCGCGGCCAGCTTCCTGTATATCGCGATGGCCGATCTGATTCCCGATCTGCATCGAGGCCGCATCGATTCGACGACGCTCCGTCAGCTTGCGCTGGCGCTGGCCGGCATCGGCACAGTCGTCGGCCTCAACACCTTGGTTGGAGGACACTGATGTACGCGCTGGCCATCATTCGCTATCGCAAGCCGCTGGAAGAAGTGCTCGTGCATCAGGACGCGCACCGCGCGTACCTGCGGGGGCTGAAGGAGCAAGGGGTACTCATCGCCTCGGGGCCGATGCACCCGCGCTTCGGCGGCCTGCTGCTGCTGCGCGTCGCGGAAGATGACACGAAAACGCTCGACGGCATCCGCGACAACGACCCGTTCTTTCAGTCCGGCGTCGCGCAGTACGAGCTGGTCGGATGGAACCCTGTCATCGGGAAGGACGATCTAGATCGTTTGTGACGATCACATGGTCCTGAACGGGCCGTCCGCCGATCAGGTGCTCGTCGATGATGCGCTCGAGCACCGCCGGATCGCACCCCCTGTACCAAGTGCCTTCGGGGTAGACCACCGCGATGGGGCCTCCTTCACAGATCCGCAGGCAGTTGGCCTTCGTGCGCAGGACGCCGCCTGCCTCAGAGAGCCCGAGCTGCTTGAGCCGCTTCTTCAGATATTCCCACGCTTCGATCGAGCGCTCGCGATCGCAGCACTTCGGGTTCGTCTGATCGGCGCACAGGAAGATGTGGCGGCGCGCATGGGGGACGCCGATTGATGCGGCAAGCTCCTTCAGTCGAAGCAGTTCGTCGGCTGGCATATGATTACAGGAGAAGATGCCTGAAGCAGTGACGAGAAAAGTTCGCGTGCACGTCGAATCGGAGTTCGCTCCGGGACGTTCGAGCCCCGCGCAGAACAAATGGTTCTTCCTCTATACCATCCGCATCACGAACGAGGGCGCCGAGACGGTCAGGCTGTTGAGCCGTCACTGGGTTATCACCGACGCGATGGGTGATGTGCGCGAAGTTCGCGGGCCGGGCGTCGTCGGCAAGCAGCCGGTGCTGGAGCCTGGCGAGAGCTTCGAGTACACGTCCGGCTGCGACCTGGCCACGCCGTTTGGCACGATGCGGGGAACCTACCAGATGGTGACCGGCGAGCGCGAAGACTTCGAAATCGAAATTCCGATCTTCACGCTCTCCGAACCGTACACGACGGTCCATTAGGGCCGTCCGGCGGACACCAGGCGCGTATAGGTCTGCTCGACATAGTCATCGACAATCTGACGGAACTCGACCGCCAGCTCGTCATAGGTGCCGCGCAGCGTCTTGACGTGGCGACCGTCGATGTAAATCGGGCAGCTCGGCTCTTCGCCGGTGCCGGGCAGGCTGATGCCGATGTTGGCGGCTTTCGATTCTCCGGGACCGTTGACAACGCATCCCATCACCGCCAGCGTCATCTCTTCAACGCCCTTGTAGCGGACTTTCCAGACAGGCATCATCTCGCGGATGTAGTCCTGCGTTCGCTCGGCCAGCTCCTGAAACGTCGTGCTCGTCGTCCGTCCGCAGCCGGGACACGCCGTGACGCTCGGCGCGAACGAACGCAGACCGAGTGCTTGCAGCATTTCGCACGCCGCGTACACTTCGTCGCGGCGATCGCCGCCCGGACGTGGAGTCAGCGACACGCGAATCGTGTCGCCGATGCCTTCGTTCAGCAGGGCACCCATCGCCGACGCCGACCACACGAGCCCCTTGATGCCCATGCCGGCCTCCGTCAAGCCAAGATGCAAGGGCTGGTCGGTGCGCTGTGCCAGCGCGCGGTACACCGCGATCAGGTGAAGCGGCCGGGACACTTTGCACGAGATGATGATCTGATCCTTGCGAAGGCCTGACTCGAGCGCCAGCGCTGTCGAATCGAGCGCGGAGAGCACCATGCATTCGTTGATGATCTCCTCCGAGCTCTTGCCCAAGCCTGCGGTCGGTGTTTTCCTGCATCTTGTCCATGACGAGCTCCTGGTTCAGAGAGCCGCCATTGACGCCGATGCGCACCGGCTTGCCGTGGTCCGCCGCGACCTGGCAGATCGTGGTGAACTGCTCGTCACGCCGCTTGCCGGTACCGACGTTGCCAGGGTTGATCCTGTACTTGTCGAGCGCCTTCGCGCACTCGGGATGCTTGGTCAGCAGGATGTGCCCGTTGTAGTGGAAGTCGCCGATGAGGGGTGCCGTCACACCCGCATCGAGCATGCGCTGCTTGATGGCGGGCACCGCGGCGGCCGCTTCGGGAAGGTTTACCGTAATGCGCACGAGCTCGGAGCCCGCCTGCGCCAGCTCGATGCACTGCCGGGCAGTCGAGTCCACGTCAGGGCGTATCGGTATTCGTCATCGACTGGACGGCAACAGGAGCGCCGCCACCGACTTGCACCGGCCCGACCTTCACGCCAACAGTTTTATGAAGCCTAATGGGAAGCATTTACGAAATTCGTGCCAATGGGGTCAGACCCCATCTTATCGTCAGGCGTCGACTTCCTCCCACAGCGGGACGCTGACGCCGGAAAGCGGGCTGATGCGCGGGCCTGGCGTGATGATGCCAGCGAGATTCAGCGGATCGGCCGCCGACAGCTGTGGCGCCGCGCCGACATTCTGATCCCGCCGGACTTCGCGCAGCAGCTCGACCGCTTCCGGCCGCGCGAACTGCTCGCCCACGAAGCCCGATACGAACCGCCCGCCGCGAATCTCGCCTTGTGCCTCCATCCGGCGGAACGTGATGAGCAGATCGCGCCACGGCGGCGTGATGGTTTCGCGCGCGACGAGATCGCGGAACACGACGCCCCAGCGCAGCAGGAGCTGCCGCGCGACCGCCTCGAGCGTCTCCGTCGGCAACTCACTTGGGTCTGACTTGGGCGTCAGACGCCCATGGACCCAGTGGAGCGAAGGAGCGCCCAGCGGCCGGGAACGAAGCGCGGGCGTTTCGACGGATGTTTTGCGGTCGCGAGGCGACGCTTCGGATCGATGAGCGCCCGAAGGTTCTCGAACCCGTCGGCGGTCACCAGCCCGGCTGCCGCGAGCTCCCACAGCGCGTCTTCGACAACGCTGGTCAGTTGGCGCGTGTCCTTGACGATATCCGCGAGGAACGAGGCGCCGCGGCGGCTCAGCGAGTCGAGCACCTGACGCGCCGCGCCCGATAAACCGTGCTGCTGATCTGGCGCTTGGCCGTTCGCGGACGCGCGTCTCGCAGCGGCCTCGAGCAGCCACGAGGCGTCCTCGCGCAGGAACAGCGCAACGGGCGCCGACCGCGTCGGGCGCACGCGCCGCGAGCCGCCGTTCCTGGCGCGATCCTGATCGTCGAACGCCGGATGCGGCGACAGCCGGCCCCACACGACCTCGCCGGAAATGCAAAGTTGGTCGAGCAGCTCGGGCGCGTATTTTCCGAGCCGTCGGCGCAGCACATCGCCTTCCCAGGCGGCCGCGGAAATTTCGTATCCCTGCAGCTGCTTGATGACGTGAAGCGCGCCGTCAGGCCCATGAAGCTGCGTGCCCGGCTTCAGGTGCTGCCAGTGATAGAGGAAGCGCATGAAGTCGCGGGCGTTCACCGGCTCGATCTCCCGCCGCAGCCGGCCGAGCGTCATTCTGTGGATGCGCGCGAGCACCCGCCGGTTACACCATTCGATCTCGCTGCCGTGGGCCGGCAGCCGCTGCGGTAAAGCGGCCGCGCAGAGATCTGACCCTCGGCTTCGAGCCGAAGCAGCGCGGCCTCCATGACCTCGGCGGGCAGCGCGAATCGCCGTGTCAGAGCCGCTCTGCGTCTGGGGCCCGCTCGATTCCAGCCAGCCGCGCGAGCGTTTCGGTCGCCGCCGTCTCCTGATCGGATGTCGGCGTCCGGTCGTAGTCGTCTATCGCCGGCGCGATCACCGACGTCGGGATAGAGCAGCCGCGCCGACTTGAGACGCTCGGCGGCAACCCAGAAGTTCGCGCCGCCCGCGCTCAACACGGTTGCGCGGCGCGACTCGCGGAGCGTCCGGAAAAACTCTTCCCATTCGCGAACCGGCGGCACGACGACGAGCGTGAGCAGCGCATCGTGCAGCTCTTCCGCGTCGCGCGCGACCGGAAACGACTCGGCGGCGACCTCCGCGATGGCCGCAGGATCGAGCGCGCCGACTCCGGCGGTGTCCGGGCCGATCGTTCGGCGCATCTGCACCGCGCGCGCCCTCCGCTCTTCCAGCGGCGCATCGTCCAGATACGCGTACGGGTTGGCGTTGAGAATCTCGTGCGAGAACGGCGACGGCTCGGGCGTATCGATCGCGACGGTCTTCAGGCGGCCGGCGCCGATGTCTTCGACGAGCCGCTTCAACCCGTCGAGATCCATCGCTTCGTGCAGGCAGTCCTTGATCGTCTCGTTGACGAGCGGATGATCGGGAATGCGGATGTCGCCGACGATGTTTTCCTGGCATGCCGCCTGATCCGGAAACACCGCGGCCAGCAGATCGTCGGCGCGCATGCGCTGAATCTGCGGCGGCACCTTCCGCCCGCCGGAAAAACGCAGGACGGCCAGCGCGCGCGACGTGTCCCATCGCCATCGCACTTCGAACATCGGCGCCGGCAGCATCGCCTGCGTCAGCACTTCTTCGACGGTTTCCTTGCTCAGGAACTTGAACACCAGCTCGAGCGGAAAGCTGTGCTGATCGCTCAGCGAGATGACGATGCCGTTGTCGGTCGCCGCGGCCTGGAGCTCGAAGTTGAACGAGCGGCAGAAGCGCTTGCGAAGCGCGAGACCCCACGCTCTGTTGATGCGCGCGCCGAAGGGCGAATGCAGCACGAGCTGCATGCCGCCGCCTTCGTCGAAGAATCGTTCGGCCACGACGGTGTTGACGCTTGGCAGCGCTCCGAGCGCGGCGGCGCCTGCCCGCACGTAAAGGACCGCCTGTTCCGCGCCGCGCCTGTCGAGACCGCACTCGTCGATAAGGAATCGGGAGCCTTTTTCGGCTTCGTCTGGCGAAAAAGGATCCCGATTCCTTTTTCGCTCAGCTCGAGAATCTTCGACCGCAGCTCCGACACCGCGGTCGACAGCTCCCATGTGCGGCCCGGCGCCTCACCACGCCAGAACGGAATCGTCGGCGCCGCGCCTTTCGCGTCCTCCACGCGAACGCGCCCGGCCTCGACGCGGCGAATGCGCCACGACGTCGTGCCGAGCATGAACACGTCGCCGGCCATGCTCTCGACGGCAAAATCTTCGTCGAGCGTGCCGACGACCGTTTCGTCCGGCTCGGCGAGCACGAGGAACTGCGCGTTATCTGGAATCGCGCCGCCCGAGGTAATCGCAGCCAGACGCGCGCCGCGTCTGCCGCGGACGACCCCATGCACGCGATCGCGATGCAGAAACGCACCGCTCCGGCCGCGCTTCGTGCTGATGCCTTCGGACAGCATGTCGATGACGGCGTCGAAATCCGCTGCGCGTCAGATCGGCGTAGCAATAGGCGCGTCGAATGAGACGCGAAAAGGTCGTCTTCCTGCCAGTCTTCCGCGGCCGCCATGGCGACGATTTGCTGCGCCATGACGTCGAGCGGAGTCTCCGGCACCAGCAGGCGATCGAGCTCGCCCTGCGAATCGAGCGCACGAGCGCCGCGCACTCGATCAGCTCGTCGCGGGTGGTCGCGAAGATCCGGCCCTTGGGCCTGGTCGTGTGCTCGACCTGATGCCCCGATCGCCCGATGCGCTGCAGCGCGACCGCGATCGATCGCGGAGAGCCGATCTGGCAGACCAGATCGACGGTGCCGATGTCGATGCCCAGCTCGAGCGACGCCGTGGCGACGACCGCCTTCAGCTTGCCTGTCTTGAGGCGCTCTTCGGCGTTCAGCCGCAGCTTTCGCGACAGGCTGCCGTGATGCGCGAGCACCGCATCTTCACCGAGCCGCTCGCCGAGATGGTGGGCCACGCGCTCGGCGAGCCGCCTCGTGTTGACGAAGACCAGCGTCGTCCGGTGCTCGTTGATCAGGGCCGTGATGCGGTCGTAGATTTCCTGCCACATCTCGTTCGACGCGACAGGCCCGAGCTCGTCCTGCGGAACTTCGACAGCCAGATCCATCGCCCGGCGATGGCCGTGGTTGATGATGGTGACGTTCGCCTCGGCGTCGGGCGCAAGGAACCGGGCGACGGTCTCGATCGGCTTCACCGTTGCTGACAGTCCAATCCGCTGGGGGCGCAGTCCGCCAGCCTTTCTCCACGAGATCGTCGAGCCTCGCCAGCGACAGCGCCAGATGCGCGCCCCGCTTGTCGTCGGCCATCGCGTGAATCTCGTCGACGATCACCGTCCTGACGCCGCGCAGCGCCTGGCGGCTGCGATCGGCCGTCAGCAGAATGAACAGCGACTCCGGGGTCGTGACGAGAATGTGCGGCGGATGCTTCACCATCCGCTGGCGTTCGGACGCCGGCGTGTCTCCGGTGCGGACGGCCGTGCGTATCGCCGGCAACATGAGGCCGCGTTCGGCCGCCAGCGTGGCGATACCCGACAACGGCACGTCGAGGTTCTTGTGAATGTCGTTGCTGAGCGCCTTCAGCGGCGACACGTAGAGTACCTGCGTCGTGTCGGGCAGGCTCCCGTCCAGACCGGCGCGCACGAGATCGTCGAGGCAGATCAGGAACGCGGCGAGCGTCTTGCCGGACCCGGTCGGGGCCGACACCAACACGTTTTCGCCCGAGCGGATCGCCGGCCATGCGCGCTCCTGCGGCTCGGTTGCGGAGCCGAAATGCTCCGCAAACCAATCGCGGACGATCGGGTGAAGGGTGTTCAAAGCCATGGCGGGAGAGACTTGATTACAGACGCTCAATTTCCTGTTCGAGTTGCGTCACACGCCTGTCGAGCTGTGCGACGACCGCCTCGGCGGGCGCCGGCGTGCTCAGGTCCACGCCCGCGCGCTTGAGCAGGTTCATCGGATAGTCGCTGCCGCCCGCACGCAGCAGCTCGAGAAACCGCTCGACCCCTTCGCGCCGCTCGTCGAGGCTTCCCGACGTAATCGTCTGAATCAGCTGCGCGGACGAGGCATAGCACGTCGCGTATTGATAAACGTAGTACGGGCTCCCGAAGAAATGCGGCACGCGCGCCCAGGTGATCTGCGCCGAATCGTCGTAACTCATCGAGTCGCCGTGATACGCCTTGAA
The DNA here is from genome assembly GCA_963744405.1 of Vicinamibacterales bacterium. Taxonomy (GTDB): domain Bacteria; phylum Acidobacteriota; class Vicinamibacteria; order Vicinamibacterales; family JAMQPK01; genus JAMQPK01. Next base: position 64,174 of record CAVUTO010000002.1, read on the forward strand.
CAGATCGAAGTACACACTGACTCAGCGTCTCGGCGGTAATCGGCTCGCCCTGCTCGTGCCAGACGATGGGCCTGCAGCTCGTAGTCGGCAAACAGACACTGGCGGTAGAACGTGCCGACGATGTCGTCGATGGCGTGCTGGAGCAGCACGATGCGCTCGCGCTGGTCCGTCGTGCGCGCAAGCATGTGATCGAAAAAGAGCATTTCGCTCAGCGTCGATGGGACCTCGGCGACGAAAATCGTGTAGTCGGAGTACACGAACGGCTGATGGGCCTCCGACAACATCGTATGCATCGAATGCCCCATCTCGTGGGCGAGCGTGAAGACCGAGTCCAGCGTGTCGTTGTAGTTCAGCAGCATGTATGGGTGGACGCCGTACACAGGTGCCGAATACGCCCCGCTGCGCTTCCCGGGATTTTCGTACACGTCGATCCACCGTCCTTCGAACGCCTGCCTGACGCTGCTCTGGTAATCGGCGCCCAGCGGCTTCATAGAGTCGACGATTTCGTCGATCACCGTCGAATACTCGGTACTTCCGGTCGCAGTCGATGAGCGGGACGAGCTGATCGTAGGCGTGATAGGTCTCGAGGCCGAGCACTCGTTTCCTCAGACGGTGATATCTTCGCAGCGGCTCGGTGCCCGCCTTCGCCGTTGCCACGAGATTTTCGACGACCGCGGGCGGAATGTCGTTGCCGTGGAGAGCAGCCTCGAGCGTGCTCTTGAACTGGCGCGCCTGAGCGATGAACCAGTCGCGCTGAAGCACGCCGTTGTAAACCGCGGCGTAGGTGTTCGCAGCCGCCGCAAACGTCTCGTGAAACGCATGAAACGCCGCAGCTCGATCGGGCTGATGGCGGTTGGTCTGCAGCAGCGCGTTGTACTGGCCGTAGGTAAGGGTTACCTGCCTGCCGTCGTGCAGCGTGATGACCGGGTGCTTGATGTCGGCGTTCGACAGCATCGAATGGACATCGTGCGGCACATCGCCGAGGCGGCTCGACAGCGACAGCAGATGCTCGCCCTTCTCGTCCAGCACGTGCTCCTGCTGGTGATACGCGCTTTCAATCGCAAACCGGTACACCGCGAGCTCGGGGCTCGCGCTCATCCAGGTCCGCACGGTTGTCAGCGGGATTCTGAGAAGTTCGGGAATGAACCACGACCGCGTTTCAGCGGCCTTCGCGAAGAGGATCTGGACCTTCTGCCTGCGCGCGTTCGCCGAGTTGTCACGCTGGTCCTGATCGTAGGTCAGACCCGCGTAATACCAGATTCTGTACGACAGCTGCCCGAGCTCGTCACCAAGCCGGAACGCTTTCAGCAGGCGATCCGGCCCCTGCGCGAGCGTGCCGCGTAACTCGGCATAGCCGGGGAGCATCTGCTCGAACTCCGCGAGCCCCGCCTCCCACTCGCTCCAGCTCGCGTAGATATCGGACAGGTTCCAGGTGAAGGCTTCGGGTATTTCGTCACGCGTACGCGCGCGTGTATCTACGGTTGTTTCGGTCGCCATATTTCGATTCTAGTGGATCTTCGGACCACCTGAGGCGGGCGTGGCTTATTTCCAGCCGACGAGTTTGCGGAGTTTTTCGAGCAGCGAGGGGTTGTTGCGGGCCGCTGTGGCCTGCACGAGCACGTCGAGCACGTCGTGAATGCTGTGCGCAGTGCCGATGCCGAGACGGCGCGCGCTCGTGTCGGCGAGCGAGTCATCAGGATGCACGAGAAGGATCGCGCGGGTAGCCGAATCGGCAAGCACGTCGAGGCAGTTCTGGGGGGTATCGTCGATGAGGTAGTCGAGTTGCAGCGCTGCCGCACATTTGCCGCGGGCGCTCGACAATGGAATCACGCTCGGCGTGGCAAATCCGTGCTCCACGAGCCAGGTGTGCGTCTGCAACTGGACGTTGGCTCCGGCCGTTGCGGGCCGCTGCGTGATGAAAAAGACTTCCCAATTGTGTTCGATCGTCAGCTCGTACAACCGCTTGACTGCGCCGGGTTCGAGCGGCTTCAGCATGGTCCAGAAGTTCGGCGTCTCCTCGATGGCGCGCCAGACGAGATCGCGATGGCCAGACGTGCCCGCTGCCGATCGCCGGCGTTCGACTACCCTCCGATTGTCGCTAGTTGTCGCAGCCACCGGCACTGCCTCTTCCTGATGTTGCTCCGCTTCGCGCGCCTCCGGCGAGGGCGCTTCGTGTTCGGCTGTTTGTTTTCCGAACAAACGCGCCTCCGTTTCGGCATATGCGGACGCCAGGTCGGCCAGCGTGCCGTCCATGTCGAATCCAATTCGAAGCGGAATCATTGGAGTACCGACCTCTATACTACGGTGTCGGCTGAATTTAGGCTATTCAATGGGGGCCCGGAATCGTTAGAATGCAAGCTTTCCTCATGCATCCAGTCCATCACCTACTTTTCGGTCTGCTCATCGGGATAACGGCGGCGCTTCCGGCATGTTCGCGCGGCGGAGCGCAGGGTACCTCCGCAGGCTCATCGCAACAGGCCGTGCCGGTCACGGTCGACCGGGTCGTCGAGAAGGAAATGCCGCTCGACGTGAATGTCGTCGGCACAGCCGAAGCCTTCTCGACCGTCGCTGTGCGCGCCCAGGTGACCGGCGAGTTGAAAGACGTCAACTTCACGCAGGGTGACGACGTGCAGGCCGGGCAGGTCCTGTTTGCACTCGATCACCGGCCGCTCGAAGCGGCGCTGAGCCAGGCCGAAGCGAACCTCGCGCGCGATACGGCGCAGGCGGAAAACGCGCAGGTGATTGCCCGGAGAATGGAAGACCTCGTCGAACGCGGAGTCGGAACGCGCGAGCAGCGCGATACCGCCCGCGCCACCGCCGCCGCGCTTGACGCTGTGGTTGGCGCGGACAAAGCAGTCGTCGAAAACGCGAAGGTGCAGCTGCAATACGCCACCATTCGTGCGCCAATCGCCGGACGGACGGGCGCACTCATGGTCCACGCGGGTAACCTCGTGCGCGCCAACGATCAGACGTCGCTCGTCGTCATCAATCAGGTCAGCCCGATTTACGTCTCGTTCGGCGTTCCCGAGGGGCTGCTACCCGAGCTGCGGCGCTACATGGCGCTGCGGGAGCTCGAGGTCGAGGCGGTTCCCCCGAACGAAGAAATCGCCCCCGCGACAGGCCGCATTACGTTCGTCGACAACCAGGTCGATCAGACCACCGGCACGATTCGAATCAAGGCCACGTTCCCGAACGCGAATCGCCGGCTCTGGCCTGGTCAGTTCGTCAACGTGCGGGTGCGGCTCACCTCCGATCCGCGCGCGATTGTGGTGCCGTCGGTCGCCGTGCAGGCAGGTCCCGAGGGACAGTTCATCTACGTTGTGAAAGGCGATCAGACCGTCGAAATGCGCCCGGTGGTCGTCGCGCGCACGGCGGGAAAAGAAACTGTCCTCAAGGAAGGCGTCAAACCCGGTGAGACGGTCGTCACCGACGGCCAGCTTCGGCTCGTGCCGGGCAGCCGCATCAGCATCAGGGGCGAAACTCCACAGAAGGCGGATTCATGAACCTCTCAGCGCTGTTCATCAAACGTCCAATCACGACGACGCTCATCACTCTAGGCATCGTCGTCTTCGGCGTGATGTCGTATCGCGTGCTGCCGGTCGCCGACCTGCCGGCGATCGATTTCCCGACGATCTCCGTCAATGCCCAGCTGCCCGGCGCCAGTCCGGAAACGATGGCGTCGGCCGTGGCGCTGCCGCTCGAAAAGCAGTTCTCGACGATTTCCGGTCTCACGTCGATGAACTCCACCAACACACAGGGCTCCACGAGCGTCGTCCTGCAATTCGATTTGAGCCGCGACATCGATGCCGCCGCGCAGGACGTGCAGACGATGATTGCGAGGGCGACACGTCAGCTTCCACCGCAGATGCCCTCTCCGCCGTCGTACATGAAGGTCAATCCCGGCGACTATCCGGTCATGCTGCTCGTCATGCGGTCGCCATCGCTTCCTCTCTCAACGGTGAATGAGTACGCCGATTCCAACGTCTCGCAGCGCATCTCCATGGTGAACGGCGTTGCGCAGGTGAACGTGTACGGACCTCAGAAATACGCGGTCCGCATCGACGTCGACCCGCGGAAGCTGTCCGCGCACGGCATCGGCATCGACGAAGTCGTCACCGCCATTCAGTCGTCGAATGTAAACCTGCCCACCGGAACGATGGCGGGACGCGAGCGCATCTTCACGGTGCTCGCCGACGGCCAGCTCTTGAATGCTGCTTCGTACGCCCCGATGGTGATCGCGTACAGAAATAGCAACCCGGTGCGGCTCGGAGACGTGGCGCGCGTGTACGACGGCGTAGAGCAGGACAAGACCGCCAGCTGGTATCAGGGCATGCGGAACATCAGCCTGATGATCCAGAAGCAGCCGGGATCGAACGTCGTGCAAGTGGTCGACGATATCAAGGCACTGCTTCCGTCTGTTCGTGCACAGCTGCCGCCGTCGGTGCCGCTCGACGTCAGAATGGATCGGTCCGAGTCGATTCGCGAGTCGGTGCACGACGTGAAGCTCACGCTGTTGATTGCGCTCGGCCTCGTCATTGCCGTCATCTTCGTCTTCCTGCGCAGTTTCACGGCGACGATCATCCCGAGCCTGACGCTGCCAGTATCGCTCATCGCCACCTTCGCGGTGATGTACCTGCTGAACTACAGCCTCGACAACCTGTCGTTGATGGCCCTGACGCTCTGTATCGGGTTCGTCGTCGACGACACAATCGTGATGCTCGAAAACATCGGCCGGCACATGGAGATGGGCAAGCCGGCGATGCGCGCCGCGTTCGAGGGCGCGAAGGAGGTCGAGTTCACGATTATCGCGATGACGGTCTCGCTGGTCGCCGTGTTCATCCCCATTCTGTTCATGGGAGGCATCGTCGGCCGCCTGCTGCAGGAATTCGCGGTCACCATCGGCGTCGCGATACTCGTGTCGTGCTTCGTGTCGATCAGCCTCACGCCGATGCTGTGCAGCCGATTCCTGAAGACGGCGCACGGCAAAGCGCACGGGCGGCTCTACAACTTCACCGAGCGCATGTTCGACGCCTCGCTGCGAGGCTACGACGTGTCGCTGCAGTTCGCGCTTCGGCATCGCGCCGTGACGATGGCGCTGTCGTTTCTGTTCATTGTCGGAGCGGCGTATCTGTTCATGATCGTGCCGAAGGGGTTCCTGCCGACTGAGGATCAGGGCCGTTTCAACGTCAGCGTTGAAGCGATCCAGGGCATCGGCTTCGACGAGATGGTGCGCCATCAGCAGGAAGTGGCGGCGATTCTCGCGCAGGATCCCGACATCGCCGGTTACAGCAGCAGCACGGGCGAGGGTGGCGGCGGAAGGGGCGGCGGGAGCTCGTCGAATCAAGGCCGCATCAGTGTCGACCTGAAACCACGAGCCGAACGCAAGCGGTCGGTGGACGAGATCATGGCTGGTCTGCGCCCGAAGCTGTCGGAGGTGCCTGGCGTCCGCGTGTTCATGGTCAACCAGCCTCCCATCAATCTTGGCGGCATGGGTGGCGCGCGCTCCTCATACCAGTTCACGCTGCAAGATCCTGATACCGAGGAGCTCTATCGCGCGGCCCCCGCGTTCGAAGAGGTGATGCGAAACATCGACAGCATCGAAGACGTCAACAGTGATCTCCGGTTGAATAACCCCCAGGTGCAAATCAGCCTGAACCGCGACCGGATCGCTGCGCTGGGATTGACCGTGAACCAGGTGGAAACGGCGTTGTTCAACGCCTACGGCACGCGGCAGGTTTCGCAGATCTACGCGGCGAGTAACCAGTACCAAGTCATTCTGCAGGTCGCGCCGGAGTTTCAGCAGGACCCCGCAGCGCTGTCGATGCTGTACGTGCGATCTACGAGCGGCAAGCTCATCCCGCTCAACACCGTTGCAACGGTGACGACCGGCGTCGGGCCGCTGTCGGTCAGCCATACCGGCCAGCTTCCATCGGTGAACCTGACGTTCAACCTCAAACCTGGCCATGCGCTCGGCGATGCGGTGAGCGCCATCGAGGAAGCCGCCAGGATGACGCTGCCATCCACAGTCACTACGAAATTTCAGGGGGCGGCGCAGGCGTTTCAGGAGTCGGCGAAGGGCCTCGGGCTCGTGCTCGTGATGGCGATCGTCGTGATTTACATCGTCCTCGGCATTCTTTATGAGAGCTTCACGCAGCCGCTGGTCATTCTGTCGGGCCTCCCGGCAGCGGGCTTCGGCGCGCTGCTCACGCTGATCCTCTTCAAGACGGAACTGAGTTTGTACGCGTTCGTGGGCATTATCATGCTCGTCGGGCTCGTGAAAAAGAACGGCATCATGATGGTGGACTTCGCGTCGGCCGCCGAGCGCGAGCAGGGCAAAACGCCGCTCGAGGCGATCCACGAGGCGTGCCTCGTGCGATTCCGGCCGATCATGATGACGACGATGTGTGCGCTGGTGGGAACGCTGCCGATTGCGCTCGGCCTGGGCGCGGGCGCGGAATCGCGGCGCCCGCTGGGTCTTGCTGTCGTCGGCGGCCTGCTCGTCTCGCAGTTCCTGACGCTGTACATTACGCCCGTCTATTACGTCTATATCGAGGGCGCGCGTCTTCGCCTCGTCAAGCGCAAGGCGAAAGCGCCGGATGAAATGGAGCCCGCTGTCGCGTAAAGCATCGCGTTTCGACGCGATGCCTGCCGGCGTCCTGCTGCTTATTTTCATACTGACCATCTGGAACCCCGGAACACTCGCGCTCCACGCGGCTTCGGTCGCGTGGAACATCGAATCGCGACCGGCGCTGTCGCTGGTATTTCTCGCCGCGCGACTCATTATCACGAGTATCGGCATTGCCGCCGGAATTGCGCTGTGGCTCCGGCGGCCGGGAGCCATCTCCCTGGCAAAACTCTCGCTTGCGCTGTTCGGCATCGAAGCGGTGGTGCGGCTGTCGAGCCGCGCCGATCTGGGGGGCGCACCGCCCGGCACGCGTGTCCCACTCGCCGCCTTCGTCATCCTGCACAACGCGGCGTGGTACCTCTATCTCCATTTCTCCCGTCGCGTCCGGGCCGTTTATGGCCTAGAATCGCAATCCCGAAACGATGGTGTCCGGCTTCCGCCGCCGCATTGAGCTTCGGCGGACCGCGTAGCCTTAGCGAAGGCGGTTAGCCGGACGTGAAGGAGTTTTTCATGGCCAGAGCATTGTCTTTGTTGACCGTGTTAGCCGTGTGCGCGATGCCGATGGCGTCGTCGGCGCAGGCACCTGCGGGTAAGACCCTCGACATCTACTACATCGATACGGAGGGGGGACAGGCCACGGTCTTTGTCTCGCCGACCGGGCAGACGCTGCTCGTGGACGCCGGAAACTCGGGCGAGCGCGATCTCAATCGCATCCTCGACGTCCTGAAGGTCGCAGGCGTGAAGCAGATCGATCACTTCTGGCTGACGCACTATCACGGCGATCACTACGGGAGCCTGATCGACATTGGCAAGCAGGTGCCCATCAAGCATCTCTACGATCATGGACCTTCGATTGAAGCTGAACGGCCGAACATCATCAAGTTTCAGGCGGCATACGTCGAGTTCTACAAGGCGATTCCCCGAACCATCGTAAAGCCCGGCGACAAGCTGGCATTCACCGGCACCGACACGACGACGGTGATGAGCGACAGCGTTCCGCTGAAGACGCCGATCGCGAAGGCGCCCGGTGCGGGACGGCCGAATCCACTCTGCGCGGAGTACAAGCCGCGCGACGAGAGCAAAGTCGATCCCGATAACCACCACTCGGCCGGCTTCGTGATGAACTACGGCCGGTTTCGGACGATCGATCTCGGTGATTTGACGTGGAGCCGCGAGTTCATGCTGATGTGCCCGAACAATCCGGTGGGCACGGTCGACTTGTATCTGACGAACCACCACGGACTGGATCAATCAGGCGCGCCCGCATTCGTCCACGCGATTCAGCCGCGTGTGGCGATCATGAACAACGGCACCCGCAAGGGCGGCGCGGTGCAGACATTTCAGACGCTCGAGACCTCGCCGGGTCTCGAGGACGTCTGGCAGCTGCACTGGTCATATGCGGGAGGGGTTGAGCACAACGCTCCTGGCGTGATGATCGCGAACATCGACGCGACGGATCAGTTGGCGGCCGTCGTTGGCGGCGCGGCGACGCCGCCCGCGGGACCCGGTGGAATGGCGGCGCACTCGCCGGCGCATTACCTCAAGGTCTCGGCGCGCAACGACGGCTCGTTTACGGTGACCAACAGCAGAAACGGCTACTCGAAGACCTACGCCGCTAGACCGTAAGCACGATCTTTCCGATGTGGCTGCCGGACTCCATCAGGCGATGGGCTTCGGCAGCCTGTCGCAGCGGAAACGTGGCGAAGACGATTGGACGGATTTTTTCAGCCTCGACGAGCGGCCACACCGCCTTCTCAATCGTGCCGGCAATCGCCCCTTTCTCTTCCACCGTTCGGGAACGCAACGTCGATCCGGTAATGGTGATCCGCTGCCGCAGCAGGCGCACGAGATTGATTTCGGCCTTCGCGCCATGTTGCACGGCGATTTGCAGCAGCCTCCCTTCGAGCGCGAGCAAATCCACATTGCGGCTGAAATACGGAGCACCCACCATGTCGAGAATGACGTCGACGCCCTTGCCGCCGGTAAGCGAGGTCACCGCAGCCACGAAGTCTTCCGTCTTGTAGTTGATCCCGCGCTCGGCTCCGAGGCGCTCGCAGGCCGTACACTTTTCGTCGGTGCCGGCCGTGGCAAACACGCGCGCGCCGAATGCGCGCGCCATTTGAATCGCCGTCGTGCCGATGCCGCTCGCCCCGCCGTGTACGAGAAACAACTCGCCCGCTCGAAGCCGCCCCCGCTCGAAGACGTTCGTCCAGACCGTGAAGAACGTTTCCGGCATCGCTGCGCCTGACACGAGATCAACGGTCGACGGAATCGGCAGGCACTGGACATCCGGCGCAACACAGTACTCGGCGTAGCCGCCACCCGAGACGAGCGCGCACACCACGTCCCCCTCGCGCCATCGGTCCACTTCCGATCCACACGAAGCGATGGTGCCGGACACCTCGAGCCCGGGAATGTCGCTCGCGCCCGGGGGAGGTGGATATTTGCCTTCGCGCTGCATGAGGTCGGGGCGATTTACGCCGGCGGCTGCCACGCGGATCAGCACCTCGCGCGGTCCAGGTCTCGCCGCCGGTACGTCGATCGGCCGAAGCACTTCTGGTCCGCCCGGCTTGACTATGCTGATGGCAATCATTTACGAAATTCGAAAAAAGAGGGTCTGACCCCTATGCGTGTGCCGCGCGAATGGTCGGGATCAGGTACTCGTGAAAAGCGCGGTCGAAGTCGTAGGACGGCGCAAAGTCCCAGTCGCGTCTCGCGGATGTGTCGTCGACATCTTCGGGCCACGAATCGACGATCGCCTGGCGTTTGGCGTCGATCTTGTACGTGATCTTCGCGTCTGGAAACGCGCGCAGCGTCGAGGCACGAATCTCATCGGCCGACGGATTGAACGCGCGCACGTTGTATGCCGACGGGGACAGGCGGTTCGGCTGCGCGACGGAGAGTCTTCAGAAGCGCCTCGATCGCGTCGGGCATCGCCATGAACGGAATTCGCGAGTCGGGCCGCACGAAGCAGCGCGTACGGCTCGCGGCGCGCCGCGGCGTGAATCATCTCGGACGCGTAATCGGACGTGCCGCCGGACGGCACGGTCACCGCGGAAATCAGCCCGGGGAATCTGTACGCACCGAAAGTCAACGCGCGGCGCTTTCGCCTCGAGCAGCTGCTTGTAATGCCTCGAATAGTAGCGGCCAAGGTGCTCGCAATAGAGCTTGTTGCAGCCGTACATCGTGATTGGCTTGTTCCAGTCGTCTTCGCGGACGCAGCCGGCGCGATGGCGCGTCGCCAGGTCTGGCAATCCGTATGCGGCTATGGACGAGGGGTAGACGAACACCACGGGGCGGCCGTGCGACTCCGTTTCGTGCGCCGCAAACTCGAGCAGGTTCAACGTGCCCTCGACGTTCACATGGTGGGCCGCCATCGGCGTGAACTCCGACCTGGTCGATAACAGCGCCGCAAGGTGAAAAATCAGGTCGACCTCGAATTCGGACAGGATCCGTTCCAGCAAGTTGGTGTCGAGGATCGACCCGGTGAACTCGCGGTGCACCAGCCGCGCCACGTGCGGATCGAGCGCGTTGACGTCGAGCGACACGACATCCTGCTTGCGTTGCTGGACCAGATTAGCCACCAGGGCGTGCCCGATTTCGCCGTTGGCGCCGGTTATCAACACGACAGGTTTACGCATCGTATACAGGGTCCGCCTCCTGATGGACCGTCTACGTTACTATATGTACGTGCGCCCCATGGAATACCGAGCCGCCTTCAAGTGCATCGCCGGTTGTGACGGCGAATACAATCTCGACCAGCCGCTTTACCGTTGCCCAAAATGCGGCGACTTGCTCGAAGTGGCGCACGATCTCGCTGCCCTCCGCGGCCGCTCCGCCGAGGAATGGAAGCATCTGTTCGACAGCCGCTACAAGCGGACGGAATGGCCCTACGGCTCGGCCGTGTGGGGGAAGAAGGAATGGGTCTGCCCCGGCGTCCGCGACGAAAACATCGTCTCGATGGACGAAGGTGGCACAAACCTGATGTGGGCCGAGCGCTTCGGGCGAGAGCTCGGCATGGACGAGCTGTGGATCAAGATGTGCGGCCAATCGCACACGGGATCGTTCAAGGATCTCGGCATGACGGTGCTGGTCTCCATCGTTCGGCAGATGGTGGCCGACCATAAGCCCGTCCGCGCCGTCGCGTGCGCCTCGACCGGGGATACGTCGGCGTCGCTTGCCGCATACGCGGCGGCTGCAGAGATTCCGTCGATTGTCATCCTTCCGCGCGGCAAGGTCTCGACAGCGCAGCTCGTGCAACCGCTGGCCAACGGCGCCCTGGTGCTCTCCCTGGACACTGACTTTGACGGGTGCATGGCGATCGTTCAGCGACTGTCGGTCGAAGAGGGTGTCTACCTCGCCAACTCGATGAACAGCCTGCGGCTCGAGGGACAGAAGACCGTCGGAGTGGAGATCGTGCAGCAGTTCGACTGGTCGGTGCCCGATATCATCATCATCCCGGGCGGGAATCTCGGAAACGTGAGCGCGCTCGGGGCAGGGTTCGACATGATGGAGTCGCTGGGCCTCATCACGAAGCGCCCCCGCATCGTCGTCGCCCAGGCCGCCGCCGCGAATCCGCTGTACCTGGCTTACAAGAACAACTGGGAGTTCCATCCCATTACCGCGAAGCCCACGCTTGCATCGGCCATTCAGATCGGCAATCCAGTGTCGGTGACGAAAGCCATCCGCGCGTTGCAGAAGTACAACGGCATCGTCGAGCAGGCCAGCGAAGCCGAGCTCGCTGATGCGGCGGCACGCGCCGATCGCACAGGCATGTTCAACTGCCCGCATACGGGCGTGGCGCTTGCTGTGCTGATCAAGCTGCGCGAGCAGGGGCGCATCAAGCCGCACGACCGCGTCGTTGTCATCTCGACGGCAAACGGGCTGAAGTTCACCGACTTCAAGGTGGCGTATCACTCGAGCGCGCTGGCGGGAATGTCTTCGCGCCTCGCGAACAAGCCTGTGGAGTTGCCGAATGACTACGACGCAGTGCGCCGTGCCATCGATACCGCCGAAAAATCACATACCGTCAGCCGATAGGCCTTGCAGCTTTCGAACAACGTCTTCTTTGTAACGGGCGGCGCATCCGGGCTGGGCGAGGCGACCGCGCGAATGCTGGTCGGCGCGGATGCGCGCGTCGTGATTGCCGACGTCAACGAGGCGGCGGGCGCGCGCCTCGCGTCTGAGGTGGGCGGCCGCGCGCGCTTCGTGTGCGTCGACGTGACAGACGAATCGAGCGTACAGCGCGGCTTGGAGGCGGCGTCAGAGCTCGGGACGCTGCGCGGTGTCATCAACGCCGCCGGCATCGTGCTGGCGGAAAAGGTGCTCGGCAGAAACGGCCCTCACGCCCTCGAATCGTTCATGCGCGTGATCCAGGTGAATCTATGCGGCAGCTTCAATGTAATTCGCCTCGCGTCGGCGGTCATGAGCGCGACCGCGCCAACGGCGAGCGGCGAGCGTGGCGTGATCGTCAACACCGCATCCGTATCGGCCTTCGACGGCCAGATCGGCCAGGCAGCTTACTCGGCGTCCAAAGGCGGTGTTGTCGGAATGACGCTGCCGATTGCGCGCGAACTCGCGCGCTATGGCATTCGCGTGATGACGATTGCGCCTGGCATCTTCGACACGCCGCTGATGGCCAGCCTGCCTCAAGCCGCGCGCGAAAGCCTTGCGACGCAGGTGCCCTTCCCGCCGCGCCTCGGCTACCCGCCCGAGTACGCGGCGCTCGTCAAGCACATCATCGAGAACGAGATGCTGAACGGCGAAGTGATCAGGCTCGACGGCGCGATCCGCATGGCGCCTAAGTAAACTGGGCTTAGGCATCGTAGGCCGGGTCTTGCTTTATAGACCCGGCGCCGGATACGCGGCGGTCGGAGCTGCAGACACGACGGCCCCGAATTTGCGATAGTCGCGCCCAATGTCGCGGCCACCTCGGCTCCCTCATTTCAGCTACAGAGGTCCCTTTCGCTATTTCCTGACGGCCAGCTGTTTCAATCGTCAAGAGCTGTTCATACACTCCGATACCGTCTCAGACACGCTGGTGCAATTTCGCAAGACCTCGAATGAGGAGGCGTTTGAGATTCTTGCGTACTGCATCATGCCCGATCACGGCCACTTTCTAGTTGAAGGCTTGGAAGATCGGCCCGACTTCAAACGGTTCTGCAAACTCGCGAAGCAACGATCGGGAAGCGCGCACGCTCGCACACGTGGAGGACCGCTGTGGCAGGAGGGTTACCATGAACGCGTTTTACGGCAGAATGAAGACTTGCGCACCGTGGCGCGATACTTATTGAACAACCCGGTACGCGCCGGCCTCGTCACGTCACCGATTGACTACCCGTACCTAGGATCGGATCGCTGGACGAGCGAAGAGTTGATCGACGCGCAGCAGTGAGCGTAGTAGGGCGGGTCTGAACTTCAAGACCCGCCCTACGTACCTAAGCTCTTCTCCAGCCTCACTTCGTCGCGAATCGGGATTCCGCCGAAGCCAACCAGGCTCACGCTTGTGGCAAGTTTCGCAGCGCCGTTGGGGATCCATTCAGCGACGAAGTACCCGCGGCGCTGATAGAAGTAGAGTGACGGCAGATTGTCGTTTGTCATGGACACGACCACCCGCGGGAATGGCGAGGCGGCGCGCAAAGAGCTCCGCTTCGGCCACGAGATAGCCGCCCACACCGGACCGCTGCCACATGGGATCGGTCGCTAGCGCGACGACGTGCAGGCCTGCATCGACGAGGCGATACGCGAGGGCGCCCGCAATCTCCCCGTTCATTTCCGCAACGATGATTGGAGTCGCGTCCAGGTTCATCAACTGGCCGAACGCCACAATGCCGCTGCGGCCGAAGTCTCTGCGGAACAGCTCGAGCGCGGTTGCACGTTCGGCGTCAGCCGCTTCGCGCACGAGCACCGGCGGCAGCTCGAGCCGCGGTCGGCATTCGCACACCACCTGGGCGCGCGCTTCGGCCCAGTCGACGAACGTGCCGCAGCGGCTGCAGCGCAGAACCGCCGGCTTCGCGCCGAATGAAGAAGAGCTCATGCAGGCACCACGCTCCTTCCCTTTCGACTGACCCACCAGATGCCGCCGGCCATCACCAGCATCGCCGCTGTAAACGTCGCGCCGAAAAGCCACAACGTGCGATAGAGGATCGATTCGGTTTCGATACGCGCTTCCATGCGCAGGGGCGCCCCCGACAGGCGCTCCCGCAGGGTCTGTTCCCAGACGAGTATGTTCCCGCGCTCGATGCCAAGCGGCGAATTGTGGAAATTGATGCGGCTGGGGAGATGCACTCGAAACGCGATGAGCTCTTTGCCGGTCCAACCGACGTCGCCCACATCGAGCTGCGCGGCCGGACCCACTTCCTGAACAAATCGGTACTCGTCCTCCAGCCGATCGAGCCGATAGCGCGACCACGAAAGAGGTGCCAGCTGCGGCAGCTGCGCGATGTCGCTGACATCGAGGCGCACGTGGACGAAGCGCCGCCCATGCCGGCGGAATGCGCTCAGCTCGCGAACGGCAACGCCCGGGCCGGCGTAAAGCTGGCGGAACGATTGGCGATCGAAGCGGGCTTCCGGGTCGACACTCAACGTCGCGCCGCGCAGCGCGACAAGCGCAGGAATAGATGCGCTGATGTCAACGACGGCCGACCCGTCCAGAAACAGCTCAACGCGCTCGTCGTACTCGTACCGCTTGACGAGACCGAGCGCCTGGCACGCAGAAAACAGGAGGACGGCGAGCGCGACGCCGGCGCGCTTCCCGAAAGCCATAACCCCAAATGATATACTGACTTAGATAGCTTCGGACTCCTTGTCGAAACCCACCCTGTTTCTCATCGACGGCAGCAATCAGATGTATCGCGCGTACCACGCGATACGAGGTCTGACTGGCCCTGACGGCCGCTCGACGAACGCCGTTTACGGGTTCGTGACGATGCTGCGCAAGCTCATCGCGGACCACAACCCACAGTGCATGGCGGCTGCATTCGATTTGTCGGGGCCGACATTCCGGTCGGAGCTCCGCGACGACTACAAGGCCAATCGAGCTCCGATGCCGTCTGACCTCGCCGAACAGATCGCGCTCGTGCACAAAGCGTGTGAGGCGCTCGGCGTGAAGGTGCTGACCTTTGCAGGGTTTGAAGCTGACGACGTGATCGGCACTCTGGCCGTGCGCGCTGTGGCCGACGGCCGGCCGGTGGCGATCGTGACGGGCGACAAGGACTTCTTTCAGCTGGTCGACGACGCGACGGGCGTTCGCGTGTTCAACCCGCGAGATGAAGGCGCGTGGTACGACGCGGAAGGCGTCAAGACGAAGTTCGGCGTCGCTCCCGAACAGGTGGTCGACGTCCTCGCGTTGATGGGAGACTCCATCGACAACATCAAGGGTGTGCCCGGCATCGGCGAGAAGGGGGCACGCGATCTGATTTCGACGCACGGCTCTCTCGACGCCCTGCTCGCGAACGCCGCATCTCTGGGTGGCAAGAAGCGCGAGTTGCTGACGTCGCATGCCGATTCGGCACGAGAGAGCCGTGTGCTGCTCCGAATCCGCACCGACGTTCCGCTTCCGCCTGTCGACATGTCGTCTTTCGACTACCGGGGACCCGACAGGCAGAAGTGTTTCGAGCTGTTCTCCACACTGGGCTTTCGATCGCTCGTCACCGAATACGCACCGACCGCCGATACCGTCGACACGGATTACGCCGTCGTCTCAACGGAAGATGGCCTCACCAGCCTCACTGCCGAGCTCACGAGCGCCGGCCGTTTCGCCATGAGCGTGATCGGCGACTGTCCTGGCGGGATGCGTGCGGCACTGGTCGGCGTGGCGTTCTCGACCGGCGCGCAACGCGCGCGATACCTGCCGATTGGCCACACGGCGCTCGACGAGCCCTCGGCTCTCGAATCCGAGAGCGGCGTTGTCGGCACTCAAGGGCATCCTCGAAAATCCGTCGATCGCGAAGATTGGTCACGACCTCAAGTTCGACCTGATGATGCTCTCGCATCAGGGAATCGCTCTCCAGGGACTCGAATTCGACACGATGCTCGCCAGCTACGTCCTCGATGCGACCAGGTCGAGCCACACTATCGAGGAAATCGCGCTCGAGCATCTGGGCTACAAGGCTCTCACACAGGAAGACATCTGCGGGACTGGTCAGAAGGCGATTCCGCTGCCGCACATGCCTGCCGCGGCACTGCTGAGCTTCGCGGGCGAGCGCGCGGATCTGGCGTGGCAGCTTGCAGCGAAGCTGCGTGGGCGCCTGCACGAAGATGGCGTTGAACCGCTGTTCCGCGATCTGGAGCTCCCGCTCGTCCCGGTGCTGGCGGACATCGAGCGCCACGGAGTTCGCATCGATCTACCTGCGCTCGCGGGCCAGTCGACTCGTATCGACGCGGAGCTCGCGTCGCGCAGCTCGAAGATCTTCGAGCTGGCAGGAGAGTCCTTCAACATCAACTCGCCGAAGCAGCTTTCGGTGATCCTGTTCGACAAACTGCAGCTGCCGACCGCCAAACGGACGGGCAAGACCAAGGTGGCGTCGACGGCCGTCGACGTGCTCGAAGATCTTGCGCTCACGCACGAGCTCCCGAAGCTGATTCTCGAGTGGCGCGCGCTCATGAAGTTGAAGGGCACGTACATCGACGCGCTGCCCCAGCTCGTCCACTCGCGGACCGCGCGTGTGCACACGTCGTTCAACCAGGCAGTGGCGGCGACCGGCCGGCTCAGCAGCAGCGATCCCAACCTGCAGAACATCCCGATCCGCACCGATCTCGGGCGCGAGATCAGGCGCGCGTTCATCGCAGACCCCGGCTTCGTGCTCATCTCCGCGGACTACTCGCAGATCGAGCTTCGCGTGCTGGCGCACCTCGCCGAAGAAGACGCGCTGATTGACGCCTTCCGCCGTGGCGAAGACATACACGACCGCACGGCGCTGAAGGTCTTCGGGCCGGACAGCGGCCTCGGCAAGCACGAGCTGCGACGCCGCGCGAAGATCATCAACTACGCCCTGCTGTATGGAAAGACGGCCTTTACACTTTCGCGCGATATCGGCGTCACGCCGGCCGTCGCTCAGGAGTTCATCGACGCATACTTCGGCGGCTTCCCTCGCGTCCGCGCGTTCATCGACTCCACAATCGAACGGGCCAGGTCCAGAGGGTTCGTCGAGACGATGTTCGGACGCCGCCGCATGATCCCCGAGTTGAACAGCCGCAACGGCCAGATACGGCAGGGCGCCGAGCGGATGACAGTGAACTTTCCGATCCAGGGAACGGCCGCTGACATCCTCAAGAAGGCCATGCTCCGAGTCCACGTTGTGCTCTCGCGCAGCAGGACGGATGGCAGAGGGCAAAGCGCAGACGCCGCCAGAATGATTCTCACGGTTCACGATGAACTGCTGATCGAGAGTCCAGAGGACTCGGCGACGGCAGTGGCGGAGCAAGTACCAGAGGCCATGCAAGGCGCCGCCACGCTGGCGGTGCCGTTAACCGTCGATGTGGGGATCGGCCTGAACTGGCGCGAAGCGAAGTCGTGATCCGACTAGAATTCACCTAGATGCCCGAGCCCGTCATCATCCCGCGCAGCGAACATCCGATTTCACGCCAGCACATCGACGCGGATGCCCTCAAGGTTCTCTACCGGCTTCGGCAGTTCGACCATGTCGCCTATCTCGTGGGCGGCAGCGTCCGGGACTTGCTCCTCGGCCGGACGCCGAAAGACTTCGACATCGGCACCTCTGCACACCCGTATCAGGTGAAACGCCTTTTCCGGAACTGCTGGATCATCGGGCGGCGCTTCCGCCTGGCGCATGTGAAGTTCGGTGCGAAAGTCATCGAGGTCGCAACATTTCGCCGACAGGTACCAGCCGGCACAGAGGAAGAGCCCGCGCCGGCGCCGCCTGTCCCTGCGCCCCCGGGCGCGGCGGTCGATGATCTCGATCTCCTGGTGCATCACGACAACACGTTTGGGACGCCCGAAGAGGACGCCTTTCGGCGCGACTTCACGCTGAACGCGCTGTTCTACGACATCGAGACGAGGTCGATCATCGACTACGTCGGTGGTCTCGACGACATCCGCGCCGGCGTGATCCGCTGCATCGGCGTTCCAGACGAGCGTTTTCAGGAAGATCCTGTGCGCATGTTGCGTGCGGTCGCCATCGCGGCACGACTCGACTTCAGGATTGATGCGCCTGTTCTCGGCGCCATCGACCATTATCATGGCGAGCTCGCGCGAAGCGCGCCAGCCCGCCTGATGGAGGAAATCTACAAGGTGCTGCGGGCTGGATCGGCAGAGAACACGTTCCACAGGCTCGTCGACACTGGGCTGCTTGCCGCACTCGCGCCGGAGGTGCCGGCACGCATCACGGACACCTTCTGGCAGTCGCTCTCAGCGATCGACGACTACCGGCGCGCATTCAAGCGCAATCCCGAGTCGCTCGGCAACGCTATCCTTCTCGGCTCGCTCCTGATTCCGCTAGGCCTCCTCGATCAGCATCACGGCCGAACGAAGGAGCTCGGCGCCCGATTCGGCATATTGCCTCTCGCGCGCCGCGACGTCGAATTCCTCAGGCAGATCCTGATGCTGCAGCGGCACCTCCGCGATCCGAATGCATCGCCGCGGCACAAGCGCGGCATCATGCACCGCACCGCGTTCCCGGCAGCACTGACGTGGCTCGAGCTCCACGGCCGCACGCCGGCGCTCGTCGAGTCGTGGCGCGCGCTGCAGGCCGAAACGTCGACGCCAACGCCAGAAGGCGCCGACAATATGACGCCCGCGCCGGACATGCCCCAGCGCCGCAGACGGCGCCGGCGCAGACGCCGTCCACCATTTGGAAGTGGGACGATAGGGCATTGAGCGATAGGATGTGCTCTGCTATTTTCTCGTCAGCGCGGCCGCGAGGAATCGGAGTTCGGATTCCACATCCGCCGGATCGGCCACTGTTTCCGCAATCTCCTGGCGGAACAAGTCGCGGTAGCGCTTGCGAAGTCTGTGAATGGCCACTTTAAGCGCTCCCTCGGAAGTGCCTATTTCGCGAGCCAGCGCGGCATACGGTGTCTCGGCCTGATCGAGAAGGAAGACCTTCAATCGATTGAAATGGTCCAGACGCCCATGCTGTACAAACTCAGCCCGGAGTCTGTCTATGACTCTATCGAGCATTGAAAGCGCCCAGCGCCGCTCGAAGATCCGATCCGGCGTCTCGTCGTGCGCAGGGTCCCGTTGATAACGCTCTTCCCCGGACGAGATTTCGAGCGACAGCACGTTCCCCCCGCCGCGTTTCTGTGCGCGATTGCGGTCGGCCTCGTCAGCCAGAAAGAACTTCAAAGAGGTCAGAATAAAGGCCCGGAACCTTCCCTTGTCCGGGTCTGCCCGATCGAGATATCGGCCGTCCAGCACGCGCACGAAAAACTCTTGCGTCAGATCCTGCGCCTGGTCAGCTGGATACCCACGGCGGCGAACATAGGCGTATAACGGATACCAGTAGCCTTCGCACAGGGAAACTAAAGCGGAGTGAGCCTCCTTCCGTTGATGATCGCCGGCGGCGACAACCAGCGTCCACCGTGTGGTCGGAAAATCGGATCGCCCCGCCAGCGTGTGCATGGTGTGCTTCACAACAGGCATAGGGAATCGGAAGCCAAAGGTTACAGCCTCGCGTACTCTGCCTTGGCACGTTTCAGCATCTGGATGTCGAGGTCTGCGTCCTTCCAAAGCGTGAGGAAAGCCTGATAGGCAGCCTTAGCCTTGGTCTTGTCTCCGGACAAAGCGAACACTCGACCGAGTTGCAGGTGCGCCAGTGCGCCGATGGGATCTGCGCCCACGAGACCGCGATGCTCGACAATCTTCTGAAACTCGGCTGCCGCTTCGGCATAACGCTGCGCGGCAATCAAAGCCTGGCCCCGCACATAGGCCGAGTGCAAACCGCCAAGAGTTAAATTAGGGAAGTTGAGGCCATTCACCGCCAGCTCATAAGGACGAGCGACTTCCAGTCGCTCCAGGCTGTCTGCGGGGTTCCCGTGCACCAGTGCCGATAACGCGCGAAGAACCGGTGCGTAGGTAAAGTTAACAAAAGTATCTTCCGGAAAGTGTTTTACTAAGTCTTCGGCAAGCGCCTCGGATCGAGAAGAGCCTCCCGAAAGCGCCAGCGCAAGGCCGGCGGCATATTCGACATCCCGGCCCTTGGAAAGCTCGAGCGCCGCTATCGCGTTCGTCTTCCCTTCGGCAGCATTCCCGCAAATGGCTTCCCACACGGCTCGAGCAGCGGCGTAAGTGGCTGCCGTCCCGCGTTCCCGCTCTTGGAGAGCTAACTCTACGGCGCGGTTCGATGACCGCCGCGCGGCCTGCAACCGGCCGGAACGAGCCAGAGCGAGAGCTTCCGCGTGGGCCATCCGGTGTTCCGCCACGCGTTCACTCTTGGCCAGGCCTACTGCCCGCTCCATCTGGTCCTGGTTTCCGTTGAGAACCGCGATGTTGTACCGCAGAGCTGCTAAACCGCCCACTTTGCGCGCGGAGGCGCGCTCAAGCGTCGTCTCCGCTTCGGGGAAGCGGTCGGTAAAATAATAGGCCAACGCAAGGTTGATATACCCGAACACAAAGTCGGGATCCGCCGCGATTCCTTCCAACGCTGCTTCTATCGCTCGTTCGAATCGGCCGGTCCCATGCGTGGAAATGCCCCCTAACAGATCCTGGGCATTTGCGGTCCCCCCTCGTCGCGGATAAGTCTGGCTCCACAACTCGAGGGTTTTGTAGGCCTTTTCCAGATTTCCCGTCACCTGCCGGTCATAGATAAAGTCGATGAAAAACCTTTCTCGATCGCTGACACGATCCCGCAGGAGCCAGGCTTTCGTAGTGCTCTCGGCTGACAGCACGGACGCTCCACTGCTGCCGTAGGCAAACCCCAGATGGGAGTATGCCATCGCAAATGTGGGATCGATTTCGACAGCGCGCCGGAGAAAAGGTACGGATGCCTCAAAATTTCCGGACGATAGGAGCAACTTCATTGCGGCGCTGTAAGCCTTGAGGGCTTCAAGTGACGGTGTTGTCACCTCGGCGAGCGGCGCCGAGTGCCTTTCCACCGTTGCCAGCGATTCGCCCACTCGGGTCCTGAATTTGCGCGACATCCCGCTGAGAGAGTTCAGGACATCTTCTCTCTTCGCGGCCACCGCCTGCTGCTGATCCAGAATGTTTCCGCTGATGCAGTCCTTCGCGCTTAAACCCAATACGTATTGGCTCCCAAGGCTTGCGATCGAGCCTTCCAGGACAGCGGCACTTGCGGTTCGCTCGCAGATCTGCTGAGCCATTTCCGAAGTCAGCTGCGCCTCTTTGGACTGTCCCATGAGCGCCAAAGTCTGCTGGATCTTCCGGTCCGAAATCAGCGTGAGGAAGGGTGATTGTTGAAGCTCCACGGACAGTCCCTGGCGTAGCGTGTCGTCGAATACAGGATCGCCTGTCGTATTGTCGAAATGCGCGAGGACGATCGTGTCCTTGTCGGTAAGTGTCGGTCTCGTCGTGGAATCGCGACGGGAAAGCGACCAAACCGTCATTCCGCTCAAGACGAGGAATACAAGTCCTGCGGCTGTGCCGAGAGCGGCCAGCCTGTGCCTGCGGAGAAACTTCCGGCTTCGGTACAAGCTGCCTGGCGGCGACGCCAGCACGGGCCGGTCTTCCACCAACCTCTGTAGATCGGCTGCAAGATCGGACACCGACGCGTAGCGCCGTTCGCGCGACTTCTCCAGCGCCTTCATCGTGATCGAGTTCAGGTCGCCGTTGACGAGGCGACGCAGCGAGACCGGGTCCGTCCGGCGGCGCGCGGCAATGTCTGTCGCCGCAGCGCCCATTGAGGTCAGCCTTCGGGACAACGAGGGCGCTTCTTCTTCGCGAATGATCCGCAGCATTTCGGCCAAACCGGCGTTGCGCAGCGTCGCCATGTCGAAAGGCACGGCTCCGATCAGCAGCTCGTACAAGAGCACGCCGAGCGAATACACGTCCGAGCTCTCACCTACGTCTCCGGTGATCGTGTCCGCCTGTTCCGGGCTGGCGTACTCCGGCGTCCCCACGATCTGGCCGAACTGGGTGAGCAAGGTCTTCTCGACAGCCCATTTGTCGGTGGCTGTTGCGATACCGAAATCGATTACCTTGGGCATCGCCGCACCATCCTGCTCCATCACCAGCACATTCGACGGCTTCAGGTCACGGTGGATCACACCCTTCTGGTGCGCATGCTGGACCGCACGGCAGACCGCAAGGAATAACGCGAGCCGCTCCCTGGTGGTCATCCGCTCGCGATCGCAATACTCGGTTACGGGCGCCCCTTCGATGTACTCCATCACGAAGTACGGGCGCCCTTTGGGGGTCGCTCCAGCGTCGAAGATTTGGGCGATGTTCGGGTGGTCCATCATCGCGAGCGCTTGGCGCTCGTTGTCGAAGCGGGCGAGCACCTGGCTGGTGTCCATCCCGAGTTTCACAACCTTGAGGGCCACGCGCCGGCGAATGGGTTCCCGCTGCTCGGCGAGATACACGGTGCCCATGCCCCCTTCGCCTACAGGCCGGATGATCTGGTAACGACCGAAGTCGTCATCTCGAGCCAGCGCCATGTGGCCGATGGTTTCGGTCCTGGACTCGTCGACGCCGCAGGAACTCTCGATGGCGCCCTGTATCAGGCACGTGGGGCAAAGTCCGGCGGGATCGGCCGAACCCAGTTCCGCTCCGCAATGAGGGCAGTTTGGCATGTCGGCCGGAACAGCCATCTTATGCCCTTCGCCCGAAGCTGTAACCTCCAGCCCCCGACTCCTTATTCATGGCAGGTGAGCCGATTTGGGAATGGCCACCTGGTCGATCACACAGAAAAAGGAGATTCGTTATGTCAAATGTATTGAGTCGCGGATGTACTTGGTTGGTGGTGTTCGGGGGACTGGGGATCGCAGCTTGCTCATCGCCGGCGGGGCCAAGCGCGATAGCATCCGACAAGCAGGCACAAGCCGCCGAACTCGGCCAGCCGTCAGGACGAGCCGTTTCGTCTGGGCTGCAGGCGTCGGCGCTCTCCCATGGAGTTACGGACGCGACGCTCATGAATGCCGGTTGGAGCTGTATCGAGCCCGCCCCCGGCGTAACAGTCTGCGCACCTCCAGGCATGGGCATTCCTTCGATTCCGCCCGTTCCCGATAACGGTGGACCCCCGAGTTACAACCTCGCGGCATTCGTCGACCACCAGTTCGATCATCGCGTAAAGTTTCTGCGTCCTGACCTTTTTCATGGCCAGCCATGCGTAGGCGGTGAACCCATGGACTACTTCGCGTTACTCGACTACTACCATTGCATCATTCCGGTCGGATAAGGGAAGGCCGCCGTGGGGGAGGTTCGCCACGGCATCTGAATTCGATTGAGCTGGGGCGGGTGCGGCAGACTGTTCCGCGCTCCGCCTCAGCGCGACGTCAGGCGCATCAGCTGTTCGCGAACCGTTGATTTTAGAGCGGAGAGATGTCCGAGTGGTTGAAGAGCACGCTTGGAAAGCGAAGCGGGCGACGATCACGGAGCAACACCGAAACACTTCGTTGAGCAATCAATCAACGGCTTGCGGCACGCAGATGCTTCATGATGTGACTCCGTAAACGGCGGTGTTCGTCGCAGGTTTCGAGCCCACCTTACACGGTTCTTACACAATTCTCTCACTCACTCTTGCTGTGTTCGTGATCGGCGAAGTTTTTGCGCACTCTGTCGAGACGAAACTGGCGGCTTATAATTCGGGCGACCGGACAATGCCTCGAAAGTGGGAGCACCAGTGACCAGGTTTCATAGCGACGTCAGTGCCTTGCTCCGCGCCTGGAGCGACGGCGACCAGCGAGCGCTCGACGCGCTGACGCCCATCGTGTACGCCGAGCTCCGTCGGCTTGCCCACCGGTACATGCGCCGCGAGCGAGCTGATCACAGCCTCCAGACCTCTGCGCTGGTCAACGAGGCCTACATCCGCCTGGTCGACTACAAGCGGATGCAGTGGCAGAATCGGGCGCACTTCTTCGCCGTCTCCGCGCAAGTGATGCGTCGCATTCTCGTGGAGCGAGCGCGGCGGCAGAATATCAAACGCGGACGCGGCGTTCAGCACGTCCCGCTGGACGAGACGGCCGTCGTGAGCAACGACCCGCCCTTCGACTTCATCGCTCTGGATGATGCGCTGAACGCGCTCGCCCGCGTCGACCCACGAAAAGTCCAGGTCGTCGAGATGCGCTTTTTTGGCGGCCTCACCGTCGAAGAGACGGCGGTGGTGCTCCACATCTCGCCCGTCACCGTCAGGCGCGACTGGAGCGCCGCCAAGATCTGGTTGTACCGAGAGCTGACCGGTCAGAGTCCGTTGAACGTCAACAAGTGACTGGACGTCGCAGGTCCTGGGCCGGCCAGCGTGGCGGCGCACTATGGTGCTCGGAACCCATGGTTGGTGCCCCAAAAGAGTACCTGGCCAACGATGTCACCCTGAGGATTGATGGCCAAAGCCTCGGCGGCTGAGGCGCCAGGGACGTCAATGGTGGTGAAGCTGCCCGGCTTGTCGAGCAGAAAGCCATGTGATGCCTCCAGCAGAGGACCGACCAACGATGTCACCCCGAGCGTTGATACCGAAGGGCAGAGTGGATGAGGCCCCAGGGACATCAATGGTAGTGAAGTCAAGCACCTCGGCACTCGCGGGCATGAGTGCCGTCAACACGATCACGAGCGCGTAGCAGGCCACAACCTTAATCGTTCGCATGGCTGGATTCTCCTTCGAAGATGTCGCTCAGGCTACTTCGCGGCAGGGTATCTACCGTGACCTTCAGCCCGAGTGCTGGCCGCTGAATCAATCACGCACGAGCAATTGGTAGCAGTCGCTTTGCAGCACGATATTGCTGGTGCCGGTGTGGATCACGCGGAAGTGGATGTCGGCTGGCAAGGCAGTCGCCGGCACGGGTCGCCACAGCGCGGCGCGACCCGTCCCCGTATCGTCGGTGAGAATCGGTTGCGGTGTCGCTCCCTGACCCATCGTCAGCCAATTCGTGCCTGTGCAGACGCCATCCCGAGGGCTGTCGACCGCGCGTTGCAAGCCATAACTCGTGTTCGGCAGCAGGTCCCGAACCCAGACGTCCATATACAGAATGTCCTGCGTCGGATCTTTCTGCTGGCGCAGCTCGACGAGCCCGAACCCATCGCCCCGCAGAATGGCCTGCAGATTGAAGTGCGGCTGTGCAGCATTGGCTGCGAGATTGAGGGACGGCCGTGCGGCGTTGGCCGATGCGTCGGCGGACGACGACAAGCCCCCGGTGGGAGCAAGCGAGGCGCTCGGCGCCGTCGGAGCGGCGCCACTGCACGCTACCGTGAATGCACACAAACCAACAACCAGATATCGCATGTGATTAACCTCCTGGGCCCCGTCTGAGGCCCGCCTGCTCCCTTTAGGCGCAGATCCGGAGGCAATGCGCTCATTAAGTTTGGCCGGTCAGACACATTTCGCGGATAATCGCCAGGCCGGCGATGGATCCGGATCGATTCAGACAGCTCGACGGCCTGCTGCAATCGGCATTGCAATTGCCCCCGGACCACCGTGAGGTGTTTCTCCGGGAGTTGAGCGCGAGCGATGCCGCGCTCGAGCGAGAGCTCCGATCGCTGCTCCTGCTGGAACAACCGGCCGGCGACTTCCTGGAGCAGCCGGCGATCACCCTCGCTGGTTACGAAACCGAATCTCTGGTAGGCGGCCAGGTTTCCCACTACCGCGTGGTCGAACAGATCGGCGGCGGCGGGATGGGCGTCGTGTACAAGGCCGAAGACACGCGGCTCCGCCGTTCGGTGGCGCTCAAGTTCGTCTCCGACGAGCTCTCACGCGATCCGGAGGCATTGAGCCGATTCGCGCGCGAAGCGCGGGCGGCGTCGGCGCTGAACCACCCGAATATCTGCACCATCCATGACATCGGCGAGCAGGACGGGCGTTCTTTCATCGTCATGGAGTACCTGGAGGGTACGACGCTGAAGGATCGGCTTGCCGCCGGCCCGCTCGGCTTGCATGCGCTCGTCGACGTCGGGATCCAGATTGCCGACGCGTTGGACGCCGCGCATACCGCCGGCATCATCCATCGCGACATCAAGCCCGCGAACGTCTTCATCGGATCGCGTGGTCACGTCAAGATCCTCGATTTCGGTCTTGCCAAGATGCGAGCGCCGATCACCCACGACGCCGACACGACGAGAGCCGGTGTGACACAGCCCATCGTGGTTGGAACCGCCGCCTATATGGCGCCGGAGCAGGCTCGCGGCGAGGCGGTCGATCACCGCGCCGACATCTGGAGCTTCGGCCTGGTCCTCTATGAAATGGTCAAAGGGACGCGGCCCCTGCCCGCCGTCCGGCTGCGCGTCGAGGAGTCTTCAGAGCTGGAACGAATCATCTCGAAATGCCTCGAGACCGATCGCGATCTCCGATATCAAAACGCGGCCGACGTGCGAACCGATCTCGAGCGCGTGACGCGCGGATCCGACCCGGTGCAGACGACGAGTCGTCAGCTGTTCGGCAAGGCACGAATACGTTGGCCACTCGTCGGCGCTGTCGCGGCCGCGATTGCGCTCGCCGCCGGCTACGCGTTCTTCAACCGGACGCCGAAGCTGACCGACCGAGACACGATCGTGCTCGGCGATTTCACCAATACGACCGGCGATCCCGTGTTCGACGAGGCGCTGCGGCAGGGACTCGCGGTCCAGCTCCAGCAATCGCCGTTCCTCAGCCTGATCTCGGAAGAGCGCATCCGGAAAACGCTGGCGCTGATGCAACAGCCCTCCGACGCGCGCCTGACGTCCCAGCTGGCCCAGGATGTGTGCGTCCGCACTGCGAGCGCCGCCGTGCTCGATGGATCGATTGCGAGCCTCGGCACTCAGTACGTCATCGCATTGCGCGCAAGAAACTGCAGTACCGGCGACATTCTCGCCGACGAGCAGGCGCAGGCGGCTCGAAAGGAAGAGGTCCTCGGTGCACTGAGTCAGATTGCAATCCGGTTTCGGACTCGAGTGGGGGAATCGCTCGCCACCATCGAGAAACACTCGATGCCGCTCGAGGAAGCGACGACGTCGTCGCTCGAAGCCTGGAGGGCCTTCGGCACCGCGTCGAGAGCCTACTTCACAGGCGACGCCGCCGCGGCCCTGCCGCTGTTCAAGCGTGCGGTCGCGATCGATCCGGACTTTGCGATCGCCCATGCACGGCTCGGGATCCATTACAGCAACGTCGGAGAATGGACGCTCGCGCGGGAGAGCACGCTCCAGGCGTACCGCTTGCGAGACCGGGCGAGCCAGGTCGAGCAGTTCTGGATCGATACGTTTTACGACCGACAGGTGACCGGTAATCTGGAGCGTCAGCAGCAGACCATGGAGTCGTGGGCGCGGACCTATCCGCGCGATCCAACTCCTCTCGGATTGCTGGCTGGTACCGCCACGATAAGCACAGGCAAATACGAGCTGTCGATCGCCGCAGCCAACAGGGCACTCGCTATTGATCCTGATCGAGGGGGGGCCACATATAACAGCAAAGCATTCAGCCAACTCTCCCTGAACCGCCTGGCTGAGGCCGAAACCACCATCCGTCAAGCGACGGCGCGCAACCTCGAGTTCACAAATTTTTTCTTGGTTCGGTACTTCATCGCCTTCTTGAACGGCGATGGTGAGGACATGAAACGGAAGGCGGCGCTGGCGAGGGAAAGCCTCGCAACGCAGGACATGATTTCACACATCGAGGCGCTGGTCCTGGCTCGCTCCGGTCGATTGCAGGAGGCGAGACAGACGTCCGCGGTCGCCGTCGACATCGCGCGGAAGGCTGGTCAGCGCGAGCGGGCGGCCTTGTTCGACGTGGCCACGGCGGTGTGGGAAGCGTTTTACGGGCGCGCGGTCGCGGCTAGACAGAAGGTGACGACGGCGCTGGATCTCGCCAGGGGCCGTGACGTGGACTATGCGGCCGCGTTCGCGCTGGCCGTGTCAGGTGATGTGTCGCGATCGCGAGCGCTGGCTGACGGATCTGGCGCGCGACTATCCCGAGGATACGTCGGTGCAATACATGTATCTGCCGACGCTGCGCGCGCTGTTCTCGTTGAACGCGCACGATGCTGCTGCCGCGATTCACACGCTGCAGACCGCCTCTCGCTTCGACCTCGGCATTGGCGGCATCGGGATTATTGGGCACTTTGGCAGACTCTATCCCATCTACGTTCGCGGCCAGGCGTACCTTGCAGCGCATCAGCCCGCACAGGCCGCCGCCGAGTTCCAGAGGATTCTCGACCATCCAAGCATCGTGCTCGTCGATCCGATGGGTGCGATGGCGCGCCTGCAGCTGGCGAGGGCGCTCGCGCTCTCGGGCGATATCGTGAAGGCGAAGAGCGCCTACAAAGATCTCTTGACGTTGTGGGAGCACGCCGAGCCCAAGATCCCTATCGTCGAACAAGCTCGAGCGGAATACGCCCGGCTGCCGTAAGCGCCGCATTCCATCGTCGTGTTCGCAGCGCGGAACTCACTCGCCCTGCATTCTGTCGCCGCGGCGGCTATACTGGAAGAACTCGTAAGTGGTCGCGGCACATG
>CAVUTO010000003.1:0-26696 GCA_963744405.1 Vicinamibacterales bacterium
ATCGCGGTCTCAACGCCGCCAGCGGGCCGGCTCCCATGGGCCACGAGGACCTGCGGCATCGTGGAAGAGGTCGGCCGCGCTGTCACCTCGATCAAGCCGGGACAGTTCGTCATCGGCTCGTTCGCCGCCTCCGACAACACGTGCGCGCACTGTCAAGCGGGCTATCAAACGTCGTGCACACACCGGCAGTGGGTCGTCGGGGCGCAGGCGCCGTTCCTCCGTGTGCCGTTGGCGGATGGCACGCTAGTCGCGACGCAGGAGCTTCCCTCTCCAAATCAAGTGTCCAGCTTTCTGGCGGTGTCTGACGTACTCGGGACCGGGTGGTTCGCGGCCGATGCGGCCAACGTCAAGCCGGGTGCGACGGTCGTCGTCGTGGGTGATGGCGCTGTTGGTCTGCTCGGCGTGCTGTCGGCGAAACAGATGGGCGCCGAACGGATCATCGCGATGAGCCGTCACGACGCGCGGCAGACGCTGGCGCGCGAATTTGGCGCCACCGACATCGTGACCCAGCGCGGCGACGAAGGCGTCGAGCGCGTCAAGGAACTGACCAAGGGCGTCGGCGCGGATTCGGTGCTCGAGTGCGTCGGCACACAGGAGTCGATGATGCAGGCGATCCACACCACGCGACCGGGTGGATCGATCAGCTACGTCGGCGTGCCACACGGCGTGGGACTCGAGGGCGCGAATCTGTTTTACACCCACGTGCATCTACACGGTGGCCCTGCGCCGGTACGCCGCTACCTTCCGACGCTCATTCAGCTGGTGCAGAACGGAACAATCAATCCCGGCAAGGTCTTCGATCTCGAGCTGCCGCTTGAGCAAGCAGCCGAGGGCTATCGAGCGATGGACGAGCGCCGCGCGATCAAGACGCTGCTGCGCACCTAGAGTCGCCGGCATAGAAACAAGGAGAGTTGCCTGATGAGTAGCCTGCTGAAAGTCGCTATGGCCCTTGTCTGCGTTGCGCTACCGATCACATCGAGCGTCGACCTGCGTGGCAGCCAGGCCACCGCAGCCGCCCAAAGCGATCGCGAACGATTTGTCGGCGCGTGGCGACTGGCATGGATGGAGGAGCCAGGCCCAGACGGGAAGATCATCCGAAGGACGGACCGCAAGGGCTCGCTGATCTACACACGTGATGGCCGCATGTCGGTGCAGATCCAGTTCCCCGAGTCGCAGTCTTCCGTCTCCAACGACTACATATCGAACGGATACGAGGCGTCCTTCGGCACCTATGAAGTGAACGAGCAAGCCCACACGATCACACGCCACGTGGAGGGATCGATCACGCGAGGCCTCGTCGGACAGAGCCTCACGCGCGCGTACCGGTTCTCTGACGCAGGCCTGGCGATGCGATCCGTGCGACCGGAGGAACGCTGGTCGACCATGTGGGAACGCTACTGAGAGCGGGAGCTGATCCAGGAGAACACGATGAAAAAACGCACACTCGGTAAAGAGGGCCTGGACGTGTCGGCGATCGGGCTGGGCTGTATGGGTATGAGCTGGTCCTACAGCCCGGTTCCCGACCGACACGCCATGCTGACCCTGCTCCGCGCCGCTGTCGATCGCGGGGTGACGTTCTTCGACACGGCGGAGGTCTACGGTCCTCACGCGAATGAAGCGCTCGTCGGCGAGGCCCTGGCACCGTTCCGCGGCCAGGTCGTGATCGCCACGAAATTCGGGTGGGCGCCGGGCGCAGAGGGCGAGACCCGGTGGAGTCGCCTTAACAGCCGGCCCGAACACATTGCGCGCGTGGTCGAGGGCTCGCTCGCGCGACTGAAGGTCGAGGC
The DNA here is from genome assembly GCA_963744405.1 of Vicinamibacterales bacterium. GTDB lineage: Bacteria > Acidobacteriota > Vicinamibacteria > Vicinamibacterales > JAMQPK01 > JAMQPK01. The sequence goes on from CAVUTO010000003.1 coordinate 1,788, forward strand.
GATCGACCTGTACTACCAGCATCGCGTCGACCCGGATGTGCCGATCGAAGATGTCGCCGGCGCCGTCAAGGAGCTGATCGGCCAGGGCAAGGTGAAGCACTTCGGCCTCTCTGAAGCCGCCGCAGACACCATCCGGCGGGCACACGCCGTCCAGCCGGTCACCGCGGTCCAGAGCGAGTATTCACTGTGGTATCGCGAGCCGGAGCGGGAGATCCTGCCGACGCTCGAGGAACTCGGCATCGGCTTCGTCCCGTTCAGTCCGCTTGGGAAAGGCTTCCTCACCGGCAAGATCGACGACACCACGACCTTCGACAGCTCGGACTTCCGCTCCAGCGTTCCACGGTTCACTGCGGAGAATCGCAAGGCCAACCAAGCGCTCGTGGATGTGCTGCAGTCGATGGCGCAGCGCAAGGACGCCACCGCTGGTCAGGTTGCGCTGGCGTGGCTCCTCGCGCAGCAGTCGTGGATCGTGCCGATTCCCGGCACGACGAAGGCGCATCGGCTGGAGGAGAACGTCAAGGCTGCGGACGTGGAGCTGACGCCGGAAGACCTCGCAGACATCGAGAGCGCCGCATCACACATCACGATCCAGGGCGCCCGATATCCCGAGGCGATGGAGCGGCTGAGCAATCGCTGACCGTAACAAGGAGGAGCATCGTGACGAGGACTGCCCGAACGTTCACCTTCACTTGGCTGGTCGCGGCGACGTTGATACCGGTGACGGACGGCGCCGCTGGCCAAACCGCAACACATCAAGGAGGGACGATGCAGCTGACACAGCCAAATATCCAGGGCCGGAGGCTGTCGCCCGAAGACGTTCGCGCCGTCGCGCCGGCGCTCGAAGCGTACACCCAGGAACGTCTGTACGGTGACGTGTGGAAGCGTCCCGGTCTCACGCCGCGGGATCGCAGTCTCATCACCATCGCGGCACTGATCGCCCGCGATCAATCGCCGGCGCTGCCCTATTACTTCAATCAGGCCATCGAGAACGGTGTGAAGCCCCGCGAGATTTCGGAGACGATCACGCATCTGGCGTTCTACGCCGGCTGGGCCAATGCGTTCGCGGCCATTGGCGCCGCGAAAGATGTCTTTGGGAAGCGGGGCGTTGGTGCCGACCAGCTTCCGCCAGCGTCCGTGCAATTGCTGCCGCTCGACGAGGCCGCAGAGGCCGATCGTGCGAAGCGGGTCGGCGAGCAGTTCGGCACGGTCGCACCAGGCGTCGTCCAATACACCACAGACGTCCTGTTCCGGGATCTCTGGCGGCGTCCCGACCTGGCACCTCGTGACCGTAGCCTCGTCACAGTCAGCGCCCTGGTCGCCACGGGACAGGCCGCGCACCTGACTTATCACCTGAACCGGGCGATGGACTACGGACTCACGCAGCCGCAGGCCGCCGAGGTCTTCACGCATTTGGCGTTCTACACGGGGTGGCCCAGTGTGTTCTCGGCCCTGCCGGTTGCGAAGGATGTGTTCGAGAAGCGGCCCCGTTGACGAACATTGTGCCGAGGAGTCTTGACATGGACAGAGATACCGAAGCTGATCGATCTCGTCTTCAACGGGACCATCAATCCAGGGGAAGGTGTTCGACCTGGTGTTGCCGCTGGCGCAAGTCGCCGAGGGCTACCGCCGATGGACGAGCGTCGGGCGATCAAGACGCTGCTGCGCGCGTAGTTGCCGAACCTGGAATATACGGAGATTTGACATGAATAAGAACACTCGCACTCGACACATTGCGGAATCGCCGGTCGGCGGCGACGTCGACCGCCGCAGTTTCTTGAAACTGACGGGCGCGGGTCTCGTCGCAGCGCTGCCGATCAGTGCCGGACCGTGGGCGGGCCCGGCAGCAGCTCAATCAACGCAAAGCATCAAGCCGGAGGCATATGTAATGAAAACGCGGAAACTGGGAAGCTTGGAGGTGTCGGAGATTGGCTTCGGCAACATGACGCTCAGCGGCGGCCACTACGGGCCGGGCGTTGACCGGGCCCAGGGCATCCGTCAGATTCGCGATGCCCACGAGCGGGGCGTCACGTTCTTCGACACGGCGGAAGTCTACGGTCCCTATGTCAACGAGGAATTGGTGGGCGAGGCTCTCGCACCGGTTCGCGACAAGGTGGCCATCGCTACCAAGTTCGGCTTCAAAATCGACGGCACGAACGGATTGGACAGCCGGCCGGAGCGCATCCGGCGCGTCGTCGATGAATCGCTGAAGCGCCTCAGGACCGATCGTATCGATCTCTACTATCAACACCGCGTCGATCTCACCGTGCCAATCGAAGACGTGGCGGGCACCGTCAAGGATCTGATCAACGCCGGGAAAGTGCTGCACTTCGGCCTTTCGGAGCCGAGCGCAAAGACCATTCGTCGCGCGCACGCGGTTCAGCCGGTTGCCGCCATCCAGACCGAATACTCGCTCATCGAAAGAAGCGTGGAGCACAACGGAGTGCTTCAAGCGTGCGAGGAGCTTGGAATCGGCTTCGTTCCATGGGGACCGCTGGGACAAGGTTTCCTGCCCGGGACAATGGACGTCAACGCACAGTCCACCTTCGACCCGAAGAACGATCTGCGAGCGACGTTCCCGCGCTTCTCCCCTACGGTCATGAAGAACAACCAGCCGATCATCGAGCTTCTGAGGACGTTCGGTGTCAAGAAAGGCGCGACGCCCGCCCAGATTGCGTTGGCGTGGCTGATGACTCAGAAGCCCTGGATTGTTCCAATCCCTGGCACGACGAAGATGGATCACCTGCGCGAGAACCTGGACGCCGTGACGGTCCAACTCACGCCAGCGGACCTTCGCGAGATCGAGACGGCCTTCTCCCGGATCGAGATCTACGGCGGCCGCATGGATGCGAGGCAGATGGCGCAGATTGGCCAAGACGGAGACTGACCCGAACCGGTCATGAGCAACCTCAGCACCCGCATCAGCGCCGAAGCTCTGTTCGGCACCAACACCTCCCATCGCCGAGCCGGGGGCGCGCGGGTCCTGCGCGGATTGAGTCTGCTGCTCGGCCTGCTCGTGGTCGGCAGCGGGTGCGAAGCCGGTCAGGATCAGAAGCCAGGCGCGCCGGCCGTTACCGCCGCGGATGCCGCCCCGGCATCCATGAGACAGGAGAAATCACGCATGTGGGTGACCGTCGGCGAACGTCGCTTCGCCATCACCTTGAACGACAACGCCGCGGCCCGTGCATTCGCAGCGCAACTGCCGCTGACGTTGGACATGAGCGAGCTCAATGGCAATGAGAAGCACGGCGACTTGCCGGAGCCGCTACCCGCGAATGCGAGCCGACCAGGAACGATCCGGAATGGCGATCTCATGCTGTATGGCGCGGACACCCTGGTGGTCTTCTACCGGACGTTTCAATCGTCGTACTCGTACACCCACCTTGGTCGGGTGGACGATCCTTCCGACCTGCCACAGACGCTGGGGCCGCGCGATGTTCGAGTCCTATTCTCCAAGGACTAGTTTTCTGGATGAAGAAGGAAGTGTCGGTTCCTCCGTCGAAACGACGTCGTGGGCCAACGGAAGCAGTAGGTCAAAAGGCGGTCCGTCATGACGAGAGACACAAAAACGAATCGGCGAGCGGGGTGCTCGCGGCGGTCCGTCTTACGGACGGCACTGGCCACCCTGACGTTCTCGTTCGTCCGCGCATCCGCCGCAACGGCAGGAGGTGAGATGGAAATCAAGCGCAGTGGTTCACAACCGTCGGCGAAGGGACCCGCCGAGTGGTTCACCGGAACGGTCCGCATCGATTCGCTGTTCGACGCGCCTGTGCCGGCGCGCGCTGCCGGCGCCAGCGTCACGTTCGAGCCCGGCGCCCGGACGGCTTGGCACACGCACCCGCTTGGCCAGACCCTGATCGTGACATCCGGAATGGGCCGCACCCAGCGATGGGGTGGACCTGTCGAGGAGATTCGGCCGGGCGACGTCGTCTGGATTCCGCCAGGCGAGAAGCATTGGCATGGTGCATCGCCGACGACGGCCATGACGCACATCGCGATTCAGGAGAAGCTCGATGGCAAGCCTGTGGACTGGCTGGAACACGTGACTGCAGAGCAGTACCGAAGGACGCTCCGACGCGAGCTGAACGAGAAGGCACGTGGCAAGGGTCCTGATTACTGGCAGCATCGACGGGCTTGGACGTGCCGCCGCGCGCAACCTCGTTGAGGAAGGGCATCAGGTCGTTCTGCATGCGCGGTCTCACGAACGCGTGTCGGTGCTCGACGAGTTGGCCTCACGATCGGCCGGTGTGGTCGTCGGCGACCTTCGCAGCGCCGCTGAAACCCGAAGGCTTGCGGAGCAGGTCAACGCGAAGGTCGAATGGACGCCATCATCCATAATGCAGGCATAGCGTCCACGAAGGACCGGTCACCGACGCCCGAGGGACATGCCAGCATTCTCGCCGTCAACACGCTGGCGCCTTACATGCTCACGGCCCTAATCGAGCGTCCTCGCCGGCTCGTGTTCCTCAGTAGCAGCATGCACCGCGGCGGCTCGAGTTCGCTGCGCGAGATCGACTGGTGCGCGCGGAGCTGGAACGCCAGTCAGGCGTATTCAGACAGCAAGCTGTATCTCACTACACTCGCGTTCGCGATCGCGCGACGGTGGCCGGACGTGCTGAGCAACGCCGTCGATCCCGGCTGGGTCCCTACGAAGATGGGTGGTCCGGGTGCGCCGGACGATCTCGAACAGGGGCATCTCACGCAATCGTGGCTTGCGGTGAGCGACGATTCGGCGGCGATGGTCAGCGGCCGATACTGGCATCGTCGTCAAACGCACGCTCCCGCGAAGCAAGTGTCTGAGGCTGGCTTCCAAGACCAGCTCTCGGAAAAACTCGCCGAACTGACTGGGGTGTCACTCTTCTGAGGAACGATCGCTCGTCGCTGGGTGCGTCCGACCCGTACTCACCGGCCAATGCTGCTCGACGCGTACCGAGAAGCCTCACGGGATACGCGAACAGGTGCAACTCAGAATTGTGTAGAAACTGTGTAAGGTCACCCGAAAACCGCCGACAAACACCGGCGTTTACGGGTTCACATCGAGAAGGATTCTGCGGCGGGAAGTCGTTGAATCGATTGCGCGAAGAGATGTTTTGGTGCTACTCGATGCAGCTCGCCGGAGTCGTTTTCCAAGCGTGCTCCTTCAACCACTCGGACATCTCTCCGTTTAGAATCAACGAGTTGCGAGCGGTCGCAGTTGATTATGACACACGCCGACCTGGTTCGCATTTCTTCAGAAGAAATCCTTCGGGTGCAACTAGTTGAAGGGTACGTTGCGTCGTCGGTTTGGGGAATTGTGTCAGGCCTCTGAATGTCCCTAGATCACTTGCGGGCGACCCGCGTTGGCCGAGGAGACGAGATCGCCGTCCGTTCGCAAGGCCTGCGAACGTTGCCAGCGGTCGGAGGATACGATGGCGCTCCAGAGCACCAGACCCCGTTGCCCAATGCGCTCTGGCGAGATGCCTGGGCCGCCAATCGTCGGTGCCAGCGCCTATGGATGTGGACACCACGGCGTCAGGGTACGGCCCACATTCTCCGCAGTCTGTCGGCAGCAAAGTCCATGGCCTCTCTTGCTTGCGGTAGCACTCCCGGCGCGAGCCAGAAGCCGTGGAACATCCGCGGGACGACCAGCAGGTCGACGTGAACGCCGGCCTCGCGGAGGCGTTCCGCATAACGAACGACCTCGTCTCTGAGGGGGTCGAGTGCTCCGACGATGATCACGGCAGGTGGAAGCCCGGACAGGTCGGACGCGCGGAGTGGGCACACACGGGGGTCCTTGAGCTCGTCACGGCTACTCACGTAATGGTTCAAAAACCAGTCGACATCCCGGCTGGTGAGCGTGCCGAACTCCGAGCCAAACGCCCGGTGCGACTCCGTCGAGAGATCGTGGTCCAGTAGTGCACCTACCAGGAGTTGCGCGATAGGAAGAGGACCGAGACGCTCGCGGAGCAACTGGCAAACCGCCGTCGCGAGGGTCCCGCCTGCGCTGTCACCTCCCACAATGATTCGATGCGGATCCCATCCGAGTTCTGACCCGAGGTCTGCCGCCCACTGGACCGCCGCATAGGCGTCTTCGAGTGACGCTGGGAACTTGTGTTCGGGAGCGAGACGGTAATTCACGGATGCCACCGCCGCGCCCGTCGCGTGCGCCAGTCTGCGCACGCAGCCATCGATACCCTTTGCGTCCCCCGCCACAAAGCCCCCGGGGTGAAAGTACAGGATCAGCGGTGCGGGCAGCTCAGATGGCGGCCGATAAATCAGTGCCGTGACGTCGGCTGAGATCCGGGTCTCCTCTACAGTCCCAGCGAAATCGCTTTCGCCGGCCAGGGCATTCAGTCCCATCATCATCTCGCGCATCTGAGGAATGGTCATGAACGACCATCCAGCGAAGCCTTGGGCGCGGATGTCCGTCAAGAGGGCTTCCGCTTCAGGGGAGAGGGTTTCCGTATTGGGTGACTGCACTACAACTCCTTGTTAAAGCTCCCTCCGCTTCGTGTCGCCGGACATGGGTCCCTCGCCTCAGGCCGGTGCGGCCGGCGGGATATTCTGATTGACTCGAAAGACATTCAGGGGATTGTACGTAGCTTTCACGTGTGCAAGTCTCGTGTAGTTCGGACCATACGCCTCCGGGATGCGATCCCTTCATCGTAACCCAGGATGTTCATGTACGGCGGCAAGGGGCGAGGGGCGACTGAGAGCGGCGCTGATCTCTGACCCGGTTCTGCCCGGCTCCTCGGGCGACCGCGCGATCGGCTTGTCCTGGGCAGTCGCCTCGAGACGCACGGGCCCGCGGGTCCCGGTGGTCGGCTGTCGGTGATCAGGCAGCCGCGTCGATGGATGGACACGTCCCGCAGGTCGCCGATCAGTTGGCCTCAGCGCGGGCCCGGCGGGCGGCGGCTGCACGTGCCGTCAGGTCTGCTGGGACCGCGTCCCCTCTGCCGAAGTACATCTCGTCAGGCGTCTGTCCGCGAAACGCCGAATGGGGCAGCACCCGGTTGTGTTCCTGGACGTAGAACTCGACCAATCGCCGGACCGTCGTGGCGCTGTCCAACGAGTGGAGGAAGAGCCATTGATGTTTGAGGGAGCGCCACCACGCTTCGATCATGGAGTTCGAGAACTTCAGCTCCGTGAACGCCAAGACCCGGCGCAGCACTCCTGTGGTGATCAGGTCGTCGACTTGGGCATTCACGTTCTCGACGCCCGCGTCCGCCAACACGACCGGAGTCATCGCTGACGACGTCGCGCCACGACTGGCTTCGACCAACGCCGCCACAGTGTTCACCGGCGCAAACGTATCAGCGACCCGCCAGGACAAGATCCGTCGAGAGAAGTTGTCGATCACCGCGTGCACGTAGGCGCGAGTCCCATCGAGCAGGCGGATGACGGTGGTGTCGATGTGCCACATCTCGTCGGGTCGCGTCGTTCGAAGGCCCACCTTCGGCTTGGCCGGGTGTACCCGGAGCCGAGGGCGGCGCCAGCCGAACTTCCGCACGAGGTGGTACCAAGTCGACGGGGAGGCCCAGACCGTGCCGAGCCGGTGCGCAAGGACGGCGAGCGTCCCGGTCGCAACATGCCCGTACTCGAGCGCGGTCACCATGTTTTTGATCGCCCGGACCTCGGATGGGGTCAGTCGATGGGGCGACGTGTGCGGACAAGATGACCGATCATCAAGCGCACACGCGTGTTGCAGGCGTCGCCAGGCATGGAACCGACTCGGGGACAATCGCAGAAACCGCAGGAGCGTCCGCAACGGAACAAACGCACGCGCGCGATCCACGGCTCGCAGGATCCTGAACTTGGCGCGTCCGTCGGGCAGACGCTCGTGCGCCAATGTGAATCCCGAGCTTCTCAGCAGGGCGAGGGCGAGCCGAAGCAGTGCCGTGAGCTTCGTTACGCGTCGCCGGAGCTCCAGGACTTCTTGCCGGAGTTCCAATGCATTCAGGTCCGTCACGTCCAGGCTTACCACGACCTTCGGTGCTTTGCTGAGCCACCCACGGGCCGTCGAGCGAGGGACCCCGAGATCCGTGGCGATGGTCACGTCCCCGGTGCCTTGGACAAGATCCCGAAGCCGGTGGTCATAGCGCTGCTGAAGGCGCCCCGTGGTGGTCATGAGGATGATCATCCGGCGTTCGCTCACGCCGCTCAACTCCTCGAGGACATTGCGGCCGTCGCCGACGTGAGACGGTGTTCGCAGTGACGACAACTCGCGCCGGAAGGTGCAGAATGTCGGCGGAAACAGCTCGGCGCAGACTGACAAGACTCTAACCCTGCAACAAGGCGCCCAATTGACGCAGTTGGCACACGAGATCCAGAGCGCCCTCGGGTGCAGGTGAATCTCCAGGATTGCACCTTGGCGTTGGGAGGGGTGCTTCCGTCGAAGTCGGCGGAGGCACAACTCTCTGGCGCGTCCGGGGACGGCCTAAGACGCGTCGAGGCCTCTGACCTGCCGCGCATCTCACCGCATCGACTTTCCGGTAGGTAACGGTGAACTCACGGTAGAGAAATCAGGATTTTCAGGCTGATTGGCGGCGCAATGTCAGCATTTACGCGAACGAGTTTAGGCCTCATTGCCCGCTAATCGGGAGATGGCCTTGTAAGTTGTTGAATCTAAACAGCAAATGCTGGCGGAGAGAGTGGGATTCGGACTCTCGCGCCTCCTTTAGATTCTGTAAGTTACAGATTCTACAAATGCCGACGATGCCGTATGCCAGCAATGCCGTGGCGCCTTGCCCGCTATTGCCCGCGAGCACGGCAGGTCAACGCAATCGTTGGCTGACGGAAGAAGGCCGGTTTACCGCTCGGGATCGTCGGGGTGGACGACAAGCTCGAACGCACTTCCGTCGCGCAACCGCACTGCCGCGAAGTGCCGGACGTCTCGAGTCGCAAGGCGACGAATGCCGAGATCTTCAGCGAGAAACCCGACAGATGCGTCACCGAGGCCCAAGCCAAGGTCGTCGTAATGCCCGTCAATATCCATCGCGCGGGCGCGCTGATCGAGCGTCGGCGCTGCGTACGTGAACGCATGAACGCCTTCATCGCCGGCCGCTCGTCACGAAGGAAATAATCGACCTCCGCCAACACCAGCCCTGGAACGTGCCGCGTCCTGCCTCGATCGATGGCGTGTCGGAAGCGCTGATGATCTGGCGCATCTTCGACGAGGTAGTCGAGCAGCGCGCCGGTATCGCAGATCAGTGCAGCGGCGCTACCGCTGGTCACCGAACAGCTCGCGCTCGTTGCCCCGTTCGGACAGTGAGCGAATGATCCCAGCACTTCGCGGCTTGGGATGACAGCGCTACTGTTCGAGCACGAGCGCGAGCTGCTGCCGGATGAACTCGGAACGCGACACCCGACGTTCACGTGCCGCGCGTGTGAGGAGATGATCGGCCTCCGGGTCGAGTGCGATCGTGGTCGCCTTCTTTTTCGAGAGTGCCATAGAAGTAATATGACTCGGCCCAGCCAGACAGTCAACGGCGCAAACAGTGAATTCAGGTGTCACCGCGTCAGTGGATGCCTCAAAAGGACGGATTTGGCCAGCGGAAATCGTCCGGTCCAACGTAGAGGCGACGGGGTAGAATTGCTGCCACTCCGCAGCCATTTCGCGGGGCCGGCCGCCGAATGTTTCGGCTCGCGACCCGCACGGCACGAAAGCAACGGACTCACCTATGGCGCTGTCGCGAGCCGAACAGATTTCGGAGCTGCATCATCGGGCGCTCGCCCAGGCCCCGGCTGACCGCGATCGCTTTCTCCATGACGCGTGTGGCGACGACGAGGCACTGCGGCAGGAAGTCGAGTCGCTGCTCCGGTTCGAGTCAGCAGCGGATGGGTTCCTCGAACGCCCTGCGGTGGCGGCTCTCGCCGACGGTTCCGGCTCGGACGTCACGCAGGCCTTCATCGCTGCCAGCATGGTCGGCCGCACGCTCGGTCCGTACACAATCACGGCGCGCATCGGGGCCGGCGGCATGGGAGAGGTGTACCGCGCCCGCGACAGCAGATTGGGTCGCGACGTTGCGATCAAAGTCCTGCCGCTCTCTTTCGCCTCCGATCCCGATCGGCGATCTCGCTTCGCACGTGAGGCGCGCGTACTGGCCACACTCAATCATCCGAACATCGGCGCGATCTATGGCTTGGAGGAGGCCGAAGGCGTCACCGCGCTGGTGCTCGAGCTCGTCGAGGGAGAGACCCTCGCCCATCGCCTCGAACGCGGGCCATTACCAGTCTTTCACTCGCTCCTCATCGCGGCGCAGATCGTCGATGCTCTCGATGCGGCGCATGAGAAAGGGATCGTCCATCGCGATCTGAAACCGGCCAACATCGTCCTCCAGGGCGGAACGGATGCTCGCTCGAGTGATCTGCGCGCCAGGGTGCTCGATTTCGGCATCGCGAAGCTGGTTCCTGGGCGTTTCGAAGATCTGGCGACCTCAGTCGGCGACATCACCGGAGCACACATCGTTGGGACGCCTGCATACATGAGCCCGGAACAGGCGCGCGGTCAGGCGGTCGACGCCCGAACGGATGTGTGGGCATTCGGATGCGTGCTCTACGAGCTGATCGTCGGTCGTTTGGCATTTGGCGCCGCGACCGTGTCAGACACGATTGCGAACGTACTCGAGCGTGATCCCGACTGGCAGGCATTACCGCCGTCCACCCCGCCGAGCATCCGGCGTCTGCTCGGTCGATGTCTCGAAAAGGATCCAAAGCGCCGGCTGCACGCGATCGCGGATGTGAATTTCGATCTCCAGGACGCACGCGCCGAGAGCGAGCACCAGCGCCGAACGGCTGTCCAGACGCGCACGCGCGCCGTATGGGTCATCGCAGTCACATCGGTCGTGCTGGCATCGGCAGCTGCGGCCTGGCAAGTGTGGTCCACGCGGAGCGCGAACCTTCCGGCTCCGCGCGTCATGCCGCTGACCTCTTATCCAGGCATCGAGGCGTCGCCGACACTTTCGCCGGATGGCCGGCAGGTCGCGTTTTCATGGGACGGAGAGAAAGGACAGAACGAGGACATTCACGTGGTGATGGTCGGTGCGGATAATCCATTAGCCGTCACAAGCGATCCCGCCCGAGATGTCGCACCGGCCTGGAGACCTGACGGCAGCGAGATTGCGTTCGCTCGCGTGGAATCTGGTCGCGCGTCCATCTATCTGGTCTCGCCGCTCGGCGGTTCGGAAAAGAGGCTCGCGGCGTTCTCGTCGGTGCCGTACCCGGGGGCTGGCCCGATCGAATCTATAGATCCCAGACTGGCATGGTCCCCCGATGGACGTTGGCTGGCGGTGGCTAATGTGACGTCCGGCGCGGAGCGGGGCGTGTTCCTGGTGACAGAGGATGGTCGCCAAGAGTTGATGCTGAAAGCAAATCCCGGCGACAACTACCGGATGGCGGCGTTTTCGCCCACTGGCGACAGGCTGGCCTTGATCAATGGCGGGATCATCGAGGTCGCAGAAGTTGGCGGCACGAATCGGCCGACTATCAACGGGGCCCCGCGTCGATTGACGTCGTTCTTGGGACATCTGAGCGGCCTGGCTTGGACGGCTGATGGGAAGTCGCTGCTGTTTGGACGCTCGCGCTACCCCGCCCCCGATCCGCCTTCCTTGTGGCGGGTTCCCACTTTGGATGACGGCACACCGCAGCGTATCGATCTCGCCGGCGTCGCAGCCTATCCCTCATTCTCGGCCGTCGCATCGCGGCTGGCTTTCGTCCGTCGCGGTCTCAATACGGATCTGTTCAAGCTCGAAGAAGGCAGTCCTGCTGAAGCATTCCTGGCATCGACGTCGAACGAGCAGGACGCCTCCTTTTCGCACGACGGCACCCAGATCGCGTTCGCCAGCGATCGTACCGGTGACGGCCACGAAATCTGGATCGCACGAGCTGACGGTTCCAATCGACGAGCGGTCACCAACGGCATACACAAGCCGGAAGGCAGTCCGAGATGGTCTCCGCACGACGACCGCCTCGCGTTCGATGGCCTCGGCGACGACGGGCAGCGGCATATTTATCTCATCGATCCCGCGGGGGGCCCGATCCAAATGATTCCGAGCAAACCCGGCTTCGGCGATCAGGTGCCCAGCTGGTCGCGCGACGGCAAATGGATCTACTTCGGATCCAATCGGACTGGTCGTTCCGAAGTCTGGCGCGCGCCTGCAGCCGGCGGCGCCGCCGAGCAGGTCACGACGACCGGCGGGGAGTGTGCCTTCGAGTCATGGGACGGGCAGACGCTGTACTACCTGCGATCCATCGGTGGAATGCGGACGTTGTTCGCGATGCCCCTGCCGCGCGGACAGGAACGGCCGCTGGACATCCAGGTCACGTTCTGGAACTACATCCCGACAGAGCATGGGCTGTACTACATGTCGCTGCGTCAGGGACAACGGGCACCCTTTACCTACGAAGTGCGATTCTTCGATTCCAGGAGCGGTGAGAGCCGTGTCGTCCACAGCGTGCGGTTCGCCGAGGCGTCGCCTGGCCTGACTGTCACTCCGGACCGTAAGACGGTGGTGGTTCCGGGTATTGCTGTCGTCACCCAGGATCTGGTGCGTATCGAGAATTTCCGCTGAGTCACCGTCGCGATCGCGGAGCAAGGCGGATTCGTAGGCCGTTGCGTTCCGCGCTCGGGTGAGAATCCCATCCCGCGCCGTAGATCGCCTGCAATCGCTCGCGAGCCGGTCGCGGTCGCTCTCGCGCCCGTTGCTGCCCAACGAGGTGCGCGCGCTGAATCGATCTCTGTGTGCTCCAAATCCGCTTTCGCCGAGAGTGGACCTTGTGGGGGCAAGAACTCACGAATTTTCGGCATCATTGTTCGCATGTTCATGGAAGCCGGCGCTGCGCATCACACGCCGCACTTGCACGCGTGCTATCAAGAGCCCGTCGGCGTCTTCAGCCTCGACCCCGTCGAACTCCGGCGTTCACAGGCTCGAGTGCGGCGATGATGCCCACGCACTCTCACTGTCATCGCGACACGAGCCACGTGCCGCGACCCGATCCTGCAATCCGCGCGTCGGATGCACGATGGCCCATGCCGCGCCCCAGGACCAGAACGCCCACGCAGACCCCGACGGCGACGCAAAACGCAACCCAGAGCCAGATCGCCGCGGCGGCCAGCAGCGTGAAGGCCCGTTCATAGCGGGGAATGTCGTAGCGATCGCGCGCGGCGTCATGCTCCACGGGAGCACCGAATTCTCTGTCTTCAATCGGGCGACGACTTGAAGGGCCTCGACCAGAGCGCGCTGGCGCTCTCGATCCACCCCAACGTTCTGGTTCAGATTGAGAGGCGACCCTGGATCCTCATCGTCAAATTACAAGCTCCCAATGAACGCCGGTCTCGCCCCTTGTCGGCTCGGCGAGTTCGTGCGCCGTGGGAGCAGCATCGGGTGAACACCTGCTTCTGACGAGAGTGGAGGTGAAAATTGAAGGAACTCACGGTAGAAAATCGGGAAGTTTCTCGGCAATGCCTGCGTGATTTTTAGCACTTACAGAAACCGGCTTAGAGGACACATGGGACAGCCCGATTGGAGCGGCGAATGGTGATGGCCGCGTGCGGGACGTTCGATTACAGGTTTGTTGTTCCAGACGCTGCGCCGTCGGATGCGCAGGCGCTTGAAGCGGGGCCGCAAAGAACTGCAGCCTAGAAGTTATTTGCGCACAAAGCGAAGCAGACCCGGCGTTGGCACCACCGCGCCATAGATGTGTCCATGCGCGTCGACGGCCACCCCTTCAGCGGCGGTAATCGGGTTCGCCTCCGGCGTTGCATCTGGAATGAATGCCGACACCGCACCATCTCGGGCGTTGCCGATGCGGATGCCACGGATCCATCCGGCATTCGTCTGAGGGCTCGACAGGGAATCGCGTAGTGTCCCACGTCTCGGCCGACCTGGTCGTAGCGCGAGTTTCATGGCAGTGATGTAAGCTCCTGCCCCGTGATCGACGTCTCGGCTCTCCGCATGTTGCTTCTGACTGTCACCAGCTGGCTGGACCGCCAGGAGCGGGAGATACTGGCGTACCTGATCGAAGAGAATCGAGTGCTGCGCCGGCAGCTGGGTGGACGGCGACCGCGGCTCACCGATGACGACCGGCGGCAACTTGCCGCGCGGGCGTACCGGCTCGGGCGGCAGGTGCTCCGCGAGATCGGGACGATCGTCGCGCCGGACACGTTGCTCCGTTGGCACCGCCGCCTCATCGCACGCAAATGGACCTACGCCAAGAAAGGCACGAGTCGTCGCGGCGTCCTCGTTGGAATCCGGCAACTGGTGCGGCGGATGGCGGAGGAGAATCCGACCTGGGGCTACACGCGGATCCAAGGTGCGCTCAAGAACGTGGGCCACCGCGTCGGACGGTCAACGATTGCCCGGATCCTGCGGGCGCACGGCATCCCGCCCGTGCCGGAGCGTCCGACATCGTGGCAAACATTTCTGCAGGCCCACTGGGGCGAGATCGCCGGTGCGGATTTCTTCACGACCGAAGTCTGGACGTGGCGGGGCTTGGTGACGTTCTATACGGTCTTTGTCATCGAGCTGGCTTCGCGGCGGGTCCAGATCCTCGGGTCGACGCCGCATCCTGACGAGGCGTTCATGCGCCAAGTCGCGCGAACCCTTACGCGGGCCGACGGCCAGGTGTACGGAGTGCTGATCTGCGATCGGGACGCGAAGTGGAGCGAGCCGGTCCGCGCGCGGTTGCAGGAGGGCGGAGTCCGTGTCATCCAGACGCCGTATCGCGCGCCGAATGCGAACGCCCACGCTGAACGCTTCGTGCGCTCGATCAATGAGGAATGTCTCGATCGCTTGATTCCGTTCGGCGAGGGGCATTTTCGACGGGCCGTCGCTGAGTTTGTGACCCACTATCATCGCGAACGGAATCATCAGGGACTGGGCAACGAATTGATCGAGCCTCCCCCAGAGCAAGAGCGTGTCGGTCGCATTCGACGGCGGTCACGACTCGGTGGGCTGCTCAACTACTACGCCCGCGCAGCGTGACAGAACCCAGTTCTCGAATTCGGCGCAGGGACGGGACACTACGCGCTCCGTGGCTGTATCAGCCCCCCTCGTTGTCTCGCACCATGGCCAGAGGCGCGCCCGACCGATGCACGGCGGCCCGCGTTGATTGAGCATAACGGAGCATTGGCGATGCCGCACGTTATTCACAGGCCGGTTCGAAGAGGGCGTCGCTTCGAAACCTCTGACGGCAGACAATGAGGATCATGCCGATGACGCCTCTACCGATTCTGTGGCAGAGACTTGTGAGCGAAGGCAAGACGTGCGTGCGCTGCGGTGCCACGTATCAAGAGATGCAGCGCGCAATCGAGAAGCTCAGACAATCGCTCCATCCGCTGGGCATTGAGCCACGTCTCGAGGTTCGAGAGATAGACGAGCAGTCGTTCAAAGCCAACCCCTCCGAGTCGAACCGCATCTGGATCGCGGGAAGGCCCATGGAGGAATGGCTCGGTGCAAGCGTCGGAAGCAGTCGCTGCTGCTCCGTCTGCGGCACATCAGAGTGCCGAACGGTCGAGGTCGAGGGAACGACCTTCGAGACCATTCCCGAGACGCTCTTCCTCCGGGCGGCCTTGGTCGCGTCCGCTCAGTTGCTGAGCGTGGATAGTCAGCCGCAGGGCTAGGTGCGTGGTGAAAACGGTGTCGAGGGCCAAAGCCAGCGGACGATCCTCGCGATGCGCGGTTAAGTCGCAAGCGACGTTGGCGGTCGGTGTTCGGACCACATCCCAGAGCGTTCGGGGAGCCGAATGAGGGACCACACGCAGCAAATAAGCGCTGCCGCGCGACCCTGGAGGCTCCGCGGCGTGCCCACGCCAAACAGCGTGCGCATCAGGAGCCCGAGATTCAACGCGGCCGTCTGCAAGACGCGTTTGAGGATGTTCGTGTGACCGCGGAGATGCACGCGTCGTACCGGCTGTTTCGTAGAGATGCGCAAACGGTCGTTCAGCCGTTCGCCGCGTTGCGCAGCAGCCGTTTGCCTCGCGCCCCGCGAATCCGCCGACGATTCCGGTAGACGGCATCGCGAGCTGCGCGATTGTCTTTCCAGTTGCGCCGCCCGCGGTCGGTTCGGAGATGTAGCTACGCACACCGACCGCTTCGAGATCCACGAGCTCCTGATTGCTGTGATAACCCTTGTCCGCACGACCTCTTCGAGGCCGTCGCTGTCGGGTACCACGGCCTCGATCTGCTCCGCGGCTGCGATCAGCGTGTCGTGACTGGTCGTCGGATCCCCTCGTCCGCGTCTTGGATCGTGACGGCGACACCGCGCCCGTCTCCAAATCCACCGCGTGCTCCGCTTTGTGGGCCAGATGGGTTCGACCGTCTTTCAGCTTGGTGATTTTGGCGTCCGGATCATGCGGACTCATCCAGTCATCGTTCGAGCCCTTCTTCTTCCGCTTCGATCATGCGCGAGTCGGCGCGTGTCGGGGTCGCGATACCCGACGTGGCGAGCTGGGTCAAGAAGTCGTGGTAGCTCTCGCCGGTGTGCGCCGCACAATGCTGCGCAGGGCCGCGTTGGCCTCCAGCGTGGTCGCGTCAATGCCGACCGTCTTCCTTGGACCAAGCCCGCATCGGCGAGTCGCTGAGGATCAGTGAGACGCCTGATGCGTCTCGAGATCGATCAGCCGGCGCGTGCGGGAAATCGTCGAATGATCCGGCGGCGCCGCCGGCAGCACCAAGCCGAGAAACTCGCGCAGCGCAAACGAATCCGCGGCACGCCAGGCGATGGCGCGCTCCGCGTCCAAGCCCTCGAAGTAGCCAATCAGCAACAGGCGGAAGTAGCGCCCCGGCGGCAGCCCCGGCCGGCCCTCCTCGGGTAGAAGCACGGCAGAGTTCGACGTCCCGTCGAACCCGTGCGTGTCGAGGCGATTCAGTCGTGTGTAGAACGGATGCGCGGCACTCCGCGGCAGGTTTGGGTCGCCACCCACATCGACGCCTGTTTTGTGTGCCGCGTTCGTTGCCAAGCCATCGGCGACAGTGTTGGATGGATGTGCACACCGTCACCACGGGCGCTAGGTGCCGGGTGCCGCGTTGACCGCAATGACCGGCGCCTTGCGTGACCTCATCGACCATCCTGTTCGATTCCACTTCTTCACAGGGAAGGGCGGTGTCGGAAAGACGTCGCTCGCGTGCGCGACCGCCGTCGGTCTGGCCGACCGCGGGCGACGCACACTGCTGGTGAGCACCGACCCGGCGTCGAATCTCGACGCGGTCCTCGGCGTCACCGTGGCCAACACCCCTTCGCCGGTGCCCGGTGCCGCACATCTTCTCGCGATGAACATAGATCCCGATGCGGCGGCACGTCGAGTGTCCGGCGATTCCACCGCTCGCCTCGATCAGCCAGCGTGTTGAAGACGCAGCCGCCATTGCGAGCGGCCTTCGTTGCGAATACACGCGAAGATCACGGTCTTCACGCCTCGAACTCCACGACCGATTCCAGGTGCGGCCGAACCTTCAGGGAGTTGGTGACCAAGCACGTCTCTTCTGCCTTGGCCAAGAGGCGCCGCGCTTGGTCCTCGTTCGCGCCTGATGGCACCCGGAGACGCGCACGGACCTCGACCGCGGTGAACTGGGTTACACGATCGACGCGGTCGACGGTTCCGGTGACGTTGCACTCCAGCGACACCCACGAGAACCGCGACAGACCGGCGATGCCGCGAAAGGTCAACACGAAGCAGTCCGCAACAGCGGCGACGAACAAGGTCTCCGGAGACCATCGATCGCCGGGCCCGCCGAACTCTGTCGGCGGCGCGGACGGAATCGGTGGAAGCCGCTGCCCCTCCAGGGCGACGTCCCCTTGTGTGTCTGCCTTCGCGACGACCGAATAGTGATGCGGAAACGGCTGCATGCGTGCCCTCCTATTGCTGTGGTGAGTTCGCGCGGACCAGGACACCCTTCAGATCCGTGCCCGGCGCCACGGTGTTGAAGACGGTCCCGTACTTCTTCACGTTGTCGTGCAGCAGCTCCAAACGCCGGTGACCGACAGGCGGTTCGCCTGGCGGCCAACTGTCAGCCACCCGACGGAGCCCGTGCGCCGGCTTTGGCCGATCCCAGCGCGGCCAAGACAGGTCACCGTGTCACGTTTCAGGTAAATGGGCACGTTCGGTTGCGCTGCGACTGTCGGCTACATTACAGTTGACCTCCGGAAGCAATCTTTCCAGCTCCTTCCTTTAGAGCCATCGTAGATGGCCCACCGGACTAGCCAGAAAGGCAGGACGGTGTGTGATGGCACTCCCCGACAAGAACGATGTAGTCATTCGCCAGAAGCACGGTAACCGTCATCGTTGCGTGCGCAGCTCTCGGGCCGCTCCTCGTGCCGTGAAGACTCCGGAGCCTTCTTGACAGGTACCGACTCGCACGTCACACTCGCGTAAATCGTTGGCGGTGGAGTCCGCCGATAACCGCCGTCAATGACGGCCAATGACTCCTACGGGCAGCCGTGGGAGTGTCTCATGCCGCGGCGCCGGAGAGGTGACGCGACATGGAACGGTTTCTCTGGATTTGTTTGGCTGGCGCGGCCGGTACCGGTACCCGGTATCTAATCGCCCTCTGGGCCGCGCAACGCTTCGGCAGCTCTTTCCCCTTCGGCACGCTCATCGTCAACCTGGTCGGCTGCTTTGCCATTGCGGCCGTCATGCAGGCGGCAGCCGCGTTCGCCTGGTCGCCGACAGTCCGCTCGGCCATCACCATCGGCTTCATCGGCGGCCTGACGACGTATTCGAGTTTCAACTACGAAACGACTCGACTGATGGAGGAAGGCGCGACGGGCGCGGCAGCTTTCAACGTAATCGCCACGATCGTGGGCGCGTTCGCCGCAGGGTGGTTCGGGATGGCTTGCGCAAGGCAGCTCATCGGCCGGTAAGGAGGCTGTAATGCGAGTGTTAGATGGCGAGCAGTTCCTGGTCAGAATTCTACTTGGCGAGTCCGACCAGTTTCATCACATGCCGCTTGCGAGGGCCTTGCTGGAGCGCCTGCGCCGTGAAGGTTTCGCGGGTGCCACCGTGATTCACGGAGTCGCCGGTTTTGGGGCTAGCAGTGTGATTCACACGGCGAGCCTCGTTGAGCTGTCGACCGACCTGCCGGTGCTGATCGAGGTTGTAGACGACCAAGCTCATGTCGAGAAGTTGCTACCGATTCTCGACGAAATGGTCACTGGCGGCGCCCTGGTCACCGTCGAGCGCGTGCGTGTGGTCAGGTACGCAGCGGGAAAGAAGCATCCAAAGTGAAAAGTGCTGATCGTCCTGTCCTCGCTCTTCAGGAATCTCGGTGTTGGGAGACTCGTTTTGATGAAGTTTGGAAACTACCGCCGAAAGTAGACGAGACCGAGATAACCGATTCGGTTGGGGGACCGTGACCGGGCCGCCGTCCGAGAAGAAGAACTGCCCCGCCTGATCTTGCGCGCCCAACGCGATGGAGCGGCACAGCGGCGGTTGAGTGCTGGCGACGGCAACGGCGAAGCCATGCGGATTCAGTGGCAAAGCGGAATTCTCGGCACGCGCGAGGTCGTGGCGATAGTACACAGTCCAGTCGGCCAGGTCGCCCGCGCGAATAATGGCTGTCGTGCTCGGGTTGTTCGCACTCTGGTCCCCTTTGGCGATCTGGAAGAGAATCGATTTCGCAGCCATACCGGCCAGCGGGGCCTTCCGCAGATGTGGCGCGTAGGCGAGGGGGCTACCGGCTTGCGAGACCCATTCAAGATTCTCGAGTAATGCTTGGATCTCCATGGCTCCCGTGACGGTGTTGATCACGGGTGACTGAATGATCCGTGTTGTGAGATCTGCAAGCCCAACCGTCAAGGGGGTCTGATTCCGGAGCGGCCGATTCTCGTCGAAGAACAGGGGGCCGGCCATCGCGAGGCCGTCGATCGCCGTGATTCCCGGGAAGTTGAGCAGTGGCGGCTGTCGAGCGGCGAGCTGACTGGCCGGGAAGGGCCTTCGGATCCCCAGGAATACACCCGGAATCGGGTCGAATGGTGCCGAGATGACTCCGGCCCGCACGTTCGGCGCGACGCCCAGAAAGACGGTCCCGTAACCGGCGCCCAGCGAGTTCCCAAGGTAGTAGATTCTTGACGGGTCGAGATCGCCTAGCCCGTCGCCATCTACGTCTATTCCGACCTCGATGACCCGCGCGAGCTGCATCAGGTCAACGGCGGTCTGCCGGAACCCGTCGGAGAGTTCGACGGCCGTCCGCGGCTGCCCGGTGCTGAGCCCCTCGCTGTCCTCGATCGCTCCATCGTCGTTCTGATCGAGGCCGCGACCCCCTCCAGGAAACGTGAGGGGCGCGCCGACAGTCCGGTTGACCGTCAGGGTACTTCGTGGGCCGAAGCCGTGGCCGACCGCATTGATGGCGATGGTCGCCAGGCCGTACTTCGCCATCGAGCTGGCGACGTTCAACGGCATTACGTTCTTGCTGTTGTTCACCGGGTGGCCGGCAATCACGACCGGCCAGCCATTGCTCGGCGGTGGGCCGGATGGCAGGAATACGTTGAAGTAGATCTCGTTTGTTCCCTTCACAGCCGGCTCGCCAATACGCGTCCCGACCGCCGGTATGTACTCGCCTGGGTGGACTTCGTAGTCCGGTGAGAGATACTTGCCGAACGCGAGGCTGCCGACGGAGCCGGGGAAGATGTCGAGACTCACGAGAGGAACCGGAAACGAAGTGGGAGGGAAATAGGGTGGATTGACCAGCGTCTGCTGGCGCCAGGCAATCGTCGTGATCTGGCTCCGCGCGAACACCGTGCGTTCGCCCGCGGGTCCCAACAGGAAGTCGGCCGGAGCGGGCGTGCCCGCGCTGATCTGATCTCGGATCTTCTCCAGAACCGCCGTCGCGCTCTGAGTTGTGAACACACTGGCCACGACGATCTCGACGGGGGTCACGCCGATGTGCCACGCGGCCAGCATCGCTTCTATCAGTGCCCACCTGTACGAGTGGCGTCTAATCGTGAGGAATCGTCGAAACTCGTCGCTCGCCTTGACCGGGGAGCCGGTCGCGTCACGGATCCCGCGGGTCACGATTCAGGGCGAAGCGCGTGTGCTGGGCCAGAAGCGCGTCCGACTCGACGTGCAGCGTATTGGTGAACGGATCCCAGACGACCTGATCGATCCCGACCTGGGTGCCCCACGGCATGACGTCCCGGCCCGGCGCGGTACTGCCAAGGCTGACCAACTTGACCGTACCGCTGGTGACGGTGTTCGCGTCGATCGGTCCACTGAATGGCACGGACAACCGAGGTTGGAGGTTGAAGCCATCCAGCTCGTTGATGACGGCGAGATCCTCGCAGTCGGAGACGTGCTCCTGGCAGTCGGGCAGCGGCAGGGCGACCCGTCGGTGGGTAATGTTGGTATGGTCCGGTACCGTGAACCAATCACTGGGGAACGGGCCAGTGGCTGGCGAATCCAGGTCGAAGAGCGCCTGAACTCGACTGCCCTGACCTCCGATTGAAGGGCTCAGGAGGACGATCGAGACGATAACAAGTGCGACATGGAAATGATGACGCGTCATGCCAATTGCTCCCTGATTGACAGGATGAAGGACGCCAACCGGCGGGCGCGTCTAGCGGGCGTGGACTCCCGGGCTTAAGCCCTCCGAGTCGCGATTGATGTACGCCCATCGAACCCGCGCGCCGATTGTCGTCGGGAGCAAACTGCAGAAACATGGACAACGCCTTGATCCCTCCTTGAATTCTGCCTACCGTCTATCTTCTTGAAGAGGAAGGGGGTTGGCGAGGATTGACCCCACCGGCCTCACAGCTTACGCTCTCGCGCACACGACAGTAATGCCAAGACGGTCCGCTTCGACAACTTCGACGTCGACCTCGCCGCCGGGCAGCTCTACAGGCGAGGAGTAAAGGTCGGCCTCCGCGAAAAATCCTTCCAGGTTCTGGCCTACCTCCTCGAAGAGCCCGGCGAGGTCGTCACGCGAGAGCAATTGCGGCACCGGCTCTGGCCGGCAGACGTTTTCGTAGACTTCGAGAACAACCTGAATACCGCCGTCGCGCGGTTGCGCGAAGCCCTCGGCGACTCTGCGGAGCATCCACGGTTCGTCGAGACGCTCCCCAAACACGGCTACCGCTTTATCGCAGCCGTCGCCGAGCGCTCGTCCGCCAAGCGCCACGCCTCTGTGCCGGCAACGAGAATCGTGGTGCTTCCATTCCTCAATCTGAGCGGCGATACCGCCCAGGAGTACTTCAGCGATGCGATGACGGACGAGATCATCACCGAGCTCGCGGCGTTGGCGCCGGAAGCTCTGGGCGTGATCGCCCGGACAACCGCGATGCGTTACAAAGGCAGCCACAAGGACGTCGCCCGCGAGCTCGGGGTCGAGGTACATCGTCGAGGGTGGTGTTCGCCGCACCGAGGACAGGATGGCCCTCAACGTACAGCTCGTGCGCGCGAGCAACCAGACGAACGTATTCGCCAAACGATACCAGGCGGAGTTGCGCGACGTCCTGCGTCGTTCGAGTCGCTTCCACGATGTGGACGTTATCGATGTGTGCGGCGATGCGGGCGGCCCGTGCCGTCGGTCCAACAGACACCGATGCTGCACAGGCGAGGATCCCTGCCACGCGGAACACCATTCAGGCGATGCGTGCGGAGGAGAATCGTCTGCTTGCGGCTCGCGTGCAGGCGAACCACGCCGCCGTCCGCCGTCTCCAGCAGATCTGATCGCGCTCGTCGTGGCCGGAATCGGACTGCTGGGATGGGTGGCTTGGCTCATCGCCGGCACTGCTCGTCGTCAACGGGCAAGCACCGACACGCTCCGGCGCGCAAATGAGGACTTGGAAACAGAGGCGGGCGTCCGCGCCGCGGACCTGCGAGACTCGAATGCGCGGCTGCGATCCATCATCGACTCGGCGGTCGACGGCATCATCGTCATCGACGCGAAGGGACACATTGAAGCGTTCAATCGCGGGGCCGAGCGGCTGTTCGGCTATCCCGCGGCCGAAGTCATCGGTCGGAACGTCAACATGCTCATGCCGTCGCCCGATCACGAAGCCCACGACGGCTATCTGTCACAGTATCTCGACACCGGAGCGGCGACGATCATCGGTGTGGGTCGCCAAGTCACCGGGCGCCGTCGCGACGGGACCACGTTCCCGCTCCACTTGTCGGTCGGCGAGATGTCGATTCAGGGTGAGGCCAAGTTCACCGGCATGCTCCATGACCTTAGTGAACGCATGCGGCTCGACGAAAAGCTTCGAGCCAGCGAGGCACGGTGGCGGTCGGTGATCGATTCCGCGGTGGACGGGATTGTCGTGATCGATGCGCATGGGCGTATCGAATCGTTCAACCCGGCCGCCGAACGGCTGTTCGGCTACGAGGAGCGCGACGTCGTCGGCCGCAACGTCAACATGCTCATGCCGTCGCCCTACCACGAAGAGCACGACACGTATCTGACCCGGCATCTCGCGACCGGCGTTCAGAAGATTATCGGGACGGGTCGCGAGGTCACCGGTCTGCGTCGCGACGGCACCACGTTTCCGCTGCACTTGTCGGTGGGAAAGATGATGGTGGAGGGAGAACAACGATTCACCGGGATTTTGCACGATGTCAGCGCGCGCGTCCGAATCGAAAAGCAACTCGTCGAACAGACGTCGCTGGCGAAGCTCGGTGAGATGGCGGCCGTGATTGCCCACGAAGTGAAGAACCCTCTGGCCGGGGTGCGTGGGGCAATACAGATACATCGGGACGCGTCTACCGAAGGACAGCAAGGATGCGTCGATCGTCACCGAGATCGTGTCGCGAATCGACGCACTCAATGAGCTGATGAAGGACCTCCTGTTGTTCGCCCGCCCGCCGCAGCCGAAGCTGGCGGTCGTGGACATCGGCGCGTTGGTGACGACCACCGCCAACCTCCTCCGTGGCGATCGGCGTTCGAGCGGGTGCAGGTCAGGGTTGGCGGAGAACCGGCGCGCGCGTTGGGGGACGCCGAGCTCCTTTAAGATTGTCTTTGTGAATCTCTTGGTCAATGCCGCGACGCCATGCAGGGACGCGGAACAATCCACGTGTCGCTGGCCTCGATCGCGGACATGTGCCAGATTGTTTTTACCGACGAGGGGGCCGGGCATTCCCGCAAACGTGCTGGAGAAGATCTTCACGCCGTTTTTCACGACCAAAGCGCGCGGATCGGGTCTGGGACTGCCAACCGTCAGGCGCCTCATCGAAGCGCACCACGGCACGATCAGCATCGCGTGTCCGTCCGCTGGCGGAACGGTCGTGACCGTTCAACTGCCTGGCGAACGCCTGACCGTTGTCATGTAGGTGCCCTCAGTCGCTGCCGCCTCAGCTTGGACCCATTCTTGAAGAGAGAGCTACGTCGAGCGTGTTTCCGTGGCTTTCGAAGGGTAAATCGGGTTTCCTCGCGGTACCACGAGCGAATGTGCGTGGTTTTCCCCATATGCCAGGACTTTCTCCTCGTTTGCGCGTGCTCGTGGTCGAGGATCAGCTGCTCATTCGGTGGTCGATTGCGGTGCCCCTCGGTCACGCGGGCCACGAAGTGATTGAAGCGGAAAACGGGGCCGACGCGGTTCGAGCGTTGACGAATTCCGCCGACGCGGTTGACGTGGTAATGCTCGACTATCGGCTTCCTGATTCCAATGACCTGACCCTGCTGGCGGCCATCCGGCGCCTGTCGCCGAGCAGCGGAGTGATCCTGATGACGGCCCATGGCACACCCGAGGTCACGAAAGGCGCGCTCGACTTGGGCGCCTACGAGGTAATGCACAAACCCTTCGAACTTCACGATCTCGAGCCGCTGCTGCTCAAGGCTTTCGCCTCGAGCGGCCCTGATCAGAACCCATTACGATAAGACCGCTGCTTGGTCAGTTCTGTCCCGGCGAGATACAGCGCCGTAATCGCCGTCACGGTGATGAGCAGCATGCCTTCGAGCGCGATCAGGCTGCGGACCGCGGGCCTGGGCGAAAGCGAACAGGGCGGTACTT
>CAVUTO010000004.1:0-239021 GCA_963744405.1 Vicinamibacterales bacterium
GAACAAATTTTGAATCTTCAAACCCTGCCTCAATTTTGATGAATACCGCCATCCTGCAAGTCCACAGGACACCCGAATTTCGGTAGGGCTCAGCCTTATTGGTGTAGGGCTCAGCCTTATTCGTAGGGCTCAGCTTTAGCTGAGCTTACCACTCAGTTTCTTGCAGCCGGTGCGCGGATATGTCGCATGAGGGCTGCGAAACGCGTCACTGTCGGACGAGTGCAAGCCGGCCGCTCAATCATGGATCCGCGACCGCATCGGTTGGACGGAACACCCTAGGCTTCCGGGGACCAGGCCCCGCGGATCGGTCTACCCTACGGCGTTGGGACCAAGCCGCTGGCGCGGCGGACGCTACGCATAAGCCTCGCTCGACCGGCCGGGTAGCGTGGGGGTCACAGGAGGTGTCTTGTGACCCATTGTCGGCGGATCATGCTGGAGGAGCTCCAGCGCCGTAACTTCGCCCCCACGACCATCTCGACCTATCTCCACGCGGTCGAGCAATTCGCCCGACATTTCAAGTGCCGACCTGACCGGCTGAATCAGACGCATTTCCGGTCGTACCAGGCGTATCTGCTGCGCGAGCGGAAGATGCGACCGCTGACGGTTCGCCTCCACGTCGCGGCGTTGCGCTTCTTCTTCGTGAAGACGCTGAAGCGTCGGTACCTGCTCGACGACACGCCCTATCCGAAAGCCCCGCGTCGGTTGCCGCAGATCCTGAGCGTCGAGGAGGTGGCGCGGGTGATCGACGCCGCCGACAGTCTGTCGCACCGCACGATGCTGATGGTCCTGTACTCAACCGGGATGCGGAACGCGGAGCTCCGGCATCTGCAGGTCGCCGACATCGACAGCCGGCGGATGCTGATTCACATCCAACGGGGCAAAGGGGGACGCGATCGGTACGTGCCGCTGAGCCCACGCTGCTCACGACGCTGCGCGTGTACTACCGGTGGATGCGGCCGAAGACGTGGCTGTTTCCGGGGACTGTGGACGGGTGGCGTGCCGACAAGCCCATCACGCCCAAGGTCCTCTGGGACGCGTGTGTCGTCGCGGCCCGTCGCGCCGGGTTGCGCAAGCGCTGCTCACCGCACCTCTTGCGCCATTCCTATGCGACGCACTTGCTCGAAAGTGGCGCGGACCTCCGGACGATTCAGCTCCTCCTCGGTCACGTGGAGGTCCGGCATACGGTGCTGTATCTCCATCTCTCGCAGAAGCATCTGCAAGCGGTGGCGAATCCCCTGGATGCGCTCACCATCTCGGCACCCGACACCGCGCGGCGGACGCGGCTGAAGCACCGGCGGTGACGCGGCCACCCTTCGAGGTGGCCGACATCGTGCGCCAACACGGCGATCGCTTTCTGGAGACGCACCGCGCCTGGGTGACCGGGCAGCATCGGCACGTGCTCCGGGCCATCGCCCAGTGCCGCACGGCGGCGCTCGGCGGGCATCGCGATCGCTGCGAGCAGTGCGCGCAACCGGCTCTCTCGTACAACAGCTGTCGCGACCGGCATTGCCCGAAGTGCCTCACGGCCGCCCGCAACGCCTGGGTGGCGGCGCGGGAGCAGGAGCTCCTGCCCGTCGGCTACGTGCACATCGTCTTCACGATGCCGGAGCCGCTCGCGCGCCTTGCGCTGCCCAACAAGCGCGTCGTGTACGACCTGCTGTTTCACGCCGCTGCCGAGACCTTGCTCCAGGTCGCAGCGAACCCGAAGCGCTTGGGCGCCGCGATTGGCGGACTGATGGTCCTTCACACCTGGGGCCAGCGGCTCCAGCACCATCCCCACGTCCACTGCGTCGTACCCGCCGGTGGCTTGTCGCGGGAGGGCACGCAGTGGATCCACGCGCGCCCGACTTTCTTTCTGTCCGTGAAGGTGCTGCGCCAGGTCTTTCGCGGGAAACTCGTCGCCGGCTTGCGCGCAGCATTTCACCAAGGGCGGCTCTCGTTTCCTGGCGCCTTACAGTCGCTGGCCGCCGAGTCCGCCTTCCGCGCGTTTCTCCGATCGCTCTATCGCCAGTCGTGGGTGGTCTACGCCAAGCCGCCCTTTGGCAGTCCTGCCCACGTGCTGCACTACCTCGCGCGCTACACCCACCGCGTCGCCATTTCTAACCACCGGCTCGTCACCGTCACCGACGACACCGTCTCGTTTCGATGGAAGGACTACCGGCATGGGAGTCAAATCCGCACCCTCACGCTCGACGCCGACGAGTTTCTCCGACGCTTTCTCCTCCATGTGCTGCCGAAGCGCTTCGTCCGCATCCGCTACTTCGGCTTCCTCGCCTCACGCGCTCGTACCCGCGGGCTGGCCCACTGTCGTCAGCTGCTCGCGGTCGCCCCAATACCGCCGGCCGAACCGCTCATCACTGTCCCGCCACGAGCGTCGTGGCCGTGCCCTCGTTGCGGGGCGCCTATGCGCATCGTCGAACGCCTGACCGCGCGACAGCTCTTCGTTGAAACGCTCCTGGCAGACGTCTTTCATGACACCTCGTAAGCCGCCTCCATGTCCCGCCACCCGCTCGCAGTCGCGCTCGGACGCGCGTGCGCTGGAGGTGTGGCCAATCGCCACGATCGACGACCCCACGCGTCGTGTCGATGACTGCCGGCGCATCGTGGACGTCGCGATCAGACCTCCATCGTGCAGACGCACGTCCCTACGTCCGGGGCTCCCACGATTGAACGCACATAGCTGAGGGGCCGCGTCCGCCGCAAACGCCAGCGGCTTGGTCCAAACGGCTCTATCGAAAGTGACCCGGCGGTCGAGGTGCGGGCTCGAAGCGTGCGTCCGCGCGCCGAGTCACTCCCGATAGAGTCCTACCGTTAATCGTTACGTATCCCGTCCTACGCGGCATCCCCGTATAATTCGAGCGGGTTACCGTGTCGTTAGTTCCTGGCACTCGACTCGGCCCATATGAAATCACCGGCCAAATCGGCGCGGGCGGCATGGGTGAGGTCTACCGCGCGACCGATACCAACCTCAAGCGCACCGTCGCCATCAAGGTGTTGCCCGAGGCGGTGGCGACCGATGGCGAGCGGTTGGCGCGTTTCCAGCGCGAAGCCGAAGTGCTCGCCCGGCTCAATCATCCGAACATCGCGGCCATTTACGGTCTGGAGAAAAGCGACGGCACCGTGGCCCTCGTCATGGAGCTGGTCGAGGGGCCGACGCTGGCGGATCGCATCGCGCAGGGACCGATTCCTGTGGATGACGCGCTGCCGATCGCGAAGCAGATCGCCGAGGCGCTCGAGGCGGCACACGACCTGGGCATCATCCACCGCGATCTAAAGCCCGCGAATATCAAGGTGCGACCCGACGGTGTTGTGAAGCTCCTAGACTTTGGGCTTGCCAGATCCATCGATCTCCTTGAGCGAATATCCCTCTCGACTCAGTCACCAACGGCAAGCCCCTCGTCAGAAACCTCTCCTGGGCTCATCCTTGGCACCGTCGCCTACATGAGCCCGGAGCAGACCAGGGGCCTACCGGTGGATGAGAGAACGGATGTCTGGGCATTTGGATGCGTGCTCTACGAAATGCTGACCGGCCGAGGTCTCTTCGTAGGTCACACATTTTCAGATACGATCGCGGCCATCCTCACAGGCACTCCCGATTGGGCGGAAGTTCCCCTGCCGAAGACCCATAAGGTGGCGGTGTTCCTCCGGAGGTGCCTGCAGAGAAATAAGGAGGACCGACTTCAGCAGATCTCCGAGGCAAAGATGATCCTTGAGTCCGTGATGACGTCCTTGCGGACTCGCCGTTCATCTCCGACGAAGGTGCGCAGCGGAAAACCGAAACCCGCGCTCCACGACTCGGCTCCGCTCGCACCCGTGTCGGTCATTATCGCTGACGTCGTCAACAGCACGGGTGACGACATTTTTGACCGCACGATCGAGTCGATCGTGAAGTCTGAACTTGAGCGCGCCACCTTCATCACGACGGTCGGAAGAGCACAACTGGCCGTTCCAGCCGGCACGCCCCTAGGCGAATCCGCTGCGACTCAGTTGGCTGTCAAGCAAAGTATCGGAGCAGTTCTTCTGCCGGCGGTCGAACGACGCGACGGAGGCTTCCTCATTTCCCTGAAAGCTGTCCGGGCACTCACGGGCGAACTGATTGTGAACGCGGTGGGAACTGCCCACAACAAAGGTGAGTTCGTCCGCGTGCTGTCAAGGTCGGTCGCCGAAGTGCGAGCAGCATTCGGGGACAGTACCTCGGATCTTGCCAGCCTGCTTGCAAGGATCGATTTGTCCACCAGCTCGTTGGAGGCGGTCCGTCAGGTACGCACTGGCACAGGACGCCGCCTCAAAGGGCAAGTTTGAGGAGTCGAAAGCTGGCGCTCTCAAGGCGATTGAACTGGATCCGAAGTTCGGCACCGGCTACCTACTGGTCGCAATAGCGTCAAACAACTTAGGACTCCATGACGACGCGTTGCGATACATCCGAGAGGCCCTTCGATACCTCGACGGAATGACGGAGCGGGAGCGCCTCGGCACTCGCGGCTTGTTCTATCGGCTCACGGGCGATTATCGCCAAGGGGTCAGAGAGTACGGCGAAGTCGTGAAGCGTTACAACGGGGATGTGATGGGTCTGAATCAGTTGGCGCTGTGCCGCATCCACCTTCGCGAGTTTGCTCAAGCCGCCGAGGACATGCGCAAAGTCGTTGCGCTCGTACCCAATCGTGCCCTGTTCAGAGTGAATCTCTCGCTGTACTCAAGCTACGCCGGGGACTTCCAGGCGGGCGTTCAAGAGGCGCGTGTCGCGATTGATCTCGGCCTCACCGACTGGGGCCACTACGCTCTAGCACGCGCAGAGGTAGGGAGAGTTTCGTTGTGTGATGCCACCGAGGCGTATCACGAGTTGGCTAGAGTGAATCCGCGCATGGCGGCGAAGGCTGCGCTGGGCCTGGGCGCGCTCGCTGTGTACGCCGGCCGATTTTCTGAGGCGGCTGCAATTCTCGAAAACGCCTGGGCCGAGCGTGACGAGCACGGCCCTAGCGGGTCCATCTTGTCATTGCTTGCTCAAACGCGCTTGGTTCAGGGCGAGCAGCAGCTCGCCTCACTCTGTGCCACCCAAGCCTTGGAGAATGCGGGGGACGACCGTTTTGTACGCTGGAGGTTGGGGCGCTTTTCACGGCCCTCGGCCGACTCGACGAAGCGAAGACCGTCGTCAACGAACTTGACGCTGATACGGGAGACGAGGCAGCAGCGTATGCGAGGCTGATCGAGGGCGAAATGCTGCTCAAGTCGAACTCTGCTCGCGAGGCGATCACGCACGCGGCACGCGCCAATGAGCTGATCGATTCGTGGGTTGGTCATTTTCTTCTTGGCCGCGGCTATTTGCAGACGAAGCAGTTCGTTCAGGCTGACTCTGAGTTCGACCGCTGTATCAAACGTCGCGGCGAACTGCTCGCGTATGACCGCTTCGGCTGCCTGCCGTCGGCGCACTTCTACCAGGGCGTAGCGCGTCAGGGGCTGAACAGCGACGGGTTCGCCGAATCCTACGGCACGTATCTGCGGATCCGAGCCGATGCGAATGAAGACCCATTGCTTCCTCACGTTCGCAGCCAGTTGGGCCTCACCTGAGAGTCACGTTAGACGGATGCTCTCACCCCTCCTCGCTTGTTCGCGAAGTGGCGACTAATACGCCGACCCTTTGACGAGTGCCGCTCTTGAACCGGAACGGAACCAGGAACCGCTGTAACATGAAGGCAATGCGCCCTCGCGTCAAGGTCGTCGTCATCGTCTGCATCGCGATCTTTGCGTTTACGGCGATCGCGGCGGTGCCGATGTTTGCGCTGTTCGATGCGCAGACGCCCATTGACTCCCTTTTCTGGGCGCCCACTCCTGCACCTGCTCCTTCTGTTGACGAACTCGCACTCCCTGCAGCGCCCATCGTCGACATCAGATCACCGCGCCCCCCGCCGCTCGCATAGCTCTCCGCAACGGCCGACCTAAAGGTCGGCACTACGGTTTCGGTAGGGCTCAACTCTAGTTGAGCGCGAAGGAGACGCTATGCGTATATCTCCGCGACTGCGCACGATTCTCATGTGCGCGATGCTCGAGTATGCGGCGCTGATAGGATCGCCCATGCGTCCGGAAGAGATCGAGAAACTCCTGCGTACGATGAATCAACCGAAGCTCGCACACGTCGTACCTGAAGAAGCGGGGAAATCCTGATACAGCGGTTCTAGGTTCTGGGTGCTGGGTGCTGGGTGCTGGGGTTCGGGTTCGACGTTCTCGGGTTCTGGGTTCGGCGAATCGGAACGCGGAACCTCGAACCAGAACCTCGAACCAGAACCTGGAACCCTGAACCTGGAACCGGAACCCAGCACCCAGAACCCCAGAACCCAGAACCGCTCGTATGTAGAATGTGCTGATGCCCAAACTGACGGTTGAAGGTTATGGAACGTTTGATGTTGCCGACAACAAGCGACTGGTGCTCGCGATCGAGCAGGACGCGAAGGTCGACATTCTGCACGCGTGTGGCGGTAACGCCCGCTGCACCACGTGCCGAGTCGAATTCATCGATGGAGAGCCGGCGCGCATGACAGCGGCCGAAAAGGAACGGCTCGAACAGCGCGGACTTTCAGGCGTCCGCCTCTCGTGCCAGATCGTGTGCGATCACGACATCAGCGTGCGTGCGATCAGCCGGCTCGAAGGGTCCGGGCGGCCCGATCCGGGCAGGACACCTGAAGAGACGATACAACCGCCGCCGGTGTGGACATAGCGGTTCTGGGTTCTGGGGTTCTACTTCTGTTCTGAGCCTGCCAACCCAACCGAGAAGACCCCAGAACCGCAGAACCTTGAACCTAGAACCGCCAGAAGCATCTAACCTCCGAAGTGCTCTGCGAGGGCCGTGACCAGCGGGCCCATCTTCGGGTTGTCCGGCACAACATGTGGATGCACACCGGCCTCGTCAAGCGCCCGCGAGCAGATCGGACCTACCGCGGCAACGATAACACCGGCGCTGAGTGCATTCTATGAGGGCGCCGGCAAGATCGAGATCGGACGCTACGCTCAGCAGGTGCTTCCACTGAACCTGGCTCGTGAAAATGACGGCATCGACCTCGCGTCTTACGACGGCGCGGGCCATGTCCTGCAATGGGCCGAGGTCGTCCGGCAGGCGCCATTCATACACGCACAGCTCGTTCAGCTCAGCGCCTCGCAGCCCGAGTTCGCGGGCGAGTGTCTCGTTGCGCTCACCGTAATGCACGACCGTCACTTCGGAGCCCGGGAAGTCCATGTCTGCCATCGCCGCGAGCAACTCGTTGCTCGTGTAGGGCGAAGCCGCAGAGACGTTCGCACTCACGCCATATCGTTTGAGCGCGGCGGCCGGCTTCGGACCTCGACAGACAATCGTTCCGGCTCTCAACGATTCAAGGAGGAAATGTCAGGTGGCCCTGGCGCTCGGCCTCTTGAAACAATGCGATCGCGCCCGCCCCTGTCAGAAACACATGCACTCGGCGGGCCGGAGTGCGAAGACGGTTCAGAAATCCGCCAACCAGATCGGCGCAGTCCAGCGGCGCTTCGCGGACAGCCGGGTGCCGATCGGACCGTGCCCCCGTAGCGACGCACCAGGTCGCCAAGCTCGCTGCCCAGCCGCGCTTCGAGCAATCCCACTCGAATTCCCGCAAGTCCGTCACGCTTGGGCTGCGACATTGACGGTGACGTCCTTTTTCCCGGTTCTCGCGCCCCGCTTATTCGTGACGTATGGAATCACCTGTTCGAGGACGCGCGGCAGATCGCTGCAGGGGACATCCTCGAGAATCTTCGTGCCGGCCTTGGCATTTGGACCCGACTGCCCGCCGACGAAGACGTCGACCGCATCGACGATGTCGTCGCCGATCTTGACGTTCTTGCCGAGGAGCCCTATGTCGGCGCCCGTATGGTTGCCGCATCCCGCAGGACAGCCGGACCAGTGCATGGTCAGGAGCTTCTTTCCGCGACCGAGCCGCTCGTCGAGCTCGCGCGCAGTTTTCATCGCCAGCTCTTTCGTCTCGATGAGCGCCATGTGGCAGTAGTCAATCCCGGTGCAGCTCACGACTCCACGCATCATGTCGCTCGGGTCGTGGCGCAATTCGCGCAACAGGGGCTCGCTCGTCATCTCCGTCAGCGCGCTGTCCGGTACGTTGGGGACGATGACGTTCTGGCTCGTCGTAATTCGCACTTCGCCGTTTCCGTAACGGCGCGCGACGCGTGCAAGGCCCGATAACTGGTCTGCGGTGATGCGGCCCACCGGCACGTTAAGGCCGACCGCGCACATCCCCGGCTGTTTCTGTCGTGAGATTCCGAGGTGATCGTGATGCCGGCTCGTCCGCGCGTCGCGGCCTTGCGGCAACAGTCGGGCGCCCACTCGCCGCTCGAGCTCGCGCCGGAACTTGTCGATCCCCCACTCTTCGATGAGAAACGCCAATCGCGCGCGATTGCGTGCGCGGCGCGGACCGTAAGTCGCGAAACATCAGCGTGATGTGACTGCACAAGCCCGCCGCGTCTTCGGGCCGGCAGAAGACGCCGAGCGGGGTGGCGGGCCGGAGACCGCCCGATCCGATTTTGCCGCCGACGGCGATGTTGAAGCCTTTCACCTCGTCGTCGCCGACGACCTTTGTCGCGGGCGTCAGGGACAGGTCCTGCGTTTCGCCATGCGTGCAGTTTTCCGTGCAGCCGGTGATCGCGACGTTGAACTTCCGCGGAAGGTTGGTGAACGCCTTGTTCCGCAGGAACGCCTCGTTGAACTCGCGCACGACGCGCGAGGCATCGAACAGCTCATCGTCGGTCAGGCCGGCGACAGGGCACCCGATGACGTTCCTGATGTTGTCCATGCCCGTCTGCAGCGACACGAGGTCGACATCGTTCAGCCGCTCCCAGATGTGCGGCAGATCGCCGATGGCGAAACCGCGCAGCTGAACCTGCTGCCGTGTCGTGAGATCGACGAAGCCGGTGCCGCATTCGCGACTCAGCTCGGCGATGACGCTCAGCTGTTCGGCGTTCGTAAACCCGTTCGGCATCCGGATACGCATCATGAAGCGGCCGGGCGTCTGCCGGCGGAAAAACACCCCGAGCCACTTCAACCGCTCCCGATCGGATTCGTCAATCGCCTCCCATCCATCGCGCACGAATCGCTGGATGTCGGCCTCGACGTCGAGCCCGTCCTTGTCCCGCTTGTAGCGCTCGATCTTGTTCAGCGTAATGGCGGGACTGCCGTGCTGCAGCTCCGGTGGGTCTTCCGCGCGCGGCTGCGTCACCAGATCGGCGAACGACGCAGGCGCGGCCGCGATATCCGGAGCGCTCGTCTTTTCAATGCCCTGCCATGCGAGCATGACGATGGCCTCGACCTCGGGCCGGCACGAACCGCATCCCGTCGATGCGCGCGTCGCGTCACAGACGGCCTGCACGCTGCGCGCGCCGCTCAGGACTGCCTCGATGATCTGCGCCTTCGACACATCGTTGCAGTCGCAGATGCGCGCTGTGTCCGGCGTGGCCGCCGCTGCCTCAGGACCTCTCGGCGCCGCCGCAGGAGAAGCAAACAGCACCTCCGCGCGGTTCGGCGCGAGCGGCATGCCCGCAGTGAACGTCTGCAACAGCGACGGCACGACCGCGCCATCGCCGAGGATGATGGCGCCAGCCAGGCGATCGTTGCGCACGATCAGCTTCTTGTAGATGCCGCGCGACGGCTCGCTGTAGCTGACGACCTCATCGTCTTCGCCGACCGGCTCCTTGTCGCCCATCACGGCGAGATCGACACCCATGACCTTGAGCTTGGTCGACACGGCCGACCCGAGATAAACGGCCTCCGGGCTTCGGCCGCTGAGGCGGTCCGCGAGTTTCGCCGTCTGCTCCCACAACGGCGCGACGAGGCCGTACACGCGCCCGCGGTGCTCGGCACACTCGCCCACGGCGAACACCTCGCGTGCAGCAGTGCCGGCGACGAAACACGCCAGGTCGTCGCCGACCACGATGCCGCGATTGACGGTCAAACCGGCGTCGACAGCGAGCTTCGTGTTGGGCCTGATTCCGGCGGCGATCACGACGAGATCGCATTGCAGGGACACGCCGTCGGCAAATTCCAGCCCCGTCACGTGTCCGTTGCCCACGACGGCGGTCGTGCGGGTGGCGAGATGAGTGACAAGCCCCATCTGCTCGAACTGGCGGCGAAGAACATCCGCGGCACCCGGATCGAGCTGCGCTTCCATCAGGTGCGGCATCAGATGAATGACGTGCGTTTCCAGACCCCAATTCAGCAGACCGCGGGCGGCCTCCAGACCCAGCAATCCTCCACCGATGACGGCGGCGCGCCGCGCCGTGGCGGCCGAGCGCATGATGCGCTCGCAGTCGTCGAGCGTACGAAACACGAACACACCCTGCTTGAAGGAGCCGTCTTCGTCGTGCACGTTCCTGAGCGGCGGAATTACGGGACTGCTGCCGGTAGCGATCACCAGCTTGTCGTACTGCTCCGAGAGGCCGCCCGATGCCACGACGTGCTTCGCCGCCAGATCGATCCGCTCGACCCGCTTGCCCGCGTGAAGCGTGATGCCCCTGGCCGCATACCACGACATCGGATTGATGAAGATGTCATCGGGCTTGTGGCTGCGCGAGAGCACGCTCGAAAGGAGGATGCGGTTGTAATTGCCGCATGGCTCATCGCCAAACATGGCGACATCGAACCGGTCGCCGCCTCCGCGTACCAGGAGATCGTCCACGAACCGCGCGCCGGCCATTCCGTTCCCGATGACGACGATCCGCTCTTTACTCATCGATGTCGATCCGCACGGCGCACACCTTGAATTCCGGCATGCGGCTGACCGGGTCGAGTGCGTCGTTCGTCACGCGATTCGCAGACGACTCGTCAGGCCAGTGAAAGGGGATGAAGACCGTGTCGGGACGGATCGTGCCCGTAATGCGGCTGGTGAAAATCGCAGAGCCGCGTCGCGTTCGAAGCACGATCGAAGCGCCATCAGCAATGCCGTAGCGTTTCGCCACGTGCGGATGGACTTCTGCGATCGGTTTCGGTGCCGCCTCCATCAGTTCCGGGACGCGTCGCGTCTGGGTTCCCGATTGATAGTGAGCGAGCAGGCGGCCGGTGGTGAGATAAAGTGGAAACTGCTCATCGGGGACCTCGGCCGGACCCTCGTGCTCGATCGCATGAAAGCGAGCGCGTCCCGATGGTGTCGGAAACGTCTCCTGAAAGAGACGCGGAGTTCCCGGATGGTCGTCGGACGGGCATGGCCAGAACACTCCTCCGTCACGCTCGATGCGGTCGTAAGAAATACCGGAGTAGTCGGCCGCGCCGCCGCGAGTCGCAACGCGCAGTTCCTCGAACACCGCCTGAGGATTTTCGAAGGAGAAGAACCGCGTCTTGCCGAGTGCTCGCGCAAGGGCACAGAGAGCATCGATATCCGTTCGTGCCTGGCCCGGAGGCTCGAGCGCACGGCGGCGGCGGATGACGCGCCCCTCGAGATTGGTGACCGTGCCATCCTCTTCCGCCCACTGCGCGGACGGAAGCACGATATCGGCTACCTTCGCAGTCTCTGATAGAAAGAAATCGGCAACGGCAAGAAAATCGAGCCGCTCGAACGAGCGGCTGACCTTCGTTCCATTCGGGGCCGAGACGATCGGATTCGATCCGACGACCAGAAGGGCGCGAATGCCGCCGGCTTCGCCTGCCGATTCGATCAGCTCGTATGCCGACTTGCCGGGTCCGGGAATATCTCCCTCCGGAATCCCCCACACGGCCGCGACGTCGCGTCTGGCACACGGATCGTCGATGCGGCGATAACCAGGCAGCTGGTCGGCTTTCTGCCCGTGCTCGCGCCCGCCCTGCCCGTTGCCCTGTCCCGTGATCGTGCCGTATCCGCTGAACGCCTGGCCCACCTTTCCGAGCGCAAGCGCCACATTGATGAACGCGAGCACGTTGTCGACGCCATGCGACTGCTGCTCTGCGCCGCGCGATGTCAGCACCATGGCCGTTCGCGCGCGACCGAGCATACGCGCGGCCTCGATCAACTGAGCCTGGGGCACCCCCGTGATCGCCTCGACACGCTCGGGCCAATACGCCGCCGCGAGCCGCTTCAAGTCGTCGAATCCTTCGGTGCGGCTCTCGATGTACGACACATCAATCGAGCGACTCCCGAATCAGCAGGTGCACGAGCCCGTTTGCGAGCGCCGCATCGGAGCCCGGGACGTAATGCCAGATGCAGCTTCGCCCAGTGAGCCGTCGGCGAGGCCCGTGGGTCGGCGACGATCAATGCTCCCCCATTGCGCTGCTGGCCCTCGAAGTACCGCATGATCGGCGGCATGGTCTCGGCCATGTTTCCGCCGACGAGCAGGATCACTTCCGCGTGGGGAATGTCTTCGAGCGGAAACGGCAGGCCTCGATCGATGCCGAAGGCCTTCGACGCACCGGCCGCGGCCGACGACATACAGAACCGGCCGTTATAGTCGACGTTCGACGTCCCCAGCGCGACGCGCGCGAACTTGCCGAGCAGGTACGCCTTCTCGTTGGTCAACGAGCCTCCACCGAAGACGCCGACAGCGTCGCGGCCGTACCTCGTCTGCGCTGCGCGCATCGCATGCGCGATTTTCTCGATTGCGATCTCCCACGAGACGGGCTCGAGCGTTCCTTCGGCGCTCCTGGCAAGCGGCGACAAGAGACGATCGGGATGCCGCAGCGTTGCCGCCGCCGACCATCCCTTCAGGCACAGCCCGCCTTCGTTGACGGGAAATCTCCTGTTGCCTGCGACGTCGATGCGATCGGCGTCGCATGTGAGATCCATCCCGCACTGAAGAGCGCAGTACGGGCAGTGAGTCGAGACGGCTGTCGAAACGGCATCCATTCCTTGACGGCAGAAGCAAGAGCAAGGAGCATGCCTCGCAATTTCGGGGGCGTTCGCCCCGCGAACACACGCACGCCAACTTCGAAATGTTCACGAATGTCGCCCGATTGAGATTCAATCGACAAATGCGAACGCAAACGCACGCGACCGATCGATGCGATGCGACCAGACACGCATTTCTCAAAAAGCAGATCGACACAATCGTTGCCTGCCAAGTCCATGATGAACATTTCCGTCCGGCGTTCAACCCTCTGCCCTCTGCCCTCTACCCTCGGGTTTTGCTGAGTTTCAAGGCAAAACCCGTGTGGCATCCGTGTTGCTCAATAGCGTGCGCATGAGAATTCGTGCCGCGACTGCTCTCCTGGTCGCCGTTCTTGTCTCGTCTTCACAGATCGCTGCGGCACAAGTGCCTGTGCCGCAGCCCACGCCGTCCGCGCAGACGCCTCCGACGGCATTCGCAAACGTCGATCTCCCGACGTGGGTGCGGATGGGTGTCGAGTATCGCGGCCGCCTCGAGGGATTCACTGGCGGCGGCTTCGCCGACGATCGTGAGGATCTCTACTGGTTGAACCGCTTTCGCGTGACGGCCAGGTTTTCGATGAAACCGTGGTTGAGCGCAGCAGTCCAGGCGCAGGACGCGCGCGTCGAAGGACGCAACGCCGTCACCCTCGGCGCCCCATTCCGCGATCTGCTCGACCTGCGAATCGCGCACGTAGACGCCGGCAATTTCGAGAAGAGCCGCTTTGCATTGCGCGGGGGACGGCAGGAGCTGGTATTCGGCGATCAGCGGCTCGTCGGACACGCCAACTGGCTGAACACCGCGCGCTCGTTCGATGGCGTGCGCGGTGTCTTCCGTCACAAGAAACTGCGCGTCGACGGCTTCGCTGCCTCTGTCGTGAACATCGACATGGATGACGTCAATCGGAGCGGCTTCGGCAACTACTTCTACGGCGCGGATGCGCCGCTGGCGATTCTGCCGAACGGCGCTGTCCTCGAACCGTACGAGTTCATCCGGACGTCGAGTAACCTCACAACCGAAGCCGGCGCACCTGGCGACCTGACCTCTTCCACCACCGGCGTTCGCTCTTCAGGCAAGCTGTCCGCTCGCACCGACTACAACATCGAAACGGCGATTCAGCGCGGATCGCTGGGATCCGACACGATTTCCGCCTGGGCCGGGCATGCGCTTGTCGGACGCACGATTCCGGCGGGCTCACTCACCTACCGTGTGTTCGGCGAATACAACTACGCATCGGGCGACGAAACGCCTGGAGACGGAGTTCGCGGCACCTTCGATCAGCTCTATCCAACGGCTCACGACAAATATGGCCTCGCCGATCAGGTGGGGTGGAAGAACATCCACCATCTGCGAACCGGCCTCGAGGTTCGGCCGCACACGAAGCTTGCGCTGGCCGGCGGCTATCACTCGTTCTGGCTGGCCAGCGCCACCGACGCGCTCTATAGCGCCGGCGGCGCAGTCATCGCGCGCATCCCGACCGGCGCGCCCGATCGCCATGTCGGCCAGGAGCTCGACATCCAGGCTACCTACACGCGCGTCGCCGCGCATCCAGATCCACGGCGGCTACGCGCACATCTTTCACGGGCGCGTTTCTCAAGGCTGCCACGCCGGGCAAGTCCTACAGCGCTCCATATGTGATGGTCACCACGATGCTCCTCGGACTGGAGAAATAGATGACACACGCGAAAGCGTCGCGACGCGCGTTCCTGAAGAAAACCGCCGAAGTCTCAGCGATGGCCGGTCTCATGTCGGGACTGCCGTCGGGCTGGGTCGGCAGCGCCTACGCAGACGACTCGCCGGAAACGAAGGCGATGCGGTTCGGCATCATCGCGCTGACCGACTGCGCGCCGATCGTGATGGCCCACGAGCTCGGCTACTTCAAGAAGTTCGGCATCGACTCGGTCGTCTCAAAGGAAGCGTCGTGGGCCGTCATTCGCGACAAGATGAACCTCGGCGAGAACCAGGGCACGCACATGCTGATCGGGATGCCCCTGGCCTCGACGATGGGGCTGGCGGGTTCGCCCGTGAAGCCGATGGTGATTCCCTGGCTGCTGAACCGAAACGGTCAGGCGATTACGCTCAACAACAAACTGCGGCAGGCCGGCGTCAAGGGTCCCAAAGACGTGAAGCCGCTCGCCGATCGCGCCAAGGCCGCCGGCGATCCTCTTGCGTTCGCGATGACGTTCCCACCCGGCACTCACGCGATGTGGATGCGCTACTGGCTGGCCAGCGGCGGGCATCCATCCCGACAAGGATGTGTCGCTCATCACCATTCCACCGCCCCAGATGGTCGCGAACATGAAGGTCGACAAGATGGACGGCTTCTGCGTCGGCGAGCCGTGGAACGCCAGAGCCATCGCCGACGGCATCGGGTTCACCTCTATCACGACGCAGCAGATGTGGCGGGACCATCCAGAAAAAGTGTGCGCGTTTACCGAAGAGTTCGCGACGAAGAACCCGAAGTCGGTGAAAGCCGTATTGAAGGCGCTCCATCTCGCGAGCGTCTACCTCGACAAGCTCGACAACCGGCCCAAAGCGGCCGAAATCATCTCCCGGCCGACCTACATCAATTGTCCGCCGGAGA
Source organism: Vicinamibacterales bacterium (assembly GCA_963744405.1). Classification (GTDB taxonomy): domain Bacteria; phylum Acidobacteriota; class Vicinamibacteria; order Vicinamibacterales; family JAMQPK01; genus JAMQPK01. The sequence goes on from CAVUTO010000004.1 coordinate 15,416, forward strand.
TCATTCTCGGCCGCCTGCTCGGCAAGTACGAATACGGCGACGGCCGCAAAGAGCAGGACCCGTACTACATGATCTATTCGGATCGGAATTGCAATTTCCCGCATCCGGAGTTCGCCACGTGGTGGCTGACGCAGTTCCGCCGCTGGGGCATGGTCAAAGGGGCTCCCGATTACGCGGGCGTTTCCAAACGCGTCATGAGGCCCGACATCTATGCAGAGGCCATGAAGGAGATCGGCGTGACGCCGAAAGTGGCGCCGCTCACCAAGTGGACGTTCTGGGATGGCGGCACGTTCGACGCGGCGAATCCGGAACAATACGCACGCTCGTTTCCCATCAACAGTCTCCTGGGATAACTGATGATTCTCAAACGCATAGGACACTTCAGTCTGCCGCTCATCGGGATCGCGCTCGCCGGCCTGGCATGGTGGATTGCGAGCACGCAGGTGACCGACCTGCCCTCGCCGATGAAGACCTGGGAGGAGAGCAAGCTGTATCTGTTGGAACCGTGGGCGAAGCGCGGCGAGATGGATCAGGGAATGGGGCTGCTTGCGTACTACAGCCTGGTCCGCGTCGCGTACGGCTTCTCTCTCGGCATCCTGATCGGCACGCCGCTCGGATTTCTGCTGGGCGTGTCGGGCACCATGCACCGGATGCTCGATCCGGTCATCCAGGTTCTGCGCCCCATTTCGCCGCTCGCGTGGCTTCCGTTGGGGCTCGTGCTCTTCCAGAAATCAGAACCGGCGGCGCTGTTCGCCATCGCCGTCTGTTCGATGTGGCCGACGGTGCTGAATACGATGGCCGGGTGTTCGGGCGATTCCGCAGGACTACTGGAACATCGCCAAGGTGCTTCGTCTCTCGCGTTTCACGACGTTCACGAAGATCGTGCTGCCGGCGGCGCTGCCGCAGATGTTCACCGGCTTCCGTCTCAGCCTCGGCATCGCGTGGCTCGTCATCGTCGCCGCCGAGATGCTGACGGGAACGCCTGGAGTCGGCGGGTTTTTATGGCAGGAATACAACAGCCTGATCTACTCGCACATCCTCCTCGCCATCCTGACAATCGGGATAGTCGGCTTTCTGCTCGACCGGATGATGGGCATTGCCGAAGCCAGGCTGCGCTCGCTCTAACGGCGGGTCCACAGGACCCGCCCTACGTACGTAGGCCGGGTCTTGCTTGGCAGACCCGGCAGGAGACTATGGCATTTATCGAAGCTCACGGACTTTCGAAATCATTCGGCACACGCCACGTGCTCGATCGAGTTTCCATGACGGTCGGAAAAGGCGAGTTCGTCTCCATCGTCGGATTCATGGGATGCGGCAAATCCACACTGTTGAATCTCCTCTCGGGCGTCACGGAGCCGGACACTGGCACGATCAGCATCGGCGGAACGGCGCTCGCGGCATCGCCAAGCAGGCATCAATCGTGTTCCAGAATTATTCGCTGCTGCCGTGGTTCTCTGCTGCTCGAGAACGTGCGCCTTGCCGTCGACGCCGCTCGGCCCGGAGTGGTCACGCGCGGAACAGAAAGAACAGGCGGAGCGGTACCTTCGACTGGTCGGCCTCGGCAACGCGATGCATCGCCGGCCGAGTCAGCTTTCAGGTGGCATGCGGCAGCGGGTGGCTATCGCCCGGGCGTTCGCGACCGATCCCGAAGTGCTGTTTCTCGACGAGCCGTTCGGCGCGCTCGACGCGCTGACGCGCGGAAGCCTTCAGCAGGAGCTCGCACGGCTTTGCTCCGAAGCCGGCCGTCCTGTGACGACCGTCATGATCACCAACAACATCGACGAAGCGCTGCTGCTCTCGGACAGGATCATTCCGATGACAAAAGGGCCGCGCGCGACACTCGGAGCGCCGGTCGGCGTCGATCTCGCCAAGCCGAGAAGCGTCGAACAGCTCGCGCACGACGAGCACGCGATTCTCGCCAGAGCCCACGTCGTCGAGTGCCTGTCCGATCATCTGCACGCGTCACGACGCGCGTCCCGATCGCACGCGACAGGAACCGCCTCCGTCGTTTTCGTCCGTTGCGGTCGAGAAGGCGGGCGTATGAGCCTCATCGTTCCGCTCGAGTTGACCGGCCTCACCAAGGTATTTCATACCGAGGCGGGCCCCTTCGTCGCGGTGAAGAACGTCAACGTCCGCATTCAGAAGTCGGAATTCATCTGCATCCTCGGGCATTCCGGCTGCGGAAAGTCGACGGTGCTGTCGATCATCGCTGGTCTCCAGCGCGCGACCGAAGGCGGGGTCGTCATCAACGGCAAGCAGACGATCGAACCCGGCGCAGATCGCGCGGTCGTCTTTCAGACTCCGTCGCTTCTGCCGTGGCTCACCGCACGCCAGAATGTGGAGCTCGCCGTCGAACAGAAGTTCAGCGCGCTGACGGCCTCGGAACGCCGCGCGCACTCGCTGCGTTATCTTGCGCTGGCCAGCGTCGCCGACGCCGCCGATCAGCTGCCTGGCGAGCTGTCGCTCGGGATGCAGCAATGCGTGTCGCTGGCCCGCGCGCTCGCCACCGAGCCCGAACTGCTATTGCTCGACGAGCCCTTTTCCATGCTCGACTCGCTGACGAGGCTGGACCTGCAGGACACGCTACTCGGCGCGTGGGAACAGGACCGGAAGATCGTCGTGATGGTCACGCACGACGTGGACGAAGCGCTCTATCTCGCCGACCGGATCGTGTTGATGACCGACGGCCCCGCCGCACGCGTGGGCGACATCCTGACGCTGCCGTTCGCGCGTCCGCGCGATCGCCGGGACGTGCTCGAACACCCGCAATACCGGCGGCTGCGTCAGTCGATCATCGACTTTCTCGAAAATCACGCCAAACAATCATTGGGATCTTGACGCAGAGACGCAAAGGCGCAGAGTTTCTTTTAGAAAGATCTTCTCTGCGGCTCTGCGCCTCTGCGTCGAAATTCAGAAGGGGAACTTCACCGTCGGGTCCCCTGCGTAACGTTTCATCTTCAGTGTCAGCTTGCCGCCTGCCCCGGGGTTCAGCGTCACGGTGAAGCTCGGCTTGCCGACCTGCACCGTCTTGCCGTTCGATTCGACCGATTCAATTACGTGCTCGCCGTACGCGCCTCCCTGGACAACCAGCGTTCGCGCCGTCGTCGGGCTCAGATTGACGAGCGTGACGACGGTGCCAGTGTCGGACATTTCGGACACGAGCGCGGCCACGTCTTCCGGCAAACCGGCACGCTTCGCGCGCGGGATCGAAATACCGGAGGCGTGAGTTGACGAGATTGCCGCGTCGATCGGGCTCCATGCCGCCCTGCGTCAATTGAATCAGCGCCGTGGTCGTTACCGGATTCAGGTCGAGCATGTTGTCGGCGAGCCGTTTGTCGGGCTTCGACTGATCTTTGCGGATGCCTTCGACGCGTTTCGTGATCGTCGCCAAGATCTTCGGCCATCGCGGTTTCGGGATAGCTGGGGTTCCGTCCCTGGAGGTACTCGAGCCACGGATTGGGCGGCACGCGCGCGAGATCGTCGGCTCTCTGCGAAAAGTACCACACCTCGAGCGCGCCGACGTTCCACGGGCGATCGCGCCAGCCGTACCAGCCAGGCTGAGTGCTACGCGGGGTTCGTGGCGAGGTCGAGGCCATACATCGACGGGTACATCGTCTTACCGTCGATGGTCTTGGCGTTCGCGTTTACGGCGTTCGTCATGTCACGCCACGCGTCCACGTATTTCTGATCGCCCGTCAGGAACAGTGCGTTGTTGCAGTCCGATGATCGGACGCTCAATGCGATTGCGATTCTCGCGGCGGTTCGTCACTGGGTTCACCGGGCTGAAGCCCCACCCGTACGCGCTGCCCCACCACTTCCCTGTCGGGCCTCCGATCTTTCCGTCGAGGTCGACGAACGTCGGAATAATGCCCTTGTTCTGCTTCATCCGCTCGAGCCAGCCGTCGACGTACGTGATGACCCACTTCTTGTATTTCTGATCGGCCGTCGCGAAGTACGCGTTTGCGTGCAGCGTGGTTGCCACGAGGTTCAGCGCGTGATCGCCGACGACATCGTGGTATTCCTGGTAGTGGGCGAGGAACTCGTCGAAGTTGCGCTCGCCGTGCAGCGCGTCGAAGCCGCCCATGTCGAAGGGCTCGCCGACCCAGTCCATCGACGTCGCTTTGCGAAGCAGCGGTCCTTTGCTGCCGTTCATCATGCTGCGGATGATGTTGTGCTTGGGATCGTAATTGGCCGCCTCGGAGTCTTCGCCCATGTAGAGGCCGGCGAAACTCCGCACGCGCTCGAGATATTTCGGATCGGTCGGCACCGACAAGGCCATGCGGTTGAAGAGCTGCAGCCCCTCGCCATGGTGCTGCCAGTCGGACAGCGCGCTGAACTCCTTGTAGTACATCCCGTCGACGCCGGCAGGCACGAGCTTCGTCGTCTTCGCCTCGGTGTACTGCTTGATCATTCCTTCGTGGCCCTTCAGGTACATCTGCACGATCTCGTCGCTCGCGCCCAGCGCGTGCAGCTCGGGCCAGTGATTGAAATTCTCGAACGCATCGTCCGGGCCGTCGTTCGCGCCCCATCGCACGAAGCAGAGCAGGTAGCCGCGATCGTCGAAATACTTCTGGAAAAACTCGCGCGCGGCCGGCACGTTCTCGGCCAGAAGCTGCCGCTCCATCTGCGCCCACTTCGGGGCGGCCATTGGCGAGTCGATCGTGACGGTCGAAGCCGGCCCGGCCGGCGGCGCGGAATCGGCAGTGGCGCAGGCCGACAGGCTTGCTGCGAGAATGATCGTGAGAAGGTGTTTCATAAAGGCCTCCGGAGGTCCGGCTGAAGCCGGAGACTACGCACCGCGGTTGAACGGATGGCGCGATGTTAACCTACTCTAGCTGGGAGCTGGTAGCTAGTAGCCGGTAGGCCTGTAGCCTGTAGCAAAGCTCTTGCTACCAGCTACCAGCTACTAGCTACCAGCTACTGGCTACCGGCTACTAAAGACATGAATCCAAAAGACATAGAAGAGCGCTTCGTGCGAGCCTCGGGGCCGGGCGGGCAGAACGTCAACAAGGTGTCGACGGCGGTCCAGTTGCGATTCAACGTCGGCGCATCTTCGCTCCCGCACGACGTCAAGGAGAGGCTCCGCAGTCTCGCCGGCAGCCGGATGACTGCAGACGATGTGTTGCTCATCGATAGCCGCGAACATCGTACGCAGGCGCAAAATCGCGAGGCCGCGCGCGCCCGGCTCGATGCGCTCTTGGAGCAGGCATCCAAGCGGCCGAAGAGGCGGCGACCCACGAAGCCGAAGGCCGCCGCGAGAGAAAAGCGGATTGCGTCGAAGAAATTGCGCAGCGCCGTCAAGCAGATGCGCGGCCGTTCCCGCGGCCAGGACGAGTAAGGGGCAAGGATTTTTTCAAAGGAATCGTTGCTTTCAAACCCGCGATCCGCGAAGATTCCTCCATGTTGTGGATTGCCTTGGGAGCCACTGGGGTCGTGGGGGCATTCTTCATCTACCAGATTATCCGGCCGATGCTGCGACGCCGCCGCAAGTACGATGCCGGAGTCGTCAGCGAGTACTGGATTCAGCAGCAGCGCGGGCGTTCGAACGACGCCTCGCGCTGACGCGCTTCGCCACCATCCAAACGATCAGCATGGCCGCGGCCAGCGCCAACAACGGCGCAAGCACTGCGAGCACAGCGATCACGATTGACCCACCCAATTCGAGCGTTGCGAGGATCGGATTTCCGAGGCCTGCGGTGGCTGCGGAGCTTTTCAAACGCAGGAGCGATGTCGACGCGTGCACCGCGCCGGCTGTCCCTCCGGCGCCGATAATCGCAATGCTGTACTGCAGCCAGGGTGGCAGGTCGGTCAGGACGGCCGCGCTGGCCACAATGCCCGCCAGGACAGCTACAGGCGCCGCGAGCGCGTCGAGCATGTTGTCGAAGAACGGAACGTAATAGGCGGCGATTTCCAGCACCATCGCCGTCGCAAGCGCCACCGACGCCGAGGTCGTCGCCAGCCAGGCGAATGACGGCGACAGTTCGATCCATCCGCCGCGCGCCGCCAGACTCAAGACAAGCAGCGGGACGAACACGCGAAACCCTGCGGCCGCGGCGAGCGCCAGTCCGACGCCGATCCCAAGTAGAGAATCCGGTGTCACAACCCTCCCAAGAAATCAGCATAGCTGATCTTTAGGGGTCAGAACTTCCAGACAGCGCGGGCGCCAACGGCGGCTTCGTCGTAGTTGTTCCCGATGCGGGCCGGGCCGCCCCACACCCATCGCACTTCGGGCGCCACGTGAAGGCGGCCCGTAATGCGAACGGGCACGCTGGCACCCACCAGAAGGCCGCTCCTTCCACGCTGCCCGCGAAAGTCAGGCATCGCGGCTTCTGCCTGCTCGAACGTCACCCCTTCCGGGACGCGAAGCACCGTCGTGTCCTCGACATATTCGTACTGCCGGAAACTGACGCCCGCGCGCAATGCGAGGTTCACACGGCCAGGCTCGCGCGTCTCAACCGCCACTGCGGTCGCGAACCCGGCGCCTGCCTTGTTGATCGTCGTCCGGCGTGCGATGACCGCCTTGCGCAGGAACTCTTCACGCGTCGCACTAGGGGCGAACGAAATGAAGGCACCTTCGTAGCTCCGCCTCGACTCGCCCGAAGCCGCCGTGATTTCCGCTTCGATCAGCATGTGACTCCAGATGCGATAGCCGATCGCAACGCCGGTTATCGCCAGCCGCGCGTTCTGGTCGCCTTCGAACGACACCCGGTCGGCGCGCCCGACTGCGGCAATCGAGAGCCGTTCACTCACCTGCGCCAACGCCGGCAGCGCACCGGCGAGCCATACGACGCCGAACAGCACGAAATGTTTCATATTCAGCTGCTCCTGCCCTTGCATGCGCAGCAGCCGCGGCAAACGGCTCATAATGAGATGAATGGCGGGTTTTCCTCTTCCGAAGCTGTTCGAGGCGCTCGCGGGACCGAGCCGCGCCGTCGAGTCGATCGTGCCGCGGCGGACATTTGACGACGTCATCCTGCCTGCCACGACGCGGCGATTGCTCGACCAGGCGCTGGCCCAGGTCACAAGCCACGATCTGATTTTCAACCGCTGGGGACTGGGGCAACGGCATCCGACCGGGCTGTCGCTCGCCTTCAATTTCGCCGGACCGTCGGGCACGGGCAAGACGATATGCGCCGAAGCGATCGCTCACACGCTGGGGCGCCGGCTGCTGATCGTCAGGTATGCCGAGCTCGAGTCGATGTGGATGGGCGAGACGCCGAAGAACGTCGCCGCCGTTTTCCGGCTGGCGCGGCAGGAGGAGGCCGTGCTCTTTTTCGACGAAGCCGACGCCATCGCATCGCGCCGCTCGACGTCGGTCGATCATGGCTTTCAGCGCGAGTCGAATACGGTCGTCAACGTGCTGCTGCAGGAACTGGAACGCTTCAACGGGGTCGTTATCTTCGCCACGAATCTGGCGGCGAACTTCGACCCGGCGTTTCGAGCGGCGCATCAGGACGCACGTGCTCTTCGAGATGCCGGGGACCGACGAGCGCGAGCAGATCTGGCGCGTGCAGATGCATCCCACGCTGACGCCTCTGGCTGATGACGTCGACTTCCGCAAGCTGGCAGAGACCTACGAGGTGAGCGGCGGCGACATTCGGAACGCGGTGCTGAAAGGCGCCCTATCCGCGGCCACGACGCCGCAGCACGACACGCTGAAGTTGATTCACCACCATCATCTCGACGAAGGCATTCGCGAGGTCATCGCCGGCAGGAAGGTGATGAAGCAGTCGTCTGTTTCAAGACACGCCCGGCTGCCGATCGCAACCCGGCTCGAGCCGAACGCTTCCTGTGCGGTGTCCGTCAGTGCGCTGTTCATAGCGCTGGTAGCGCTGTTGGCGGCAATCTTCCGCTGAAGGCCACAGAGGTTTACGCTCTTCAACACGGAGGCACGGGGCACGGAGACGCACGGAATGTTCTTTTCTTAAAGAAGAAAAGCTCCGTGATGCTCCGTGCCCCCGTGCCTCCGTGAGACAGCGAAAATCCGTGCCTTCGATTCAGGGCCTGCGGTCAGTCCACTGACGCGCGATGTACACGCAGGTCGCGACCATCGCAACGAAGACGAGGAGCGGCAGCAGGATCGAGAGAAATCCCATTACGAGCGACGCCGCAAACTGCCCGGCGCTCACACGTGCTTCACCGCGCCGCGTCGCAAGTGCCGAAAGAAGATCATCGCCTCGCGGAACATGATAGTCGATGGCCGATGGTCGTGTAGGATCCCAGCGGATGGCGCCAATAACACGCCGGGCTCTCATGCAAGCGCTTCTCGTGCAAGCGGCCGTCACGCGGGTGTCCGCGCAGGCGCGTGTGCACGCCAAGCCGAAACCACTGACTAAAGACGCGATTACACACGACTGGACGTCCTTTCTCGGACCAGCCCACAACGCCACGTCCACCGAAACACGGCTGAGCCGCGCGCTGCCTCCGCCTCTCGTCTGGGAATTCGCCAAGGGTACCAGCTACGCATCGCCGGCCGTGACCGCCGACCGCCTCCTGTTCGTGCACCGTGTCGGCGACGAAGAGATCGTCGAGTGCATGCACGCAGAAACCGGCGCGCGGCAGTGGAGCTTCCGTTACGCAACCGACTTCGAAGATCGCTACGGATACAACAACGGACCGCGATCGAGCCCGGTGGTCGACGGCGATCGCGTGTACACGGTCGGAGCGCAGGGTCAACTTCACAGCCTCGATCTCAAATCCGGAAAGCTCGTATGGGCACGCAACATCGTCGACCGAGTACAAGGTGCCGCAGGATTTCTTCGGCACGGCTTCCACTCCACTCGTGGAGGACAAGCTTCTCGTCCTCAACGTCGGTGCGCCCGGCGGTCCCTGCGTCGTCGGGCTCGACAAGACGACGGGACGCGAAGTGTGGCGGGCAGGCAAGGAGTGGGGACCCAGCTACGCCTCGCCGGTTCCCGCGGTTGTGCACGGCAAGCGCAGGGTCTTCGTCTTCGCCGGCGGCGAATCGACGCCGCCGACTGGCGGGTTGTTGTCGATTGATCCATCGACCGGCCGGGTCGATTTCTCGTTTCCCTGGCGGAGCCGATCGTACGAGTCGGTGAATGCATCGTGCCCGGTTGTCTTCGACAACAAGGTATTCATCTCGGCGAGTTATCGAACCGGCGGTGCGCTGCTCGAGATCAGACCGGACTTCACGCACCGCCTCCTCTGGACGACGCAGGAGTTCGGGCTGCACTGGAACACGCCGATTCATCGGAACGGATTCCTGTACGGATTCGACGGGCGCAACGAGCCCGATGCCTCGCTCGCCTGCATCGATGCCGCAACCGGAAAAGCCGCATGGCGAGCGACGCCGGAATGGAATGAGACGTTCACGGTGGGCGGCACTCGCCGGCAGCAGCTGCTCGGCGCGTATCGCGGCTCCCTGCTCGCCGTCGACGGCCAGTTCTTATGCCTCGGAGAGATGGGACACCTGGTGTGGATGGATCTCACATCGAAGGGTTACAAGGAGATTTCGCACGCATGGCTTTTTGCCGCGCGAGAATCATGGGCGCTCCCCGTGCTCAGCCGCGGATTACTTTACGTGGTGCAGAACACGCGAGACGTGGTGAGTGGCACTGGCCCGAGGCTGCTCTGTTACGACTTACGGGCATGAACCCAGAACAAGAACCTTGAACCTCTAGAACCAGAACCCAGCACCTCAGAACCGAGAACCGTAGCGTGCACGCGCGCGACCATGTGCATGTAGCCGCCGACCGGCGCATAGCGATCTGACGCGGCTTCCTTGATGTGCTTCAGCGCGAGATCCTTTCGGCCGAGGGCCTCTGAATACAGCCCGATGTACAGGTGCGCATAGAACTGTCCTGCAGGACCACTCCCAGCGGCCTTCAGCACGTCCTCAGCGGTCAGCGCACCTCTGAACATCTGATATACCTCTCGCATCGGGACGCGCCCGTCCGGGCCAACAGGCAGCAGAGCGCTCCTGGCCTTGTCGGGCGTCTCGTCGCGCGCGACACAGAGAAAGTGCCACGCCGCGTTTTCCACATCGTCGGGATTGACAGTCCGGTGCGACTCGAACTGGCGGCGGCAGTCGCCATAGCGTCCCGCGTAATAGAGAACGATGCCGCGCTGCCACAACAGAGGCGCCTGGTCTGGAAGCGCCGTTCGCAACCTCGTCAAACGTCGCAGCCGATTGCGCGAAGCGCCCCTGCTCGAACTCGTCTACCGCGCGATTCAACAACGCTTGCGGGCTTTGAGCCGCAAGCACGACACACGCGAACCCCAGAACCACGAACCCGGAACCGGCACCCAGAACCCCAGAACCAAGAACCGAGAACCGCTTCATCGCAGATCCAGCGCAATCAACGTGTTGTCGTTGCGGAGATAGAGCATGCCGTCGGAAATTGCCGGATATGCCCGCACGGTCGCCGGCAGCACCTGCGCCGCGGCTATCTGCTGAAACGATTTGGGCGACGCCGCGGCAAGCACCAGTTCGCCCGACTCGCGTACGATCACGAGGCGATTGCCGGCGAGGGTCACGCTGCCCGCTCCGAAGCGGCCCGTGCTCCACAACACTTTCCCGCTCTGCAGATCGACGGCGCGAAACACAGGCCCGAACTCCTGACGGCCGTGGAAACCGTATAGAGTTCCTTCGTGAAACACGCTCGTGGCGTAGTGATTCGACAGCACCTCGTCCGATAGCCATAGATCGGCGAGCTTCGACCCCTCAAACCGGAGCGCCCCCGCACCGGGACCGTACTCAGCCGAAACGAAGATCGTATTTCCTACCACAATCGGCGTGGCGGCGTTGACCGATGCGGCCTGGCGAGCGCGCCACGGTCGCTGAAACTGGACCTGCCCATTCACGGGATCGAGGCCGACCAGCCCCGCGCGCGTCAGGAAGACGGCGTATCGTCGCCCGAGAATGGTCGCCGCGACACCGGACGAATAGCTCGCGGCATCGGTCGTCGCCGTCCAGATCACCTTCCCGGTTTTCGTGTCGAACGCCACGATACCCGCATTTTTTCCGCCGACGTTTGCGATGACGCTCCCGCCCTCGACGAGCGGCGATCCCGCGGCACCGAAAAATCCTTTTTCGACCTCGAACTGCCGCATCGCGTCGACATTCCACAACGGCTTGCCCGTTCCAAGATCGACTGCGTGCAACTTCCCTTCTGCGCCGTACGTGTAGACGATCCCGTCGGCGACGACCGGCACCGCGCGCGGGCCCTCGTCGAATCCGAAATCGTCGCGGTACGTCGTCGAATATGCGTGCCGCCATTGCGGCGAGCCGGTGGCCGCATCGAGCGACTCTACGATTTCGCGATTTTCGACGCGGTGGAAGAGGATGAGGCGTTGCCCGGCGACGACGGGTCCGCTGAGTCCCTGCCCGATCTGCTTTCGCCAGACGACGCGCGGGCCTGTGGCGGGCCACTTCTCATTCAGCGAGGTGCCGGAATACACGCCATTGCGGGAGGGGCCGAGGAACTGCGGCCAATCGCTGGCTGCGAGCGGCATTGAGAGTAAAACGACGAGGATGACGGCTCGCAGCATTGGAAGATTCGAAGATTGGTAGATTGTAAGAGTGTTGTCGGATTGAAGACTGTAGGAGTGGCGATTCAGTACCGAGATTAATCGCGCAATCGTCATTTTTCAATCTATCAACAGTCTGCCAATCTGCCAATCTTAATCTTCCAATCTACCAATGGTGCGTCAGAAAAAAGTGGCGTGCCAGGCATCTGCGGCTTTGACTTCCCACTTCCCCGCGACCAGATCGCCAACACGCGTCAGCGTGTTGTCGAAGACGCGGGTATTCGGCCCGACGGTGCCCGACGCGGCGAGCTCGGCAAACCGGTCGCGCGAGACGCGCGCGATCGCGTCTCCCTCGCGATAGAGCACAGGCGCGTTGTTGACGAGCTCGAGGCCGAGGACGTTCTCGAGCTGCTGCATGCGGCGCACGAGCGCGTCGACGGAGCAGCCCGACACGCCCGCCGCGCGCTCGTCGACCCCGACCAGCACGAACTGGTTGTGCCGCAGATCGCGGCCGGCGGTCAGCGGCACGCCGTGTGCCATCCACTGATTGATGAAGGCGTCGGTTTCTGCGAGAACGCGTATCTTCTCCTCGGGCGATAAAGGACGTTCGGCGGCAAAAATCCAGAGTCTCGCGTCGGGAGGTAGCTGATCGAAAGAGATACGCGGCATGATTTGAATATTGTACTGCGCCGTGCCCTTGTCGCAACTTGTCGCAAGGATGACATCGTGAGGGCAGGTGTGTGATAGTCATGCCCTCTGGTTGACCAGCTCCCTCGGTGAATCCTCAGGAGGTCTCGCGATGCAGTGGCCTTTCAGGGTCTTCTGTGCGCTGTTGATCGCCGCCGGCCTGCAGGCGCAAGTCGCCTCAGATTCCCGACACCAATCCGTTCGCGTCAGACGCCGACATTCAACAAGGCGCTGCGCTTTTCCAGACACACTGCTCGTACTGCCACGGATCGTCCGGGGAGGGGGGCCGTGGCGCCGATCTCACCGCGGGCATCTACCGCCGCGGCGGCCGCGATCCCGAGCTGTATGCGTCGATTCGCTACGGTGTTCCCGGAAGCGAAATGGGACCGGTGCAGAGCGACCGATGAGGAAGTCTGGAAGCTGGTCGCGTTCGTGAAACGCATCGGCTCGCAGGGGCTCCTCGAAAAGGCAACAGGCGATCCAGGGGCCGGCCATGTCGTGTATCAAAAGAGCGGATGTGGAAACTGCCACAGGATCGCAGAAGGAGGGCGGCGCGCTAGGCCCGGAATTGACGGATATCGGACGGCGGCGCGGCCTGAAGTTTCTTGCCGAGTCGCTTGCCAAGCCGGAGGCGGATATTCCGATCAACTATCGCGCCGTGCAGGTGGTTTTGAAATCGGGACAAATCGTCTCGGGCATCCGGTTGAATCGAGATGACCTCTCCATCCAGCTGCGCGACACGCGAGGCAACCTGCGGTCGTTTCTCATGGATGACGTTCAGGAAGTCCGCTACGACAAACCCTCCCTCATGCCGGCTTATGCGTCGATGAATCCGAAAGACTTCGACGATGTCGTCGCTTATTTGAACTCACTGAAGGGGGCGCAATGAAAACTGCGCGAATTCGATGGCCTGGGCGATCGTCGTCCTGCTGGCTGGGGCGACATTGACGTTGTATTCACAAGGTCTTCCTGTCACGTACGAACGGCTCTTGAAAGCCGACCAGGAGCCGGGCAACTGGCTCATGTACTCCAACACGTACAACGGATGGCGGTTCAGCAGGCTCAATCAAATTACGGCGCAGAACGTGAAGAACCTCAAGGTGAAGTGGCTCTTCCAGGGGCGCCATACCGAGAAGTTCGAGACGACGCCGCTGGTCGTCGACGGCATCATGTATCTCACTCGGCCGGAGAATGCCATCTATGCGCTCGATGCATTGACCGGCAGGCAACTCTGGATGTACGAGCATCGCAATCCGGCGCGCACCTTCAACTGCTGCGGACGAAACAACCGCGGACTGGCCATCCTGGGGACGACTCTCTTCATGAACACCCTCGACATGCATGTGGTCGCGGTGGACGCGAAATCCGGCGCACGAGCTGTGGAAGACGAAGATGTTCGATTACACCGCAGCCGGCGGCTACGCGGCGACGGGTGCGCCGCTGGTCGTGAAAGACAAAGTCATCGTCGGCATGGCGGGCGGCGAACGCGCCGTCAGCGGATTCCTTGACGCATACGATGCAAAAACGGGAGCGCATGCCTGGCGATTCCATACGATTCCACAGCCGGGCGAGCCGAACTTCGGCACGTGGGCCGGCGATTCGTGGAAAACCGGAGGGGCTGCAACCTGGAATACCGGCTCGTACGATCCGGACACGAACACCCTGTTCTGGGGCACGGGAAACCCGTGGCCGGACTATTTCGATGAACTTCGAGCCGGCGACAATCTCTATTCAGCGTCAGTCCTGGCGCTGGATCCCGACACCGGTAAGCTCAAGTGGTATTACCAGTTCACGCCGCACGACGTTCACGACTGGGATTCCACGCAGAACCCGGTGCTTGTCGATACGGAATTTCTCGGACAGACCCGAAAGGTGCTCGCCTGGCCGAATCGCAACGGGTTCTTCTATCTGATCGATCGAACCAACGGAAAATTCCTGTCCGCAACGGCCTTCGTCAAGCAGACCTGGAACGACGGCTTCGATTACGAGAACAACGGCCGGCCGAAGCTTCTCCCGGGCATGGACCCGACTCCGGAAGGCAACGAGAAGGTGTGGCCGGGCATCGACGGCGCTGCCAACTGGATGTCGCACAGCTACAGCCCGCTGACGAAGCTGCTGTATACCTTCGCGCGCGAGGAGAGGCGTGCGTATACGAACGAATCCTGTTCAGATCCCCACCACGGCAGAGAGGCCGCCGAAGGGCCAACAGCTACAGCGTTGTTCGGCCGCGGCGGTGGCGGCGGTGGCCGCCCGCCACGATTCGCTCCGGAAGAGAGCTGGGGAAAGGCGATCGCCATCGATCCTAAAACGGGCGCGATCAAATGGGAATTCAGAGTCCTTACGCCTCCGTGGGGCGGCTTGATGAGCACCGCAGGTAATCTCGTTTTTGGCGGAACCATCCAGGGAGTGATTTTTGCGCTGAACGCAACGACGGGCGAACGGCTCTTCACGTTTGCGAGCAACGGACCCGTCTACGGGACCGCCATCAGCTATCTCGCCGAAGGCAAGCAGCTCGTGTCGATTCCCGCGGGCGACGTCATCGTCACCTTCGGGTTGGACTGACCCGCAGTCGTAGGGCTCAACTAAGCAGTCGTAGGGCTCAACTTAAGTTGAGCACTACCGTTTTTTCAAGGGAGGACTCCGATGAAACAGACGCGATTCATGTGGGCAGCGCTCGCCGCGACCATATGCCTGGGCATTTCGGTCTGGGCCCAGGAAGGCCCCCGGATGGGCGGTCACGCAAACACGTTGAGCAGCCAGGAGCAGAAAGAAGGCTGGATACTGCTGTTCGACGGCAAGTCATTAGACAAGTGGAACGTCACTCCGGCGCTGGCAAAAGTGTGGAAGGTCGCCGACGGCGCGATCAAGGCCGACCTGACAGATGCGGGCGGGACGATGCTGACCAAAGACACCTTCGATAATTTCGTCTTGAAGGTGGAGTTCCGCGCGCATCCGGACATCAACTCGGGCATCATCCTGCGCAGCCCGGCGCCCCGGCCGGCGCCGCGCACCCGGCGAGAAACCGACGCCCGATCCCGGCGGCCCCGGTTACGAGCTGCAGATCCGCGACAGAAACCCCGGCAACTACAGCAGCGGGGATTTCCTCACGGGCAGCGTGGTGAACGTGAGCAAGGCGCCGCACGACGTGAAGATCATTCCGGACCAGTGGAACACGATCGAAGCGACGGTCGACGGCGATCATTTCGTGGTCGTGTTCAACGGCAAGAAGGTCGCCGACGGACGCGATGCGAGGCGTAAATCCGGGCACGTCGGCTTGCAGCTGGCGCATCCTGAAGATGTTCGCCACGCGAACCTGGAGTTCCGCAACCTCAAGATTCGTCGTCTTCCGTAAATGCTCACCGCAAAGGCGCTACGTCGCAAAGATTTCTTGAAGAGAACTGCTTGTGGCCGTCGGTAATTCCATTTCAGGAGGTCTCATGCGAGTTCTCGCCGCGCTTGGCGTCTTCTCATGCTCTCAACGCCGGTTTTCGCACAGCGCGGAACGCCGCCGCCACCTACCGACCGCACGAAGGCCAGCTACATGTCTGCGGCCGAGGTGGCCGACGCCATCGCCAAGCTCCCCAAGGATCGCGCGAACTCGAGCGTGAGAGTCTTCACGCTGGCGCCCTACAACGTGAACATCGAGCATCGTCAGCCGATGGCGCAAGGCGCGTCGGTGCACGCGGAGACGTCCGAGCTGTTCTATGTGATCGAAGGGTCGGCCACGATGCTGACCGGCGGCAAGCTCGTCGGCGATCCCGCAAAGACCATCGAGGGCGGCGTCGCGCAGAAGTTCGGCAAAGGTGACTGGCTGATGGTGCCGTCGGGCGTCAACCATCAATTCATCGACATCAAGAGCCCGATCACGATTCTTTCGTTGCACCTGCCGAACGCGAAGTAGGCGGTCACGCACCACGGGAGGGAGACTGATGAGACTCTGGCTTGCCGCACTGTTGTTTGCGTCGGCTGACAGCACTGTCGCACGCGCAGGCGGGCGCACCAACAACCCGTCCGCAGCATGCGATTTTGCTCGTCATTGACGGGCTCAGCTATCTCGCGCCAGAGCGCGTGGAGATGCCGAACCTGAAGGCGCTGATGGCTCGCGGCGCGTATTTCCGCGAGTCATACAGCGTCGTTCCGCAGCACCCGCATAGCGGCGAGTGGGCGGCCAACTACGACTCGTCGATTCCCAACCCGATACTCGTCTCGGGCACGATCTTCCTGCGGCCCGATCAGACATTCGTGCAGAGCGCGTTCTTCCCTCTCAAGTTCACAGCGCATATCGCCAACGAGCTGACCTACAAGGCCATCAACCGCGATTTTCACTTCACGTTCCAGGCAGGCGGTAATGAGTTTCATGCCGCTCATGGCGGCAAGCGAGTGGACGACGACGAGAACATGTTCTGGACGCTGACAGTACTGCGGCGCTGGAAGCCGGTGTACATGCGAGTGCACCTGCAGGACACCGGCGCGATGGGCGGCCGCAGCCGGCCCGACATCTGGGCCGCGAACTCGCCGTATCGGCAGGCGCTGGCGAAAGCAGATGCGCACCTCGGCGCGCTCATCGCAGAGCTGAAGCAACTTGGTATGTACGACAGCACACTCATTTTCGTCACCGGCGACCATGGACAAACGGTCGAGGGGGGCCATCCGCCGTTCGCTCAGGATGCGTGGCCGATGCCGTTGGTTGTCGCCGGCCCAGGCGTCAAGGCTGGGGGGCAATTCCCTTACTCCGAACAAATCGACGTCGTGCCGACGCTCACCTATCTGATGGGCGTGAAGCCGCCGGACAATGCCATGGGACGCATCCTGGCCGAAGCGTTGACGGCTCCGCCCGCGAACGTGCCCCCGCGACAGCAGCACTTGAAAGAGCTCAATCTCGTGTTACTCGAGCACGACCGGAAACTGACCATGCTGCGCGAGCAGGTGAAGACAAATCCTTCGCTGCGACCTGTCCTGGCTGACGTAGAGGCGCACTTTCAGGACGTCGAGAAGATTCTTCATTGGTACAAAATCGGTTCAGTCGACAAGCTGATTGCGCACAACCGCGAAGTGTTGAAACGGATCCCGGAATCCATCAAATAGTGGGATCCCCTCACCCCTTACCCCTTTTCAATTCCGCGACGTAAGCTATGGCGATGCATGCCGATCGCACGTCCGACGCCGCCGTTTTCACCTGGCTCGAAGACCTGCTGCAGAATCACGAGATCGGCGCAGCGTTCGAAGAGCTTGCCGCGCGTTTCAAGCGCGACAAACGATATAAGGGGCTCCTCGATACCCGGCTGATGCAGAAGCGGTTCGAGCTGGGCCTGCCCCTGGTTTCCAGAGCCCGTATCGGTGACGTGCCGAAAGACATGCAGCAGGCGTATCAGGATGGGTACATTCAAGCGGCACGGGAAGTTGGCGAGCTGATTCTGGCGGATCGAGACATTCCCGGCGCATGGCCCTATTTCCGCGCAATCGGAGATACGGGTCCGATCGTCCGGGCACTGGACGCGTTCGACATCGCCGACCTGGACACACCGGAATCTCAGGAAGCTCTGGGCTCGACGATTCAAATTGCGTTTCAGGAAGGAGTGCACCCACGGAAGGGCTTCGAGTTGATCCTCAAGCACCACGGCCTGTGCCGCGCCATTACGATGTTCGGCGCCTATCCACAAGGCGACGGACGGCACGATTCGATCCGCCTGCTCGTCCGGTCGCTCCACGGCCAGATCGCCGAAAACCTCAGCAGCGCGATCACGGGCGTCGAAGGCAAGCCGCCGGAAAGTCATTCGGTTGCCGCGCTCATCGAGGGGCGCGATTGGCTCTTCGAGAACAACGCGCAGTATACCGACAGCTCACACATTGCGCCTGTGCTCGACTTGAGCGCGGAGCTGGACGACACGGCGACGCTGAAACTGGCTGTGGAGATTGCCGACTATGCGAGCCGTCTCGGAGAGATGTTCCAGGTACTCGGACGATCCTCCGTTTGAGCGCGCATACGACGATCGCCGCATCTACCTCGAGGCGCTCGCCGGCGAAGATGTAGATCGCGCGGTAAGGCACTTCGATGAAAAGGCCGCAGCCTCAGATGGCGACCGGGATGGATATCGTCCGGCAGAGGTTCTCGTGGAGCTGCTTACACGGCTCGAGAGATATGACGACGCGATCAAAGCGTTTCGGCGGTACCTGATGGATGCGGCTCCAGAAGAACTTTCCTGCCTGTCGTTACTGCAGCTGTGTCAGATGGCTGGTGATTTCGAGCAACTGAAGCAGGTGGCGAAGCAGCAGTCCGATCCGCTGAGCTACATGGCCGCACTCGTTCAAGGATGACTGTCTACTCGAGTATGCCTCTCACGACCTGCGCCTTCTCGACGCCGGTGAGCTTCACGTCCAGCCCCTGATACCGGTATGAGAATCGATCGTGGTCGATGCCGAACTGATGAAGGATGGTGGCCTGAAAGTCTCTGACGTGAACCGGATCCTTCACGATGTTGTAGGAGAAATCGTCCGTTTCGCCGTACACCACGCCGCCTTTGATGCCGGCACCGGCCATCCACATCGTGAAACACCGCGGATGGTGATCGCGGCCGTAATTGGTGGGCGTCAACCGGCCCTGCGAGTAGACGGTCCGGCCGAACTCGCCGCCCCACACGAGCAGCGTGTCGTCGAGCATGCCTCGCTGCTTCAAGTCCTGCACGAAGCCGTAGCACGCCTGATCGACGTCCTGGCACTGGCTCGGGAGATGACCCGTTGCGTTGGAATGCACGTCCCAGCCGTTCAGCCAGATCTGCACGAATCGCGTGCCGCGCTCGAGAAGGCGCCGCGCGGTCAGACAGCACTGCGCAAAGCTTCCCGCTCTGCGCGCGTCCTCGCCGTAGAGCTCGTACACGCCCGCAGGCTCGGCAGAGAGATCGGTCAGCTCCGGCACGGATGTCTGCATGCGATACGCCATTTCGTATTGCGCAATGCGCGTCAGCGTTTCCGGATCGCCGATCGCCTGATGCTGCAGCTGATTGAGCTCGGCGACGCCGTCGAGCATCCGCCGCCGGACGGCCTGCGACACGCCGTCGGGATTGTTGATGAACAGGACCGGCTCGGCGCCCGCGCGCAAGCGCCACGCCCGAATATTTCGAGGGAAGAAATCCCGAGCTCCACATCCGGGCCGACATCGCCTGAATCGGCGTCCGCAGGTTGCTGCGCACGGCGTTCATGACGACGAACGTCGGCAGATCTTCGGACATGTTGCCCAGGCCATACGCGAGCCACGATCCCATGCAGGGCCTGCCGCCGATCATCGACCCGGTCTGAATGTAGGTGATCGCCGGCTCGTGATTAATCTGCTCGGTGTAGAGCGACTTCACGATCGCGATGTCGTCGACCATCTTTGCGGTGTGCGGCAGCAGCTCCGACACCCAGGCTCCACTCTGGCCGTGTTGTGAAAACGTGTAGACGGAGGGCGCGATCGGAAACCTCGCCTGTCCCGACGACATCGTCGTGAGCCGCTGCCCCTGGCGAATGGAGTCGGGCAGATCCTTGTCGTACCAATCCTTGAGCCCGGGCTTGTAGTCGAACAGATCCTGCTGTGGCGGACCGCCCAGCATGTGCATGTAGACGGCCCGTTTCGCTTTCGGCGGGAAGTGCGGAAGGTCCGCAAGCCCGGCGGCGCTCACTCTGCCCTCGCGGCCGAACATCGTCGCCAGCGCCGCGACGCCAAGCCCCCGCGCGGTCCGCGAGAAAAACTGACGGCGCGTCTCGTACAGGACGCTTTCTTCGAACGGGTTCATTTGTTCAACGCCTCGTCGAGACTGAACATCTGATTCGCCACCATCGTCAACGCCGCGAGCTGCGGCGGCGGAAGACTGCGATCGGCTGCCGATTCGCCGACCGCCAGCAGTTGTGCCGCCGCGGCGGCGTTCCCGCGGTAGTGCGCCAGGAAATCCTCATACGCACCGAGAACGATCGTCCGCTCCGCGGGCGCGAAGGTGCGCGACAACACGCGAACGGTCATGAAGTCGATGGCGGCCCCTGCTCCCCCGTCGCTCGACGCCCGCAGCGCGTTCTCCGCCAGCACGCGCGCCGCCTCGACGAACTGCGGATCGTTCATCGTCACAAGCGCCTGCATCGGCGTGTTGGTCCGCTCGCGCCGGACGACGCACACCTCGCGCGTCGGCCCGTCGAAGATGTCCATCGACGCGGGTGGGGCCTGGCGCTTCCACAGCGTGTACAGGCTCCGGCGATACAGCGACTCGCCGGCATCCTGCTTGTAGTTCCGCGTGTTGCTCGAAACCATCGATGTGATTTCCCACACGCCTGCCGGCTGGTACGGCTTCACAGGCGGCCCGCCGAGCTTCGTCACCAGGAGACCGCTCGCCGCCAGCGCCGAATCGCGCACGACTTCTCCGTCGAGCCGGAATCGCGGGCCGCGCGCCAGCAGAAGGTTCTTCGGATCGCTGCCGAGCTTTTCCTGAGATATCGCCGCTGACTGCCGATATGTGGCGGACGTGACGAGCAAGCGTCATCAGCCTCTTCACATCCCAACCCGACTCGCGGAACTCGACGGCCAGCCAGTCGAGCAGTTCAGGATGCGACGGCGGCTGCGCCTGCGCGCCGAAGTCGTCGGCCGACTCCAGCAGCCCGACGCCGAACAACTCCTGCCAGAAACGGTTGACCGTCACGCGCGCGAACAGCGGGTTCGATCGATCCACTATCCATCGCGCCAGCCCAAGGCGGTTCCGCGGCAGGTCCGGCGCCATCGGCGGCAGGAACGACGGCGTCGCCGCTTCCAGCAGCTCGCGCGGCTGATCGTACATGCCGCGAAACAGCAGATGCGCTGTCGCTTTCGAGTCGGCCCGTTCTTCCAGAACCATCGCCGTGTTCGAGCGCAACTCGATCTGGCGATGCTCGATGCTGACGCGTTCGAACTCCGCAAGCAGCTTCTGATAGCCGGCGTCGCGATACATCAAGTAGTACAGCTTCAGCGCGTGGTTCTCCGACGGCGACAATTGAGCGCCATTTGCAGCCGCGCTCGTCGCAATCGCCGGCCATGCCGCGGCCATCCGCGCTTCTTCTTCGGTGATGACGCGGTTGAAGATGCGGAACTTCGGCCGACCGAGCCATCGAGCCCTTTCTCGCCCTTCGCGTCGGCCCCGATGGTGAGCGGAGCCGTGTTCTTCACGCTCTCCTTCAGCTCCGGCGCAATCGTCGAATCCTGCGCGCCGTAGGAGCCGCGCTCGATGGGCATCCTGATGCCGTTCAGGTAAAACGCGTAGCCGTCTTCCGTTCGGCTGCCGTCGTACGTGAAGGTGAGGTGATTCCAGCTCCCGGCCTTTACCGGCTTGTGATACGGCGCCTGCGCGCGGATGGACTTTCCTGCGGCGTCGAGCAGCCGCAGTCGCGCGACACCTTCGTCGATTTCGAAGACCCATCCGATCGCAGGAACCGGCGGCTTGGCTTCCGGCATCGCCGGCGCTCATCTGGCTCGCAATCACCAGGGCATGGCGACAGGCCGGTCTGCCCCGGATGCAGGGCGATCTTCGGAAGATGCACCCACGCCGCCATCGAGAACGGCTCGCCGCCGGTGAGGTCGAGACCTGGCAGCATCATCGCCGACTTGCCGTCGAACTTCAGCGCCGGCACATCGGCAAACGGGAACGCGGCTTCTGCGGTCGACGCCCGTCTCGAACGGCAGTTCGCTCACGATGCCCGACGCGCCGCACCCGTGCTGCGTCGCGATCGGCCGAAACGGCCAACAGCTCCGCGCCGGCCAACGGGTCCTGCACCTGCGCAGGCGCCGCCGATCGCACCCATGCATCGAACCGCCGGTTCCTGGCGTTGTGTGACTTCGCCATCCGAGCCCGCAGCGACGTTCGCAGCGCCTCGAGCTCGAGCCAGCGCGAGCGATCGCGATCGTCCGGCACGATGACGACCGGCGGCGGATCTGGCCGGTTGTTGTCCATGATGCGCTCGGTCGTGTTGTTGAAAAACGCTTCGAGCGCGTAGTGGTCCTTCTGCGAAATCGGATCGAACTTGTGGTCGTGGCACGTGGCGCAGCCGACCGTCAATCCAAGGAAGACGGCGCCAGCGGTATCGGCGCGATCCTTGACGTACTGAAAGCGGACTTCTTCTTCGATGACGCCGTTCTCATTCGTCGTCGCGTTGTTCCGGACGAATCCGGTTGCGATGCGCTGATCGAGCGTGGGATTCGGCAGCAGGTCGCCGGCGAGCTGCTCGACGGCAAACCGATCGAACGGCAGATTGCCGTTGAACGCCCTGACGACCCAGTCGCGATACGGCCAGATGCCGCCGCGATAGTTGTCGTAATGCAGGCCGTTGGTGTCGCCGTAGCGCGCCGCATCGAGCCAATACCGCGCGCGGTGCTCGCCGTAATGCGGGGAGGACAGGCAACTTGCTGACCACCTTCGCATACGCATCCGGCGACGTGTCTGCAACAAACGCCGACACGTCTTCGGGACGCGGAGGGAGGCCCGTCAAATCCAGCGAGACGCGCCGGATGAGCGCGCGCCGGTCCGCTTCGGGATTCGGCGTCAGACCGGCCGCTTCGATCTTCGCCAGGACGAATCGATCGATCGGCGTGCGCGCCCATTTCCGATCGTTGACGCGCAGGCAGGTCCGGACGCACGGGCGCCACGAATGCCCAGTGCTGCTTCCACTCGGCGCCTTGCTCGATCCATCGCCTGAGCGTTTCTTTCTGTCCGTCGCTCAGCGTCTTGTGACGTCGAGAGCGGCGGCATCCGCCGGGCGGGATTCGCTTCGGTGATCTTCTTGTAGAGAAGGCTTTGGTCGGGCTACGCCGGCACGACCGGCGCGCCGTTGCGCCGGGGGGCGAGCACGTCTTCGTGAAGGTCGAGTCGCAGGTTGGCCTTCCGCGCCGACGCGTCGGGGCCGTGGCAGAGAAAGCAATTGTCGGACAGGATCGGGCGGACGTCGCGCTGAAAATCCACGCGCGTCTGCGCGAGAGCGTCTGCGGCCGGCGCTGCAGACAGAGCACGCCGGCCAAGCCCGCTGCGGTCAGCACAGACGGGCGATCTAGAGCTTCACAATTTTCTCCGAATCTTACCAATCTACCAATCTTCCAATCTACCAATGGTGCGTCAGAACAAAAAGCGTCCTCCAAACCGAATCATGCGCTCGGTCTGCGCAAGGATATCGGTGACCCGGCCGAAGTTCTGCGTTGCCGAGCGTGCCGTTCGGATTGGCGTAGTGCGCGATGTTCAGCGCGTTGAAGAAGTCCGCGCGGATTTCAGCGCGCCGCCCGTGCCGAAGCGGATGATCTTCACGATCGACGCGTCGAGATTGACGTACGCCGGCCCGGTAAGCAGATCCGCGCCGCTCGACGTTGCCCCATGTGTTCTGCGCAGGCGCAGAGAAGACCGACGTATCGAACCACAGGTCGCTCGACCCGATGCCGCCGAGCACCTCGGGCGTGCCGCTGGCATTGGGCGTCTGGCTGTTGCCAGGTGCGCGTAAGGTTCGCCGCCGCCGCCGTGAAGTCGATCGGCGTTCCCGAAATCGCTGAGAACACGCCGGTCACCTGCCAGTCGCCCAGCACCTTGCCCACGACGCCCTCCTGAAGCCACCTGCCGTCAGGTCCCAACGGCAGCATGTACAGGAAGCTGCTGGCGTAGCTGTGCGTGGAATCGTTGCTCGTCCGCTGCCAGCTTCGCTCGATATCGGCCGGCGTCGGGATCGTCCCGCCGGTACCGTCGCCATTGATGTAGCTGAATCCGCGCCCAAACGTGTACAGAGTTGGTCATCGAGCAGGCCACCTCGCATGCGGCGGTCGACCTTCATCTGCATCGAGTTGTATTGCGACTTGACGGGAATGGGCTCGTGCTGGCCGCGGTCCGACCGTACTTGGCTTCGCAGCGGCCGGCCCGCCTGGTCGGCTCCGAGCGTGTAGCCGGCATTGAGGTCGATGCTCTGGAGAATGTCTTTGCCGCGATTGCCGACGTAGGCCACTTCGGCGGTGAAACCGCCGGGCAGGGTGCGCTGATAGGCCACGTTCCATGAATGCAGCTGCCCGTCGTGGCGGTCGAGCGGCACAACGGCCAGACTTTCCGCGCGCAGCGCCGTCGCATCGAGCACACCGCTGTCGGGAATCGGCACGAACGACAGGCGCCGGCATACCGGTCGCCAGCGCTCCGGCTGGCGCGAAGCCGTTCGGCGCCGTCAGCTGCTGGGTTTGCCGAATGGGATAATCCTGACCATACGAGCTCGGCCACGGCAGCGCGCTCACGCCGTAGCCCGCGCGGACGACAGTCGAATCGTTCAGCCGCCAGGAAATGCCCGTGCGCGGGTTGAAGTTCTTCCAGTACATCTTCACGCCAAGGTTCTCGGGCACTTCGCCGTATCCGGCCACGCGAACCGTGTTGTTGTCGGGGTTGTAGGTCATCTGGCCGCCCTTCGGCGTGTACCCGACCAGGGGCGTGTAGACCTCGTGGCGCAAGGCCGAGATCGAGCGTGATATTCGGACGCACCTGCCACTTGTCGTGAATGTAGCGTGTAGACGGCTCTTGTGAGTGCCGCCCCGGTGAAGCGTCTCGTTGACCAGGCCGCGTTCGACGACACTGCGGCACATCGAGCAGGAACGACGCCAGCGAATTCGCGAAGCCGTTTACCGCGGTGCTGTCGGTGTCGAGCGCCGTTTGCGCGCCGCGGAACTGCCACGACGCGCGCGGGTGCGCCACCTGATCCAGCAGATGCCGGTTCATGCGGAGGTCGCCGCCGATTTTGAGCGTGTGATCGCCCCAGATCTTGGTCGCGGTCGTCGCGAACGTCGTCGTGCTCTCCTCTCGATCCCACGGCAGCGATGTCTCGAACCCGATGAGGTAGTCGTTGTAGCCGCCGACGTTGATCGTCGTAATGCCGCTCGTAAACGCGTTGCAGGTTGATGCCTTTGATGCCAAGATTCGTCCGAGGTCGTCAGCCCGTAGTCTTCGGAAATCGCCTCGTTGTGGTGGTGGGTCCGGCCGAACCGCACTTCCTGAACGAGCGTCGCCGACCAGACGCGGTTATACGTCGCGCCGAAGCTTTGAGTCGGATTGGTGCCCGATCCGGCAAATGGTTTCAGACCGCCGTAAATGCCGAACGTGGCCGGGTCGAACGTGCGGGCGTTCTGACGGCTGTAGCGCACGTTGACGAGATCGTTGGCCGCCAGCTGATACGTCACCTTGACGTCGCCCTGATTCGTGCGCTTCTCTCTGCACGTAGGCCTGCTCGAAGTTGATCGCGCCGACCGGCGCGCCGGGAATATTCGGCAGGGGAATTTTGTCGATGAGCTGCCGCGCGATTGGGCTGATACGGCTCGCCGGAATCTGATTGTCCGCGAACTGCGTACGGCCGCTGCCGTCGGCATTGCCCGTTGCGGGGTCGTAGATTCTCGTCGGCGCCGAGCTGAAATCGCCGTTCCTGAACGCCACCTCCGGCACGTGGCCGCGCGTCAGGCGTCCGCTGTCGTCGTTGGTGCGCACGTAGTCGCCGAAGAAGAACAATTTGTTCCGCATGATCGGCCCGCCGAGCGTGAAGCCCACCTGCATGTATTTCGCGTCTGCCGGCGCCAGCTGCGAAAACGGGTTGCGCGCAACCGTCGCTTCGGTGTTGCCGAAGCTGAAGAGCGATCCGCGCAACAGGTTCGTGCCGGTCTTCAGCGTGACGTTCGTCACCGCGCCGCCGGCGCGCCCGAACTCCGCGTCGTAGTTGCTCGTGGTGACAGCAACGGTTTCAATCGCTTCGGCCGAAGGAATCATGAATGCCAGGTTGCCGCCGTTGTCGCTGTTGTCGGCGCCTTCGAGCTGGACGTTGTTCGATTGACGTCCCTGTCCGTTGATGTTGCTCGACAGGCTGTCCTGCGAGTTGTAGAACTCCGAATGCGGCCGGAACGGACGCGAGGCGCCGGGCACGGTGATGAGCAGCGCCTGGAAGTTCCGGTTGAACCCCAGCGGCATCTGCGTGATCTGCGTGCTCTCGATGATGCGGCCCGTGTCGGTGCGATCGGTCTGCAGCATCGGCGCTTCGCCGGTGACGATGACCGACTCTTCCAGCTGCCCGACTGCGAGCGACGATTTCCACGCGAACCGTGGTGTTGACGCTGACCTCGACGTTCTCGCGCGAGAATTTCTTGAACCCGACGAGCTCTCCGTCAACGCGATACATGCCCGGAGCGAGTGTTGTTGAACGAATAATTACCTGCACTCGTTGGAGATAGCCGTTCGAGCTGATGTTCGTGCGCGTTTCCGTTGCGGTGATCGTCGCGCCGGGTACGCCGCCGCCTGAGTCGTCCCTGACGTTGCCGAGCAGAGTGCCGACCGCCACTTGTGCGGCTGCGTGAGCTGGCACGAACAGAATCCCGAGCACAGCGAGTGTCGAGACAACGCGCACCCGTAAAGCGTGTACCTGTCATCGCTCTTCTCCTTGTGGGATTGATATCGCAACGCTCGCGCCCAGAGCGGATCGCACCACGCTCTGTGCCGATTCGTCGCAGCGGCCAAGGGCATTTCTTTTTCTGTAGTGCGCAATATAGGGGAGACCGGCACTGTGATCCAGTGTAATTTCAATGGGATAACGCCCAGGCGATCCAACGCTTTGAAGCGGGTTCGTTGATGCACAGAACCACGGCATGGTGTCCAGGAAGTAGGCACCGAGCCACGGTAAACTGACGCGCCGTCGTATGGGGTTTATGCGATAATCGAGCATTCCACAAGCGAGGTGAAACCATGAAGCGCCATGTGTCCGTTGCGATCTGGCTGGGCAGCGTCACCATCGCGGTGTCTGCGCAGACCCCGCAGCCGAAGCCGCAGGCTGGCCCGCTCGTCGATTCCTCGCGTCTCCTCGTACAGATTGAACAAACCCCCGCCGGAACCACGAGGGTATACGGGGACCCCGCTCAACCGGGCATGTATGTCAGCCGCGTGCACCTCCGACCGAACGCGAAAAACCGTCCGCACCATAACGACCAGGATCAAATTGTCACTGTGCTCAAGGGCACCTGGTGGGTCGGCAAAGGCGAAGTCTTCAGACAGGATCGACTGGTGGCCGTTCGCGAAGGCGGGCTGATGTATCTGCCTGCCAGGCTCGCCTACTACGATGTCGCAGGCAGCGGCGACGTGATCCTGCAAATCACGGGTGTCGGGCCGGTCAACTCAACGCACGCCGAACTGGACGCCGCTGGTAAGCCCGTCCCGGCCGGCGGTCCATATCCCGAGGACATGCAGGAAGGCGGAGGACGGCGCCGCCGCTACGCGTTGCCAGTTCAGGATGTAAACAATGTGGATCCGGACAATCCGGACCCGCCACGCGGAACGCAGACGCAAGACCCGCAACAGCCTAAATAGAATCCTGCATTGGAAGATTGGTAGATTGTGAGATTGTTGGCAGATTGAAGATTTGACGATTGGCAGATTCAATCGGCAGATTAGAGTCTGACAACCAATCTGCCAGTCTTCAATCTGCCAATCTGAAAACAACCTGCCAATCTATCAATCCACCAATGGTGCGCCAGAACCAGAGCTACGCGTTGACGATTTGCGGAATCAGCGTGCCGTAGACGTCGGTCAGACGCATGTTACGGCCATTGTAGAGATACGTGAGCTTCGTGTGGTCGAGACCGAGCAGATGCAGCATCGTCGCGTGCAGGTCGTGATACGAGATCGGCTGCTCGCCGGCCTTGTACCCGAACTCGTCGCTCGTTCCGATTGACTGCCCGCCCTTGATGCCCGCCCCCGCCATCCAGACCGTCATGACGCCCGGGTTGTGATCGCGGCCGACACCGCGCTGCGAAATCGGCATGCGCCCGAACTCGCCGTGCCAGACGACCAGCGTGTCGTCGAGCAGGCCACGCGCCTTGAGGTCGGTGAGCAGCCCGGCAATCGGCACATCCGATTCCTTGGCGTGCTGGCCGTGATTCGAGCGGATGTTCGAATGCGCGTCCCAGGTATCGGTGTTCTGATTGCCCATGCCACCCTGGAACAACTGCACGAACCGCACGCCGTGCTCGACGAGCCGGCGCGCGAGCAGGCACTGCTTGCCGAACGGTTCGGTCAGCGGATCGTCCAGACCATACAGTTTCTTGGTCTGTTCCGATTCGCTGCCGATGTCGATCGCCTTCGGAGCGCAACCCTGCATGCGATAAGCGAGCTCATACGAAGAAATCCGGGCAGACAGATCCGAAGCGCCCGGGAACTTCTCCAAGTCGAGCTCGTTGAGCTTCGCCAGCAGATCCAGACGATTGCGCTGCGTTTCCGGCGTCATTCCTGCCACCGGCTTCAGATCCACGATCGGATCGCCGCTCGCGCGGAAGAGCGTTCCCTGATACGCGGCCGGCATGTAGCCTGCGCTCCAGTTCGTCGGACCGCCAATCGGTCCTCCCCTGGGGTCGGCAATCACGACGAACGCCGGCAGGCTGGTGCTTTCGGTGCCAAGACCATACGAAATCCACGAACCGGCACTCGGGAATCCCACACGGATTTGCCCCGACTGCATCTCGTAGTGCGCCTGCACGTGATCGTTGGAGCGGCCGAACACGGAGTGAATGAACGCGATGTCGTCGACATGGTTCCCGAGGTTCGGGAACACCTCTGACACCAGCTTTCCACACTGTCCGAAACGCTTGAACTCGAACGGGCTCGGCATCAGCGGCCCCGGATAACCCTGCCGGACGACGACGTCGCCGTGAATCTTGTCGTCGATCGGCTGCCCCGCGTACTTGACGAGGCCTTCCTTGTAGTCGAAGAGGTCCACCGCGCTCGGACCACCGCTCATGAAGAGTGAGATCACCGCCTTCGCACGAGGCTTGAAATGCGGCGGCTTCAGTGCGTACGGATTGTCCCCCAGCGGCTTCGCCGCGCAGGCCTCGGCGACTTCTGCCGCGAGCAGCCCCTGCGAGTTGAGCATGTGCGCGAGCGCCACGCCGCTGACGCCACCGCCGGCTCGCCACAAAAATTCACGACGCGACCAGAAATATTTCATGTTGTGCACGGCGTTACCTCATGTAAAGGAATTCGCTGAGGTTCAACAGAACGTGAGTGAAATCAACCAGGGAGCCGGCCTTCACCTTCTCGAGCGCAAGCTTCTTCTCCAGCTCGGTGGCGGGTCTTCCGAGCGCGTACTGATAACCGAGATCGATCTGCTTCACCGGGTCGGCCGTCTCGCTCGTGATCCGATCGGCGAGCAGTTCGGCCTCACGCAGCACGAACGGATTATTGAGCAGCGTCAGCGCCTGCGTCGGCACCGTCGACACGTTGCGGGCCCCAGCCGTGAGGTTCATGTCCGGATGATCGAACGTCTCGAACATCGGATACGGCAGCGAGCGCCGCTGGTAGATGTAGACGCTGCGGCGCCAGGTGGCCGGACCATCGGGCTGGTTGTCCCATCGCCCCTTGGTCTGCTCGGTCACCAGAATCTCCTTCGGCACGTTCGGGAAGAACGCCAGCCCGCCCATCGTCAGGTTGATGTTGCCGGCGACCGAGAGCATCGCATCGCGAATCGTCTCTGCGTCGAGCCGCTGCGGACGATACCGCCACAGCAGCCGGTTTTCGGGATCGGCCTTCACGTTGCCGCCGTGATCGAAGACCGAAGCCATCTGGTAGGCCTCGGACGTCATCATGAACCGATGGAGCTGCTTGATGCTCCAGCCCCGCTTCATGAACTCGACAGACAGATAGTCGAGCAACTCCGGATGCGTCGGCTGATCGCCCATCTTTCCGAAGTTGTCGAGCGTGCCAACGATGCCGCGGCCGAAGTGGTGGTGCCACACACGATTGACGATCACGCGAGCGGTCAGCGGGTTGTCCGTCGAACCGAGCCACTCTGCGAGCGCAAGGCGCCGTCCCGACGTGCGCCCATCCGGACGCGGAATCTCTGTCGGGTGCTCGCCGTGCACTGCCACGCTGAGGAAGGCCGGCTTCATCAACGAGCCCCGGCTTTCCGGATCGCCGCGAATCAGAAAATGCGTGGGCGGCGGCTCATATTTGCCGGGGCCGTCCTGAAGGTACGTGCCGTTGGGCCTGTCGGGTGGTGGGAGCCGGCATTTCGGACAGCCGATCGTTTCGTCGCCACGTCCCATCGGCGCGAAGCGCCAGTCGCCGTCCGTAATGATCTCCGCCATCGGCGGCGCCTTCGGCCGCTGCTGTTCGATAACCGCGATCTGCGAGGTGAGCTCTTTCTTCTGAGCCAGCTCCGCGGCCGTCATCATCTTCTCGATTTCTTCTGGCGTGCCGCCGCCGCCACCGGTCAGCACCTGCGTGGCGAGCAGCTGTTCTCCGGGCGTGCGCTCCGCTTCGGGCTTGAACACGGCGCGCTGCACGTTCTCCGGATATTCCTTCTTGATGTATGCCGCACGCAGCTCGTCGCGGTACGGCTTCTCGATCGCGGAGATTTTCTTGCGGACCGCCTCGACCTTCTCATCGACGTCCTTGTTCTTCTTCAGGTACGTCTCGGCTTCGGTGCGCGACGCCACCAGCGGCCAATCCGTCTCGACCCATCCATTGATCGCCGCTGCGAGCGTGTAGTAGTCCTTCTGAGCGATCGGATCGAACTTGTGGTTGTGGCAACGGGCGCAGTTGACGGTCATCCCCATCACGCCGCGGCCGAGCGTGGCGATCAAGTCGTCGACGTAATCCCAGCGGCGTTCAGGGTTATCTTTTTCGCGGAACAGCACGCGCGGCCCCGCGCGGAGGAAGCCGGTGGCGATCAGCGTTTCGTGCGTGACGTAGTCGAGCTCGTCGCCCGCGATCTGTTCCTTCAGGAACTGGTTATAGGGCTTGTCCTGGTTGAACGCGTTGATGACGTAATCGCGATACCGCCACGCGTTGGGCCGGTCGTAGTCCTGCTCGAATCCGTTCGAGTCGGCATAGCGCGCGACGTCGAGCCAGTGCCGGCCCCAGCGCTCGCCGTATTGCGGCGACGCGAGCAGCTTCGTGATCAACTTATCCCACGCGTCGGCGGACTGATCCGCGACGAACGCTTCGCACGTCCGCCGGCGACGGCGGCAGACCGATCAGGTCGATGTACGCGCGGCGGATGAGCGTGCGCTTGTCGGCGCGCGGCGCCGCCACGAGCTTCTTCTCGGCGCGTGTCGCCTCGAGGAACCGATCGATCGGATGTGAGAGCTCGGCTTTCGACACGACCGGCGGCGTCTTCTGCACCGGCAGCTTGAACGCCCAGTACGCTGCGCTGCTCCGGCGTGATGCTCCATGTTCTCGAGCGCGGCTAATGCGCTCGATGCGCCGGCGGGCTTCGCCGTCGCGGCGGCTGAGGGCGCGCCCCACTCGGCGCCGCTCTCGATCCATGACTTGATTGCGGCAATTTCAGCCGGCGTGAGCTGCGATCCGTCCATCGGCATCGTGATGGGTTCGAGTCCGGCGACCATCCGATAAAGCCGGCTCTGCTCGGCGTTGCCGGGCACGAGCGCGGCGCCGTGCTCGCCGCCGCGCAACGCGGCCTCGCGCGTGCTCAAGTCGAGATCGGCGAGCTGCGCGTCAGCGCTATGGCAGTTCCAGCAACTCTTCGCGAAAATCGGCTCGATGTCGCGCGCAAATGTGACCGATTGGGAGGCGGCTGCGGGCGGCGGTACAGGAGCGGGCGCCTGCGCGCGAGGTAACGCGACAAGCAGACCAATTCCCGCAGCAATAAATAGGATCGAAGGGGCTCTCCGTCGCATGGACGATCTCCTTCTGCTCGTGGCCCGTATGTGCATCGCGTTTATCGGCAAATCGTCCGGCGTCGCGCGCCCAGATTTGCCGATAAGCTGTTGAATACAATAACTATACGGTAACCGTCAGGATGTCTTTGTCGCAAATTGTCGCATACCCAACGGTTTGGCGTCATGTTATTTCCATATGACGCCCACACCGCGATCCCCCGAACGCGTGCCGGCCTATTGCGGTCGCTTGAACATGCCGACCATGACGGCTTTCCCGATGACGTGGCCGTCCATCGCCTTGAACAAATTCCGCCGGGTTTCCCACGCATCGGCGCCTGGGGGCATGTCGATCTTGGTATCGAGCGCATACACCTCGAACGTGTAGTGATGCATAGGGCCGGCGGCAGGCGCGCCGGGGCCGCGATATACCGGCGCCGCTCGCGCTGATTTGGCGAATGCCGTTCGGCAGCTGCGCCCCTTCGGGCATCCCCTCGGGCAGCCCCTTTTCTGTCGCCGGAATGTTCCAGACCAGCCAGTGCACCTGGTCGTCGGTCGTGCGGTTGCGCGCCACTTCCGGATCGCGCATATGGACGACGAAGCTCTGCGTCGCGGCGGGCGCATTCGTCCAGACGAGTTGCGGTGAAATACCGCGCTCTGCCTGTTGAACCTGTGTATGGCGGTTAGGAATCACACCGCCGTCCGGAAAGGCGGGCGTCGTCAGCACCATCGGCGGACTCGCTGGCCCGCGTCCCGCCTGAGGCGCCGGAGCCGCCTGGCCGGCCGGCGCCGCGGGGGCCTGCGCGTTTAGTGAAATTGCGGCGGCCAGAATTGCGATGGGCAGGTGAAGAATTGTACGTCGCAGCATCTCTCCTCCATGATTTTCGGGTACTAGCGGGGCCGTCACACACCAAACTGCGTCAGGTGATGGTTCAGGTGTTTCGCTTGCAACCGGCTCACGTCCGTGCCGCGCATGCGCCCCAGAGTTGGGCTGTCGGGCCAGGCATCAGTCAGCGGCTTCGACGTGAGCTCCTCGACCAGCCGGCAACATCGTTGGTGCTCGGCCGCGAAGTCGTAGCGATCGTGTTGAGGCACCCAACGTTTCAACGTAGGGGCCCCTTTTCCCCAGGGAAGGTTCAGTACTATGAACTTCACAAACGGCCGCGGCAGCGGAATCGGAAGCTTCATCGCGTCCATCTGAATCCGCCCCAGTGCGCCCTCCATTGCCTCGTTCACGTGCCACAACATCTGCGCCACCGACATCTTGCCCCAGCGCCGCTCAGCATCGGGCCGAAGCGCTTGCAGCCGCCGCAGGATTTCCGCTCTTGTAACGCGGATCGTGCAGCGCCGCCACGCTATTTGGACCTCACAGTCGGATACTTGATCCCGAGCTGATCGAGATAGGTCGGGTACTTCGTCGGATCGAAGTAGTACTTCTTCATCTGCTCGCGATACTTCGCCATCGTGTCCTGGTTGAGCCAAATCGCGGGCTTGTCTTCGGGGCGAATCAACGGCGTGTACTTCTTGTCCTTGGTCTGAACATTGCGGAAGTAATCCCACGACTGTTCGATGAGCTCGGGCTTCATGAGCAGGTCGAGCACCGTCATGACCTGCACCTTGGCGCCGGCCGTTACGCCCTTGTGCGCAATCGGCGTCGCCATCGCGATGGCGTTGGCCCAGTTGTGCCCAGGGCCTGCTTCGATGTTGGCGGGATAGCGCAGCGTAATCGTCGGCACGTTCCACGACACGTCGCCGATGTCGTCCGATCCGCCTCCGCGCTTCTCGTCGTCGGGCACGACCACGCGGCCGTTCAGTTTCGGCAGCTCCGTCGGCAATCCTCGCTCTTCAACGCCGAGCTCTTTCTGCACCGCCTTCGCGAGCGTCTGATCGGCGTCGGTCCACTGCGGCATGCCAACCTTGACGATGTTCGCATACGCCGTTTCGGCGACCACTTTGTTCATATGCTGGGGCCACGCCGACCCGAGTACGCGCGAGGTCATCGTGGTGTCGCTCATCAGCGCGGCGGCCTTGGCCATGTTGTCGCCGATCTCCCACATGCGCGTGATGCCCGGATAATCGGTCTCGCGGAAGTAGTACCAAATCGCGGCCGACGGCGGGACGACGTTCGGCTGATTGCCGCCGAAGGTGATCACGGAATGCGAGCGCTGCTGGATGCGCAGGTGCTCGCGGCGGAAGTTCCAGCCGATGTCCATCAGCATCGCCGCATCGAGCGCGCTGCGCCCGCGCCAGGGCGCACCAGCGGAATGTGCGCTCTCGCCTTTGAACGTGTATTCGACCGACACGAGGCCGTTGCTGGTGCTGTCGCCCCAGTTCACCCCCCAGTTGCCGCCGATGTGCGTGAAGATGACGACGTCGGTGTCTTTGAAGTAGCCCTCGCGCACGTAATAGGCCTTCGTTGCGAGCAGCTCTTCGGCGACGCCAGGCCACAACTTGATGGTGCCTGGGATCTTCTCGCGCTGCATGATCTTCTTCAGCACGATAGCCGCGGTGATGTTCAGCGGCATGCCCGAGTTGTGTCCCTCGCCGTGACCGGGACCCCCTTCGAAGAACGGATCGTGATAGGCCACACCCGGTTTCTGCGAGCCAGTCGGGATGCCGTCGATGTCGGACCCGAGCGAAATAACCGGCTTGCCCGAGCCCCACGTCGCCATCCACGCGGTCGGAATGCCGGCGATCCCCTGTTCGATGGTGAACCCCTGCTGGCGCAGGATGTTGGTCAGATACTTCGACGTCTCGATCTCCTGGAAACCGAGCTCGCCGAAGCTGAAGACGGAATCGACCATCTTCTGCGTGAAGTCGTGAAGGTCGTCGACGCCGGCCGCGCCTTCCGTCTTCAGCGCGCCAAGTCTCGCTTCGGCCTTCGGATCCGCCGGCTTCGCGGCTGATGCCGCAGGCGCGGGCGGAGCAGGCTGCTGCGCGTGTGCGTGGATGACGGCAATCGCCGCGAGAGCGGCCGCCGCAAAATATGAAGTTCGCATGAACGGTTTATACACCGGCCTCACGCAGGAGTCGAATCGAAGAGTCGAATCGAAGAGTCGAAAGAGTCCGGGAGTCGGCGGGAGTCGTCGAGTGCAAGAATCCAAGTCGCGGAGTCAAAGAGTCAACGGGTCCGAAAGCAGTGAGTCCGGGAATTGGCGGGCGAGCCGTGAAGTAGGAGGGTTTTGAATCCGCCGCACGTGCGTCGGGCTCGTGAGACCGGCGCGTCCCGGCGAAAGAGTCGAGGAGTGATAGTCCTAGGATTTCCCTCGGGCTGTGACCTATCGGCCGCCACATCACCATACAAGCGCGTCCGCCTCCGTATCGCGTCATGCGGTTGACGGCGAGCTTCTTTGTTTGCGGAACCGATGCTTCAACCCGCAATCGTATCGCCGCGTTAGACTGATTCGATAAAACTGGGAGGCTCAATGGACGCGCTCGACACGTTCAAACAGAACCAGCGCGAAGGATGGGCGCACTTCGCGCCGCTCGAGGCGCTCACGACGCCGACGGCCGCACAGCTCGTTCGTTACGCGCGCGTGAAAGCGGAAGACGGCGTGCTCGATGTCGCGTGCGGCACCGGGGTCGTCGCGGTCACGGCGGCTCGGCTGGGGGCGAGGGTGACGGGTCTCGACCTCACGCCCGAGCTGCTCGAGCACGCGCGCGAAAACGCTGCGCTCGCGAACGTAAAAATCGATTTTCACGAAGGCGACGTCGAGAAGCTGCCCTTCGACGACAGCGAGTTCGATGTCGTGCTCAGTCAGTACGGCCACATGTTTGCGCCGCGTCACGACATCGCCATCACCGAAATGCTGCGCGTGCTGAGGCCGGGCGGCACCATCGCATTCTCGACGTGGCCGCCCGAGATGATCATCGGCCGCATCTTCGCGCTCGCAGCAAAATACGCCCCTCCCCCGCCGCCGGGCGTTTCTTCGCCGCCGCAGTGGGGAGATGCCGAGATCATCCGCGAGCGTCTAGGAGATCGGGTAAAAGACCTGCGTTTCGAACGCGCAACGATGACCGTTCCGGTTCTCAGCCCGCAACATCAGCGCGCGTCAGCCGAGCGAAGCGGTCCCATGCGCAAGCTGATCGAGATGCTCTCGGCAACCAATGCCGCAAAGCTCGAAGCCTTCAGGCGCGAGTACGAAGCCATCATCAGTGACTACATTCAAGACAACGTCATCCAGCAGCACTACTTGATGACACGGGCGACGAAGATATAAATGTATAGTTGGTCGGTTAAACCACATTTTCAGGAGGCCCTGTGCAACGACTTTTTTCTGGCATTGCAGTCGCCCTGCTCGCGGCAGGATCGGTGTTGGTGCATGCGCAAAAAACGACCGAGCTCAAAACCGGTAGCGGCGGAAGCCCTCACGTCCGCACCGACTGGACGATCGACGGCGCAAACATCTCGATCGAGTACGGCCGTCCCTTCTTGAAGGGGCGTCCCGAGGCACAGATGATGCCTCCCGGCCGCGAGTGGCGCACCGGCGCAGATGTCGCGACCATCATCACGACCGACAAGCCGCTCAAGTTCGGCGCCCACAGCCTGTCTCCCGGCAGCTACACGATCAACACCGTTCCCGGTGAAAAGGAATGGCAGCTCGTGCTCGGCCGCCTCAGCAAGCCTGGCCAGTGGGGCATTCCGTATCAGAAGGATCTGGAGATCGGCCGGACGCCGATGGCTATCGGCAAGACCAAGGCGCTTGTCGAAAACGTGACGATCTCGATCGACGACACGCCCGCAGGCGCCACACTCCGCGTCGAATGGGGCACGGCTAGCGGCTACCGCGCCGTTTACGGTGGGTTAGGGCGCTGACGCATCCACGGTAACGAAAAACGAAGACCGGAGAACGAATAGACCGTCACGCCGGGCACG
Organism: Vicinamibacterales bacterium; assembly: GCA_963744405.1. Taxonomy (GTDB): domain Bacteria; phylum Acidobacteriota; class Vicinamibacteria; order Vicinamibacterales; family JAMQPK01; genus JAMQPK01. The sequence continues at coordinate 52,111 of CAVUTO010000004.1, forward strand.
CGTGTTCTATTCGTTTTTCGGTTTTCGGTTTTCGTTACTGATTAGCATAACGCGCTGATGGAAATCGCACCGGGCGCGCATCACTTTCCAGGCTTTCTCTCCATCGAGCGCCAGCGCGCGTTCGCTGATCAGCTGCCGCGCCTTGATCGACGGCGCGGTCCCCGCCTACGTGCCAGTTGTTCGCGGCGGAGGCAAGATGCACGTCAGAATGCTCTGCCTTGGCCGTCACTGGAACGCAAGGACCTATCAATACGAGCCCACGCGAGCCGACTTCGACGGGCTGCCGGCGCCGCCGCTGCCTCCGGAGTTTCGAGCACTCGCTCGAGAGATCGCGATCCGCGCGGGAATGAACCTCAATCCCGACCTGTGCATCCTCAACTACTACGGCGCCGACGGGAAGATGGGGTTGCACCAGGACAAGGACGAGGGCCCGGAGTCGATTGCCGCGGGCGTTCCGGTGGTGTCGGTGTCGATCGGCGACACGGCGAGCTTTCTGTTCGGCGGTGCTCCGGCGGCGCGACCCTGTCGAGACGATCGCGCTCGAATCAGGAGATGCGTTCGTCTTCGGCGGGCCCGCGCGGCTGCGCTACCACGGCGTCTCACGCGTGACGCCGTCGACCGCGCCGCCCGAGCTCGAACTATCGGGCCGATTCAATCTGACGTTCCGCCAATCCGACGAAGCATGCCGCGCGTTGTCGTAGTCGGCGCCGGCGCCGCCGGCACGCATGGCCGCGATTTTTGCCGCGTCGGAAGGCGCGGAGACGCTGCTCCTCGAACGGACCAACGACGGCGGCCGCAAAATTCTGATCAGCGGCGGCGGCCGCTGCAACATCCTGCCTGCGCGGGTCGACGAGTCGCGGTTTGTCACCGATTCGTCGCCGCATCTGCTCCGGCACATGTTGCGCTCGTGGCCGCTCCGCGAGCAGATCGCGTTCTTCGAGCGCGAGCTGGAGCTGCCGCTTGTCGAGGAGGCAGAGTCGGGCAAGCTTTTCCCGAAATCGCAACGCGCACGCGATGTGCGCGACAAGCTGCTCGCATACGCGCGGCTCAAGGGAGTCGGCGTCATCAGCAATGCGCTCGTCACCGGCGTCCGGCCATCGGGCGACCGGTGGATCGTCGAGCGGCAAGACGGAGAACCGATCGAGGGGGATGCTGTCATTCTCGCCACAGGTGGGCTCTCGGTGCCGAACACGGGCAGCGACGGGCGCGGGTTGTTGATGGCCGCGCAACTGGGGCACACGGTGAACTCGACATACGCCGCGCTGACGCCGTTGGTCTCGAAAAGGGGTCGGGAGGGTTTTTCGACTGATTCTCGCGAAGAACCCTCCCGACCCCTTTTTGGCGAGCTCGCGGGCGTCTCGCTTCCGGTCACGATCACCGCCCGTGCTGAAACACGCGAGGCTCGCGCCACCGGCGGCTTTCTTGTTCACCCATCACGGCTACAGCGGGCCGTCCGTCCTCGACGTGTCGCACGTCGCGGTTCGATCGCGCGCGGAAGGCGGCTTGCCGGCGCGCATCACGGTGCAGTGGACGCCCTTGAGAGACGCCGACTGGGAAGCAGCGCTGCGTCCGCGCGGCACGCGCACCGTGCTCGCCGCTGTCGGCGCCGAGCTGCCACACCGCCTGGCCGAAGTACTTGTCGCGCGCGGCCGAGATCGACGCGAACCGCACGCTCGCGCAACTTGGCAGAGCCGAGCGCTTGCGGCTGATCGACATGCTCGTGCGCGGACCCCTGCCATGGGTCGGCGACGAGGGCTTCAAGAAGGCCGAAGTCACCGGCGGCGGCGTCGATCTCGCGGATGTCGATCCGCAGACAATGGAAAGCCGCAAGCACAAGGGGCTGTTCCTCTGCGGCGAGATGCTCGATGCCTTCGGTCCCATCGGCGGGTACAACTTTCTGTGGGCGTGGGCGACAGGCCGCGCCGCCGGCCTCGGCGCCGCTGCAACCAGAATACCGTTGACGCAGAGGCGCAAAGTCGCAGAGTTTTTTGTTCAAGCAAATGCTCTGCGGCTCCGCGTCTCTGCGTCGAGACACGTGCGTCCTGCATTCGAATGTTATGCTTGACCGTCTATGTCGATGACGACCCGAGTTCTGATAGTCGAAGATCACGCCGACAGCGCCGAGTTTCTCCGCCTGCTGCTGGAACCTGAAGGATATCTGGTCGAGACGGCCGCCACCGCGCAGCACACCCGCGAAGTCGTGGCGGCGTCGAAGCCCGACATCATATTGATGGATCTGATGCTGCCCGACGTCGAGGGGCTGGATCTGCTGCGCGAGCTGCGCGCGATGAGCCCGGAGTCGCAGGTGATTGTCGTGAGCGGCCACGGCAGCATCACCGTCGCTGTCGAGGCGATGGAAAACGGCGCGCTCAGCTTCATCGAGAAGCCGCTCAACCCGAGCGTGCTGATGGCGCAGCTGCACAAGGCGGCCGAGAAACTCGCGCTGACCGCCGAGAACCGCCGCCTGCGCGCCGAACTGGACGAGGGCACGGTGTACGGCGATCTCATCGGCCGCAGCAAGCCGATGCGTCAGCTGTATCAACTGATCAAGTCCGTCGCGCCGACCGACGCCAACGTGCTCATCACCGGCGAGAACGGGAGCGGCAAGGAAGTCGTCGCGACCGCCATTCACGAGTCGAGCAAGCGCGCGAAGGGCCCGTTCATCAAGGTGAACTGCGCCGCCATTCCGACCGAGCTCATCGAGTCGGAGCTCTTCGGCCACAAGCGCGGCGCGTTTACCGGCGCGGTGAACGACAAACAGGGCCTGATGGAGCTGGCGAACAACGGCACCCTGCTGCTCGACGAGATCGGCGATCTGACGCCGAACCTGCAGGTGAAGCTGCTGCGTGTGCTGCAGGACCGCGAGTTCCGGCCGGTCGGCAGTACGAAAGTGCTGAAGACGAACTTCAGGCTGATCTCAGCGACCAACGTCAACGTCGATCAGGCGATGAAGGAAGGGCGGCTGCGCGAGGATCTCTACTTCCGCATCAACACGCTCATGCTGCCGGTGCCGGCGTTGCGCGAACGGCCGACCGATATTCCTCTGATGGCGGAATATTTCCTGCGCAAGTACGCCGCGCAGCACCAGAAGTCGCATCATGTCGTTCCATGCCGATGCCCTTCGCGCCCTCGTGAATTTCTCCTGGCCGGGAAACGTGCGCGAACTGCAGCACGTCATCGAGCGCGCCGTCATCCTGACGCAAGGCTCCATGATTAACCCCGACGACCTGCCCGACAACGTCACGGCTCTTACTGCAAAATAAATTGGAAGATTGGCAGATTGGTAGATTGAGAGATTACAAACCGGAATCTTCCAATCTTCCAATCTCACTACTTTGTCAGATCTCAATCCACTGAAACGCGCCGAACGTGAACCGGGTAGCCATTGTGGTTTGAGCGGACAGACGACGGTGACGCCACTGGGCTCGACGAGGCGTTAAATGCGCAGCGGCAGTAATTGTCGGCCGGCTTGGAGCCATGTCCAATAGTCGTCGCGCGTGATGAACAGGAGTCCGGTGAAGATTTCTTGGACGATCGCGCGTACCTGGGGAAACGTCAGCGGCGGCACGGCGGCGCGCCGTCGACGTTCGGTTTGGAGAAACGCATATGCGACGGCGCTGAGGACCACGTGATGGTGCCAGCCGGGGTAGGTGCGTCCCTCGAAATGGTCGAGCCCCAGTTCGGACTTGAGATCCTGGTACTGTTGCTCGATCGCCCACCGCTGATGAATCACCCGGGCCAGCTGCGTCACGCCAGTCGTCGCCGGGAGATTGCTGAAGTAGTAGCGATGCGGGGTCGAGGCGCCCACCGCGCGTTCGGCCAGCAGCCATACGGCACGCAGCGCGCGGCGGGTGCGCCAATCCACGACGGGCGTGACCCGTAGGGCCAGAAACTCCGCCGTCCATGAGCGATTGGCGCCATTGCGCCACGACACGCGTCGCCACGCGCGGGCTGGCTGGTGCGCAATCAGGGTGCGCACGTTGTACACGAGGGTGTCCGGCGCGAGCCGCGGGTGCCGCGGTCGGGGCCCCACTCCCGCGTATCGCGGGGGGCGCACCGTCGGCATCCCCAGAAACACGGTCGTTTTCGAGGAAATCCCGACCACATAGGGGAGATGCGCGCGAGCGAGGGCGGTGCGGAATCCCGCGATGTCGCCGTACCCCGCGTCGGCAATCACGCACGTCGGGGTGATCCCGGCCGCCCGCACGCGCCGCACGACGGTCAACGCGAGGCGCCATTTTTCCTGAAAGCGCACCGTCGCCGGAATCTGCGCTTCGGTGCGGCGCGCGGGCGACAGCCAGTCTTGCGGGAGATAGAGCTCGGCGCCGATCAACCAGGCCCGCGTGCCGGTCCACAAGGCGGCGGTCACGGCGACCTGACAATTGGCGATCTTTTGCAGCGTCGACACGTATTGACGGGCGACCCCCACCGAGTGGGTCCCCTGTTTGAGAAACGGCGTGTCGTCGAGAATCAGGACCCCCTCGCGGTCGGGGATCACCGCCAGGAGTCGACGCCAGACGGCCGGCGCGCTCCACGGGGCATGCGTGATGAAATGCTGAAACGCCTGATAGGAGCGTGCGTCGGTCACCCGCGCGAGCATCGCTTGCATCGACTTGCGCGGGCTGTCCCCCAACAGCCCGTCGATGTACGCGCGAAGCGACACGCGTTGCGCGCGATGCCCGAAGCAGCTCTTGAAGTGATCGAGCCATTGTGTCAACCGTCCAAGCAACGCCCATGACGCTTCGTCGAGCACTGCCACTGAGCGTACCGAACGCGGACGAGAAGTACAATGTCCTCAAAAGCGATCATTTGGCGCGCGTTTCAGTGGATCTGACAAAGTAGTGAATCTGCCAATCCTCCAATCTACCAATTCTCAGTCCCACCACGACTGATGTAGCGCATTACAATATTAGTTATGCCGTTGTCGCTTCGCCACCCGCGCACGCTGAAAGACTTCGCGGTTCTCGCGATCGCAATCGCGGCCACCGTGGTGGCCGTCGTGGCGGCCGGCATCGTCATCCGCTACGGGTTCGCGGTCAATAAACTCGCGCGGGGCATCGGCCAGACGATGTTCTACGGCGCCGATGGGAAGCCCTGGTTTCCGCTCGAAGAGCATCGGCGCGACGTGCCGCTGGACCGCATATCCGCCCACCTGCGCGACGGCGTCGTCGCGGTCGAGGACCATCGATTCCACTCGCATCTCGGCATCGATCCCATCGCGGTCGGCCGCGCTGCCGTGCGCGACGTCCGCGCCGGCGGCCTGGAAGAAGGCGGCAGCACGCTGACCCAGCAGCTTGCACGTACGCTCTTTCTCACCGCCTCGCGCGGCGACTGGCTGCGCAAGGGCAAGGAGGCGGTGCTTGCGCTGATGATCGAGCAGCGCCTCACGAAGCCGCAGATCCTCGAGCTGTACCTCAATCGCATCTATCTCGGCGGCAACGTCTACGGCGTCGAAGCGATGTCGCAGAACGTTTTCGGCAAGAGCGCGTTCGAGCTCACGCTGTCGGAATCGGCGTTCATCGCGGGGCTGATCCGCATGCCGTCGGCGCTCTGGCCGTGGTCGCATTACGACCGCGCCGTCGCAGCGCAGCCACGTCGTGCTTGCCCGGATGCGCGAAGAGGGTTTCATCACGCCGCAGGCCGAACAGCAGGCGCGCGCCACGCCGCCGCGGATTCTTCCCGATCCCGGACTCAATCGAGGCGCCAGCGGCTACGCCCAGGATTACCTGCGCCAGCAATTCAAGGCCGAGTTCGAAGACGACAACCCTCCGGACTGGAAGGTGCACACGACGTTCGTCCCTGCGCTGCAGCGCGAGGCCGAGCGCGCCGTCTCGCAGGGCCTCGCGAAATTTCGCCAGGCTGGACTGCAGGCCGCGCTCGTCGCAATCGATCCGCACACCGGCGACGTGCTCGCGCTGGTCGGCGGGCGCGACTTCCGCCGCACGCCCTTCAACCGCGCGGTCGGCGCGAAGCGCCAGCCCGGCTCGGCATTCAAGCCGTTTCTCTACGCTGCCGCGCTCGCCAGCGGCATGTCGCCCATTTCGCCGGTCTCCGAACCTGACACGGTCTGCGCGTCCCCGGATACGACGAATGGGAAATACGCAACGCGAGCGTCGACACGCGCGACACGTTGACGCTTCGTGAAGCGCTGTACGAGTCGAACAACCAGGCGGCGGTGAAGCTGCAGACGCAGGTCGGTTCGCGTCCGGTGATTCGGATGGCCGAGTCGGTCGGCTTGCCGCAGATGCCGGATGTGCCCTCGCTCGCGTTGGGTGTGGGCGAAGCCACGCCCATGCAGTTGACCGCGGCGTACGCAGTGTTTCCAAACGGCGGCTTTGCGGTGTCGCCAAGGCCCATCATTCAGGTACTGGATAGCGATGGATACGCCGTGTTCAATCGCGAAGTCCAGCGCAAGTCCGTCATCTCGGAGGCCGTCGCCTATCAGATGGTCTCGATGCTGGCCGACGTCGTGGATGTCGGAACGGGCGCGGCAGCACGGTCGCTCGGCGTGCGCTTCCCTGCCGCCGGCAAGACCGGCACGACCGACGACTTCAAAGACGCGTGGTTTGTCGGCTTCTCGTCATCGCTTGTCGCAGGCGTGTGGGTCGGGCTTTGACAAGCCCGCGTCGATCGGCGCCGACGGCTACGGCGCGCGGTATGCGCTGCCGATCTGGGCCGACTTCATGTCGAAGACGGCGCAGCGTCCGGAAACCCGAGGAGTTCCGCGTTCCGACGACGGTCGAAGCACGCGTCTGTGCCGGGTCAGCCACATGTTGCCCCGCGATACGTGCCCGACCTACGCGGAATACTTCAAGCGCGGCGACGTCGTTCCCGAAGACAAGTGCGACGTGCACCGCGGGCCCAGCGCGGCAGAGGTGATCGGCGGCGTCTTTTCAAAGATTGGCAAGGGGATCGGGAAGAATCTTCGGGCAGGTAACGCAACTATTCAGCGCACTCCTGAATCGGGAGCCTCCACGTACGCGCGCTCGCGCCGCCGGGCGTTTCGATAGCGTTCGAAGACGATCCGCTGACGTTCCAGGCCGAACATCGATCGAAGGCTCGTGCCGGTAAACGTGTGCGCCATCATGGCTCGCGAATGCCGCAGCACGAACGACGGGCTGTGAAGGAACGCCGCGGGCAGATGCCTCAGCTTCATCCATCGCTCCGCACGCCACCGCAGGAACTCGACCTCGGTCGCCGGCACATGCTTCGTTCGAACCACCGCGGTCGTGCCGTCATAGTGAGACATGTCTTCGTCGACAATCAGGTGCTGCTCGCGGAACTGCTGCGTCATCGGGGTGCGCGGGTACGGTGTCGGATGCTGAATGTACGGCCAGTCGACATACCGCCTGGCGAATTCGAGATTCGTCTCGATCGATTCACGCGTGTCGTCTGGATTGCCAACGATGAGGCCGCCGACGACGAACAGGCCGTGGCGATGAAGGTGCTCGATGGCCTCGATGGTGGCGTTTCCCCCGCTGCGCCCGAGTCCTCGACGAGCATTCTTCGCTCGTGCCTTGAGGAAATCGAGGTCGCTTTCGAGAATGTTCTCGATGCCCAGGAAGACATAGCGAAATCCAGCCCGCTTCATCAACGGTGCGAGCGTCTCGCCATGTTCGGCAAGCGGCGACGTCATCGCCTGTACGAAATACTCGATGTCGTCGAGCCCGGCATCGATAATCGCCTCGCACAGCAGCGCGAAGCGGCGGATGTCGAGCGTGATGTTGTCATCGACCAGAAAGATGGCCCTGGCGCCGCGGCTTCGCGCATCGACGATATCGGCGATCACCCGCTCCATGGGGTAGACGTGAAAGTTGCGGCCGCGCATCTCGATGATCGAGCAGAAGCTGCAATCGTAGGTGCAGCCTCTCGACGTTTCGACGACATCGACCTGGCGTCCAAGCAGCGTGTAGCCCTCGAGGACGCGGGCGGCCCGGTTGGGCAGGCGAAGCGGATTCGATTTCAGGCTCGCGATCGCGCGTTCCGGGCCATGAAACCAGCCGCCTGGGGCTCGAGACGAGAGCCCTGCGATCGACGGAACGGGGCCGCCGGCATCCAGCGCTCGCAGCAGCTCGCAGAACGTCTGCTCGCCCTCGCCGCGGACCAGGAAATCCACGTCGGCACATGACTCGTACGCCGCCGGCGCCAGGCTCGGATCGTACCCGCCGACGACGATGCGCGTTTCCGGCCGGAGATGCTTCACGAGCCGCGCAATCTTGAAGGCGGTTGCCCGCTGAAACGTCATGACCGACATGCCGACGACATCGGCCTCGCACTCACGCATCAAGCGTTCGATAGTCGGCACAACCCGGGACTGCACCAGGATGAGGTCTGCGATCGCGACACGATGATGCGGATCGACGTTGCCCGCGATCGACGACAGCGCGCCGTTGGGCATCCTCACCACGAGTGGCGGCATGTGCTCGAAGGAATCCGGCATCGAGAGGAGGAGGACGTTCATGGGACCTCGATCCGCCAGACCGGCCCTCCGACATACAGCGGTCCTTCAGACTTTACAAACTCCGGAGCGGCGCCCTCGAGAATCCAGACGTGCGTGTCCGGCGGTTGCTTGCCGACGAGCGGCGCCAGCAGTCCAGACAGGCCTCCAATTTCCGCTTTGACGACGTAGTGGATGACGCGGCGATTGGAGCCTGCGCTCGGAGACGGCTCCGCACCTGCGTTCGAGATGGCCAGCTTCACGTGACGAGGTTTCGGTGTGGCAGCGACCCACGAAGCAGCCGCCGAAACAGTCGTCGAGCCGAGGTTCTTCAACACCGGAACCATCATGCCGTTGGCGACGTCGGAAGAGAGAGTCAGCGTCTCCTCTTCCACTTCCTCCGCGCCGTTTCCTTCGCTGTGACGCACGATGGCCCGCCCCGTCTGTGTATCCAGCGTCATCACGAGCGTCCGGCGAAATGCAGGGCCCTTCTGCACCAGGCGATAGCTCAACAGGCGGAACACGTCGTTCTGGGAGAACTCGGTGGTTTCATCGTGCACCGACCCATCGGTGAAATGAAAGACCACCTGGCTGGTTGCACGTCCGTCGCGGACGGTCACCGTCACACCGCCCTGCGCCAGAATCTTGCCGTCGAGGCTTCGCAGGACCAGAGCGCGCTTGTCAGGAGGCTCGGGAAAGCGCACGGCGACCGGCTCGGCCGTCGCAAAGGTGGCCGAGGCCAGTGACAAGCCGGCCACCCATCCTGCGAGCGAGGATACCTTCATCCCCATAGTCGCTCGGTGCATTCTACCGCCGAGTTGGCAGGACTTCTGCAATGTCTACTGTCCGATCGTCCAGGTGTGGTATGAGTGGGGATAACCATGATGCGATTCATCACGTGTGTCGCGCTCTCGCTGTGTGTCATTGGCCTTGCCGTCGTTGCCGGTCAACAGACACCCGTTTTTCGCGGCACCGGCGACGCCGTTCGCGTCTTTGTCACCGTGACGGACGGAGACGGCCGCCTCGTCACGACGCTGACGCGCGAGAACTTCGAGGTGCGCGACGAAGGCAAGCCTCAGCCGATCACGCTGTTCGACAACACGCCGCAGCCAATCCGCCTCATCGTCATGCTGGATGTCTCCGGCAGCATGGAAGGCAACCTGCCGCTGCTGCGTGCGGCGGCCGACCAGCTGTTTGCGCGGCTGCGACCGGACGATGTCGTGAAGGTAGGTTCGTTCGGAAGAGAGGTCACGCATCAGCCCCTCGTTCACACACGACGTGAACGAGCTGCGGAGCGCGCTGCCGAAGATGATCGCGCCCGACGCGCCGACGCCGTTGTGGCGTGCGTTGGATGCGGCGCTGGACGCTTTCGGCGAGGATCGCGATGTACGACCGGTGATTCTCGTGCTGAGCGACGGCAAAGACAGCGGCTTATTCGATTTCAGTTTCAGCTCAGCAGCCGGTCAGCCAGGCCGAGATTATCGACCGCGCGCGCGCCGAGTCGGTGATGATTTACGCCGTGGGCATGCGCAGCCGAGGCGCGCAGCGGATGCCGCCCGGGCCCGGACGCGGCGGGCTACAGGCGGCGCTGATCGCCGACCTGCCCGACCCGGGCCTCGCACGTGTCGCGCAGGAAACGGGCGGCGGCTACACCGAGATTCGCGCCGGAGAGGATCTCGCCGCCGCATTTGCGCGCGTCGCCGACGAGCTGCACAGCCAATACCTGATTGGCTTCGCTCCACCGAAACGCGACGGCAAGAGTCACGACATCGACGTCCGGCTCACAGAGCGAGGGCTGACCGCCCGGGCGCGCAAGAGCTACGTTGCGCCGAAGAGCTGAAGCTTTCCATGTCTCACCGCAGAGACGCTGAGACGCAGAGTGACGTTCTCAGGGAATCTTCGCGGAAACCATTTCTCCTGATCTTCTGATCTCCTGTTCAAGATTAAGCTCTTTCGCGAGCTGCCGCGCGCGTGTCAGCGCCTCGTGCACGTTTGGAAGGATATTGGCATCCCCGACATGCTCGTGGAACTCCGCGCGTTCCATCAGGTGCGCCGGCTGCTGGCGTGCCCCGCACAACAACAACGTGCGCCCCGACAGCCGCACCTGATCGGCGAGATCCTCGAGTGCCTGCAGGCCGGACGCGTCCATCGCCGGCACGTGACGCAGCCGCAGGATGACGATCGGCGGCAGCGTCGGTAGGTGATCCGCGATGTCGGCGAGCTTGTCGGTCGCCCCGAAGAGAAACGGACCGTGAATTCGAAAGACCGCGGCGTAATCGGGAATCTTGACTCCCTGCAGCGAATGCAGCCGCCCTTCCTCGATGAGGGTGCCGGTGACGCGCGCAACCGACGTCGTTTCGGCCACGCGACGGATGAACAGCAGCGCCGCCAGCACCATCCCCACTTCGACCGCGACGGTCAGATCTGCAACGACCGTCAACACGAACGTCGCGAGCCACACGGCGATATCGGCCTTCGTCATCCTGAGGAGAGACGGAATCTCGTGCCACTCGCCCATGTTGTAGGCCACGACGAAGAGCAGACCGGCGAGCACGGCCAGCGGCACCTGCGCGGCGAGCGGCGCCGCGAAGAGCAGAATCAGCAGCAGCGTCAGCGCATGAATCATCCCCGCCACTGGCGTCTTCGCCACCCGAGCGGATGTTGGTGGCGGTTCGCGCGATCGCGCCTGTCGCTGGAAGTCCACCTGACGAGCGGCGAAAAGATGTTGGCCACTCCCTGTCCGATCAGCTCGACGTTGGGATCGTGACGCGTCCCCGTCATGCGATCGGCGACGGTCGCCGAAAGCAGCGATTCGATGGCCCCGAGCATGGCGACAGTCATCGCGGGCACGATCAGATCCGGCAACAACGCCCACTGCATCGCGGGAAGCTGGAAATGCGGCAGCCCGGACGGCACTCCTCCGAACCGTGTGCCGATTGTCTCGACCGGAAGCGCCAGCACGACGGCGGCGATCGACATGCCGAGCATCGCGACGACCGTTCCCGGCACTCGGCGAAGCAAGCGCGGCGTCAGCGCGACGGTCCCGACGGTCGCGATGCCGAGCGCCGTGGCCGGCCACGAAATCGTGGAGGCATGCGACGCCACCGCGCGCATGCGCTCGATGAAGTCGTCCGGCATCTCCGTAATGCGCAGCCCGAAGAAATCTCTGAGCTGCGTGCTCGCGATGAGCACGGCAATGCCGTTGGTAAAACCGACGACGACTGGACGTGGGATGTATTTGACGGCCGACCCGACGCCCGATGCGCCCAGCGCGATCAGGATGATGCCGGCCATCATCGTGCACAGGAAGAGACCGTTGACGCCGTACTGCCCGATGATGCCCGCGACGACGACCACAAACGCGCCGGTGGGACCGCCGATGGCGGTCATCGAGCCCCCCAGCGCCGATGTCAGAAACCCCGCGACGATCGCGCAATAGATGCCGGCCTGCGGCGACAGTCCCGACGCGATGGCAAACGCCATCGCCAGAGGAAGCGCGACGAGGCCAACGGTGACACCAGCAATCGCATCGGATGCGAAGGTCTGTCTGTTGTATTGGCGGAGTGCGAGTATCGATTGGGGAACCCAGTGGTGCATGGGCGAACGTATTATAGGCGCCCTCTACTAAACCACTGATTCTGTTACAATAAGCAGATCATGATTTCAGTAAGCGGCGTATCTATGCGATACGGCTCGAAGACACTCTTCGAGGACGTGACAACCACCTTTTCGGCCGGACGGCGTTATGGCTTGACGGGCCCCAACGGGGCTGGCAAGTCGACGTTCATGAAGTTGCTCACCGGCGAGCTCGATCCCCAGCAAGGCACCGTCGTCCGGCCCGCCAAGTTAGGCGTGCTCCGGCAGGACCAGTACGCGTTTGACAGCTTTCGCGTCATCGATACGGTCATCATGGGCAATCACCGGCTGTGGGACGCGCTCATCGAGCGCGACAAGCTGTACGAAGAGCCGGAGATGACCCACGAAGCCGGCATGCGACTCGGCGAGCTCGAAGGGATCGTCGGTGAAGAGGATGGGTACTCGGCCGAGAGCGATGCCGCGATCCTTCTGCAGGGCCTCGACATTCCTGACGAGCTGCATCATCGCAAGATGGCGGAGCTGCAAGGCGGCCAGAAGGTGCGCGTGCTGCTGGCGCAGGCCCTTTTCGGCCATCCCGAAGCTCTGCTCCTCGACGAGCCGACGAACCATCTCGACCTCGACTCGATCCAGTGGCTCGAGGAGTTCCTGATCCGCTACCAGGGAACGTTGATTGTCATCTCACACGATCGGCATTTCCTGAATGCGGTGTGTACGCACATCGCAGACATCGACTACCAGACGATCATCACCTACACCGGCGGCTACGACGACATGGTCCTTGCGAAGACCCAGATTCGATCTCAGGTCGAGGCGGACAACGCGCAGCGAGAGAAGAAAATCGCGCAGCTCACCGACTTCATCCAGCGCTTCGGCGCCGGCACCCGGGCGAGCCAGGCAACCGCACGCCGCAAGGAGGTCGAGCGGCTGCAGACGACGGAGCTCGCACGATCGAACATCCAGCGCCCGTACATCAAGTTCTCGATGAAGCGGCCGTCCGGAAAAGTTGCGCTCGAGTTCAAGGGGCTCGAGAAATCATTCGGGCGCCTGAATGTGATTCCGGGCTTCGACGCGGTTGTCAACCGGGGAGAAAAAGTCGTGCTGGTCGGCCGCAACGGCGTGGGCAAGACGACGATGCTGAAGGCCCTGCTGAGCGATGCGCCCGGCATGCCGGCGTCTCCGGCAGATGTGGACGCGGGCAAGATGACGTGGGGACACGAAGTGTCGATCGGGTATTTTCCACAGGACTCCACCGGGCTCATCCAGAAGGGCATGAGAGCCGTGGAATGGCTGCACCAATTCGATCCCGATGCGTCGCGCCAGGATATCCACGGACTGCTCGGTCAGATGCTCTTCAGCGGCGAAGAAGGCCTCAAGCCCACGGAAGCGCTCTCCGGGGGCGAGACAGCGCGACTGCTCTTCTGCCGCATCATGCTGCAGAAGCCGAACGTGCTCGTGCTCGACGAACCGACCAACCACCTCGATCTCGAATCGATTAACGCGCTGAACATCGCGCTGCAGAAATTTGAAGGCACGATTCTGCTGGTCACGCACGATCAGGATTTGCTGGAAGAAGTCGGCAGTCGCGTGTGGCAGTTCGACAACGGCAGGATCGTCGACTTCAAGGGAACCTACGAAGAGCTCTCTGGAGAGCTGAAGGCTAAGGGCTGAGGGCTTAGGGCTCGAGTCGGCGTCTGCGTTCTTCGACGATGGGCACCGGCGGTTTGTCGCGAACTCTCATCTCGAGGATTGCGCACCGCTCGACCACGAGATACTCGGCGAGCGGCGGCGGCAGCTCGTATACCTCGCCCGGCCGATAGTGTTTCAACGCCACTCCCTGAACAATTCCGAGGGGGCGGCGTGTAATCCTCACCCTCATCCTTCCTATTCATGCTAGCAGAAATAACAGAGCGCACCTCCCGTGAAAACTGGGGAAGGCGTCACTAATTCGGAAAAAACATCGCGAACGCTGTATTGATGAAAGACAGGTGACGCGATTTCAGGCAATCGCCAACCGACAAACCACGCCCACATCGTCGCAATACCACAGAGTACCGTTCCAGATCGTCAAGCCGTGCGCAACCGGATCGGCATCGCTCAGCTGAATCTTCTCCACGATCGATCCTGTGTCGGTGTCGTAGAGAAGATCTCGACGCCGAGGCGCCGAGGACGCCGAGGACGCGCAGAGAATACATTTCCCTGTGGGCAGCGTCAGCAGGCTCTGTGGCAGCCGTCGACTTCGCCGTAGGCGGCGTCGCGAGAGCACACGAACAGAAATACAAGACAGCCTGCAAATACGCGTCTTGTATTTCCCGTTCGTGTGCTCTCGCGCGTTGGCCGCGATGCGGCCAACGAAGTCGACGGCTGCCCGTGTCTCTGTGTTGAGTTTTTTCGTGCTTCGCGTCTTCGCGTCTTCGCGGTTAGGTCGTTGGCACCTTGAGTGGCACTTCCTCCGCGAAGTGACACGCCGACCAGTGGCCCGGCACGACCTCGCGGAGCGGCGGCTCCTCCGTCGAGCAGATCGGCTGCGCCATGAAACAGCGTGGATGGAACCGGCAGCCGGCAGGCGGCTTCGCCGGGTTGGGCACGTCGCCCTTCAGCACGATGCGGGCCTTCTTGGCGTCGGGATCGTGCTGCGGAATGGCCGACAGAAGCGAGACGGTGTAGGGATGACGCGGATCGCGGTACAGATCGAGGCTTGACGCGAGCTCGACAATCTTGCCGAGATACATCACCGCCACCCGATTGCTGATGTGCTCGACGACCGATAGATCGTGCGCGATGAAGAGATAGGTCAGCGACATCTCCTTCTGCAGGTCGCGCAGCAGATTGACGATCTGTGCCTGAATTGACACGTCGAGGGCCGACACGGGCTCGTCGGCGATGATGAGCCGCGGGTTCAGCGCCAGAGCCCGCGCGATGCCGATGCGCTGTCGCTGGCCGCCGGAGAATTCATGCGGATATCTGAGCGGCCTGGCTGGGCGAGAGGCCGACCATGCGCATCAGGTCGCCGACCCGCTCTCGAGCTTCGCGTCCGCTCTTGACGATGCCGTGCACCCTCAGCACTTCGGTCAACATCGTCCGCACGCTCAAACGGGGGTTGAGGCTCGAATACGGATCCTGAAAGATGATCTGCATCTGCCGCCGAAGAGGCCGCATCTCCCGGAACGGAAGGCCGGTGATGTCCTGCCCGTCGAACTTCACACGGCCCGACGTCGGCTCGATCAGCCGCAGGATGCAGCGCCCGGTGGTGGTTTTTCCGCACCCGCTCTCCCCTACCAGCCCGAGGACCTCGCCCTGCTTCACCGAAAACGACACGCCGTCGACGGCGCGCACGTGCCCGACGGTGCGCGAGAACAGGCCCTTCTTGATCGGAAAATGTTTCTTGAGATCGTTGACCTCGAGAATCGTCGAAGTCATGATCTGGCACCGGGTCCAACAGGACCCGGTCTACGTACGGTCTGCTGTAGGGCGGGTCCTTCCGGACCCGCCGGCGGAACGGGATCCAAAGTGCCCGCGGCGATTTCGCGTGCGCGCCAGCACCGCGAGAGATGGCCGTCGACGATGGTCTCGAGCGGCGGATCCTGCAGGCACTTTTCAATCATCACGGGGCAGCGCGGATGAAAGCGGCAGCCGGCCGGGAACCGCGCGGGATTCGGAACGGTCCCTGGAATGACCCGCAGCCGGTCGACCACCTCGCCGAGCTTCGGCAGAGACGACTGCAACCCTGCGTTGTAGGGGTGCAGCGGGCGGCGAAACACCGGCCGCACGTCCGCGTACTCGACGATCTGACCACCGTACATGACGGCCACGCGATGCGCGGTCTCCGCCACAACCCCGAGATCGTGCGTGATGAGGATGACGGCCATGCCCATCTCGCGCTGCAGCTCTTTGAGCAACTCGAGAATCTGCGCCTGAATCGTCACGTCGAGCGCAGTCGTCGGCTCGTCGGCGATCAGCACGGCCGGCCTGCACGCGAGCGCCATCGCGATCATCACGCGCTGCCGCATACCTCCCGAGAGCTGGTGCGGATACTCATCGACCCGCTGCGCGGCGGCCGGAATCCCCACGCGCTCGAGCATCTCGATGGTCCGCGTGCGGGCCTGCGCGCGCGTCATCTTTTCGTGCAGGACCAGCGCCTCGATAATCTGCTCGCCGCAGGTGTAGACCGGATTGAGCGCGGTCATCGGCTCCTGGAAAATCATCGAGATTTCCTTGCCGCGGATCGCGCGCATCTCCTGGTTCGTCAGCGGAACGAGATCGCGCCCCTTGAACAGGATCCGCCCCTCGACGATGCGCCCTGGCGGCTGGGGAATCAGCTTCAGAATCGAGAGAGCCGTGACGCTCTTGCCGCTGCCAGACTCGCCGACGACGGCCAGCGTTTCGCCGGCATTCACTTCGTACGACACGCCATCAACCGCCTTGATGACCGCGGTATCTGTGAAAAAATACGCCTTCAGGTCTTCGAGGCGCAGCAGCGGCTCGCTCATGGTTTAGTCGCGGGGGCCCCTCCGCCCCGCTCCTCGCCGCTTCGCTTGCGGGGCCCCATCGCCCCGCGCCACTCGCGGCTCATGCCCGCCCTCCGCTGACCCTTCGCGGGTCGAGCGCATCGCGCAAACCGTCGCCGAGGAAGTTGAATGCCATCACCGTCACGAAGATGGCCGTACCGGGAACGAACAGCAGCCATGGAAACGACGTCAGCGCGCGAATGCTGCGCGCCTGGTTCAACATGTTGCCCCACGACGCGCTCGGCTCCTGCACGCCGACGCCCAGAAACGAGAGGATCACTTCGCCGAGGATGTAGCCCGGAATCGACAACGTGGCTGCCACGATGACGTACGACATCGTGTTCGGCAGAATGTGGCGCGCGATGACGCGCAGCCGGCCGAACCCGAGAGCCTCGGCCGCCGTTACGAAGTCGCTCTTGCGCATCGAGAGCACCAGCCCCCGGATGACGCGCGCAAGGCCGGCCCATCCGATGAACGCAAGAATCGCGACGATGCCGAGGTAGACCTGGTGGCTCGGCAGATCCATCGGAAAGACCGCGCGAAGCGCGATGATCAGGTACAGCGAGGGGATGCTGAGCAGTAGTTCTGTTGTTCGCATGATCGCGGTGTCGACAAAGCCGCCGAAGTAACCGGCGATCCCGCCAAGCAGCAACCCGAGCGTAAACGAAATCGCGATGCCGACCAGACCCACCGTCAGAGAGATCTGCGCGCCGTAAAGCAGCCGAGACAGCACGTCGCGCCCGAACGAGTCGCTGCCAAACACGAATATGCGGCCCGGCGGCTCGACGCCGAACAGATGGATATCCGACGGCAGAAACCCCATCAGCTCGTAAGAGTAGCCGCGGACGAAGAACCTGACGGGCAGTTCGCGCGCGCTGTCTTCCTCGTACTCGAAGCTGCCCATGTCGACGACACGCATGTCGCGCACATACGGGCGCAGGCTGAAGCTCCCGTCGGCGCGTATCCAGTGCAGCCCCTGAGGCGGATGGAAGTACTTCGCCCTGTCCATTTCTTCCTGCGGATACGGGGCGACGAACGGCGCGAACAGCGCAAGCAGGTAGAAAAGCGTCAAGACGACGCCGCCGGCGATGGCCAGCGGGCTCTTCCGCATCTGCGTCCAGAAGACGACGCCGGGCGACTGTGGAGCGACGATCTCGAGCTCGTCGGGCGGCACGATCTCAGTCATAGCTGATCCTTGGATCGGCGATGGCCAGCAGGAGATCGGCGATCAGGTTGCCGACGATGAGCACGAGCGAGGCCATCAGCACGGCGCCCATGACGAGGTACTGGTCCTGCGTCAGGATTGCGTCAAGCGTGATGCGCCCGAGGCCGGGCCACGAAAAAATTATCTCGACGATGAACGAGCCCGAAACGAGGGCGCCGAGCGTGTAGCCGAAAAGCGTGATCATCGGGTTCAGCGCGTTTCTCAACGCATGCTTCACGATGACCTTCCGTTCGCTGAGACCCTTGGCGCGCGCGGTCGTCACGTAATCGAGGCGCAACACATCGAGCAGGCTCCCCCGCATCTGCCGCATGCGGCTCGCCAGCGGTATCAGCCCGACGACGAGCGCCGGCAGCGCGAGATGGTGAAGGATGTCGAAGAACTGGCTGATGCCGTCGAGCTCGTCGTAGTCGAGCGAGCGCATCCCGCCGACCGGGAACCAGCCGGTGCGCGCCGCCATCATCAACAGCAGCAAGGCGGCGAGAATCTCGGGAATCGACAGCCAGATGAAGGCGACAAAGGACAGCGTGCGATCAATCCACGAATGCTGTTTCACCGCCGCCAGCACACCCAGCGGAATCGCAAGCGCCCAGGTGACGAACGCCGCCGCGCCCGCGAGCATCAGCGTGTTCGTGAAGCCGTCGCTCAGCACCTCGAACACCGGCTGATGACGCGCGAACGACTGCCCGAAGTCGAAGTAGAGGATCACGTTCCTGAGATAGATGCCGTACTGGACGTACCACGGCTTGTCGAGGCCGAAGCGCACGCGCATGGCTTCGATGGTCTCGGCGGAGATGCCGGGGTTCTCGGCCATCTGGTTGAGGAAGTCTCCCGGCGCAAGCTGCAGCAGGAGAAACGTCATCAGCGAGATGCCGAGGAGGAGCGGGATGGTCTGCAGCAACCGCCGCAGCACGTAGGTGCGCATGGCGAGATATCAGCTGTCGCGGCGCTTCAGGAACACACGATCGATGTTCCAGAGGATGCGGTGGGCCATCACGCTCGGCTGGACGTTGCCGAACCGGTTGCTGACGGGCAGCTTGATCCTCAGGATGGGCAGCCAGATGAACCAGGCCTGGTCGTTGATGATGTTCTGGATTTCCTTCATCCGATCCTTCTGAAGCAGACGGTCCTGGCTCGTCAGCATCTCGTCGAGGGCGCGATCGATGCGAGCCTCGAGCGCCGTCGCCGGCTTCTGCTGGCGGATGAACCAGTTGTGCGATTCGCCAGACGACCGGTAGACATTTTGTCCGCCGAACGGCGTCGGCGGCACGCTGCTCTGAAACCCGAGGATGATCGCTTCGTACTGAAAGTTGTCAATCATGTTCGAGATCAGCGTGTTGAAGTCGATCGGCGTCAGCGTCATGCGGATGCCGACCTTCGCCAGATCGTCCCGGATGAAGTTCGCCATGCTCACGCGCAGCGCATTGCTGCTGTTGGTCTTCAGCATGAAGCTCACCGGATTGCCGCGCGCGTCCTCGAGGAACCCATCGCCGTCCGCATCCCTGAATCCCATTCCGGCAAGCAGCTTCTTCGCCTCGGCCGGGTTGTAATCGTGCTTGACGACATCGGGCGAGTGCCATGCCTTGTTCGAGCTGGTCATCTGCGACCAGTTCTTCTCGCCATAGCCGAAATACGCACCTTTGATGAGCGCCGCGCGGTCGATCGCCATCGAGACGGCGCGCCGGAAATCCGTGTTGTTGAACCATGCATACCTGACCGGATCGACGAACGGCTCGCCAGGCTTCTTGCCGTGCGTCGGCGTCACGCCTCGAACAGGCGGCTGCACTTTGTTGAGGTTGAACCACATGAGATGCGTGGCCTGCGACGCACCGACGTCATACAGGGTGAAATTGCCCTTCTGCTGGTTCTCCTCGTACCAGCGATAGTTCTCTGGCTTCACGTCGTCGACGGCGTCGACGCCGCCGGCCCGGAATTTCAGGTCGGCCGCGTCCTGATCGGGCACGACGAGGATGACGAGCTCGCTGAGGTACGGCAGCCGTTGCTTCTTCTGGTCGAACGCGTAATGATGCGGATTGCGAACCAGCACGGTTTTTTCGTTTGTCACGTGCTGCGCAAGACGCCAGGCGCCGCTCGTCACGAGCTTTTCGGGCGCGGTGCTGACGTTATAGGCGGCCGCAAACGTCCCGTTCTTGTATGCCTCCCCGAGCGTGTGCTTCGGGATGATGGGCAGGTTGCCCGGACACAGTGCGTCGAGCAGCCCCGCATGAGGCTTTCTGGTATTGATGACGACGGTGTAGGGGTCGGGTGCCGTTACCGTGAAGTTCTGCCCTTCACTCTGGACCATCTCCTGGATGGCGGGATGCAGGCTCTCGTCGTAGGCCACGTCGAACGAAAACAGCACGTCCTCCGCGGTAATCGGGTGGCCGTCGGAGAACGCCGCGCCTTTGCGGAGATGGAACGTCCAGGTGACGCCGTCGGGCGCAACCTCCCACGATTTCGCCAGGCCCGGCTCGTACTCCTGCGTCGCCAGATTGAAGTCGACGAGAAACCCGAACAGGCGATCCGTGATGTCGGTGGACGACGTCTCGTTCGCCATCATCGCGTTGAACGTTCGCGGATTATTGGTCTCGCCCAGCACGAAACGCCCACCGTAGCTCCCGACCTCAGGCAGCTTCTTGATAAGCGGCTCGGCGGGCGGTGGAATCTCATCTCTGTAGGCAACGGATTCGTTCGCGGTGCGGCGGCAGCCGGCTGCGGCCATGACGGCGATGACGAGTGCTGAGATGAGAAGTCGATAACACATCATTTGACGAATACCCTGTCGATGTTCCAGAGGATGCGATGCGCCATCACGCTCGGCTGCACGTTGCCGAAGCGGTCGCTGACGGGAAGCTTCACGTTGAGAATCGGCAGCCACACGAACCAGCCCTGTTCGTTCCAGATGGTCTGAATCTCTTTCCAGATCGCCTTTCGCTCGCTAAGGTCAAGCGCCGTGACGAATTTGTCGAGGAGCTGATCGATCCGCGCTTCCTCAGCCGTCCAGGGTTTCTGCTGTTTCACGAAAAAATAATGCGAAAGGCCGGACGAGCGTAAGAGATTCTGTCCGCCTGCCGGATCCGGCGGCACACCACTCTGCGAGCCCATCAGAATCGCTTCGAACTGGAGATCGTGCCTCAGGTTCGAGATCAACGAGCTGAAATCGATCGGCGACAGAACGACGCGGATACCCACCTTCGCGAGGTCATCGCGCACGAAGTTCGCGGTCGCGACGCGCATGGTGTTGTCGGCATTCGTTTTCAACTGGAACACGATCGGATTGCCACGCGTATCCTCGAGCACACCGTCGCCGTTGCCGTCCTTGAACCCGATGCTGGCCAGCAGGCGCTTCGATTCACCGATGTTGTAGTCGTAGTGGGGGACGTCGGGCGTGTACCACTCCTTGTTGCTCGGACCGCTGAGAGACCAGCTCTTCGTGCCCTCGCCGAAGAACACGCTGCGAATGAGGGCGTCGCGATCGACGGCCATCGACACCGCGCGCCGGAAGACGGGATTGCTGAACCAGGCGTATTTCACGGGGTCGACGACGCTGTCGCCCACTTTATTTCCCGGCGGCAGCGTCTCACCTCGAAGCGGCGGCTGCACTCTATTCAAGTTGAACCAGAAGAAGCGGCTGTTGTTCTCCGGCCCCACACTGTAGAGGGTAAATCCCACCGCTTTCTGATTGTCCGCATACCACCGGTAATTCTCGGGCTTCACGTTGTCGACCGCGTCGAGCTCGCGCGAGCGAAACTTCAGATCGGCCGCATCCTGATCGGGCACGATGAGATACACCAGCTCGTTCAGGTACGGCAGCCGTTTATTCGCCTTGTCGACGCCGAACCAATACGGATTGCGTCCGAGCACTGTCTTCTCGCCCGGAACGTATTGCAACACTCTCCATGGACCGCTCGTGACGATCTGGTCGGACGGCGTGTTGACGTTATAGGCCGAGCCGAAGTCGCCGCTCTTGAACGGCCCCTCCAATACGTGCTTCGGCATGATCTTCAGCGCGCCGGCCGACAGAAGCATCGTGGCGTACGGCGCTGCCGTTTTGATGACGACCGTGTGCGGATCGGGCGCCGAAAATTCGAAAGGCTTGCCGTTCACCTTCAGCAGATCCTGCACGGCGGGGTGCAGCGCCTCGTCGAGGGCCACCTGGGCGCTGAAGAGCACGTCGGCCGACGTCAGCGGGTGGCCGTCTGAAAACTTCGCGCCGCGCCGCAGATGGAATGTCCACGTCAGCCCGTCCGGCGAGGTCTCCCACGATTTCGCGATCATCGGGATTTGCCGCTGCTTCGCGTTGTCGTAATGCACCAGATAGGTGAACAGATTGTGGTCGGTGATGTCGGTCGAGGACGTCTCGTTCGCCATCATCGCGTTGAACGTGCGCGGATTGTTCGTGCTCACGAACACGAAGCGGCCGCCGTGCTTGCCGATCTCGGGCGCATCGGCGACAAGCACATCTTCAGGCAGAGGGTGAGGTTCGTTGTACTCGGGAACCTCGGCCGCGCGCCGGCGGCAGCCCGCAACGGCGACCGAGGCCAGCAGCGCGATACACAGCAGTCTTGTGAGTGCCGGCAACTCGCGCGTCATTTGACGAAGATGTTGTCCGAATTCCACAGAATACGATGGCGCAGGATGCTGGGCTGGATGTTCCCGAAACGGTTGCTCACGGGAATTTTCTGGACGCGAACCGGCAGCCATGTCATCCACGCCATCTCATTCGCGATCGTTTCAACCTCTTTGTATGCCTTCTGGCGCTCCGCGATCTCGTGGGTCCCCAGGATGACGTCCATCAACTGATCGATGCGCGCCTCCTGCGGCGTGTCTGGCTTGACCTGCGTCAGGAACCACGAATGCGTCAGGCCCGTCGAGCGCCACACGTTCTGCATCATCGTGGGGTCTGGCGGAACGCCGCTCTGCAACCCCAGCAGCATGGCCTCGTACTGGAAGTCCGAGCGAAGATTCGTGATGAGCGTATTGAAGTCGACCGGAGCAGTGATGACGTTGATGCCGACCTTCGCCAGATCGGCTTTGATGAAGTTCATCATCGCGATGCGCGTCGTGTTGCTGCTGTTCGTCTTCAGTGAAAATGTGACGGGATTGCCGCGCGCGTCCTCGATGATGCCGTCGCCGTTGCCGTCTTTCCATCCCATGCCGGCGAGCAGCTTTTTCGCTTCGGCCGGGTTGTAATCGAATTTGACGAGATCCGGCGAGTGCCAGACTTTGTTGCCGGGCGTCGCGATCGCCCAGCTCTTGACCGCTTCGCCGAAAAACACCGACGGGATCATCGCATCGCGGTCGATGGCGAGCGACACGGCCCGCCGGAACGTCGGGTTGCTGAACCAGGAGTACTTGACCGGATCGACGAACGGCTCGCCCATTTTCTTTCCAGGCGTGGTCTTCTGCACTTTGTTCAGGTTGAACCAGAAGTGATTCGTGTTCAGGTCGGGTCCGAGGTCGTGCAGGGTGAAGTTGCCTTTCTGCTGGTTCTCTTCGTACCAGTTGTAGTTTTCCGGCTTCACGTCATCCAGCCCGTGCAGCTCGCCAGCGCGGAACTTCAGATCCGCAGCATCGAAGTCGGGAACGATGAGAAAGATGATTTCGTCGAGATACGGAAGGCGCTTGTTTTGCTTGTCGACGCCGAAGTAGTAGGGATTTCGGCCGAGCACGGTCTTTTCGCCGGGGACGTACTGCGCCACGCGCCACGGCCCGCTCGTGACGATCTTGTCTGGCGGTGTGCTCACGCTATACGCGGCTGCGAAGTCTCCCTTCTTGTACGACTCCTCCAGCATGTGCTTCGGCATGATTGGCACGACGGCAACACATTCCACCAGGGCAGCATGCGGCGACGGCGTTTTGACGACGACCGTGTAGGGATCGGGCGCAGTCACCTCGAACGGCTTGCCCCCCATAATCAGGAGATCTTGAGCGGAGGGATGCAGCGTCTTGTCGTACACAACCTGGAAGCTGAAGAGGATGTCTTCCGCTGTGATGGGATGACCGTCCGAGAACTTCGCGCCTTTGCGGAGATGGAACGTCCACGTCAAACCGTCCGGCGCCATCTCCCACGTTTTGGCGAGGTACGGGGTTAACTTCTGGGCAACATTGTCGTAGTCGGTGAGCCTGGCAAACATACGCTCGACGATGTCGTTCGACGACTGCTCGTTCGCCATGATGGCGTTGAACGTCCGCGGGTTCTGGATGCTGCCCAGCACGAACCGCCCGCCGTGGCGTCCCACAGCCGGCGCATCGACGGCCAGGGGCTCTTCGGGGGGCGGATGCGGATCGTTGTATTCACTGACCTCGGCGGCCCGCCTGCGGCAGCCGGCCGCCAGGCCGATTTCGGCGACAAGCGCAACCAGCAGTAAAACTTTGCCGCTTTTCACGAACATGCGCGTCATCCTTCGGATTCTACCCGTTTTGACGCAGATGAATACCGTTCTGGCCTTTATTCTGCAGGGCCTTACGGGCACTCTGTGAGTTGCTGAGAATTTTTGAGCACCAAAACTGCCGCTCATGCAAAACTGTATGCGCGGTTACAAAACTGTAAGGACCTATTTCATGAGAACAGTCTGGATTCCTGGTCTGTTGCTTGCCTCGGCACTGGCAACGGGTTGTGCGTTTGAAAACAAGTCAGAGCGTTTTACGCCTACCGCGCCCTCAGGTGTGAACGGAGCTTCCGGTTCCACATCACCCACGGGATCCACCGGAACGGCTGGAGGCACTTCTTCGGGTTCGGGCACAACACCGGCGTCCGCCTTCAGCGGCGCGTGGGGCTCGTCCAACTTCGCCGGGCTCCCACTCGGCAACTGCGCCGACGTGAAATGGCTCATTACCGAGCAGAGCTCCTCGTCTGTTTCCGGCACCGTAGCCGCCAGTTGCGCGAACGGCATGGGCGTCGCGGCGAACCTGACGGGGACGATCCAGAGCGAAAACGTCATCACCCTGGTCGCGACCGGCACACTGACCGCGATGGGCCTCCCCTGCCAGGTCACACTGAACGCCACAGGTACGCGCCAGCCTGGCGATACGATGAAGGTCGATTACGACGGCACCTACTGCTTCGGGACCGTCAGAGGAAGCGAAACCCTTCGCAAATTCCCGAACATCTAGCAAGAAGGGGCGAGGGGTAAGGGGCGAGGGGCAAGGGCCCTTTTTTGAGCCCCCGAACCCGCTAATCTCGCATTGTCCGGTATGAGATCGATGCGAATCGTCCTGTTCGCGGGCCTCATCTCCTTTCCTGCTCTCGCGTCTGCGCAATCCGTGGAGATCTTCGCCGCCACTGGCGTGCTCCAGCTCTGGGACGACGAAGGCAACCTGGGCGCCGGCGTGCCCATCGGCGGCGGCATCGGCTTGAAGTCGCCCCACGGTTGGGGCATCGAATTTTTCGCCGAAACCCAGAAGGCCGAGCGCAAGTTCGACAGCGACGTGCGGTTCGACTCGACCGTCACCGCAGCGCAGGCGCGCCTCATCAAGTACTTCGGAAACGGGCGCACGCAGCCGTACGCGGGCGGCGGTCTCGGCGTGACGCGCGTCGAGTCAACACGAAGCGCGCCTTCGGGTTGCGCTCTGGTCAACAACGTCTTCACCTGCACGAGCCGCGACGTTTTTCACAGCGATACCACAGATGGCACGTTCAGCGGCTTTGCCGGCGTGCGATTCCCGGCGGGCAGCGTGATGTTCGTGCGGCCAGAGTTCGAAGTCTCGAAGGCCGGCGAACACCTGCGCATTGGAGGCATCGTGGCGATCGGAGCCTCCTGGTAGCCCCTCGCGTGGTAAAGTTTTCGCGTGAATCTCGAAGGCGTCTTCCCGCCAATCCCAACCCCGTTCACTGACGAGTCGATCGACCATCGGGCTCTTGCCGCCAACGTCGCGCGCTGGATGCAGACGAGGCTCGCAGGGCTCGTCGTCCTGGGGTCGAACGGCGAGGCGCCGCTACTCGACGATGCCGAATCGGACGCCGTCATCGAGACCGTGCGCGCCAGCGTGCCGCGCGATCGCACGCTGATTGGCGGGGTCGGACGCGAGTCCACAGCCTCGACCGTCGCGGCGGCGCAGCGCGCCGCGCGAATCGGCATCGACATAGCCCTGGTGCGGACGCCATCCTTTTACAAGAACGTGATGACGAGCGATGCGTTCGTCAGGTTCTACACCGCGGTGGCGGACGGGTCCCCGGTGCCGGTGCTGCTCTACAACGTCAGCTTGTTCACGGGCGTCAATCTGCTGCCGGACGCTGTCGAGCGTCTTGCCGCGCACCCGAACATCATCGGCATGAAAGAATCGAACGCCGATCTGGTGCAGCTTGCCGACACGATTGCGCGGACGCCGGACGATTTCGTCGTGCTGGGAGGGTCGGCACCGACCTTCTATCACGCCCTGTGCGCCGGCGCCGACGGCGGCGTCCTGGCAATCTCTGCCGTCGTGCCGGATATCTGCGTCGATATGTTCGATTTGGTTCGCAAGCAGCGCCACGCCGAAGCGCTCGCGCTGCAAAGGCGCATCACCCCGCTAGGACGGCTGCTTGGTGCAATGCACGGTGTGGCGGGCCTCAAGTACGCACTGGATCAAGTGGGGTACGTCGGTGGGCCCACACGGCCGCCACTTGGGACGGTGCCACCGGATGCGCAACGGCAGATTCGAGAGCAACTCGCCGCGCTGGGATCACTCGCCGCACAATAGGTCTTGAACAGATCAAGAGATCAGTAGATCAAGGGTCTTCGGGTCTTCATCGTGGATCTATTTCGTGGTCCCGCTCTTCACAAACTCGCGAATCGTCGCTAACACGAGCTCCGCAGCATTTCTGCTCGCGCCTTCGACATACTTCTGGTAGCTGCCAACCGCTTCGCCGTCCGCGCGATCCGTAATGCTGCGGATAACGAGCAGCGGCACGCCGGCGCGCGCGGCAACCTGTGCGACGGCGGCGCCTTCCATCTCCACGGCGCGCGCGTTGAACGTCGAGCGCAAATCAGTACGGAGCGCGGGGCTTGCGACATCGCCCGGCCGCAGAGCGAGCGCCGCCGCCAACGCCGCATTCACCTTTCCAACACCGCTCCGTACCGCCACTACCCGCGTTTCTTTGGCGGTGCCTGACGTGAACGTCACGCCATGAAACTGCTGCACAACGGGCCCCGCAACGCGCGCCACGATCGGCGGCATTCCTCCTGATCTCCTAATCTCCTGTTCGTATTCATCATGCCCGCATGGCGTGGCCATCATACGCCGAGCGGCGGTGCCTTCGTAAGCGCCGCGATCATCTTCTCATCCGCGCGAATCGTCGGCTGCTCGAGCCAGTCCCGCTTCACGGTTGCACCGGCCTCGACGAGCCGCCTCACGACGGCATAGTAGCGTTCACGCATAGCAGGCGGTTCGTTGCTCCACGCATAGAGCGCCCAGAACAATGGAGTCGCGTCGAAGGAGTCGTCTGTGGCGTCGAGCGGCGCGTGCCTATGCAGCAGCAACTGCACGGTGTCCAGATGCCCGCCGAACGCCGCCCAATGCAGTCCGGTCTGCCCGTGGTTGCGCGGCGTCTTCGCGGCAACGTCAATCCCCTTGCCGAGGAGAAACTCGACGACGTCCGTTCGACCGAATTCGCACGCCCACCCATATCCGTCGCGCATCTGCGCTTCGGTTGCGTTCTGTGTGAGCGAGCCATCATCCTTGAGGAACTGTTTGACGACGTCGAGCCGCCCGACGCCGGCAGCCGACTCGAGGTCGAGCGTCGCGCCGCGCGAGGCGAGATGTGCGGCAGCTTCTCCCCGGCCGTTCGCGAGGCAGCCGTTGACGATGGATATCGTTCGCCCCGCGCCACCGGGATGATTGATCTTGGCGCCATGATCGATCAGCAGATCAATGAGTGCGGACTGCACTCCCGCCCGCAATGGATGAATACTCGTCGCTGCCAACCCTAACGTCGTCGCAGCGCCGCCGTACATGTCCGCCGCCGCATCCACTTCGGCGCCGGCGTCGAGAAGCGTCTTCGCGACGAGCACGGCATTGGGCGGTGTCTTCTGTCGATAGTTCTCGACGCCGTTCGCAGCCACGTAGTGCAGGAGCGTCGACCGATGCTCGCGCGTCGATCTTGCGCGAATCAGCGACGGATCCTTCCGCAGCAGTCGCTCGAGTGTTGTGAGATCGCCGTCAACGATGGAGTCGGCTGCATCTTCAAAGGCTGTAACGGGCGTGTCGGGGCGTTGCAGCGCATTGATGTGCCGCGAGAACGTCGGCCAGCTCAGAAAGCCGTATGCACGCGCGATGACGAACTGCGCATCCCTGACGCCGCCCTTGCCTTCGCTCGAGAGCCGCTTCCACGCAAATTCAATGAACGCGTCGACCGGTCCGTGCTCGTCGAGCCATCGCTCCGCCCACTCGCGGACGCCGTCGCGACCGCGCGCGTTGCACGCCTTCGAGAGGTCCCTGGCCTGTTTCCTGTATTCCTCGACATTGGGCTGACCGGGAAGAGGGACGACGTCTTGCGGATTCGGGTACATACGAATCTCCTTACTTGAACAGGAGACTAGGAGATTAGGAATTCTGTGTCTTCGTGACTTCGTGGTTTTCGTTTTTTGTGATTTTATCCGTCTGTTCTCTGCGGCTTTGCGGCTCTGCGTCGTGTGGTCTAAGGGGCCAACTTGTACAACACACTCTCCGTCGCGATGTACAACCCGCCGTCGGGCCCTTCGGCTACCACGCGCACGGCGCCGATCTGATTCTGCAGCATGCGCTCGACCGATACGACTTTCGTCGTGTTCTCGGGATCGAATCGCAGGCGAATCAATTGCCGTCCCATTTCGGCGGCGATGAACAAGTTTCCCTTGAATATCGCAATCCGATTGCCGGCGTAGAACGCGGCCGATGCCGCGCCCGTTCCCTCGGGCAACGCATAAGACGTGCGCGCTGACGCGCGGCTCTGACCGATGTCGCCGGCCACGGCGCTCAGGCGTCCGGCATCTGTGCCGACTCTGTCGATCACCCACAAGGTTCCGCTCCCCGGCTGCCAGTCGAGCGCCAGTGGCTGCGGATGCTCGAGGGAATAGATCGGATTCGACCCTGGCTGGTCAGCGGGGGTCGTGGCGTCGGTGTTGAACCGCAGCACCTTGCCGTTATATGTGGCGAAGCTTCCCGCGATGCGGCCGTCGGACGCACTGTCGAACGCCACGTACAACTTTCCGTCTGCTCCCACGCGAAGCGCGCCGTTAGCGCCGTTGGCCGACGCCTTCGTCCGGTCGAGCAGCACGGCGCGTTCGGAGAACACTCCGTCCACCGAACGAAAGCGCGCCAGCGTGAATTCCAGGCCGTTCCGGGGAGCTTCAACCGCGTAGAGCGCATACACGAGCCCGTTCTCCGCGAACTTCTGATCGAGCGCGATCGCGAGCAGCCCACCTTCCTGCCGCGTGAGCTCTTGGGACAAATCGAGCGCCGGAGCTTCGACGAGGACGCCGTCCTTGATGAGGCGCACCGTGCCCCCGCGCTCGGCGACGAACATGGACCCATCCGCCGCAAACGCGATATCGGACGGCAGTTGCAGACCCTCAGCCACAGGATCGAGATTCAGCCGCACCTGCTCTGACGTGACGACGAGCGTCGATGCGACCGAGAAGCTCGACGTCCCGCCAGACATGACGACGAGCGGACCCGACCGGGGGCTTTCGATAGTCGTGGAGCCATCGACGACAAACGACGCGAGCTCGAGCGTGTGCGTGCCTGTGCTGAGGGTGGGCAGCATGCCGCTGCAGTCGAATCCCGCACTGGCCGCCGCCGGCGTGCAGCGCACTCCCGCCAGCGTAGTGCGATTGCCGTCGACATAGAGCGCGTATTGAAACGATGCGATCTCGGCGGCGTCGGCCGCTTGCTGCGTCCAGCCAAGACGGTCGCCCGGCGACACACGCACCCCTCCCCCTCCCCCTCCCGAGGGATTGCCAGGGTCAGGCGTCTCGGGCTGCGGCTTGTCACAGCCGAAGACACAGACGCAGGCAACGAGGACATGCGCGAGGCGCCGCACCACCACAGCATGATAGCCCAGTGTGCGTTACGATGATCCCGTGCGATTTGCGGCTGTGGCCCCCGTGATATTTCTGCTCGCCGCCGGCCCTGTTTACGCGCAACTGCAAGCACAAACATACGCTTCGGGCTTCCAATCACCCGTCGCGTTCGTCCAGGATCCGACCGATCGGGCTGTGCAGTTCGTGCTGGAACAGGGTGGGCGGATCCGCGTGGTGCGCAGCGGCGCGACCCTCGAGACCGATTTTCTCAACCTCGGCGGCGCCGTCTCGTGCTGCGGCGAACGAGGGCTGCTCGGCCTCGCCTTCGCACCCGATTACGCGTCGAGCGGGCGCTTCTACGTCAACTTCACTGACACGTCCGGCAACACCGTCGTCGCGCGATTCACTCGCTCCTCGAATCCGACAGTGGCCAATCCGTCGTCGCGATTCGACTTGCGGTTGGAACCTACGCGCCGGTTCATCGTGCAACCCTTCTCCAATCACAACGGCGGCCACCTCGCGTTTGGACCCGATGGATATCTCTACATCGGGCTCGGCGACGGCGGCTCGGCCAACGACCCCGACCATCGCGCACAGAACCCGGCCGAGCTCCTCGGCAAGATGCTTCGCATCGATGTCAACGTGCCCAACGAGGATGCATCTGGTTACAGGATTCCGCCGGACAACCCGTTTCTGGGAGGCAATCCCGCGCGCGACGAGATATGGGCCTTTGGCCTGCGCAACCCGTGGCGGTACACCTTCGACGATGTGACGCGCGGCGGAACGGGTGCAATGGTGATCGGCGATGTCGGACAGAATCGATTCGAAGAAATCAACTACGAGCCGAGAGGCAGGAGCGGTCGGAACTACGGGTGGCGCAACCGCGAAGGGGCGCACGACAACGTCACGAGCCGCCCGCTGGCGTATGGCCCGCCGACAGATCCGATCTTCGAATACGGGCGCACCGACGGAGTGTCAGTCACCGGCGGATTCATCTATCGTGGCACGCGTCTGGGCTCTGCGCATCGCGGGCGATATTTTTTCGCCGACTATTCGGGCCGCGTCTGGTCTCTGGGGCTCACCATTGACGCCACAGGCGAAGCACGCGCCTCGGAT
The DNA here is from genome assembly GCA_963744405.1 of Vicinamibacterales bacterium. Taxonomy (GTDB): domain Bacteria; phylum Acidobacteriota; class Vicinamibacteria; order Vicinamibacterales; family JAMQPK01; genus JAMQPK01. The sequence continues at coordinate 82,969 of CAVUTO010000004.1, forward strand.
CGCAGAGAGCACACGTCCGAGCTCGGCGGCCAGACAGCGCTCGGCTCCATCAGCTCGTTCGGGGTCGACGCCGAGGGCGAGCTGTACATCGTCAGTCATTCCACGGGCAGGATCGTTCGCATCAGCGCGCCGCTGAGCGCTCCGGCCACGCCAACGGGGCTGAAGATCGTCAACCCTTGAATGGGCACCAAAGCCGCCAAACATGCGAGAGGTGCGACGGGCGTTCGAACAGTTGCGCTCGTTCGCGCGCTCTCGAAGTTGGGCTATGCCTCGCGCTCTCAGGCGTATGCCCTGGTTCGATCGGGTAAGGTGCACGTCAACGGTCTGGTTGCCACCGACCCCGCACTCCAGGTCGCACCGGGGCTGACGCGCATCGAGATTTCCGGCGTCGAGCTGGAGCAAACGCCGTGGCACTGCATCGCCCTCAACAAACCCCGCAAAGTCGTCACAACACGCAGCGATCCCGATGGGCGCCCAACCGTATACGACCTCATCTCGGATCTCGGCGCACGCGTCGTCCCGATCGGCCGACTCGATCTGGCCTCCACAGGACTTCTGCTGATGACGAGCGATACGCGGCTTGCGGATTGGCTGACCGATCCGGCAACGGGCATTGCGCGGCGTTACGTTGTGACCGTCCGTGGCGAGGTATCCGAGACATCAGCACAATCACTGACGAATGGCCTCGTCGAGCGAGATGAAATACTGACGGCCGCATCGATCCGGATATTCAAACGGTCGAAACGCGAGACGCATCTCATCGTGACGTTGACGGAAGGCAGAAACCGCGAGATCCGCAGAATGTTGAAGTCCGCCGGACACGAAGTGACCCGTCTGAAGCGCGTTGCGTTCGGCGGAATCGAGCTCGGCGATCTTGCGCCCGGCAAGTGGCGCCACATCTCACCGGGGGAGCTGCGCGCCGCGTTCCCCGGAGCACCCGCCTTCGCGCAAGGCGCTTCGGCGCGGCAGGCCCGCCCCTAGCACTTCGGCGCATCAGGCCCACCCTTAGCGCGCTTTTCGTATCTGTGTAGTGTCTGGCTGAAGCCAGGCTTCAGCCAGACCGTGCTCGGTCCGCCTGAAGGCGGACACTACGCAAGGCCTGGGCCCGCAGGCCGGCCCCTGGAAGCCCGCGCACGCGTCGCACCCAGCGCCCCCAGCGCCCCCAGCGCCCCCAGCGCCCCCAGCGCCCCCAGCTATTGCTGTTGTTGTTGCTGCTGTTGCGCGAGATCGAACGCTTCGGGCGGCTCGGCTACTTCTGGCGCGACCCACGTCGTCATGGGCATCACCCGTTCAGCGCGAATGGGCGAGTCTGCCAGCGACACGGTGACGAGCACGTCGAGCGCGCTTCCCGCCTCGCCGCGAAACACGCCCCGCGTGGGAGGCACGTCGCCATAGTCGCGGCCCACGGCCACGCGGATGTGCCGATCGCCGGCGAGCACATCGTTTGTCGGATCGAATCCCACCCACCCGAGCGTCGGCAGATACGCCTCGGCCCACGCATGCGTGGCACCTTCGGCCGATCGATCATGGCCCTCGGAGCTCGGCGAAAGATATCCGCTGACATAGCGGCATGGAATGCCGATCCTTCGGCCGAGCGCAATCATGATGTGCGCGAGATCCTGGCAAACACCCGCGCGCGCCTTCAACGCGTCGTCTATCGGCGAATCCACGTGCGTTTCGCTCTGGGCGTACGTGAAGGTGTGGAACAGCGCGTAGTTCAGCCGTCTCATCAGCGTCAATGGATCGCCGTCGCGTTTCCAGGCCAGCTCCTCGGCCAGCGAAGCGAGCAGCGGGGTCTGGAGCGCGAACTTGCTCGCCTGCAGGCTATGCCACCGTTCTCCACCTGCCGCGATCTCATCGAGGTCGTCCCATACCGTGTCGGGCAGACTTTCAGGGAGCGCCGACGCGGGGGCCATTTCCACCACCGCGTCCGCCGTCAGCCAGAGACGGGAATGACGGCTTGGAATATCGAAGTGATGAACCACGTTGCCGAGCGAGTCCTGGTACGCGAACACCCGCGCGCGCGGCTGGGTCGTCAGCTCGAAGCGGAGGCAGCGCTGCCGTCCATCGCTCCGCGGCTGCATGCGCACTTCCATCATGCTTTCGCTGATCGGCGCGCTGTACGCGAACCGGCTGGTGTGACGAACGACGTACTGCAGTTCTCCGCTCATGACGTAAAGGCGGTCTCCGTCGCGTAGCTGATGTAGGTTTGATAGAGCGCCGTGTGTACGTGCTGGCACTGGCGATGAATGCCCTGGACGTAGCTCTGCAGGCTGTCGGCCATTATCTCGTCGATCTGGCTGTAGTCGAGGGACGCGCGCAGGCGCCCGGCCAGGCGGTCGACGCGGCCGGGAGCGCTTCTGCCGAGCGCTCGCGCGACCGAGCGAAGCGATGTTTCAATCGTGTCGGTCGCAAAGCGCACCGATCGCGGGAAATCGGCGCTCAGCAGAAGGAATTCGGCAACACGCTCGGGCCGCACGTCGGCGGTGTAGCGCTGACAATATGCCTCGAATCCCGAGCACGACCGGAGCAGCGCCGTCCACGACACGTAGGCGCCGATGCCGCCGTCACGAACCGCGCCTTCGATGTCCTCGAAATGCATCTCGAGCATCGTGGCAGTCGCCGCGGCGCGCTCGATCGACCGGCCGATCTGAATGTAGTGCCACCCTTCGGTGTGAATCATCGTCGAGTCGGTCACGCCCTGAAACAGGTGCGACGCCTCTTTGATGTGCATGTAGAACGCGGACCCGCGCGCCGCCCTGCTGCGGCTGACGTTGAGGTAGAGCCGGTTCAGCTGCTCCCACATCTCCGTGCTGATCTGCTCTCGCACCTGCCGGGCGTTCTCACGCGCAGCGGCCACGCACGCCTCGATCGTCGTGTTCAGCCTCACCTCGGGAGCAGCCTCTGCCGTTTCCGGCAACGAGACACCATATCCCTCCGGATGCGTGCCGATCGAACCCATCAGCCGGCGGACCGTGTCGGACGACCGATCGAGGGTCAGCCCCAGGCACACGTCGCCGAGGCGGGCGGTATGTTCGGCGCGCTCGAGATAGCGGCTCATCCAATACGCGCAGTCGGCAACTCGTGAAAGCATGGCTCAGTCGGCGAGGACCCAGGTGTCCTTGCTCCCTCCTCCCTGGGACGAGTTCACGACGAGCGAGCCGCGGCGCAGTGCGACCCTCGTCAACCCGCCGGGCACGACCGTGAACGAGTCGGCGCCACACAGCACGTACGGACGCAGGTCGACATGCCGCGAGGCGATCTGGTCGTGGATGAAGTTCGGCGCGCGCGACAGCGCAAGCGTCGGCTGCGCGATGTAATTGCGGGGATCCGACTGGATAAGCCGGCGAAACTCGTCACGCTGCTCGGCTGTACTGTGCGGACCGATCAGCATGCCGTAGCCGCCCGATTCCCCGACCGCTTTCACCACCAGCTCGTCCAGGTGTTCCAGCACATAGGTTCGATCCGCGGGATCGGCCAGCATGTAGGTCTTCACGTTCGGCAGAATCGGCTCCTCGGAGAGATAAAACCTGATGATGGCCGGCACGTACGCGTACATCGCCTTGTCGTCGGCGACCCCCGTGCCAATCGCATTGATGATCGACACGGTCCCGGCGCGATACGCGTTGAACAAACCGGGCACGCCGAGACGCGAGTCCGACCTGAAGGCCAGCGGGTCGATGAAGTCGTCGTCGACGCGGCGATAGATGACGTCGACGCGGCGCAGTCCCGCCGTCGTCCTCATATACACCACGTTGTCGTGCACGATCAGATCGCGTCCTTCGACGAGCTCGATGCCCATCTGCCTGGCGAGGAACGTGTGCTCGAAATACGCCGCGTTGAAAACCCCCGGCGTCAGCAGCACGATCGTCGGATTCGCGCGGTCATTGGGCGCGAGCGAGCGAAGCGTGGACAGCAGCGCCAGCCCGTAGTGATCGATGGGGCGCACGGCGTAATTCGTGAACAGCTCGGGGAACACGCGCTTGATGATCTGGCGGTTCGTCAGCATGTACGACACGCCGCTCGGCACGCGCAGGTTGTCCTCGAGCACGGCGAAGTTGCCGTCCGGCAGCCGGACGAGATCGGACCCCGCAACCGACACGTAGATGTCGCGCTTCGGACGGATGCCGATCATCTCGCGGCGATAGTGCTGGGCGCTGAACACCAGATGACGCGGGACGATGCCTTCTTTCAGAATGCGGCCGTCCTGGTAGATGTCCTTGAGAAACATGTTCAGCGCCGTCAGACGCTGAATCAAGCCGCGTTCGATCGTTTCCCATTCCCGCGCCGTGATGATCCGCGGCAGCAAATCGTAGGGAAATATGCGCTCGGTGCCCTGGTCGTCGCCATACACGGTGAACGTGACGCCCTGGTGCAGAAACGCGCTGTCGGCGTCATGCTGGCGGTGGCGCAGCTCGGCCGGCGACAGCTCGAGCAGCCGCCGGTGCAGCGCCACGTACGGCTCGCGCGGCACGCCCGAGGGATCGAACATCTCGTCGTAGCAGCCGTCGAGCACGTATTCGGAGAAGAGATCGTCGCGAACGCCCACAGCCCCCTCGGAACCCATCGTGCGCATCCTAAGGCAAGAGCGAGCCGTTGCAACTTCGCGAACATAAATGTCGTCTGGCCATATGGAACCAGACAATGTTGTCGACAAGAAATCAGTGATGCCGGCGGGCCGTTCTTGTTATGCTCGCCGGCGTGACGACACAGCGCGACTCGCTTCTCTGGACCCTCGAAGAAATCAGTCACCTCGTCTCGAACAGCGGTAATCCGGAAGAAACGCTCGACAACATCGTTCAGCTGATTCAACGTACCTTCGACACCGACGTGTGTTCGGTCTACCTGCTCGAGCCCGATCGGGCGACGCTCGTGCTCGCCGCAACCGTCGGACTGCGTCCAGGCAGCGTGGGGCACGTGCGCATGCGGCTGACCGAAGGCCTTGCGGGCCTGGTTGGCGAGCGGTTGACGCCGCAGGTCGTCGAGGATGCAACCACCCATCCGCGATTCAAATATTTCAGCGAGGCAGGCGAAGATCCGTATCACTCGTTCCTCGGCGTCCCGCTCATCGACAAGGGGCTTCTTCAGGGAGTGCTCGTCGTGCAGACGGTCGAGCCTCGTGCCTTCGCTCCTGATGCCGTGCGCATGCTGACGATGGCCGGAACGCAGCTCGCCTCGATTGTCAGCCACGCGCGCACGCTGGGACAATTCGTCGCGCCCGCACATCAGCGTCTGGAAGCGCTCGCCCGCAACATGTGGTGGAGCTGGGATCACGACACGGCGAGCCTCTTCCGCGACATCGATCCTGCGCTGTGGCGCGAGCTCGATCACAATCCGATCGCGCTGCTCCAGCAGATTTCCGTCGCCAGGCTCGAAGAGCGCGCGTCTGCGCTCGTCTTGCACAGCCGCATCAACTACGCCTATCGCCGCATGCAGGAGCATCTGACCTCGACGCACACCTGGGGCGCGCGGAACGCCGGAGTGCTGTGGGCGCGCCCGGTCGCGTACTTCTCCGCCGAGTTCGGCCTGCATGAGTCGGTTCCGATCTATTCGGGCGGCCTCGGCATCCTCGCCGGCGACCACATCAAGGCAGCGTCGGATCTCGGCATTCCCCTCGTCGGCATCGGCCTCTATTACGACCAGGGGTACTTCACACAGCGTTTCGATTTGAGCGGCTACCAGCAGGAACACTACCGCGACGTCGACAGCTCGCTGCTGCCGCTCGAGCAGGCGAAAGATGCGAGCGGCCAGCCGATCACCATCAGCATCGACACGCGCACGGGCACGCTCGCCGCGCGCGTCTGGAAGCTGGCCGTCGGCAGAAATACCCTGCTGCTGCTGGATTCCGATGTCGACGGCAACCAACCTGAAGATCGCGACCTGACCTCGCGCTTGTACGGCGGAGACGATCGCGTGCGCATCCGGCAGGAATTGCTGCTCGGAGTGGGCGGCGTCAAGGCGCTTCGAGCGCTCGGCATCTCGCCTGGCGTCGTCCATCTCAACGAAGGCCATAGCGCCTTCGCCGGGCTGGAGCTGGCGTGTCAGCGGATGGAGACCGAGGGTATCGGCGCGGGCGAGGCGCTGCGAAGAATTTCCTCGCAGATCGTGTTCACGACACATACGCCTGTGCCGGCCGGCCACGACCGCTTTGCGCCGCATCTCGTCGACGAGCACCTCGGACCGCTGAGCGCGGCAATGTCGATGAGCGCGGACGAACTGCTGGGACTCGGCCGCACCAACATCTCCGATCCGAACGAAGGATTCTGCATGACGGTGCTCGCGCTGAAGCTGTCGCGCCGCGCCAACGCGGTATCGTCGCTTCATGGCCAGGTGTCGCGGGCCATGTGGACGCCTCTGTTCCCCGGACGGTCCGAGGAGCAGGTGCCGATCGGCCACATCACCAACGGCATTCACGTCCGCACATGGCTCGCCCAGCAGATGCACCAGCTCTACGACCGGCATCTCGGCCCCGGCTGGCCCGATCGCTGCGCGGAGCCGGCGACATGGGATCCCATCGACGGCATAGACGACGGTGAATTGTGGGAGACGCGCCAGACGCTCAAGACGGGGCTCATCGAGGCCGCCCGGCTGCGCGCGGTCAGGTGCGCCGACGAGCGCGGCGAATCGCCCGAGTTCATCGAACAGGTGCGCCAGGCGCTCAGCCTCGACGCGCTGACGATCGGCTTCGCGCGCCGTTTCGCCACCTACAAGCGCGCCAATCTTGTGCTGCGCGATCTCGAAAGCCTCGTTGCGCTCGTCAATGACGCAAAGGTCCCGATTCAATTCGTGTTCGCCGGCAAGGCGCACCCGCGCGACGTACCCGGCAAGGAAGTGCTGCAGGAGGTCTTCCAGCTGCTTCGCGACGCGCGCTTCGCGGGCAAACTGCTCTTCATCGAAGACTACGACATCAACGTCGGCCGCTATCTTGTACAGGGCGTCGACGTCTGGCTCAACACACCGCGTCGCCCGCTCGAAGCGTCGGGCACCAGCGGACAGAAAGTCGTGCTGAACGGCGGACTGAACCTCTCGATTCTCGACGGCTGGTGGGCTGAGGCGTATGACGGCCTTAACGGGTTCGGCATCGGCCGCGGAGAGACACACACGTCGATCGATCGGCACGACGCTCGCGACGCCGAGGCGCTCGTGAAGGTACTGCGCGACGAAGTTATACCGTTGTATTACGACCGTGACAGCGATGGTTTGCCGCGCCGGTGGATCGCGCGCATGAAACGCGCCATCCGAACGCTCGGCTGGCGCTTCAGCGCCGATCGCATGGTGACCGACTACGTGTTGAAGGCCTATATTCCTGCTGCCGGCGGCACCAGCAGCGAAATGCGATCTTGATCGTCGGGCCGTCGGTGGAGTTATATTGATTTTGACGGAGGCAACAATGCCACGAACGAACAAACCTGCAAACGGAGCGTCAGACTCACCGAAACCCACGCGCGCGGCGAAGAAAAGCAACGGGGCGGCCCACTTCAACAATTCTGATGCGGTAGCGAGGCGGGCATACGAAATCTACCAGAGCCGCGGAGGAAGCGACGGTGCCGACCTCGACGATTGGCTCGAGGCGGAGCGGCAGCTCAAACTCGGATCGAGCGACGTCACCGGTCCCGCAGCGCCGAAGCCACGCCGGCGTCGGAAGGCTTCCGAAGAAACCGCCTGAGGACGTAATACACGATCGCCACACCCAACACGAACGCCTCGATCCTCCATTCGTCGGGCGTCGCCTGCACGAGCAGCCAGACGATGCCCGCTGCCGCGAGCACGTGAATGAGCATGCCGCCGGGAAGGTTGAAGGGCGTGCCGGCCATTCTCACGTCGCGCCGCTGAAGCTGGTATGACGCGGCCACGCACATCAGGTACAGCAACAGCGCCGACACGTTGGCCATCACCACGAGGCGCTCGAACGAGCTCGAGATCGCCAACGCCGCTACCACCGCCGCGTACAGCACGATAGCCACCGCTGGCGTGTGATAGTGCGGATGCACGCGAACGAGCGGAGCCGGAAGCACACCATCGCGCGCCAGCGCGAAGAGCGCGCGCGGCGTGCCGAGCATGTCTCCCGCGATATACCCGAAAATCGACACAGCCATGCCCACCAGAAAAATCAATCGGGCGCCGTCACCGAACAACCGGCTCGCTGTCTCGACCAGCGGCGCGTCCTTATGAAGTGGAAGCTCTGGACCGAGCGTCCCCTGCGCGACGGTCTGTACGGCCAGGTAAATGGACGTCGCGACGGCAAGTGCGGTGAGGATGGACCGGGGCACGGTCGTCGCTGGATCGCGGATTTCGCCGGACGGCGTGAGCGCGACTTCGACGCCGACGAACGCGAAAAGGAGAACAATCGACGCTTGCCCCACCTGGGCCACAGTGGGCATCGACATACGCAGAAACTCGAAGTTCAACGACCACACGCCACCCGCCACCAGAAACAGGAGCGGAATCAACTTCGCTGCGGTGATCGCTTCGACCAGACGGATGCCTGGCTTGATGCCGCGCACGTTCACCACGGCCAGCGCGGCAAACAGCAGCGTCAGGAGCAGCGCACGACCGAGGCCGCCGGCGAAAGTCGGCCAGAGCACGCCCGCGGTGCCCGCGAATGCCGCCGCGACCGACGCAACCGACAGGCACGCCGTCACCGAGTACAGATATCCTCCAAGAAAGCCCGCAAATCCGCCGAACGCGGTGTCGATGTACGCGTAGAGCCCGCCGGTCAGCGACACGCGGCTGCCCGCGGCCGCAAAACACAGCGCGATCAGCGTCATCAGCGTCGCGCAGACCAGATACGCGATGGGCGCCGCAGCGCCAAGACGCTCGGCCACCGTCGCGGGCATCAGGAAAATAGATGACGCAATAGTGACGTTGATGATGCTCGCCGTCAGCTGGCGCGTGCCGATGGCGCGCACCAGTTGCGCATCGGGTAAAGTCGCGCGGTCAGGCGTCAACTTCCCTTTTCTCAGGGCCAGTTCTGCTTGACGATACTCGAATCGATCGACGCAAGCGTAGATTTTCCGGCATAGGCCGCCGCGTCGACGAGCTCTTTGAAGATGATGTCGGTGAGCAGACGCTGTACGCCGACCGGGCCAAACGCACCGAGCGCCCACCGGGCGGCTCGTCCCAGCCAGACGGCGTCTGCGCCGAGCGCGAGAGCTTTCAGCACATCGCTGCCGCGGCGAAACCCGCTGTCAATCATCACCGGAATCTTGCCGTTGACCGCGGCGACGATCTCAGGCAGCACTTCGAGCGTCGACGGACCGTAGTCCATCGATCGGCCGCCGTGATTCGACACGACGATGGCGTCGAAGCCGCGCTCCACACAGATGCGCGCGTCTTCGGCGGTGACGATGCCCTTGATGACGATGGGGACTTTGATGAACTTCCGCACCTGCTCCAGGTATTCCCAGCTGTACCAGAGACGTCCGGCACCGACGCGATACGCAGCCGCTCCTCTGCGAGCCGCGGCCGGCGTGGCCGCACCCGCGGAACCGGGAACCGCCGCTCCGCGGCCGATCGTGGCGGTTCCGAGCGCCTCAGGGTCGTTCGCGCGGCCTGCTCCGCCTTGACGCGCGGCTCCCGCCGCGCCTCCGCGGCCTCCGCCGCGACCGGCGCCGCCCGCGCGTCCGCCGAGATTCCGATCGTGCTGGCTGCGTTCGTAGTACGACGCCTGCTGATCGACCGTGATGACAATCGCCGTATAGCCCGCACCCTGCGCGCGCTCGAGCAGCTCCTGGCTGGCGCCTATGTCCTGCCGCGGATAAAACTGCCACCACAGCTGTCCCTGGGCGCCTTTCGCTACCTCCTCGATCGATTGGCTCGAGTTGATGCTGAGGCACATCGGCGTGTTCGACGACAGCGCGCCAGCGCGATACATGCCCGCCTCGCCGTCGGGATGCAGTGCCACCTGCGTCGCCGTTGGCGCGATGATGATCGGATATTTCAGCTTCAGGTTGAGAAGCTGCGAGGAGAGATCGACGGTCGCGGGATCGACCGCCTTGCCCGCAACCAAATCGACCCAGTCGAATGCCTGACGGTTTCGCCGAAGATTCCACTCGCCGCCGTCGCCATGCGCCGTGTAGTCATATACCGCCTGGGTGACGTTGGCGAACATCACCGGCTCGAAGTCGAACGCGGTGAACATCTCGCTGAGCCCTGGTGCTCGCTTGTGCGAGGTGAACGGACGCGGATCGAGCTGCGCATGCAGCAATGGCGATCCGGCAATGAGGCCGGCCATACCGGCAAGCGCCTTACGGCGCGAAAGCGAATGTTCCCAACGACGTTCGATCGATCCCATTGATTATCCTCGCCCCTTACCCCTTGCCCCTCACCCCTTACCCCTCGCCCCTCGCTCCCTATCAGTTATTCGTCGTCGCCTTCGTCGGAATCGGCCCGTGAATCTTGACGGCCGTTCGATCGAGCGCCTTCAGATTCGGCTTGCCGCACATCCCCATATAGCGGCCAAGCTCTGTCTGCGCCATCTCGATGACGTTCTGAACGCCCGCTTCGCCGTAGGCCGCGAGACCCCACATCACCGGACGGCCCAGCAGCACGCCGCTCGCGCCAAACGCGAGCGCCTTCAGAATGTCGGTGCCGCGTCGGAACGATCCGTCAGTCAGCACCGGCGCCTTTCCGCCGACGGCGTCGACGATGTTTGGCAACGCGAGGATCATGGCGTCCTTGTTCGCGAGCAACCCGCCAAAGTTCGACGTGATGATCCCCTGCACATTGTGCTGCAGCGCCGCCGTCGCCTCGGCCGGCGTCGTGATGCCTTTCACCAGCACCGGAACGGACACGCCCTGCTTGATCGCGTCTACGGCGGACCAGTTGACCGAGGTCGCCGTCGCTGCGCGCGCGCCGTTCGCCGCATGCGATGCGCCCACGGTAATCACAATCGCCTTGGCCCCGGCTTTAATCGCGTCCTGCACTTGCGCCTTCGCGCCATTGTCGGAGGCGTAGACCTGATACCAGAACGACGGCTTCGCGACCGCTGCGATGTCGGCGAGCGCAACGCTCGACCGGCTGCTGACGATCATCAGCGCTTTGCCTGCCGCCGCGCCTTTCGCGGTGGCGAGCTCGGCATCGGGATGGAATCGCTTCTGGTCGGCAATCGGCGCGACGATGATGGGCGTGAAGTGATCCTCGCCAAAGAGGTTCACGGTGAGGTCCATGTCGGTCGTCGGGATGTTCATCCGCGGCCGCAACGTGATGCGGTCGAACAGCGCCCGATCGCCGCCGGCCACGAGCGCGAATGTCGCGGGCTGTAGCTTCCTCTTGGCCTCTTCTTCGAACTCGAGGATGTTGACGAGCTCTTCGCGAGGCGCGAGCCGCACCTGCAGCCGGCGGTTCCCACGGTGCGCGCTCGCGCGGTGCGGCGGGCGTCTGCCCGCTGGCGATTTTCGAGCCTGCGACGGATCCCGCCACGATGGCGCCCACGCTTCCGAGTGCCCGGCGCCTGCTGACTTTATGGTCGCTCATAGTGTCCTCATGACGGTCCGGCTGAAGCCGGACACTACGTTCCTCAATTTGTCGCGGGGCCCCACCCCCACGACCTGTATCTCGCGACCTTCGGTCGCTCGACGATGGTTGCGACGACGATCTGCTTCAGTGCAACAGTCTGCTAAACGAAATTCACCTTCACCGCGGTTTTGTCGATGGACTTCAGCGTCGCACGCCCTGCGTATGCCGCCGCGTGCACGAGCTCGGCCTGCATCACTTCGAGCAGGCGCTGCACTCCCGGCGCGCCGTAGGCGCCAAGGCCCCAGCGGGCCGCGCGGCCGAGTGCCACGGCGTCGGCACCAAGCGCGAGCGCCTTGAACACGTCGGCACCGCGCCGGAAGCCGCTGTCGATCATGACGGGGAACCGTTTGTTCACGACCGCGACAATTTCGGGAAGCACCTCGAGTGTCGACGGTCCATAGTCCATCGAGCGCCCGCCGTGGTTCGAGACGATGATGCCATCGACCCCTTCCTTGACGCAGATTTCAGCATCTTCAGCGGTGACGATGCCCTTGAGAATGACGGGCACCTTGATGAATTTACGGACTTCGTCGATGTAGTCCCAGCTGTACCAAAGGCGGCGATTCGAGACGCGGTATTTCGTGAACGACGGAAACTTGCCGATACCGGGCTCGCCTGTGCCTGTGGTGGGAATCGGGGCGCCGGATGCCAGCGCCGCAGCCGCGGCGGCCGCCGCCGCATTGCCGCCGCCGCCACCACGCGCAGCGACCCGTCTGCACCACACCGCCGAGGTGACGATCGTGCAGATCGCGCTCGTACACAGACGCCTGCTGGTCGACTGTAATGATGATCGCTTTCGCGCCCAGGTCCTGGAACATCTGAAGCTGCTTGGCCGACGCTCCCAGATCGGGAATCGGATAGAACTGATTCCAGCGCGGGCCTGTCGAAGCCGGCGCAATCTTCTGATGCGGCACCGTCGTCCCGCTGGCGAACGAGGCAAGTGCGTTGGCCGCGGTGGCGCCGCGATACATGCCGATCTCGCCGTCAGGATGCAGCGCGCCCTGCCCAGAGCTCGGCGCGGTGAAAATAGGGAACTTCATCGGCACGCCGAGAATCACGGACGACATGTCGATAGACGCGGGATCGACCGCTTTTCCTGGCAGGATGTCGACCCAGTCGAACGCCTGGCGGTTGCGGCGCAGGTTCCACTCGCTGCCGTCGCCGTGCGCCATATAGTCGTACGGCTCGAGCGTCATGTTGCGATAACAGATCGCCTCGAAATCGAAGGCATCGACGAGCTCGTCGATACGAGGTGTCCGTTTATGCCCGATGAGGCTGTGGGGATCGACCTGAGCTTTCAGCAGCGGAGACGCCGCGAAAATGCCGGCGAAGCTGGCCAACGCCCGCCGCCGGCTCACACTGAACCGCCACTGGTTTTCAACCGCTCCCATCAAGAGCCTCCGGAATTGTGTCGCTGGGTGGGCAAACGTACAATTCGCCCCGCGGAACCGTCAACTGATGATTCATGTCATTGTAGCTGTATTCGCCGCTTTGGGAACACTTTGGGCGCTGGCGATCTGGCTCGTCGGGGGGTTCACGATCGCCTTGCCCGGCGTCACCATTCAGTCGCACGATCCGCTTCGGCCACTGGCGCTCGGAGCGATCGCCTCGGCGATCTATCTCGCTACGCGCGGGCCGCTGAATGTCTCGCGTCTGTCAACGCCGCTCGCGATTCTGCTCGCGCTGTGCCCGGCGATCGCCGGAATCGCGCGCAACTCGTGGACAGCGGGCGGCGCGGACCAACACGCCTACGTCTCGCAGGCAGATCTCTGGCTGCAGGGCAATCTCACCGTCGACGTGCCGCTCGCGGCGACTGCGCCGTGGCCCGAGGCTGTGCTGACTTTCACGCCGCACGGATTTCGACCCGCGCTGTCGGGACCGGCACTGGTTCCTGTAACTGCGCCCGGCTTTCCGCTTCTGATGGCGAGCGCAAAGGCGATTGCCGGACATTGCGCGATGTTTCTGGTCGCGCCGTTCGGCGGCGCGCTGCTCGTATGGATGACATTTGCGATTGGCCGCCGTCTCTCGTCGGACGCACTCGGTCTCGCAGCAGCATGGCTCGTTGCCACGAGCCCTGCGATGCTGGCAATGGTGGTCGCGCCCATGAGCGATGTGCCGGCTTCCGCGCTCTGGGCAGCCGCTGTCTACTTCACTCTGGGTAGGTCGAGACAATCGGCGTTGATCGCCGGGCTGGCCACCTCGGCTGCAATTCTGATTCGGCCGAATCTCGCGCCCTTGGCAGCGATTCTTGTCCTCTGGAGATTTTGGACACAGTCCTTCAGGGCTGTCATCCCGATGATCGTTGGCGCGCTTCCTGGCTGTCTCTTCATTGCCTGGCTCAACAATGAACTCTACGGATCACCGCTCGCGTCTGGGTATGGTTCGCTGTCGGTGCTGTTCTCGCTTTCATACGTCGCGACCAACGTCGAGCGGTACGGGCGCTGGCTCGTGCAGAGCCAAACGCCGCTCGCCGTCATCGGCATCGTCGCGCTGCTATGGCCGGTGAAGTCCATCTGGCTCACGCCCGAACGGCAGCATGCGGCCCGCCTTCTGGGTGCGATTGTGGTGGTGGTGTGGGCGCTCTATGTGATCTACATCCCGTTTGAGGCCTGGTGGTTCCTCAGGTTTCTGCTTCCCGCATGGCCGGCGATGTGCCTCGGTTTGGCGGCGATTCTGGTTCGATTGGCGCAGAGCGGGCGCCTGTCGCTGCGCATCATGGCGTGCGCGATGCTTGCGGCAGTCGGCGCACACAACCTGTATTACGCCTCGACGCACGGCGCGTTTCCGTCAGGCGAAGGCGACCATCGGTACGTCAGCATCGCGAAGATCGTCGAGCAAGCGACCGATCCATCCGCTGTGATCCTTACCGGACAGAACAGCGGGTCGATACGCTATTACGCGGGGCGAACGATCGTCCGCTTCGACCTTCTCGATCGAGCGTGGCTCGATCGCGCCGTGAACTGGCTGACCAGCCAGGGTCGTCGCCCGTACTTCCTGCTCGAGGAATGGGAAGTGACGGCATTTCAGGAACGCTTCGCCGCCTCGAATGCGCTCGGAGCGATTCCGCTCGCTCCGATCGTCGATTACCGCGCGCCGGGTGTCCCCGGCCGCGTGTATCTTTTCGATCCGGCGCAGCCCGAGAGCGACTCCCTCATCACCACGCCGCCGGCAAGCGCGCACGCCAAGTGCGTGGAACCGTCGCCTTTGCTACACTGGCGATGATCTGATGAAAACGCGGGGTTTCGCGATCATCGTGGCCGTCATCTTCCTCGCCACGGACCCTGCCGCCCAGCTTCCCGCCGTCTCCTGGACGTGTCCGATGCACCCGGATGTGCTCGAACCGAAGAAGGGCGCGTGCAACATCTGCGGCATGGATCTGGAGCCGGTGCGGCTCGTCCTTCTCTACACCTGTCCCGTTCACGCAGTAATCGAGCAATCGAAGCCCGGTAAGTGCCGCATCTGCTCGCGCGATCTCGTGCAGAAGACCGCCGCGCTCACTTTCACCTGTCCGGGCGACCGCGACATCTCGCAGATCGAGCCGGGGAAATGCTCGGACGGCTCGGCGATGGTTCCGCGCTACACGCAGCGCGCGCACGGCGATCACAATCCGAAACACGGCGGGATTTTCTTCATGGCGCCGGACAACTGGCATCACCTCGAAGGCACCTATCCCGCCGCAGGCCGATTCCGCGTGTACGTCTACGATGACTTCTCGAGGCCGCTCGGCATCGAGCAGGCGCGCAAGGCCCGTGGCCGCGTCGTGACAAAGGAAACGTTCGATCCCAAGACCGGCACCATGCGCGAGCTTGCGTCGACGCCGCTCGTCCTGGCACGGAACGGCGCGTTCTTCGAAGCGCGCATTGAGCGATTGTCCCTGCCCGCGAAGATGATCGCAAAAATCTCGTTCAGTTCCGATGTCAAGGAAAGCCGCTTCGATTTTGCGTTTCCCACATATTCGGTCGACACGCCCACCTTCGCGGCTACCGCCGCTTCGGTGGGTAAACCCGCATCCAACGCCCCTAGCGCCCCTAGCGCCCCCAGCGCCCCCAGCGTAACCTTGTTGGAGGACCTGAAGGCGCGAGGTGCCGAGATCGAATCGCTCCTGAGGAGCGGCGCGCTCGGCGGGATTTATGTCCCCGCTCTTCAAGCCAAAAACCTGGCGCTCGAGATTCAAGCGACGCAGCCGGAAACGAATCGTGACGTCATCGAAGCGAGCGTCAAGCAGATCGTGCTTGCGGCGTATCAGCTCGACAACTACGGCGATTTGGGGGACGCCACCAAAGCCCAGGAGGCGTTTCGCAGCATGAGCACGGCGATCACCGAACTCGATTCGCTCGTGCCGGAGCGACGCTGATGACGCGCATGGCAGCGTCTCTGTCTATTCTTGTCGTGCTCATGCTCGCGCGCGCGGGCGACGCTCACGAAGGGGTCACCTCGAAATTCACCTACAACGCCGATGTGTACCCCGTATTCCTGAAACGTTGTGGCCGCTGCCACATCGAGGGCGGTGTGGGCCCGATGTCGCTCCTGAAATACGAAGACGCATTCCCGTGGGCCGAATCGCTGCGCGCCGAGATGCTCGCCGCTACAACGGGCGACCCTCACGATTTCGTCAAAGCCGCGCACCGGCAGATTTCCGCGCGCGAGCTCGACGTCGTGCTCGATTGGGCGACAGGAGGGACGCCTGAAGGCGACAAGGCACAAACACCTCCGCCGGCATCGCTGCACGTCGAATGGGCACACGGGCAACCTGATGTGATTGCGGCGATGCCGGACCGTTATCACATGAACATGACCGCCATCGAGGAGACGCACGAGTCGGCGCTGCCCATCCCTCTGACGTCGGTCGTCACGGTCGACCGTTTGGATCTCCTTCCAGGTAATCCGGCTATCGTCCGCAGCGTAGTGCTGTCGCTGCGGTCGCCGGACGGCACAGCCCGCGTGCTCGGCACGTGGATGCCTAGACAGGTGCCTGCGTCGATCAACGTGAAGCCTCCGGTGCGCGTCGACCCGGGCTCTCAGATCGTCGCGCGTATGCATTACAAGAAAACGTGGAAGTACGAAGGCCAGCCGATGACCGATCTCTCACACGTGGGCTTGTACCTCGCGGACTGAATCGACACCCGCATGCGCGGCATTTCGGTCCTCATCGCCGGGGCTGGTCTGGCCGGTCTTTCCGCCGCGCGCGAGCTCAGGAAAAGAGGGGCGGCGGTCACCGTCGTCGATGCGCGCGATCGCGTGGGAGGCCGGGTCCTCACTGTGCGAGAGCCGTTTCTCCGCGGAGAGCACGCGGAGGCCGGCGCCGATCTCATCGACGAAAGCCAGACGGAGATCTGCCGGTTGATTGCGGACGTGGGACTGCGTACCGCGACGATTCTTCCTCGCGGATTCACCGCCGTCGGGCGGAACGGCCGCCCCGGCGGCATGCGAGCCTGGCAGGATCTCGGTAGGCGGCTGCAGCCGGAGGTCCGCGCGTTTTGCGTCAGCGAACAGCGTTGGGATGGCGGTGTCGCCGCATCGCTCGCGCCCGAATCGGTCGAGCACTGGCTGCGTCGAATCCGCGCGCCGAGGACGCTGAAAGATGTGGCGATCGGGCTGCGAGGCTTTTTTCTGGCCGACCCAGGCGAGTTGTCGCTGCTTGCGCTCGCCGATCAGTTCGCCGAGGACGGCGCTCCAGGCGGCGAGAAAATGTTCCGCATCATTGGCGGAAACGACCGCCTCCCCATCGTTCTCGCAAGAGCGCTGGGATCCAGCCTTCGACTGCGGACGATCCTTCGACGCGTGACACAGACAGAACTCGGCGTCACAGCCGCGCTCGAGTCGCAAGGACGCGTCCACGAGGCGCGTTTCGATTACCTCGTGTGCGCGATGCCCGCAACGACGGTCCGCGACGTCGTCTTCGAGCCGGCTTTGCCGGATCTGCAACGGCAGGCCACAGCAGGACTGAAGTACGGCGCGGCGACAAAAACCGCGCTGCAGTTCGATCGCGCGCCGTGGCGGAAACGCGGAAAGCCTCGAGCGTGGGGCACGCCGCTTTCCATTGGCGCCGTCTGGGATGGAAATGAAGAACAGCGTGGCTCAATCCTGACGCTGCTCGCGGGCGGAGGCGCAAGCGCGGCCACGCGTGAGATGCTCCAGCGGAGGGGCCATCGCGCCTCATCCGCGAGCTTTCGTGGATCAATCTGAAACACGCCGAACTGCGCGCATGGACGACCCAGAGCTGGGAGACCGAGCGGTGGTCGCGCGGCGGCTACGCTTTCTTCGACCCGCAGTTTCCGCCGTCGCTGCGGTACTGGCTGGCACGACCGTTCGGCCGTATCGTGTTTCGCGGGAGAGCACACGAGCCTGCGGTGGCAGGGCTACATGAACGGCGCGGTGGAAACGGGGTTGAGGGCGGCGGAGGAAGTCAGTCGACAGTCGAAAGTCATCGGTCGAAAGTCGACAGTCGACAGTCAGGAGTGAGATGGCCAACGTTGGAGTTGTCGGCCTTGGTGCGATGGGGACGCCGATTGCCAGAAATCTGTTGAAGGGCGGTCATAGCGTGACGGTGTTCGCGCGGCGCCGAGAGGCGATGGCGCCGCTCATCGGCGCAGGGGCGGCCGGCGCTTCGTCGCCGGCAGAGGTCGCGTCGAAGAGTGACGTGACCATCACGATGGTGATCGATACAGCGGCCGTCGAAGAGGTTGCCCTCGGACCGCACGGGATTATCGAGGGGGCGCATGCCGGGTCAGTGGTGGTCGATCACAGCACGATCGATCCGGATGGCGCACGGCGGATTGCATCGGCGCTGAAGTCACGCGCCATCGATATGCTCGATGCGCCGGTTTCTGGAGGCCCGGCTGTAGCGGACGCCGGCACGCTGTCGATCATGGCCGGCGGCGAAGAAGCTGTGCTCGAGCGTGTCCGGCCGATTCTCGAGTGCTACGGAAAGGCGATCGTCCACATCGGCCCAAGCGGCGCCGGTCAGGTGGCCAAAGCCTGCAACCAGATCTGCACCATCGTCAACACACTCGGCGCAGCGGAAGCGATGCTGATGGCCGAGCGCGCGGGCATCGATCCCTCGAAAGTGAAAGAGGTGCTGATGACGGGCTTTGGCGCGAGCCGCATGCTCGACATACAGGCGCCGAAGATGATCGCGCGCGACTTCGAAGGCAAGGTCGAATCGCGCCTGCATTACAAGGACATCCACATCGTGCTCGCCATGGCGCGAGCCCTCGGCATCGAGTTGCCGGCCAGCACCGCAGCCGCCGGAGTGCTGACGGAACTGCAGAACCGCGGCGGCGCCAGGAGCGACACGGCTGCGGTGTTTGCTGTGCTGGCCAATCCCGGTTCCACCGCAAACAATTCCTGAGATGATCGTACCGCCACAGGGCTTCCGGCATGCGGCAACGCTGCTCCTGACCAACAGCGCACGCGGCATTCCTGGCGCCGCCTCACCCGAAACGACGCGGATGCTGCTCGAACGGCTCGCGCATGAGCTCGTCGCGCTGGCCGATGACACGCGGGCACCGGCCGCTGCCGCCGAGTGGCTGATTGCCGAGTTCAACGCCACGATCGATCGGCTGCACCAGTCGTTCGACCGTGAGGGAGCGAAGTCTGCCGGTGCGGTTATCCTGTCGATGATCGCGTCGCGCACGCTCGACGACGCTCGGCGCGATCTCTTCTTGATTTATATTCCCGAAGATCGTCTCCCGGTTGCTGCGCCTCTGGCGGTCGAGTTGGCGAAGCGCCGTGTGTCGGTCGCCTTCGCCGAATTCGAAGTGGCCACCGGCCCTGAATTCGCGGCAGCAATTGCACGGGGCCTCGCCGGTCATCGGGGCGGGGTCGTCTTGTGGACAAAAGCGTTCGACCGCCGGCAATGGCGGCCTCCCGCAGAGAATCACCGTATTCGAATTCTTCACGATCCCGAACTTCCTCCAGACGCGTCCGATCTGGCTCGGTGGGCGAAACAGCTGAGGGTGTAGTGTTATCTGCGGTTCTTGGTTCTGGGTGCTGGGGTTCTGGGGTTCTGGTTCGAGGTTCGCGGTTCGAGGTTCGCGGTTCGCGCGAAGTCCTGAATTCGAACCCAGAACCATGAACCCAGAACCAGAACCCAGAACCCCAGAACCCAGAACCCAGAACCGCTGATTTCACGAGATGGCTCGTTTCAAACTTTTCATCGAATACGCCGGCACGAAGTACAGCGGCTGGCAAATCCAGAAGAACGCGCGTACCGTCCAGGGAGAGCTGACGCGCGTCATTGGCGAGGTCACCGCGCAGAAGCAGTTCGAGCTCTACGGGTCGGGACGGACCGACGCCGGCGTGCATGCGCTCGAGCAGGTGGCGCACCTCGACATCATCACGTCGATCCCCGCCGAGACGCTTCGGCGGCGCCTGAACGACGCGCTGCCGAACGACATTCATCTGCTGAAGCTCGAACTGGCGCAAAGAAAATTTCACGCGCGTCATGACGCGGTGTCCCGCAGTTACCTGTATCAAATCTCCAGGCGGCGTACCGCGTTCGCCAAGCATTTCGTCTGGTGGGTCCGCGACGATCTCGACCTGACGAAGATGCGGTTGGCGGCCGAGCAGTTTTCGGGAATGAAGGACTTTCGATCGTTCACCGACGACAGCGCCGACGACAAATCAACGGTTGTCGCCATCGAACGCATCGAGCTGGCCGAAGAGGGCGATCTGGTGCTCGTGCGCGTGGAAGGATCGCACTTTCTGTGGAAGATGGTGCGGAGAATGATCGGCGTGATGGTGGACGTCGGCACCGGCGGCACGACCGTCGAGAAAGCCGCGTCATTTCTGCGCGAGGACTCGGAGATTCCCGCGAAGTTGACCGCGCCGGCATCGGGACTGTTCCTCGAACGCGTGTATTATCGGGGAGAGACCCGGCGGCCCGCTCTGAGGGGGTGTGTCGACGTGAGATTCCCGCGGTGAATGCCATGGCCGAGCGGCTCGTCACCTGCCCGTCGTGCGGAACAAGAAACCGCCTTCCTCCCGTTCAACCTGGACGAAAACCGGTGTGCGGCAAGTGCAAGGCTCCACTCACGGAGAGCGGCGGCCCCGCCGAAGTCACCGACACGACATTTGCGACGGAGATTGAGAAGAGCCCGACGCCGGTGCTGCTCGATCTGTGGGCCGACTGGTGCGGTCCGTGCCACATGCTGGCGCCGACCATCGACCAGATCGCATCAGAAATGGCGGGGCGCGTAAAAGTCGCGAAACTGAACATCGATGAGAACCCCGGCACCGCGAACCGCTTCGGCGTGCGCAGCATCCCGACGCTGCTCGTGCTGAAAGGCGGCAAGGAAGTCGATCGCCTCGTCGGCGTGCAGCCGAAGCAGGAAATCCTCAGGCGATTGGAGAATGTGCTGAGGTCGTGACGATCGTTGGCACACATGCGGTTCCCGGTGCTGGGTGCTGGGTGCTGGGGTTCCGGTTCTTGGTTCTGGGTGCAGGGGTTCACTGAAGAACTGAGAAACCCGCGAGAACCTCGAACCCAAAACCCAGAACCAGAACCCCAGAACCCAGCACCGAGAACCCAGAACCGCTGATTACTTGGCCGAGTGCCTACTTGCTCAGAAACTCCGCCCACTTCTCCACCAGCGCCAGTTGCGGATCCTTTCGCGGCGGCATAGGCGCGCGCGTAGGTGGCAGCCCTGGCCTTGTCCTCCTCTGCAGAGCCGATGGTCTTTCCCTCGACATGGATCTGGTAGAGCGCGTGCAGCGCGATCAGCAGCGCGTCCGCGTCGCTTCGGGTTCCGATCGAGGAATGGGACGATCGTCGGATAAGCCAGCTCGTGCAGCCCGAGGTACGATTGCGCAATCGCGAGATTCCGTCTGATGTCGTCGTCCTGCGGTTGCCGCTCGAGCGCCTGGCGCAGCGGCTCGAGCGCGTCGGCGGGCTGCCCGAGACGAAGCCAGGCATCGGCAATCACGAGCTGCAACGCCGGCAGCTGCAGATTGGCCGCACGAGCGCGCTCCCATGCGGCGACGGCTTCTTTGTCACGTCCCGCCGCTGCGTAGCACGCGCCGAGAAAAAACGACGCAATCGGCGCATCCGGCGGGTTGCGAAGCGCGACGCCGAACTGGTTCGCTGCCGGGTTGAGGTCCCCCTTCCCGAACAACTCGATGCCGCGGAGAATCGAGCCGGCGCTTTGATCGCCCGCTTCGAGCGCCATCAGTGCCGTTCCCTCGAGCTTGCCGCTCCGCGCGCGCGCCGTCGCAGCCTTCACCGCAGGATGGTTCTTGTCGATCACTTCGTAGGTCGCCCGCAGCATCTCGGGTGTGAGCACGTCTTCTTTCTTGAACACCGTCGGTCGCACCGCGACCGAGACACCTGTCATCATCGCGCGAGTCGCGGACGGCGCACCCGTCGCACCTGAGGCACCCGTCGCACCTGAGGCACCCGTCGCACCTGGCGCCCGGCGCACCTGTCGCACCCGGCGCACCTGCGCACCTGGCGCACCTAGCGCACCTGTCGCACCCGTTGCACTCGTTGTCCGCGCCGTCACGTCGAAAGGCCGCGTGAGCTTACCGACGTTCTTGTCGCCTTTGATGAAGATCGCACGCGCTACATAGCGGCCTGGCGGGAGCGCGCCCACCGGCACCACCGACACCGCTTGCCTCATCGTCTGGTCCGCGCGTTCTCGAACCTCGGCAGGGCTTGTCTGCAAGCGCCGGGCCGTCGGCGGTATCCGCAATCTCGAAGACCACTTTGCTGTCATCGAGTGTCCCGGGTTTGTTCGTGTACAACTCGGTATAGGTGGCGAGCTGGCCGTCGCCAACCTGCAGCACGACCGGCGCGCGGAGATCGTTGCCTCGTCCGTCGCGAACGGAGCTGAGGATGAGATCGCCCACGGCGAACTCGTGGTTCGCCATGCCGAAGGCCGGCACGTCCCTCTCGACGCTGCCGCTCTTGCCCGCCGTATCTATGGCCGCCAGCCTCACGCGGTACGTTCCTGGGTCGACCGCCACCACCAGCTCGTAGCGGATCGGGAGATCGCTGTTCGCCGAATAGATCTTTCGCTCCTGTCCGCTCGCCACGGCCTTCCCCACCTGGTCGAAGACCGCGAAGCCGATAGCGAGATCGAGCTGCTTCTCCATCGACTCGGGATCGATCTCCGCGGCGAGTATCAGCTTCACCTTGTTCGGATCCGCATCGCGGAACGTATAGGTCGACACCCGCATCGGCAGCTCGGTGTTCGGCGACGGCGATTGCAGAACGCGGCCCATCATGACATCGCGCGACCAGTTGTTGGGCGTCAGCTTCGTGTATTGCACCTGCCGCCGTGCCCGCACCTGGACGTTCTTGCGGCCGACCTCGACGCGAATCTGATGAGGGCGGCCGTCGCGGTCCCGCTCGAGCGGCTCCACGCCAAGCATGTAATGCGCCGACAGCTCGTTCTTCAGGCGCTCGAAGACATATTCGGGATTCGTCACCACACGGAAGAGGGAGCCGCGCGATCGCGCCGCCAGCGTGTCCAGCCCGGTTTCGCGAAGATCGCGATCCTGCGACAACGTTTCCGAGAGACGAGACTGCGACGCCGTGCCCAGCGCCTGTGCGAACATCAGCACGTTGATGCTGACGCGCGCCTCCGACGCCAGCGTCGCCAGCACCGACGTCTCCGCCTGCGATCCATCGAGCATCAGCCCCTGCGACAGAATAATCATCGATTTCGGCCCTTCGACGTCGCGCAGATTCTTGAGAACCGCGCCGTACGCCGACACCGACGCCGCCGTCATTTGCCTGATGTGCGTCGCAATCGTCAAGGCTTCCTGCTCGACGTCGCGATCGCACGGCGACATCGTGTTGGGATCGGTATCGCCGCACGCGCGATACAGCAGCCGCTGCACGGCGAGCGGGTTCGACCGATTCTCGAACACGATGGCCTCGTAGTCGCTGATGTTGTACCGCGAAATCAGCGACTCGTCCGATCCGACAATGCGAGAGATGGCGTCGAGGACCTGGGCATGGTTGGTCGTAAAATCGACCGCCGGCCCGGGCGGCGGAATGGTGACGAGCGACAGCCGGTCCTCTGGCGCGATGCTCTTGACGAAACCCTTCAGAGCCGACGCCGCGGTTCGAATCGTGTGCGTGTCGATATTGTTCCGATCGATGACGAGGATGATCAGACGCCCGGGACGGCGATCCGTGTTGTTCGAGACGTACGGGTCGCGCGGCTTCGCCTGCTCGGCCGTCAGCGCGCTGCTCGAGGAGATGAATTCGGCGCTGATGACCCGGCGGGGCTGCCCGTCGACGGTGACGTTGAACTCCGGCGCGCGCAGATCGCGCACCGGCATTCCCTTCTCGTCGACGACCGTGACGTCGACCTGCATGACCTCGATGCCGGATCGAAAGACCGGCGCCTGATCCGTTTGCGCCAGCAGGTCGCTCGCTCCGGGCCCGGCCATCGACAACGCGATCAGCACCGAGAGAATGGCGCGCATCGGCGATCTCCTTGGGGAAAATCGCATTGTAATGCAGTACCCTCTGACCCATGACGCCGGCCTTTCACATCGAGCGCCGCGAGCCGCTTTCTTCGATATGTCACCTTCGATACACAGTCGGACGAGCAGTCCGAGAGCTATCCAAGCACCGACAAACAGCTGGTGCTCCTGAACCGACCTCGTCCGGGAACTGAAGGACATGGGCATCACGGATGCCGGCATCGACGAATACGGCTATGTCATGGCGACGATTTCCCCGACGCCGGGCAAGGAGCACGTGCCGGCCATCGGATTTATCGCCCACGTCGACACCTCGCCGGATGTGAGCGGCGCGGACGTGAAACCCATCGTCCATGAGAACTACGACGGGCGCGACCTCGTGCTGCCCGACGATCCGTCGATGGTGCTGCGCGAAGCGGGCAATCCCGAGCTCGCAGAGCAGCACGGCAACGACATCATTACCGCGTCGGGCCTCACGCTGCTTGGCTCGGACGACAAATCGGGCGTGGCCGAAATCATGGCCGCCGCGGAGTATTTGATGGCGCATCCGGAGATGCCGCACGGCACGGTCAAAATCGGCTTCACACCCGACGAGGAGATCGGCCGCGGCACGCAGCACTTCGACGTGAAGCGGTTCGGCGCGCGTTTCGCCTATACGCTCGACGGGCCGAAGCGCGGCGAGCTCGAGATCGAGAATTTTTCGGCAGACGCGATGACCATGACCTTCAAGGGATTCAACGTGCATCCCGGCTACGCGAAAGGGCGCATGGTGAGCGCCATCAAGCTTGCATCGGAGTTCGTGCATCGCCTGCCGCGCCACGGGCTGTCTCCGGAAACGACCGACGGCTATGAAGGCTACGTCCATCCTCACGCCATCCAGGGCGGCGTCGAGCTGGCCGTCGTGAAGCTGCTGCTGCGCGATTTCACGACGAAAGGGCTCGATGACAAGGCGCGCATGCTTGCGGATCTGGCGGAGGAAGTCGTGCGGCCCTATCCTGCGGCGTCGGTCGAGATCGAGCGCCGCGAGTCGTACCGCAACATGAAAGAAGTGCTCGATCGATATCCTGAAGTGGCAGAGCACGCAAGAGCGGCGATGACGCGCGTCGGGTTGACACCGTACTTCAGGCAGATTCGCGGTGGCACCGACGGCGCCCGCCTGTCCTTCATGGGATTGCCCACGCCCAATCTCTTCGCGGGAGAGCACAATATTCATTCACGTCTGGAATGGACATCTGTCCAAGATATGGACAAGGCGGTAGAAGTTATCGTCGAGATTTGTCGCGGTTGGGCCGATCGACAGGGCTAAAGCATTGTACCACCGGTAGTACAGGGCATTTGCCCTGTCGTCTCCGCGGACCGCGTTTTGCACGTATGCGCTGACTGTGTCAACACGGGACTGGCTTACCCGATCATTCAGACACGCGATCGACAAGTGGCTACCGTCCGAGGCACCCGGTCGCGAGACGGAGTGGTCGCGCGATCGCCTTGTCTCGCTGCTGAAAGAGCGCCTCAGCGGCATTCGTGTCGTTGTCGTCGCGAATCGCGAGCCGTACATTCATAACCGCGTGGACGCTGCTGAAGGCGGGGTCACGTGGATTCGTCCGGCAAGCGGCCTTGTGACCGCGCTCGACCCCATCATGCGCGCGACCGGCGGCGTCTGGATCGCGCACGGCAGCGGCAGCGGCGATCACGAGACAGCGGACGAACGCGGGCGCCTCGCGGTGCCGCCGAACAAGCCGACCTACACGCTCCGCCGCATCTGGCTGACGCCGGAAGAGGAACAGGGCTACTACTACGGCTTCTCGAACCGCGCGCTCTGGCCCCTCTGCCATATCGCTTACACGCGACCCGTTTTCGACGCGACCGACTGGGAGCACTACTCGCGCGTCAACGCGAAGTTCGCCGAGGCGGTGCTCGAGGAGATCGACGGCTCGCCGGCGATCGTGCTGGTGCAGGACTATCACTTTGCCCTGCTTCCGAGACTCGTCAAGCGGCACGCGCCCGGACGCCGTCGTCAGCCACTTCTGGCACATTCCCTGGCCGCACCGCGAGGCGTTCCGTATCTGCCCGTGGCAGGAGGAAATTCTCGACGGGCTTCTCGGCAGCGACCTGCTCGGCTTTCACGTGCAGCTGCACTGCAACAATTTTCTCGAAACCGTCGATCGCCTCATCGAATCGCGCGTCGATTACGAGCGGTTTTCGGTGACGCGCGGAGCGCACGAGACAAAGGTCCGCCCATTTCCGATCAGCATCGACATGGAAGGCATTTCGCAGAACGGGATGGCGCGCAGCGACGTCCAGGCGTTCCGGAAGAGCCTTGGCCTGCGCGACGAATGGGCGCTGGCGATCGGCGTCGATCGCATGGACTACACGAAGGGGATTCCCGAGCGCCTGCGCGCCGTCGATCGCTTTCTCGAGCGGTATCCCGCAGTGGCGCAAGCGCTTCGTGTTTCTGCAGATGGGTGCGCCGAGCCGGACGGAGATCGTCGAATACCGGGATCTCAACAGAGGAGGTCGACGAGCTGGCGGCGCAGATCAACGCGACGCACGGCGTCGACGACTGGAAGCCGATCGTGCTCGCGCGCGCGCACCACGCAGTCGAAGAGGTCTTCGCGGGCTACCGCGCGGCCAGCGTGTGCGTGGTTTCGTCGCTGCACGACGGCATGAATCTCGTCGCCAAGGAGTTCGTCGCGGCACGCGACGACAAGCAGGGCGTGCTGATTCTCTCGCCGTTCACCGGCGCCGCGCGCGAGATGCCCGAAGCGCTGCTGGTGAACCCTTACGCCACCGATGCCTTCGCCGACGCGCTCAACGCCGCGCTGACCATGCCGGCCGACGAACAGCAGCGGCGCATGCAGCGCCTGCGCGCGCAGGTGGCCGAACATAATATCTTTCGATGGGCCGGTCTGCTCCTCACCGAGACCTTCCGCCTCGCGGAGTCGACTAAGTGAACGACTCGCGGCCCATCAGCGAGCTGCTGGAAGCGCGAGATGCGAGGTTCCATGCGTGGAGCTGAGCGCGTCGTCGCCGCCTGGCAGGCGCGTCCGCACGACGCACGTCCGATCATTCTGATGGACTTCGACGGCACGCTGGCCGAGTTCAATGTCGATCCCGGCGCCGTCACGCTGCCGCCGTCGCGGCAGATTCTGCTGCAGACGCCTCGACACAGCGCGCCGATCTTGTCGGCGGGCATCATCAGCGGCCGCCGCATCGCCGACCTGCGCGAGCGCGTGCCTGCCGGCGCCGTCGATGTTCTTCGCCGGGCCTGCACGGCCTCGAAATCGAAGGGCCCGGGCTGCGGTTTGCGCACAACGCGGCCGCGCTTGCGGCGCCCGGCATCAGCGTGCTCGCCAAGGACCTGCGGCGCGCGGTCAAGCCGCTGGCAGGGGTGTTCGTCGAGGACAAGACGTACTCCGTCGTGCTGCATATGCGCGGCGCGTCGACGGCGGACCGCCTGCACGCCATCACGCGCTTCAACGCGCTCGCCGAGCCGTTTCTGAGCGAGGGGACGGTCCGCCTCCAGCCCGGCGACCAGGTGCTCGAGCTGCTGCCGAACGTCGACTGGGCCAAGGGCGACGCCGTGCGCGCCATCATCCGCCACGTCGAGGGCGAGACCAGGGAAACGGTGTGGCCGGTCTACATCGGCGACGACGAGACAGACGAGGATGCGTTCGAGGAGATCGGCACCAACGGTCTGACGATCGCGGTGGGCAAGCGCGCGGCCGGCGCGGCGTTTCAGGTCGACGGATCCGTGCGCCGTGGAGTGTTTCCTGAAGGCGATCCTGGCGACAGAGTGAACTTCTGAACAGGAGACAAGGAGATCAGGAGAAATACCTGTTCTCCATGAAATACATAACGTGAAGACGCGACGAGCACGACGAGGCGAAGGCACTTCTCACGATCGAAAAACTGACTGCGAGTCTCGATTGTTCGTTGGCGTAGGGCTCGGCTTTAGCTGAGCGTCGTACTGACCCAAACTATTTTCGGCCTGCGCGCCTTCATGTGTGAGACATTCAATGTCGAGCCACTCTGTGAGGTTCTCATCGCATCGTGCCATCGCGCTCATCGAGTCATCGTGTTTATATTTTCGTGTCTTCATGTCTTCGTGGTTTAGATTTTAGTTTCCAGATTTCAGTTCCAGTTTCTATTTCCCTGCACCCTTCAACTCGTCGTACACCGCCGCCACGTTCATGCGAATTCTCGCCGCGCCGCCCGGCAGGTTCGCGTACGCCGGCACGGTAATCTCATCCATCGCCTGCTCGCGCGTCTTCCCCGCCGCGATCGCCTTGCGCACGTTGTCGTGCATGTTCGTGAAGTACGTCCTGAACCGGCGCACGTCTGCCGCTTTCGCGATCGCGCCGTGGCCGGGCACCATCGTCGCGTTCTCGCCGACGAGCTGGATGCCGCGATCGATGAATTGCAGCCACTCGAGCGTGCTGGCGCCGCCGGCGACGTCGATTACCGGCACCCAGTTGTTGATGAACGTGTCGCCCCACATCGCGATGTTCGCGTTCTTGAAATGGACAATGGTGTCGCCGTCGGTGTGCGCGCGCGCGGGATGATACAGATGAATCTCTTCGCCGCCCAAGTGAAAGATCAGCTCGCCGTCGTATGTGACCGACGGTGCGGCCTTCACCGGATCGAAATCGAGCGTCTCCTTTGAATTCTTGTAGCCCTCGAGAATCCTGTTCCGCACGTTCTTCTGCGCGTAAATCGTTCCGAGCCTGGCGAAGACGGGATTGCCGCCGGCATGGTCGCTGTGATGATGCGTGTTGATGACGAATCGAATGGGCTGGCTCGTCAGCTTCTTGATCTCTGCAACGACGGCCTCGGCGAGCGCGACAGTCTGGCCGTTGCGCTCCTGCCTGTAATAGTTGTCGTCGACGACGAGCACGCCTTCATCGGTCATGAACACGCCGATATTGCCGCCGACCTGGCTCATGTCGGGGCCAAACGGCGCGATGATGGACAGCTTGTCGGTGAGCTTGTGAACCGTGAAAAGGTTGGGCGGCATCGGCGGCCTCAGCGCCTGTTGCGCCACGCCCTTCTGGTGAAGCAGAAATCCGAGGACGCCGAGCATGCTGATCACCCAAGCTGCTCTCAGTGCGTTACGCATCGCTACCTCCTGTCCGCGGTCGCTCGCCCACTATAGCAGCCCGTGAGTCCAACTTACCAAAGCAGATTACAGCAGGGCTCAACAGATACGCGCTTTGCCTGCGCGCGGGCGTTTTGCCGCCCGAAACGACTGATAGAGCGCCTCGAACATCACGATGCCCTGTTCGAGCAACTTCGCATCTTCGTAGAAGGACGCCCGAAGGCCTTCGACGAGGTTCGCAACCGTGGCGGCATGTGGCGACTTATATCGATCCTCTTTGAGATCGACGTCGTGCACGATCTCGCCGATCCGCCTCACACCTGCATCGCGCACGCCGAAGCGTTCCTGCAGCACCTCGAACGTGCACAGGTCCCCCTCGTGCTTAAAACCTCCCGCCTGATACATGTCGAACGGCACCGCATCGGAATACCTTTCGGGCGCTGTCGCAAACACGAAAGCCGCGCGCGGATCAATAAACCGCCGGATGAGCCAGGCCGATGCGAATCGATCGACGCCGGGTCGCGGCCTCGTCACCCACGTGCGGTTACGATAGGTCTCGGGATCGAGCCGCGGAAGCGCTGACGCACTGCGCGGTATTGCCGGCGGCTGCCGATGGACGGTCTGCATGGCTTTCATCTCCTTCCGCTCATTCAGGATGTATCGTTCGTCTCCCTCGCTCAACGAGGACACGTGAAGCAGGGACGCCTCACCGCCGAGCGCGACCACTTCTCCGCGCAACCATTCGAAATCCTCGACCGACTGCGCCGAATCCGGCAACACGTGGACGGCGTTTTTGAGCGCAACCGCGCCAACCTGCTGCAACCGCCGCCAAATCTTCACGCGCCCGTTCGACGGGTGCGCCGGCAATTGGTGCACGAAGACCAGCCATCGCCGCGGCATGCCAGAATGTAACACATGTTACACCCAACCGCACCCGGTCATTTGCACCCGGCGCACCCTGCGCACCCAGCGTCTCCTGTTATGCTTGTCGCCTCATGAATTTTCGTGCCGTTCTGCTGCTCGTCGGCGTTGTCGCCTTCATCATCCTGCCGAATCTCATCCAATTCCTCATCGAATGGCTCTGGTTCGGCGCGTCGGGCTATCGCGACGTATACGTCACCAGCCTTCGCGCGCAGGCGTCGCTCGGCGCCTTCATTCTCGGCTTCTCGTTCGCGATGCTCTACGGGAACATGTGGATCGCCATCTCTTCGATCGCGAGCCCCTACATCGTCATCGGCACCGGCGGCGCCGGCACCGTGCAACCGTCGATGATCCGCCGAGAGCAGATCCGCAAGGTGGTCGGCATCGGCTCGCTGGTGGTCTCGCTGATGATCAGCCTCGCCGCCAGCGGCGAGTGGATGCGCTTGCTCCAGTTCCGCCATGGCGTGCCCTTCGGGGTCGCCGACCCCATCCTGGGACATGACATCGGCTTCTACGTGTTCCGCCTGCCGCTGCTCGATCTCGTGCAGCAGGTCGCCGTCGCCGTCGTCGTCGTATCGCTGATTGGTTCTGCGGCTGCATACGTGCTCGCGGGCGCGCTGAACTTCACGAAGCGCGGCGGCGTATCCGTCGTGCGAAAGGCCCGGCTGCACCTGTCGCTGCTCGCGGCGGCATTTTTTCTGCTGCTGGCCGCCAGCGCGTACCTGGAGATTCCGCATCTGCTGACCGACGTGGCCGGTCCAGGCATCGTGCCGGGCGCGTCGTATGCGGACGTCATGGCGCGCATGCCGGCTGCCCGCGTGCTCACGGTCGTCGCCGTTCTGAGCGCCGGCCTCGCGGCGTATCACGCGTTTTCGAGCCGCCGTATGGCCCATTCCGCTCGCCCTCGCGTTGTATCTCGTCACCTCGATTGGAGGATCGCTGTACGCGGCGGCGATTCAGCGTTTCGTCGTGACGCCAAACGAGCAGGCGGCGGAGACGCCTTACATGACGCACAACATCGCGGCGACACGGCAGGCCTTCAATCTTGCCTCCGTACGGACACGCAACTTCTCCGGCGACGCCGACCTGACGCGCGAGGACATCGACCGCAGCGCCGATACGCTCAAGAACGTGCGTCTCTGGGATCACCAGCCGCTGCTCGAGACGTTCGGCCAGATCCAGGAGCTGCGCACCTACTACGACTTCGCGTCGGTCGACAACGACCGCTACACGATTAACGGCGAACTGCGGCAAGTCATGCTGTCTGCGCGGGAGCTGAATTCGGAAAGCCTTCCGAATCGCACGTGGATCAACGAACACCTGACGTTCACCCACGGCTACGGCATCACGCTCGGGCCGGTGAACGAAGTGACGC
Source organism: Vicinamibacterales bacterium (assembly GCA_963744405.1). GTDB lineage: Bacteria > Acidobacteriota > Vicinamibacteria > Vicinamibacterales > JAMQPK01 > JAMQPK01. The sequence goes on from CAVUTO010000004.1 coordinate 114,315, forward strand.
CGGAAGGACTTCCGATTCTCTTCGTCAAGGACATTCCGCCGCAGTCGTCCGTGGCGCCCGAGCATCGACGTCAAGGAGCCGAGCATCTACTTCGGCGAGCTGACGAACAACTACGTGCTGGTCAACACGAACGCGAAGGAATTCCACTATTCGAAGGCCGAAGGCGAAGCAGAACGTCGAGACCGTCTACAGCGGCGCCGACGGCGTGCGCATCGGCGGCCTCGCGCGGCGCCTGCTCTTCAGCATCGGATTCCAGTCGCTCCAGATCCTGTTCAGCAACGACATCACTGCCGAGAGCCGCGTGCTGTATCACCGGAACATCACCGATCGCGTCACCACAATCGCGCCGTTTCTGCGCTATGACGACGACCCGTATCTCGTCGTGTCAAACGACGGCCGGCTGTTCTGGATTCGCGACGCGTACACGACGACCTCGCGGTATCCGTATTCAGCTCCGTCGGCCGGAGGCCTCAACTACATCCGGAACTCGGTGAAGGTGATCACCGACGCCTACAACGGCACGACGGAGTTCTACGTGTCGGATCCGCGGGATCCGCTCGTGCAGACGCTCGCGCGCGCCTATCCCGGCTCTGTTGCGGCCGCTCGACGCCATGCGCGCCGACCTGCGCCAGCACCTCCGCTATCCGGAGACGATTTTTGCGCATTCAGGCCGCGATGTTTTCGACCTATCACATGACGAACCCGGTGGTCTTCTACAACAAGGAAGACCAGTGGGAGATTCCCGCGGTCGACATCGACGGCAGCCCGCAGCGGATGCAGCCGTACTACACAATCATGCGGCTGCCCGGTGAGGCGCATTCCGAGTTCATTCAGATGCTGCCGTTCACGCCGGCGCGAAAGGACAATCTTGCCGCGTGGATGGCCGCGCGCTCCGATCCCGAGCGATACGGGCAGCTCGAAGTCTTCGAGTTTCCCCGCCAGACCATCGTCTACGGCCCGCGGCAGATCATCGCGCGGATCAATCAGGACCAGGTCATCTCGCCGCAGATCACGTTGTGGAACCAGCAGGGCTCGCAGGTGATTCAAGGTACGCTGCTCGTGATTCCACTCGGCGAAGCGCTGCTCTACGTGCGGCCGCTGTACCTGCGCGCATCGGGCGGCAGAATTCCGGCGCTGAACAGGGTTATCGTGGCCTACAAGGATCAGATTGTGATGGAGCCCACGCTCGACGCGGCTCTGGCGCGCATCTTTGGCGGCGGCGGGTCACCGGCGCGCGGCGTCCCGCAAGTCACATCGACATCGACAGCGGCCACGCGCGGCGACCGCGCCCGGCCAGCCGCCCGCAGGTGTCACCTGGAGCGGCGCGAATCGATCCCGGCGCTCGTGGAGCGCGCGCGACGGCATTACGAGCGCGCGATGCAGGCGCAGCGCGACGGCAACTGGGCGCTCTACGGCGAAGAGATCAAGCTTCTGGGCGAGACGCTTCAGGGCATGTCGAAATGACACAACACTCTGGCAGCGCCGGCGCCATCCTCTGGCAGCACTGGCAGCAGCGGACCCGGATCGATCAGCTGCCACCAGACTGCCGTCCGGCAGATCGCGCAGCGGGCTACTCGGCGCAGAAGGAAATCGTCAGGTTCTCGGGCCAGAACGTCGTCGGCTGGAAGATTGCGGCGACGAGCCCGGCAGGCCAGAAGCACATCGGCGTTGACGGGCCGCTTGCCGGTCCCCTGCTCGCCAATCGCGTGCTCGCGGACGGTGCAGCCGTGCCGCTCGAGGGCAACATCATGATGGTGGCGGAGGCAGAGTTCGCGTTCAAGTTCGCCCGCGCGCTGCCCGAGGCGCGAGGACCCGTACACACAGGACGAAGTGCTGGGGGCTGTCGAGTCGCTGCATCCTGCCATCGAGGTGCCCGACTCGCGCTATAACGATTTCGTCGCAGGTCGGTGCGCCGCAGTTGATCGCCGATACCGCGTGCGCCGACTGGTTCGTACTCGGCGCGCCGACTGCCGCCGATTGGCGATCGCGCGATCTCGCCTCGCACGTCGTGACCGCCTTCCGCAACGGCGAGAAGGTGGCGACGGGCAGCGGCGCCAACGTGCTCGGCGATCCGCGCATCGCGCTGGCGTGGCTGGTCAACGAGCTCCGCACCTACGCCGACGGCATCGCCGCGGGCCAGTTCGTCACCACCGGCACCTGCGTGATACCGGTGCCGATCCAGCGTGGGGACAAGATCCGCGTCGATTTCGGGGAATTTGGGACCGCGAATGTCCAGCTGATCTAACCGCCACGACGCGAAGACACGAAGAAATCGGTAGTGTCCGGCTTAGCCGGACCCGATTCTTTGTCGCATTCACGTGGATTGTGTGCCTTCGACGTGGGCGTCCGATTCGTTCATGATCCGCACCGCTTCAGCCGCGCAGCGATCGCAGATGTAGACACGCGGACCTGCCACTAATTTCGCAACCTCATCTTCGCTTCTGCGGCAAAAAGAACACGCCAGCTTGCGTTTGAACATCGCGCTCTCCTTGAAAACCTTCGGGCATACGCGAGGCGCCTGGAAACCGCACGAAGATTTCGGGCTCTTCATTTAATCGGGCCTTCCTTCGCGTCTTCGCGCTCTTTCTCTGCGCCTCAGCGTCTCGGCGCCGAAACAGCAGATCACTGACCGTTGGTCGCGCGCTCCCGATAGAAGCGAATCAGATCCTGCGGCTTCGGAGCGGGCGCTCCGAGTTGTCTCAGCATGGTCGTCACCTGGCCGCGGTGATACGTCGCGTGGTTGACGACGTGCTGCAGCATATGAGCGAACACCGACTCCATCTCCTGGCCGTCGAAGGTGCGGTACCTGAACGCGCGATGCAGATTCGACTCGCCGAGGGCTAAGCACGAACAGGCGGACTTCTTGCTCCTGGGACTTCCACGCGGCACGGATCGTCGCCACGTCCGGAAAGGCGGACGGATCGGGCAACGCGGTCGGCGAGGTGCCTACCCATCGCAAGTACCAGTTCCACTCCCCGCCATAGGTATGCACGACCGTATCGCGCACGGATTTGAAGCTGTTGCCAAGGTCTTTCACGTACTGCTCAGGCGTGAGCGCGTCAACGGCTTCCAGCATCCGATCGCGCGCCCAGTAGTGATAGTCGACAAGCGTGATGGCTTCGTCGAGAGTCATAGCGACGTTTCCTGGCGACGAACACGCCAATGCTACCGGGATGAGACACACTAGCTACTCGCTACCAGCTTCTTCGCCGGCGCGTTGGCGAAGAACTCGTCGTGCACGGCTTTCACGCCGCGCTCGATGTCACTCAGCGCGATCACGCACGACATCGTCATCTCCGACGAGCTGATGCAGTCGACGTTGATCTTCTCCCTCGCGAGGGCCGCGAACATCCGGCCCGACAGGCCAGGCGTCGCCGCAAGGCGCGAGCCGATGATCGCAATGGTGGCGACCCCCTTCTCCACCGTCCCCTCTTTGGCGAGCCCCTTCTGCTTCCACTCAGCGACCAGCTTGCGCGCAGCGTCGGCGAACTCGTCCTCGATGATGAAGGTAATGCCGGCGCGATGATCGGCGGCCGCGCTCTGGATGATCAGGCGGATGTTGATCTCCTTGTCGGAGACGTCCTTGAAGATCTCCGCGGCCACGCCCGGCTCGTCCGGCACGTTCAGCAGCGTGACTTTCGCAATTTTCTTGTCGCTCGTGACGCCGACGATTTCCGCCTCTTCCATCTCGCTCGCTCCTTCACGAATCCACGTCCCCTCTCTCAGATGAAAGCTCGAGCGGATGTGGATTGGGATGTTGTACGACATGCAGATTTCCGCCGCGCGCGGGTGCAGCACTTTGGCGCCGCTCGATGCCATCTCGATCGCGGCCTCATAGCTCAGCTCGGGCCAGAATCGTGCGTCTGGCACGACGTTCGGATCGGCCGACAGCACGCCATCGACGTCGGTGCAGATCTCGCACACCGAAGCTTCGAGCGCGGCAGCGACAGCGGCGCCTGTAATGTCGCCGCCGCCGCGCCCAAGCGTCGTCACTTCATCGTTCGCGGTCACGCCCTGGAAGCCGGCGACGATCACGACCTTGCCCTTGCCGAGCTCTTCGAGGATGCGCGCGGTGTCGATCGACTGGATGCGGGCGCGATTGAACGACCCGTCCGTGCGGATGTTGCACTGCGCGCCGGTGAGCGCAATGGCCGGCACGCCTTTGTCCTGCAGCGCGAGAGCCAGGGTCGCCACCGCTACCTGTTCTCCCGATGCGAGCAGCAGATCGTAATCGCGTCCGTGCGGGTTCTTCGACACCTGCCTGGCCAGCGCCACGAGCTGATCGGTGGTCTTGCCCATCGCGGAAACCGCCACGACGATATGCGGGTGTGTTTCGAGATAGGTCTTCACGCGCTCGGCAATGGCGAGGATCTTCTCCGCGGTGGCCACAGAGCTTCCACCGTACTTCTGCACGACGATCGGGCCTAGGGACATGAAATGATCCTGAAAGTGGAAAGTTAAAAGTGAAAAGTGGAAAGTAAGTTCAAAAGTTCCTTTTTATTTTCCACTTTTTACTTTTTACTTACAGCGAAGCTCCCCTCGCCTTCCATGAAGGCGTCGAATTCGCTCAGCGCGCGGCCGAGCTGCACGGGCACGTTCACGCGCGGCGTCATCACCTCGGCGGTCTTATAGCCATTGCCCGTGATGCAGACGACGATCGACTCGTCGCGCGGAATCGAGCCGTTCTCGATCAGCTTCATGGCGCATGCCAGCGTGGTGCCGCCGGCGGGCTCGGTGAAGATACCTTCGGTCTGCGCGATCAGCTGCACGGCATCGAGAATCTCGCTGTCGGTGGCCATTGCGCCGGACCCGCCGCTCGAACGGACGGCGGAGAGCACCTGGAATCCGTCTGCCGGATTGCCGATCGCAATGGATCGCGCAATCGTGTTCGGCTTGACGGGGTCCGGAAACTCGAGTCCGTCTTCGAGCGCCTTGATGACCGGCGCGCAACCCGCCGCCTGGGCGGCGTGAATCACCGGCACATCGCCGTCGACCAGGCCGACTTCTTTCAGCTCGCGGAACGCGCGCGCAATGCGCGGGAGCAGCGTGCCCCCTGCCACGGGCGAAACCACGTGCTTCGGAAACTTCCAGCCGAGCTGCTCGGCGATTTCGAAGCCGTAGGTCTTGGCGCCCTCCGCGTAGTAGCTGCGCAGGTTGATGTTCGCAAAACCCCAGCCGTACTTTTCCGCAATCTGCGTGCACAGCCGGTTCACATCGTCATAGTTGCCCTTGATGGCGACGACCTGCGGGTTGTACACGCTCGAGCCGAGAATCTTGCTGGCTTCGAGGTCGTTCGGAATAAAGACGAAGCACTGCAGTCCGAGGCGAGCCGCATGCGCCGAGACGCTGTTGGCCAGGTTGCCCGTCGACGCACAGCCGAACGTCTTGAATCCGAGCTCGACGGCGCGCGTCGCCGCAACCGAGACGACGCGGTCCTTGTAGGAAAAGGTCGGATGATTGACGGAATCGTCCTTGAGGTACAGCTCGCGGACACCCAGCGCCTTTGCGAGGCGATCGGCTTTGACGAGCGGCGTGAATCCCGAATAGAGGCCGGTCCGCGGCTCGCCGTCGATCGGCAGGAGCTCGCGATACCGCCACAGGTTCTTCGCGCGCGACTCGATCTTCGCGCGGCTGATATCCCGCCTGACCATGTCGTAGTCGTAGATGACTTCGAGCGGTCCGAGACATTTATCGCACACCCACAGTGCCTGTGCGGGAAACATCGCCTTGCACAGGTGACACTGCAGTCCGATTACGTAAGCCATATGTCCTTCTAGAACGGTCCGCCTGAAGGCGGACACTACCGAAACACTTTACGTTGGCCATCCCACCGTAGTGTCCGGCTTCAGCCGGACCTGTCACGTTCAGCCGGATCCCAAAACCGGCAACGTAATCGGGCGCCGCACGTGAAACGGCATGCGCGTTGATCTCGGCTAGCGCCGCATCCAGCACCGAAACCGGGCAAGCCTCCAGCGTCATCACGAACGGCAGCTCGGCTTTGTCGTGGCCGGGAAGCTGCAGTACCGCGTCGATGTTGATCCCGTGGGCCGACAGGACCGCAGCCAGAGAAGCAATGATACCCGGACGGTCGGCTACCGTGAAGCGCACGTAATGAGGGGCCGTAAAATCGACACTGACCTCGACCTGCCCTTCGAGTTCCTGCGGCAGGTGGACCTCGGCGCCGAGCCCGGCGCGCGCGATCGACATCAGGTCTGAAACGACGGCCACGGCGGTCGGATCGCCGCCGGCGCCAAAGCCCGAATACGTCGTTTCCCCACCGAATTCGCCGTTGACACTGACAAGATTCTGGCTGCCTTGCGCGCGGGCGAGCGGCGACGACAAGGGCACGAGCGCAGGACGCACCGACGCAAACAGCTGCCTGTCTGGTCCCGGCGAGCGCTCCGCCCATGAGATTTGGCGGATTGTGCAGTCGAGCTTTCGTGCGTACGTGAAATCGACGCGATCGATTGACGAGATCGAGCGGCACGAAATGTCAACAGGATCGACCTGGCAGCCCAGCCCGGCTGCGATCAGAATGGCGATCTTTGCCCGAGCGTCGTACCCGTCGACGTCGGCTGATGGATCCGCCTCGGCATATCCGAGTAACTGGGCCTCCTTCAGAGCAGCCGCAAACGACAGGTCGGCGCTGTCCATACGGGTCAGGATGTAGTTGCACGTGCCGTTCAGGATACCGGCCACGCGTAGCAGCCGATCGCCGGCGAGCCCCTCACGCACCGCGCGGACGATCGGAATGCCGCCGGCCACCGACGCCTCGAACAGCAGCTCGCGCCGCTGTTCGCGCGCAAGCGCAAGCAACTCGACGCCGTGCGTCGAGATCAGCTGCTTGTTTGCGGTGACGACCGACTTGCCGGCCATGAGCGACCGCTTGATGAGATCGCCGGCCGCTTCGAGTCCCCCCATCAGCTCGACGACGATGTCGACGTCGGAGGCGACGACCGCGTCGATGCTGTCGGTCCACTCCACCTCGGCAGGGACCCAGTCGACCTTCTTCCGCTCGACGCCGCGATTGCAGATCGCGCTCAACTGCAGCGACGGATGAATTCCGCTCGACAGCAACTTGGCCACGGAACGGCCAACCGTGCCAAAGCCGACAATGGCGACTCGAAGCGGACGCCCGCTTTGCGCACCACAGGCACGTCGTTCGTGCTCGTTTCAACCTTCTGGGTCATCAGCCTGTTGCCTTCCGCCTCTCGCCTTCCGCCCTATCCCTGCTGCCCCGGCTTTATTGTCACCGGGTCGAGGAACGGCATCATGCCCCGCAAGCTGCGCCCCGATCTGCTCGATCTGATGGTCCTGCTCCGCCGCGCGGGTCTTGTTGAACTGCGGACGCCCCGTCTTGTTCTCTTCGATCCATTTCTTGGCGAACGTGCCGTCCTTGATTTCGTCGAGCAGCTTCTGCATCGCTTTCCGCGTCTCTTCGGTCACGATCCGCGGGCCCGCCACGTAATCGCCATGTTCTGCCGTGTCGCTCACCGAGTAGCGCATGTAGTTGATGCCACCGCGATACATCAGATCGACAATGAGCTTCAACTCGTGCAGGCACTCGAAGTAGGCCACTTCAGGCTGATAGCCGGCCTTCACGAGCGTTTCAAACCCGGCCTTCACGAGCGCGCTCGTGCCGCCGCAGAGGATCGCCTGCTCGCCGAACAAATCCGTCTCGGTCTCTTCAGTGAAGGTCGTCTCGATCACCCCCGCGCGCGTGACGCCGATGCCTTTTGCATACGACAAGCGCAAGCGCCTTGGCCTTGCCGGTCGCATCCTGCTCGACTGCGATCAGCGCCGGCGTGCCGCCGCCTTCGACGAACAACTCGCGCACGCGATGGCCCGGCGCTTTCGGCGCAATCATGGTGACGTCGATGTCTTTCGACGGCTTCACGGTGCCGAACCGGATGTTGAAGCCGTGCGCAAACATCAGCATCTTGCCCTTGGTCATGTGCGGCTCGATGTCCGCATACACCGCGGGCGCCGTCGTGTCGGGCACGAGGATCATCACGACATCGGCCCATTTCGCCGCTTCTGCAGGCGTCGTCACCGACAGGCCGTGCGCTTCGGCTTTTGCCTTCGACCTGCTGTTGGCGCGCCAAACCGACTTTCACCTGCACGCCGCTGTCTTTCAGGTTGAGCGAGTGGGCGTGCCCCTGCGACCCGTAGCCGATGACGGCCACTTTCTTCGCCCGAACAAGCCCGAGGTCTGCGTCGTCGTCGTAGTACATCTTCGCTGCCATTGAGTGTCCTTTTGCTGTCTCCACCGCCGGGACGCCGGGACGCAGAGGAAAGCCCGAGAAGACCAAAATGTTTGCGTTTTCTCCGCGTTCCCGGCGCGCCGGCGCCCCGGCGTCTAGACCGAGTGAAATACGTTGTGATCGTCTTCGGCGATGCGCACGCGCGTCGGCCGGACCCGCGCTTCGCAGACCGCGCGACATGGCCACGCGGCCGGTGCGCACCATCTCGAGCACGCCGTACGGCCGCAGCACTTCGAGCAGGCCGTCGATCTTGTCCTCGGTGCCTGTAATCTCGATGATGAGCGAGTCGGGCGCCACATCGACGACCCGCGCGCGGAACACATCGACGAGCTGCATGATGTGCGTACGCGACTCGGCGGAGGCCGCAACCTTAATCATCGCCAGGTCGCGAAACACCGCCGCGTTCAGCGTGATGTTTTCGACGCGCAGCACGTTGACGAGCTTATAGAGATGTGCTTCGAGTCGCCGCGAGCCCAACTCGTCGGTGTCGACGACGATGGTCATGCGCGACACGCCGGGACGATCGGTATGCCCGACGGTGAGCGACTCGATGTTGAACGCGCGTCGCCGGAACAACGACGACACGCGCGTGAGCACGCCGGGTTTGTCTTCTACGTGAATGGCAAAAGTGGTAATCATGCTTGTCCTTTGACGCAGAGCCGCAGAGGCGCCGAGTTTCTTTTGTCGAAGAAATTTCTCTGCGTCTCTGCGCCTCTGCGTCGGAATTTCCTACAGCACGTCTGCTCCCGTTTCAATAATCGGACTTGGGCTCGGACGGCGAATCATCGCGTCCAGATCGGCGCCCGCGGGCACCATCGGGTACACCGTGTCCTCCTGCTCGACCTGGAAGTCGATGACCATCGTCTTTCGGTTCTTCCGCGCGGCTTCGACCGCCGGAATCACGTCCGCGCGCTTGGTGACCGTCGCCGCCGGCAGACCGAAGGCCTCAGCCAGCTTCTGGAAATCGGGGTTCAGCAGCGGCGTCGCCGCGTACCGCCGCTCGTAGAAGAACTCCTGCCACTGGCGCACCATCCCGAGGTACCCGTTGTTGATGATCGCGACGTTGATGTCGATCTGCTCCTGCACGATCGTCGCAAGCTCGCACATCGTCATCTGGAAGCCGCCGTCGCCGACCACCACCCATACTTCCTTGTCGGGGCACGCGAGCTTGGCGCCGATCGCCGCCGGCAGCGCAAACCCCATCGTGCCGAGGCCGCCAGACGTGATGAGCGTGCGCGGCTTGTCGTGGTGGTAGTACTGCGCTTCCCACATCTGGTGCTGTCCGACGTCGGTCACGATGACCGCGTCGCCGTTGGTCGTGCGCCACAGATCGTTGATGACGTGTGCCGCATACAGGTGGCCACTGTCCGGCAGGTTCTGGATGTCGCGAACCGCCGAATCGCCCTTCAGCTCCTTGATATGGGCCAGCCACTTGCTGCGATCGCCGCTCTTCACGCCGGGCATCAGCGCTTCGAGCGCTTCCTTGAGGTCGCCGACGATGCCCACGTCCACGCGGACGTTCTTGTTGATCTCGGCGGCGTCGATGTCGATGTGAATTTTCCTGGCGTTCGGGGCGTACGTCTTCAGGTTGCCGGTCACGCGATCGTCGAACCGCATGCCGAACGCGAGCAGCAGATCCGCCTGCTGAATCGCCGAGTTCACCCACGCCTCGCCGTGCATTCCCATCATGCCGAGGCTGAGCGGATGCGACGCGGGGAAGCCGCCGATGCCGAGCAGCGTCTGCGAGGCAGGGATATTGGCCTTCTCGGCGAACGCCCGGACGATATCCATGGCGCCCGAGAGGATGATTCCGTGACCAGCGAGAATCAGCGGGCGCTCTGCGGTATTGATCAGCTCGAGAGCGCGCTGGAACTCCGCGGGACGTGCGCTCCAGTCGGGCCGGTATTCCGGCTTTTTGGGCATCGCGCTGTCCCAGTCGAACTCGCACGATGACTGCTGAGCATCTTTCGTGATGTCGATGTGCACCGGACCCGGACGGCCGGACGCCGCAATGTCGAACGCCTCGCGGAACGCCGGTGCGATGTCTTCGGCGCGCGTCACCAGATAGTTATGCTTGGTAATCGGCAGCGTGACGCCAGTCACATCTGATTCCTGGAAGGCATCAGAGCCGACGAGCTTGCTGCCCACCTGGCCGGTGATGCAGACGATCGGCGAGCTGTCCATCATCGCGGTCGCGATGCCGGTGACCATGTTCGTCGCGCCAGGGCCCGACGTCGCGATTGCCACGCCGACTTTGCCGCTGGCGCGCGCGTAGCCGTCGGCCATGTGCGTTGCACCCTGCTCGTGGCGCACGAGCACGTGGCGAATCGGATAGTCGAGCATCGCGTCATAGGTCGGAAGAATGGCCCCGCCCGGATACCCGAACACGTCGGTGACACCCTGGCGAACGAGACATTCCCAAACGATTTGCGCTCCCGTGCGTTTCATAACCTGTTCTCCTTGATCAGCGTGGGGCCCCACCCAAGGGCCGCGCTTACGCTCCGGATCGATACGGTCACCTTACTGCTAGGCCGGCTCCTTGCTCTGGAGACCCGGCTAAATTGGTGTTATCGCGCCCAGTGAAGCCGAGGACACGAGCTTCGCGTACTTGGCCATCACGCCCGTTCGAAACCGCGGCTCTGGTGCTTTCCAGCCCGCCATTCGCTGCTTGATCTCTTCGTCGCTCAGCTCGACCCGCAACTGCCGGTTCGGAATATCGAACACGATGGTGTCGCCGTCCCGAACCGCAGCAATCGGCCCCCCTACCGCCGCTTCGGGCGCCACGTGACCAGCCATCAGGCCGTGCGTCGCTCCGGAGAATCGCCCATCGGTGACGAGCGCGACCTGCTCGCCCAGGCCCTGGCCCTGCAGCGCCCCCGTCACCGCGAGCATCTCGCGCATCCCCGGCCCGCCCTTCGGGCCTTCGTAACGGATGACGAGAATGTCGCCTGGCTTGATCCGATTCTTGTCGACCGCCTCGAACGCCGCTTCTTCGGTGTCGAATACGCGCGCGGTGCCGCGGAACGTCAGCACCTTCTTGCCGGCAATCTTGACCACCGCACCCTCTGGCGCAAGGTTGCCGCGAAGAATCGCGAGCCCGCCGTTCGGGCTGATCGGATTCGAGAGCGGTCGCACGACTTCCTGATTTTTCGGCTCGGAGACCGCCTCGGCTTCCTCGCCGATGGTCCTGCCCGTCACCGTGGATGCCGAGCTCTTCAGGATGCCTGCGTCCTTCAAACGCTTGGCAATCAGACGCGCACCCCCTGCTTTGTACATGTCGGTTGCGACGAACCGGCCGCTCGGCTTCAGGTCCGCCAGCAGCGGCACCTTCGTACTGATGCGATCGAAGTCGTCGATGTTGAGATCGATACCGGCCTCGCGCGCAATCGCCAGCAGGTGAAGAACGGCGTTCGTGGAACCGCCGGTTGCTGCGACCGACGCAATCGCGTTGTCGATGGCGTCGCGCGTGATGATTTGCCGCGGACGGACATTGCGCTTCAACAAGTCCATGACGAGCGCGCCCGCCTCGCGGCCCACACGCGGCTTCTCGGGATCGAGCGCAGGAACATCGTTGAAGCCCATCACGGAAATTCCGAGAAACTCGCCGACCGTCGACATCGTGTTCGCCGTGAACTGCCCGCCGCACGCGCCGGCACCCGGACATGCCTGGTTTTCGACGCTCAGCAAGTCGGCATCCGACATGCGGCCGGCGGCATGCGCGCCGACGGCTTCGAATACGTCCTGGATGGTGATGTTCCTTCCGTGGAACTCACCTGGCGCAATCGATCCGCCGTAAAGCATCACACCAGGTATGTCGAGGCGCGCGAGCGCCATGATCGTGCCGGGAATCGTCTTGTCGCAGCCCGACAGCGCGATGAGGCCGTCGAACAAGTTGCCGCGCGCGACGAGCTCGATGGAGTCGGCAATGAGATCGCGGCTGATGAGCGAGGTCTTCATGCCCTGGCTGCCCATCGTGATGCCATCGGAGATCGACACGGTGTTGAACTCCATCGGCGTGCCGCCGGCATTGCGAATGCCTTCCTTGACGTGTTCGGCCAGTGTGCGCAGATGGTAATTGCACGGGCCGATTTCGATCCAGGTGTTCGCGACCCCGATGATCGGCTTGCGCAGATCCGCATCGGTGAATCCGACAGCCTTCAGCATGGCGCGCGCAGGCGCGCGGCTGGGGCCGTCGGTAATGGCGCCGCTTCTCGGTTTGAGGGGATTTTCCATGGCCGGCCCTAGCTTTTTTCCTTCCACGACAAATACGAGCCGAGCGTGCGCATCGACTTCGCAAACTCGGCGAGATGAACGAGGGCGCGCGTGCACTGCAGGTCCTGCCGCGGCACCGCAATGTCGGCGTAGAACAGATATTCGAACGCCTTGCCGCGCACCGGGCGCGACTCGAGCTTCGTCAAATCGATGTCGCGAAGCGCGAACACGCTGAGCGCCTTGAACAACGCTCCCGGGGTATTGGGCAGCGTAAACACGATCATCGTCTTGTCGGCTGTCTCCGGATCCGCCGCCCCTTTGCTGATGACGATGAATCGCGTGATGTTTTCCTTGAAATCCTGGATGCACTCTGCGAGCGATTGCAGGTCGAACACCTCTGCGGCGCGCGCCGACGCAATCGCCGCGGCGTCCTTCAGCTCCTTGTCGCGAATCATCTTCGCGCTGCCCGCTGTGTCGTAGGTCGCCACGATCTCGACACCCTTCAGGCTCGACAGGAAACCTTCGCACTGCGCAAGCCCTTGAGGATGCGAGTACACCTTCCTGACATCCGCCAGCTTCGTCCCCGGAAACGCGAGAAGGTTATGCGACACCTGCAGCAACACTTCGGCGACCACCGGAAGCTCGTGCTCGAGCAGCAGGTCGTAGTTCCGGTGGATGCTGCCTCCGATCGAGTTCTCGATCGGCAGAATCCCGTGTGACGTTTTGCCCCCTTCCACGGAGGAAAACACCTCGTCGAAGCTCTGGCAGGGGACGGTCGTAGCATTCGGACTGAATCGCAGTGCCGCAGCCTCGCTATACGCGCCCGGTTCGCCTTGATAGGCAATTTTCATTTTTTTCTCGCCGGGGCTTCCTTACCCCACTCCTTACTACCCCTTACCCGTACCCCTTACCCCTCACCGCTCCGCGACTAAAAAAAAAGCCACCACCCGCCTGCTGCGGATGATGGCCTTGGTAAATGCGTTTTTACACTCGGGCTATGACATCCGCAGCTGTTCGACCGGCATCGTCGTGATGCCGGTCACCGTAACGACGACGGTGACAAATGTGCTGAGGATGGGGCGAAGCGTCATGTTCGAGAGGTATTCTGTGGTCGGGCCGTCATAATGTCAAATGAATTTTCATTACGGATTCATTAGTTTCACTAATGGTTATCATCCTGTTTGCCAGCAATTTGAGAGCTCGCCGTTGCGCGAGTCGCCGTGGCACGGACCGTCCCAATGAGCAGGATCGCGGGAGCGGGCAGCTTCTGAAGCCCCGGAAGGTTTCCGAGAGTCGTCTCGACGACGATCTCGTCTGCTCGCGACGCACTTGCCACGACAAAGCAGGAGGTCTCGGCGGCCAGCCCTGCATCCATGAGCTGGAGCGCGAGCGCGTCCTCGTGACCGCCGGGCATGTAAATGGCGATGGAGCCGCCGACCTCGGCGATCGCTTTCCAGTTCGGAGGCGGATTGCCCTTGCAGCGTTGCGCGGTCAGAAAGACGAGTGCCGATCCCACTTCGCGATCGGTCAACGAAACGCCCGCCGCGGCCGCCGCGCCGCTGGCTGCCGTGACGCCGGGAACGATCGCAAAGGCAAGTCCCGCGGCGCGCAGCGCGCCCATTTCTTCGCTCGCGCGCCCGAAGATGGCGCCATCGCCGCCCTTCAATCGGTACGACGGTCTGACCTGCCGCCGCGTAGTCGCATAACCGGCGATTGATATCCTGCTGCGTCACCTGCTGATCGTTGTGCCGTTTGCCCACGCACTCGATACGCGCAGTCGACGGGATGAGCTCGAGAATCTCCGGCGTCAGCAAATCGTCGTGCAGCACCACGTCCGCCTGACCGAGAATCCGCAGCGCCTTCAGGGTGAGCAGCTCAGGGTCTCCTGGTCCCGCGCCGACGAGATACACCATTCCAGGTGCCTGACCGCCGTAGCCCGCCGGGCGAAGGCGGTTCGCTGCTGCCATTTCATGCAGTTGCTGCTTTCGCACGTCGGAGTCCACGTCCGTCGCGAACAGCTCGCGCCGCGCTTCGCCCAGCTGTTGAATCCACTGGGCGTATTCGGGACCGAACTGCTGCTCGAGCTCGATGCGGATACGCTGCGCGAGCGCCGGGCTATGGCCTGCGGTCGAAATCGCGATCTGCAAATCGCCGCGGTTGACGACCGCCGGATAGTAGAAGTCGCAGTTGACAGGATCATCGACCGAGTTGACGAGGATCCCTCGGCGATGCGCCTCCTGGTAGATCGACCCGGCGACGTCGCTGGGCACGGCAGCGACAACGAGCCTGATCCCCTCGAGATCGCCCGGATCGAACCGGCGCCGGTGCCAGGAGATCGTGCCGGCGCCGGCGAGTTTCTGAATGGCGGGTGTCGCCTCAGGCGCAACAACCGTAACGGCGGCGCCCGCAGACACGAGTCCGCCCACCTTGGACTCCGCCACGGGACCTGCGCCCACAAGAAGGACCGGTTGTCCCTCCAGCTTCACGAAAATAGGAAATAAGGACATCTATTGATCTAGAGATCTAGGATCGATTGATCTGCGACTCGTCCGACTCGCCGACTCCCAGACTCGCGTCGACTCTTCCCAGACTCGCATCGACCTCTTCCCAGACTCGCATCGACTCTTCCCGACTCGCGTCGACTCTTCCCGACTCTTCTAGACTTCCGGACTCTTGACATGCAGCCCACATTCCTTGGTTTCCGGATGTTCCCACCACCAGCGTCCAGCGCGCTCGTGTTCCCCCGGCTGAATAGCGCGCGTGCAGGGGGCGCACCCGATGCTGGGATACCCGCGATCGTGCAGCGCGTTGTACGGCACGTTGTGCGCGCGAATGTACTTCCACACATCGTCGTGCGACCAGTCGACGAGCGGATTCACCTTCACGAGCGCATTCCCCTCGTCCCACTCCACCTTGTGCACAGCAGTACGCGTCACCGATTGCTCTCGGCGAAGCCCGGTTATCCATGCATCGAGCCCGGACAGAGCACGGCGCAGCGGTTCCATCTTGCGAACGCCACAGCACAGCTTGCGGTTCTCGACCGAGCGATAAAAGAGGTTCATCCCGTGCGTTTCCACCATGGTCTGCACGGCGTCGGGTTGCGGAAAGAACACTTCAATCGTAGCGCGGTACTTCTCACGGATGGCGTCGATGACGTTGTGGGTCTCCTGGGGGAGTCTTCCTGTGTCGAGCGTAAAAATCCGCGCCGTGGGATCGATCTCCATGACCATGTCGATGAGCACCACGTCTTCGGCACCGAAGCTCGACGACAGCGCGACGCGTCGCCCGAATTTCTCGAGCGCCAGGCGCAGCACGTCCTGGGCCGACATCGGGTCGGCCCGGAGCGCAAGAGTGGTCACGACATCCCGATTCACTGCTTTCATCCTAATCCCTAATCCCTAATCCCCGATCCCAACTCCCGACTCCCTGGTACTTAGACCCGCATTCCGGCCTGCAGGACTCAAATTCAATTTTGGCAGGATCCGTTGATAGGCCTTGAACATCTCTTCGAGCATCCGGGGGACCTTGTTCGAGCGCTGGTAGACCCAGCCTGTGTGCCTCACGAGCGGGGCGCCCGAGATTCGCGCGCAGAACAACTGCCGGCTGCGCACCTCGCGCGCAACGGCCTGATACGGGATGATGGTGATGCCCATCTCCGATCGGACCAACGCCTTCAGGATCTCGACGTTTTCGGTCTCCATGACGATGCGCGGCTCGATGCGTTCCTTGATGAAGAAGGCATCGACGACCCGCCGCGAGTTCGACGCCGCCTCGAAGAGCACGAAGGGCTGTTGTGCGAGATCCTGCGGGACGATGCGTTTCTTTTTCGCGAGCGGATGCGAGGGATGCGCGACAATCAGCATCTCTTCCTCCATCGCCGGCACCGTGACGAGCTCGGGCTCGTTCACCGGCAGCGTAATGAAGCCGAGGTCGGCCGCGCCGCTCCGGATCTCCTGCAGCAGCCGCTGCGAGGGTCCCGTGATGAGCTTTACCTCAACGAGCGAATGCTGACGTCGATACTCCTGGAGCAGCATCGGGAACACATACATGCACACCGTCATCCCGCCCGCAAGCCGTATGGTGCCATTGAGCACCTGCTGGCTGTCGCCGATGACCGTGACCGTCTCCTTGATGTCGCCGAACACGCGATGACTCAGCTGCACGAGCGACTCGCCGGCCGCCGTAATGCGCACTTTGCGCCCGACCCGCAGAAAAATGCTCTCGTTCAGCTCGTCCTCGAGCAGAAGAATCTGCCGGCTGATTGCCGACTGCGACACGTTGAGCTTTCGGCCGGCCCCTGTGAAGGAGCCGGTCTCGGCGACGGCCTGGACGATCTCGAGCTGGCGCAGATCCATCGGGATATATGATATCTGATTTCGGCATGGATCGACGCTGAGTCATGCTGCTTGTGAATGCCTCCGTTTCAACAGGAGACTAGGAGATCAGGAGATCAGACGTCAAACACGATGACACGATGACACGATGAACCCGATGACACGATGGACCGCGAAGGCTCGAAGACACGAAGACGCGACGTCGGTAGTGTCCGGCTTCAGCCGGACCGGACGTCATGCTACGCTCGGCGCGTGCGGCCCGACAGAGCGCCAGCGGTTTTAACGGCTGTACTGGCGCTCTCAGTCGCCGGGTGCGCCGCGCAGCAATGTGGATGGCCGCGCTTCCCCGTCTCGGTCGCCTCACCGGACGGCCGCCACGTGGCGTTCGTGCAGAATCATCCTGATATTGATCCACCTAATCAGTCGATTTGGGTGCAGACAGGAAATAACTCGAAGCAGATACAGCAGCTGGGTCCAGACTCGGATTGGTGCGACACAATCGTCTGGTCAGCCGACAGCTCGACTGTTTCCTATCTCATCCAGAATGCTCGGCTGATCACCGTCGATGCCGCCTCTCAACGCATCGTCTCGGATCAATGGCTTACGGCGCAGGATTCGTACCCGCCCCTTCGGATGGTGATTAATCTGTCGATCAACATGGATGGCAGCGAAGCGAGGTTTCAGTCCTGCTGGCGAAACATGAACCGCACGGATCGGCACTACTACGTTCACGATCCGTTCAACTGCGGCGAGCTGCAAAGCGTGCGACTCATCCCTAATCCCTAATCCCTAATCCCTTGCTCTTTCAGCGCACGAGCCGAATCTCGCCGACGCCGCCCTTCACATCGAGCCGGACTGTCACCGATGCGCCGATACGATCGGGATTTACCCACACGCCGTCGCGCTGTTCCAGACCCTCGACGTTGATGTCGCCGATTCCCTTCGTCGCGGTTGCGGAGATGCCGACGTCCTTTGGCAGGTGCACGACCGTTTCCCCCACTCCACCGCGAATCTGCGCGGTATAACTGCGCTTCGGCTCTCCACGTAGATCGACGTCCACTTTGCCGGCGCCGATGCTCATTTCGACGCGGTCTAGATTCAAGTCTCCGAGATCGAGATTCGCCTCACCCGCGCCAAGGCTGGCTGTGAGGTCGAGCGGCAGATCGCCGTTCAACTTCACGCGCCAAATGTTGACAGAGTTACCGAGGCTGCTGCCGCTCGAACTCGGCTGCGAAAGCTTCAGTTCACCCGTCGACGCCGCGCCTGCCCGGTAATCGACCACCGGCTTCCAATCGGCGACGTTAAATGAGAACTCCCCTTCCATCAGTTTCGGCGTGCCGCCGCTGACATTCAGCTCACCAGCGCCCATGCGAAGCTCGACGTGAGCGGCTGTCGACTCACCCAGGTCGAAAGAAACAGTTTCCTTGCGTGTTTCGCCCGTCGGTGTGCCAAACCCACAGCCGCCCAGCAGAGCGGCCATGCCGACAACGGCGAGTACATTCGTGGCGGACGTTCCCTTGATCATGCGCCTCTCCTGTGTTTTTCCGAGTTCCCGAGTTATACGCGATGCCGTGCGCGCGGGTTGCAGAGTGTAGCGTTACCAGGAAGAACACAAGACCAGAAGATCAAAAGAGAATCTCCTGGTTGAAACACAGGCGCGTTCAGCGATCAGGACGCAAGTAGATGTTTCGTCAGCTTCGCGTAGTCCTGCACCGCTCGATTCAGGTCCGCTATCTTCACGTGCTCGTTGTCGGTGTGCGCGACGTGAATGGACCCGGGACCGTAGAGCAGCGGAGTGCCCCAGTTGGAGAGAAACGGGATGTCGGTCGTGTAGGGAAACGTGGCGGTGTCGAAGCCGGGAACGGTCGGCATAATCACCGGCGGCACGTCGAGGATTTCTTCGACCGTGACGAACGGCGTCGAGCTGCGTCATCAGCGCCCGCAGCCCCTCGACGTCGGCCACCGTCCGGAACATCACTTCGGCTTCGGCTTCGAACGGAATCACGTTCGGCGCCACGCCGCCCTTGATGAGCCCGACCGTGTAATGCGTCCGCCCGAGCACGGGATGCTCAGGCATGTCCAGCTGTGCGCATCATGACGAGCGCGTCGATGAGCTTCTCGATCGCCGACACGCCGAGCTCCGGAAACGACGAATGGGCCGCGCGTCCCTTTGCGCGCAGGTTGAACCGCAGCGCGCCGCGCGTGCCGATGCCGAGCCGGTTGTCGGTCGGCTCGCCGTTAATCAGAAACTTCGACCCCGACGCGAGCGCCTGCGCGGTCTTCGCGCCGTCGCTGCCGCGCTCTTCGCCGACGACGAAGAGCAGCCCGACGTTCGCGATTCCCTCGCGGCGCAGCAGTTCGACCGCCGCGACCTGGCACGCGGCAATCCCCTTCGCGTCGCACGACCCGCGGCCGTACAGCTTGTCGCCGTCCAGGTGGCTGGGAAAGAACGGCGGAACGCAATCGAGATGCGTCGACAGCACGACGTCGGCCTTGCCGAACGCCGCGTAGATATTGCGCCGCGGCCCCTCGACGACCTGCTCGACCACGCCATAGCCTGCCTCGCTCAACAGCGTCGCCATCCACAACACACAATCGCCCTCGCGTCCGGTCGTCGAGTCGATATCGACCAGCCCGCGCGTCACGGCAACCACATCCGTCAAATCGAGCATCTCGCCGCTCATCGAACCCATTGTTCCAGATTGGTTCGAGCGTCGGTTTTTTCGTCGCGATACTTCACGATGACCGGCGTGGACAGGCTGAGCCCCCATTGCGGTCCAGCGCCTTGCGTCACGGCCCGCGCTCCCGGCACCACCACCGCACCTTCAGGAACGACCAGCGGCGCGTCGCCCTCCGGCTTGATGATGCGCCCCTGCGGAAGGTCGTAGATCGGCGTCGATCCGGTCAGGATGGTGCCGGCGCCAATCACCGCGCGCCTCTTGATGACGGCGCCTTCGTAAATGCCGGTATTGCCGCCGATGAGCACGTCATCCTCGATGACGACCGGAATCGCCCCGACCGGCTCGATGACGCCGCCGATTTGCGCGCCGGCGCTGATATGGACACGCTTGCCGACCTGCGCGCACGACCCGACGAGCGCATGCGAATCGATGAGGCTCGACTCGTCGACGTAGGCGCCGATATTGATGTACATCGGCGGCACGCAGATGACGCCTCTGGCGACGTACGCGCCGTCGCGAATCGACGAGCCGCCGGGGACGACACGCACGCCCATGGCAGTGCTCATCTTCTTGAGCGGCAGCGTGTCCTTGTCGGCGAAGAACCAGCGGCCGTCTATGGACACGTCTACGAGATCGCCGCAGCGGAACCCGACCAGGATGCCCTGCTTCACCCAGGTGTTGACGCGCCATCCTGTCGGCGCCGTCGCGTCGGGCTCGGCCGAACGCACCCGTCCAGCCGACAGCTCTTCGCGAAGCGCCGCAAACACAGATCGGCTCTCGCTCTTGTCGGCCGACGCGCCCTGCTGGTAAATCCGTTCGATGTCTTTCGCTAGCTGGCTGGCCGCCGAATCGCTCACGCGCTCACCCTGGCCGATGCGTTCGCCAGAAGTCCCGTTTCCCTGAGCACGTTCAGAATCTTCGTGCGCGATTCGGCCCGCGGCGGCACCATCGGCAGCCGGTAGGTTTCCTCGATCAACCCCATCGCGGCCATCGCCGCCTTCACGGGAATGGGGTTGGATTCAACGAAATTGATCAGCATCAGCGGCAGCAGCGCTGCGTGCATCTGCCGCGCTGCGGCGAAATCGCCGCGTTCGGCTGCCTCGACCATCTGCGACATCTGCGCTGGGCGCTTCATTCGCCGCTACGGAAATGACGCCGCGGCCCCCAACCGCCATCAGCGGCAGCGTAATCGCATCGTCTCCGGAGAGCACGAGGAAGCTCGGAGCGGCACTGCGCGGCAGATCTCGCACATCTGCTGAATGTTGCCGGACGCTTCCTTCACGCCGATGACGTTCGGAATTGCGGCGAGCTTCACGAGCGTCGCAGGATCGATGTTGCAGCCGGTCCTGCCGGGCACGTTGTAAAGGACGATCGGCAGCGCCGTGCTTTCGGCGATCGCCGTGTAATGTTGAATGAGTCCGTCGGGGGTGGGCTTGTTGTAGTAGGGCGTCACGGAAAGCAGGCCATTCGCGCCGGCACGCTCCATCTGGCGTGCCGCGTGAATGACCTCCCTGGTGTCGTATCCGCCGGCGCCCGCCAGCACCGGCACTTTGCCTCGCGCCTCCTCGACGCAAATCTGGACGATGCGAGTTCGTTCGTCGTCGGAAAGCGTGGGGCTTTCGCCCGTGGTGCCGCACGGGACGAGAAAGTGCACGCCCTCGTCGATCTGCCGCCGTGCAAGCCGCCTGACGCCATGTTCGTCGAGCGCGCCGGCCGTTGTAAACGGCGTCACGATTGCGGTGCCGACCCCGGTGAATGGTGTGCGCATTTTGAAGTCTCCGGCTATGAAATCCCCAGCACATCTCGAATCGTAAACCAGCCGCGGCGACCCTGAACCCATTTCGCCGCCTGAAGCGCCCCCTGTGCGAACGCGGCACGATCTCTGTTCGTGTGGGTCATCGTAATCGTTTCGAACGGGCCGTCGAAGCCGACTGTATGCGTGCCCGGCACCGATCCCGCGCGGCTGGACGCCATGTCGATGTCGTGCGGATACCCCTCGCCTTTCATCCCCTGCTGCAGCGTAATTGCGGTTCCCGACGGCGCGTCTTTCTTCGTCGAGTGATGGATCTCGTGAATCCACGCGCCATACTGCGGATACGGCGCGAACATCTTCGCCGCTTGTTCGGCAAGGCTCTGGAACAGGGCGACGCCGAGCGAGAAGTTCGGCGCCGCGACGACGCCGATGCCGGCGTCAGCCGCGATTTTTCTCATTGCCTGTTCCTGCTCGTTCCAGCCTGTCGTGCCGATGACGACGTTCATCTTTCGCGCGGCGAGCTTCGGCAGATTCTCTGCAACGGCAGAGGGAATGGAGAACTCGACAGCCACGTCAGCATCGGGCGCGGACGGAATGCCGGCCCCGCCGATGTTGTTGGTATCGTCGAGCCGCCCGACGACGTCGAAGCCGTACTCGGGCGCCAGGCGCTCGACGAGTTTCCCCATGCGGCCGTAACCCACGAGTAAGAGACGCATATGGGTCGCGTCAGTCCAGCAGCTTCTCAGCGAGCATCAATTCTGCGTTCAGCACGGCGGCGCCCGCGGCGCCGCGCACCGTATTGTGCCCCAACGCCACGAACTTGTAGTCGAAAACAGGGCACGGACGCACACGGCCGAGAAACACCGCCATGCCGCCCTCGCGCTCGACGTCGAGACGCGGCTGCGGGCGATTCACCTCGTCCATCAGCTGCAGCGGCTGCCTGGGTGCCGACGGGCAGCCGTGCTGCTGCGGCTTGCCTGTAAAGGAGCGAAACGCCCCCTTCAACTCGTCGAGCGACGGCTTGTTGTCGAACTGCACGCTGATCGTTTCGGTGTGGCCGTTGATAACCGGCACACGCGTCGTCTGTGCGCTGACGATCATCGGATGCGGCACAACGCGATCGGTCTGCAGCGTCCCCAGGATCTTCAGCGACTCGGTCTGGATTTTTTCTTCTTCGCCGTCGATGAATGGAATCAGGTTTCCGAGAATGTCGAGAGACGGCACGCCCGGATATCCCGCTCCCGACACTGCCTGCATCGTCGAAACGGTGACACGCGCGGGCCCGAACTGACGGGCGGCCGCGAGCGCCATCACGAGCGGTACGGTCGCGCAGTTAGGATTCGTCACGATCGCGCCCTTCCAACCCTTGGACTGCTGCTGCAGCGGTATGAGGGCGAGATGGTCGGGGTTCACTTCCGGCACCAGCAGCGGCACGAACTGCTCCATCCGGTAGTTGCGCGCGTTGCTGACGACGAAGTGGCCGCCCGACGCAAATTCGCGCTCGATCTCCCCTGCGACCTTCGAATCGAGACCCGAAAACATCAGGCGCGGCGCGCGGCCGGGGGCCGCCGCCTCGACGACCATGTCGTCGACCTCCGCCGGGCGCGGCACCGACAAGCGCCATGCGAGATCGCGATACTTCTTGCCTTCGGACCGCTCGCTGGCCCCCAGCCATGCGATGCGGAACCAGGGGTGATTGGCGAGCTGCATGATGAACTGCTGCCCCACCATGCCCGTGGCGCCAAGGATGCCGACGTCTACTCTGCGGGAAACCACAACTGACTCCTCTCTAAAGTGCCGCGCTTGGCGCGACTAAAGTCGCGCCCTACCGTGTAGCGCCCCGGCGGGTCCAACAGGACCCGCCCACGTACGTAGGCCGGGTCTTGCCTTGCAGACCCGGCGCTCCGGCGGGCAAAAAAAAACCCGCCGGCTGTTAAGCGTCGGCGGGTTGCTGAAAATCGGTTCGCTGCTTTGCTAAGCGTCAACCGCGCACACACCACCGACGAAGGTTCCGCTGGTCGGAACCCGCTTTCGACCCTTCGACAGGCTCAGGGTCGCCCCGAGCAACGTCGAGGGGCGAGGGGTGGCTTTGGCGATGCGCGGAAACATTCGAACAGAAAGTTTAGCACAACCGCATATGCGCCACTTGGCATCGGACTGGACCGATCGTTCAGCCAATTGACCTCAACCCCTGCGAATGTTAATCTAGGACTAAATCGGTCGGATTTAAAGCAGCCCACGCGCATGATTGCGATTACCCAGAACGCCGCAACCCAGATCCACAAAATGCTGGCCAAAAACGGCCTGGAAGGCGGGGGTTTACGCGTCGGGGTCAAGGCTGGGGGCTGCTCGGGCTACGAATACATTTTCGCGTGGGAAAAGGAACCGCGCCCGACCGACGGAGTCTTTGTCGGACCCGACGGGGCACGGATATTTGTCGATCCGAAGAGCTACGGCCTGCTTCACGGCACCGAGCTCGACTACGACACAAGCCTCATGAGCCGGGGGTTCTTGTTCAGCAACCCGAACGCCAAGAGCACCTGCGGGTGCGGCTTGTCATTTAACGCGTGATTGGGCTGATCCCCAATCCCTGACCCCCAATCCCGACTGGGATACACCATATGTCCACCAGCACCGAAACCATCGAAGAACTTGCCACACGCGAGTACAAGTACGGCTTCGTCACCGACGTCGAGGCGGAAGAAGTGCCGCCCGGGCTGAACGAAGACGTCATCCGGCTGATTTCGGCGAAGAAGCGGGAGCCAGAGTGGCTGCTCGAGTGGCGGCTCAAGGCCTACCGCATCTGGCTGAAGATGAGAGAGCCGCAGTGGCACAACCTGAAGATCAACCCGATCGACTACCAGAGCATCATCTATTACTCGGCGCCGAAGCAGAGGCCGAGCCTGAAGAGCCTTGACGAGGTCGATCCCGAGATTCGGAAGACGTTCGAGAAGCTCGGCATCCCGATCGACGAACAGAAGATGCTGTCGGGCGTCGCGGTCGACGCGGTCTTCGACAGCGTTTCGGTTGCGACGACGTTCAAGAAGCAGCTGGCGGACGTCGGCATCATCTTCTGCTCGTTCTCGGAAGCGGTGCAGCACCATCCGGATCTCGTGAAGAAGTATCTCGGGTCGGTCGTGCCGCACACCGACAATTTCTATGCAGCGCTGAACTCCGCCGTGTTCACCGACGGCTCCTTTGCGTACATCCCGAAAGGTGTGCGCTGCCCGATGGAGCTGTCGACGTACTTCCGCATCAACGCGAAGGGATCGGGACAGTTCGAGCGCACGCTCATCGTCGCCGAAGAAGGCGCGTACGTGAGCTACCTCGAGGGATGCACCGCGCCGATGCGCGACGAGAATCAGCTGCACGCAGCGGTCGTCGAGCTGGTCGCGCTGGACAACGCCACGATCAAGTACTCCACGATTCAGAACTGGTATCCGGGCGACCACGAGGGCAAGGGGGGCATCTACAACTTCGTGACCAAGCGCGGCCACTGCATCGGCGTGAATTCCAAGATCACCTGGACGCAGGTCGAGACGGGCTCGGCGATCACGTGGAAATATCCGAGCTGCATCCTCCAGGGCGAGAACTCGGTCGGCGAGTTCTACTCGGTGGCGACGACCAACAACATGCAGCAGGCCGATACCGGAACGAAGATGTTGCACCTGGGAAAGAACACGCGCAGCACGATCGTTTCGAAGGGCATTTCGGCCGGCAGGGGTCAGAACACGTATCGCGGCCAGGTGAAGATTGCGAAGAAGGCCGAAGGAGCGCGCAACTACTCGCAGTGCGACTCGCTGCTCATCGGTGACAAGTGCGGCGCGCACACGTTCCCCTATCTGGAGATCGGCAACACCAGCGCGAAGGTCGAACACGAAGCGTCCACGTCGAAAATCGGCGAGGACCAGATTTTCTATCTGCGTCAGCGCGGACTCTCGGCAGAGGACGCCGTCAACATGATCGTCAACGGGTTCTGCAAGGACGTGTTCCGCGAGCTCCCGATGGAGTTCGCCGTCGAAGCGCAGAAGCTCCTGAGCATCAGCCTCGAAGGGTCGGTAGGGTAAATGCTGGAAATCAAGAATCTGCAGGTCCGCGGCGGCACCAAAGACATCCTCCGCGGCATCAACTTGACGGTGAAGAAGGGCGAAGTGCACGCGATTATGGGGCCGAACGGCTCGGGCAAGAGCACGCTCGCCCGCGCGCTGGCCGGCCACCCCGAAATCGAGATCACGGGGGGCAGCATCACCTATAACGGCAAGGACCTCCTCGAGCTCGCGCCGGAAGACCGCGCACGCGAAGGGGTCTTCATGGCGTTTCAGTACCCGGTCGAAATCCCTGGCGTCAACAACGCGTACTTTCTCAAGGCTGCGATCAACGCCCAGCGAAAGCACCGCGGCGTCCCCGAGCTCGACGCCATGGAGTTCATGGCCCTCGTCAAAGAGAAGGCCAAGATCCTGCATCTCGACCCGACGCTGATGAGCCGGCCGGTCAACGAAGGGTTCTCCGGCGGCGAGAAGAAGCGAAATGAGATTTTTCAGATGGCGGTGCTCGAGCCGAAGCTCGCGGTGCTCGACGAGACGGACTCGGGGCTCGACATCGACGCGCTCAAGGCAGTCGCTGAAGGGGTCAACGAGATGCGCTCCTCCGAACGCGCGATCGTCGTCATCACTCATTATCAGCGCCTGCTCAACTATATCGAGCCCGATTTCGTGCACGTGCTGCAGGACGGCCGCATCGTGCGCTCGGGTGGAAAAGAATTGGCGCTGCACCTCGAAGAGAAAGGCTACGGCTGGATCGAAGCCGAGCCCCAGTTGATGTAAACACATGGCACAACTCGTCGAACAGGAAAAGCAGGCCGGCCCCGAGCTCGCGCACTACGTCGCCGAGTACCGCCGCGCGGTCGAACACGGAGCGGCGCAGCCGCGCTGGGTGGTGCAGGCTCGCGAGAGCGCGATCGCCCAGTTCGAGCGCCTCGGCTTCCCGACGACGAAAATCGAGCAGTGGCGTTTTACGAGCGTCGCGCCCATCGCCGAGCGGACGTTCGCGCTCGCGGCCGCCGGGGCCCCCAACGCGGCAGCCGCGTTGGGGTGGCCTGACGGTATAGCGCACGCCGGGATGCCGCAGACACGCGCGCTGAGCGCGCCCATCGCGCACGCGGTGTGCGTGAACGGGCGCTTCGCACCGCACTTGTCGCACCTCGACGCGCTGCCGAAAGGCGTACACCTTCTGGGCCTCGAAGCCGCGATCGCCTCGTATCCCACACTGGTCGAACCGCACCTCGCCAAGCTCTCGCTGACGCAGACCAGCGCCTTTACGTCGCTCAACACCGCGTTCCTGCGAGACGGCGTCGTGCTGATCGTTCCCGCGCGAGCGGTAATCGAACAGCCGATCGAAGTGACGTTCGCTTCGGTCTCGGAAGGCAGCGGATCGGTATCGCATCCCCGTCTGTTGATCGTGGCCGGCGAGGCATCGCAGGCGACCGTGCTCGAACGGTATGTCGGCAGCGGCCCGGCGTTCACGAACGCCGTCGGCGAGGTCTGGCTTGGCCCCAGTGCCGTCGTCGATCACTACAAGCTGCAGGAAGAGCCGGCGGACTCATTCCATATCGCGAGCATGTTTCTGCATGCCGGCCGGAGCGCCACATTCTCGTCGCACTCGCTGACGTTCGGTGGCGGCCTCGTCCGCAACGACGTGGTGGCGACCCTCAACGGCGAGGGGATCGACTGCACGCTGAACGGTCTGTATGTCGGCCGCGGAAAGCAGCTCATCGACAACCACACGACAATCGACCATGCGATGCCGCACTGCGGCAGCCACGAGGTGTACAAGGGCATCCTGGCCGAAACGTCGCGCGCGGTCTTCAACGGCAAGATCATCGTGCGGCCGGACGCGCAGAAAACCGACGCCAAGCAGACCAACAAGGCCCTTCTGCTGTCGGACGGGGCGAACATCAACTCGAAACCCGAGCTCGAGATCTTCGCCAACGACGTGAAGTGCACCCACGGCGCGGCCATCGGGCAACTGGACGACGCGGCGATGTTCTACCTGCGGTCGAGAGGACTGAGTGTGCGCGACGCGCGCGCAATGCTGGTGCACGCGTTCGCCGGTGATATCCTGAACCGCGTAAAGATCGCGCCGGTTCGCGAATATCTGGAAGCAACCCTGACGGCGCGTCTGCCCTATGTCGAGTAACGCCATCGCATCGGCATTCGACGTCCAGAAAATCCGGCGCGACTTCCCTATCCTCAACCAGAAGATTCACGGCAAGCCGCTCGTCTATCTCGACAACGCCGCCACGACACAGAAGCCGCAGGCCGTCATCGACTCGATGGTGCGCAGCTACGCCGAAGACAACGCCAATATCCACCGCGGCGTGCATCTCCTCAGCGAGCGCGCAACTCGCGCGTACGAAGAGGCTCGCGTCAAGGTTCAGAAGTTCCTGAACGCGCCCGACCCGCGTGAGGTGATCTTCGTGCGCGGCACGACAGAGGCCATCAACATGGTGGCGCAGACATTCGGCCGGGCGAACATCCGCAATGGAGACGAGGTGCTCATCACCGAAATGGAGCACCACTCGAACATCGTGCCCTGGCAGCTCATTTGTGAGGAAAAAGGGGCGCAGCTCAAGGTGATTCCGATCACGGACGAAGGCGAGCTGCGCCTGGACCTGCTCGACGGACTGCTGACCGACCGGACGAAAATCGTCGCCGTCGTCCATGTGTCGAACTCGCTCGGTACGGTCAACCCGATTACGACGATCGTCGAGAAGGCGCATGCCCGCGGGATTCCCGTGCTGGTGGACGGCGCCCAGGCCGTGGCGCACATGCCGGTCGATGTGCAGGCGCTCGGCTGCGACTTCTACGCGATGTCCGGCCACAAGTTGTTCGGCCCGACAGGCATCGGCGTGTTATGGGGCCGCCTGCCGCTGCTGGAAGGGATGCCGCCGTACCAGGGCGGCGGCGACATGATCAGCGCCGTCACGTTCAAGAAAACGACGTATAACGTCGTGCCGAATAAGTTCGAGGCAGGCACGCCCAATATTGCCGGGTCTGTCGGCCTTGGCGCAGCGATCGACTACCTGGCCGGGATCGACTACCCCGCAATGCAGGCATACGAAGACGAGCTGCTGGCGTACGGAACCCGGGCGCTGACATCGGTGCCGGGGATCCGAATGGTCGGCACCGCGTCTAAAAAAGCGAGCATCCTGTCGTTTGTGATGGAAGACGTCCATCCGCACGACATCGGCACGATTCTCGATCAAGAGGGGGTCGCGATCAGGACCGGCCATCATTGCACCCAGCCGCTCATGGAGCGGATGTCCGTGCCGGCTACCGCGCGGGCATCGCTGGCGCTATACAATACGAAAGAGGAAATAGACGCCCTCGTCGGCGCGTTGGCCCGAGTGCGCGAGATTTTCGCTTAAGAGGATCGGGGCGAGGGGCCCCCGCGACACAAAATGGATTTGCGTGATCTTTATCAGGAAGTGATCCTCGATCACAACAAGAGGCCCCGGAACTTCCGCGTGCCCGATCCGGTCAACCGCAAGGCCGAAGGTTATAACCCGCTGTGCGGCGACAAGATTACGGTGTTCCTGTATGTGGAGGGGGACACGATCAAGGACCTGGCGTTTCAGGGCACCGGGTGTGCCATCTCCAAGGCCTCGGCCTCGATGATGACCGACGAGCTGAAGGGCAAAACGCTTCGCGAGGCCGACGCATTCTTCGAACGGTTCCACACGATGCTGACGACGCCCGCGACATCCGACGTCGAACTGGACGGGCTGGGAAAACTGGCGGTCCTTTCAGGCGTCCGCGAATACCCGATGCGCGTAAAATGTGCGAGCCTCGCGTGGCATACGATGAAGGCCGCCATGAAAGCCGAGCACGAAGTCGTCTCCACGGAGTAAGACGCCATGAGCGATCCCATTATCCCGCTCGCCGAAGCGCCGGCCCCCTCCGGGGCCCTGGAGTCCCCGTCCGTCGAGGGCGACGCCGGGTTCGTGCCCAATCCGATCAATACGTTGACGCTCCAGCCGCATCTCGTCGAAGCGGTCTCGAAGGTATTCGACCCGGAGATCCCGGTGAACATCTACGAACTGGGACTGGTCTACAACCTCGATGTCGACAGCAACAACAACGTGCAGGTACGCATGACGTTGACGGCCCCCGCGTGTCCCGCGGCGCAGACCCTCCCCATCGACGTGGAACGCCGGGTGCGGGAAGTGCCGGGCGTCAACGACGTAAAAGTGGCCGTTGTCTGGGATCCGCCGTGGACGCGCGATAAGATGTCGGATGTCGCGAAACTGACACTCGGGATTGACTGATTCGAGCATTGGTAGATTGGCGGATTGGTAGATTGAAATACCGTGAGGGCGGTTCTACTGCTCGTATTGCTTACCGCGGTCACGGTGTCCCCGGCAAGGGGACAGGAACCTGCATTCCGGATTCTCTTCGTCGGCAACAGCCTCACCTTCTGGAACGAAGGGCTGTACTTCCACATTGAACGCCTCGCAGCCAGCGACACACCGCCAGTCGCCATAGCCACCGGCCGATCGGTGGTGCCAGGCGCTTTTCTAAAGTCCCTCTGGGAGCGGCGGGAGCCGCGCGAGGCTATCGCGTCCCGGAAGTACAACGTAGTCGTCTTGCAGGAAGATCTTCCCGAAACGACGGTCGAGGATTTCCGAGAGCACGCGCGGCGGTTCGTGGCAAACGCTCGAGAGGCGGGTGTCCGGCCGATCTTGCTCATGGCATGGGCCTACGAGCGGCTGGGATGGATCACCGTGGACGAAATCGCGCGGGCGCATCGTGCTGCTGCCGCCGAATTGAACGTCGAGGTTGCGCCGGTCGGCCTTGCGTGGAAACGCGCATTGGAGCTCCGCCCCGATCTGAACCTCTACGCCGCCGATCGCGAGCACCCAAGCCTGCACGGCACCTATCTGAGCACTGCCGTCGTCTACGCCACCGTTCTTGAGAGGAATCCGACAGGCCTTCCGTACGCCCCCGCGAACGTCGCCGCCAAAGATGCGCAGTTCCTGCAGAACGTGGCGTGGGAAACCGTGCAGGCGTATCGGAAGGACTAGCGGTGTTAAGCTTCTTGCATGCATTCTAGAGCTCTCCTTACCGGATGTGCGGTCGCCGGCGTGCTGATGTTCGGCTTCTCGCTTGCCGCCCAGCAGCCTACGTTCCGGTCAGGCTCGCGCGTTGTGCCGTCTTTCGTTACCGTAACCGACGCCAACAACCGCCTGGTCACCGATCTGACCCGCGACGACTTCGAGGTGCTCGACAACGGCCGCCCGCAGGAGATCACCATCTTCGACAACGAAGTGCGCCCCTTCAGCGTGGTGGTGATGCTCGACACCAGCGTCAGCATGACCCATCGCCTGAAGGACCTTTACGCCGGCGCCGAACAGTTCCTGCTGCGCCTTCTGCCGCACGACAAGGCCACCCTGGGGGCCTTCAACGACAAGATCGAATTCGTCTCGGGATTTACGAGCGATCGCAACAGCCTGATCGCCGGGCTGAAGCGTCTCGACTTCGGCAACCAGACGCGCCTGTACGACGCTGTCTACGCCAGTCTCGATCAGTTCGACAAAATCGAAGGCCGCAAGGTGATCCTGCTGTTCACGGACGGCGCCGATTTCGGAAGCCGCCAGGGATCTGGAAAAGCGCTCGAGCGCGCGCGCGATGGCGAAATAATGATCTACGGCATCGGCCTCGAAACCGAGTTTTTCAACGGGCAGAGCGTCGTGAGGAGCAAACCGGACTCCATCCTGAACCGGTTCGCTTCCGAAACCGGCGGCGGCTATTTCGACCTGAAGAAGGATGCCGACCTCGGCGCGTCGTTCACGCGCATCGCTCAGGAGCTGCGCAGCCAGTATCTGATCGGCTTCAGCCCCGCCACGCTCGACGGCAAGCTCCATCGCCTGGAAGTGCGGCTCAAACAGACGGGACTGAAAACGAGAAGCCGCCGCAGCTACGTCGCGTCTGCCGAAGGCACGACCAACTGACGCTAGTCGGTCCAGTGCCGGGTCAGGATGCCCATGACCGGGTACCGGTTTCGCACCTGTACCACCTTGTCGTAGTAGGACTGCTTCGAGAACTCACCAACAAGGTAGCGATCCCGCAACAGCCGCAGCTCATAGCGATAGATGTCGTTCACCACTGCCCGGGCGGTCGCCGGTGGCGTGGTCGGTTTCGGAACGACGCCATGCCTTGCCAGCAGTTCGAGCACCTCTGGCTTGTAACGGTACACCACGGAAGCTCCGATAAGATGAACGCGTGAACCCCTCGAGACGGTCCGCGTGACAAGATAATAGCGAATCCGTGTGACTCCGCGACGCTCCAGGAAAGCTTCCCATCTCGCCACGGCTCTTATCGAGCACAGCTCGGACGCCATTGCACTGGTCGATGAGGCCGGCACCGTCCTCTACGCCAACCCCGCGACCGCCCGCATGCTCGGATTGCCTATCGCCGATGTCATCAACGAAAACGTGTTCCGCTGGGTGCACGACGCCGACGTGTTGATGCTGAGGGCGACCTTCGGGAAGCGGCTCGAGAAGCCGGGCGTTCCGGTGAAGAATGCGTTCAGGCTGCGGCACACGGATGGCACGTGGCGCCACATCGAGAGCGTGTGGGTGAACCGCCTCGATGATCCCAGCATCCGCGGCATCATCATCAACTACCGGGACGTCACCGAAAGCAGGCGTGCCGACGAGGCGCTGCGGGAAGGCGAGGCGCGCTACCGGCAGCTTACCGAGCAGACGACCGACATCATCTACAACTGCGATTTCGAAGGGCGTTTCACGTTCGTCAATCCCACAGGGGTTCGCCTGATGAAGTTCACCGAGCAGGAGCTGCTCGGGCGGCACTTTCTTTCGCTGATTCGGAAAGATTACCGCGACCGCGCCGCAGCGTTCTACGCTCAGCAGCGCGAACAATACATCCGCTCGACCTACTTCGAGTTCCCGGCGATCGCGAAGGACGGCACAGAGCTGTGGCTCGGCCAGAGCGTGCAGATTGTCGAAGAACACGGCGTCCCGATCGGCGTGCAGGCGATCGCGCGCGACATCACGTCGCGGCTGGCGCTCGAAGACCAGCTTCGCCAGGCGCAGAAGATGGACGCGATCGGCCGTCTGGCAGGCGGCGTCGCGCACGATTTCAACAACGTGCTGACGGCAATCCTCGGCTCGGCCGAACTGCTGTCGATGATGCTCGATCCGGACGATCCAAGGTGGGCCGAAGCCGACGCGATAAGGCGCGCGGCCGATCGCGGCGCGGGCCTTACCAAGCGTCTCCTCGCCTTCAGCCGGCCACAGAGCGCCGCTGCGACCGTCGTGAATCTGGTCGACATCGTCAGGAACATGGAGCCAGTGCTGCAGCGCGTGGTGCTCGAGAAGATCGCCATCCACGTTTCATCGGCAGCGCCGGTCATTCTCGTGCGCACCGACGAGACCGCGCTCAATCAGATCGTGCTGAACCTCATCGTCAATGCCCGTGATGCGATGACGGATGGCGGAACGGCCACCATCGACATGGGCGTCATGACGCTGGCAGAACCGCTGGCAACCAGGCTCGGAATCATTCCAGGAGAATACGCGGCCCTCAGCGTGTCGGACACCGGCCACGGCATTCCGGCAGATATCCAGCGGCATCTGTTCGAGCCGTTCTTCACGACAAAGCGGACCGATCAGGGCACCGGTCTTGGGCTCTCGATCGTCTACGGAATCGTGAAGGCACTCGGGGGCGGGGTCGAGGTGAACTCCGAGCCCGGCCACGGCGCGACCTTTAAGGTGTACCTGCCGTTGATGACCGAAACATCCTAGGTTGGCAGTTGGCGGTGGTGGCTGGTAGGGCGCAAACTTCAGTTGCGCCGTGTCGGTTGCGCCGCGTCCGTAGGGCGCGACTTCAGTCGCGCCGCTGCACTTTCACGATGAGCGTGAAGAAATTTTTCCCCGGCTCGACGATGGTTTGATGAGCGACGCCTGGCGGAACCACCAGCACATCACCTGCCGTCAGTTTCTGCGATTTTCCGCCCACGTGCCTGGGTCCGCGAATCTCACCATTCCCGGTATCCTTCGCGTCTTCGATGCTTCCGCCGTAGAGGAGCGTGCCTTCTCCACTCTGGACAATGAACACATCCGTCCAGTTCTGATGGAGCTCTCCCGCGCCGCTTCCGTCCCGCCGCAGGATCTCGAACTTGTGATTCCCAAGGTCCGAGAGGATCTCCGACGCGCTCATCGTCTTCTTCTCGATCTGCCGCCCTTTCAACGTGGGCGAGTACCCGCTTAGGGTTGCCGCGGGCCAATAAATGATTTCGGGCTTGGACTGAGCGAATGCCGGCGCGGTGGCCAAGGTAACCAGGAGGATGAATGCCTTTTTCATGGGACGTAAAACATAGTGCCCGATAGCCCCCGCTGTCCATAACGCCGTTGGGCTGATGGCGAACATAATGCGAAACTTGTGATAACTTCTAGGAAATGTCTCTCAAAATGTGTGCCGTTTCCTTTACTGATATTCGCGGGATCAAGCACACGGCCGAGGTCGAGGCGGAGTCGCTCTATGAGGCTGCGGTGCAAGGAATCCGGCGGCTTGAATCAGGATCCGTGGATAGAACGAATCGGTCCAGCCACAAAGCTCGAAATTGAAGTTCGCGAGCCGTCGGCCAGGCATGTGCTGTCGGTCGATCAGGTGGAACGTTGGCTGGCAGGCACGACGACTAATCCAACAGAGGCGACGAAAAAAAAGAAACTGAAGCTGCTGCTGGTGCAACGCTGATCGATCGTGTCAGAAGGAACAGGCTCCTCGACCGCCGGCGACACCTCGCCGGGAGATGCGTTTCCGCGGAAAACGCGTCGCTGGCGCGGTTTCATGGCGGCCGTCGCTGACCAAGCTCGGCTAAGCGCGAAGTGGAGCCTCCGCGGAAAACGCGCCGCTGGCGCGTTTTCATAGCGTTTAGCCGTCGCTGACCAACGCTCGGCTAAACGCGAAGCGGAGCCTTCCGCGGAAAACGCGCCCACTGGCGCGTTTTCATAGCGTTTAGCCGTCGCTGACCAACGCTCGGCTAAACGCAAAGCGGAGCCTCCCGCGGAAAACGCGCCCACTGGCGCGTTTTCATAGCGTTTAGCCGTCGCTGACCAACGCTCGGCTAAACGCAAAGCGGAGCCTCTCCCGCGTCGTCGAGCTGGTTTGCGGGAGGAAAACGTGTCTCCCCCGGCTGGATCTGGGGTTGGACCTGCGCTAAAAGCGAAGCGTAGCGTTATCGAGCCTGGTTCGTGGAAGCAGAACTGAGTCGACCTACTTGCCGGCTTTCACTTCTGCCAGAATCTTTTCCGCCAGCTTGGGGCTGACGGCACAGGTTGAGTCGTTGATGCGGCATTGGGCGATCGTGAAGCCGCAGCCGCAGTCGCAGGGCTCGTCGTTCAGCCGATTCAGCGCCACGGTTTTCTGTTCTGGCGTGAGCACGGCGAGATCGACCCCCGGAATCTCTGTCGCGCGCGCGTTGCTCTTGAGCACGGCATCCTTGTTTTCAGGCTCATATTCAACTTCAGCGTCGACCGGCAGTTTGGCGAGCACGCGTGTCTCGAGCTCGATCTGGGCAGGGCGAATCTGCCCGATGTGCTTCTGCATCATCTTCAGATCAGGCCCGACCATGAATGTCGTCGGCAAGGCGTAGATGCCCGGAAACGCCGCCAGCAGCTCCTTGGTCTCCGGAACGATTGGATAGTTGATCTTGTAGTCGGCTGCGAATCGCAAGACGTTGGGACCAGGTGCGTCGTCCGACAGCACGCCGATGATGAGCAGCTGATCCTTGTATTGATCCTGAAGCTTGACAAGGTCTGGAATCTCGACACGACACGGCGCGCACCATGTTGCCCAGAAGTTGAAGATCACCACCTTGCCAGCCAGATCCCTGGTCGTGATCGTCTTGCCATCGAGCGTCGTCATCGTGAGCTCGGGAATCGGCTGAGGATTCTTGACGAAGCGGACGCGGCGCTTCCCCGTGGCGGCATTGCCATCGGTTGACGACGTGATCTGCTGGCCTACCTCGCGCGTGTAGCGCACGGCCATGAAGCCGCCGACGCAAAGCGCCAGCACGATGAGCGCGCCCAAAAGGGTCTTCCTGTTCATAGTTCTCTCACAGTGCCGATCTCCGGCCGGCGGCCGCCGGCGCCGCTACTGCCTTCGGCAGCTCCGGGGTGAAGTCTTCACCGGGATTTACGAATCGATCCTTCTCGATCTTATATTGCTTGTCGTACAACTGCCTATATCGGCCATCAACCGCAAGCAACTCGTCGTGCGTGCCGCGCTCGACGATCTCCCCGCCTCGAGCACGAGAATCTGGTCTGCGCTTCGGATTGTCGACAGGCGATGCGCGATGACGAATGTCGTCCGCCCCCTCCGAAGCGCGTGCAGACCGTCCTGGATGAGCGCCTCGCTTTCGCTGTCGAGGCTCGACGTCGCTTCGTCGAGAATCAGCACGCGCGGATCGGCCAGAATGGCCCGCGCGATGGCGACGCGCTGCCGCTGCCCGCCCGACAGTTTGACGCCGCGCTCTCCGATGACGGTGTCGTACTTGGCGGGAAACTTCTCCACGAACTCGTCGCAGTGGGCGATGCGGCTCACGGCCTTCACCTGGTCCATCGTCGCACTGGGGCGCGAGAACCGGATGTTTTCGGCGACCGTGCCGTCGAACATGAAGTTGTCCTGGAGCACCACGCCGAGCTGGGCGCGATAGTCGCGCAATCGGATACCTCCGAGATCGCGGCCATCCACGACCACTCTTCCAGCGGCCGGACGGTTGAACGCCATGATCAAACTGATCAACGTGCTCTTCCCAGAACCGCTCGAGCCGACGAGGGCCGTCGTCGTGCCCGCCGGTGCGTTCAGCGATACATTCCTCAGTACCGGAACACCCGAGTCGTACTCGAACGAGACACCGTCGAATGCGACCTGGCCTTTCAACATGCCCAGCGGCTCTCGCGAGGCGTCCTGCTCGTCTTCGGTCGCCAGCGCCTTGATTTCGCGGATGCGATCGAGGCCCGCGAGCGCTTCGGACAGCTGCGTGCCGATCGACGACATCTGGATGAGCGGCGCCGCCAGCATGCCGACGAAGAAGATGTACATGATGAAATCGCCGAGCGTCATCGTCCCGGCCAGAATCGCGCGGCCGCCGACGACCATCATCACAACACCGATCGCTCCGATGACGACGCCGCCGAACGACGTGACCGCGGAAATGCCCGTCAGCGTCTTCCGAACATTCATGAAGAGATTCATGATGCCGGTTTCGAACACGCGATCTTCCCGTTCTTCGGCGGTGTAGGCCTTGACGATGCGGATGCCGCCGAACGACTCGGCGAGGCGGCCGGAGATCTCGGCGGTAATCTTTCCGCGGTCCCGAAACAACGGTCGAAGCTTGCCGAACGCGACGATCATGCCGCCGGCAAACAGCGCGAGGACGACGATGCTGATGAGCGTGAGCTGCCAGTTGAGATAGAACAGGACTCCCAGCGCGATGACGGCAGTGACAAGCCCGCCGACCATCTGCACGAGCCCCGACCCCACGAGGTTGCGGATGCCTTCGGCGTCGTTCATGACCCGCGAGATGAGCACCCCCGTCTGTGTCGAATCGAAATAACTGGTAGGCAACCGCGTGACGTGCCGTTGCAGGCTCATCCGCATGTTGGCGATGGCGCGCTGTGCGGCGACCCCGAGCACCTGCGAGAGGGCAAACGCCGTTGCCGCATCCACGAGCGTGGCCGCACCAGCGGCCAGCGCCAGAGGCATGAGCAATTCCGCGCGCCCTCGTCCGATGACGTCGTCGATGAGAAACTTCGAGCTGGCTGGAAGAACGAGGCCGGCGAGCCGGTTGATGAGCATCAGGACCAACCCAAAGGCCAGCCGCCCTCGATGGGCCCACACCAGCTCCCGAGCCTCGGCCCAGGCATTCGCGACGTTCGTCTTACGCTTGTTGGATTCAGCCACGCGTGTTGATTAGACGAACGTTGCGACGTTCAGGGTTCCGGTTCCGGTTCCAGTTCACCGCGTCAATTTCCTATATTTGATCCGATGCGGCTGGTCGGCGGCGGTGCCCAGTCGGCGGTGCCGGTCGGCTTCGTAATCCTGGTAGTTCCCCTCGAACCACACAACCTGACTCTCGCCTTCGAACGCCAGCATGTGCGTCGCGATCCGGTCGAGGAACCACCGATCGTGGCTGATGACGACGACGCAGCCGGCAAACTGCAGCAGCGCTTCTTCGAGCGCCCGCAGCGTGTCGACGTCGAGGTCGTTCGTGGGCTCGTCGAGCAGCAGAACGTTGCTGCCATTGCGCAGCAGCTTCGCGAGATGCACGCGATTGCGCTCGCCTCCCGATAGCTCGCCGACGAGCCGCTGCTGATCGCGCCCCTTGAAGTTGAACCACGACACGTACGCACGCGACGGCACGGTGCGCTTCCCCAGCAAAATCTCCTCTTCGCCGCCGCTGATTTCGTCGTGAACGGTCTTCGTCGGGCTCAGCGAATCGCGGCTCTGATCGACGTAGCCGAGCTTGACGCTCTCGCCGAGCCGAAGCGTGCCGTCATCGGGCTTTTCCTGCCCGGTCATCATGCGGAACAACGTCGTCTTGCCCGCACCGTTGGGGCCGATGACACCGACGATTCCGCCGCGCGGCAGGGTGAAGTTGAGATCGTCGATCAGCAGCTTGTCGCCGTAAGCCTTCCGGAGATTGCGCGCCTCTACGACGACATCGCCAAGGCGAGGGCCTGGCTGGATGTAGATCTCGACGTTCTCGATCTGCCTGGCCGCGTCCTGACCGAGGAGCTCTTCGTACGCCTTCAAGCGCGCTTTGCCCTTCGCCTGGCGGGCGCGCGGTGCCATCCGAACCCACTCCAGCTCGCGAGCGAGCGTCCGCTGCCGCTTCGACTCGGTTTTCTCCTCGACCTGTAGCCGCTTCTGCTTCTGCTCTAGCCACGACGAGTAGTTGCCTTCCCACGGAATACCCGAGCCGCGATCGAGCTCGAGAATCCAGCCGGCGACGTTGTCGAGAAAATATCGATCGTGTGTCACCGCGACGACCGTCCCCTGGTAGTCCTTCAGGAACCGCTCGAGCCAGGCCACCGACTCCGCGTCGAGATGGTTCGTCGGCTCGTCGAGAAGCAGGAGATCGGGAGACTGCAGCAGCAGCCGGCACAACGCGACCCTGCGCCGCTCGCCGCCAGACAACGTCTTGACCTCGACGTCGGGAGGCGGAAGACGCAACGCTTCCATCGCAAGTTCCAGCTTCGAATCGAGCTCCCACGCGCCGGCGGCGTCGATCTTGTCCTGCACGCGCGCCTGCTCGGCGAGGACCTTGTCCATTTCCTCGGCCGAGAGATCCTGCGCGAACCTCTCGTTGATCTCGTCGAAACGCTGGAGCAGCGCGCGCGTCTCCGCCACGCCCTCATCGACGACGTCTTTCACCGTTTTCGTCTGATCGAGTTGAGGCTCCTGCTGAAGATAGCCGACCGTAGTCCCTTCGGCGGGGAACGCTTCGCCGCCGAAGTTGCGTTCCACGCCCGCCATAATCTTCAGCAGTGTGCTCTTGCCGGATCCGTTCAAGCCGAGGACGCCGATCTTCGCGCCGGGCAGAAACGACAGCCAGATATCCTTCAGCACCTGGGAATCGGGCGGATACACCTTTCCCAGGCCTTTCATCGTGTAAATAAATTGCGGCATGAATCGCCAATTGTACCTTGAATCGGCGAGCGACGATTCGAGAGCTAGCAGCCCGTGGTGAAAGCCGTTTCACTCCGTGCCGCCGTGCTCGATTATGTGGTTAGCCGCCCGCTTCGTTCCAGCTCGGATCACGCTGGAAATCCGCGGCCAGTCTCTTCTTGCGCTCGGCACTCAGCCAAGTCGCCTCGATTGATGAGAGCATCAGCCGCCGGATCTCGTCGCGCGTAAAACGGTGAACGCGTTGTGCGCTCTCGAGCTCCATGGCGAGCGAATTGCCGAAGAACAACGGATCGTCCGTGTTGAGGCTGACCGGAATACCAACGTCGAAGTACTGCCGCAGCGGGTGCACCTCGACGGATTTGATGACGCCCGTGCGAACATTGGAGAGCGGACAAAGCTCCAGCGGGACGCGCCGGGCGGCGAGGTGCTTGACGAGCTCCGGATCCTCAGCAGCACGCGTCGCATGCCCTATCCGGTCGACACGCAGCGCCCGAACTGCGCCCCACACGCTGGCCGCTCCCGCGGCTTCGCCGGCATGCGCCGTGGTCCGGAAACCGAGCGCGCGCGCACGCTCGAAAGTGGCCTCGAACAGCTCGGGCGGAAAGCCGGGCTCCCAGCCGCCGATGCCAATGCCGATCACACCATGGTTCCTCACCTCGCCCATCCGCTCGAGCAGGTTGCGTGCGTGCTCGACGCCGCGATCGCGCACGAGATCGGCGATGAGCGCAACCTCGATTGACGGGACGCGGTTCACTCCCGTGCGCAGCGCTTCGGTGACGCGTTGCGGATCGAGCGTCGATCGGCGATAGTCTGGCGGAGAGAAGAACCCCTCGACGTACCGGATCTTCTGCCGCGCCAGGTCGCGCGCCACGGCCTCGCCAATCAGCGTGTAATCGTCGGTACTCACGCAGGTAGCGGATCATCCATACCCACATCTTCAGGAAGCCGCGGAAATCGCTATAAACGAGGGCGCGCTCCAGATCCTCACGCGTCTTGATCGCTGCGTCGCCCCCGTACTTCGTGATCAGCTCCCATAACGTCGCTTTCGGAATGGCGCCTTCGAGATGGAGGTGGAGTTCGACTTTGGGCAGGCGCTCGTGCCACGCCACGGGCTGCGCAGTGACGGCGATAGACGGGCGGAGGGCGTACCCGCGACGCCCGCGACGAGCAAGTCGAGGAAGGTCCGACGACGCATAGCAGATGGGCCGATTATAGCTTTACGAAGCCGCGGATCGCCTTCAGGCCGTTGACGAGATCCGCTCATCACGGCCCCGGCGCGGACTACGCGAGCGGTTGTCCCGAGATGTACTCCTACAGCTGCTGAGTGATTCGCTCTGTATTACGAGTCCTCCGTTCCGCTACACGTTCGTGGCTGGCGGTTCGGCGCTCGGTCGGGGAGGCACCACCGGACCTGCCGCCGCAGCGATTGCAGGGGGCTTGTGTCCGATCGGTGCGGGTGTCCCAGGGCTTCCTTTCGCGCGCTCCCTGAGAATCTCAACGCCTCGCGCGAAGAGCTCCTCTTTCGAGATTTTGCCGGCGTCGACATCTGCGAGAATCGAGCGCTGCGCCTTGTATTCCCTGTTCTCAATGCCCGCTTTGCTCTGCAACATGCGCCACGCCTTGCGGCGCTCGACGCAGAAAAGCACGAGTTGCCTGGAGATCGATCGGGTACTCCACATCGCCGTTCGATCCCTGCACTCTGATGCAAACGCCGAAATCGGGCACGAAGGAGCGATGTTCGGGAATCAGGTATCGCCGGTAGACGACATCCTGCTGAGTAATACGGACGAGCATGTTTTCCAGCGGGATCAGCTTCGCCGCATCGTCCTTCTTGATTTTCTTGAGATGGTTCCGGAACCGCGCTTCGGTTGCGCACCAGTGAGCGACGGTGTACCGGTAGAGCTCGTTGGTGCTCTTGAACTTCGCCTCGTACCAGTCCGCTTCCATCGAAGGATTCCCTTTCACGTCGAGCGCTTCCTGATAGGTCTCCCCCATTCTCGGATTGAACACGAACTCTGGCGCGCCACGCGAATCGCGGACGCGCTGAGCCTGTGTCAGCGCCATGTCGTCTGCGACCCCGTGCTCTGGCTGGCACGTCGTGAAGCACTGAAAGAACGCCGTACCTCGGTACTCGAGGCCGTCGAGGATTGCCTTGTACAACTTTGGCGCGTTGGCGATCGAGATCTGAGCGACGAACGGCGAACCATGGCCGGCCAGGAAGGTCTCAGCCACCGTCTTCTTCTCGGTGTTCTTACCCTGCGTCGCGGTCCCAAACACGTTCATGTCGTTGCCGCCGAGCATCGGCGTCGAATCGGAGTTCTGTCCACCGGTATTGGAATAGACCTGCGTGTCGAGCATCAGCGCTTTCACGTTTGGCCGGTTCTGAAGGATCACTTTGGAGGTGTTCTGATAGCCGATGTCGCCCATGCCTCCATCGCCGCCGACCACCCACGCCTTCGGCAGCTCGAGGATTTCCTGGTCGGTCATCACCGCGTCGCTGAAGTGCACGTACCTCATAGAATTCCCGCGGATTGATCACGTCCATCTCGCGATTCATCAGCGCATCGGCAAGCCGTTCGGGAATGACCGACCGGCGGCCGTGATCGACGATGAAGCTCTCGCCGAGGAGCCAACCCACCGTGATGCCGTCCTGGAACAGCGAGTTCATCCAGGGATAGGGATGCGGGTTGTTCGACGGCGTGGAGCCGTACACGGTGTTGCAGCCGGTATGCGCGGCCATGGCCATCACCGACATCCCGTTTGCAAGCCGGCCGTCGATGGCCTGCAGGTTCTTGTGGTTGAACGCCTCCTGCCGCATTACGGCAGTGATCGCCCCGATGATGTCCTCGTCTGCAATTGGACCGTGCGCGGCCATGCGTGACTTGGTGTCCTTGTCATCCTCGCCGCCAAGGCGCATGAGCAGATGCGCCACGGCCTGCCGGAAGAGTTCGTACTCTTCAGGATTCCGTTCCTTGAGGGCTGCCAGCTTGCCGACACCATCGCGGTCGAGTTGGTCGGCTTTGGTTCGGAGGCGATCCGCCTTCGCGTGGAAGAGCGGGCGCATGTAGGCTTCGGTGACCGATGTGATGGCCTTGAGAACGCTCTTCTCGCCACATCCGGCGCACGCGCCGTCACCCGAGACGAGCGCATCGTAATTCCGGCGCACCATCAGCATGTTGCGCAGCGTGGCCGTTTTGGAATCCTGCGGCCGCGTGTCGTTGTAGAGCCCGAGGTATTTTTGCGATGTGTCCGGCAGAAGGTCGAGGAACCTCGTGCCCGTTTCGTGCTCGGCGTTGACCTGTTCGGTTTCCTGCACCATCTTCAAAGCCATGTGCTCGCCACACGCCGTCACGCACGCCGCGCACCCTTTGCAGAGGTCAGACACGAAGATGGAGAACACACCGCCCGATCCGGGAGCGCGTTTCTCCGGGGTTGCGAAAATCGCGTTCGTCTTCTGATACGCCAGCGGCACTTTGTCGAGGACCGCGAAGAACTGGCTCTTCGCCTCCTGAGAGAACCCGTCGACGACGTTCGTCACGTCGCGAATGAGGTCCTGGAGTGACGTTTTCTCGCTCTTGGCGACCGCATTGCGCATCAGTTCCCTGGTGCGCTTTTCGATTTCCGGCAGCGACCGGAACATCTTCTGCCGTTCGCCGGCATCGGTCACGTAGTTGGTCACGGCCGTGCGAAGCACAGTCTCGAGATCTTGCGAGCAATTGGGCAGCGCCGTGTCGGGACAGACCGCGATGCACTCCATGCACTGCGTGCAGTTCTCGGCGATGTAGAGCGGGGTCTCTCGGCGGGCGACGTACTTCGACGCCGTATCGCCGCTGCCTGCGGCCATGATGCCGAGCGACGCGTAGGCGTTGGCCGGCTGGTTGTAGCCAAATTTCGATCGGAACAGGTTGTCGAACTCGGCGATTCGTGTCAGCGGCGTTCGTTCCTGCTGGCCTTCGGGAATCGCGTGCGACCGGCAGCCGCAGCCTTCACCGTCGTGGCTTTCATTGACGACGGGCAGGAGCGCTTTGCCGCGCATGGTTGATCGATCGGCGGCATTGAGCTCGCCGACGGGAATCTCCCGAACGCGGCTGAAGCCCTGCTTCATGACCTCCATGTTCGACTTTACAACCGCATCGCCGAGCCGCCCGAACTTCTTGACGTACTGTTTTTCCACGACTTCGCGGAACTGCTCCTGCGTGATGCGAAACTCCCCGAGGAGCGGCGAGACGGCGAAGAACCCGCCGAGAAACGCGTTGCCCTGCATGCGCAGCTGGAGGTCGCCGCGGTCGGTGGCTTTGCGGGCGATCTCGAAGCCGGGTAGCGTATACACGCGGATCTTCTTCTCGATAATCTGCTGGCGCGCCCACATCGGCAGCCGTTCCCACGCCTGCTCGCCTTCCTCTTCGGATTCCCAGATCAGGCAGCCGCCTTCCTGCATGCCATCGAGCGGATTGCAGTGCGTGAACGCTTTGGGGTCGCAGCAGAGCACGACGTTGGCGTGGCGCAGGTCGCAGTTCACCCGGATGCGCTCGGGCGCGGCGACCATGAAGTAGGCCGTCGGCGCGCCCTTCTTTTCCGATCCGTACTTCGGATTCGCGCTGACGTGAATGATCTCCTTCGGATTGCCAAACTCGTCGACGACCTTGTCGCGCTCGTAAAGCAGATCGTTCAGGTCGCCGATGATCGCGCCCAGGTTCTTGCCGGTCGTGATTGCGCCCCACCCCCCCACGGAATGGAACCGCACCGCAATCGCCCCTTCAGGAAGCAGCGATGGCGCATCGTCGGCCTTGACCTCATAGGGATGATCGATACCGAGGGAGATGAAGCGCACACCCTCGTCTGCGCTCTTGCCGTCTTTCCGCTTGCGCTGACCGACCGCGAATTCGTACGCGCCAATCGTGTGCTCCGGTCGAAAATCGCGCGACCCGAGTCCGTACACCCCGGCGAAGAGCCGCGGCATCTGCTCCATCGTGATAGCCGGAATCCCTGCCTCGCCCAGAAGCGCCTTGTTCAGCGCCGTGCGG
Organism: Vicinamibacterales bacterium; assembly: GCA_963744405.1. Lineage (GTDB taxonomy): Bacteria > Acidobacteriota > Vicinamibacteria > Vicinamibacterales > JAMQPK01 > JAMQPK01. Next base: position 158,297 of record CAVUTO010000004.1, read on the forward strand.
ATGTCGCGCCCCATCGGGTTGTCGCCCGCCAGCGGCTCGTCGGTGCGCTCGAGGATGATGACGTTCTTCTTCCCGGCCAGCGCCTTGACGATAGCGGCCTCTGGGAACGGGCGGAAGACGTTCGGGTGAATCGAGCCCACCTTCGCGCCGCGCGTCTCGCGCATGTAGTCGACCGCCGCCTCAATGTTCTCCGCGGCCGAGCCCAGCGAGACGAAGACCGTATCCGCATCCTCGGTCTTGTACTGGCTCACCAGGCCGTAGTGTCGGCCCGTCAACTCTCCGAAGTCCTCCCAGGCCGCCTCGAGGAAGGCGAGGATCGGCTCGACGAAGTTGTCTCGCCGGGCGATGACGCCCTGCATGTAGTGCTCTTGATTCTGGACCGGACCCAGAAGAACCGGGTTGGCGAGGTCGATCATCTTCGGCACGCGGCGACGTTTCGGTCCGAAGAGCACGCGCTGGCTCTCGGTCGGACAGTCAATGATGTCGTCGGGTGCGCCGAGGTATTCCCGTATCAGTTCCGACTCGTGCTTGTAAAACGTCCGCTCGAGATGGGACGTGAGGAAACCGTCCATCACGTTCATGCCGGGTGTCAGACTGAGCTCAGTGACACGCCGCAGGACGAGCGCCTGATCCGCTGCCTGCTGGGCATCCTTGCCGAAAAGGATAATCCAGCCGGTGTCGAGCGCACCGTAGACGTCGTCGTGCCCGCAGTGCACGTTCAACGCATGCTTGGTGAGCGCGCGAGCGGCCACTTCCAGGACCATGGTCGAACACTTGCCAGGCGCGTGGTAATACTGCTCGACGCCGTACACGACACCTTGCCCAGACGTGTAGTTCACGACACGCTTGCCACAGACCGAGTGTGCAATCGCTCCACCTTGCGCGGCGTGCTCGCCTTCTGCCTCGACGGCTATCGTGTTGCCGCCGAAGACGTTCAGCTTACCTTCGGCGAACGCCTGCTGATAGAGCTCGCCGCCCTCGGTCGAGGGCGTGATTGGATAGAAGATACCGGCATCGGCAATCCGTGTCTCGGTATGGTAGGAGACGAGCTGGTTGCCGTTGGCGGTGACGCGAATCCCAGGAAACGGGTGTCTGGTCCTCATTGACACGCTCCGTCAGGGCAATGCACCTCTAAAGCAGGTGCTAAAGGCAGTTGTTAGAGTGGAATCTTACCCAACTTCCGGAACAACGGCAACTCCGCTTGCGTTGAAGAACGGTGAAGCGGCGCGGCCTTTGCAGCGCACATTCAGCAAGGAGACCCATCATGAGCATCCCAAAGCCCGCCGGGCAAAAAGAGCGGGAAGCCGAGACAGCCGAGGCCAAGAAGAACGAAGGCTCGGGGACCGTGCCGAACGTAACGCCAGGTCAAGACAAGGATGATGAGACTGAAGAATTGAAAGAGGCAATGCACCAGGTCGAAGAGGAAAAGGGCGACTGGTCGAAGGGTCACTGAGGGTTACGCCAACTTGCCACCTGGCGCGAGCCCGCTCGTAAGGCGGACCTGCGCCAGATTTCAACACGTTCGCTACATGAACTCCCCTATACATTTCTGCCGCTGCTCCCTGCTCACCCCCAGCGACTGCTTGACCAACACACCCGATTGCAGCCCTGGATCCTGCGTGTGAAGGCTCTTCGCCGGGTTCGGGTTGCGATACAAGAGGCCGATCGGAATCTTTTCGCCCCATTCGAGAGCCTTATCCATCGCGCCGTGGAAATTCGCCGGATCGTGGTTCGTATCCTCCAGTTTGTACACCCGCTCGCGGAACCAGTCATAGGTTTGCACCTTGTTGAAGGTCACACACGGGCTGAAGACATCAATCAGCGCAAAGCCGGGATGCCGGATGCCATCCACATACAGTTTCATGAGGTGCTTGGGCTGGCCGCTGAATCCCCGCGCGATGTACCCGCAACCGCTGGCGAGCGCGAGGGCCATCGGGTTCAGCATCTGCTCCAGATTGCCATGGGGTGTTGTCTTCGTCTTCATGCCCGTCTCGCTGGTGGGCGAGACTTGCCCGGTCGTCAGGCCGTAGATTTCGTTGTTCATGACGATGTACGTCACGTCGATGTTACGGCGCATCGCCTGGATGAAATGGTTCAGCCCGATGCCGTACCCGTCACCATCACCGCCGGTGGCGATCACGGTCATGGCATGGTTAGCCAGCTTGGCGCCGGTGGCGAACGGGAGAGCGCGACCATGCAGGCTGTGCACACCGTACGCGCGAATGAAGCCAGGCAGGTTCGACGAACAGCCGATGCCGGAAACCACGAGCAGTTCGCGCGGCGGGAGATCGATCTCGGCGCAGGCCTGGAACAACGCATTCAAGACGCCGAAATCACCACACCCGGGACACCAGTCGGGTGGAACTTCAGGCTTGAAGTCTTTCACTGTGTGTTTGGCTGGAGCGACTACGGTGGCCATGTGTGACTCCTAAGGGTTTCGAATCATTCGCACGAACGCTATACCGCGCCAACCAGCCGTCCAGCCCAGTCTCCGCTCGTGCCCGTGGGGTGGTCAGTCCGCCACCCGGGTTCTGTCGAAAGCACCTGAACCAAGTCCTTGCCGGCCAGGATCTCCTTGACACCAGCCACGATGTGCCTCGGCTCGAACGGCTCACCGTCGTACTTTCGGATATGCCCTTGAGCGACGAACCCGGTCTCAGCTCGCAAGTGGCGAGCGAACTGACCGCTGAAGTTGTTTTCGACGATGACAATCTTCTTGCTCTTGCTGAGGATGTCGCTGACTTCCTTCGTATGGAAGGGGACCAGAAACTTGAGCTGGAGGTAGTTGGCGGAGATGCCCGCTTGATTCAGGCGCTCGACTGCTTCAGAGATAACGCCCCAGGTGGAGCCCCAGCCGACGAGCGTCACCTCGGCCTCGGCTGGGCCTTCCAGTTTTGGCGCAGGCACATGATCGAGTACGGTGTCCATCTTGCGGGCGCGCTTGTCCACCATCTTTTTCCGCCGCACCGGGTCGGTGAATACGTCGCTGATCAGTACACCGTCCTCGTCGTGCTCGTCCGTGCCGGACACATAGAGGTGGCCGGGCAGTCCAGGAACGGCGCGCGGCGAGATGCCCGAGGGAGTGTCTTTGTAACGCAGGTACGGCTGGTCGCTAGAGTCCCCGTTTGCCTCAGTAATAAGCTCGCCACGGTCGATCTTGAATTCGACGTCCAAGAGCGCCGGATCGACGGTCTCGTTGTCCTCGCACATGAGCAGGTCGGCGAGAATGATCACCGGGCACTGATATCGCTCGGCAAGGTTGAAGGCCAGCGCCGGCGTCTCAAAGCAGTCGCGCATGGTGAGCGGGGCGATGACGATCCGCGGAAAGTCGCCCTGGCTCGCGCCGAAGGCCTGGTTCAGATCCGCTTGTTCGGTCTTCGTCGGCACGCCTGTGGAGGGACCCGCCCGCATCACATTCACGACCACAACAGGCGTTTCGATCATACCGGCCATGCCGATGGCCTCTGTCATCAGGGCCAGGCCGCCGCCGGAGGTCGCGCACATGCTTCGCACGCCCATGTGACCGGCCCCTATGGACATGTTGGCGACAGAAATCTCGTCTTCGACCTGGCGGACGCAGATGCCAAGCTCCTTACCGTGACCGGCAAACCATTCCAGGATGTGCGTCGCGGGGCTCATCGGATACGCGCAGTAGAACTTGCAGCCGGCGAATGCTGCGCCCATGGCCATCAGCTCGTTGCCCGTCATCAGAGCCCACTTCTGGCTGGTTTTCTGGAGTTGCTTTGGGAGCGGCTGGAAATGGGCGCCCGCATAGTCATAGCCCGCTTTGGCCGCCTCCACGTTCACCTTGACGACATGCGGCTTCTTCATAAATGTAGACTCGAGCACCGACTCGAGGCCTGCGAAATCCAGCCCCATCAGACGAATCACAGCCCCGACAGCCACGGTGTTCTGCATGACCGGCAGCTTTTCGTAGGCGGAGGTCAGCTCGCGAACTGGCAATGGACACAGCTGAACGCCTTTGGGAGCCTCGTACTTCGGTTCGAGCTTGGCGGCGTTGTAGAGTACCAAGCCGCCAGACGTCAGCTCCTGCAGATGTCGGTCCAGAGTGTCTTGATTCAACGCGATGACCGCATCCACCTGATCGCCGTGGTTCAACGGCTTCCTGGCGGAGATACGCAGGCGCAGCCACGAATGGCCCCCACGAATCACAGACTGATAGCTGTTGTACGCGAATACCGCCTGACCTTGGCGCGCCACGGACACCGCCAGAGTGTTGCCGGCCGAGGCGACACCGTCGCCCGCCGCGCCGCCGATGCCGATGATCACGTCGGTTTGGTTCATGACAACGACCCTTTCAGATACGGAGCGGTTATCGAAAACCCGTTCTTCGCGAGAGAGCGCAGTGCAGCAGACCGATCGGCTGACACCGCGCGCGTGAGGTGTCGGCGGCTTGCTATTTTGACGTTAATCAATCGCATTCTACCCCTCTGTCAAGGATTCGTCGAAAGATTTGTGGACGCGGAACCAAGACCGTGTTATTCAATGCACACACAACCCTCGTTTACCACGGGCCGCGTCCGCGCGCTCAGGGAGGGACTTCGATGGGAATCGCTGCATCGATCGTCGAGCTGCTCAAGCGCGAACGGATCCCCTATACCTGGTTTCGGCACAAGCTTTCATACACAGCTCAGGAGGAAGCGGCCCTTTCCCACATTCGAGGCCGATCCTGGGCAAAGGTCGTGGTCTGTATGGCCGACGAACAGCCGGTGGAGGCCGTCCTGCCCGCGCACTATAAAATCGAATTCGAGCAGTTGCGCGCCCTTGTCGGCGCGACGACGCTACGTCTGGCCACCGAGGAAGAACTGGCTCGGCTGTTCCCTGATTTGGAGGTTGGCGCGATGCCTCCCTTCGGTGCGGTGTGGGGTCATCCAGTCTTCGTCGAACGATGCCTGGTCGGCGAACCGGAAATGGTCTTCAATGCCGGCACGCACACAGACGCCATTCGCATGCACTACTGGGATTTTGCCGAGCTTGCGAAGCCGTGCGTTGGAAATTTCTGCCGCTGTCCGAACGGCCAGCCAAGCGAGTCGCCGTCGCGCCCGCGGAAATCGCCGAGGCCGGCGAAGCAGATGGACTGAACCTACCGCTTTTCGACGCTCACCCGCCGCACTTCGATGCGCGTGACCGGCGCTTCGCCGTTCACCGGTACCTGCTCGATCGCCTCGACAACCGGCAACCCCTCGACGACCCGCCCGAACGCTGTGTATTTCCCGTCGAGCACGGGGCTCGGAGCAAGGACGATGAAGAACGACGTGTCGGCGCTGGCAGGATTGTCGCCACGAGCCATCGAGACGGTGCCTTTTACGTGCAGCGTGTCATTGAACTCCGGCTGCAGCGTCCGCACGAGGCGCTGCTGAGGCTCGGACAGCGGTTCTCTTCTTGACGGCATGTATCCCGTCTGAATGACAAAACCTTTTGCCACGCGGTGAACCCCCATGCCTGTGTACACGCCGGCTTGCGCGAGCCGCAGAAAGTTCCGCACGTGCTCTGGAGCTTTGTCAGGCGCGAACTCGATGGCAATGTCCCCCATGGTCGTCTGGAGAACAGCGCGATAGGTGGCCAACTCCGCGGCGGTCTCGGTCGAAAATGGCTCGGGCCCGGCGGCAGGCTTGTCGCGAACGGTCACCGACCGGATCGCGATTCGCTCGTTGGGCCGACCCTTCTCGTCGGCGGCTGATTCAGAGATCTTCTGCGCAACGAGAATGCCCTCGCTGACGCGGCCGAACACATCGTACACGCCGTCGAGGCCTGGCTGGTCTGCGACGCATATGAAAAACTGGGTGCCGCCGCTATCAGGATTTCCGCCGCCCACAACGGCCGACACCGCGCCGCGCGTATTTTTTTCGGCATTCCTCTCGGCCCGAAGCACTCCGAGACCGCCGGTACCGTATGCGTCGATCTTCGAAGGATCTTTCGTCAGCGGATCGCCGCCCTGCACAATCCCCTGCCGCACGACGCGATGGAAAGTCGTTCCTATATACGTGCCCTCTTCAGCGTTCTTGATGAAGTAACCGACGTGATTCGGCGCAACCTCGGCCATGAGGTCGATGACGATGGTGCCGAGATCCGTTTCGATGACGGCCTGCTTGCTCCGCATCTGATCGACACTCAGGGGCGTCGTGAAGAACTGCGGACCTGCAGGTTTGGCAGGTGCGGGCTTGGCTCCGCGCTGGGCTTGCACGGGTGTCGCAAACACCAGCGACGCTGTCAGCGCGAATCGCAGGAACATCATACGAATGTGATTATTATAGGACGCGATGACGTCTCGGCTTGCGGCGATCGCCGCTCTCGCGTTCGCGGCACTCAGTTGCGGCGGCAACAACGCGCCTTCGGCGGCGGCCGACGCCAGGGCCGGCACGAATGCTTCCGAAGTCTCCGATGGTGCCTCGAACGTAACCGGAACGCTGGCATCGAGCCTTGGCCCTCCCTCCACGCTCGTCGTGCTGGAGCCCCTGGGCGGGGGCGAGGTGCCGGTCAAACCCGATCCGGCCATCATGGACCAGGCCGGTTACGAGTTTCTGCCTGGTTTTCTCATCGCGCAGGCGGGTCAAACGGTGCAGTTTCGAAACAGCGAAGACGTGCTCCACAACGTGCGCGTCGCAGACGCAGCATCACAGGCGCCGGTCTTCAACGTCGCAACCGTGGCGTTCGGGAAATACGAGCACAAGTTTGACGCCGGCTACTACAACGTCACATGCGACATTCACACGACCATGCGGGCCAGCATTCTCGTGACCGCCTCGCCGTACACGACGACCACCGCGAACGACGGCAGCTTCAGCATCCCCAACGTGAAAGCCGGGCACTACAACCTCGCGGTGTACGCGGGCGCGGCCCCTGTCGTGCGGCCGATCGAGGTCAAAACCGGCGCGACGGATTTGGGGGTCATACAGTAGAAGGCACGCTGATGTCTCTGCCTCACCGCCGAGGACGCAGTGGCGCAGACTTTTTCTTTTCTAACAGAATGCTCACGATTCAGTGATTCTCAACGCCGGGTCGCCGGGACGCCGAGTCGGACAGGCTTCTTTATGAAAGTGGTTTTCGCGGCGTTTCCCGGCGCCGCGGCGCCTCGGCGTTGGGGACAACTACTCCGTGGGCGCGTTGGCTGAGGCCGATTCGACAGCGTCTGGCCGCACGATCTCGTCGATCATGAACAGATCGGTCAGCAGCGCGCGCAGGTGGATAGACGCGTTCAGGTTGTCGATCAACTGAGAGCTGATCGACGGCTGCGCGAGAGCCAGTTGAACGGCGGCCTGCGCGTCCTTCGCATCGCGCTCGAGGACAGCGATGAAGTTGTCGTAGGCCGAGGCCGGCTCGAGCTTGTCGGAGCGCACGATCCGCGTGAAGAGATCGGCGAGCCCCGTCAGCGAGTTGTTGCACACCGTCAGCATCTGCCGGATCTGCGACCCGGATCCGCTGCCCGGCTCGGTGCGCAGCCCCTGTGCCGCATAGGCGAGCATGAACTCGTACGCCTCTTCGATGCGCGCGCACCGATCCTTCAAGTCAGTTTTCATATGGAATGAGCATGAAACAAAAAAGGGGTAAGGGGTAAAGGGCAAGGGTAATTCTCTTCTTGCCCCTTGCCCCTTGCCCCTTTCAGCGAGGCTATCGTTTTTGCGCGGCCGAGCCTTCCACGACCCAGCGCTGCGGGTCGTGATGCTTGAGGAAGTCCTCTCTGCTGATGTCGCCGAAGACCATGCCCTTGGTAATCCAGATCTTCTCGGGACGGATCGCGAAGTAGATGTGCGCGATCACCAGCCCGACGAGGCCGATGCCCGACAGGCCGTGCAGGACGTACATGAGCCCCCACGTGGCATCGCTGAACATGTAGGGATTGCGCGCGAACAACGGGTTGCGTACGCGCACCATCATGAACAATCCGGTGGGCACCACAGCCAGCGCCGACAGCACGATGGCCGTGTGGTACATCTTGTTGTCCCACGGATACTTCGCGGCTTTGCGCGGCGCCGGCTCCTTGCCACCGATCGCGCGCTTGAAGCGAGTCGTCGCTTCGTTTACATCTTCCTTGTTCAGCCAGATCGACCAGAAGTCGAGCCAGAAGCTGGCGTGGATGATGTGATAGATGATCGAGATTGTCAGCACGATACCTGCGATCCAATGGATCTGCACCCAGTCGAACCTCCATCCGAGGATGGGCGCGAACGAGGTGACGAGCAGCGTCAACATAGACGCCGCCATAATCCAATGGAACGCGCGAGCGGCAAGCGAATGGCGCTTTATCTTGGCCGGTACTCGCGAGGCGAACTCGGGATTTATGGCCGCCGTGTGTCCACCCGCAGGCTTGGGCCAGAAGGCAACGTACAACGTGTGACCCAGCATGAAGACGACGCCGAACCCGAGCGCCGCGTAGAGGAGGTTCCACTGCGCGTGAGTCAGAATTTCTTCGTTCCAGGGATTCAGACCCGTTTGGACCAGCCAGTTCATGATGTTGCCTCTGCCCGGAGGGCTCGCTTCACCAGATTGCGCATCAGCGGGATCTTGTAGCCGTTGTGAGCCAGGGGTTCATTGCCCTGGATCGCCAGCTCTCCCGCCATCGCTGCTGTCTCTTCGTTTTGCGCTTTTCCGGCCACTGCGGCTTCGACCGCATGCAGCCGCATCGGATGTGCAGCAACGGCATTGACGACGACTCGTGCCTGCTGAATGTTGCCGCCCGAAATCTTCAGCGCCGATGCGACGTTGACCAGCGGGAAGTCCCACACCTGCCGGTCGCGCACCTTCTCGAAGTAGAACTTCGCGCCCGCCCAGGTCGCAGGAATGCGAATCGACGTGAGCAGATCGCCTGGTTCCATCACGGTCATGCGGGTGATGTCGATCGAGGGCCCGATGAAGAACTCTTCGGCAGGCACCACGCGTTCGCCGCCCGTGCTGCGAATCACCATCTGCGCGTCGAGCGCGACGAGCGCCGGCGCCGTGTCCGACGGGTTTACGGCGACGCAACGGTTCGCATCGAAGAGCGCGTGCTCGCGGTTTATCGCCGTGGGCGTGTCGGCGTAGCAGATGTTGCCGCCGGCACGGTAGCACGTCCATCCGCTGCGGTAGTACCAGCAGCGCGTATCCTGCGACACGTTGCCGCCCAGAGTGCCCTGGTTGCGAATCTGCGGCGACGCGACGAGCCCAGCCGCGTCGGCCAGCAGCTTGAACTTCTCTTTGACGACCGCGTGGTTCGCGATCTCGGTAAGCGTCGTCGTTGCGCCGATCTCGAGGCCGCCGTCCGGCAGCGCTTTGATGCCGCGGAGCGCCTCGACGCCGCTGAGGTCGATGACCACCGAAGGCCGTTTGTTGCGGTCCTTCAGCCAGTCGAATGTATCGAGACCACCGGCCAGCACCCAGACACTGCGGCGATGCCGCTCGAGCAGCGACAGCGCATCGTCGATGCTCGTAGGCTGGAATAGCTCGAAGGCGGGCATTACGTCGTGAATCGTTGCCATCTCTCAGCCTCCTCTACACGTGGGTCACGAGGCCTTCATCGACACGTTTACCCGCGTCGAGCGAAGCCACGATCATGCTTGGTGTTGCCGGCGTGCGGCGCAGGAAATCGTCGCCGATGGCCGCGTTGACTGCGCAAATGGCCGCGGCCGCGCCCGCGCAAATCGCGGGCTCGCCAATCCCCTTCGCCCCGATGGGCGTCTGTGGATCGGGAATGCCGACCGCTCCCCACGCCATCTCATGGAGTGGGATGTCCAGAATCGTCGGTGGTTTGTTGTAGTGGAACCGGTTCGCGAGCGAGACGCCGTAGCGCTGGTCGTACACCCACTTCTGGCTGCGAATCTGCCCGAAGCCCTGCACGCCGCCACCATGGAGCTGGCCAGCCAGGCCACGCGGGTTGATCACTGTTCCGCAGTCTGTCGCCGCAACGTAATCGACGAGGCGATACTCGCCGGTCTCCACGTCGACCTCGACTTCGGCGAACGCCGCGACCCACGACTGCGTGTTCCCCTTGCGGCCGAAGTTGTCGCGCGCAACACCGATGAGCCCCTGGCCAGCAAGCCCTTTCACCGACGCCTTCGTCATGTCGTTGATGTCGGCGGGCATCTCGTGGCCGGTAAATTTCCCGCCGTGCTTGATCGCCGCCTGAGCCGCCTGGGCGAACGTGAGCGGACCGACGCGGCCGTTCGCGACGGTGTAGCCTTCGGGACGGCCACCGCGCTCGAGCGCGGCAACCTCCTGCAGCTTCCGCTTCAGATCCTGCGCGGCTGCGAGATTCGCGCGCGTGTGCGCGTGGATCGTCTGGCTACCGGCCTGCGGCGAGCTCCAGGCGAGGTGCTTGCCTGTGTTGCCCCACACCGTTTCGATCTGCTCCCACGGCACATTCAGCTCTTCGGCAACGATGCGCGAGCAGTCCATTACCGAGCCGGTGCCGAGATTGCCGATGCCCGAATGCACGTAGACCTTGCCGTCGTTCCGGACGAGAAGCAACCCGTCCATCGCGATCGATCCAGCCGTGTAGGTGCCAATGCCGACGCCGAATCCGGTCGCCTTGGTGCCGTTGCGCTGTCCATTGCGCCCCTTGCGCTCGTCCCATTTGAACAGCTGCGCACCGAGATCGAGCGCTTCGCGCAGGTGGCAGCTCGTGAAAAACGAGCGGCGCGGCGGTGCCGGCGGAGCGGCGGCCGCGGGAGCGCCTCCGGGTCCACCAGCGCGTCCACCTGCTGCGGCAGCAGCTGCACCGGCGGCCGCCGGCGGCGGAGGCGGGCCGAACTCCGAACCCGTAAGCGGCGCGTTGATTTTTCGAATCTCGACCTGGTCGACGCCGAGATGGCGTCCGGCCTTGCTGATCATCGGCTCGAGCATCGCGGCGGCCTGTTCGCCGCCCGGCGCCCGCTGAGATACGCGCGGTGGCGTGTTGGTAAGCACGCCGACGCCGCGGAATCGAATGCTCTCCGGGTTGTAGAGCGCAGTCGCGTTCGATCCCACCGTGCCGACGTCACCCTGGTTCGAGTACGGGCCGCAGTCGCCAATGGCACACAGGTCCATCGCGAGAATGCGGCCGTCCTTGCGGAAGCCGATCTTGCACCGCATGTGAATGCCTGCCCGCGCCCGCCCGATGTAGTTTTCTTCCTCGCGCGTAATGCGCATCATCACCGGACGTCCGGTCTTCTTCGACAGGATCGCCGGAATCGCCATCGTCTGGGCACCGGGAATCTTGCCTCCGAATCCGCCGCCGCAGTACTCGCTGATGACGACGACATCGCTCTGGGGAATGCCAACCCACTGAGAGACGTTCGCGACCGTGCGCGCCACGGATTGTGTCGACCCGTGCAGAAACAGCTTGCCGTTCTGCCAGTACGCCATCGCCGTGCGCGGCTCCATCGGCTGGTGGCCGGTGGACTGATGCACGATGGTCTCGTCGAGCACGTAATCCGCGTTCTTGAACCCTGCGTCGACGTCGCCCACCTGCCATCGGATCGGAGTGTTTTCCAGCAGCGGCACGCGGCCGGCATCGAGCTCTGCCGCTTCGGCCGCAGAGATTTTCATCTCCTGCACCTGCGGCGGACGCCATACGTTGCCTTCGGCGCGCGGATTGGGTCCGCCGGGCCGCAACGTGATCATCGGGTCGACGACGAACGGTAGCGGCTCGTACTCGATCCTGATTTTCTCGATCGCCTCGGCTGCCGTCAGCTCGTCAACAGCCGCGACCGCGACGATCGGCTCGCCCTGATAGAGCGGCTCGGTCGCGAGCGCGACTTCGGGCACCGTGTTGGCTCGCTGCGCGGCGGCTTCGCCGAGTTGCATCGGCTGCTCTGGCTTGGGAATGTCTTCGCCCGTGATGACGGCGACGACGCCGGACATCGCCAGCGCCGCGCTGGCATCGACGCGCCGGATGCGGGCGTGCGGCAGCGGGCTGAGCAGGAGCTTTGCGAACAGCATGCCGTCGGCGCGGAAATCTTCTGAATACTTCGCGCGGCCCGTCACCTTCGCGACGAGATCGGGCAGAACATAGTTCTGCCCGATGAGCTTGTATTTCGGGGTTTCGGCCACGAGCTAGCTCCTCCGCATGTTTTCTGCGCCGCGCATCATCGCGTTGAGGATCTTGTTGTAGTCCGCGCAGCGGCAGAGGTTGCCGGAGATACCGTGAGCGAGCTGTTCGCGCGTCGGACTCGGATTCATCTTGAGGAATCCAACCGTCGACATCACGAAGCCGGGCATGCAGAACGCGCACTGGAAACCCTGCTCGTCGACGACGGCCTGCTGCACCGGGTGCAGCTTCCCGTCGGCCGACTCGAGGCCTTCGATCGTGACGACCTTCTTGCCGCGCACGGTGTGCGTGAGGATCGAGCACGAATAATGCGGCACGTCGTCGATGAGCACCGTGCAGGCGCCGCATTCGGAACGATCGCAGCCGAGTTTGGTGCCGGTGAGGCCGAGCTTGTAGCGCAGCGTCATGGCGAGCGTTTCCTGCTTCATGACGTCGACGCGCCGCTGTTGGCCGTTGACGGTCAGCGTCATGAGCCGCTCGACAGCGCCAGGCAGCGAGCCCTGCCCGAAGAGCTGTTCGGGTCCGCGGAACAGATAACTCGACGCGGACACGGCGGCGCCTGCGGCGATGACGCCTTTGATGAACTTGCGCCGGGTTACGCCAGTGGGCTGTTCTTGAAGTTGATTTGGAGCAGTCATGGGGCGATCACCTCGTCATGAAACCCGCAGGGGTCGCAGCGCACCGTAAAATGGACTGTGGGACGGCTTAAACGGACCTATGGTATCAAAAGGCGCAAGCGCGGTTACAAGAAATTTTGGCCCGAAATGTCGTCGAAAGGCGATAAAAATGGTCGGACTTTAAACCGGACACTACACGTCGTCTGAGCGCTTCGGCCGCTGGTTGGCCGCCAGGATTCTCTTCCGCAGGCGGATGCTTCTGGGGGTGATTTCCACCAGCTCGTCGTCGTTGATGAACTCGATGGCCTGCTCGAGGCCGAGAATGCGGGGCGGAATCAGGCGGATCGCCTCGTCCGCGCTCGACGCCCGCATGTTGGTTTGCTTCTTTTCCTTGGTGACGTTCACGTCCATGTCGCTCGGGCGCGCGTTCTCGCCGATGACCATCCCCTCGTAGACGGTGGTGGCCGCCTCGATGAATATCTCTCCCCGCTCCTGCAGGTTCGAGAGCGCGTACGCCGTCGTCGTGCCTGTGCGATCCGCGACCAGCGCTCCCGCCGTCCGCGAGGGGATGGCGCCGTGCCAGGGTTCCCAGCCGGCAAAGATGTGGTTCATGATGCCGGTGCCGCGCGTGTCGGTAAGAAACTGCGATCGGAAGCCGATGAGGCCGCGGGCCGGTATCCGAAACTCCATACGCACGCGGCCGCTTCCGTGGTTCACCATTTTCGTCATCGTGCCCTTGCGTCCGCCCGCCATGGCGATGACGACGCCCTGGTAGTCTTCCTGGACGTCGATGACGAGATCTTCCACGGGCTCCACGCGCTGACCGTTCACCTCTTTCGTGACGATCTCCGGACGCGACACCTGCATCTCGAACCCTTCGCGCCGCATCATCTCTATAAGGATTGAGAGCTGCAGCTCGCCGCGGCCGACTACTTTCACGGTTTCGGGGCTGTCGGTGTCCTCGAGGCGAATCGACACGTTGCCGATCAGCTCGCGCTCGAGCCGATCGCGCACCTGCCGGGAGGTGACGTATTGCCCTTCGCGCCCGGCCATGGGCGAGGTGTTGACGCCGAAAATCATCGACACCGTCGGTTCGTCCACGGCGATCATCGGCACCGGCATCTGCCGCTCGAATTCCGTGACGGTCTCGCCGATCGTGATGTCGGCAATGCCCGCGAGGCAGACGATGTCGCCGGCCGCCGCATTGTCGATGTCGATACGCTTCAGTCCGTCGAAGGAATACAGCTTCGTCACCTTGGCCTTCCGCGCCTCAGACGTGGGCGTGCAGATGGCCACCTCATCGCCAATCTTCACCCTGCCGTTGAAGATCCGGCCGATCGCAATGCGGCCAAGGTAATCGCTCGAATCGAGGTTTGCCACCAGGAGCTGCAGCGGAGCGTCGAGCGCTCCCATCGGGGGCGGCACGTGCTGCACGATGGCGTCGAAGAGCGGGCGGAGATCGTCGCCCGGGCTCGCGAGGTCGAGGGTCGCGGTCCCGACCCGGCCGTTCGTATACACCACGGGAAAATCGAGCTGCGCTTCAGACGCATCCAGGTCGATGAAGAGGTCGAAGATCTCGTTCAGCACTTCGCTCGTGCGCGCGTCGGGCCGATCGATTTTGTTGATGACGACGATGGGAGGCAGGCCCCGCGCGAACGCCTTCCCCAGCACGAAGCGCGTCTGGGGCAGCGGCCCTTCCGATGCGTCCACGAGCAGCACGACGCCGTCGACCATCGACAGGGTGCGCTCGACCTCGCCGCCGAAGTCGGCGTGTCCGGGGGTATCGACGATGTTGATCAGCAGGTCGTGGTAGTGGACCGCGGTGTTTTTCGCAAGGATGGTGATGCCGCGCTCGCGCTCGAGCTCGTTGCTGTCCATGGCGCGTTCGGCCACCCGCTCGTTCGCACGGAACGCGCCGCTCTGGTGGAGCATCGCATCGACAAGCGTCGTCTTGCCGTGATCGACGTGGGCGATGATGGCGACATTGCGGCGATTCGGGTTCGCAACTGTGAGCGAATTTCTCGACGAAGGCATCCCAACAGTATAGTTGGTTCTTCGTGTTCAAACGTCAAACAACCGGCTCCGTCGTGTGCTCGTCGTGCGGCTCTCTCGTCGGCGTGCGCGATGACAAGTGTTACAGCTGCGGCCGCCGCAACCCGGGCCTGTGGGGATTCGCGCCGCTCTTGCGCAGCCTCGGCAACGATCTCGGTTTCGTTCAGCTCGTCATCTGGGGTTGCGGCGCGCTGTACGTGATTTCCCTGCTGCTCTCGCGCAATGCGCTGAGCATGGGCGGCGGACTGTTTGGATTTCTGGCTCCGGACCTCGTGGTGCTGTACCTGCTCGGCGCTTCCGGCGGAAGACCGGTATTCGAATTCGGCTGGTGGTGGACGCTACTGAGCGCCAGCTGGCTTCACGGCAGCCTGCTTCACATCATCTTCAACATGATGTGGGTGCGGGACCTCGGACCGGTCGTGGCAAACATGTACGGCGCCGGTCGAATGGTCATCATCTACACCATTGCCGGAGCCGCTGGATTTCTGCTCAGCTCGTTCGCCTACGCGTTTCTGCCGCATCTGCCGTTCCTGAGCGGCGCAGGCGTCACCGTCGGCGCATCGGCGTCTGTGTTCGGATTTCTCGGCGCCCTGGTCTATTACGGCCGGCGCACCGGAAGCTCGCTGACGCGATCAGAAGCCATCCGGTACGCGCTCATTCTCGGGTTTTTCGGGTTCGTCATGCGCGGCGTCGATAACTTCGCGCATGCGGGAGGGTTTTTCGGGGGTTACCTTGCCGCGCGCTACCTGGATCCGCTGAAGCCCGAGCGCGTCGATCACATCGTGATTGCAGTCATCTGCATCGCCGCGACGTTCCTTGCCGTCCTCTTGTCTCTGATCACCGTGCTGCCGATCATTACTTCGCAGTAAGGAAAAACGAAAAGCGAAAAACGAATAGACCAAAAAGCCAAAGGGCGGGTCCGGAACAACCGAACCCGCCCTCCTCCGCTCTATTCGTTTTTCGTTCTTCGTTTTTCGTTCTTCGCCCTGTCCACCAACCACCAACCACCAACCACCTATTTCGGCGGCACCACCGGCACAAACTGCGGAAACACGTATGCATACATCATCGAAATGACGCCCATCAACAGCATCAGCAAAATGCTGTGCTTGATGGTGAACCGGAAGAGCTTGCTCTCGTCGGCCGACGTCATGCCCGTCGCGGCGACCGCGACGGCGATGCTCGTCAGCGAAATCATCTTGCCCATGACGCCCGCCGCGGAGTTGACCGACGCCGTCAGCACGGGATTCAGCCCCAGCGTATTGGCTGTCACCACCTGCAGGTTGCCGAACAGCGCGTTTGCCGAGGTGTCGCTTCCGGTCAGGAACACGCCCAGCCATCCCAGCACGGCGCTGAAGAACGGGAACGTCGGACCTGTAGCAGACAACGCCAGGCCGAGCGTCGAGGTCATGCCCGAATAGTTCATCAGGTACGCCAGCCCGAGCATGGTGGCAATCGTCACCATCGACATCTTCAACTGCTTGAAGGTGGCGACATATGTTGCCGCGAACTGCCTCGGCTTGACGCGCAGGAGAATCGCCGCGGCAACGCCGGCGAGGAAACACGACGTTCCCGACGCGCTGAGCCAGTTCAGGGTGAAGACCGCGCCGTAAGGGGCAGGCTTCGGCGTGACCGGCGGAATCCTCGTGATCAGATTGTGGAGACCGGGCACGTTGATCCCGTTGAGCACGCTCGAATTCAACGGCAGGAAGCCGGGCAGCAACCCGTTGGTAAACCTGTCGAGGATTGCTTTGATGTCGACCTCGCCCCAGGTCAGCACGAACACCACGAGTAACAGGTACGGCAACCACGCAACGAACACCTCTTTGCCGGAGTGCTTTTTCGGCGCGATCGTCGCTTCCTTGTCGCCTTCGAGCCGCATGATCGTCGGCGGCTTCCAGAATTTCAGCACCAGCACCATCGCCGAAATGCAGACGAGCGAGCTGAGAATGTCGGTAAGCTCGTGCCCGATGTAGTTCGAGACGTAGAACTGCGTGGCCGCAAACGAGACACCGCAAATCAGGATCGCCGGCCACACCTCGAGCGCGCGCTTCGGACCCGCCATCACGACGACGAGATACCCCGGAATGATGACCGAGATCATCGCGCACAGCCTGCCGGTCATCGCGCTGAGCGGCAGCGATGGAATGCCCGTCACGTTGGCCAGCGTGGTGATGGGTATGCCAATCGAGCCAAAGGCCACAGGCGCGGTATTGGCGAGCAGGCAGATGCCTGCGGCATAAAACGGCGAAAACCCCAGGCCCGCGAGCATCGCGCCCGACACGGCGACCGGCGCACCGAATCCGGCTGCGCCTTCGATGAACGCACCAAACGAGAAGGCGATGAACATCGCCTGCAGGCGCCGATCGTTGGTGAGCCCGCCGACCGAGTCCTTGATGATTTCGAACTTCCCGGTATCGACGGCCAGCCGATACAGCATGATCGAGCTGAAGACGATCCACGCGATGGGAAAGATGCCGAACGCCGCGCCGTACAGCGTCGAGGTGATCGCCATCGAAAACGGCATGCCGTAGCCAAGGAGTGCGACAAGCAGCGCCGACGCGAGCGCTGTCATCGCGGCCATCCAGGCCGGTTTCCGCTTCACGCCGAGCATGTAGAACAGAACAAAGATGGGGATCCCTGCCGCGAGCGCCGACAGGCCAAGACTTCCCCCTATGGGTTCATAGTTGTGCTGCCACATATCTCCCCTCAGTAGACGCAGTTGGTGCGCAATGGAATGCGCGAGACTGTATCACACAGAACTGGGGATCAGGCCCGCCTTCGCGCGGAGCGCTTCGGCGAGGTCCGCCGTAGCCTTGGCGGAGGCGGAGATTAGCCGGCCTTGCGGTGATTCGGACGCTCTTCCATTTTCGACACGCCGGCGCGCTCGCTGACGGCCTCTTTCAAGTCGATCTCGAGCCGCTCGCTTCGGATACCCAGGCGCAGGCGCCCGTAGATGCTGATTAGGTGGTTGGCCACCCAGACGAGCGCCAGCCAGGCGACGAAAGAGCCTCGCCAGTCGTCGAAGAGCAGTTTGAAATGCGTCGCCAGCAGGACGCCGGCCGATACGTAATGGCTGAAACAGTATTCGCAGGTAAAGAGGTAGAAGAACTTGCGGATGGGACCTCGCCGAGCGCTCTCGCTAAGGCCGACGCAGTAGTCGCGGAATTCGCGAAACAGGTCTTCGTGCGTGACGGTCCACGAGATGGCGGCCACGGGCAACGCGAGCGTCAGCAGGGTGAGGAGATCGGCCCCCGAAACCTCATTCATAGAACTACTCGTCGAGCGGCGCGCCTACATCGATAGCTGTTCTGTTTCTGGTCATCGCTCCAGAACCCGAATGAATGTCGCACCGACACTTTGTCAGGACGTTACGGGCTGTGTCGCAAGAACGGGGCCACGGGATTGCCATATCTCAACACGGAGGCACGGAGGCACAGAGCCTTATGGAGAACTCTTTTTCAAGAAAACACTCCGTGTACTTCCGTGTCTCCGTGCCTCCGTGATCAGATGAAAGGGCCGTCTCTCACTCCAGCCGGTTAGCATGTAAGTTCCACCAAAGCATGCTCCGAGCCGAGAGGAGGACAGCCCATGATGGAGCATTACATCGGCGTGGATTTACACCAAGCGTTTTTCCACGCGTGTGCCGTCGACCAGAGCGGCGCCCGACTGTGGGAAGATCGGTTTCCCCGGACGGCCGAGGGCATCACGGCGTTTGTGGCGCGGTGCGGGGCCTCCACAGCGGTCGCCGTGGAAGCGAGCACGCCGACGTGGCACTTCGCGGATGCGATCGTGGCGCACGTCGGCGAGCTGCGGATCGTCGATTCGGTGAAGACGCGACTCAAGGCCGGCTATGCGGCGAAGACCGATCGATTGGATGCGCGCCGACTCGCGGATGCGTTACGGCGGGACAGCGTGGTCGGCATTTACCATCCCCCCGTGGCCATTCGGGAATTGCGCGAGCTGTGTCGCGGCCGGCACACGCTGGTTCAGATGCGCACGCGTATCCTGCAGCGCCTACGCGCCGTGCTGTTGCGCCAGGGGATCGTCGAGGCTCGGCGGCTGGTGCGACAGGATGCCGTGCTCGATACGCTCGTGTTACCGCCGCGGGCGGCGGCCAGCGTGGCGACGCTGCGCCGGACACTCGCCGCGGTGCGTCGCGAAATCGAGGCGGTCGATCTCGAGGTGCAGACGGTCGCCGCCGCCGATCCGATCGTGATGAGGCTGCAACGGATTCCCGGCATCGGCGCCGTGCTCGCGTTGCTCATCCGCGCCGAGATCGGGGACGTGCGACGGTTTCCGACGCCCGGCCATCTCGCGAGCTACGCGGGCTTGGTGCCGCGCGTGGACGCGAGCGCCGGCCGCTATCGATACGGCCGCATCACACGACGGGGATCGCCGTGGCTGCGCTGGGCGCTCGTCGAGGCCGCCATGCACAGTCCGCGACGCCAGGATCCGACCGGCCGGTGGGCGCGGCGGCTCGCGATACGCAAAGGCGCACTGAAAGCTCGCGTCGCCTGTGCGCGCAGTTTGTGTGAGGACGTGATGACGGCGTGGCGCGCGAGTGCGTGATGTCCTCTCCAGGTCGACGGGTCGGTCTCAACATGACCGCCGCGTGGTCGATCCGTGAATGATCCGCGACCTGGTCCTAACTGATGCTGAGCTCACGCACGAGCTCGAATAGATGTTTGAACGAGAACGTCAGGCGCTCGGGCATGCGATGGTGGATCGTACGACCCCGGCCCTTTCATAGATGTTGAGACAGCAGCAGGACGTGCGTCAGTTGGTGTGCAGATCGATGATGCGATTGATGGCTCGCCGGCAGACACGGCAGAAATCGGTGACCTTTCGCGAACCCATGATGCACGACGTTTCGGGCCGGTAGAGACCCTGCGACTCATACCCTGCCCCTTCGAATGCGCCGACTTTGCCTGCGTGCGACATGGGCGTGGGTACGGGCGTGTTCGGCTCGACGAGATCGCGCCACTTCAAGGCCGACGGATCGTGAAGCGCGGTGATGTTGGGCTCCCACGGCTCGACCTTGACCGGCGCGCCCGTCTCGTAAGTCACGTTGCCGACGTATTCATCCCCAAGGCCGGCAAGGTTGTGCGCCAGCTCGTGGATAAAGACGTACTCCGCCGATTCGTTCGCCGCGGCCACCGTCGATTGCTGATTGAAAATCCCGCCGCCGCCATACTTCGTTTCGTTCACCAGAATCGCGACCACGTCGTAGGGCGCAGCGCTGGCGACGTCGCGAAGCGCGCGGTTGTCGTAGGTGAGCGCGTAGCGCTCGAGGCCGAAGATGTTGAACTCGACCGACGGCGGCGATCCGGGCCGGTGAAGGGTCCTGACATTGAAGTCGCCGCGGCGCGACTTGAACGGCTCGAGCGCAAACAGCGCCTTCACGAGGCTGTCGGCATGTGCACGGAATCTTGATGCCTGGCTCACGGAGTACCGGTCGCCGACGAGCAGAAGGTCGACCTTTCGGCTCGGCGGTCCGTTCTCGAACACCGTCGACAGACGCCCTCCCGACGAAAGCTCGGAGCGGTTGACAGCCACCGAGCGCGGATCGATCTCGACATCCCACAGCCGTTCGAACACGTTCGTCCGATCGCGCTTCTTGAAGACGAAGCGTACCGGAGCGAGCGGCCACGGGAAGCGAACCGACTCGTGGAACGAGCGGTCTCCCGTCCGGAACTCCGGCGTCGTTTCCCATTCGCCGAAGATCGACGCAAAGCCTCGCGAGTACAAGACGCGATTCGAGGCAAGATCGATCACCTCGAAGAAATACTTGCCGAGATCGGATGTGTCGACGAGCTGCGTCCGGCTGCCGGGCCAGGCGGCTTCGGCTCTGACGGTATCGAGCTTTAGCGCTTCCCCACCCGGCCCGCCGCTGTGAAAATAATCGACGCGCAACGTGCGGGTGAAATCGAAACTGGGGGCGCTGGGTGTGTTGGGGGCGCTGGGTGCGCTAGGGGCGCTGGGGGCGCTGGGTGCGTTGGGGGCGATAGGTGCGGCGGTTTGCCCGCATGACACGAGCAGCGCGAACGCAGCGAGCCATTGACGCATCGACAGATTCTAGATCCGTAGATCAGTAGATCAGTAGTTGTAGTAGATTGCTTGCCGGAGGCAGGCATGGGCGCGACGTCGGACGATCTGATGGATATCGCACGCGCGGGAGCCGAGCGCATCGAGATGCCCGACAACCGTGTGAGGTACCCGAGCTTCGGCGATATCGAGGAGCAGTGCGCGACCGAATACGACGAGCTGCTCGAAGCCCTCCACGACGACGAGTTGTTCGCACCGGCCGATGTGCAGCGCCAGGAGGAGATCGTCCAGCGTCTGAAAGAAATCGTCGACGAAAGCGACCACGAGCTCATCGAGGAGCTGGTCGACAACCTGGCCCGGCAGATCTGGCTGAACCAGGAAGCGGCGTTCCATCTCGGCATGGCCGTCGGACTCAGGCTCGCGGAAGGGCGACGACACTGACGGGGGCTTCGCTGAAGGGGGAAGGGGTAAGGGGCGAGGGGCAAACAGCCGACGCGCGGCCGCTGCTGAAGTGGGCGGGAGGCAAGCGGCAGCTGCTGCCCGCGCTTCGAAGGTTCTATCCTGCGACATTCAATCGGTACTGGGAACCGTTCCTCGGCAGCGCTGCCGTGTTCTTCGACTTGCACGCTCGTGGATTGCTCGCCGGCCACAATGCCACGCTCACCGACAACAATCCCGATTTGATCGCCTGCTATCGCGCGGTGCGCGACTGCCCCGAGCAAGTCATCCGCGAGCTCTCACGCCTGGCCACCGGCCACGAGCGGGATGGCGCCAGGCACTACTACGAAGTCCGCAACGAGCGATTCAACCCTCAGCGCGCCGCGCTCGCCGCCGCGGGGAACGGCGACCCTCAGTACGACGACGCATTGGCGGCGATGTTCATCTATCTGAATCGCACCGGCTACAACGGACTGTTCCGGCTCAACAGCAACGGCGAGTTCAACGTGCCGGCCGGCCGTTATGCGAAGCCGCGCATCTGCGACGAGGCGAATCTCCGTCGCGTCGCCAAGGCGCTCGCGCGGCCTGGCGTGACACTCGACCGCGCGCGATTCGAGCTGCATCGTCGACAGCGCGGCCGCAGGCGATTTCGTGTATTTCGATCCGCCGTATGCGCCGCTCAGCAGGACGGCGCGATTCACGAGCTACACGGCCGAAGGCTTTGATGCCGGCGACCAGGAGCGCCTGCGGGACATGGCGATCAGGCTTGCCACGCGCGGCTGCCACGTCGTGATGAGCAATTCGACGGCGCCGGAAATCGCAGCGCTGTACGAAGACAATAAGGAGGCGAAGGCGGCCGGATTGAGGTGCTACAGGGTTCCTGCCCGCCGGGCGATCAATTCGAACGTCTCGACGCCGCGGAGTGGTGGACGAGTACGTAATTACGAACGTGATTTCAGCCGCGGTTGTCGTCTGATCACGCTCGACACATCGCTATTTCGCTTGGTCAGCCGGCAGGCGTGCCAGGGCGTCATGGCAGATGTCTTCGACGCGCCGCCAGCGTTCGTCACTCACCGGCGATTTCCAGTCGCTCGTCTCATCGGCTCCCTGGAGTCTGATCGAAGAGGACGATATCGCTCGACGCGCGCTGCTGCCCAATGATCACCGAACGTCCGTCGCCGGACCACACAATCCCTCGCACGAGCGCGTCGTCAGGAACCGTGAACACTTGACGGATTGGACGACTTGCGTCCAGGTCAGAGATCCATACAGATGCCGCCGCGGTACCTGGAACGCGCATCGCCGCCAGCTTGCGTCCGTCGCGTGACCATGCCAGGAAGCCGTTTGAAAAGGGCCCGGTCTGGCCGATGTCGAGCGTGACCGGCTGTCCAGAGCTGGTCATGAATCGCACAGTTGCCACTGCCTGCTCGCTGCCCGGGGTATTCGGCTTCACGTCCAAGTAGGCAATCTCGTCGGCCGTCGGTGACCATGCTGGCGACGTAGCGCCATTGCTCGTCGGGTTCTGCAAACGCCGAGTGCGCCCGTCGCCAACGTTGATGACCGAGAGACCAGGCAGTTCTCCAACTGGTGTCGAGTACACGATCTCGCGCCCGTCCGGCGACCACGAGAAATAAGGGAGCACAGCCGCGACGAGCAATCGGCGCGGAACCCCGCCATCCGCAGAGACGATCCAGAGGCCACGTTCACCTCCGCGATTCGAGATGAATGCGACCTGCTGTCCATCCGGCGAAAACTGCGGATACTCGTCGAGCGAGGGCCCAGATGGTCAACGGCCTCGGATCGGTTAAATCGCTTCGAGCGATCCAGAGATTGCGTTGACCGGATCGTGTGGAACTGAAGACCAGCCGGTCGCCGCTTCGCGAGAGATTCGGATCGAGATCGCCAGTGTATCCGTCCGTAAGCGGGGTGCTTGCGGATGTGGAACCCAGGTCGGAGCCGAGGTCGACTCTCACGAGCGAGTCACGCGTCTCGAGCAGCGTGCATACCATCGTCTGTCCGTTCAATGAGATTCGCGGTTGTGCGTATTCGCCGATGCCCGTCGTCAGCCGCACAGGCCCGCCGCCCGTGAGCGGTCGCCACCAGAGATTCAGCTCCGCCCCTACTGGATCCGCCGCGTAAATCAGGCCGCGGCCGTCGGGAGTCGCGGCAGCGAATGCAGCACGGCTCGCGCTCGCCACGACCAGTTCCGGAGATCCACCGGTCACCGCGACGCGATAGACCTCTGTCGGTGCGGCATTCCACGCAGTCATGGAACGACTGAAATAGATGTACTGACCGTCGGCCGACCACGACGGCCAGTGCTTGTGCAGGTTTCCTTCGGCTCGTGCGAGGGGGCGCTCATTGCTCCCGTCCGCGTCCGCGGTCCAGATGGAGTCCCCCGCTGAGCCCCCCGCGAGGACGTAGGCAATTCGCAAACCGTCAGGCGACCACCTGACACCGTGTATGCCATTTCTGAGGAAGAGGCTCGGCACGCCGCCAAGCGGGGCCGGCACACTGTACGTGGCATTGCTGCTCGGCGTCCGTCGGTCCACCGTGGAAGAGGATTCTCGAACCATCCGGCGAAATCTCGAGACCTCCGACGACGGAGCGGCTGCTGAGTACGATGTTTTTGTTTTCTGTCAGGTTGATCGCTTGTCCACTGCCGATGAACTGCACCCACACGTCGGTGGTCCCGCGCGCGTCGGAAAGATAGGCGACCCATTTGCCGTCAGGAGAGATCGCAGGAGCCATTTCACGTGCGGCCGATGAGGTGAGACGTACGACTCGCGAGAACGTTGGCACTCCGACCGGCGCGGCTCCCGAAAATGCCCCGCTGCCAATCGCAAAGGCTCCCGCCGCCGCTGCGACCATCACTGTCAGTGCCCACGCGAGCGGCAATCCTCTACGTGGGCGGGCATCGGGACCAGCCATCGTAACGTTGGTCCGGTTCAGTGCGTCTTCGATTTCGAGCCGCGCATCGCCAATATCGCGAAGGCGCGTCCTGATGCTCTTGTCAAAACAGCGCGCGAGAAGTTTCCTAATCGCGGGTGGAGTCGAATCGGGCAGCACAGACCAGTCGGGCTCGCGGTCGAGGATGGCCGCAATGACATCCGAGACAGTCTGGCCCGGAAACGCCAAGCGGCCCGTGAGCATTTCGTACAACACGCAGCCGAAGGCCCAGATGTCCGCGCGCTTGTCGACCGTTTGGCCGCGCGCCTGCTCCGGACTCATGTAGGCGGCCGTCCCGAAGATCGCACCTTCGCGCGTGCCACCAACGGTCACCGTCGGCGACTGTGTCAGATCCGCTCCCGACGCGTCGCCGGCAAACACCTTGGCCAGGCCAAAGTCGAGCACTTTTACGACGCCATCGGGCGTGATTTTGATATTGGCAGGCTTCAGATCCCGGTGGACGATCCCTCGCTCATGGGCGGCGTCGAGCGCATCCGCAATCTGTTTTGCGATCCCGAGCGATTCGCTGACGGAGATTGGACCCCGCAGAGCCAGACGTTCGGCTAGCGTCAGCCCCTCGACCAGTTCCAAGACCAGGGCAGGCGCGCCATCGTACTGTTCGAAGCCGTAGATCCCGCCGATGTGTGGATGATTGAGCGACGCGAGCATGCGTGCTTCGCGCTCGAAGCGCGCCAGCCGATCAGGGTCGTTCGTGAACGCGTGCGGCAAGAACTTGACAGCGACATCGCGCCCCAGCTTCGTATCGCGCGCGCGATACACCTCCCCCATCCCGCCCGCACCAAGCAGCGAGTCGATTCGATAGACGCCGATCTGCTTTCCGATCAGATCCACTCCCAACTCCCGAATCCCTAGTCCTATCCCTAGTCCCGTCCCGAGTGCGTCAGCGCGACTCTGGTTGGCAAGCAGCGATTCCACTTCCCGGCGCAGCACGTCGTCGCCGGCGCACGCCTCGCGCACGAACGCCGCGCGATCATCCGGCAGGCGCTCGAGGACGTCATGACAAATCTCTTCGATGCGCTGCCAGCGCTCGTCAGTCATCGCTTGGCATTTGTCTCATGGTTGAGAGGTCATTTCGTGGGCACCAGACGTCTCAACTCGTCCATCCAATTCAGCACCACAATCGGGTAGGTCGCCACTTCCTCGACCGCCGCGTCCTTGATCATGAGGAACCGACCGTCCGGAGAGACGTCGTAGCTGAACCCGCTACCCCCCGTGACGTACCGCGATTGGAACAGCTTCGTCGATTGGCCAGGCTGAAACCGCGGGGCCGTTTGAATCGGAGTCGCCATCATCGTACCGCTGGCATCCAAATGAAAGAGCTCGTCGCCCCGCCGCGACCATACCGGCCGGGTCCCGCCATTGGTCGTAATCTGCCACGAGCCATCGTCCAGGTTTGGAAATGGGCGCACGTAGATCTGGTCTTCCACCTCGACGGCCACCCAGCGTCCATCAGGCGACAATGCGGCCCGTGGCCCCACGAGCAACGGTGTGACACTGAGCGCGTCGACAGGTCGTGACCCCGTTCCACCATTCCCCAACGCGCCGTCAATTCGCAGAATCCCCAAGCGGCCAGACTCTGTCACGATGAGACGCGTGCCATCGGGCGAAATCGACCACGCATTTGCATTCGTTGGGGAGCCAGTCAAACGCTCTGCTTGTCCTGTCCGGTCGGCGCGCTGCCAGAATAGACCTGGTGTGTTAGAGCGCGCAGACCTGAAGATGACGCGCGCCCCATCGGGCGTCCAGACTGGCATCGTGTCCAGGGCCGGATCGGCTGTCAGCTGCGTCAGTGTCTTGCGCGCAAAATCCCAGATCCAGATGTCCTCTTCTCGATCGCGTATGTCCAGCGCGGCACGACTGGCGTCGGGAGACAGGCGCGAGTAGGCATACATCCGCGGTGGCGCGCCAATGGGCTCCTCGCGGCCCTGCCGGTCCACCCACACCAGCACCCGATTCGCTCCCATGACGCCGCCAGCGAGATACACGAGCGTCCCCGACGCGGAGACGCTGTATTCAACTGCCCCGGTCGTTGCCAACGTCGCCACGCGGTCGGCGACGAGCACGGGGTCGCCACTTACTTTGAGGGAACTCGCATCGAAGCGGACGGCGCGTAGCGCACCGCCGCTCCCGTAGACGAGGTGGCCAGTCTCGATGTACTCAGGCTGACTTCCACCGCTGAGCAGGTTTTCGCGGCGTCCGGTCTTGAGATCCAGCGCCGCAATCTGCCCGTCTTCGAGCGGGTTTCCAACGCTGGTGACGGTGAACAGGACCGACCTGCCACCCGGGAGGAATGATGGGTAAATGTGTCCCCTTTCGCCGTGGGCGGTATCGGGAGTGCTCAGGACCGTCGGCTGCCCACCGGATGCCGGAACGCGCAGCAAGTGCCCAGCAGACGTGGAGAAAACGATCGTATCGTCGACGCCCCATGTCGCGCCTCGCGCACCACCCCGAGCGCGGCACACGGGGATGGCCGGGCCTCCGTTTATCGAGATCTTCTTCAGCTCAGTGGTGCTCACGCCCTCGAAGAATCCGACCCATTGGCCATCGGGCGAAAAGAAGGGATGCCGAGCGCCTGTGATTGTGCCGAGTCGTACAGCGTCGAGACGATCAATGGCCCGCACCATGAGTGCGCCGTCGCTGCCGCTGCGGTACACGAGGCGAGTGCCATCGGGTGAGATGACGAACGTGCGATCGGACCGCGTCAACGGCTGATCGAGTCGTGGCACCAGACTGAGGCGTACGCTGGACCGCTGGATCGGCGAGTCACGCATGAGTTCGACGAAGAAGACCGCGGCGATCGCCATGACGATACTCGCTGCAGCCACAGCCGCTGCGAACCGGCGGGGCCTAGTCGCGCCTGTCACAGCCGACGACCGTGTCGAGGTCTCTTCGAGATCAACCCGCGCGTCGCCAATATCGCGCAGCCGTTGCCTCGGATCTTTCTCGAGACAGCTCCGCAACAGGTCGCGCACGGCCGGCGGCGTGGCGCTCGGCAACGCAGACCAGTCGGGCTCACGCTCGAGGATGGCTGCAATGACATCCGAGACAGTCTGGCCCAGAAACGCCAGGCGGCCGGTGAGCATCTCGTAGAGGACGCAGCCGAAAGCCCAGATGTCCGTGCGTTTGTCGACCGGTTGTCCGCGTGCCTGCTCCGGACTCATGTAGGCGGCGGTGCCGAGGATCATCCCTTCGCGCGTGACGCCGACGGTCACCGTCGGCGACTGCGTCAGATCGGCGGTCGCCGCGTCGCCGGCAGACACCTTGGCCAGTCCAAAGTCGAGCACTTTCACAACGCCGTCAGGAGTGATCTTGATGTTGGCAGGCTTCAGATCCCGGTGGACGATCCCTCTCTCATGGGCGGCGTCGAGCGCATCCGCAATCTGTTTTGCGATCCCGAGCGATTCGCTGACGGAGATCGGACCCCGCAGAGCCACACGATCGGCTAAGCGTCAGCCCCTCGACCAGTTCCAGGACCAACGCCGGTGCACCGTCGTACTCTTCGAAGCCGTAGATCCCGCCGATGTGTGGATGATTGAGTGACGCGAGCATGCGTGCTTCGCGCTCGAAGCGCGCCAGCCGATCGGGATCGTTCGTGAACGCGTGCGGCAAGAACTTGACAGCGACATCGCGCCCCAGCTTCGTATCGCGCGCGCGATACACCTCGCCCATCCCGCCCGCACCGAGCAGCGAGTCGATTCGATAGACGCCGATCTGCTTTCCGATCAGATCGGCACCCAACGCGCGAATGGCCGATGCCAGCCGACCGCTCGCCAGAAAATCGGGAGGCACGCTTCCGTCGTCGTCCATTCCTAATCCCTAATCCCTAATCCCCAATCCCTAATCTGGGCTTTTCTTGAGCTCCCGGACGAGCCACAACTTCGCCATCGTCCAGTCGCGCTTGACGGTCCTTACCGATACGCCAAGCGCCTCGGCCGTTTCCTCGATGCTGAGGCCGCCGAAGTAACGCATCTCCACGACCTGGCTCTTGCGTTCGTCAACTGCTGCAAGCGCGGTCAGCGCGTCGTCGAGCGCAACGACGTCGGCCGCGGGTTCCTTCGCGCCGATGCGTTCTTCGTCGAGCGTCACCTGGCAGGCGCCGGCGCCCCGCTTCTGATAGCCGCGAGCGCGAGCGGCGTCCACGAGCACCCGCCGCATGACGCGGGACGACATCGCAAAGAAATGCGCGCGATCCTGCCATTGAACGTGACGGATATCGATGAGCTTCAAGTACGCCTCGTTGACGAGAGCGGTTGGCTGCAGCGTGTGGCCGTCGCGTTCGTGCCCCATGTGGCGCCGGGCGATGCGGCGCAGCTCTGCATGGACCACCGGGATGAGCCGTTCAAACGCAGCTTTATCCCCTTGTCTCCAGGCAACAAGGAGGTTCGTGACTTGAGCGGTTGAAGGAAGAGGCACCCGAGCCCGGGGGGCATTGTACCTGCCGCCCACGATCGCGATGGCCCTTTTCCATCGCCTTTCCCGCCTCCCTGTCCACGGCCGGCATTCGCCGGCCGTCAGGAGGGGGTCACGAAATGGGCCGCAATTGCTGGATCGCTGGGTTGGCGCTGTGTGCCGGACTGGGACCGTGGCAGTCGGCGGAAGCCCAGATATCGGGGCCGGCGACCGTGCGCGTGGTGCTTCACGACGACGCGGGAGTGCCTGTGGAGACGGTAGACCGAGCGCGACAAGAACTGAGCCGCGTGTTCCGTAAGTCGAACATCCCGTTCGCGTGGATCGGCACAGACGCGTGCGAGGGGTCGTGTCTCAGAATCAGGATCGTCTCGAAATCGCTCGGCGGCAAGAGCAGCAATCGCCAGGTGGTCGGCATTGCGCCAGGCACGCGGGAATTGCGCGGGAAGCTCGCGTATGTGTTTTACGACCGCATCCTCGTTTACAGCGCTGAGCTGGGATTAGATGCGTCACAGATGCTCGGCCACGTGATGGCGCACGAGCTCGGTCATCTGCTGCTCCCGTACGGGGCGCACTCGCTGACGGGGATCATGCGACCGGCATGGGATCGCCCTCAGGTGAACGGTGCCACCAGTGGCACGTTGACGTTCACTTCTGATCAGGCGGAGCTGATTCGGACGCGTCTGCTAGCCTCCGCTCTGCCCATTGCGCATGCTCGACGATGAGCGGATCGCTTGTCGTGTCCTGCGGCTTTGTCTGATTTTGCGCCTCCAGCGCACGCGGGTCTCCACAGTTGCCGAGCGTAACAGCGAGGTTTCTCCGGAGACCCTTCACGCCGGTCGCGTCACGGCCGTATCTGCCGCCCACGATCGCGATGGCCCTTTTCCATCGCCTTTCCCGCCTCCCTGTCCACGGCCGGTATTCGCCGGCCGTGAGGAGGGGGGAAATGAGCTGCAAACGCTGGATCGTTCAAGTGACTCTCTGCGTGGGAGTGACAGGCTGGGAACCGGCGTTAGCCCAGACTCCGGCGGGTTTCGCCGTGCAGGTGTTCCTTCAGGACCATGGTCGGGTGCCAGCCGACGTGCTCGAACAGGCGAAACACGCAGCCACCCGCGTGTTTGCGCTCTCAAACATCGACCTGCAGTGGCTAGGACACGGGCCCTATCAGCCCTGTTCTCTCACCGTAACGATCGCGGCGAAACCGATCGGCGCCACGAACCGTAGCCGATTCGTCGTGGGGCTCGCGCCGGAAACGCGAGAAGCCCGAGGAATACTCGCCTTCGCCTTCTACGACCGCATTCAGCTCTACAGCGCGGAGCTCGGGCTCGATGCCTCTCAGATGCTCGGCCATGTAATGGCGCACGAGCTCGGTCATCTGCTGCTTCCGCATGGAGCGCATTCCCTCACCGGCGTGATGCGCGGGGCGTGGGATGACGCCCAAGCGAACCAGGCCACGATGGGGCTTTTGACTTTTACACCGGCTCAGGCGGCGCTGATACGAGAGGGTCGGTCCGCTTGCGCCTCGCGTTCTGCACGTGAATGACAACCCTGGCCCTTTTCCATCGCCTTTCCCGCCTCCCTGTCCACGGCCGGCATTCGCCGGCCGTCAGGAGGGGGTCGCGAAATGGGCCGCAATTGCTGGATCGCTGGGTTGGCGCTGTGCGCCGGACTGGGACCGTGGCAGTCGGCGCAAGCTCAGATATCGGGGCCGTCGACCGTGCGCGTGGTGCTTCACGACGACGCGGGAGTGCCTGCGGAGACGGTAGACCGAGCGCGACAGGAAGTGAGCCGCGTGTTCCATAAGTCGAACATCCCGTTCGCGTGGATCGGCACAGACGCGTGCGAGGGGTCGTGTCTCAGAATCAGGATCGTCTCGAAATCGCTCGGCGGCAAGAGCAGCAATCGCCAGGTGGTCGGCATCGCGCCGGGTACCAAGGAATTGCGCGGGAAGCTCGCGTACGTGTTCTACGACCGCATCCGCCTCTACAGCGCCGAGCTAGGATTGGATGCATCACAGATGCTCGGCCACGTGATTGCACACGAGCTCGGTCATTTGCTGCTCCCGTATGACGCGCACTCCGTTGCTGGAGTCATGCGCGCAGGGTGGGACCGGACGCACGCAAGGAACGCCGTCAATGGGCTGCTGGCCTTTATGCCGGTTCAGGCGACGCTGATTCGAGCCAGGATGCAGAACGTCAGCGGGACAGCAGCACGCTGATGACGGTGACCAGAACTCCGAACTGGATGCCGACCAGCCACTTGAACTGACTGTCCACTTTCTTCAGGACCGTGTCGAACTGGCTCTGAACCTGGGCGAACTTCGATTCGGATTGCGACTCGAACGCGCCGAATCTCGAGCCCAGCGCTGCAAATCTCGAGTCGATACTTGACTCCTGCGCCCCGAATCTCGAGTCGAATCCCGACTCCAACGCATCGAATTTCGAGTCCAATGCCCCAAATCTCGCGTCGAACTTCGAATCCAACGCCTCAAGTCTCGCGTCGAACTTCGAGTCCAATGCCGCAAATCTCGCATCGAACTTCGAATCCAACGTCACCAGTCGATTTTCAATGGCGAGGAAACGGCTATCTATCCCAAGGAACCGCACATCGACGTGTGCGAAGCGCTCGTCCATCTTGATTTCAAGATGACGTACCGCTTCCTTCAGTTCGGTGAAGTCCTGACGTCGATCGTCCAATGCGCGCTCCAGATACTCGAATCGCCGTTCGTCGATCGCCATCGCACTCTCCCTCAGCGACTCTCCCAGCAGTATACCGTCGTCGGTCAAGTCGCCGCCACGAAGCATCATCAAGAGTGATGCCCTTCTGACATCCCTTGAAAATTGCGTGGCGAGGCACGCGTGCGTGATATTTCTGATCGCATTGCGGCTGGAGTGATGGCGGTTTTTCCTATGTCGAGCTCAACTGGGATTTGGCCCACGCGACGTGCTCCAGGACCAGAGGATCTGATTTTGTGCCGGTGACCGTCGACGTCTCCTCGAGCGCCTCGAGCGCGCACCGGTCGCCGGAGTTGCCGAGCGCGACGGCAAGATTCCGTCGCAGGCCCTTCACCCCGGCCCGTGTCATCGCGGTATCGCCGATGAAGCCGGCCAGCTCCTCGTCCGTACGGCGCCACAGATCGATCAGGGCGGTCAGGTTCAGGTCCTCCCGGGACGACCACGCGGGATCAGCGATGTTCACCGGCGCCGCGTTCCAGGGGCAGACTTCCTGGCAGATGTCGCACCCGAAGATGTGGTTGCCGACCGATGCGCGCTGCGCTTCGGGAATCGAGCCGCGATATTCGATGGTGAGATACGAGAGGCACTTCGTCGCATCGAGCTCGTAAGGCGCCGCGAACGCGCCGGTCGGGCAGGCCTCGAGGCACAGCGTGCAGGTGCCGCATCGATCGAGCGATGGCGAGTCTGGGTCGAGCGGCAAACTGCAGATGATCGCGCCGAGCAACAGCCACGATCCGAGCTCGGGATTGATGACGCACGTGTTCTTGCCGATCCACCCGAGACCGGCGTACTGCGCGTACACCCGCTCCTGCACTGGCCCAGTATCGACATACGCGCGTGCCTCGAACGGCTCGCCGTGTTGCCGCCGCCATCCACTCGACGCAGCGCGTCGAGGCGCTCGCCGATGACATGGTGATAGTCCCGGCTCCACGCGTATCGCGCAACTTCGCCGCGCGTCGCGTCGTTGCGCTCGATCGAGTACGGCTGGCCGCCGTTATAGAGCGTGCCCGTGACGATGACGGACCTGGCGGATGGGACGACGTTGCGCACGTCCGCACGCCGCTCGGCAGTCCGCGGCAGATAGCCCATCGTGCCGGCATAGCCGCGATCGATCCACTGCTTGAAGAAATGCGAGCTCGGGAAAGGCGCGCGCGGGCGCAACGCCGCACAGATCGAACCCCAGCTCGCGGGCGCGATCTTTTATCGAGTCGCTTGTGAGATGCATGTTTCACCGCAGAGACGCGAAGACGCAAAGACTCGCAGAGTATTCGATCTTAGATCCAAATCTCTGCGAGTCCCTGCGTCTCCGCGTCTCCGCGGTGAGACACGGGGTGTTACGGCAGCGCGAATGCGGTGAGCACACTCCCTGATGGGACGAGGAAATACTGGCGACCGTCGACCATGTAGGTTGTGCCCCCGGTTGATCGGACGCCGTCGCCGAGCTGGTAGTGCCACAGGTTCTTGCCGGTCTTCGACTCGAACGCCATGATGTTCCCATCGCCGTCGCCGGCGAAGGCGAGACCCGATGCGGTCGTCAACACGCCTGAAGACGACACGTTCGGGTAGCGGAACTCCCACTTGCGATCGCCGGTCACCGGATCGATCGCGCGCAGCGCGCCATAATTCACCTGATCCCGCGGGCGCGCCGCGCCGCCCCCCGCGTAACGCTCGCCTTCCTTGAACGGCTCGTTGTATGAATAGTAGTTCGTACATGTTTCGCGAGCGGTCACGATGAACAGGCGGTTCGTGGGATCGTAGGACGGTGAATAGAAGTTCGTGCCTCCGCCGACATCGGGGCACGTTCTCGAGCCTTCTTCCGTCGGCATGCTTCCCGCCACCAGGATGGGCCGTCCTTCGGGACTGATGCCCTTCGCCCATGTCTGCTGCACGAACGGCTTCGCCAGAATCATGCGCCCGTTCGTGCGATCGAGCACGTAGAAAAACCCGTTGCGGTTGGCGAACATCAACGTCTTCCGCGGCTGGCCATTGATCGTGAGATCCGCCAGCACCGGCACTTGCGTCGAATCCCAGTCGTGCACGTCATGCGGCGTGAACTGGAAGTGCCACTTCAGTTTTCCAGTGTCGGCGTCGAGTGCGACGACCGAGGCCGTGTAGAGATTGTCGCCCTCGCGCACAGCGCTGAAATAGTCGGGCCCCGGGTTGCCCGTTCCGTAAAACACGAGGTTCTGCTCGGGATCGTAGCTGCCGGTCACCCAAATGGATCCGCCGCCACGCAAGTACGCGTCGGTGCCTTTGGGCCAGGTCTGGCCGCCTGGTTCGTCAGGTCCTGCAACGGTGTAGAACTTCCAGGCCGGCTTCCCTGTCTGCACGTCGAAGGCCTGGATGAACCCGCGAATGCCGTACTCGGCGCCGGCCACTCCGACGATGACCTTGTCCTTGACGACCAGCGGCGCGACCGTGATCGAATACCCCGACTGGTACTTCGCGAGCTCGGCGTCCCAGATGACGTCGCCGGTGCGCATGTCGAGCGACACGAGATGCGCGTCGGCGGTGCCCAGGAACAGGCGGTCGCCGAGCGCGCCGAACCCGCGGTTATTGGGACCGCAGCACGCCCTGATGTCATTGGGAAGGTTTCGCCGGTAGGCCCAGATCTGCCGGCCCGAGCGCGCGTCGATAGCCCAGGCGGTGCCGCCCCACCCTGTCACGTACAGCACCCCGTCGATCACGAGCGGGGTAGATTGAAAGTTTCCTGTCGCGCGCGTCTGGAACGTCCATTGAGACTTGAGCTGACTGACGTTCTCAGGCGTGATTTGCGTCAACGGACTATGCCGGTGGCCGAAATAGTTGCCAGAATAGGTCAGCCACTTCGTCCCGTCCTGGAGGCCGGCAAGGAGATCCTGGTTGGTGACTGAAGGAGGGCCAGTCTGTGCGGCCAGTGCGACCGAGCAAACGACGACGATCAAAAACACGCGCATGTGATCGCCCTCCGAGGTAGGTGCTGAATCTGAATCTAAACTGGAATCTAGAATCTAAAACCTAGAGTTCAGATTTCAGATTTTAGATTCAGATTTTAGATTCAAGCATCTAGTGGCTACGGCAGCGCGAACGCCGTCAGCGCGCTGCCCGACGGCACCAGCAGGTGCTGCTTGCCGTCGATCATGTACGTCGTCCCGCCCGTCGAGCGAAGCCCGACGCCGAGCTGGAAGTGCCACAGATATTTGCCGCTCTTCGAGTCGAGCGCGATGACGTTGCCGTCGCCGTCGCCCGAGAACACCAGCCCGGACGCCGTTGACAGGATCCCGGAGGAAGACGTGACCGGATAGCGGAACTCCCACTTCCGATCGCCCGTCAAGGGATCGATGGCGCGCAGCGCTCCGAAGTTGCGCTGCTCGCGCGGTTTCATCGTGCCGCCCGACTCGTACTGCTCCCCTTCGCGGAACGGCTCGTGCCACGAGAAGTAGACCGCGCACGTCTCCCGCGCGTTGACGAAGAACAACCGCTGGGTCGGGTCATAGGAGGGGGAAAAGAAGTTCGTTCCGCCGCCCAGATCCGGGCACACCTTGATGCTGCCTTCCTCGCTCGGATTGGTGCCCGGCACGAGAATCGGCCGCCCTTCCGGGCTGATCTCCTTTGCCCAATTTTGCGTGACGAACGGCTTGGCGAGAATCATCTTTCCGTTCGTGCGGTCGAGCACGTAGAAGAAGCCGTTGCGGTTCGCGAACAGCATCGTCTTGCGCGGCTGCCCGTCGATCGTCAGATCCGCGAGCACCGGGACCTGCGTCGAATCCCAGTCGTGCACGTCGTGCGGCGTGAACTGGAAATGCCACTTCAACTGGCCGGTGTCGGCATCCAGCGCGACGGCCGAACACGTGTAGAGGTTGTCTCCTTCACGGACCGGGCTGTAGTAATCGGGGCCCGGATTTCCGGTGCCGAAGAACACCAGGTTCTGCTCGGGATCGTAGGTGCCCGATACCCAGATGGATCCGCCCCCTCGAAGGTACGCGTCGGTCCCTTTAGGCCATGTCTGACCGCCAGGCTCGCCGGGTCCGGCCACCGTGTGGAAGCGCCAGGCTCTCTTGCCGGTGTTCACGTCGTAGGCGTCGATGAACCCGCGAATGCCGAACTCCGCGCCCGCGATGCCGAGGATGACCTTGTCTTTGACGACGATCGGCGCGACGGTGGCCGAGTAGCCCTTCTTGTAGTCCGCAAGCTCGACGTCCCACACGACGTCGCCCGTCTTCATGTCGAGCGCGACGAGGTGTGCGTCTCCGGTTCCGAGGAAGAGCTTGTCGCCGTGCACCGCGAAGCCGCGATTGTTCGGCCCGCAGCAGCCGCGGAAGTCATCGGGCATGTTGCGCCGGTACGCCCAGATCTGCCGTCCCGATCGCGCGTCGACGGCCCACGCCGTTCCGTTGAAGCCGGTCACGTAGAGCACGTTGTCGACCAGCAGCGGAGTCGTCTGGAAATTCGGCGTCAGCCGCGTCTGGAACGTCCACTGCGCCTTCAGCTGATTGACGTTCTGCGGCGTAATCTGCGTGAGCGGGCTGAACCGATGCCCGGCGTAGTTGCCGTGATACAGCAGCCACTTCGACCCTTCGCTCGTCAGCCCCGCGACGAGGTCCTGGTTGGTGACGGTGGCGGGAGCCGGCTGCTGGGCCGCGAGCGTGACCGAGCACATGAGTACCATCAATAAAGCGCGCATAGGCCTCCTTAACGGACCGTGACGTCGTGCCCGCGCAGCGTGCCGAGATAGCCGACCAGATCGCTCAGGTCGCTATCGCTCAGCCGCTTCGGGTCGAAAGCGGGCATCAGCGAGTTCTTGTCGTACTGCACTTCGACGTTCGACTTGAGATACCCCTGTATGCGTTCCCGCATGTCCATCACCTGGATCGAAAATGCATCTTCGTTCTTCTTGACGCCGCGAATCTTCTGCCCGTCCTTCGTGATGACGGTGACGGTCTCGTACGCGGGCGGAATCCACTCGTGCGGCGTGCGAATCTCGCGCACCATGGCGGCCTGCGTGCGCGCCGAGCCGACGCGGCTCAAATCGGGCCCGAGGCGGCCTCCCTTGCCGGCTACGCGATGGCAGTTCTGACACTGCTTGGCGAACAACTGCGCGCCGTTCGCGACGTTGCCGGCGGGCACCGAGTCCGACGGGGCGACGGCGCCCATATTTCTGAGGTAGGCGATGATCTGCAGTATTTCGTGGTCGGGCCTGTTGCTCTGCGGCATTTCGGTTCCAGACACACCCCTTCGGATGACCTGGAACAGCGCTTCGTCGGCCGCCCCGTTCGCCATGTAGGCGATCAGGCTCGGGCCGCGATAGCCGGTCGCATCGAGCGCATGGCATTCGCCGCACATCCTGCGGTACAGGGACATGCCGCCGCGAATCGATTCCTTGTTGTTGAGATGAGGGTTGCTTCCTGGATACTGCTGCGAACGTTCCTCGACGCGAGGCTTCTCCTGCGCCGCCAGATAGCCGCCGGCGACAAGGGTTATCAATCCGAATATGAGTAGAGACCTGAACCGGGTCATCTGCCCTCCTAGGCGTGCGTTGGCTGATGACCCGGATTATTGCGCCGTCAGTTCGTCTTGTCCACTAGTTGTCTCAGGACGTAGGGAAGAATCCCGCCGTGGCGAAATGCGGTGAGCTCTTCCGGCGTATCGATGCGCACCACGGCCCGAATGTCGCGCGGCTTCCCGGTGGCCGGCCGCACGCGACACCGTAATGGTCGCGCGCGGCGTCAGGCCGGCGATCGCGATGTCGTACGACTCCTCGCCCGTCAGCCCCAGAGACGCGGCCGACGCACCCGGCTCGAACTGCAGCGGCAGCACGCCCATGTTGACGAGGTTGCTGCGGTGAATCCGCTCGAAGCTTTCGGCGATGACCGCGCGCACGCCCAGCAGCAGCGTTCCCTTCGCCGCCCAGTCGCGCGACGAACCGGACCCGTATTCCTTGCCGGCCAGCACGAGCAACGGCACGCCGGCGGCCTGGTAGGCCGTCGACGCCTCGTAAATCGTCATGAGCGCGCCGCCGGGTTGATACGCCGTCCATCCGCCCTCGGTACCGGGCGCGAGCTGATTGCGCAGCCGGATGTTCGCGAACGTGCCGCGCATCATCACTTCGTGATTGCCGCGCCGCGCGCCGTACGAGTTGAAGTCGGCCGGCTTGACGCCCTGCGCGATCAGATACTTTCCCGCCGGGCTGTCGGCAGGAATCGATCCGGCCGGCGAGATGTGATCG
This sequence comes from Vicinamibacterales bacterium, assembly GCA_963744405.1. Taxonomy (GTDB): domain Bacteria; phylum Acidobacteriota; class Vicinamibacteria; order Vicinamibacterales; family JAMQPK01; genus JAMQPK01. Next base: position 195,791 of record CAVUTO010000004.1, read on the forward strand.
GTCGTCACGCTGTCGCCGAGCACGGCCAGCACGCGCGCGCTGACGATGTCGGCGAGCGGCCGCGGCTCCCTGCTGATGCCCTCGACAAACGGCGGCTTACGCACGTAGGTCGATTGCTGGTCCCATTCGAAGAGATCGCCGGTCGGCACCGGCAGCGAGCGCCACCGCTCGTCCCCTTCGAAGACGTTCGCGTACTGCCGCTTGAAACATCTCCGAGGTCACCGCGCTCAGCATCGCCGCCTGAATCTCGCGCTCCGTCGGCCAGATCTCGCGGAGATACACGTCCTTGCCGTCGCGATCCTTGCCGAGCGGCTCGGTCGTCAAGTCGAGCGTCATCCGTCCGGCGAGCGCGTACGCGACGACGAGCGGCGGCGACGCGAGATAGTTCGCGCGCACCTGCGACTGAATGCGGCCTTCGAAGTTGCGGTTGCCGCTCAAGACGGAGCAGACGACCAGGTTCTTCTCCGCGACGATCGCCGACACCTCCTCGGGCAGCGGTCCGCTGTTGCCGATGCAGGTCGTGCAGCCGTAACCCACGAGATTGAAGCCCAGCGTGTCGAGGTACTGCGTCAATCCGGCCTTGTCGAGGTAGTCCGTTACGACTTTCGAGCCGGGCGCGAGGCTGGTCTTCACCCAGGGCCGGCGCGTGAGCCCGCGCTCGACGGCTTTCTTCGCGAGCAGCCCTGCGCCAATCATCACGCTGGGGTTCGAGGTGTTCGTGCAGCTCGTGATGGCGGCGACGACGACCGCGCCGTGTTCGAGCCCTGCGGCGATGTCCGTCACTCGGTCGCGCCGGTCTCGCCTCGGTAGTGTCCGCCTTCAGGCGGACCTCCGGCGCTCGAGCACGGCGACGGCGGATGCGCTGCCGCCGACGCAGCCTTGCCCTTTTTCTCGCTCATCATCGACGGCAGCAGGGTCTGGAATCCGATTTTCGCTTTCGTCAGCGACACGCGATCCTGCGGACGCTTCGGACCGGCGAGGCTGGGCTCCACCGATGCCGAGATTGAGCTCGATCGTCTCGTCGTACACCGCTTCGGTGCCCGCTTCGCGGAACAGCCCCTGGGCCTTCGCGTACGCTTCGACCAGCTTCACGTGCGACGCGGAGCGCCCGGTCAGCGTGAGATAGTCGAGCGTCATCTCGTCGATGGGAAACATCGCCGCGGTCGCGCCGTACTCGGGGCACATGTTGCCGAGCGTGGCGCGATCGGCGATCGTCAGGTTGGCCAGGCCCGGTGCCGAAGAACTCCACGAACTTCCCGACCACGCCGTGCTTGCGCAGCCGCTCGGTGACCATCAGCACGAGATCGGTCGCGGTTGCGCCTTCCGGCATCGCGCCGACGAGCTTGAATCCCAGCACCGGCGGAATCAGCATCGACATCGGCTGCCCCAGCATCGCCGCCTCCGCTTCGATGCCGCCAACGCCCCAGCCGAGCACGCCCAGGCCGTTCACCATCGTGGTGTGCGAGTCCGTGCCGACGAGCGTGTCGGGAAACGCGCGCACTTTGCCGCCGGACGCGTCGCGGAACACCACGCGCGCGAGATACTCGACGTTCACCTGATGGACGATGCCGGTGTCGGGCGGCACGACGCGGAAATTTCTGAACGCGTCCTGGCCCCACCGCAGGAACGAATAGCGCTCGCGGTTGCGCGCGAACTCGAGCTCCGCGTTCAGCCGAAAGGCGTCGCCGCGGCCGAAGTAGTCGACCTGCACCGAGTGATCGATGACGAGCTCGACCGGCTGCAGCGGGTTGACGCGATCGGGATTGCCTCCGAGGCGAATCATGCCGTCGCGCATCGCGGCGAGATCGACGACGCAGGGGACGCCGGTGAAATCCTGCAGCAGCACACGGGCCGGCGCGAACGAGATTTCCTTCTGCAGCTGAGCGCCAGGTTTCCAGCTCGCGAGCACCTCGATGTCTTTGGCGTGCACGAACCGCGCGTCTTCATGGCGCAGCAGGTTTTCGAGAAGAATTTTCAGCGAATACGGGAGTCTCGCGACGTTCGGATAGGCGTCTTCGAGCTTGCTCAGGCTGAAGATCTCGACCTCTTCGGCTCGCGAGCGTGCATTGCGTGCAGGTGCCGAAAGAATTTGCGCTGCTCATCACGCTAATCCTATCAAAATCAAAGAGTCTGGGAGTCTGCAGAGTCGGGGAGTCGGCAGAGTCGCGGAGAGTCGGCGAGTCGGGAGTCGGAGAGTCGATCGGAGTCGAGGGCCGTCGCGGAGGCGGTGGCATGGCTCGTGCCCTGGCGTGTGGGCATGAGAGCGGAGAAATTAGAGGATTTGCTGATTTATACGAAAGCCCTCGAAGGAATTGACGCAGTTTCTCCACTCCTGAAGCGGCCGAAATTCATCAGAGATTTCGATCTTCACAAACAACTTTCCGAATCGTACCGGGAAAATTCCTGGCCATATTGGAGAAGGTTTCGGCCAAGGCACCGATCGCCACTTCGCCCACTATCTCGTGATCGCGCGCGGCTCGGCGTTGGAAACGCGCGGACATCTGGCGACCGCGCGGACAAGAGAGTACATCTCGCGCGACGAAGAAATCGCTGTTTCCGGCCTGTACCAAGACCTCGCTGACATGCTCAGTGGATTCATCGCGTACCTCCGCCGCTCCGATCGGAGGGATCGCTGGTGAGGCCATGCGCCACGAATCGGAGAACGTCGGCCGGTATAACTGGGCCGTGGCGTCGATGTTCGGTTTGCGAGTCGGCAGAGTCGAGGAGTCGACGAGGACTCGCTCTGGACTCTTTGACTCTTCCGACTCCAAGACTCCAGACTCCCAGACTCCCCGACTCCCCGACTCTTTCAGACTCCCCGACTCTTCGACTCCCGCGATTTCGAGCACAGCTTCTGCCGCTCTCCCGCTCGCACCCGGTTCGCCGAGCTTCGCGCGCACGTCGCCAAGCCCGCGGCGCATTTCCTCGGCGCGCTCGTGATTGGTCAAGAGCGACAGCGTCTCGGCCGCGATGTTCTCGGCGGTGCAATCGTCCTGGATCAACTCGGGCACAATCCGCCGGCCCGCGATCAGGTTGACCATCGCCACGTTCTCGACCAGGAGGAACCGCCGGCCGAGCCGGTAGGTCAGGGGCGACAGGCGATAGACGACGACCATCGGGCGGCCGTGCAATGCCGCCTGCACGGTGGCCGTGCCCGAAGCCGTAATCGCCACATCCGAAATCGCCAGGACATCGTCGGTCCTCGCGAGCACTTCGACCGGCCGAGCGCCGCTCCACGTTGCAGCTCGAAAACAGCCGATCGTCGAGTGACGGCGCTCTGCGCGATGACGAACTGCGCCTGCGGCAGCTGCGCGGCGATCTTCGCGACCGCGTCGCGGATGACGGGCAGCAGACGCTCGACTTCGTTCGGACGGCTGCCGGGCAGCAGCGCGACGATCGGCCGCTGCCGAATCGAGGCCGATCTCGCCGCACGAAAGCTGTCCTTCGGCTCCTGCGCGCGCGCGAGATCGACGAGCGGATGGCCGACGAACTGCACAGGCACGCCGGCGTCGCGGTAGATCTGTTCCTCGAACGGAAAAATCACGAGCACGCGGTCCACGAGCCGCTTCATCACCTTCATGCGGCTCTTGCGCCACGCCCAGAGCTGAGGGCTGATGTAATAGATGATGGGGACGCCGAGCTTCTTGATCGCCGCCGCGAGACGAAAATTGAAGTCTGGAAAATCGATGAGGACGAGCGCGTCGGGCTTCTCGCGAATGCGCGGCCTCCACCAGCCGGTTGAGGGTCAGCGAGCGATTTGGGGAGCACGCGGATCGCTTCGACGAGCCCCGTGACGCTGAGACCGCGGTAATCCGCGAGCAGTTCGCCGCCGCCGGCCATCAGCCGCTGGCCGCCGAGCCCGAAGATCGCGGCGTCGGGCTGCCGGCGCCGAATTTCGACTGCGAGGGCGCCGGCGTATAAGTCGCCGGACGGCTCCCCGCAGGAAATCATGATTTTGTTCAACGCTTCTTTAGGTCGGCCGCGGTGAGATCGAGCGCGCTCAGAGGAATCAGCTCGTAGTTGCCGAAGCCGGCCTTGCCGAGCTGGTCCTTGAACCTCGCCGCGTCGCCGACCATCACAATCGACAGTCGATCGGGCTGGATGTAGGTGCGGGCCACACGCAGCACATCGTCCGGCGTCACGGCGTTGGCGCGCTGCCGGTAGGTGCGCAGCTCGTCGAGCGAAAGATCGTAGAAGACGACGTTCACCACCTGGCGCGCGATCGCGCCGGGCGTTTCGATCGTCAGCGGAAAGCTGCCGGTCATGTACGCCTGCGCGCCTGCGAGCTCTGCGTCGCCGATGCGCTCGCGCTGCAGCCGCGTGAACTCGTCGACGATGACGCGGACCGCTTCGCCCGTCGCCTCGGTGCGCGTGTCGGTCTCGGCCGTGATGTCGCCTGCGAGCAGCATCGGATTCAGGTCGGCCGACGCCGAATACGTGAGCCCTCGCTCGGAGCGGAGCACGCGGAACAGCCGGTTGCTGCCCTCGCCGCCGAGAATGCGGATCGCCTGGTCCATGCTCATGTAGTCGGGCGTCTTGCGCGCGAATGCCGAGCTGGCCCACGCGCACCGCGGTCTGCACCGAATCGGGCTTGTCGATGACGACGATGCGGCGCGTCGGCCGCGGCGGCTCCGGCAGCGCCGGCGGCTGCACGGCCTGCCTCTGCCAGTCGCCGAATACGCGCGTCGCCGCGGCCATCGCCTCGTCGGCGGTCACGTCGCCGACGATGGCGAGAATGCTGTTGTTCGGGGCGAAGTACCGGCGATGAAACTCGCGGAGATCCTCACGCGTGATCTTCTCGATCGTCTCCGGCATGCCGCTGTCGGGGAATCCGTAGGGATGAAAGCCGTAGATCAGGCGGTTGAGCACCGCGCGCGCGATGAAGTCGGGGTCCTCGAGGCTGACGCCGAGGTTCTGAATCGTCTGCTTGCGCTGGCGCTCGATCTCTTCGGGCGCGAAGGCAGGCCGGCGGATGACCTCGGCGAGCATGTTCATGCCGACGTCGAAGCTGTCTTTCATCACGAGAACGGTCGCCGACGTCACGTCGCTGCCCGCCCCGGTGTCGAGCGCGCCGCCAATCGAGTCGATGGCATCCGCAATCTCGCGGGCGCCGCGCGTGGTCGTGCCCTGGTTCAACAGCGACGCGACGAGCGCGGCGGTGCCGCCCTTGCCCGGCGGATCGTAGCCGCCGCCGGTGCGGATGAGCAGCCGCATCGTGACTTCGGGCTGCTCGTGGTGCATCACCACGATCACCTGCATGCCGTTCGGCAGCGTCCGGAGCTCGTACGGCGGGAAAGCTCACCGGCCTCGACGGCAGGGGCCGCGGGCGGATTTTCGGACGGCCAGCTCGTGACCTGCGCACCGGCCGACCGAGCTCAGGCCCGTGGCGAGCGCAAGGATCGAAGCGAAGAGCGCGCGTCGCAGCATCAGCGCATGCCTTTCGGAAGAATCTTCAGCACCAGCCGGCTTTCCGGCGTGAAATACGTCTTTGCGACGCGATGCAGGTCGGACACCTTCATGTTCGTGAAGATCTCCACCTCGCCGTCGGCCGTCGTGACGTCATCGTGAATCACGACGGCATGGGCGAGCTGGCTCGCCTTGCCGCGAATCGACTCGCGATCGACGATGTAGTCGCGGAAGAACTGGTTTTTGGCCCGCTGCAGCTCGCGCTCGGAGATCGGCTGGGTGCGCAGCTTGTCGAACTCGGCAATCAGCGCCTTCTCGACCTCCTCGTGCGTGTGCCCGGGCGCCACCAGCGCGACCGCGAAGAACAGGTTCGGCTCCTCGATGATGTTGCCGCCGCCGAATGCCGACAGCGCGATGCCCTTCTCGTAGACCAGCGACTGATAGATCCGCGAGCTGTCGCCGTCGGACAGGATCTTCGACGTCAGGTGCAGCGGGTAGGAATCGGGGTTGCCGTCCCACGTAATCGGATACGCGACGATGACGGCGGGCAGCGGCCAGGACTCGTTCACCGTCACGCGGCGCTCTGCCGTCGACGGCTTCTCACGCGGGTATTCGCGCGAGATGACGCGATCGGATTTCGGGATCCGCCCGAAATACTTCGTCACCATCTCCTTGGTTTGCGCCATGTCGAAGTCGCCGACGATGGCCATCGTCGCGTTGTGCGGCACGTAGAACGTGTTGTGAAAATCACGCACGTCTTCGACCGAAGCCGCATCGAGATCTTTCATGCTGCCAATCGTCGTGTGCTTGTACGGGCTCACCGTATAGAAGGTGTCGTAGAGAATTTCCGACAGCCGGCCGAACGGCTGATTGTCGACCCGCAGGCGCCGCTCTTCCTTGACGACTTCGCGCTCGTTCTCGAACGTGCGTCTTGTCGATGCGCAGCGTCGCCATCCGATCGGCTTCCATCCACAGCACCAGCGGAAGGTACTGCGACGGCACCGTCTGCCAGAACACGGTCGCGTCGTCGTTGGTGTACGCATTGCTCTGTCCGCCGATGCTCGCCAGCATCGACGCATGCTCTTCCGGCTCCACGTTCTTCGAGCCCTTGAACATCATGTGCTCGAACAGGTGGGCAAAACCGGTCCGCCCCGGCTTCTCGTCTTTCGAGCCGACGTGATACCAGAGCTCGACGTGCACGATGGGCGTCGAGTGATCCGGCGACAGGACGATGGTGAGGCCGTTCGGCAGCTTCATCAGCTCGTACTGCGAGCCGCGGCGGGCGCACGGCCGCATCGAGCGGGCGACAAGGTGAGCACGACGCCGAGCGCGACGGCGCTCAGCAGCTTTCGCGAAGGTGTGAAATTATCATGGGTCAGAGACTCTGTTTGGATTTTAGCTTGTTTCCCGCAGGGCGCGGCTCGAGCCGCGCGCCACCGGGGGCAAGGGCCGCTTCGAGCTCGAGAATGCGCTGCTTCGAGCTCGGCGATCCTGCTTCCTGAGCTCCGGCAGCTTTCTGAATATGACCGAGGCTTTCAGCCACTCCTTGTTCTCGATGGCCGGATAGCCCGACACGAACGCCCCGTCGGACACCGAATTGGTGATTCCGCTCTGTCCGACGGCCGATACGCCCTTGCCAATCGTGACGTGTCCCGCCACGCCCACCTGTCCCGCCAGCGTCACGTCGTCGCCGATGCTCGTGCTGCCGGCAATGCCGACCTGGGCGGCCAGCAGCGCGTTCCGGCCCACGTTTACACCGTGGCCGATCTGCACCAGATTGTCGATCTTCGCGCCGGCCTGAATGCGCGTCTCTCCGATTGCCGGCCGATCGACGGTGGTATTGGCGCCGATCTCGACGTCGTCTTCGAGGACGACCATCGCCGTCTGGGGAATTTTCTGATGCGTGCCGTCGGGACGCTTCACGAAGCCATAACCGTCTGCGCCGATTACCGCGCCGTTCTGAATGACGACACGATTGCCGACGATGACACGCTCGCGAATCGCCGCGTGCGAATGGATGATGCAGTCGTCTCCGACAACCGCACCGTCGCCGATGAACACGTTCGGATAGACGATCGTGCGATCGCCCACGCGCGCACCGCGCCCCACCGACGAAAACGGACCAATCGACACGTCGCGTCCGAGCGCGGCGTCTTCCGCAATCGCGCTGCGCGTGTCGATTCCGGGCGGCGGATGCGCGGGCGTGACGAACAGGGACAGCGCGTTTGCGAAAGCGAGATAGGGATGCTTCGTGCGAAGCATCGCGCACGGCGCGGCAGGCGCGGTCTCTCCGATGATGACCGCTGACGCGCGCGTGCGCCGCAGCGCGGGCGCATAACGGGGGTTCGCGAAAAACGCGATGTCCCCCTCGCCTGCCTGCTCGAGGCTGGCCACACGGCTGATTTCCAGCCCGCCGTCGCCTTCGAGCCGGCATTGCAGCCGCTCGGCTAATTCTCGTAATCGCATTCAGTCGCGGGGCCCCTTCGCCCGGCGCCGCTCGCAGCGCATCGAGAATATCACGCGGTCTTGACCGTAATTCGCTCGAAGAATTTTGCGAGATGCGGCAATTGAAGCGCCGATGCGACCTCGTGGACCTCGCGCTCGCGCTCGTGCGGCTCGAGCGCCAGCACGCGGCGCAGGCGCGACAACTGCGGACTGGCACACGACTGCCATCTCACCTCGGTGAGACCGTGCCTCGCTCCCCGCCACGACAGGTAGTGGCCGACGAGCCGGAACCCGAAGTAGTAGGCGAGGAGGTTCGGGCCAGGAACGAAGAAGAATACTCCGGACACCGACGAACAGAAGACTGTCGATGATGAGCCACTTCATATGGCGATCGCCTTCGCGTTGCAGCTCTGCCCGCGAAGCAGCAATCGCCGCGTCGCCCTGCATGTCGTCGGGATAGTGCAGCATCAGCTCGCTCTCGTTTCGCAGCCGCCACAGCAGCCGCTGCTCGGCAATCCTCTCGGCGATCCAGCTGAGCGACTCGATCCTTCATCCGCTCGGTCCACGTGCGCGGCCCGTCCGGCGCGCGCTTCTCTCCGCTCAGCCTCTCCTTTTCCACGCGTGCGAGCGTCTCGCGGAAGTTGGCATAAATCCGGGCGAACCGCCCTTTGACCGGCTCACCTCCGAGCACGTCGATCTCAGCCTCGGCGTGCTCGCAATAAAGCTCGTACCGGTCCGTTGCAACCGGAATGACGTACACGTCCATCAGGGACTGGCCGGCGCGGCGCCCTGAGGCGTGCGGCGCCGCTGCGGGGTCCGGGCTGGAGGATTGGCCGATAACGTGGGCTTCCCTGCTTGTTCCCATGCGCTTGTAATCATCGACGCCACGCCGGTGATGGCGTCGTTGAGGCGTCTTTCCAAGATAGGACGAGTCTCAGCGAAAAGTGTTTCAAAGTACTTGTCGTCGTAGACGTCTCGATCGCCGATCGCCTTCCTGTCGGCCGCGAGCACATCGTCTGCCAGTTGTGAGCTTTCGAGCAACGCATCGAAGATGAAATCGCGCTCATTCGGAATCGGCCTGAGCGCACCCGGCTTGATCGCAAGCTGCTTCTGGTACCGAGTGAAGAGCTCGTCTTCCCACCGGTTGTGAATGCCGGTCTGCCCCGTCAACTGCCCGTTGTAGTTGAGCACCGCGTGCAGCGGTACGTGCGCATCGGCCACGTAATGGCCGATGATCGCCGAGAAAAAACGGATGTCGCTGTGCGCGTACGGCCCGTTCTTGTGGAGCGCCTCGAACCCGCGAATCAGGCGGCCGGCGATTTCGTGCGTGCGCCACGGCACAAGCCCATTGTCTTGGAGTTTGTCGATGCCGTGCTTTTTCAGCGCCTCGTCGTAGTCTCGCGGCAGGTCCTTGAATGGATACGGACCATACGCATCGAAATCGAGGAAATGGTTTGGCGGCTCTTCCGTGAAGCCGGCGTTACGCCACAGATCGGGATCGATCGAGCGCTCGACGACGAACGCTCTGTTCGCCTCGAAGAACGGACGGAGCGGCTCGGGCAGCATGTCGATGGCGCGCGACACGATGAACTTATGGGCTTCAAATCCCCAGGCATGTGCGGTCTGTGGAGCGAAGAGCGTCGCCGTCAGGATGCCAATCGCCACAAAGCGCATACCGTATTATCGCTGAATGCCTCGTCTCGGCGCTCATATGTCGGTCGCGGGCGGTCTGCCCTTCGCCATCGCCCGTGCACAGATACATCAATGTGAAACTGCGCAGATTTTCAGTAAGAACGCCAGCCAGTGGCGGGCCAGGCCGCTCCCTCCAGCGGAAATCACGGCATTCAGGCAGGCCGCACGGAAGACCGGCATTTCGCCGATCGTCGCGCACGCCAGCTACCTGATCAATCTCGCGACGACGAGCGAGGCTTTGCGCGCGCAGTCTATCGCCGCGCTCGGCGAAGAAGTCGATCGCGCGGAGGCGCTGGGACTGCTGGGGGTCGTCCTCCACCCCGGCGCCAGGATGTCTGCGCCCGCCGACCAGGCACTCTCGCTCATTTCGAGCGCGCTCGCGCAGGTGCTGAAGGCGCGGCCGCGCGGCAAGACGATGATTCTGCTCGAGCACACAGCGGGCCAGGGGAGCACCATGGGCTCGACGTTCGAAGAGATCGCGGCGATGCTCGCCGGCGCGAAGCACGCCAGGCGCCTCGGCGTGTGCCTTGACACCTGTCATCTGCTCGCCTCCGGCTACGATTTGTGCACCGAGGATGGTTACCGCGCGACGTTCGCGAGCTTCGAGGCGCTCATCGGACTCGACCGGCTGAAGGTGTTTCACCTGAACGACTCGAAGAAGCCGTGCATGAGCCGCGTCGATCGGCACGAGCACATCGGCAAGGGCTGCATCGGCCTCGAGCCGTTTCGCCGGCTGCTCAACGACCCGCGCTTCGATCACCTGCCCATGATTCTCGAAACGGAAAAAAGCGAGTGGCGCGAGAAGGGAAAGGTCGTGATCGATCCGCTCGACGAGATGAATCTGAATACGCTGAGGGGCCTGAGAAATACAAAGCAGACAGGAGTCTAGGAGTCTGGGAGTCCGGGAGTCTGGGAGTCCGGGAGACACGATCAGTTTCGCAGCAATGCGTGCGCGGTATCAGCGTGCGCTTGGACGGGCGCGCCATTTCGGTAGGGCTCAGCTTTAGTAGGGCTCAGCTTTAGCTGAGCTTCCACTCCGTTTCTCGCACCCGCACGCGGGTCCTGCCACCCGCGTGAGGGGCTGCGTAACGCGTCACGCATTTCAGTAGGGCTCAGCTTTAGCTGAGGCTCACCGCTCAGTTTCTCGCAGCCGGCGCCACCCGCCATGGGGCTGCGAAATGCGTCACTGTCGGATGAGTGCAAACCCGCCGCTCAACATGGATCCGCGAACGCATTGGTTAGACGGAACACTCGGGCCTCCGACGGCCAGGCCCTGTGAAAACGTTCGCCAGCTTCAGGCCTTGCGCGCCTCCAAATCACTCCTCATAAGTCGCAGTGTTTACTAATCCGCCGAGGAACACGCTCGAAATCCTACCGAATCCGAGACGATGGCAGCGGTTGGTGCCGGTCAAGGTGGAGCGTGGCAACTCCTAGGGACTCCAGGGACTCTGGAGACTCGACGACTCTGCGGACTCCAGGACTCTGGGGACTCAGTCTGCCTCCCCGAACACCTCGGCCTCGAACCTGAACAGTTTCGCGCGTTTCGGCCAGGCGTCCCTCGGGAGGCCGGCCTTGATGCACGTCTGAGCGGCGAACTCGGCCGCGTCCCACTTCCACTCGACAGCCACCTGGGGCAGGAGCAGCCCGCGGTGCCGGCCCGATTCCACGATCAAGCCATCGCGGCCGATGACGACATCGGGCAGCGCATTGACGGGCTCGATGGGGCCCAAGACCGAGAGCTCGAGATCGATGTCCTCCCATTCCACCTTGCTCAAGGGCGGGAATCGCGGATCGGAGATCGCCGCAGATACCGCGCAGCGCTCGACGACTTCGATGAGAGGCAACTCGGGCTCGGGATAACCGATGCAGCCTCGCAGATGGCCCTTGATCCGAATCGTGACAAAGGCGCCGGACCGCACTTCGCAGGGGATTAGGGATTCGGGATTAGGGATTGGGCCGGCAACGGATGTGACGCGTTCGGGCTGTACTCCTATCGCGCGCGCGATGGCAGCGCGGGCGCAATGCAACAAGCCCATCCTCGCATTCCGATCCAGCCGCGTCATTCAATCACCGGCCGCGGCGAACGTGCCAAACGCGGCGGCCAGGTAACCGACGACCGCGTCCTTGTCGCCTGACACATCGCTCGAATCACCGTACTTCAGCACGCGCGCATCCACGGCGCCCAGCGCATGCGCGGCGCGCATCACCGACACCGTAGGTCCGCCGCCGCACGCGTGCGCGGGTTCGGTCTCGAGCAGCGACATCAGGCCATCGGGATCGAACCGCTCCACGTGCAGAATGACTTTGCGATCGAGCCGCGCCGCGGTTGGCGCGTTCTGATAGTGCGAGAGATCGGTGCTCGCAACGAGTACCGCTCTGCGCCCCTTCACTGCCCCGGCGATCGCGTCGCCCACGGCGTAGGCGGTTTCGCGCCGCTGATATCCCATGACGATCGGCACAATCTCCACGTTGGGCAGCACGCGCTTCAGAAAAGGCAATTGCATCTCGAGCGAGTGCTCGCGCACGTGCGCAGTCGGGTGCGTTCCGATCGCGCGCGATGCCATCGCAACCGCATTTGCGCACTGTTCGGCGATCGGTACCGGTCCGAAAGGCGTGTCGAAGGCGCCCCGCTCGTAAATCGCCGCACCTTCGAATCCCACGTAGTGAGAGGGTCCGACGAGCACGGCGACGTCGATGTCCTGGCCGTGGAGCAGCCTGTAGGCATGGGCCGCAATCGGCCCCGAGTACATGAGGCCGGCGTGCGGCGCGATGATCGCCAGTGGTGTTCCCGCCGGTGGATCGGCGGCGGCGAGGTAGCGATCGACCTCGCGCGCGAGCACATGAGGATCTGCCGGATACCACGATCCGGCAACCGCCGCGCGACGAACCGCGACCATACGGCATGGTAGCATTTGGCATGCCGGAACGGCTGACGCGCACCGATGTCGATCGGGTTGCGACGCTCGCACGCCTCGAGTTGAGCGACGCCGAAAAAGATCTGTTCGTGCACCAGCTGTCGCGCGTGCTGGAGTACGCGGAACAGATTCAGAAGATCGACACGACCGGCGTGCCGCCCACTTCGCAGGTCCTGTCGCGCATGCCAACCGATCGCGCCGACGAACCCCGGCCAGGGCTGAGCAACGCGGAAGCGCTGGCGAATGCGCCGGACCCATCGACGCAAACCGGCCTCTTCCGCGTGCCGCGGGTTCTATGAGCCGCGGCCCGCGCCGCGGGACGCCGAGGGCCGTCGCCACCACTCAATGACAGAGCTTCCCTTTCAAACCGCGCGGGAGATTCGCGATGCCGTCGGCGCACGCCAGATTTCGGCCCTCGAAGTCTGCGAGAAGGCGCTCGCCCGCATCAATGCCGGCAACGGGCCGCTGAACGCCTTTCTCACCGTAGCCGCCGATCGCGCTCTCGAGCGCGCACGCGCGATCGACCGCGACAAGATCGCGGGCCCGCTTGCGGGAGTGCCGATCGCACTCAAAGACAACATCATGACGCGAGGGATCGCCACCACGGCCGCCTCGAAGATGCTCCGCGCGTTCGTTCCGCCGTACGACGCCACCGTCGTCGGCCGGCTCGAGGCCGCTGGTGCGGTTGTGATGGGCAAGACCAACTGCGACGAATTTGCGATGGGATCGTCAACGGAAAACTCCGCATTCGGACCATCGCGCAACCCGTGGAACCTGGATCACATTTCGGGGGGATCGAGCGGCGGCTCGGCTGTCGCCGTCGCCGCCGGGTTCGCGCCCGTGGCGCTCGGCTCCGACACCGGAGGCTCGATCCGGCAACCCGCGGCGCTCTGCGGCATCGTCGGGCTGAAACCGACCTATGGCCGTGTCTCGCGCTACGGGTTGATCGCGTTCGCGTCCTCGCTCGATCAGATTGGGCCGATGACGCGTACCGCCTACGACGCGGCGATTGTGCTGTCCGTGCTCGCGGGTGCCGATCCGCTCGACTCTACGGCGTCGCAAGAGCCCTGCGCCGACTATGTGGGTGCGCTTACAGGAGACATCCGCGGCGTGCGCCTGGGCGTTCCTCGGACAATGCTCGAACAGGGCGTAGAGGCATCCGTGCTCGGCTGCTTCTACGGTGCACTCGAAATCATGCGCGCGCGCGGAGCGCAGCTCATCGACATCGAGCTCCCGCATGCGCCCTATGCCATCTCCACGTATTACGTCGTCGCCACCGCCGAAGCGAGCTCGAACCTCGCGCGCTACGACGGCGTTCGATACGGGTTCCGGGCCGGAGGGACGCACGATCTGCGCGAGATGTACGAAAAAACGAGAAGCCAGGGGTTTGGTCCCGAGGTCAAGCGCCGAATCATGCTCGGCACGTATGTGCTGAGTGCGGGCTATTACGATGCGTATTATCTGAAAGCGCAACAAGTGCGCACGCTCGTGCGCCGCGACTACGACCAGGCCTTCGACAAAGTCGACGCCGTCGTCATGCCCACCAGCCCAACGGCGGCCTTCAGAATCGGCGAGAAAACAGAGGACCCGCTCTCCCTCTACCTGACTGATGTGTTCACCGTCAGCGCCAACCTCGCCGGGTTGCCGGCCCTGAGCGTGCCGTGCGGATTGACGCCGAACAATCTGCCAATCGGTCTTCAGCTGACAGGGAGGCCGTTCGATGAAGCCACGTTGCTAAGGGTTGGAGACGCTTACGAGCGGGACACGAACTGGTGGAAGCAGGTGCCAATCTGAATTGGTAGATTGGAAGATTAAATCTTCCAATCTTCCAATTCCGTTATTTCCTCGCCCTTTCCAGTAACTCGGGCGTTCTCAGTACGTCGATGGGCCCACGCGGCGCGTTGGGTGGCATGTAGCGCACGTAGGCTTCCTGTCCGACTTTTTCTTCGAGGCTCTTGATGACCATCGATTTATGACCGAGGGTCGAGCGCAGCTTCGGAAATCCGAAGATTGTGCAGAAACCGAGAAAGAGCGCGAGGATGAACAGCGAGCTCGCGCCGAATGCCTGCAGGAAGCCAACACCGAGATTGACGAGGTCGGTTGAGGTCACACGCCCGTCTCGGGATTGTGAATGGGCCGCTTGGCGGCAGGAAGATCGAACTGCACCAGCTGCCGCCGCACCTCCTCCATCGCAACCCGTTCTGCCTTATGCGGTTGTGGGTGACTTTCGTGGGTCGTCTGGTCGAGGCGCGCGCGGGCGCCCCGGCGAAGCTGCTTCGCACGGAGAGCCGCGATGTCTACGAAAAGAAACCTGTTTGAGACAGGCGGAGCCGGCTCGACGGGTTCGCTAACCGGGGTTTCTTCGATCTGAGGGGTTTCAAGTTCCATAACGGCATAGGTTACAGGAACTTACGCAGAAAACGCAACCCAGGGATCAGTGATTCGGGATTTGGGATTAGGCAAGAACGGAGGGATTCGGGCTGAACTAATCCCGAATCCCCAGTCCCTAATCCCAAAGTCCCGTCGCTGCTCAGGCAGCGACGTTCACCTTGATTTGCTTCGGCTTCGCTTCTTCACGAAGGGGAAGCTTGATGCTGAGCACGCCATCCTTGTACTCGGCCTCGACCCGGTTGGGGTCGACCGTGTGCGGCAGCGCGAACGATCTGGTGAACGTGCCGTAGCTCCGCTCAACGCGGTGGAACTGCTCGTCCTTGATCGTCTGCTCGGCCTTCTTTTCGCCGCGAATCGTCAGGGTGAAGTTTTCGACGGTGATGTCGAGGTCGTCCTTGCTCATCCCTGGAATCTCGGCCTTGATGACGAGCTCGTGCTCGCCCGTGCTGTAAATGTCAACGGGCGGCATCCACGCGCCACCGAACTCACGAAACGGATCCCAACGTACGATTGCCATCGCGTTCCTCCTTAATTAATTTGTCGCCGGGTCCCACCCCCGCGACCTGTGCCTTCGGCCCTTCGGGCCTCGGCGATGATTGCGACACCGATCTGCTTAGTGCTGCTTAGTGCGACAACTTGCAGCTGCAGGCATTGACTACCAAGCTACCGGCTACCACCTACCACCTACCACCCACCACCTAGTTAGAAACAACCTCAGCGTCAATGACCTCGCCGTCTTGCGCGGGCGGCGTATCGTTCTGCGCCGAGCCCGGTGCGCTTTCCTTCTGCTTGTACATCTGCTCGGCCATCGCGTGCGACGCCTGCTGCAGCGCGTCGGTCATGCGCTTGATCGCGCCGAGATCTTCGCCCTTCAGCGCTTCGCGTACGTCGCTGATTGCGTTGTCTATGCGTCGTGCGTCTTCTGCCGATAGCTTGCCGCGATGCTCGTTGAGCGTCCGCTCGACCGAGTAGGTCAGCGCGTCCGCCTGGTTCCGCGCATCGATCAGCTCCCGGCGCGTCTTGTCTTCGGCCGCGTGGCTCTCGGCGTCGGCCACCATCCGCTCGACCTCGTCCTTGCTGAGACCCGAGGTATTCGAGATGGTGATCTTCTGCTCCTTTGCGGTCGCGTTGTCTTTGGCCGAGACATTGACGATGCCGTTGGCGTCGATATCGAACGTCACCTCGATCTGCGGCACTCCGCGCGGCGCAGCGGGCAGACCGATGAGCTGGAACCGTCCGAGCGTGCGGTTGTCGCGCGCCAGCGGCCTCTCGCCCTGCAGGACGTGTACTTCCACGTTCGGCTGGTTGTCGGTCGCCGTCGAGAACGTCTCGCTCTTGCGCGTCGGGATCGTCGTGTTGCGCGGAATCAAGGTCGTCATGACGCCGCCCAGCGTTTCGATGCCGAGCGACAACGGCGTCACGTCGAGCAGGACCACGTCCTTGATGTCGCCTGCCAGCACGCCGCCCTGAATCGCGGCGCCGACCGCGACGACTTCGTCAGGGTTGACCCCTTTGTGGGGCTCCTTGCCGAAGTAATCCTTCACGAGCTGCTGCACTTTGGGCATGCGAGTCGAGCCGCCGACGAGCACCACCTCGTCGATCTTCTTTGGATCGAGGCCCGCATCGGCGATCGCTTTCTTGACCGGCTCCAGCGTCCGTTGCAGAAGATCGTCGACGAGCTGCTCGAGTTTCGCCCGCGTCAGCTTCATCGCGAGATGTTTTGGCCCGCTCGCGTCAGCCGTGACGAACGGCAGATTGATTTCGGTTTCGAGCGCCGACGAAAGCTCGATCTTCGCCTTCTCCGCCGCTTCTTTGAGACGCTGCACCGCCACGCGGTCTTTCGTCAGATCGATGCCGTCCGTCTTTTTGAACTCGGCCGCAATCCACTCGATGACACGCTGGTCGATGTCGTCGCCGCCGAGGTGCGTGTCGCCGTTGGTCGACTTCACTTCAACCACGCCTTCGCCCACCTCGAGCACGGAGATGTCGAACGTGCCGCCGCCGAAGTCGTACACCGCGATCGTCTCGTCCTTCTTCTTGTCGAGTCCATACGCCAGCGCAGCTGCCGTCGGCTCGTTGATGATGCGGAGCACGTTGAGACCCGCGATTTTGCCCGCGTCCTTGGTCGCCTGACGCTGTGCGTCGTTGAAGTACGCCGGCACCGTGATGACGGCGTCGGTCACCGTTTCCCCGAGGTAATCTTCGGCGGCCTGCTTCAGCTTCTGCAGCACCATCGCGGAGATCTCCGGCGGCGAATATTTCTTGCCGCGGGTCTCGACCCACACATCGCCGTTGCCTGACGCGACGATGCGATAGGGAACGCGCTGCTGCTCGCCGGACACTTCGGAAAATTTCCGGCCCATGAAGCGCTTGATGGAGAACACGGTATTTTCGGGGTTGGTGACGGCCTGCCGCTTCGCGACCTGCCCAACCAGCCGTTCACCTTCTTTGGTGAAGGCGACGACTGACGGCGTAATCCGCGAGCCTTCCTGGTTGACTAGTACGGCCGGCTGGCCTCCTTCCATTACTGCGACCACGGAGTTGGTCGTTCCGAGGTCGATTCCGATTACCTTTTTCGATTGGGTCTTTGCCATGTCCGTAGTCTATGAGAGATATTAGTCATTGTCAAGCATGTTTTATGAGTGTGTATGACTAATATTATAACCGGCGCGGATTCAACCATTTGGGGTCTGACCCCCGTACGGTACGGGGGTCAGACCCCGGTACGCGATTTCGCATATATTTGGGCCGTGGGCGAAATTCGACTGCTGTTTCTGGGGGATATCGTCGGAAAACCGGGGCGCGAGCTCGTCCGAAAGGGCCTTCCTACCTTAATAGACCACTACAACGCCGACCTCGTTATAGCGAACGCCGAAAACGCGGCGGCCGGCAGGGGGATTACTCGGGAGATTGGCGACCAGTTGCTGAACTGGGGGGTCGATGTGATGACCTCCGGCAACCATATATGGGCCCAGCGAGAAACCATCAACTACATTGGCGCCGAGGCTCGGCTGCTGAGGCCGGCCAACTTCCCCGCGGGCGTTCCCGGAAACGGCAGCTACCTCGCCCGAACCGCCGAGGGGCGGCCGGTCGGCGTCATCAACGTGATGGGCCGCGTTTTCATGCAGGAGCTCGACAACCCGTTTCAACGGGTGCTCGAGGAGATCGAGGCGCTGCGCTCGCGCACGCGCATTATTTTTGTCGACTTCCACGCGGAAGCCACCTCTGAGAAGATCGCCATGGGATGGCACCTCGACGGCAAGGTGACAGCCGTTATCGGCACGCACACGCACGTCCAGACCGCAGACGAACAGATTCTGCCAGGTGGGACCGCATACCTCACCGATGTCGGGATGACGGGACCCCATGACGGCGTCATCGGCGTCGACAAGGTTCCGGTCATCGACAAGTTTGTGCGCGGCATGCCTGTGCGGATGGAAACGGCATCCGGCAATCCTCGCCTGAACGGCATCGTGATTGCTGCGGACGAGGCCACCGGAAAAGCCACGTCGATTCAGCGCCTGAGTCTTTCCGCCAAAGAACTGGAACATGAGCTCGCAGTTTGACCTCTTCGCCGAACCGGAACCGGAACCGGAACGCGGTGCCGCGACCGTGCCTGTCGTTCGCGAGCGTCCTTCGACGAGCTCAGGACGCCCTGAGCCTGTCGAAGGGCGGCAACGCACGGTCCTGACAGTTACCGACCTGAACGCCAACATCCGCGGCCATTCTGGAAAACGCGTACTCCGAGATCTGGGTCGAGGCAGAAATTTCCAACTGCCGTCTCTGGAACACCGGGCATCTCTATTTCACGTTGAAAGATCCCGGAGCCCAAATCAAAGCGGTCATGTTCAAGTCGGATGTCCGCTCGCTGAAGTTCAAGCCCGAAGATGGCCTGCATGTAATCGTCCGCGGGCGTCTCAGCGTGTACGAGCCGAAAGGTGAATATCAGATCGTGTGCGAGCGCATGGAGCCTCATGGGCTCGGCGCGCTCCAGCTCGCGTTCGATCAATTGAAGCGACGGTTGCAGGCCGAAGGACTCTTCGATGCGTCGCGTAAACGCGCGCTGCCGTCGCTGCCCCGCAAAATCGGCATCGTCACGTCGCTCGACGGCGCGGCGATTCGCGACATCATCAAGGTACTCGGCCGCCGCTACCCGAATGCCCATCTCGTCATTCGCCCGGCGCGTGTGCAGGGCGAGGGCGCCGCGGCCGACGTTGCCCGCGGCATCAGGGACATCGTTCGGGTGGCCGGCATCGATGTCGTGATCGTCGGGCGCGGGGGCGGGTCGGTCGAAGATCTGTGGGCGTTCAACGACGAAGCGGTCGCGAGAGCCATCGCCAGCCTCGCCCGTTCCCATCATCTCGGCTGTCGGCCACGAGGTCGATTTCACGATCGCCGACTTTGCCGCCGACGTCCGCGCGCCGACGCCGTCCGCGGCGGCGGAAATCGTCGTCGCGCGGAAGGAAGACTTCTGCAACCACATCGAACGGTTGAGTCATCGTCTGACGGGAGCAGTGCGCGGCTCGGTCGCGCGGCTCGAATCGCGCGTCCATCTGCTGAATCGCAGGCCCGGATTCGCAGGCTGGTCGGCACGGCTCGCGCTGCGCGGGCGGCACTGCGCAGAAACGACGCACGCCTTGCGTCACGCCGCCCGCGCGTCCGTAAGCCGGCGGATCCGCGCGTTTCAGGAACTTCGATTGCAGCTCGAGCAGTATGACCTGCGGCGGCGGCTCGGCGCCGTGCGCGCGCGCCTCGTTGGCGTCGACGGCACGCTGCGCGCGGCGGCGATGCAGCGTCATCACGGCGCCGAAGCGCGCCTGCACAATTCGTGCGGCGCGGCTCGACAGCCTCAGCCCGCTCGCAGTGCTCGGCCGCGGTTACGCCGTTGTGTGGGACCGAGTCGCGAACGCGCGTCGTCCGCAAGGCATCGGAAGTAAAGCCGGGCGACGGCGTGCGCGTCACGTTGTCTGAAGGCGAGTTGACATGCGAAGTGGTGAAGACTGATGGACCCGACAATTAAGGACTTCGAAGCGGCCATCGCCGAGCTCGAGACGATCGTCAAGAAGCTCGAAGAAGGCGATCTCGCACTCGAAAAATCGCTCGAGCTCTACGAGCGCGGAGTGCAGCTGTCACGCTTCTGCCACACACGTCTCGAGGAAGCCGAGAAGCGCATCGAGATTCTGAACGAACGCGGCGACCTGCGCCCGGCCGGGCAGATATTCTCCAAAGACGAGAAGTGAACCAGCTCGCATCGCTCGCGGAGTACATCGGCGCGAGGCGCACGCGCATCGACGAGGCGCTCGCTCGCTTTCTCCCGACGCCGCCGGTTTACCCTCGCGGTCGTCTACGAGGCCATGCGGTACAGCCTCGATGCCGGCGGCAAGCGGCTGCGGCCCATCCTGACGCTCGCGGCTGCCGAAACCGTTGCAGAAACCGCGTCGGCCGCCGAGCGCGCGATCGATCTCGCTATGCCGGCGGCCTGCGCCGTCGAGCTGATCCACACCTATTCGCTCATCCACGACGATCTTCCCGCCATGGACGACGATTCGCTGCGCCGCGGGCGGCCGACAAACCACGTCGTCTACGGCGAGGGGATGGCGATCCTGGCGGGCGACGGGTTGCTGACAGAAGCGTTCGCGCTCCTCTCCACCGAACCTCGCGACCCGGAGCTCGCCGGCAGAAAGATTCGCGCGATTCAGGCGATTGCCGTCGCAGCGGCGGCCCGGCGGCATGGTCGGCGGACAGGCGATCGATCTGCTCGCCGTCGGTTCGTCGACCTTCGATGAATACTCGCTGCAGGACATGCACTGCGCGCAAGACCGGTGCGTTGATTCGCGCAGCTGCAGTGGCGGGAGCCATCATGGGCGGCGGCTCTGACGAGGCTATTGCCGCCGTCGAGCAATACGGCCGGCACCTCGGCCTCGCCTTCCAGATCGTCGACGACATCCTTGATGTCGAGGGAGACGCCAAGGACATCGGCAAGACAGCGGGAAAAGACGCCAGGTCGGGCAAACCCACCTACCCGTCCACTTACGGCCTCGACGAGTCGCGCCGACTCGCAGCCGAACGCCACGACGACTGCCCTGGCCGCGCTGCGATCGGCGGGGCTGCAGGAATCGCGGCTGGCCGACATCGCCGCCTGGGTTGTTGAGAGGACGAATTGACATTGGTAGATTGGAAGATTGGTAGATTGGCAGATTGAAACAGCGTCTCGATCTCGTTCTCGTGCAACGTGGACTCGCCGCTTCGCGCGAACGCGCGAGCGCGCTCATTCTCTCCGGCGTCGTGCTCGTCAACGGCCAGCCGGCGCAGAAAGCCGGCACGCCGGTTTCCGAAGACGCCGAGATCGCGTTGAAGGCGCCCGATCATCCCTACGTCGGCCGCGGCGGAATCAAGCTGGCCCATGCACTCGACACGTTCGCCATCCCGGTCGACGGCCGAGAAGCGCCTGGATATCGGCGCCTCGACCGGCGGGTTCACGGACGTGCTGCTCAAGCGCGGCGCGCGCCGGGTCGTCGCATTCGACGTCGGCCATGGCCAGCTCGACTGGGGACTGCGCAACGATCCGCGCGTGGTCGTCATCGAGCGCGCGAACGCGCGGGCGCTCGAGCCGAATGACCTGCCGACGCTCGTCGATATCGTCACGATCGACGTGTCGTTCATCTCGCTCCGCCACATTTTTCCGAGAATCCCGCCGCTCGTGCGCGATGGCGCCGACGTCGTCGCGCTCGTCAAGCCGCAATTCGAGGCCGGTCGCGCGGAAGTCGGCAAGAAAGGTGTGATTCGCGATCCGGCGGTGCAGGCGCGGGTTGTCGAAGAAGCGGCGCGCGCGGCCGCTGAGGTAGGATTGGTCCGCGCAGCCATGACCGAATCTCCGATCACAGGCGACACCGGCAACCGCGAGTTCTTCCTCCATCTACGACAGGAACGCCGCGGACGGCAGCCGAGCGGCGGCAGCGGGGCTGGAGGCCCCAGCGACTGACAATGCGAGCCGTTGGCGTGGTGGCGAAGGCGCGCCTCGACAGGGCCGCCAGCCACCTCGCGCAAATTGCATCGTGGCTCGAACAGCGCAGGCTGACGCCGGTCTTCGATCCGGAAACCGCGGCACTGGCGACGTCTGCCGGCACAACCGCCCGGTTCACGGTGGTCGACAAGCGACGAGCTTCCCCGCCATGTCGACATCATCGTCGTCCTCGGCGGCGACGGCACGCTGCTCGGCACGGCCGGCCGCATCGCGAAAGCCGGACTCGGACATCCCCATTCTCGGCGTCAATTTCGGCAGCCTGGGCTTTCTCACAGAGGTGACGCTGCCGGAGATCTTCGACGTCGCTCGAGAGCGCCGTAAACGGCACCGCGCAGATCGAAGAGCGGATGATGCTGCACGTCACGGTCGAGGCGGGCGGGCGGCGTCTCGCCGATCGAGATCGTGCTCAACGACGTGGTCGTCACGCAGGGCGCGCTCTCGCGCATCATCGAGCTGTCGGTCTCGGTCGACGGCGAGTCGATGATGCGGGTCAAGGCGGACGGCCTGATCATCGCGAGTCCGACCGGGACGACGGCCTACAACCTGTCGGCGGGCGGGCCGATCGTGCACCCGCAGGTCGACGGTCTCACGATCACGCCCATCGCTCCGCATACGCTGACAAACCGGCCGGTCGTCGTTCCCGGCTCGAGCGAAATCCGCATTCAACCGCTGATTCACCAGGAGCAGAGCGAGGTGTTTGCCACCTTCGACGGACAGGCGTTGATGCCGCTGAAGGGCGACCACATCGTCGCTGGTGCGCCGCGCGGAGAAGCGCCTGCGTCTGATTCGCGCATCCTCGCGCGGATACTTCCAGGTGTTGAGAGAGAAGTTGAAGTGGGGAGAAATCTGAAACTCGAAACTACAATCTGAAATCTAAAATCTGCGGGCTGAGCGCCAGATTCCAGATTCTAGATTCCAGTTTCCAGCCTCACATGTCTCGGCCGTGCGAATGTTGTAGCCCTCTTCGATATTCAGCACCCAGATCCTGCCGTCGCCGATGTCTCCCGTGCGCGCCGCCTTGATGACGACGGCGATCACTGCGTCGACGGCTCATCCGGAACCGCCATCTCGATCATCGTCTTTGGCAGGAGGCTGACGTCGTATTCACGGCCGCGATACACCGCCTTGTGGCCTTTCTGGCGCCCGTGGCCGCGCACTTCGGTGATGGTCATGCCCGGACACAGAAGCCTTTTCGAGCGCTTCGCGGACCTCATCGACCTTGTTCGGCCGGACGATGCATTTGACGAGTTTCATTTTTTCGCAAAATTCTACATTCGCGTTACCGGGCAGGCGATTCCGAGGATCTCAGACCGATGCCGAAGCGACGGCGATCGACGCCTTCTGCAGGCGCCGCAAGTCATAGGGCCGTCCCAACGCCGAACCATTCGGCTGCCGCCGATTTCTCGCGGATGATGGTGTCGCTGCGTCCCGACCCTGTCGACACGATCGACACAGGCACGCCAGTCACCTCTTCCAGATAGGCGACGTACTTCTGCGCTTCGCGCGGCAGATCTTCGTAGCGCGTCACACCCGAGCTCGGACGGGTCCAGCCCGGCAGCGTCTGATACACCGGCTCACATTTAGCGAGCACGTTCAGATCGGCGGGCCACTCGCTGATCACGTCCGCTGCCGTAGCGATAACCCGTACACACCTTGATCTCTTCGAGACCGTCGAGCACGTCGAGCTTCGTCAACGCCACGCTGTCGAGACCGTTGATGCGCGCCGCATAGCGCGCGACCACTGCGTCGTACCAGCCGCATCGGCGCGGCCGCCCGGTCACCGATCCGAACTCCTTGCCGCTGTCGCGAAGGCGGTCGCCGCTCGCGCCAAGCAGCTCTGTCGGCATCGGACCTTCTCCGACGCGCGTCGCATACGCCTTCACGACGCCGAGGACGCCGTTGATCATCTTCGGGACTGACTCCGAGGCCCGTGCACACCCCGCCGATCGTGGAATTCGAGGACGTCACGAATGGATACGTGCCGTGATCGATGTCGAGCAGCGTGCCCTGGGCGCCTTCGAAGAGGATCGCGACGGCCCGCTGCGCTGGTTTTTGCCAGAAACACCGAAATATCGGTCACCCACGGCTTCATCCGCTCGCCGTAGGCGAGCATCTGGTCGAACAGCGGACGCCAGTCGAGCGTCGACTCCTTGATCGAGCCGGTTGCGGGCCTGCACGTTCTCGCGAATCTCCTGCTCGAGGCCCGCGCGATCGAAGAGATCGCACACGCGGATGCCGCGGCGCCCGATCTTGTCTTCATAGGCGGGGCCGATGCCGCGCGAGGTCGTGCCGATCTTGCGCTCTCCGCGCCTCGCTTCCGACAGCAGATCGAGCTCGCGATGGTACGGGAGGATGACATGCGCCCGCTCGCTGATGAGCAAGCCGGTTCGTGACGTCGTAGCCGAGCCTGCCGAGCTCGTCGATCTCGGTGAAGAGCGCCTGCGGATCGATCACGACCCCGTTGCCGATGGCGCACGAGACGTGCGAGTGCAGAATTCCCGACGGCAGAAGGCGAAGAATAATTTTGGTGGCGCCGGCATACACCGTGTGGCCGGCGTTGTGTCCGCCCTGATAGCGAGCGACGACGGCGAAGTGCGGCGTCAGCAGGTCGACGACCTTGCCCTTGCCTTCATCTCCCCACTGCGCACCAAGTACAGCGATGTTCATGGCCGACACATTCTACATTGACTCGCGGAATGCCGACGGAATTACAAAAGCGAACCGTCCGTCAACTTCACGCGACGCAACATCGGAGCTTGTCAAACAAAATCTTTTTTATTTTCCAGATTGACAACGCAGCCGCGCGGTCTTACCTTCTGTCTTTCGTTTTCGCGAATCCTCGGTCTCTCACCTGTGCCCGCACACGAATCACTCACGGCGTCCCGCCCCGCACTGGAACGGCGAATTCTCGCCGCGCTCGATGCGAGTCCATCGCGCATCCCGGTGGTGCTCGGCGATTTCCGGACAGGGCGCACGCAGCTGCTCTCTCGTGTGCGCGAGCGCCTCGGCCGCACGCAGTGCCAGCACATCGATCTCGAACGCGCGGCGACGACGCCCGAACGTTTTTATCAGGCCATCACGAAAGCGTCGCCATTCCGGGTGCCGCCGCGACCCGAGCCCGCGTCCGCGCGCGAGGCGTTCGACGCGGTGCTCGCATTTCTCGACCAGTCGCGCACCGGCGGAGGCAACGAGCCCGCGACATTTCTGCTCGACGAAGTGCTGGAGCTGCGCACGTTCGAGAGCTTTCCCGGCCTGCGCACGGCACTGCGGGAGCTGCTGAAAACGCTCGCCACCAGCGCCAACCGCTTCGTCCTGACGACGCGCTATATCTCACGGGCTCATAGACTTCTGAAGGATGCGACCTCGCGCTTCGAGGTCATCCACGTGCCGCCGCTTGTCCGGCGGCTGAGGTCCGCGACCTCCTGCTGTCGATCGACGGCGGCCAGGCCATGCTGCGGGACGACGGCTGGCTCTCAGTCGCTCGCGCGCTCTGTCTGCGCGCTTTCAGACGGCCGCGTCGGATACGCGCAGGCGATCGGCGAAGCGCTGAGCCGCATGGTCGACGCGCAAGGCGTCGGCGATCCCGTGAGCGCGCTCACGTCGCTGCTCTCGCCGGACGGCCGTCTCGCGGCGTCGTGCGCGTCGTGCTACGAGTTGCGGCTGCATCGCGCACGCGGCTACGGTGCGTTGAAAGCGATTCTGGAAATTCTCGCGCAGGAAGAACCGCTGACGCTCACCGAAGTCGCGCAGCGCCTCAGGCGCACGCCCGGCTCGACGAAGGACTACTTGTCGTGGCTCGAGGACGTGGACTTGATCGTCTCGCAGCGCAAGCGCTACAGCTTCGCCGATCCGCTGCTGCGCGTGTGGGTGCGTCTCTACTGCAGGCCGTCCTGCCCGTCGGACGAAGAGGTCGCGCGCGAAGTGCAGTCGTACGCGCTCGCGCGGCTGCCGCAGCCGGAGCCTGCGATGGTCGTGGCCGGAGGCGGCGAAAGCGAGCTCGCCGACGACGATCGCAAGCCGTGGGGCATCATCGAGATCGACTGATCTAAAATCTGGAAACTAGAGATCTGGTTCAGATCTAGATTCTAGATTCTGATTCAGATACACCAGTCTCGCCAGCGCCAGCCGCGCGGCTTCCTGTTCCGCTTCCTTCTTGCTGCGGCCCGATCGCATCGGCGATCGGCTTTCCGCCCACACGCACCTGCACCTGAAACATCTTGTAATGATCGGGACCGGTCTCGCCGATGACCGCATACTCCGGCAGCGGATCGCCGGCCGACTGAATGCGCTCCTGCAGCGCCGATTTGTAGTCGTAAAACGACACGGCCGGTGCGCGCGCCTCGTTGATGAGCCCCTCGAACTGGCGCGCGATGAACGACGGTGACCTGGTCGACGCCGCCGTCGAGGTAGATCGCGGCAATCAACGCCTCGTAGCCGTCGGCGAGCAGCGCCTGCTTGCGGCGGCCGCCGGTCTTCTCCTCGCCGCGCCCGAGCAGCAGATGCTGGCCCAGATCGAGCCCTTCGGCCAGCCGCGCCAGCGATGCGGTCGAGACGAGCGCGGCTTTCATCTTCGACTTCCAGCCTTCGTCGCGCGCTGGAAAGCGCCGGAACAACAGGTCGGCAATCGCGAACCCCAGTACCGCGTCGCCGAGAAATTCCAGCGACTCGTTGTCGATCACGCCGCCGCTGACGTCTTCGTTGGCGCGCGACGTATGCGTGAGCGCGTGTTCGAGCAGCCCGGGATCGCGAAAGCTGTAGCCGACACGCCGCTCGAGCGCGGCAAACTCGTTGCGCAGCGGGATGACGCGGCCGTCTGTCGGGTCGATGCGATGGCTGTCGATGAGCCGCCGCGCCTCCTCGGCTTCGTCGGGCCTGACCGAGATTCTGATCTCGGCGATGCTGTCGACCTGCACCGGAAAGATCGACCGCGGCGAGCCCTGAGACACCAGCGACTCGATGCCGTGGCTTTCCAGCAGTCCCCGCACGACGCGCACCTCGATATCGGACGCGCTCCGGAACACGACCGTCAACTCATTCATACCAACTCGGCATCGTCTCTGGACTCTGGATCCGCGAGCTCTCCGACTCCCGACTCTTTCCGACTCCCCGACTCTCCGACTCCCCCGACTCTTCTAAATCTCCTCGATCTTCACTATCACCATCGTAATATCGTCGTGCTGCGGTTGTCCCTGCACGAACGCGGCGACCTCTTCGACCAGGCGATCGCGGATCGCTTCGGGCGGCCTGTCCGGCGTTTTCCGCGAGGAACGTGCTGAGCCGCGATTCGCCGAAGCAGTCGCCGCCGGCGTCCATCGCCTCGCTGACGCCGTCGGTGAAGAAGAAAAACAGATCCCCGGCTGCGATGGGAAGCGTCAGCTCTTCGAGGTATCGCTCGAAGCGCTCGCCGCGATCGAGGTTGAGGCCCAGAACCATCCCGTCGGGCGCCAGCACGTCGACGCGTCGCGCTCCGCCGCCGGCGATGCGCATGAAAGGCGTGTGCCCGGCACGGGCGCACGTCAGCGTGCCTGCCGCGCGATCGACCACCGCGTAGGTCATCGTGATGAAGCTGCGGCTGTCGAGATGGTCTTTGATGATCCCGTTGGCTTCGATCAACAGCGCGCGCGGCGACGTGTGAATGCGCGAGAGCGAGAGCATCAGCCCCTTCAGCTCCGCCATGTAGAGCGCGGCCGAGGTGCCCTTCCCCGACACGTCGGCGATGAGCATGCCGACCCGGCCGTCGGCAAGCGGCAGAAAATCGTAGTAGTCGCCGCCCGACTTCTCTCGCAGGCGCGCAGAACGCCGCGACCGCCATGCCCGGCGCCTTCAGGGCGCCGTGCGGCAGCAGCGACATCTGGATGTCGCGGGCAATCTGCAGTTCCTGCTCGAGGCGCCGCTTCTCGTCCTGCTCGACGAGCAGATGCTTGATGCGGCCCGTCATGTCGTTGAACGACGTCGCGAGATGGCCCAGCTGGTCGTCCGATCGCACGGCGATGCGCTGCTCGAAGTTACCGCTCTTGACGCGCTCGGTGCCCCTGAACAGCTCGTCGACCGAGGTCGTGATCGTGCGCGCCAGCGCGAGGCCGTTGCCGAGCGCGACCATCTCGATGACCAGCAAGAGCAAGCCGATCCCGATCAGCACGAAGAGCAAGGTCCGATTGAAGTTCAGGTTCGCCTCGCCGTTCCGGTTTCCGCCCAGCCAGTTGTACAGCGTCGGGACGTCGACGCTCATGGCGATTCGCGTCTGCTCGGGCGCGCCGCTCTCCAATCCACATACGTCAGGGACGTCGCGGTGTTGAACAGCGATTGCCGGCGCTCCTCGCCGAGCGTGATGCCGGCTTCCGCCAGCGCCGCCTCGTCCATGGTGCTGTCGACCGGCAGGTCGACGATGACCGCGTGGCGCAGGCCCGCTGCCGCGCGGAAACGTCACGGCCCGCGCCACTGTTCCGCGATCGACGAGTCCCGCAAAACCGGCGCGCGACACCCATTTCGGCAGCTGCTCGTCGGGCACCAGCGCGATGGACACGCCCGGGTACCTGGCGGCGATCGCCGCCTGCCGGCGCTCGATGATCTCCGCGTGCTCCAGACGTCGGCCCGCTCGATCTCGAAGATGCGTCGTCCGGCCGAACGACGCTGGCCTGTTCGGTGAGGTGCGCGACGCGATCGTGAACGAGGTACGAGCTGATGTCGAAAAACACGAGCAGAAACGCCACGAGCGAAAAGGTGACGAGCAGGAGGATGGGGACCGCGCCGACCAGGATGTAGGAAAGGATGAGCTTGCGGCTCACCCGCCAGAGCAGCCCGGACCGTGTGAGCGTGGTAACCCGATAGACCGTGGCGACGGCGAGGACGATGAGCGCGAGGTTGACGGCGCGATCGATCGCGACGTTCTCTGGAGCGGCAAGCCACACCAGCACCTTGAGCGCGATGGCGGCGATCCAGAGAGCAGGAATGGCGCGAATGATATCACCCGGCCGTCGACTCTCGAATCCAGTCCAGGTACGCCTCGCTGCCGTCGACGATCGGCGTCACGATGAACTCGGGGACATCGTAGTCGTGCAGCTCATGGACGCGCGCCCTCAGCGCCGGCACGCGCGCGGCCGTGGTCTTCATGACGAGCTGCCGCTCGTGGTCGGTCTCGACCTGTCCCTTCCAGCGATAGATCGATTCCATCTCAGGCAGCACGTTCACGCACGCCGCGAGCCGTTCGTTGACCAGAATCGATGCGATGCCGCGGCCGTCGGCCGTGCCGCCGATCGTCGTCCAGACGACCACACAGTCGTTTTTCATCGCGCACCCCCTATTTATCTCTTGTACTTTGCCCGAAAATGCGGTATAAACATGTCGCCTGCTTTCGCGTCCGCGCGTCGCGGCTCACAACACTCGATGGCCACCCGGCAGACCAACACCCAGACCACTCAGCGCGCGCAACGCCGCGGCCGCCGCCTTCTCGCAGGCCTCTTCTTCTTCGTCGTCTGCGTCCTCGTCGTCGATGCGCTGGTCGGCGATCAGGGCCTCGTCGCCACAATGCGGGCGCGGAAACAGTATGATGAGCTGGCCGGCGAACTTTCACGGCTGCGCTCCGAGAATGCGTCGCTTCGCGAAGACGCGCGCCGGCTCCGGGAAGATCCGGCGGCCATCGAGGAAATTGCGCGACGCGAGCTAGGGCTCATGAGCCCGGGAGAGAAGTTGTTCATCATTCGAGACGTCGAGCCGCCGGCCGGTAAGTAAGCCCCTCCGAATGTCGCAGCTCATCGATTTTGTCCTTCATTTCGACAGGTACCTGCTCCAGTTCGTCCAGCAGTACGGGACATGGGTCTACGGCGTCCTGTTCGTCATCATATTTGCGGAAACGGGGCTCGTGGTCACGCCCTTTCTGCCGGGCGACTCGCTGCTGTTCGCGGTGGGCGCACTCAGCGCGACCGGGGTGCTCAACCCGTGGCTCTGCTATTTCCTGTTGATCGGCGCGGCGATACTCGGCGACGGCGTGAACTATTCGATCGGCCGCCGTATCGGGCCGCGGTTGCTCGGCATCGGTGAAGGCCCGGCGTTCTCGCACCGCCTCATCAACCCGCAGCACATCAAGCGCGCCCACGAGTTCTTCGAGCTGCACGGCGGAAAAGCCGTCGTGCTGGCCCGTTTCGTGCCCATCGTCCGCACGTTCCTGCCGTTTGTGGCCGGCGCAGCCGAGATGAGCGCGAGCGCCTTCCTCTTCTACAACATCACGGGCGGCATTGCGTGGGTGACGATCTGCATGGGCGCCGGTTTTCTCTTCGGCAACGTCCCGATCATCAGAGACAATTTCACGCTCGTCACGATCGGCATCGTCATCGTGTCGGTGCTGCCTATGGTGTTCGAGATCATCAAGCACCGGAGGCAATTGAAGTAACTGACGCTGTGCTTTCGACGCAGAGGCTCAGAGACGCAGAGGAAACTACTTCAACACGGGGACACGGGCGGTCGTCGTCTTCGTTGGCCGTTTTGCGGCCAACGCGCGAGAACACAAGAACGTGAAATACAAGAAGCTCCCGTTGCATCGGTTTCTTGTATTTCAGATCTTGTGTTCTCGCAGCGCGCCTGCGGCGCGAAGCCGACGACCGCCACGGAGCCCGCTGACACCGCCCGCCTAGAAATGAATTTTTCCGTACGTCCTCTGTGTCTCCGTGTCTCTGTGTCGAGACAGAAAAGCTTTTTACTCCCCTAAGTAGGCTTCTCTGACCCGCGGGTTGTTCGCGATTTCTGTGGCGGTGCCTTCGAAGACAACCGAGCCTGTTTCGAGCACATAACCTCGATCCGAATGCTTCAGGGCAGCGTTGGCGTTCTGCTCGACGAGGAGCACCGTCGTACCCTCGGCCTTGATCCCGTCGATGGTGCTGAAGATCGTCTGACAGACGATCGGCGCCAGGCCAAGAGACGGCTCGTCGAGGAGCAGCAGTTTCGGGTGCGACATCAGCGCACGGGCTATGGCGAGCATCTGCTGTTCGCCGCCAGACAACGTTCCGGCGCGTTGCTTCATTCGTTCTTTGAGACGCGGGAACAAGGAAAAACCGCGCTCGAGATCGCGCCTGATGGCCGCCTTGTCCCGGGTCAGATACGCGCCCATCTCGAGGTTTTCCAGCACGGTCAGGTTCGCGAAGACACCCCGGCCCTCCGGCGACATGGAAATTCCGCGCGCGACTAGCTTATGAGCCGGGCTGCCCGTGATGTCGCCTCCGTCGAACGAGATGCGGCCGCTTTTCGGCGTCAGCAGGCCCGTAATCGCGCGGAGGGTCGTCGACTTCCCCGCTCCATTGGCCCCCAGCAGCGTCACAACCTCGCCGCTCCGCACGGTCAGCGAGACGTCCCGCAGCGCATGAATCGCGCCGTAGAACACGTTCACCTTCTCGAGCGTCAGCAGGTTCGCGACCAAATTGTTCGCTTCCGATCCCGGCGTCGCGGCGCCCTGGCGTGGAAGGTTAGCCCCCGCCAAGATAAGCCTCGATGACTTTCGGGTTCTTTTGAATCTCCGCCGGCGGGCCGATGGCGATTTCTTCGCCGTAGTCGATGACCTGGATGGTCTCGCAGATGCCCATGACGACCTTCATGTTGTGTTCGACAAGCAGAATCGTCAGCTTCATCTCGTCGCGCAACCAGCGAATGAGGCGCATCAGATCGCGCGCTTCCTGCGGGTTCATGCCGGCTGCCGGCTCGTCGAGCAACAGCAGCTTCGGCTCGGTCGCCAGCGCGCGGGCAATCTCCAGCCGTCGCTGACTGCCATACGGAAGGCTCGTTGCCGGCTCTTGCGCCGTTTTGTCGAGGTTGAAGATCTGGAGCAGTTCCATCGCGCGATCGCGCGTTTGTTTCTCTTCGTTGTGGTGTTTGCCGGTGCCGAGCACAGCGTCGGGCAACATCTGGCGCGAGCGAAGATGGTGCGCCGTCATCACGTTCTCGAGGACCGTCATGTCTGCAAACAGCCTGATATTCTGAAAAGTCCTCGCAGCGCCGAGCCTGGTAATCTCGTATGGCTTCTTCTTCTCGATGTGCGTGCCGTCGAATTCGATCTGCCCCTCTGTCGGGCAATAGACACCCGTCAGCACGTTGAACACCGTCGTTTTTCCCGCGCCATTCGGCCCAATCAAGCCGTACAGCGACTGGCGCGGCACGGTCATATTCAGCGACTTCACCGCCGTCAGCCCGCCGAATCGCATCGTCACGTTGCGCGTCCGCAGGATGGGGTCAGACCGCGAGGAGTTATCCAATTACCGGCCTCCTCCTGGTTGGCCGCAGCCATGCCCACGTAAATTCGCGGCGGCCGAGCAGCCCCTGCGGCCGGAAGATCATCAGGAGAATCAGCAGCAGCGCATAAATCACCATCCGCAAGCCTGGAAACTGCTGATCGAAGGTCCTGAGCGCTTCGGGCAGTATCGTCAGAATCGTCGCGCCGAGCACCGCTCCGGTGATCGACCCGATGCCGCCGAGCACGATCATCACGATGACTTCGATCGACTTCACGAAGTTCAGGTTCTGCGGATTCAGGGGATTGGCGAACAACTGCCCCGACAGGCCGCCGGCGACTCCCGCCAGCGCCGCGCTGACGACGAACGCCATCACCTTGTTCCGGGTCGTGTTGATGCCCATCGCCTCGGCAGCAATCTCGTCGCTGCGGATCGCAAAGAGCGCGCGGCCGAACGTCGACAACGCGATATTCCGCGTGATGACGATCGTCAGAATCGCCATCGAGAAGATCCAGAAGAAATTCGTGATCGGAATGGCGTCGGTGAATCCTGTCGCGGCGCCCACGGCCGGAATGTTGAGGATGATTACCCTGATGATCTCGCTGAAGCCGAGCGTGACGATCGCGAGATAGTCGCCTTTAAGTCTCAGCGACGGGATGCCGACCAGCAATCCCGCAAGCGCAGCGGCAACAGCGCCGGCCAGCAGGCTTGGAACCATCACGATCGAGCTGCCCAACGGCTCTGCCAGCGTGCTGCCGGCAAGCGCGGCGATCTGCCTGCCGTGATACACCGTCAGATACGTGGCCGTGTATCCGCCGACCGCCATGAAGCCCGCATGACCGATGGAGAACTGCCCCGCCAGTCCGTTGATCAGATTCAGGCTGACGGCAAGCGTGATGTTGATGCCAATGAGGTTGATGACGCGAGCGTAATACGGATTGATTTGAAAATCGCCGAAGCCGTACTCGAACACGTAGTTCAGCGCCAGCAGGCCCGTCACGACGAGGGTGATGAGCGTGAGTTTTCGGCCCAGACTCATGCGGCACTAGACCTTTTCGGTGACGGAGGTCCCGAGAATGCCGGCTGGGCGGAACAGCAGGATGAGAATGAGCACGGCGAACGCCATCGCGTCGCGATAGGTGGAATACGCGGTCGCCGAGATCCACGTCTCCATCAGTCCGATCAGCATTCCGCCGAGCATGGCGCCCGGGATATTGCCAATCCCGCCGAGCACGGCCGCGACGAAGGCTTTCAATCCGGTCATCAGGCCCATCAGCGGATCGATGCGTGGAATCGAGAGGGCCACGAGCACGCCCGCAACCGCCGCCAACGCCGAACCCAGGGCGAATGTGAAAGCAATCACGAAGTCGGTGTTGATGCCCATCAAACGCGCGACCGGCAGGTTGAACGACACCGCGCGCATGGCCTTGCCAATCTTCGTCCGATGGACGATGAACTCCAGGCCGAACATCATGATCAACGCTACCGCGATGATCATCAGACTCTGATTGGTAATCTGCACCCCGCCAACGGAATAGGTCTCGGAGCTGATCATCTGCGGAAAGAACCGCGGTGTCGCGCCGAAGACGACCTGACCGCCGTATTCGAGCAGCAGCGACACACCAATGGCCGTAATCAGCGACGTGAGGCGCGAATGGTGACGGACGGGGCGGTACGCGAACCGCTCGATCACGATGCCGACGGCAGCGGCGACGGCCATCGCACCCATCGTAACGACGATGGCCCCGAGAATGGACGGGCTGGCGTCCAGATTCAGCGAGTTCGCGAGGTAATATCCCGCGAAAGCGCCCAGCATATAGACATCGCCGTGGGCGAAATTGATGAGCCTGAGCACTCCGTACACCATCGTGTACCCGAGCGCGATGAGTGCGTAAATGGCGCCGAGAGAAAGGCCGTTAATGAACTGCTGGAAGAAGGTATCCACTAATTCGGGTTGATCGTCGTCCTGTAGGCATACTTCACGTCCCCGTTCACGAACTGGATTTCTTCGATGACCGCCGGCTTCACGACATTGCGTTCCGCATTCATTCGCAGCTGCCCTGTGACGCCTGCGACGTTCGCCGCCGCAATCGCGTCGCGCACCTTTGGTCCTTCGGTCGTCCCGGCGCGGTTGATGGAATCCGCCATCACCTTTGCGGCGTCGAAGCCGAGGGCCGCAATCGAATCGGGCTCGCGGTTGAACTTCGCGCGGTACGCCTTTCTGAAGTTCTGGACGATGGGATTGGGATTTTCGCCCGAGTAGTGATTGGAGATGAACGTGTTCTTGAGGGCCTCGCGCCCGTTCTTCAGAGCGTCGCCGACCCACCCGTCACCGCCAAGGATCGGCAGCGTCATGCCGAGCTCGCGCGCCTGCCGGACGATGATGGCCGCCTCCTGGTAATAGCCCGGCACGAAGATGGCGTCGGGCTTCTGAGCACGCACCTGCGTGAGGATGGCGCGGAAGTCGGCGTCGCCAGAGCTGTAGCTGACCGGATCGAGCACTGTCCCGCCGAGACCGGTGAACGTCTTCTGAATCGAGTCGGTCAGACCGACGGAATAGTCCTGCGAAATGTCTTTCAACACCGCAACTCGGCGCGCCTTCAGGTCGTTGTAGGCGAACTTCGCGAGCACCTCGCCCTGAAACGGGTCGATGAAGCACACGCGAAAGATGTAGTCGCCGACCTGCGTGACGCGCTCGTTCGTCGATGCGGGTGTGATGAGCGGTATCTGATACTTCTGCGCGACCGGCGCCGCGGCCAGCGTCCGGCGACTGGCGACTTCGCCGAGCACCGCCACGACCTTGTCCTGCGTGATCAGTTTGGTCACAACGCTCGAAGCTTCCTCGGGCCGGCTTTGATCGTCTTCGACGAGCAACCGGATCTTCCGCCCTCCGAGCACGCCGCCGGCCGTATTGACTTCCTCGACAGCGAGCTGGGCTCCTTCCACAGAGGACTGTCCGAACGAGGCCCCGTCGCCCGTCAGCGATCCGTACATGCCGACGAGCACCTCGCCAGTGGTGCTCTGTTGAGTCGTGCCGGATCGGCGTTCGCATGCGGCCGACACGGCAGCCAGCAACGCGCAAATGGCGACAATCAGCCCGCGAATCTTCATAGGGCGGATTATATATAAAGCAACTGGTTTGTACTTGTCCGAATCCCCTCGAGGTGGTTCGATACCTTATGGCACAGTTTCCCTCAACCCAACAACCGGTCACGCAGACGCAAGTTCGGACGGTCACGCTGCCGGGTGGAGGGCGCATTCCCGTGCTCGGCATCGGCACCTGGAACATGGGTGAAAAGCGGTCCAGGCGCGCGGATGAAATCGCCGCGCTGCAGGCGGCCGTCGACCTGGGTATGACGGTCATCGATACCGCCGAGATGTACGGTGGCGGCGCGGCGGAGACCCTTGTCGCCGAAGCTGTCGGCGATCGCCGCAGCGAAACATTCCTCGTCAGCAAGGTGATGCCGCAAAACGCCACCAGGCGCGGCACGGTCTCGTCCTGCGAGGCCAGCCTTCGACGTCTGAAGACCGACCGGCTCGACCTGTACCTGCTGCATTGGCGCGGGAGCGTCCGCCTCGACGAAACGCTCGAAGCGTTCGACCGGCTCGAGCGTGACGGAAAAATTCGCCATTGGGGCGTCAGCAACTTCGACGTCGACGACATGGAAGAGCTCGTGGCGCTGACGGTAGGCGCCGGGAAACCTGTCGTCACCAACCAGGTTCTCTACAACCTGATGCGCCGCGGCAGCGAATACGACCTTCTCCCATGGAGCCGCTCACACGGCATTCCGCTAATGGCGTATTCGCCGCTCGAACAGGGCCTGCTCGCGAAGCACAAGATACTTCGGGTGATCGGCGATCGCCTGACCGCGACGCCGGCGCAGGTGGCGTTGGCGTGGGTCCTGCGGCAGCCAGGCGTCATCGCCATTCCGAAGGCCGGGAACGTCGAACACGTACGGCAGAACCGCGGCGCGCTCGAGATCGGCCTCGCGCCGGAAGATCTGGCGGAGCTGGATGAAGCCTTCCCGCCGCCGACACGCAAAATACCGCTCGAGATGATCTGAAGAGCGAGGGCGCCCATGATTGTGCATTTTTTCGATACGGATGCACCGTCACCCTTCGAACACCGAAGCAAGAAAAATTTCTCCCGGCGATTCCGGAAATATTTCGCGACAACACCTGAGCTGTACCGGTATCATTCGGCTCTGATGCTGACCAAATATTCCGTGTGCCGTCCGATAGCACTCTCGATTCTTCTGACGATTCTGGCGGCCGCTGACGCGGCGCCGCAGACCCAGACATACGAGCCGACGCCGGGCCAGGCCGGCAAAGATGTTGTCTGGGTGCCGACCCCGGCAGAGCTCGTCGAAAAGATGCTCGACATGGCGAAGGTCACACCGCAGGACGTCGTCATCGACCTGGGCTCGGGCGATGGACGCAACGTGATTGCCGCGGCCAAGCGAGGGGCGCGGGCCTACGGCTTCGAGTTCAACCCCGATATGGTGGCGCTGTCGCGACGGAAAGCACAGGAAGCCGGCGTCGCCGATCGCGCGACGTTCATCGAGGGGGACATGTTCGAGGCCGACATCTCGAAAGCGACCGTCCTCGCTCTCTTCCTGCTGCCGAGCAACCTGGACAAGCTGGCACCGAAGTTTCTCGCGTTGCGGCCAGGGACGCGGATGGTGAACAACACCTTCCTGGTGACAGGGTGGGAAGCCGACGTGTCGGAAACCGTCGAAGGCTCGTGCACGAGCTGGTGCACGTCGCATCTCAACATCATCCCCGCGCGCGCCGCAGGAACGTGGCGCCTGGGAGCAAACGATCTGACCCTCACCCAGGAGTTTCAGATGGTTTCGGGCACGCTCGGCCCTACACCGATCGCGGGCGGACGCCTGAACGGCGAGCAAATCTCGTTCAACGCGGGAGACACGCAGTACACCGGCAAAGTCTCCGGTGATCGAATGGAAGGCACCGCGACCACCGGCGGCAAGACGCAGACGTGGACCGCGAGCCGCGCAAAATAAGGGACTGGCCTACGGCAACTTCAGAACGACGATGTCCAGCCCGGGGATGTCCGCAAAGTCCTTGGTGTTTGATGTAAGCAGCCGGAATTGTCGTTGAATCGCTTGCGCCGCAAGCCAGAGGTCGTTGACGCGAACGTGCGGATCTCGTCCGGCCTTTCTGAGCCTTGCGGCCAGGGTCCCGAACGTTTCGGCCGTTTCGACGGTGATCCTCAGTTGAGGCTTTCGACGGAGTCGCCGGAGCATCGCCGTCGCTCGTTGCTTCTGCGGACCGGACCGCAACAACTCCAGGCCGAACCGGACTTCCGCGACGTTCACCGGCGAGAGATATACCGGATCCTGACGAGTGATGGCGTGGATATCGGCCGCACTGAGCGCTCCCCGTTCAACCGCGATCCACAAGCTCGTATCGATTAACCAGCCCACGGATCTCGCAGCTCCGCTACACGCCCTCGCCGACTCTTCCGATGGGAACCGATGGCGGCTGACAGTGCTTCCGCCGTCTCGTCGTCAAGCACGCGATACAGATCGCCAAAGACGCTCTGGGCGTCTTGACGCGGCGCTTCAGGAATGAGTCTAGCAATGAGTCGCTGATTTCGCACGAGCACGATCTCTTCCTGGTCGCGCTCGAGATCGTCGAGCACAGAGCTGAAGTTGCGTGCGACGTCGGTCACGGACAGCGTCTTCATACGGCCATTTTATCTGATTGAATCTGATTCCGCAACGTTGCGCGGTGAACTCACGGCAGAAGAGGGCAAAGCTCGCTATCTTCATCGTCGTGTTCGCTGTCTATCTCACGGCCGTCGCGGCGAAAATCCCTTGAACGCGAACTTCTGAACAGTAGACCCGCCACCCTTCCCATCGGGGCCGGTCTGCGCCGCCTGCGGTGCGTAAATATTTCCGTGCTGGTCGGCCGCAATCTGGTGGCCTGGCGGATTCGCCTGCGCCGCACCGATGACGAATTCGCCGAGGATCTCCAGCGTCTTCCTGTTCAGGATGTAAACTACCGGGCTGCCCGCGACGTACAGGAACTGCTGTTGCGGATCGGGCGAAAATGCCGTCGAGCGCGCCTGCTGATACTCGGGGCTGTCGAGACCGACGAACTGCTGCGATATGTACGTTCCGTCCAGCGTGAACACCTGAATGCGCTTGTTGCCGCGATCGGCAACGTATACCAGGTCATCGTGCGAAAGGGCGATGTCATGGACCGTCTTGAAGTGCTGAAGACGCTCCGCAATACCGGACGGAATCTGTGACGTCGGCGATGTCGGTGCGCCGATCGCAATCGTGGGCGGATCGATCGGCTTTTTACCGTATGCGCCCCACATGCGCTTCAAAGCGCCCGTCTCCGAGTCGAACACGATCACGCGGCTGTTCCCGTATCCGTCCGACACGAACAACTCATTCCTTGTCGGATGAACGCGCAGCCCGGCTGCGCCCAGTAGAAACGGCGTGGTGTTGCCTCCGGTCTGTCCGCTCTTGCCGATCTGCATCACGAACTTTCCGGCCTTCGTGAATTTGAGAATCTGGCCGTCCTGCGGCATCGCGTTGCCGACGATCCACACGAACCCCTTCGCATCCACGTGGAGGCCGTGCTCGTTCTCCGGCCATTCGTAGGGGGCGGCTTTGTTTTGCATTGGCGAACGGCCCGAGCCCGTCGAAAGGCTCTGCCCTGAGCCCATCGAAGGTCCCCATCCCTGGACGAAGTTACCCGCGCTGTCGAACTCGAGGACCGGCGGCGCCGCCATCGCTCGCAGATGTTCCGGCAGCGTGCGCGGCCGATGCAGCACCCACACGTGACCTTCAGCGTCGACCGACACGGCGGACGTGTTGCCAAGACGCCATTTTGCGGGCAATTTCAGCCATCCGCGCTCTTCGGCAAACTGGGGCAGACCTCCTTCGCCAAGGTGCGGGGCTTCGCCCGGCGGGGCCTGCGCCGCCACTCGCCGGCTGTCCACCGACCACAGGAGCGCAACGACGACCGTCACGACTATGGCGATTTGTTTCATCCGTTTGCCCTCGCGGCGCCACTGCGACCGCTGATTCGTAACTTTACGAAATTGCGACATATTGACACAGCCTCGCAACGAGCGTAATTTCGCGCCATAGCACCATAGTTTGAGTCCAAAGGAAACTCAGGAGGGGGATACATGACCTCGATGCACCGATGGCTGTGCGCGATTGTTGTGGCATTGCTTACCACGCCAATCCTCGCCCAGGAATACCGCGGCCGCGTACAAGGAAGCCTCACCGACGAAACACAACTCGCCGTTCCGGGCGCACAAGTGACGCTGCGCAACGACGCCACGGGCGTCTCGGTCACTCGCATCACAGGCCCCGAAGGGCGCTACCTCTTCGATTACGTCGATCCCGGCACTTACACGCTCACGGCAGAGCTCAGCGGGTTTGCGACCGTCGTGCAGCGGAACGTTCTCGTCCAGGCACGCGGCGACGTCACGGCCGACGTGATGATGAAGATCGCGTCTCTGTCTGAAACCGTCACTGTCGAGACGCAGCCGGTCGCGATTCAGTTCAACACGAGCACCAAGGATCTCACGCTCGACCAGAGCTTCCTCGAGTCGATTCCCAACATCACGCGAAACCCGACGCAGCTGGCGTATCTCAGCCCCGTCGTCCGTAACGCGGGCAATAAAAACGAGGTCTCGCCCTACCATCACTGGGCGGGCAACGACATGGACATCGGCGGCGGCACGCGGCGTCGCAACGACGTGCTGCTCGACGGCACGCCGCTCGAGGCGGGACCGAAAGTCGCATACACGCCACCGATGGACGCCATCGCGGAGTTCAACGTGTCGACCAACGCCGTCGACGCCGAGTTCGGCCACAGCGCGGGCGGCATCATCAGCATGTCGCTGAAGTCGGGCACGAACCAGTACCATGGCACCGGCTATTACGTCGGCCGCAACGCCGACTGGAACGCCGTTACCAATCGCGTGACCCGGCAGCACAGCGACAACACGTACAGCCAGACCGGCGGCACGCTCGGGATGCCGCTTCGCCGCAACCGAATGTTTCTCTTCACGAGCATCGAGTCGTCTCGCGTGACGGAAGTGCTGCCACGGATGCTCACCATGCCGACCGCGCTCGAGAAGCAGGGAGACTTCTCGCAGTCCTTCAACCGCGACGGCACGCTGCGCGTCATCTACGATCCGTGGACGTCGCGCTTCGCTCCGAACGGCCAGATCATTCGCGATCCGTTTCCCGGCAACAAGATTCCGGCAAACCGCTTCGATCCGCTCGGCACGAAGCTGATGTCGAGCCTCTGGGCGCCGAACGGCCCTGGCGACGATCGCACGGGGTTGAACAACTTCCAATACAACCAGGAGTTCGACTTCGAGTACCTGAACTTCTCTTCGCGCCTCGACTGGAGCCACAACGACAAATGGAAGACGTTTGCGCGCGTCAGCCGATTCGTGACCGATCAGGTGCAGCCCGACTTCACCGGCGGCGCAGACGTGTTCAAGATGCGCCCCGCACAGGGCAGCAAACGCAACGGCTGGAACATCGCCGCCGACACGGTCTACACGATGAGCGCGTCGACCGCGCTCAACGTGCGCGCCGCGTACTATCAGGTCGAGGACAAGCGCGACTATCCGGAGATGTCGCTTGCACCCACCGACTATGCGAACCTGTGGTCGAACTCGTGGTACCAACCATACATGGATGGACGCCCGATTCTGTATTTCCCTGAAATTGCCATGGGGAACTACGGCACGTACGGCGTCGGCAGCACATGGTGGCAGATTCCCGAGGGCTACAGTCTGCATGCACGCTTCAACAAATATCTGCAGCGGCACTCCATCAAGTCGGGCAGCGAAGTGCGTATCAAGCGCGGCGAGGCCGCGCGCTTCCGCTATTTCAACTTTGTCGTCAATGCGAACGCGACGGCGAATACGACAGCGAGCCCGAACCTGAATCAGGTCGGCCACCCGTGGGCGAGCTTCCTGTTGGGCGCGCTCGACAACAACTCGAGCTCCCAGTACGTGCCGATGCAGAAGTCCGACACCGAGATGTACACGTTGTACCTGCAGGACGACTTCCGTATTCACGAGAAGTTGACGTTGAACCTCGGTCTGCGGTGGGAATACGAGGGAGGGCTTTTCGATCCGGAATATCGTCTTCCGCGCGAAGTCGATCTCACCGAGCCGGTTCCCGGGCTGCAGGCCGCGATCGATCCGAGCATTCCCGCCAACATCAAAGCGATGATGGCGGAGTCTGCCGGGCAGAAGAGCTATATCTACAACGGCGCCTACTACTTCACCGACGAACAGAACCCGCGCAACGCCCAGGTGTCCGGACTTCAGTTGATGCCCAGAGTCGGGCTCGCGTGGAGCCTGAACAGGCGAACCGCCGTTCGCGCCGGCTACGGCCGGTTCTACACGCCGCAGATGCTCGTCAACGAGAACTCGACCATGGGACAGCTCGATCTCGGCGCGTTCAGTCCATTGACGCCCATCATCCCCGCCTCCCAGGGCGTGC
Organism: Vicinamibacterales bacterium; assembly: GCA_963744405.1. Lineage (GTDB taxonomy): Bacteria > Acidobacteriota > Vicinamibacteria > Vicinamibacterales > JAMQPK01 > JAMQPK01. Next base: position 237,396 of record CAVUTO010000004.1, read on the forward strand.
CGCAAGTCACGCTGTCGAACCCCTTCCCGCAAGGGGTGACGCCGGCATACGGAAAACGGTATGGAACCTACACGGGCCTCGGCGACAACGTTCGGTGGGACGAATACCAGTCGCGGCCGTCAATCAGCGACCGCTTCAGCTTCTCGGTTCAGCGCGAGGTGTGGGCACGCACGGTGTTCGATGCGTCGTACCTGATCAACTTCATCGGCCGCGACGGATACACGAAGAACATCAACATGATGGACCCGCGTCTGGGATTCAAGTACCGCGACGCATTGCAGGCAACGGTGCCGAATCCGTTCTTCAACTATGGATCCGTCGAAACGTTCCCGGGGGCGCTCCGGACGCGTTCGACGGTCGCGGTTGCGGAGCTGCTCAAGCCATATCCGCAGTACCTCAACATGACGCAGGAATGGACGAACGGGCGGAAATCGAAATATCACACGCTCGAGCTCCGCGCGCAGCGGCCGTTCTACAACGGTCTCTCGACTCTGGTGGGCTACGCCTACGTGCGGGGTTCGCGCCAGGAGTTCTATGACAACGTCGACGAATACGACGGCGCATGGACGTGGACGGACGTGCCGGATCCCCGCCATCGGCTGAATGTGTCGTTGGTGTGGGAAGTGCCGGTCGGCCGCGATCGCAAATACGGCACTGGCATGAACAGCGCCCTCGACGCCGTGGTCGGGGGCTGGGAGCTCGCGGGCACCTATCGTTATGAATCCGGGCAGTACCTGCGCTTCGGCGGCATGATCGCGCCGACCGAAACGCCGAAGACGCTCGGCAACGTTGGCGCCGGCAACTACTGGTTCGATACGGCAGGGTTCACCCAGCTGCCTGCGTTCACTCGCCGGACGAATACATGGCAGTACGACGACCTCAAGGGACCGAACTACAAGAACGTCGACCTCGCGCTTTCGAAGCACGTGCGGCTCAAGGGAAGCTCGAGGCTCAACTTCCGCCTCGAAGCGTATAACCTGCTCAACGACATGAACTGGGGCTTACCGAATACGAACATCACGCAATCGAGCTTCGGCCAGGTCTCGACTCAGGCTGATGCGTACTTCGGAAGACAGCTGCAGTACACGTTGCGAGTAGAGTTCTAGGAACTCGACGCAGAGCCGCAGAGGCGCAGAGTTTTGAATAAACAAACTTTGCGTCTCCGCGTCTCTGCGTCAAGGTCCCTTCATTCCCTCGCTGACAATCGCGGATTCCCGGCTTCAAACGTCCCGGTGATTGGTACTCCCATTGGTCCCGTCGGGATGTAGACCACGGTGTGATTCGGGGAGTTCACCATCTGCTTCTGCGCTTCGATCGCTTCGTGCTGGATGTACATCGGGCTCAGCTGCCCGCGGATGATCTGCATCGCGTTCGCGATGCCCTGAGCCTGCACCTCACGCTTCGTGCGCTCCTTCCGTTCGATCTCGATTTCGGTGTCTTTCCGCTGCAACTCCTGTGTGGCCGCGAGCTTGCGCGACACCGCTGTCGCAACCTCTTCCGGATACTGCACGTTGCCGACAACGACGCTGCTGATCACAAAAGGACTGCCGGCGGCGTAGGCGCGGACGCGCTCGAGCACAGCATCACCGATCGGAATGAGCGCATCCTTCACTTCCAGTCCATTGC
>CAVUTO010000005.1:0-28134 GCA_963744405.1 Vicinamibacterales bacterium
CCGATCCTGCTTGTCAGCGTGAACCTCTATGCACAGACATCAGGTGCCGGATCGATGTCCGGATCGGTTGTTGACGCGTCGGGCCAGGTCGTTCCCGGCGCCGACATTGTCATTACCAATGAGAGCACCGGTGAAGTGCGCAGCGGCGTCTCCAACGCTGTCGGTAATTACAGTTTCCAGGGACTGCAGCCCGGACCCTACACGGTCCGCGCGCAGATGACCGGATTCAGACCATTCGAAATCAAGAACACCATGGTGCTGGCCAACAACCGCCTGTCTGTGCCGCCGCTTCGCCTCGAACTGGGCACATTGTCCGGAACGGTGGGAGTCAGCGCAATCGGTGAAACGGTCGCGACCACCGTGACGTCGCATCAGGCCATCATCGACAGCCAGGCGATGATGGAACCATCTGTCAGGGGCCGCGACCCGATCTCGATGTTGAAGATCATGCCGGGCGTGGGGTTGCTCGCCAACGACCAGGACACGTTCGGCGGCAGTTGGGGCGCATCGGTACCAAACATACAAGGTGGCGGCGGGCAGACAATCTACGTTGACGGCGTCAATGGCGGAGACGGCGGCGGTGGCGGCATGCTCAGCGGCGCAACCAACATGGACGCCATCGAGCAGGTGAACGTGCAGATGAGTGTCTACACCGGCCCGTACAGGCCTCAAAGGGGGCGCGCAGGTGAACCTGATCACCAAGCGCGGTGGGAACCAGTATCACGGCACTGCTTACTGGTACAAGCGGCACGAGATGTGGAACGCCAACAACTACTTCAACAACGCATTGAATGTTCCCAAGCCGCTCTATCGCTATAACACCCTCGGCGGCACTCTCGGCGGTCCAGTGCCTAGGATTCCAAAGGTGAACGCCGACGGCCGAGAAAAGCTGTTCTTCTTCTACTCGGTCGACTACACAAAGTTCCACGATGTCCAACCCATTCGCCGATACACCATGCCGACAGCGCTCGAACGGGCCGGAGATTTCTCGCAGACCCGAAGCCATCCGGCGCATTGGTCGTCGTCAACGACCCGCAGACCGGGCGTCCGTTTCCCAACAACCAGATTCCGGCCAATCGAATCGATCCGCGCGGCGTGGCGCTACCTGGATGTGTTCCCGCTGCCGAACACCGTGGGAAATCCCGACTACAACTACATAATGCAGGAACCGAGTATTCCCCATCCGCGACTGCAGCACATCTTTCGCGGAGACGTCCGTCCGACCATCAAGGACTCGATTTCCGTGGGGTCCAGGACTTGGTACGCGCGCAGCGTGGGCTTTGGAGTGGCGGATGGGGCACTCCTCTCGCCGTGGGGACCCATACGAACGCGCTATGACTTCGACGTGACACAGGCAAAAGTCGACTACACGCGCGTCCTCAACTCGACGACCATCTTCGAATTCTCCTTCGGGATGTTCCACAGTTATGAAGACGGGCCGCCTGAAAACGACTCGGAATTGTTGAAAATTCAGCGCGTGAACTATCCCGGACTGCTCGGTCTTCCACAGTTCGCGCCGAGTAACAATCCGCTTGGCGTGATTCCCAAGGCGACGTTCGGCTCCCTTCAGAGCAGCGCAAACCTTGCGCTCGGCGGCACGCCGTCGGTCGGCTACGACAATCGGTTTCCGCTCACCGGAGACGATTTTGCGTACAACAATTCGTTCAGCGTGACGCACACGCGAGGCGACCACATCTTCAAGGTGGGGCTCATGAGCGAATACGAGGGCTTTGGCCAGGCGCGTGCGAGCATCTTCGGCGGCGCATTCAATTTCGCCAATGACGTTGCAGACCCCGGAACCACGGGGTACACGTACGCCAATGCGGTGCTGGGGCACGCGAGGGACTACACCGAGTCGCTCGGAAAGCCGCCAGACGATCGGCGTCACTGAGCGTGGGCAGTGGTACGGCCAGGATACCTGGAAGATCCATCCCAAGGTGACGCTGGATATCGGCGTTCGCATGTATAGGTGGTCTGCGCCGCTGCAGGAGGGTGGAGAGGCATCTGGGTTCACCTTCGAGCGTTTCGATCCAGCGTGGGGAGGTAATCCGCCGGTGTTGTTCGTGCCGGTGCTGGCCAATGGTGTGCGCCGTGCCCAGTATCCGCGCACGGGCGAGATCTTGCCGGCAACCTACATCGGACTGATCGCCGCAGGCACCGGGTACACTTGCAACACGATCACGCCAGCAGCAGCCGTGCCAAATCAACGGCACTGTCACCCAGAATGACCCGACCTTCATCGAAGGCGGCGGCGGGGGCTTCCATGAGCCGCTGCCGATTCAGTTCGATCCGCGTTTCGGGATGGCGTGGGCCGTCGATCCAAAGACCGTGATTCGTGTCGGCGGGGGCTCCTTCCACGACGGCACCGGTGGCGTGACGTTCAAGGGAGGCCCTGGATACTGTCCGACAAGAGATACTCTACACGGACATGAGCGCGTGCCTTGGCCACCAACATCGCAACGGCATTGGTCCCGAACACCACCGGCATCGTGCGAACAGACCCCAGGCGGCCGAATAACATCAGATTCTCGGCGGCCATACAGCGCGAAGTCGGGGCCCAAATCGTGGCCGACGTCGCGTATGTTGGAACGAAAACCAGGCGCCTGAGCGAAACTGGAACTACAACATGCTTCCTGCCGGCGTGAGATTCCTCCCGCAGAATCGAGACACGACTGTGGCAGCGAGCCCGTTGAACCCGGGGGCCATGCCGGACGCGTTCCTGCGCCCGATCAGGGGGTTCAACGACATCAATATCGCCCAACCGACTGGCTATAGCCAATACGACTCGATGCAAGTGCAGCTCACACGCCGTTTTACAGGCGCGTTCGAGATGGCGGGCAGCTATACGTGGGCGCGAGGGTACCAGCGCACCCTGCGTCAAAACAATCCACTGCCCTCGACATACGATCGGACAGATATCCCGGAGCACGTGCTCGTCATGAGCTACATGTATGAAATCCCTGGAGCGGAAAGGTTCAGCGGGGTCACAAGAATGATTCTTGGCGACTGGAAGCTTTCGGGCATCAGCACGTTTGCCACCGGCGGTCGAGGCAACGTGAGCGTCAGCTACGCTCCGGGCTTCGATAACAGTGGCGGCGGCGAAACCTGCGGCAACTACAACATCGTGGGTGATATCGCGCTTCCGAGGAGCGAGCGCTGATCGACCGATGGTTCAATACCGACGCCGTCAAGCCGGTAACCACAATCGGCGACCTCGGCAACGGCTGCAATCCGTGGAAGTTCAGGCTGCCCGGCTTCAACAACCACGATCTGTCGCTCTTCAAGGACTTCAGGCTGAAGGGAGGCCAGGTTCTGCAGGATCCGGTGGAAGATCAATAACGTCCTGAACAGCGTCTCGTATCAGACGGTGAATACGGCGGCGGTATTCAACCCGAACACGGGCGCGCAGACCAACTCGAACTTCGGCAAGGTCACGGCGGCCCGTGCCGAGCGCCGCATGCAGATGGCGTTGAGGTACCGTTCTGAGGCTGTGAGCTGAAGGTAGAAACGCGGAAGGAAAGGGCGACGCTTTGAAAAAGCCGTCGCCCTTTTTGTTTAGACTGGGTCGATGACGCGAGCGCTCGCAGCAGTGTGGACAGGGCGTTCTTGCTTCGATGCCTCTATATCTGGCAGATTGCCGATGCACCCTTCTTCGAGTTGCGAATCGGTGATGGTGAGGCCTACCATCTGTGGGCGCAGCGGATTGCGGCCGGCGACTGGCTTGGGCAGGATGTGTTCTATCAGGCCCCGTTATATCCGTATTTCCTTGCCCTGGTTTACCGGATCTTCGGGGACGGCGCGTTCCAACTCAGACTGTTACACGCCATCATAGGAGCCACCTCGTGCGCGCTCCTTGCCGCGGCCGGGGCAAGGCTGTGGGGCAGACGAGGGATCATCGCCGGCGTGATCCTCGCGATGTACCCCACAGCGATCTTCCTCGATGGCCTGCTCGAGAAATCGGCGCTGGTGACGATGTTCACGGCGCTGCTGCTGGCTTTGCTCGCAACCTCGCCAGGAAACGCCCGCCACCACAGTTGGCTCGCGACCGGGATCGTCCTTGGACTGCTGGTGCTGACGCGCGAGAACGCCATTTTGCTGATCGTCCCTGTGCTCCTGTGGATCACCTTGAGTACCGGACGCGAGTCCTTTCGGAACTCCTATGGCGCTGTCGCGATGTTCCTGGCGGGTTGTGCGCTTGTGCTCTCGCCAGTCGCCGTACGCAATTACGCTGTCGGTGGGGAATTCCATCTCACCACGTCGCAATTCGGGCCGAACTTCTACATCGGCAATCACCCCGGTGCCAGCGGAACCTACGAGGCGCTTGTCGCGGGCCATGGCAGCGCTGCCGATGAACGGGAAGACGCGACGCGCCTCGCCCAGGACGCGGTCGGCCGCGAACTGACATCGCGAGAGGTCTCGAACTTCTGGACAGAGGATCGATTGAGTAATCCGTTCGCAGCCAACGGCATGGCTGACGTTGCTTGCACGAAAGGCGGCGCTGACATTCAACGCGGCCACGGTGGCTGACACGGAAAGCCAGGACGTCTACGCCGAATGGTCGCCGCTGCTACGGTTGTTGGGCGTAGTCGGCTTCGGTGCCATCCTTGCGATCGCCGCCTACGGCGCCGCCGCGAGCGCAACTGAGTGGCGACGGCTGTGGTGGCTCTACGCCGTGGGAGCGACGTATGCGGCCAGCGTGATCGCTTTTTACGTGTTTGAGCGGTACCGGTTTCCTCTCGTGCTGGTGCTGCTGCTTTTTGCCGCGGCCGCATTCAGGGAGACGAAATCGCGAATCCGCCGCTGGGCGCCTTTTCTTGCGGCGTTCGTGGCTTTGGCGCTGGCGCATCTGCCCGTCGGTGATGCACGCGGATCGCAAGCGACCCACTATTTCGCCATCGCCACGGCCATCGCGAAAAATCCCACGCGAGTCGAACAGGCAAAGGAATTCTACGGTCGAGCGCTGGATGCCGCGCCGGAGTTTCCGGCCGCACAGGTCGGACTCGCGACGCTGCTGACGCGAACCGGCCACGCTGAGGATGCGATTCCATACTATGAGGCAGCGCTCACATCGTGGCCCGATTACGCTGAAGCCCACAACAACCTGGGTGTTGCGCTTCAGGCCGTAGGCCGGCCGAAGGACGCCGCCGAAGCGTTCGAGCAGGCGTTGCGGCTGCGCCCGGATGACGCCGACGCCAGGCGTGGGCTTGCGGAGACGCTAAACAATCTCGGGGCGACGCTTGCGACCGAGGGCCACATGGCGGAGGCGATTGCGCATTTCGAGCGCGCGCTCCAGCTGAATCCGGCAGACGAAAACGTGAAGCGAAACCTTGACCTGGCTCGCCAGATGTCCAGGTAAACCTTCACCGCGGCTTTTTAGCAAGCTTCGCGCTGGGAGTGGCGTCCGCGTCGAGATCGCCCAGGATGTACTGAAAGTCCCGCCAACAGGTGGTTCGTATAACGTTGATCCGTGTAATTGACGTCCGTATGCCCGAGCGCATTGAAGTAAGTGCGTCCCTTGCCGTACATCTTGATCCACGCCAGGGCGTAATCCTGATCGGGCCGAGTGCACAGGGCGCACAAACGACCGTTCGTGGCGCGGTCGGATTTCTCGACGTCGATGCTCAACAGCACGTGTTGTTTCTCGCGTGAATACGGCGAGTACGCGGGGAATATGTAGAACTCGTCGGTGTGCTCGAAGCTCGCGGAGCCGAAGCTCTTGGTGAGTGGGCTGCCCGGATCATCCACCTTGACGACCTGCTTCTCTACGTGATGCGCGCCCGCCCAGCCGCCCATCAACTCGGCAAACTCGGGCCAGTTGTTGTTCGCGAACGTCACACAGTGGCTGCCGCCGAGGCCGCCGCCTTCCTGCACGTAGCGAAGAAGGCTGGCGCGCGTTTCCGGATCGTTGTAAATCATGCCGCAGGTACTGTTGAGGAAGATCGCGGCGAATTCCTTGATCTTCGGGTATGTCAGCAGCTCGGGATCGTTGCTGAAGGTGGGGGTGAACGCGCCGGTGAACTTCCCCATCAGCTCGATCAGATAGTTCATGTGTGGGATCGTTGGGTGCACGAAGCCCATCTGGATGTCAGTCACCAGCAGCTTCCGCGGCTGTCTTGGTGTCACGAGGGCTTTTCGTGGGGTGGCGGCGTCGATCTGCTCCCTCATGTCGGCAGAGAGCCTGTCCCCACCGCGGATCTGGCCGGCGGGCGTTGCGAGCATGGCTCTCACGCGATCGGCCATCGCGGGCAGCATCGTGCGTTCGAAGGCGTCCAGGTTCTTCATCAAGTCGGCTTCGGAGGTGCCGGCCGATTCAATCGTAATCGTCAATGGCCTCAGGCCGTTCTGATACGCGGCAGCGAAAAATGCACCAAGCGCGCCCGCGCCAGCTCCAAGTGGCACGCTTCCGCTTTTGCCGCCAAGCGCGCTGCGATCGCTCACCTTCACGACAAACAACTTGTCGCGAGCCGTTTTCAATCCATCGACGGGCGCGACGCCGTTCTGCATCCAGGCGCCTAGATCAGCCGCCAGGCCGACTCGCGTGCTGCGGCCGTCGAGCGTCGTCATCAAGGCCTTCGGATCGGTTCTACTGTCAATCGCGATGCGGATGTCAAATTCAGTTGCGAGCGCGTCGAGGTCGGCAGCCGAGGCTTCCGCATCAGCCGGAACGACAACGACGGGCGCACCGACCAGGCCTTTGGCGAATTCGAATATCTTCCGGCGCGTCGCTTCGTCCGCAGGCAGACTCTCGACGCGATACACCGACACTTGCTCATTCAGTTCACGCAGGCGGTAATTCACCGCATTACGCTCGCCCGGCTGCAATCGGTAATCGAACGGCTTCGGAATCTCGAAGGCGACGTGTTGCCCGCTCGACACCTCGACGGTGGGCACGCCCATCGCGTCGGCCTTCGCAAGGGCTTCAGAAAACGTCATGCCCTTCATGGATGTCGTGGGGATTCCGACACGCCACCCGAACCACACGTCGTTGTTCTGGGCGGCCACGCGAATCGTGCTCAGTTCTGCCCCGGCCGGACGTTTTGAAACCGACGGGACCTGATTCGTCGCTGCGCCGCCTTGACGTCCGCCGCGGCCTTGTCCGTCGGCGGGGCCGCCGCCAGGCGCGGCCGGCGGTACTGGCTTCGGCGCCTGCTCGGCGAAGGCTGCAAGGCTTCCCAGTGCAACCATGGCGATGACGGCGTGTTGTTTGTTGATCATCGTGTATGACACCTCGTTGTGCGGCACGCCCATCCTAGCAAACTCCAAGAAGATGCGGTCAGTCGATTATTGACAATCGATTGCCACGTTGCTAGTGTTGCGACCGATCTTCTCCAGAACAGTCTGCAACACAAGATGACCCGGATACCCGTACGGCTCTTCTGCAGGATGAAAGCATGGATCCCGGGCCTGATGCTGTGCGGAGTCGTGGCCGCGAGTCTGGTTCCGCTGCGTGGGCAGTCGGCCTACGCTACGTGGAGCGACTACGGTGGCTCTAGCGATTCGAGCCAGGACCTGTCGCTGACGCAAATCAACAAGAACAACGTCACCCAGTTGCGGCAGGCCTGGTTTCATCCGGTACCCGATCGCCAGAGCAGCTTCAGTTTCAGCCCGATCGTTGTCGACAAGGTGATGTACGTGCTTGGTGCGAAGAATGCGATCGTCGCCCTCGACGCCACGACGGGAAAGCACATCTGGTCGCACATTCCGGAAGGCGGGAGCCCTGGCAACCGCGGGATCAACTATTGGGAAAGCAAGGATTGATCGGACCGGCGGCTGATCTTTGCCGCTGGTGGCACACTTCGCGCGATTGACGCCCGCACCGGGCAGGTCATCAAAACATTCGGCGACAGTGGCAGCGTCGCGATGAGAGTCGGCCCGCTTCGGCCGCTCGGCGGACCCAGCGGCACTCCGGGTCGCGTCTTCGAGAATCTGTTTCTCACCGGGTCGACCACGGGGGAAGGATATGGGTCGGCGCCCGGCGACGTGCGGGCGTTCGACATTCTCACGGGCAAGCTGGTCTGGACGTTCCACACCATTCCGCATCCCGGTGAGTGACGGGTACGACACGTGGCCCGAAGGCGCCTATAAGTGGGCGGGCGGTGCCAACACCTGGGGCGAGATCTCGGTAGACACCAGGCGCGGCATCGCGTATTTCCCGCTCGGCTCACCGACTCACGATATGTACGGCGGTGACCGGCTTGGGGACAACCTCTTCGGCAATTCGTTATTGGCTCTCGATGCACGCAGCGGGAAACGGCTCTGGCATTTTCAGACCGTTCACCACGATACCTGGGACTACGACCTCACTACCGCACCGAAACTGTTGACGGTTCGTCATGGGGGCAAGACCGTCGATGTGGTGGCGCAGCCGACGAAGACCGGATTTCTGTTCGTGTTCGATCGGGTCACCGGCACGCCGCTGTGGCCGATAGAAGAACGAGCCGTGCCCGTCACCGATGTGCCCGGCGAAGTGCTATCACCGACGCAGCCGTTTCCCACCAAGCCGCCGCCCTTCGTGCGCCACGAGTTCGGGATCGAAGACATCAATCCGTACCTCGACGAGCCGGAACGTGAACGCATTCGAGAAATAGTGAAGAACGCGCGCAACGAAGGGCTGTTCACGCCGCAGACCTTGTCGCGCGAGCAGTTGTCCGCAACCGGAGAGTTCGGCGGCTCCAATTGGGGTGGCGCTGCGGTCGATCAGGCAACCGGCTGGCTGTATGTGCGATCTACGGACATGCCGACGCTCCACAAGTTGCGGGCGCCGGGCGTAGGAGTCGGTAACACGCCACAAGCGCGCGGACGCGCGGTGTATCAGAATTCCTGCGAGTCGTGTCATGACGTAGCCGATCAGGCAGGCATCCGCGTTTACGGTGGAGGCGGCGTGATCAACATCGCCGCGCTGGGCGCCGACCGCGTGAAGACCACGATCCGTGACGGTCAGGGCGCGATGCCGGCGCACTCCGAGGCGATGATCAACGCGGAGCAACTCGAGTGGCTGATGGCGTATTTGCTGAATCCGGCTGCCGCTGCAGGGCGTGGCGGCGGTGGCGGTGCTGCTCCTCCGCCACGCAACCCGGCCCTCCCGTTCGTGGAAGGGCTCGTTCGTTACACGGGCCCGCTTGGCTCGGTGCTTCGCGCGAACAACGGCCTCGTTTCGATTAGTCCACCATGGGCCTCAATCGTGGCTTACGACCTGAACGAGGGTGTCATCAAATGGCGCGCCCCTCTCGGCATCGTCAGATCGCTTGCGGCGAAAGGCATCAAGGACACAGGCAACCCTCAACGCGCGTATCGGAACGGTATCGTCGCGACTGCAGGGGGATTGATTTTCATCGGGACCAATGGTGACGGATACGTCCGTGCATTCGACAAGACAACGGGAAAAATTCTCTGGGAACACGATTTGAATGCCAATCCGGAAGGCATCCCGGCGATCTATGAAGTGGATGGGCGCCAGTACGTTGCCTTCAGTGCGTCGTTCTATGCATCGCTCGAGCCCGGTAACACCGCGATCTTTCAGGGCCGCATAGAGAATCAGGGCTATTACGTGTTCGCCCTTCCACAAAAGTGACGAAGTCGACGTTAGCGGCGATCGTCATCGTGATGTCAGCGATATCGTGCCTCGAGGTGGCAGCGCAGTCAGCGAAGACGCCCGAGCAGCAAGTGCTGCAGGCCGACCTCGATCGCTTCACGGCGATGACCAAGGGCGATCTCGCCGCGCTCGAGCAGCTGCTCGCCATCGAGCTGACCTACATTCACTCCAACGCGCGGTTCGAAGACAAGCACGCGTTCATGTACGGCATCAAGAGCGGCGGGACGAAGTACCCTGAAGATCGTACCGACCGAGCGTCAGGCGCACGTGATGGGCAACGTGGCTGTTCTGAACGGCGTAGCAGCCGTTCATGTCGTCGACCGCGGGCAGGATCTCGAGATGACGATCCGATACACGAATGTGCACATCTTGCGCGATCGCCGTTGGCAGATGGTGGCGTGGCAGGCGACCCGCTTGGTGCCGTCCGACAAGGTCATACCGGGCGGACCGCCATAGGACTGGAGACGCGACAGATGAACTCTGAACGGAGACGACATTTCCTGACCGCGTTCGTCGCGTTCCTATCGTGGTCGGCCACGCTTGGGGCGCAGGCGCCGACGCTGCGGGCGGATCAGGATGTCCAGGGACGCAAAGGCTGGGTGCTGGAGACCGACCGCATTCACATGGGCCTTCTCCAGAACGGCGGTCACATGGCGGAGATCAGGTTAATCTCCGACAATCCGCGGCTCTCGATCAACCCGATGTTCATTCCGACCGGCAACGGGTACATGGGACACATGGTCTGTTTCCCGAACGTTGGACCGGCATCACCCGAAGAGCGCCAAAACGGGATCGGCGGACATGGCGAAGCGAACGGCGTCGTCTGGCAGCAGTCACGGCCGCCTCAGATCGACGCCCAAAGCATGACCTTTTTTTATGGAGCCGAACTTCCCAAAACGCAATACCGCATCGAGCGCGCAGTGTCGCTGAAAAGCGGTACCTTCACCATCCACATCGAAGAGTGGATTGAAAACCTGACACCGTATGATCGTCCGTACAACTATGACCAGCATCCCACGTTCGGCGCTCCGTTCGTCGCGCCCCAAAAGAATGTTCTGGATATGCCGGGCACTAAAGGGATGACCGATTCGAGACGAACAGCCGGCAATCAATGGGCCCCAGGACGAGAGTTCCAGTGGCCGAACGCGCCGCGCGAAGACGGCACGACGGTGGACATGCGAGATTTTCATGGAACGCCGACCGGACAGGCGTACACGGCGATTCGCGCTGATCCCTCGCGCCCAACGAGTTGGTTCACGATCTACAACACTGATTACCCGCTGCTCGTCGGCTATCTGTTTCCAACCCTCGACAATCCGTGGATCATCGATTGGCAGAACCGTCCGCGAGCGGACAGCCCCGCGGGAACGGCGCGCGCCATCATGTTCGGAACGTCGCCGTTCGACGAAGGCCAGCGCAAGAGCGTAGAGCGCGGGCAACTGTTCGGGACACCGAGCTATAAATTCATCGCGGCTCGACAACGGCTGTCGACGACCTACACCATTTTCCTCGCCGAGATTCCCCCTGGTTTTGCAGGCGTGCAGGACGTCCAAGTAGAGCAGGGCACGATTGCGATCACCGAGCGGGGCACGGGACGTCGGTTCACGACCGAATAGGGCGCTAGCGGCGCGCGCTTCGCCCGCCGATCCACGAAAAGACACGAAGAAGGCGCGAAGAAAGGCTCAACACAGAGGCACGGGCAACCGACGACTTTGGTTGGCCGCTGCGCGGCCAACGCGCGGGAATACACGAACGGAAATACAAGACGCTCGGGGTTGCTGGCTGTCTTGTATTTCCGCTCGTGTTTTCCCGCGATGCGCCGTTGGCGCGAAGTCGACGGTTGCCACAGAGCCCTCTGACGCTGCCCACAGAGGTCGCACTTCTTTGCGCGTCCTTGGCGTCCCGCAGCACCGGCGTCGGGATCTTCTCTGTGCCTCTGTGCCTCTGCGTCGAGACAGCAAAAGACATCGCGGGCTGAAGTAAGATGTAGGGCTCATGAAGCTCGCGACGTTCGAGATATCTACGCCCGCCGGACCGCTGCGGCGCATCGGTGCCGCGGTCGACGGCCGCCTGATTGATTTTGCGGCCGGATACGCCGCGCATCTCGACAAAGCCGACCCCGGTTGCGATGCGCAGCGTCTCGCGAGCCTGCTGTTTCCATCCGACATGATTGCGTTTCTCGGCGCAGGCGACGTCGGCCGCCGGGCAGCCGAACAGGCGATCGAAGCGGCGTCGAAACATGCGGAGTCGTTCGGCGGCCGCACGAGTTATGCCGCAAGCGAGGCGCGGCTGCTCGCCCCGGTGCCGCGCCCTCGCGTGATCCGCGACTTCCTCACGTTTGAAGGACACATGTTGACAGCCGGGAAAGCGCTCGGACGTGCTTCGATTCCACCCGTCTGGTACGAAGTGCCCGCGTACTACAAAGGTGATCCCGACACGGTGTCGGGCCCTGACGATGTAATCGAGTGGCCGAAGTACTGCGAGAAGTTTGATTTCGAGCTCGAGCTGGCAGCTGTCATCGGACGCCGCGGAAAGAACATCAAGAAGGGCGAGGCCGGCCGCTACATCGCCGGCTACACGATCTGGAACGACTGGAGCGCTCGCGATCAGCAGATGAAAGAGGGGCCACTCGGCATGGGACCCAGCAAGGGCAAGGACTTCGATACGGGCAACACGATCGGGCCCTACCTGGTCACTGCCGACGAGCTGGACGTCCGCAATCTGAGGATGACGGCAAAGGTCAATGGAGAGACCTGGACCGATTCGACGAGCGGCGGCCGTCAGTTCTCGTTCGAGGATCTGATCGTGCACGTCTCGCAGAACGAGACCATCCACCCGGGCGAGCTCTGGGGATCGGGAACGACGACCGGGGGAAGCGGCCTCGAGCTGAATCGCTGGCTCAATCCGGGAGATGTGGTGGAGTTCGAAATCGAAGGCATCGGAGTGTTACGCAATCGGATATCGCGAACGTAGTGTCCGGCTTCAGCCGGACCAAACCAGTATGGAGAGGAGACAAGCAATGTACGTCGTCGCCGCGGAGTACCTCACCCAGGAAGGCAAAGAAAAGGAGGTCATCGATATCCTCAAGAAGATGATCCCGCTGTCGCGTGCTGAACCGGGCTGCAAACTGTACATGGTGAACCAGTCGCCGGAGAATCCACGCAAGCTGCTGCTGTACGAGCAGTACGTCGACGAAAACGGATACAAGGCGCACCAGGCCACCGACGCATTCAAAGAGAACATCCTCGGCAAGGTCGTCCCGATGCTCGAGAGCCGCGTCCGCAACTTCTACGAGGTAGTCGAGCCGTGAACGTAGTGAGAGTCCTTCAGGCGCTGGCTGTCGTGCTTGTCGCCGTGTCTTCAGGCTTCGCGCAAGCTCTGCGCAGGCGCCACCACAGGGAGCACCTCCGCCGCCAGCCACTGGAGCGCCCACGGCCCCGGCGCGCGGGCGCCAGGGTCCGCCGCCGCTCGGACCAAACGGCACGAGAGATCCCTTTCCGAATCCGATCCCCGCCGAAGACGGCGTCATCAAGGTGAACTTCGTCGAATTCGCCGTGTTGCCCGATGTCGGAACAAATACGGCGCGGCCGATGTTGATGAGCTACGAGCCCGGAACGAGGCGCCTGTTCGTCAACGACATGCACGGGGCGCTCTACACGGTGAGTAACGACGGAAAGACGGTGACGCCGTATTTCGACCATCAGGACCCGCGGTGGAATATCCAGGTGCAGTTCCAGAACTTCGAACGCGGCTTCCAGAGTTTCGCGTTTCATCCTGATTTCAATCGGCGGGGCGCGCCCGGTTACGGGAAGATTTACACGTATACCGACACGAGCAATGTCACTCCGACGCCGGACTGGGCGCCTTCTCCCGGCGCGAAGGTGTCGCACCATGCGGTGCTCCTCGAGTGGACCGCGAAGAACCCGGCAGCTGCGACGTACGATGGCGACGCCCCGCGCGAGTTGATGCGGTGGCACCGCCCGTTCGTGAATCACAACGGGGGCCAACTGGGGTTCAATCCGACCGCGCGGCGTGGCGGTGACGATTACGGGCTGCTTTACGCCGGCAATGCCGATGGGGGCGCCGGCGGCGACCCGATGAACCTCGCGCAGAACCTCGGCAGCTCGTTCGGCAAGATTCTTCGCATCGATCCGCTCGGCAAGAACAGCGCGAACGGCAAGTACGGCATTCCGAAGGACAACCCGTTCGTGAACGACAACGACGCCGAATACACTTGGTGAGATCTACGCGTACGGCGCGCGCAACCCGCAGCGCTTCGCGTGGGACTCGAAGACCGGCGTCATGTACATGGCCGACATCGGCCAGGGCATCGCCGAAGAGGTGACGACCGTCACCAAAGGCGCAAATCTCGGGTGGCGCGTCTGGGAAGGCAGCTTCAGATTCGTGAACGGGGCCGAAGTCAGCATGGAGGCACCGCGGAGCGATCCGAAGGTGACCTATCCTGTCGTCGAATTCGCGCAGCTCGATCCGCTGCTGCAGAACAGCTCGGCGGTGACGATGGGTTATGTCTATCGCCACAACCGTTTGAAGGCGCTGAGGAACCTGCTTCTGTTCGGAGACAATCCATCCGGCGAGATGTTCTATGTCAACGCCGACAAACCGCCACCCAACGGCGGTCAGGATGCAATACGGCGCATCATGTTCGACGACAAGGGTCAGACGAAGAACCTGCTGGACCTGGTGAAGGCGAAGGCGGTTGAGAAGGGCGGGAAACCGCCGACTCGCGCCGACCTTCGTTATGGCGATGGGCCGGACGGCCGGATCTTCATCCTCAACAAATGGGATGGGGTGATCCGGGAGATCGTGAACTAGACGCTATGAGCGGTCGCGCTAACGAAAAACGAAGAACGAAAAACGAAAAACGAATAGACCCTATTACGTAGTGTCCGGCTTTAGCCGGACCACGAAGCTGGTTACCGCGAAGCACACCACCGCGATCGGCAGCTCGAACATCCAGAGAAAGTAAATGTCGGCGCCCGTCAGGCAGTAATAAGCGGTATGACCTTCATTCGCACGTTCACTGTGGCTTTCCTGTTGGGGGTCTGCGCCTTCGCACAGGCGCCCAACGACCCGTTCCCAACGCCGATCAATGCGACGGACGGCATCGTCAAGGTGAACTTCGTCGAGTTTGCGACGCTGCCCGATCTCGGCGGGCCGATGCCGGCCCGTCCGATGCTGCTCGTCGACGAGCCAGGTACGCGGCGGCTGTTCAGCAACGACATGCGCGGTCCGCTTTACACGATTCCGCGCGAGGGAAAGACCGTTGCGGTGTATCTCGACATCAACGATCCGAAGTGGGGCGTCAACGTCAATTCGACGGGCAACGAGCGCGGCTTTCAAAGCTTCGCGTTTCATCCGCAGTTCGCGCGGCAGGGCTCTCCGGGGTTCGGCAAGTTCTACACCTACACGGACACCGCGAATACGGCGGCAGTGGCCGACTTCAAACCGAATGGCGGCACGCATACCCATGACACGGTGCTACTCGAGTGGACGGCGAAGAATCCGTCGGCGGCGACCTACGACGGCGGCGCGCCGCGCGAGCTGATGCGGTTCGAGCAGCCGTTCGGCAACCACAACGGCGGTCAGCTGGCGTTCAATCCGCTCGCGGCGCCGGACAGCGCAGAATTCGGATTGCTCTACATCGGCTCGGCCGATGGCGGCAGCGGGGGCGATCCGATCAACCTCGGACAGAACCTCAGCTCGGCGTTCGGCAAGATGCTGCGCATCGATCCGCTTGGAACGAACAGCGCGAACGGCAAATACGGCATCCCGAAGGACAATCCGTTCGTGAACGACAACGATCCGAACACGCTTGGCGAGATCTACGCGGTTGGTGTCCGCAATCCGCAGCGCTTCGCATGGGATTCGCGCAACGGCAACCTTTTCGTCGCGGACATCGGACAGAACATCGTCGAGGAAGTCAGCCAGGTGACGAAAGGCGGCAACCTCGGCTGGAACAAGTGGGAGGGCAGCTACGGCTTCATCAGCCGCCAGGCGGTGAGCCTCGAGAACCCACGCGGCGATTCGAAGATGACGTACCCGATCGTCGAGTACGGCCAGATCGATCCGCTGCTGCAGAACAGCTCGGCGGTGACGATGGGCGTGGTGTATCGGCGGAAGGAGATCCCGCAGCTGTCGAACCTGCTGATCTTCGGCGACAACCCGAGCGGCGAGATCTTCTACGTGAGCGCCGACAAGCTGCCGAACGGCGGGCAGGACGCGATCCGCAGGGTCCTCTTCAACGACAACGGCCAGACGAAAACGCTCCTGCAACTGATTCAGGAAAAGAACGTCGTCCAGGGCAAGATGGCGTCGACCCGCGCCGACCTTCGCTTCGGCGAAGGCCCGAACGGCGAGATTTACATTCTGAACAAGCGCGACGGGGTGATCCGGCAGGTCGTCCGTTAACTGACATCTGTGGACGCGTGCCTTTGCTGTTTTGACACAGAGGCACAGAGACACAGAGATACACATCGACTTCGCGCCATCGGCGCACGGGAACAAGAAAAGGCGCAAATACAAGAGCCGCTTGTGTGTTCATGCTCTTGATATTTGCGTCTTTTCTTGTTCCCGTGTGGGCCGCAGTCGCGGCCCACGAAGTCGATCTCTATCTCCGTGACTCCGTGTCTCTGTGTCGAGACAGCAAATCACTTCGACTGCGCAGCCCGCAATTTCCCCGCCTGCGCGCAGTGTTCGGCGATCGTGAAGTAGTTCTGCAGGCTCTTTGCGCCGATCACATAAGGATGTGGCTCGCCAGCCATGCGCTTGGCGAGCTTCGCCATCTTGTCGTTCGAGCCGTCCCAGCTCGGATGGTTCGAGAGAAATACATCAGCCTCTGCCTTTGCGGCTGTCTCGCGGAACCGTCGCGCTGATGCGATGTACGAGTCGAACCAGTGTGATGCGGGCCGTTCGGGAGTGATCGTGAAGTTGAATCCGGTTCCTCCCCACAGCGCTGCGATATGTGGCTTGCCGTTGTCTTTGACTGGCACGAGCGTCGACATCGTTCCGGGTGTGTGACCGAACGTGTGCACGAACGTCAACGTCGTATCACCGAGCGTGAGCTGCTGCCGATCGGCAACGACCATGTCGCGTTTCGGCTTCGGCCATTTCTGGGTGTTGCGTTCGAGCATGTCCCAATCCGGCGCGGTCAGCAGCACCCGGGCGCCGAATCGCTCCTGGAGGTACCACGCGCCGCCGGCGTGATCGCGATGCGCGTGGCTGACGACGACGTATTTTATTTGCGCGGGATCGAGCCCCAGCTTCTTGAGGCCGCCGACGACCTGCTCTTCGACCGAGTAGTCGTATATGGGATCGATGATGATGATCCCTGCCGACGTGGTGACGGCCCAGGATGAATATTCACGCTCGCCGACGTAATACAGGTTGTCGAATATCTTCATCGGCTCGCGCGCCCAACGAGATCGGTCGGGGTTTGACGGCGCCTGCGGTGCGGGAGGCTTTTGGCCGGCCGGCTGAGCCGTCGTCGGCTGGCCGCCTCGGCGCTGCGATGTCCCCCTCGCCGCCTGCTGGGGCGTGCACAAATTGAAGAGGGCCGTTGGATCCGTCGCGTTCAGTGCGTTTGCCGCCGTCACGTGCGATTCAACAGTATCGGCCGACTGCGCCGACAGCGCGGCGCCGAGAAATAGAACCAGCGTCAATTGCTTCATTTTGGCGCTCCTGATGAAGAGCGTCATTCTACTACCGGTGTAGGATCGGCCGCGACGTTCATCGATCGGATTAGACTCTCGTCCGAGGACCAGTCACCATGAGCGACCAGACATCTATCACCGCTGCGGTCGTGGACTTCATCGGCTCGGCAGGATTCGAGGAATTTCCCGGCGAAGCGGTGGCGATCGGGAAGCGCTGCGTCGTCGACGGGCTCGGCGTAATGCTCGCCGGCTCGACGCAGGATGCTGGCCGCATCTTACGGACGTATGTGCAAGAGACGGGCGCGAGCGCCGAGGCCACCGCCTTCGGCCCAACTCCCTTTCGGACGGACGTGGGGTCGGCGGCGTTGCTGAACGGCACGAGCGGGCACGCTCTCGACTGGGACGACACGCAGCTCGCGGAGAGCGCCGACCGCATCTTCGGGTTGCTGACCCATCCAACAGTACCGCCCCTTGCAGCCGTGCTGGCCATCGGCGAGCGCCAACACGCTTCGGGCAGGGAACTCCTCGAGGCATTTCTGACCGGCTTCGAAGTGGAGTGCAAGATTGCGGAAGCTATTCACCCCAGCCACTACAAGAAGGGATTCCATTCGTCCGGCACGATTGGTACCTTCGGAGCGGCGGCGGCCGCGGCCAAGCTCATGCGGCTCGACCCTGACAAGACCGCGCACGTGCTGGCGATTGCCGCAAGCATGGCATCGGGCATCCGCGTGAATTTCGGCACGATGACGAAGCCGCTGCATGTGGGGCGCGCCGCGCAGAACGGCGTCGTGGCCGCGGAACTTGCCGGGCGGGGCTTCACAGGTGGCAAGAACGGTCTCGATCCGCAGTGGGGCTTTCTGCAGGTATTCGGTCATGGAGACCAGTTCGATGCCGACCGGATCGTCGGCAAGCTCGGGAACCCGCACACGATCGTGTGGCCCGGTGTCTCGATAAAACCATATCCGTGCGGCGTGCTCGGGCATCCGACGATGGATGCCATGCGGCGGCTCGTGATCGGGCACGATGTCCGGCCCGAACAGATCGCAGCGATCCGCGTGCGCGCCGGCTCGAACATCCTCAACCCGTTGCGCTACGCGATTGCAGCCAACGAGCTCGAAGCCAAATTCTGTCCGGCGTTCATGGTGAGCGCCATCGCCCTTCGCCGAAAGGCCGGCGTTCAGGAGTTCAACGACGCCTTCGTCCAGAGCGCACCGGTGCAGGAGATGATGCGGAAGGTCGAGCGCGTACTCGACCCGGAAATCGAGGCGAAGGGATGGGCGAAGATCCGCAGCACCGTCGAGGTCGATCTGACTGACGGCCGCACGCTCGTCGAGCACGCCGACGAGCGGTATCGCGGGGGCCCCGACTTGCCGTTCTCGAGAGATGAGCTGTACGAGAAGTTCGCTGACTGCGCCTCGCTCGTCCTGCCGGAATCGCTCGTGCCGGCGGTATTCGATACCGTCGAGTCGCTCGACGAACTGACCGACATCTGCGAGCTCGTGCAGATGTTGGCCACCGTCGATCGGCCTGCGGCGGCGCACCGATGAGCATGGCGTGGCTCTCGGTCGGTGCGCTCGTGCTCGCCGTCGTGCTGAGTTGCACGACGACCATCAACGTCGGCCTCCTCTCGATGGCGATGGCGCTCATCGTCGGTGTATTTGTCGGCGGCATGACCCCGGGCGCCGTGCTCGAAGGATTTCCCGTCGACCTGATGGTTACCCTCATCGGCGTAACTCTGTTGTTCTCGATCGCAGAGTGCAACGGCACGCTGGCGCGCGTGACCGGTCACGCCACGCGCGCGTGCCGCGGACATGCCGGTGCGCTGCCGATCATGTTCTTCGCAGTCGGATTCGTCGTGGCGACAATCGGAGCGGGCGCCACTCCTACCAGTGCGCTCCTGGCTCCGCCAGCGATGGCTGTGGCCGCCCGCGCGGGAGTGCCGCCGCTCCTGATGGCGATCATGGCCGGAAATGGCGCGCTGGCGGGAACGCTGTCGCCGTTTGCGCCCACCGGCATTGTGGCGCACGGCGTCATGCAGCGGATCAACCTGGGCGGCGTCGAGTGGCAGACGTTTGCCTACAACGCTCTGGCGCACGCCATCGTCGGTTTCGGCGGTTTCCTTGTGCTCGGTGGGTGGCGCCTGTTCCTGCGCCGCGACCGCGCGCTTCAATTGGCGGATCACGAGCCGGTTGGCGGCATGGACACCAGCCATTGGCTGACGGCCACCGGCATCATCGTGCTCATTGCTACTGTCGCAGGGGCGGGAATGAACGTCGGGATGATGGCGCTCATCATTGCGACCGCGCTCATCCTCCTTCGCGCCGCGAACGAGACTCAGGCGATCCAGCGGATGCCGTGGGGCGTCATCCTGATGGTGACCGGAGTGACAGTGCTCATCTCGATGATGCAGGAAACGAAGGGGCTTGCGTTGATCGCGGACGGCATCGCGCGCGCGTCGACGCCTCAGACTGTCGAGCCGATCGTGGCATTCGGCACCGGCCTTGTTTCGGTTTACAGCAGCACGTCCGGTGTCGTCCTGCCGGCGTTCCTGCCGATGGCTCCAGAGTTGGCGCAGCGCCTCGGGGGAACTGATCCGCTCGACATCGCGTGGACGATGAACGTGAGCGCCAGTCTGGTGGATCTGTCCTCGCTCTCCACCGTTGGCGCGCTATTTATCGCAGGAGCGGCGCCCGGCACTGACGTGAAAGCGCTTTTCAACGGCCTGCTCGCGTGGGGCCTGACGATGTCGGTCGTCGGCGCCTTACTTTGCTGGATTCTCTTCGGCTAGAGCAATTTTCAGGATGATGGCGCGGGCCCAAGGCTCTGCGGTAGTGTCCGCCTTTAGGCGGACCGACGGTCTGGCTGAAGCCTGGCTGAAGCCAGACACGACACGGATTGAAACACGCGGATTTGAAAAGCGCCTAGATCGTTTTGGTTGCGCCGCCGTCCATATCTACGAGAGCGCCGTGGAGGAACCGCCCTTGCGCGCTCACCATGAAGACAATGAGATTCGCGATGTCTTCTGGTTCGCCGATTCGCGTGACCTGTTCGCTCTCGACGAATGCACGCTCGGCGTCGGCAGGTGACATATTGCGGGATTCGGCGAGCGCTGCGAGGCGCTTCGTCAAGCGTTCCGTTCTGATCGCCCCGGGGTTGACGGCGTTGACTTGTATGCCGGCGCTCAAACCGGCTGCGGCAAGCGATTTCGTCAGCGACAACAGCGCGGCGTTCACCGAACCGCCAATCGCAAACATCTCGCCCGGCGTTCGGCCGCCGACGCCGGCGATGTTCACGACCGAGCCGCCTGTCTTCTGGAGCCACGGCCATGCCGCCTTGAGCAAACGCACGGCAGCGAAGTATTTCAGCGCGAACCCGTCGACAAAATCGTCGTCGGACAGATCGAGAAACGCTCCGCGCTTGGTGGCCCCTGCGCTGTTGACGACGATATCGATGCGGCCGTATCGGGCGATCGCGAAGTCGACGAGCTGTGAGGGTGCATCCGGCAGTCGGAGATCGAGTGACAGACTGGCGGCCTCGCCACCCGCGTCGCTGATTTCATGTACGACTGAGGCGAGCTTGTGTTCGTCCCGCGCGCACAGCACGCACGATGCGCCCTCGGCCGCCAACGCGCGCGCGACCGCGCGGCCAATGCCGCGGTTGCTTCCGGTGACGATGGCCGCCTTGCCCTGAAGTGTCATTCGCTTTTCTCTATTCGTTTTTCGCTGTTCGTTTTTCGTTTCGTGCTCTCCAGATCTTCTCAGGCGTCAGCGGCAAATCGCGCAGCGTCACGCCGGCTGCCTGATTGATCGCCGCCCCAACCGCTGCCGCGACCGCAAGCGTGCCGCCTTCTCCGGCGCCCTTCGCGCCATACGGTCCTGGACCGTCCGCATTCTCGATAAAGCATGTTTCAAGGTCGAGAGGCACATCCTTGATCGACGGAATGCGATAGTCGAGCGAGCCGAGGTTGAGAATCCGGCCATCGGCACCGAGGACGAGTTGTTCCATCAGCGTATGTCCGAGCCCCATCACCGCGGCCCCCTCGTCCTGCGCCTCGACCTGGTGCGGGTTCAGCGCTTTGCCGACGTCGCTGACGAGCACCAGTTTGTGAATCGTCGTCTCGCCGGTCTCCGGATCCACTTCCACTTCGCACGCGGCGCACATCAGCTCCCAGAATGCCGCTCGTCCGCCGAGCGGATGGCCGGGATCGAACGGGTTTCCGGATTCGCCGATGCCGATCACTTCGCCGCGAGTCGGCCCGAAGTGCGCCTTCAGCAGATCGGCCGTTGGCATCCCGCGCTCTGAGGGAATGGCCTCAACCATCTTCCGCAACTGCTTCTTCACGCTGTCGCACGCGTTGATCACCGCGTTGCCCATGAACACCGTCGATCGGCTCGCAGACGTGGACGAGTCGAACGGCACGAGCGACGTGTCGCCCATGACGATCGCGATGCGATCGGGTGTCAGGCCGAGCTCCTGCGCGGCAATCTGCATCATCACCGTGCGCGCGCCCTGGCCCATGTCGGACGTGCCGCACAGTACGGACGCGCTGCCGTCGAAGTGCAGACGGACGATCGCAACCGATCGCGATGCAGTGGACGAGCTCTTCAAGCCGAGAGAAATGCCGCGGCCGCGATTCGACGCGAGCGGGGCGTTCCAGCCAATTGCAGCGGCACCCTTCGCGAGCGCCACGCTCCACTCGCCATCAGCCGGGGTGTCGTTCGGGTTGAACGCCTCTCCTTTCGCCGGAAGATTACGGCGGCGAATCTCGACGGGGTCGATGCCGAGTGCCGACGCAGCTTCATTCAATTGCGACTCGACCGCCCAGGACGCCTGCGGCGTTCCGAATCCCCTGAATGCCGTGCTCGGCGGGGTGTGAGACAGCAGCGCGCGCGCGGCGATGCGCGCATGCGTTGCGCGGTACGGTCCACATGCCGAGTAGCTGGCCTTGCCAACGACGCGCGTGCCGATGTCGGCGTACGCGCCGAGCAGGAAATCGGCCCGGATATCCTGAAAGATGATGCGTCCGTCTTTGGCGAAGCCGGTTCGCGCGTGGATGCGGGCAGACGTGCGACGTCCTGCCTGAAACGTTTCCTCGAGCGTAAACACGAGCCGCACCGGCCGCCCGATCTTGAGCGCGAGCCACGCCATCAGCGGCTCGACTTTCGGCCACCCTTTTCCGCCGAAGCCGCCGCCGGGGTCCGGCGCAATTATCCGCACTCGTGCGATGGGCCATTTCAGGGCGGCCGCCACGACACGCTGCAAAACGTACGGATGCTGGGTGGGGCTCCAGATCGTGACGCCGTTCGCGTCGGCGGCGGCGAGAAACGCGTGCGGCTCGATGGCGAAGTGCGTGACCATTGGAAATGTGTAGTCGTTCGCGATGACGATGTCGGCGGCCGCCTGGTCGACATCGCCCCATCCGAACTGCCACTGTTGCAGCGTATTGGTTCGCGCGAGCGGATCGTTCGGGCGGAGAGCCGGTTCCTGCACCAGCGGGGCCTCTGCGTCGAGCGACGTTTCGACAGACAACACCGCAGGGAGTTCTTCGACATCGACACGGACGAGCGTTGCGGCACGTCTCGCGGCGTCTTCGGTGTCGGCGACGACGACCGCCACGGGCTCGCCGGAATACTTCGTTTCAGTTACCGCGAGCATCGGGCGATCGGCATGGATGGGCCCGTAGCGCGGAACCGGTTGCGGCAAATCGCGAGCGGTGAAAATGCCGCGCACACCGGGCACGCGAACGGCCTCGTCGGTCCTGACGGCGACGATGCGCGCGTGCGCGCACGGCACGGAGACGATCTTCACGTGCAGCGCATTGTCGAGCCGGATATCCGCAGCGTACTGCTGCGCGCCGATCACGCGCTCGATGGCGCCGAGACGGGGGAGTGAGACGCCGATGATGCTACTCATCGCGTTCTTCCGTTGCGGTAGGGCTCAACTTAAGTTGAGCCCTACTACTAAGTTGAGCCCTACGAGCGGCGAGTGCCACCGCCTCGATGATTCGACTGTAGCCGCCGCAGCGGCACAAGTTTCCCGCGAGACCTTCCTTGATCTCGTCTTCGCTGGGGGAAGGAGTGGTCGACAGCAAGTACCGGGCTGCGACGATCATGCCGGGGATGCAGAACCCACACTGCACGGCGCCGGTTTCGACGAACGCCTGTTGCACCGAATCGAGCTGTCCGTCGACTGCCATTCCTTCGATCGTCGTGACAGACTCGCCATCGCACTCTACGGCGAGCACGAGACACGAATTCACCGCGCGGCCGTTCAGCAGCACGGTGCACGAGCCGCATTCGCCCTCGGCGCAGCATTCCTTGGTGCCCGTGAGATTCAGCTCGTCGCGGAGCGTCTCGAGCAGCGAGTGATGGGTTTGCACGTCGATCGTCCTCAGCCCTCCGTTGATAGTCAGCGTAATGGTCATGTGCGCTCCGGAGCCTCGCGCATGCGCTCGACGCGCAGTGCTCAATGCGCGGCGCGCCAGGACCGGCAGCATGGCCAGCCGATAGTCGGCACTCGCTCGCAAATCCGAGATAACGCTTGCGTGCCTGATGACATCGTCGAGCGGGGCATCGTGCTGCGTCGACACGACGAACGGGCGGGGACCGACGGCGCCAAAGGCGAAGCGCATGTCGCCCGACTTGCGCACGACGCAACAGAGACTGACGATCGCGAGATCGACGCCGCGCCGCCGCGTGAGACGGCCAAACGCGCCGCCGGTGCGCTCGGTCGGCAATGGAAGATCGATAGAGGCGACGAGCTCCCCTGGTGCCAGCACCGTTCGTCCGGGGCCAGCGAAGAACTCGTGCAATGGCATTTGCCGCGATCCTCCCTTGCTGACGAGGTTCAAGCTCGCGCCATAGGCCAGGAGTGGTGGCGCAGTGTCGGCGGCCGGCGACGCGTTGCAGAGATTGCCCGCGAGCGTCGCGCGATTGCGAATCTGGACCGACCCGACCACCCTTGCTGCTTCGACCAGTGCAGGAAAGAACTCACGCGTCCGGCTGTTCTCAATCAGATCGGTCATGACTGCGCGCGCGCCGATGCGGAGCCGTCCATCCACTTCGGCGACGTCCGCACGCAGCTCGGCGACCCGCTTGAGATCGATGAGGACGACCGGGCTCCCGCCTGCCTCGCCGAAGCCTTGCGCGAAGGCGGGTCCCTTCTTCGCGCCCACGAGAAGATCGGTACCGCCGGCAAGGAGACGTGCGTCGGCGCCGTGCGCACGCAGAAGCGTGAGCAGCTCGCCGAGCGACTCGGGACGCAGATATTGGGGTCGGCCCCCTGTATCCTCGCGGGAGTCAGACCCCAAGCCGGCCTCCCAATCGCGCTCTTGCTTCTTCCCACATTGGATGCGCCAGTTCTTTCGCCGCGGCTATCTGTATCCGTTCGTACATCTGATCGATCTTGAACGCGACGTCCGCATGGGAATATTTGCCTGTTCTCGCAAATCCCAGCATCAGGTCGATGTTCGTTTCGAGAAAGCTCAAGCTGTCGGCGGCCTGCACCAGATTAGCCTCTGGCGAGCCTCCCCATTCATGCAAACGAATCAGGTGCGCGACGGCCTCGGCAAGCTCGCCAGGTGCGCCGTTCGCGCGAAGCCACTCGCCGACGATTCTGGCGCTGCGGTTCGAGTGCGCCTCTTCGTATGCGCGGTCGCTCAGTTTGATCGGGATCGCATCTGGCCCGCCGAACGCGCGCTCCATGTCGTGCGTCAGCGTTGCGAGCCGGACTGCCTCGGACGCGTCCGGCGCAAGCCGGTCAACCCACTCCAGCGATTTCAGCAGATGTGTGCTGTTATACGGATAGTTTTCGATGACCCAGATCCGGCCGAGATGGATGAGCGGTGATTCCGTGCCTGGATCAACCATGCGCGCCGAGCGTCGTGATGGGCCGGCTCTGGAGCACCAGCAGCTCGCCGTCGCGGATACACCACTCCACGTCCTGGGAGATCCGAAAAACTCCTCGAGCCGCAGGCCTAATGTTCTCAAGCCGTGCAGTTCATGTTCCGAGAGCACTCGGCCGGGCCGATCATCCGGGACGAAAGACTCGACCACGACGCCCTCATCCCGCGACACCACATAGTGATCAGGGGTGATCTCTCCGGACACGATCGCATCGCCCAGGCCAGGTGCGCCTTCGATGACGATGCACTCGCGCCGATTGCGAATCGGATCGACCGTGAACATCACGCCACTCTTTTCGGCCTGCACCATCTCCTGTACGACAACCGCCATCCGCGTGTCCGCCAGCACGGCTTTCTGCGCGCGGTAGAAGAGCGCGCGAGGCGAAAAGAACGACGCCCAGCATTCGCGCACGCGATCGAGTACGGCATCGCCCCCATCAACGTTCAGATAGCTTTCCTGCTGCCCGGCAAAACTGGCCGTCAGTCCGTCTTCGCATACGGCGCTCGAGCGCACCGCCACGAGGCCGCCATGCATGAGCCCTTCGTGAGCATCCAGGATGGCTCGCGCCAGCGGCGCCGGCAGAGGAGTCGACACAATCAGCCGCCTGATTTGTCCTGCCGCGTTCTCGACGGCACGCCCATCGTCGACGTCGAGGTCCTGCGTCAGGCTCGCAATCAGCGCAGCGCCGCCACTGGATTCGAGGAAGTTCTGAAACGCGGCGGCGGAGACGATGAATCCTGGCGGGACGGGCAGGCCTGCGGCCGCCATGCGGCTCAGGCTTGCACCCTTGCCGCCGGCGATTGCCGCCGACTGCGGCGGCAGGTCGGCGAAGGCGAACGACCGGCTCAGCCGAGGACTTCAACAAGACCGGATGCTCCGTTCAGTCGCACGCGCTGCCCGGTTTTGATGGCCTGCGTGCCCGTGCGCGTGCCGACGACGGCCGGAATGCCGAACTCCCGCGACACGACGGCCGGATGCGACAGCGCCCCGCCCGAGTCGGTAACGAGCCCGCCGATCTTCGTGAAGAGCACGACCCATGCAGGGCTCGTCATCTTGCAGACGAGCACTTCGCCTTTCTTCACCTGATCGAATTGCTCGGCCGATTCGACGATACGCGCCGTGCCTTCGTAGACGCCTGCTGATGCGCCGAGCCCCTTGATCGATCCAGACGGTTGCTTCGCCGCATTTTTCGAACGCTCGTAAATGCCAGGCCAGTCCCACAGGACCTGTTTGTAGGGCTCGCCATGCATCGACCAGTCGGTAATCGTTCCTGCCCAGAGCTGCGGCCGAATCGCAAAGGCATCTTCCCGCGCCTTGCGCCGCTCTTTCACGATCGACGACGCGTCGAAGGTCGACAGATTGGCGCTAAGTTTCCGGAGCTCGTCGTATTTCAGGAACATGACGTCGTCGGGTTGAGCCAGCCCGCCGAGCTCGACGAGCTTCCGTCCCACCGCCATCAGCACCAGGCGCATGCGCGCGTACGTGCCCTGGTCCATATAGAAATGATGGTCCGGCGTCAGCGGCGTCATTTTCAGCGCGAGATCGAGGGCCGTTTTCAGCTTGTTTCTGTCTTCCTCGGACGTGCCGGACGGCACCAGCGACCACATTTCCTTGATCGCCGCCTCGCGGTTGTCGCGCAAGCTGGCGCACGTCTTTCTCGTAATCGTAGTCCGACAGCAGGTAGCCGCGAAGCGCCTCGACGATCGGCGTCGGGTTCTCGCGCCAGGTCGTGTAAATGTATTCGTGGGCGTACATCGACTTGTTGCCGTATTCGTTCTTGTAGTTCTCGATGTCTTTCAGCAGGCCGCGCCCTTCATCCGATGTGCCGAGCGCGCGCATCACGCCATCGGCCGTTTCGTTGTCGTCGAACGCGCGCGTCAGCTTCGCGCTTTTCTTGACCTTCTCCTTCAGAGCCCACAGCTCGCGCACTGAATCCCAGTTGCGATCCTCGTCGGAGACGAGGATGCGGCCGACGAGCGGCTTGTGCTCGCTGCCGATCATCGGTAGAAGGATGCTCTCGAAGGTAATCGAGGCCTGGAACTGCGCGAGGTTGAGCATCCAGTGCAGCCGCCAGTGGCGTTCCTGGATGTCGATGGCCTCTTCGAGCAGGATCATCAGCTCGGCAGCGACGACGTCTCCATCGGAAACGTGTCGAGGTATTCGAAGTTGCGGAGAATCTCCGGCAGGTAGCGCCGCTTCCACCAGTCGAGGAACTTGTCGGCGTACACCGGCATCACCATGTTGTAGTACGGACCAGAGCCCGGCCTCTTCGTCGGCGGATCTTGGAACGACGGCGCTCATCAGGTAGCCGTTGACGGTCTTTGCGACCCAATCCTTGCCAAACGGCACGCCGAAGCGGCGATACATGTAGCCGCACGTCAGCCACCAGCCGCCGATGTCGAACCACATCGGCGAGATCGGCTGCGGGCAATGCAGGTCGTCGAGCCAGAAGTGCAGCTTCTTCTCGTCCTCGCTGGCCCACTCGATGGGGTAGTCGCATCGCCAAAAAACTGGTCAAGAACTTTGTCTCTGTCTGCCATGTGTGCCTCGAGAAAGGAAAAACGAACAACGAGGATCGAAAAGAGCACGCGTGTCACGCGTGCATGATCCGTTTTGCGTTCTTCGTTTTTCGTTCAGGTCCTCCATGTCAAATGTGCTGACCTGTGCTGCCAACAGTCCGTCTCTCGTCACATAGGCATCCGCTCCGCGGTACGGCTCCTTCAGGGAGTCTCCGTCGACTTTCCACTGCAGGGTCACTGTATCGCCCACCGTGAAAACGTGCTCGGGCGTGAAGATGCCCCGAAGAGGCCGCCCTCGTTGAACGGCTTCACCATCCCGGCGAACGCATCGCCCACCGCCTGGCGGCCGCGAATGACGAGGCCGCCCGGCAGAAAATCTCCACATCGTCAGGATACTGCGCCATCAGCCGGCTCCAGTCGCCGCGGTTCAGCGCGTCGAGGTGCTCGTC
>CAVUTO010000006.1:0-253097 GCA_963744405.1 Vicinamibacterales bacterium
GAGCAGGCAGCGGGAACGGGCGCCGCGAGGCGGAAACGCGGATAGGGCTAGGGGCGCTGGGTGCGCTGGGGGCGCTGGGGGCGCTGGGGGCGCTGGGCGTGGGGGCGCTGGGGGCGTTGGGGGCGTGGGGGCGTGGGGCGCTGGGGGCGCTGGGGGCGCTGGGGGCGCTGGGGGCGCTGGGGGCGCTGGGGGCGCTAGGGGCGCTGGGGGCGCTGGGTGTGCTGGGGGCGCTGGGGGCGCTAGGGGCGCTGGGTGCGCTGGGTGCGATAGGGGCGATAGGTGCGATTCGAACGTTTGATTGATTTCGGGTCGATACGCTTCGGCGAGCCGCTGTACTTGTGGCTGCTCGTCGGCCCGGCTGTGTTGTTCGTCTTGTGGTGCTGGCGGGTCGTGCGCAGGCGGCTCGATGCCGTACGGTACCGGGCAGCGCGACTCGTCCCTGTGCGCGAGCGGTTCGGCGTTACCGGCGATCTCGGTTTCTGGCTGGCGCTCATCGCCGCGCTGGCGCTGACCATCCTGGCGCTTTCCCGGCCGCAGGGCATCACCGCGATCGTTCGAAGCCCAGGTGTCGACCTTGTCCTGCTCATGGACGGCTCGACGTCGATGCGCGTGCGCGACATGGGCACCGATCGCTGGCAGCGCGCCATGCAATGGGTGCGCACCCTCACGAAAACGCTCAGCTGGAACGGCGATCGGATGGCCCTCGCGACCTTCGCCGACATCGCCGTGCCGCAGGTGCGTCTCACGCGCGATGCCAACACGATTCTCTTCTTTCTCGATCATCTGGACGATGCCCCGACGTTCAGGCTGGAGAACGACACGAGCTGGAATACGAACGTGGAAGATGCCATTTACTGGGGCGTGAAGCTCGTCGAGACCGATCAGGAGATGTACGGGCCCAGCAAGAACGCGCGAACGTTTGTCGTCATCTCGGACGGCCAGGTATGGAGCGGCAACGTCCAGCGGGCGATTTCTGCGGCAGCAAAGCTCGGCATCGCGGTCGACGTCATCGGCGTGGGAACGTCGAACGGCGGCATCATCCCGCTGCCGCGAGACGAAAAAGGCGTGGTGCTGGCCGGCTTCGAGCCGATTCGATCCGTCATCGACCGGCCGTCTCTGCAGGAGATCGCCAGAGCCGGCAACGGCGAGTTTTTCGAGCTTGGCACGACTGCCGACGAGCAGATCGCTGCCCGGGTGATTCAGAACGCCTCGCGGCGCTCGGGCAACGAGCAGGTGGACGAGGCGTTCGACGAGCTGTACTGGTATTTGCTGGCCGCCGCCGCGGGCTGCATCGGCATTGGAGTGCTCTTCCTGAAGCAGCGACTGCAACTCGCATTCGCCGTCATAACCGCCGCGGCCCTGGCTGTATTCGTGGCCGCGCTGCGCTCGTAGCCGATTCGTATAACTAGAGATCTTAAAGATCTATAGATCTGGAGATCTGAACTTACATGTGCCGTATCACGGCATCCCCGAACTCCGAACACCTCACCTCTTTTGCGCCTTCCATCAGTCGAGCGAAATCGTAAGTCACCGTCCTGGCCGAGATCGCGCCTTCCATCCCTTTGATGATGAGATCCGCGGCTTCCGTCCAGCCCATGTGCCGGAGCATCATCTCGCCCGACAAGACGACCGAGCCGGGGTTCACTTTGTCCTGGTCGGCATATTTGGGCGCCGTGCCGTGCGTCGCTTCGAAGATGGCGTGGCCCGTGAGGGAGTTGATATTTCCACCGGGCGCGATCCCGATGCCGCCAACCTGCGCCGCCAGCGCATCGGAGAGGTAGTCGCCGTTCAGGTTCGGCGTCGCGATGACGTCGAACTCGTCTGGCCTCGTCAGCACCTGCTGTAGCGTGATGTCGGCGATCGAATCCTTGATGACGAGCCCGGCGCCCGGCTTGCCGTCTGGGATTCGGCACCACGGTCCGCCGTCGATTTCGACGGCACCGAAGAAATCCTTCGCGATCCTGTAGCCCCAGTCGCGGAACGCGCCCTCGGTGAACTTCATGATGTTGCCCTTGTGCACGAGCGTGACATTTCTGCGCCTGTACTTGATCGCGTAGCTGATCGCGCTGTGCACCAACCGCTCGGTTCCGAGATAGCTGATCGGCTTGAGGCCGATGCCGACCATCACTCCGACCTCGCGCTTCGGTGCGCCGATCGACTCGAGCAGCGCTTGCCACTCGCGGCTTGCGTCGAGCGTGCCGAACCGGATCTTCTTGAACTCCCTGGGGAACTCTTTCGCGAGAAAGTCGAGCATCTTCTGCGCTTCGGGTGTCCCCGCGGCGTATTCGATGCCGGCGTAGATGTCCTCGGTGTTCTCCCGGAAGATCACCATGTCGACCTTCTCGGGATGCTTTACGGGGGACGGCACGCCCGTGAACCAGCGCACGGGCCGCAGGCAGACGAAGAGATCCAGGACCTGACGCAGCGCGACGTTGAGCGACCGGATGCCTCCGCCGACAGGAGTCGTCAGCGGCCCCTTGATGCCGACGAGATACGTGCGAAAGGCATCGAGCGTCTCGTCCGGCAGCCAGTTGTTGACCTGCTTGAAGGCTTTCTCGCCGGCGAGCACTTCCTTCCATTGCACGCGGCGAGTGCCGCCGTATGCCTTCTCGACCGCGGCGTCGAAGACGCGCGCGCTGGCCCGCCAAATATCGGGTCCAGTGCCGTCGCCCTCGATGTAGGGAATCACGGGGTTGTTGGGAACCTGAAGTCTGCCGTTGCTGATGGTGATTCGGGCGTCATGCGTCATACGCGTGTCATGTCCTCGTGAAGGAATGTTCGAACGAAGCTGCTAATCCTATCATCGGTACAAGAATCGCAGGACTCGAGCGGTAACCGCAGAAAACGGTCGAATCGTGTCATCAGGCAAGACAGGGCTGTCGCTGTCTGTCGGCGAGTACTGCAAACGATGTTCACACTTCGCGGAGGGTAGTCATGCTTCAACTAGGCGCGCCAACGAATTCGAACGTGCTCGCGCAGCAGGACACGCGAGCCCTGATTACCGAACGCGTGCGAGGCGAATTTCGCGAGTTGCCGGGGCTGACGCTCACCCTGGCGCAGGCCCGGAAGCTGTGGAGCGTCGATGCGGCCACGTGCACAGAGGTGCTGTCGCACCTCGTAACTGTGGGGTTTCTCTGCCGGAAGGCCGATGGCGCGTTCTCCCGCGCGTCTGGAGACCGCAGGGATTAGTGATTGGGGATTGGGGACTAGGCCTGAACGCGGGTACGCGTGACGGAACCAATCCCGAATCCCTAGGCCCTAATCACTTGGCTAAGGTCCGCACGTAGTTCACGATGTCGGTGATCTCTTCGGGCTTCAGGCGTTTGCCGAGCGCGGGCATATTGCCGGTTTCGGTTTTCTTGCCGTTGGTAATTGCCTCGTGAATCTGCGCGTCGGCCAGCTTCGACATCGTCGCCTTGTCGGCCAGGCTGGGAAGCTTGCCCTTCAGGTTCTTGGCTGCAGGACCGTCGCCGATGCCCGTGGCGCCGTGGCACATGACGCACTGCTTCTTGTACAACGCCGTGCCGTTCGCGATCGATTCAGGGCTCGCCGCAGGTGCCGCGGCCGGTTTCGCACCCGCCGCGGGTTTCGCCTGTCCGGCAAATACTGCAGTTACACAAAAGAGCGACAGCGCTCCCGTCAAGCCAGCAAATGTCCGCATCATCATAGGTCGTAAGTCCTCACAAGTAGGCGCGTTATACCCAGTTTACCTTAGATGCCCCAGCCGCACCGATAGCGCTCTCGACCGACCCGCGCAGACCTTCAGGGCATGAGACGGCCAAGACGACGCCGCCGTCGACCACGCTTGGGTCGTAGGGCAGGTTCTTGAAATTCGGCAGTCGGCACTCGACCAACAGGCCCACCAGCGTCGCCAACACCGCGCCCAGCATCGTCGTTTCGTAGGCGATAAGACCGACCGTCCACGGCGCGACGATCGGCATGCCGCCCTTGACGAGCGGATAGTTCAGCGCCGTGATTGTGGCGAGTCCGAGGCCGCTGACCAATCCAATCCCGGCTCCGCAGATGGCCCACGTGCGCAGTTTGGTCGGCTTCTTCTCCGGGATGAAAGGCTCGTGATGCGGCTGTGACGTCATCACTTCCATCGCGCCGGGATCGATGCCCTCCTGGAGCAGGCGGCGAATGGCGACGCGTGCTTCAGCAGGTTCGTTGAATTTGACGAGACAGGTCTCTGCCATCAATGCGCCTTCGCCGGAATGGCGTCACGGCCGGGCTCCGGCGCCGGCGGCGGTCCGCCGTGTTTGGCCACCGTATAACCCTCCTGGATTTCCCAGATTGAGATCATCGGGCTGAACTTCGCGAAAAGGAAATACAGAAGCACGAACAATCCGAGCGTGCCCGACGCGATCGAGGCCTCGGTGAGCGACGGCCAGTACGTGCCGTAGTTGTACGGCAGGAACGGATGCGTCAGCGTCGGCACGATAATCAGGAACCGTTCGAGCCACATGCCCATGAGGATGCAGCACGACGCGAAGAAGATGAGCGGAATCGTCCGCAGCTTCTTAATCGAGAGGATCGGGAACGGGATGATGAAATTGCAGAACACCATCAGCCAGAAGAGCGGCGCGAACCGGCCGGAGATCTTCGACCAGAACACCGGCATCTCCGGCGCTTCGTTCCCGTACCACGTCACGAGGTACTCGGTGAACGTGAAGTAGAACCACAGCAGGCTCATCGTGAACAGCATCTTCGCGAGGTTATCGAAGTGCACCGGCTGCAGGTAATTCTCGAGCTTGAAGTACTTGCGGATCAGCACCATCGCAACCAGGAGCGCCGCGATGCCGGAGAAGATCGCGCCGACGACGAAGTACGGTCCGAAGATCGTGCTGCGCCACATCGGCATCAGCGTCATCGCGAAGTCCCACGACACGATCGTGTGCACCGAGACGGCGACAGGGATGATGACGAGTGCCATGATCGAGATGGCCTTCTCGAGGCGCACCCACTCGCGCTCGGTGCCGCGCCAACCCAGCGCGAGAATGCGGTACACCTTCTTGCGCCAGCCGGTGGACTTGTCTCGCGCCACCGCCATGTCCGGAATCATCGGCAGGTAGAGGTACGTCACGCTGCCCGTCAGATAGGTGTTGATCGCGATGAAGTCCCACATCAGCGGCGACTGGAAGTTCGGCCAGAGATAGCGGCTGTTCGGATAC
The DNA here is from genome assembly GCA_963744405.1 of Vicinamibacterales bacterium. GTDB lineage: Bacteria > Acidobacteriota > Vicinamibacteria > Vicinamibacterales > JAMQPK01 > JAMQPK01. The sequence continues at coordinate 5,172 of CAVUTO010000006.1, forward strand.
GGCACCATCCAATAGAACAGCCACGCGCGCCCGAGGTGGATCAGCGGAAACAGCGATCCGGTAATCAGCGCGAACGTCGTAATCGCTTCGGCGCAGCGCGTGATCGGGCGCCGCCATTCGGCCTGCACGACGCGCAGAATGGCCGAAATCAAGGTGCCCGCGTGGCTGATGCCGATCCAGAAGACGAAAGTGGTGATGTAGAGCCCCCAGAACGACGGCCGGTTCTTGCCCGCCATGCCGATGCCGTAAACGAGCTGAACGAACCACGCCACGAACACCATTCCCGTCACGGCGAGCAGGATGGCGAGCATGACGTAGTACTTCGGCCCCGTCTTGAAGAGCGGACCGAGCAGGTCGCGGTTGATCTGCGCTTCCGTCGGATAGTTGGGTGTCTGATTGTGGGCCACGTTAGGCATCCGCCTCTTTCAGATAAACGACGCGCGGGCGCGTGCCGAGCTCTTCGAGCAGGCGGTAGCCGCGGCGCGAGTGGGCGAGCTGAGAGACCTGGCTGTCCGGATCGCTCAGGTCGCCGAATACCAGTACCTTCGCGGGGCACGCCTGCGCGCACGCCGGCTGTATCTCGCCGTCGCGTACCGCGCGGGTTTCGTCCTTCGCCGTGTCCTGCGCGCGGCGGATGCGTTGCACGCAGAACGTGCACTTCTCCATGATGCCGCTCGTGCGAATCGAGACGTCGGGATTGAGCTGCTCGTTGAGCGGGCTCGGCCACTCAGGTGTGAACCAGGTGAAGTAACGCACGGTGTACGGGCAGTTGTTCGCGCAGAAGCGCGTGCCGACGCAGCGGTTGTAGACCTGCGCGTTCAACCCGTCCGGCGTGTGATAGGTCGCGTTGACGGGGCACACGGGCTCGCAGGGCGCGGCGTCGCATTGCTGGCACATCACCGGCATGAAGCGCGCGCGGATGTTTGGAAAATCACCCTCCCAATAGCGCTCGACGCGAATCCACTGGTGTGTCCGGCCGATCGCGGCCTGTTCCGGGCCGACGATCGGCAGGTTGTTCTCGGCATGGCACGCCACGACGCAGGCCTCACACCCCGTGCAGCGATCCAGGTCGACAGTCATTCCCCACTGTGCCATCAAACAATCTCCGGTTCTGGGTTCTGGGTTCTAGGTTCTGGGGTTCCGGTTCTGGTTCTGGGTCTGGGTTCTTGGCTGGTTCCGCTTCAAGCGAACCTAGAACCTTGAACCCCAGAACCAGAACCTAGAACCTCAGCACCCAGAACCCTGAACCGCTCCCGTTCTATCTATGCAACGGATGTTCGTGATGTCCCCGCGCATCCGATGCGCCGAATCGAATCAACGGCTCGTGTCGTCCTGTTTTCACCGCGCTCACGCGCACGCCCGTCTGCACGACGGACCCAGACGCCCGATCGAGCGCCGACGCGCTAATCCGCAGAGGATTCCCGCCACGATTCTGCGCGTAGCGCCCGAACTGCGTGTGTCCTTGCCCGACCGGGATGGCGATTACGTCGGGACGCAAACCGGGGTACAAAAACGCCGGCAGCTCGATGTTTCCGTGCGGCGACGTGATCGTCAGGACATCTCCTTCGTGAACCTCGAGCTTGTGTGCTGTTTCCGGATTGATCTCGACCCACGAGCCCCACATGACAGTTGTCATCGGGTCGGGCATTTCCTGTAGCCACGGCAGATGCGCGGTCCGGCCGTCGGCAAACGCAGCCGAAGGATAGAGATGCAGCATGAACGGCATCTGCGCCGCCTCCCCGGCGAAGGGACGCGCGGCCACTGGCTGCTCCGGCAACACGAAGTTCACGCGACGAGTCGTCGTCTGTCCTTTGCCCTCAGCCTTCTGCCCTCCCGCGACTGCGCCAGTTCCCTCGGGCTGCCACCAGCCTCCGGCGGCAACGGCCTTTTTGAAGAACGCTTCGAAATCCGCGTCAGCCGTGGCGCCCGCACGTGTGTGCGCCAATCGAAAAGACTCTTTGATGGCAGCAGCCATGTTTTCGAAAGGCATGGCTGCGGCCGCGTTGCCGCCCAGGGCCTTTGCCGTTTCAATCAGCACGTCTCCTGGGTCGCGTGTGTCCCAGCGAGGTTCGACGACTGGCTGGCCGACCGTTCGAACTGCGAAGCCCACACCGGGCTCGGGCACGTCGTCGACCCAGCGTTCCAGCGTCGTGTGGCTCGGCAAAATCAAATCGGCCATGGCGGACGATTCGTCGAGGAACGACCCGACGCTCGCGATGAAGGGCACGCTGCTCAGCGCCTTCGCAAGTGCCGCGCCCTCGGGCAGCGTGAACACAGGATTGGTGTCGACGAGGAGCAGAGTCTTCACCTGGTTGCCGCTCATGGCGCCAATCAGCGCGTGAATGTCCGGGGCTTTGGGCGCGGGGGCAGGGCCGCTCGATTCATCCCCGCCGAGCAGAACTCCACCCGGGCGCCCGTACGCGCCGACGAGCGCATTGAGCGCGTAGATCGCGGTCAGCGACGCGACGTCGCGGCTGTCGCCGACGGCGACGCTTGGACGGCGGCTCGCGAACTCCCGCGCGACGCGTTGAATGGACGCCGCAGGCACGTCAATCTGCGCGGCAATCTTTTCGGGTGCGTAATCGCCCAGCGAGGCCGACCATTCGGCGAATCCAGTCGGTACCTGGCCGACGAACTCGGTGTCGTACAGCTTCTCGTTGACGATGACGTGCGCCATTGAGAGGGCGAGGAGGCCTTCGGTCCCCGGCCTGATGGGGAGCCATTCGTCGGCGCACGCTGCCGTCTGCGAGAGCCGCGGCTCGGCCTGCACGAATTTGCCGCGAACGCCCGGCCGGCCCTGCCGCATCTGCCCGTACGAATAGATGTTGCGGACTGGCGAGAGGAACGTCTCAAAGAGATTCGCGTTGAACGAGAGCAGGAAGTTCGCGTTTGCGAAGTCCACAGCCGGCAGCCGCGACACGCCGGCGACGAGCTCCATCGCCCGGCGGATTGGCGCCGGATCGAACGGATCGTAGGTCACGATGTTCGATGTGCCGAGGCCCGCCGCGAAACGTTCGACGATCGCGCCCATCGTCCCGCGATTGGCGCGGCCGGTGAGGATCGCAATGGCCGCGGGCGTAGCCTGCTGTTGCTGGAGCTGGCTGACGAGCAGTTGCTGGGCCTCTTTCCAGCTGATCGGTTGATACTGTCCCGACCCGCGCTGTCCCGAGAGCTTGAGCGGCGTCTGGATACGGTCGGGATGGTAGAGGACCTGGACCCCCGCCTGGCCCCGCGCGCAGGTGCCGCCCATGCTGATGGGATGTTCCGGGTTGCCCTCGATCTTTTTCGCCTGCACCGCTTTGACGCGCTTCTGCTGGCCGTCGATCGTGCGAATCGACTCGCCCTGCATCACACGAACCGTGATGCCGCAGCCGGCCGAACATTGCTGGCACAGCGTGCGGACCCAGCCTTCCTCGCCGGGCACGAACCGGTCTTCGGCCACCAGCAGGGGAATGAGCTGCTGCGGCTTGCCGCATCCGTCGAGGATGAGGCCTGCGGTGCCAGCGATGCCGCCGGTCTTGAGAAAGTCTCGTCGCTTCATTTTTCATCCGGGGGCCCCTGCCCCCCGGCAGTTTCATCCGGCACTCCAACGCTGCCGCGTTGGGGACCCCGCCCGCCCCACTCGCTCCGCGCTATTTGTGACACACCAGGCAATCGATGCTCACCTGTTTTTCCTTGTGGCAATCGATGCACTTGCCCATGGTCCATTTGATGTTTTCGCGCATGTCCATCATGTTGGCCATGTCGCCGTGACACGTGGAGCACTCGACGCCAGCCTTGACGTGCCTCTTGTGCGTGAAGTGCACGGCCGCCTCCGGATGGAAGCCATACACGCGCACCCACGGCGGCTCCTCACCAGCTTTAGCATAGGCCGCGAGCTTTTGAATCTCGGGGCTCTCGGGCTTGACATTCTCGTGACACACCATGCAGTCGGTCACGCTCGGAATCGTCGCGGCGATCGAGCGGTCAGCGTTGATGTGGCACGTCAGGCATTCCATCTGGTTGTCGACCACGTGGGTTTTATGGGGGTACGCGATCGGCTGCGGCACGCGCCGCGCGGGCCAGAGAGCCGCCGCGGCTGCCGAGGCAATCAGCAGACTGAGCACAAGAGCACCGAAAACGTATTTACGCATGCGAATCGCTTATTTGTCGTGGTAAAACTGCGCCCCTCGACTCACTCGGGACGCCCTGAGCAGCGTCGAAGGGCGAAAGTCTATATCGCTTTGGTTTGCGAAGTCTAGGGAGCGGGAAGCACCATCGGGTCATTTATTGCCGGGACTGGCTCCCCAGGCATAGGGGAGTTGCCGGACGTAACGCTCGAACCACCCGATCTCGGCATTCATCTTGTTCAACCGATGGCGCGGCCGTCGGGCGAGAGCTGCGAATCGCCGATGCTCGGAACGTTGAGAAGATCGACGAGCGCCATGGGACGCTTGTCTGTCTGTGAACGTGTCAAAATGGGCTCAGGAGCCATCCAGTGTCTGATAGAAAGTATCGGCAGAGAGGCTATCAGGATTCACCTCGCGAGCGCCGTCCGGGACCCAGCGGTCCCCCTGCCCCGAAGCCTCCGGCCGATCGCATCGAGACGAGACTCGACAAGGCCGAGCGCAAGGCGCTCGAAGGGCGCGCGCCGAGCATGCCCGGCTTCCACGAGGTGATGCGATGTTCTCGATGTGGCAACGTGTTTACCGATGCGATTGCCGCCGAGTCCCGCTGCAAGCGATGCGGTACCGACCTTCGCACGTGTGCCCAATGCGAATCGTTCGACGCCGGAAGGCGGTTCGAATGCACTCAAACGATTCCCGCGCGAATTACCCCGAAGGATGTGCGAAACGCGTGCGAGCTCTTTACGCCGCGTGTCACCGTCGAGCGCGAAACCCACTCGCAGGCGCAGCCGGAGGCCGCGGCGCCCAGCAGCGCGCGTAAGGCGTTCGATGACCTCTTTAAGTAGCTGGTAGCTGGTAGCCTGTAGCTCGTAGCCATGGATTCGATGCCTTCGGTCGGGATCGTCTTCTTCGAACAATCAATCGGGTGCGACACGTGCGCACCGACGCGCCGCATGCTCGAGCAGATCGCCGAAGACAATCCCGGCGTCGCGCTCGAAGTGCTGAACCTCGTGCTCGACAAGGACAAAGCCGCGGAGTACGGCGTCGACCGCGTGCCGGCCGTCATCATCGGAGGGCCGCACGGGAATCGCATCCGTTACTACGGCGCGCCGCTCGGCAACGAGCTGCCGACGCTGCTCCAGGCCATCGGGATGGCTGTAAGGGGAGAAACCGGCCTCACGGAGCATAGCCGCGCGCAATTGAAGGCGTTGTCGAAACCAGTCGTACTGCAGGTCTTTTTTACGCCGACGTGTGTGTATTGCCCCCAGATGATCTCGCTCGCCAATCAGGCAGCGATCGAGAGTCCGCTCGTCTCGTCGGCGGCCATCGACGCGACGGAATTTCCCGATCTCGTACAGCGCTACAACGTGAACGGTGTGCCCAAGACGATCGTGAACGATACGACGGAGATTATGGGCGCGATGCCGGAAGAGGAATTCATCACAACCATAGCCTCATGACGATTCGTGTCTCCGTGACGGCGCTGCTCCTTTGCGTCGGCGCCGCGGCGTCCTATGCGCAGAGCCCGGTCACGTACCGCGTCAGCTTTCCCGAAGCGCAACATCATCGAATGCAGGTCGAGGTGACCTTTGCCGACGTGCCGCCGGGTATCCTGGAAGTGGTGATGTCGCGCACGTCCCCGGGACGTTATGCCGTCCACGAATTTGCCAGAAACGTGTATGACGTGCAGATAGACGACGGGGCTGGTGCACCGCTCGGCGCCGAGCGGCCGAATCCATCGCAATGGAGCGTCGTTGGGCACAGCGGCACTGTGCGCGTTCGCTATAAGGTTTTCGGCGATTACCTCAATGGCACCCACCTCGCGATCGACTCGACGCACGCGCACATGAATATCCCTCCGTCGCTCATGTGGGCGCGCGGATTCGAGAACCGCCAGGTGCGCATCACCTTCGACGCTCCTGCAGGGTGGAATGTTGCCACCCAGTTGCATCCAACGTCCGATCCGCGAACGTTCACCGCCGGCAGCCTGCAGTACCTGATCGACAGTCCCGTCGAGCTCAGCCCGTTTACGATTCGGACTTTCACGGTCGATCGCGAGTTTCGGGTGGCGGTCCATCATGACGGCAGCGATGCCGACGTCGACCGGTTCGCCGCGGGCCTGGAGAAAATCGTGCGCGAGCAGCGCGCTGTGTACGGTGAGCTGCCGTCGTTCGAGGCACCGTACACGTTTATCGCCGATTTTCTCCCGTGGGCGCAATCCGACGCGATGGAGCACCGCAACAGCACAGTCCTGACTGAACCTGCCCGACTTCGCATGCCAGACGAGCACCTCCGCGCTCTTCATACGGCGGCTCACGAGTTTTTCCATAGTTGGAACCTCGAACGCATACGGCCGGCGTCGCTCGAGCCGTTCAAGCTCGACGCGCCGAATCCAGCCGGCGAGTTATGGTTCGCCGAAGGATTCACGAACTACTACGCTGAGCTGACGACGCTTCGCGCAGGACTCGCCGGCATCGACGAATTTGCCGGTCGCACAGGAGAGGCGCTCGATGTCGTGCTTCGAAGTCCCGCGCGGAAGTACCGAAGCGCCGAAGAGGTCAGCAGGTACGCCCAATTCGTGGATGCGGTCGTGTGGCCCGATCCGACGAACGTCGAGAACCAGTTCGTCTCCTACTACGACTGGGGAAGCGTCATCGGTCTGGGCCTCGACTTGTCGTTGCGCGCCCGCACCGAGCACAAGGTGACGCTGGACGATTACATGCGCCGTCTATGGCACGAGTTCGGGCGAGCGGCACCTTCGATCGAAGGTGCCGTCGAGCGCCCTTACACGCTGCCCGACCTCCGGAGAGTGCTTGCTGATGTGTCCGGTGATCGCGCATTCGCGGATGAGTTCTTCGACAGGTTTGTTCACGGGCGTGAGGTCATGGACTTCGCGCCGCTCGTCGCGCGCGCCGGGTTTGTTCTCCGCAGGGCCAGTCCCGGCCGTCCGTGGATCGGGCCGCTATCATTTGACTTCGGGGGTGGCACGCCGCGAATCGCCATGCCGACGATTGAGGACACGCCGGCGCACGCCGCGGGTCTCGACCGCGGCGATGAGCTGTTGTCGTTCGACGGTCTCGCCGTCAAGGGCAGTAGCAGTCTCGAAGAAGCCGTTCAGCGCCAACGCCCTGGTGACGCGGTGCGATTGTCAATCCGCCGCCGCGGCGTCATCCAGGAGATCTCGCTGACCGTCGCCGACGACCCGCGCCTGCACCTCGTGCCGGTGGAGCGAACCGGGACACAGCCCTCGCCGGCAGAACGTGAATTCCGGCAGCGCTGGCTCGGCTCGAAACAGTAGACTGGCCGTCATATACTGCGAGGCCCATGACCTCGGATTCCACGCGCAACTGGACCCGCACCTACTCAGCCGTCATCCTCGTGGAAATCCTGACGCTGATGTGCCTGTGGTGGCTGCAGAGCCACTACGGGACGTAAGCCATGCACCTTCTCGACTGGGCGGTGGTGGGCGCCTACGTCGCGTGGCTCGTCTGGGACGGCGTCAAGCGCACCAAGCTCGAGCGCACGACCGAGTCCTATTTCCTCGCGAATCGTTCGATGCCATGGTGGGCGGTCGGCCTGTCCGTAATGGCCACCCAACTGAGCGCCATCACGCTCGTCGGCACCACTGGACAGGGTTACAACGATGGCCTGCGGTTCGTGCAGTTCTACTACGGGCTGCCGATCGCGATGATCATCCTGTGCGTCACCCTCGTGCCGTTTTTCTATCGCGCGAGGGTCTACACCGCCTACGAATACCTCGAACGCCGCTTCGATCTGAAAACGCGGACGTTCACGAGCGGGTTGTTTCTCGTGTCGCGCGCGATGTCGTGCGGCGCCATCGCCGCCGCCCCTGCGGTCGTCCTCTCGGTGGTGCTCGGCTGGAGCGTCACGTTGACGACCCTTCTCATCCTTGTGCCGGCCGTCATCTACACGATGCTCGGCGGGGTGCAGGCGGTGACGTGGACCGACGTGAAGACGATGGGGTTGACGGTATTCGCTCTCGTCATCGCGATGGTCTTCCTCGTGATGGGCCTGCCGGGCGGCGTCGGCGTCGACGATGCGCTGACCATCGCGGGCGGCACCGGCCGCCTCGATGCCTTCGATTTCGACTTCACGCTGACCGAGACCTACACATTCTGGTCGGGCATGATCGGCGGCTTGTTTCTCATGCTCTCGTATTTCGGCTGCGATCAGAGCCAGGTGCAGCGATATCTCACTGCCAAGTCGGTGGACGACGGGCGGACATCGCTCCTGATGAGCGCGTTCTGGAAGATTCCCCTCCAGGTGCTCGTGCTCATCGTCGGCGTGTTCACGTTTCTCTTCTATCTATTCAACCAGCCGCCGCTGTTGTTCAATCCTGTGCACGAAGAACGCGTCCGCAGCAGTGCCGTGGCTCCCGCCTATGAAGCACTGCAGCGCGAGTTCGAGGCCGCATTCACGGCGCGCCGGCAGGCGGCTATCGACATCGCGGCCGCGCGACATGCCGGCGACGTCCGTGAGCAGGCACGGGCGACCGATGACTTCAGCCTGCAGGATGCCGCACTGCGATCAATCAGGACGCGAGCAGTCGGGCTCGTGCGGCAGACGACCGATGACGCGAGCTACAACGACGTGAACTACGTCTTTCCCACATGGATTACGACGGCGCTTCCGATCGGCATCGTCGGCCTGTGGATTGCCGCAATCATCACCGCTGCGACAGACTCGATTGCGGCCGAGCTGAACTCGCTGTCGACGGCGTCGGTGATTGATTTCTATAAGCGCCTCGTCAACCCGAGCGCTTCGGACGCGCATTACCTGCTGATATCGAGGGTCGCAACGGGTGGCTGGGGTGTCTTTGCCGGTATCGTCGCCGTATATGCGAGCAGCCTGGGGCCGCTCATCGAAGTCGTCAACCGCTTCGGGTCGTTTTTTTACGGCTCGATTCTCGGCGTGTTCATGCTCGCGATCCTGACGCGCCGCGCGACGGGCACTGGTGCGTTCGTTGGATTGCTGGCCGGCATGACGTCGGTTGCGTCGGTCGCCTTTTTCCGGCCGGACATCTCATTTCTGTGGCACAACGTCATCGGGGCTGTAGTGGTGTTCACCGTCGGACTTTCACTGAGTCCTTTTACAGGAGTTCAGAAGATCAAGAGGAATGGCGATCAGAAAGGCTCCTGATGTTCATGGGCCCTCGAATCGCTTGCGCTTCTAATATCCGTTCAAATAAGAACCCGGAGGGCACTCTGCGTCGAATGGTCCGGCTGAAGCCGGACACTACGGCATCCCGCCGCCGGTGGCGTTGATTGCGGACTGGCGACTGCGGACTGTCGACTATCGACTGTCGACTATCGACTAGAATGACTCCGCCTTGCCCAAGACACACTACGGAACCAGCTACTGGCTGGACCGCTTTCCTTCGTCCCGGCGACCATCGTATCCACGCCACCGCGGCAGCCTGCAGGTCGAGGTCGCCATCGTGGGTGGCGGGGCGCTGGGTTGCGCAACCGCCTATGTGCTCGCGGCGGCCGGCATCGACGTTGCGCTGTTCGAGCGGGGACGTCTCGCGCATGCGCAAGCTGGCCGTGCAACCGGCATCGTCGTACATGAGCCCGAGCCGTTCTTTTACAAGCTGGCGAAGCAGCATGGCGTGCGTGATGCGCGTCACATCTATCAGATCGCCCGGCGCGGCTCGCTCGAATACGTGTCGGCCCTGAAACGGCTGCGCATCGAGTGCGGTCTCCAAATTCGCGATGCCATTCACTTCAGTTCAAGTGCCGACGGCATTCAGGAGCTCCAGAAGGAGTTCAGCGCACGGCGTGAGGCCGGCATCGACGTGGCGTCCCTGAAAGGCACGCCGCTCTTTCGCAGGTTAGGAACGAACGGCTTCGGCCTCATCACGCATGGCAACGCCAGCGTCGATCCGTACAAGGCGACGATTGGGCTGGCGCGCGCGGCCGTCGCCCGCGGCGCGAAAATCTTCGAGCAGTCGCCTGTCACGCGTATTCGCCCGCGGCGGCGGACGGTAGATATCAAGACCGAGGGGGGCGTCGTGACGGCCGCGAAAGTCGTCGTCGCCACGGGATATCCAATCGACGACTTCAAGCCGTTACGCCGCCGTTTTGCGCGCTGCGACGCGTATACGGTTTTGACCACCGAGCTTCCGGCTGCCATAGGCCGCGAGATGACGCCGCCGGGGCTGATTCTGAGAGATACCGCGTCGCCCGATCACTGGATGCACTGGATCGGCAATCGCGTGATGTTTGCGGGCGCCGATCAGCCGAGCGTGGCCGATCGCGCCCGGGAGCGAGCCTTGATCCAGCGGACGGGACAACTGATGTACGAGCTGTCGGTCATGCGGCCGGCGATCTCCGGTCTCATGCCGGAGTATGCGTGGGATGTCGAGTCGTCGCGCACGATCGACGGTGTGCCTTATTACGGACCCCATCGCAACTACCCGCACCATTACTTTGCATTCTCCGGCGGAACGGGCGGCCTTGGATTGTCGTTCGCCGCGGCGCGCATCATCCTTCGTCATTACCAGGGGGCTGCCGACAAGGGCGATGAGCCGTTCTCGTTCACGCGCATACGCGAATGAGCGGGCTCGATCTCCTCGCGTTCGGTCCTCATCCCGATGACCTGGAAATTGGCCTGGGAGGCACGCTCGCCAAACACGCCGCGCTCGGGCATTCGGTAGGGCTGTGCGACTTGACGCGCGGGGAGATGTCGACCAACGGCACTCCGGAAGAGCGGGTGAAAGAAGCAGAAGCTGCGAGCCGGATACTGGGCGCGAAGTGGCGCGAGAATCTCTCGCTGCCCGACAGGTCGATAGGGAGCGCTCCCGAGCACACACGCACGGTCGTCGAATTGATTCGGCGCGTGCGTCCTCGTGCGATTGCCGTTCCGTACTGGCAGGATCGCCATCCCGATCATCAGGCGTCGGCGGCGCTGCTCCGCGACGCCATTTTCAATGCCAAGCTCCGGCGATACACGACGGCCGGAGAACCGTGGCAGCCCGAGTGGGTCTGCCACTATTTCATCAACGACGCTGGTCCTGTGTCGTTCGTCGTCGACGTCTCCGAGCACTACCAGGCCAAGCGCGACGCGCTCGGGTGTTACGCCAGCCAGTTCACTCGCGCAACCGAATTCGCCGGCACGCGTCTGAATTCGCCGAGCTTCAACCAGCTCATCGAAAGCCGCGACGCGCAATTCGGTGCATTGGCGGGCGTACGCTTCGCGGAGGGAATCGTGGTCGCCGAGCCGGTGGTCCGAGAGCATCTGCTGAAGGTCGGGGAGCAGCGCGGGGCGTAGCGCCCCCGCCCTTCGAGCATCCTCAGGGCGCCCCGAGCGAGAGTCGAGGGGCGCGACTAATATTAGAGAACCATGCATATCGGGGTGGTGTGTTACGCGTCGGTCGGGGGCAGCGGCATCGTGGCCACCGAGCTCGCCAAGTCGCTGGCTCGCAGAGGGCACCAGGTACACTTGATCAGCACGGAGCCGCCTTTTCGTCTCGGCGAGTACGAAGCAGGCCTCGCGTTCCATCGCGTGCAGACGCCGACCTACCCGTTGTTCCGCGAGCCCCAATACCTCCTGTCGCTCGCGAACACGATCGTGCAGCTCTCGCGCGAGTTTTCGCTTGATATCGTCCACGCGCATTACGCCATCCCGCATGCAACCGCCGCCTATCTCGCCAAGCAGATTCTCGCTGCCACAAACGGCGGCCCTGGCGCGCGAGTACCGAAAGTCATTACGACGCTCCACGGAACCGACATCACGCTGCTCGGCAGCGATCCTTCGTACTCGGAAACAGTGGCGTTTTCGATCGATCAGTCCGATGGTGTCACGGCCGTGTCCGACAGTCTGCGGCGCGACACCTATCAGGCGCTCCCCATCAAGCGCGAGATTCGCGTCATCCCTAACTTTCTCGAGTGCGACGAGCATCGCCGCCGCGCGCTTCCGGACCTGCGCGCGCGCCTCTGCCCGCCGGCCAAATACGACAATCTGATCATTCACCTTTCGAACTTCCGGCCGGTCAAGCGCGTAGATCTGGTTGTCGACATTTTCGAGCGCGTGCGAAAGGACTTGCGCGCGAAGTTGATACTCGTCGGCGAGGGTCCAGAACTGGGGCGCGCGATGCGCGCGGTTCACGAGCGCGGTCTTGCGTGCGACGTCGAGGCCCTCGGCGAGCAGGATCAGGTCGTGCCGCTGCTCTCTGTCTCGGATCTCTTCCTACTGCCTTCCGCTCAGGAAAGTTTCGGCCTCGCGGCGCTCGAAGCGATGGCATGCGAAGTGCCCGTCGTCGCATCGCGCGTCGGCGGGCTGCCGGAGGTCGTCGAGGACGGCGTATGCGGATTCTTGTGTGATCCCGACGACGTCGAGGGCATGGCACGCGCTGCGGTCGCTCTGCTCAGCGACTCTGTGCTCCACAAGCGCTTCGCGCAGGCGGGGCTGGATCGCGTGAGGGGACAGTTCTGCGCGGGACGCGTAGTGCCGCAGTATGAAGCGTATTACCAGGAAGTCATTCAGAGCTGAGGTGATGAATTTCGGTCGCCGCGTCGCCGCCGGCACCGACGGCGCGTTCCCGCTGCTCGCGAATCTTGCCAGCCGTGGAAAGCTGCCCCGTACTGTAAAATAGTCACCGCCCCCCAGGTACGATTCACCAGTCATATCTATGGCGCCCGATTCCCGGGTTCAACATCTTCTGCGCCGTGCGGGGTTTGGTGCGACCAGCGCCGAAGCGGCAGCGTTCAGCCAGCGCGGATTTTCCGCCACGCTGGACGCGCTCGTGGACTTTTACAATACGCCGGACGACGTGGATGCGCTCATCGGCCAGGCCGGTTATTCGGCCGTCACGCCGGCGGCGGGCGGGATGGAACCCTTTTCGCCGGCGTCGGTCATCAATGACGCGCGCCAGCGATGGCTGTTCCGGATGGTGCACAGCAAGCGCCCGCTTCAGGAAAAGATGGCGCTGTTCTGGCATCAGCACTTCGCGACGGCTTACAGCAAGATCGCAAACGCCGTCGGTGGAGCAGGCGCCACGCAGCTGATGGCTGCTAAAGCGTCGGAACATCCGGCAGGGCTGCGAGGAGAGATCGAGCTGTTCCGTGATTACGCGTTGCCGAATTTCCGCGACCTGCTCTTCGAAGTCGCCAGACACCCGGCCATGCTCTACTGGCTCGACGGCCGGCTCAACACCAAAGCAAGACCTCAGGAAAACTTCGCGCGCGAAGTGATGGAGCTCTTCACGATCGGAGTCGGGCAGTTCGCCGAAAGCGACGTGGTATGCGGGTGCGCGCGTGTTTACCGGCTGGAACCTCCGGCGCATCGGAGAGGCGAGGGATCCACTGGGGTTTTTCGAGTTCTTCTTCAACGGCCCGCAGCACGATACCAGCGCCAAGACGTTCACCTTCCCAATCTACTCTGACGGGTCGAAGACCATTCCAGCGCGATCGGAATCGGGCGGGATGCAGGATGGTCTCGACCTCATTGCTGCCCTCGCTCACCATCCGGCGACGGCGCGCCGGCTCGCCCGGAAACTGTGGTCGTTTTTCGTCAGCGAGATTCGGCCTCCCGACGAGGGTTTCGTCAACCGCATCGCGGTCGTATACGCAGGCAGCAACGGCCACATGGCGCCCGTCGTTCACGCGGTGCTGTCGTCGCAGGAGTTCAACGCGCCTGAAAGCTATTTCGCCAGGTTCTCGTGGCCGGTCGAGTTCGTCGCGCGGGCGCTGAAAGAAATCGGGTACGCCGGCTTTACGCTGAACAGCGCGCTGGGCCCGTTGTCGAACATGGGGCAGCAGCTGTTCGAGCCGCCTGATGTGGCGGGATGGGAGCGCGGAACGGCGTGGTTTACGACAGCCGCGATGCTCGCGAGGATGAATTTCGCCTCAACCCTCACAGCGCGACAGCGCAACGATATCGCGGCCGGGGCCACAGGCAACGGCGCGACGCCTGAGGCCCTGTTGTCGTTCTATCTCGACCGCTTGTCACCAGCGCCTTTCGAGCAGAATGCATATGCGAGCCTGCTCAACTACCTGCGCAGCGGCGCCGCGTGGACCGGAAGCGCCTCGCAGCTGCGCGTCAAGGCGCCGGGCCTCATTCACCTGATCGCCGGGTCTTCCGAGTACCAGCTGGTATGAAATTCACCAGGCGCGATTTCGTGCGGGGCGGCGTCAGCGCTTTCAGTCTCGGCTTTGCCGCGCCGCGCTTTCTGTGCGACATCGCGCTCGCACAGGGGGCCGGCTTCAGAAATCTCGTCGTCCTGTACCTCGGGGGCGGCAATGACTCGCTGAGCATGCTCGTGCCCTATCGCGATCCGTTCTATCAGAGCCGGCGTCCCACACTGGCGTTGCCTGCAGGGCAAGTGCTGCAGATCGGCCGCGACTCCGCGGGCAACGAGCTCGGCTTCCATCCGCGTCTGGCGGGCCTCAGGACGATCTACAACGAAGGGCGGCTCGCGCTGATTCAGCGCACCGGCTACGCGAACTCGAGCCGGTCGCACTTCGAAGGCACCGACATCTGGTCGACTGCTAACCCCCTGTCGACGCAGGGTCCGGGTTGGCTCGGGCGATACCTCGACACGATTCCAGCCCCGGTGGATCCGCTGTATGCCTGGAATACGGGAGCTGAAGTGCCGCATTCGCTGTTGTCGCGGCTCGTCGGAGTGCCGTCGATCGGCAACCCGGCGGCCTATGCCTTCCAGAGCCCGAACGGGACAGCAGAGGCTGCCTTCGAACGTGAGGCGGCGATGCGAATGTCATCGCATCTGCCGGTGCACCGACCTCACCTTGCATTCGTCAACGCCACCGCCCAGTCGGCGTTTGCGACTCTCGATCGCGTCGCGACAGTGGGTGCCTACGTTCCAAGCGTGACGTACCCCACGAACGGATTCGGGCTCGCTTTACGCGCGGTCGCCGGCGCGCTGGCCACGCAGATAGGCACGCGCATTTTCTGGGTGCAGACGGGCGGTTACGATACGCACGCGGCGCAGGGCGGCACATACGCAACGCTGATGACGACCCTCAACGACGGGTTGCTGGCGTTCTATCAGGATCTAAACAACAAGGGGCTGCTGAACGACACACTCATTCTGCAGTTCTCTGAGTTCGGGCGCCGCATCATCGAGAACGGCAGCGGCGGCACCGACCACGGCGCCGCGAGCGTGATGATGGCGATCGGCGGGCAGATCAGGGGCGGGATTTACGGGACCGCACCGTCGTTGTCACCAGACCCTTCGAACCCAACGCTCGAGAACGCGTCGAACGACGTGCGACACGAAACCGACTTCCGTTCGGTGTACGCGCGCGTCATCGACACGTGGCTGGGCGGCAATTCAGCAGCCATCCTGGGCGGCGACTTCCGCGGAGGGCCGGAGTTCCTGTAGCTGGCTCGAGAATCTGAAATCTGGAATCTACAATCTGAAATCTGAAACAGGATTCCAGACTATAGTTTCCAGATTATAGTTTCCAGTTCCAGATGCACCGTTCCGCCTCAATCCAGATAGTTGCGATCCTGGGGTTCGCGGGATTCTCCACCATCACCACGGCGCAGCAGCGCGCGCCCGAGCTCGGTTCCATTCTCCTTCAGATGCCGGCCGTCCGCGCCGCAGTGGAGTTCGCAAAGAAAGACGAGCTGCGGACTATCGACGACCAAATCAAGATCTGCGAAGTCGAGGCGCCGCCGTTTCAGGAGGCGAAGCGCGCGGAGCTGTATGCTGCCATGTTCCGCGACGTGGGGCTCACGAACGTGCGCGTCGACGCCGAGGGCAATGTCATCGGCGAGCGCCCGGGCGTCGATGCGCGGCCGAACCTCGTCGTAAGCGCGCATCTCGATACCGTTTTTCCGCGCGGCACCAACGTCAAAGTCCGCCGGGAAGGATACGTGCTTCGCGGGCCCGGCATCGGCGACGATTGCCGCGGGCTCGCCGACGTGCTGGCCATCGCGCGAGCGTTGAACCACGCGGGCGTCTCCACTCCCGGCACGGTGACCTTCGTCGGAACAGTCGGTGAAGAAGGTCTCGGCGATCTGCGCGGCGTCAAGCGCCTCTTCAACGAGACGCTGAAAGGCAGAATCGATCGCTTCGTTTCGATAGACGGCCAGGGGTTGAGCGTGTCGCACATTGCCATAGGCAGCGCGCGCTTCCGCGTCACCTTCAAAGGACCGGGCGGCCACAGCTTTGGGTCGTTCGGTGTCGTGAATCCCATCCATGCGCTCGGCAGGGCACTGGCGCGCATCGCCGACTTCCAGGTGCCCGGCTCACCGCGGACGACGTTCAGCGTCGGGCGCCTTGGCGGAGGCACGTCGATCAACACCATCGCGAGCGAAGCGTGGATGGAAGTCGATCTACGGTCGGCCGACACAACCGCGCTTCGCGCACTCGAAAAGCAGTTCCGGCAGGCCGTCGCGGAAGCTGTCGCGCAGGAGAACGCCCGGTGGAACAGCTCGGCGCTCACCGTGTCCATCGAAGTCGTCGGCATGCGCCCCGCCGGCAGGTTGCCGTCTTCGGCGCCGATCGTGCAAGCGGCGATCTCCGTATCGAAGGCGCTGAACCTGCCCGTGTCGTTTTCGGAAGGATCCACCGATGCGAACCTTCCACTGAGTCTTGGCATTCCGGCAGTCATGATTGATGCCGGCGGTAACGGCACCGGCGCTCACACGGAGGCCGAAACGTTCGATGCAACCGACGCCTGGAAGGGCACTCAGCGCGCGATTCTGCTGACGATCGCGCTCGCGCAACCCTGAATTCTCTGGACTACACTTAGTACGCGATGCCTCAAGTCAAAGCGCGCCCGCCGATCAAGCGTACGAAGTTCAAGCTCAACACCGACGAGCTGCTCGAAATCTATTACTGGCTCAAGCTGATTCGTGCTTTCGACGAGCGCCTCAGCATGGGCGTGCGCCAGGGCAAAGTGCGCAGCGGCGTGTATACAGGGATCGGGCAGGAAGCCATTGTCGTCGGCAGCTGCTTCGGTCTGAGACCCGACGACTGGATTTTCCCGCTTCATCGCGATCTCGGTGCGCTCCTGATGAAGGGTGTCACGCCGCGACAGATGATGGCGCAGATGTTCGGCAAAGCCACGGGCTTGTCGAAGGGTCGAGACTCTGCGCTGCACAGCGGCGTCAACGAGCTGGGCATCTTCGGCAACACCAGCATGCTTGGCGCGAACCTTCCCGTGGCTGCGGGCGTCGGCCTCACGATGAAGATGGAAGGGAAAGACAGCGTCTGCATTGCGTATTTCGGCGAAGGCGCCAGCAACACCGGGGACTTTCACGAGGCGCTCAATTTTGCCGGCGTGAACAAGCTGCCGATCGTCTTCATCTGCGAAAACAATCTGTACGCGTATTCGGTGCCGGTCGAGAAGAGCATGGCGGTCGAAGACGTCGCGGTACGTGCCGAAGGATATGGCTTCGACGGCGTGGCAATCAACGGCAACGACGTGCTCGCCGTCTATCAGGCGGTCAAAGGCGCACGCCGCCGCGCGCGCGCGGGCGAGGGGCCGACCCTCATCGAGTGTAAGACGTATCGCTGGCACGGACACTCGGAGCACGACAAGGCCTTCTATCGCACGAAGGAAGAGCTGGCGATGTGGAAAAGCCGCGATCCGCTCCCGACCTTCAAGACCTACCTCGAGCACATGAGCGTGCTGACTCCCGAGAAGGACCAGGAAATCGATCAGCGCATCAAAGAGACGCTCGATGACGCGGTGCGATTCGCCGAGGACAGCCCGGATCCCGCCCCCGAAGACGCCGTCACCGACTTGTACGCCTAGGGGTCAGACCCTCTTTTTACGAAAAGCGTAAACCGCATCATGGCGAAAGAGATTTCATATCTGGAAGCTATTCGCGAGGCGCTGTTCGAAGAGATGCGCCGCGATTCGAAAGTGTTCGTGCTTGGCGAGGACGTGGGCCCGTACGGCGGCGCCTTCGGCATTACGGCCGGTCTCGTCGACGAGTTCGGAGAGGCGCGCTGCCTCGACACGCCGATCTCGGAATCGGCGATCATCGGCGTCAGCATCGGCGCATCACAGCGCGGGTACCGGCCCGTGGCGGAAATGCAGTTCGCCGATTTCATCAGCTGCGGTTTCGATCAGATCGTCAACCAGGCTGCGACGCTGAGGTATCGCACAGGCGGGCGCGTCACGTGCCCCATCGTCGTGCGCGCGCCGAGCGGCGGAAACGTCGGCGGAGGGTTGTATCACTCGCAGAATCCTGAAGGATGGTTCATCCACCGGCCCGGGCTGAAAGTGGTCGCCCCCTCGAACGCGTGGGACGCAAAAGGACTGCTCAAGGCGGCAATCCGCGACGACAACCCCGTCGTATACATGGAGCACAAGTATCTCTATCGGCGCGCCAAAGGCCCGGTACCCGAAGGCGACGAGATCGTGCCGATCGGCGTCGCCGCCGTGCGGCGGCCGGGTAGCGATGCGACGCTCGTCACATACGGTGCCATGGTGACGCCATCGCTCGAAGCGGCCGATCGGCTTGCGAAGGAAGGCGTCGAGGTGGAGGTGATCGATCTGCGCTCGCTGATGCCGTACGACAAGGCTGCGATTTTCGCCTCGGTCGAAAAGACCAGCCGTCTGCTGATCGTTCACGAAGACGTGAAGACGCTGGGCCTTGGGGCCGAGCTGTCGGCGGTGGTGGTGGAGGAACGCTTCGATGTGCTGGACGCGCCTGTGATGCGCGTCACCTATCCCGACACGCACTGCCCGTTTTCGCAGGTGCTCGAGAGTTATAACCTGCCGGACGCCGACAAGATCTCCGACGGTTTACGGAAGCTCGCGGCGTACTAGTTCAACAGGAGATTACAAGCGGTTTCAAAACTCCGATCGCGGGTCCTGTCACCGATTTTCCTTTGTCCGTCCTCGGGCCGACAAACACGTGTACGTGAGACGGCCCTGCGAGGCGGACAAAAGAAAATCGGCGCCACCCGCGTCGGCGAAGTTTTGAAACCGATTTAGAGACTCCAGGGACTCTGTAGACTCCACGACTCTGGGGACTCCACGATCTGGGTTCCTGTTATTTCAGTTCCTTTCCTTGAATTCAGCTGGGAGCGCTACCTCTGCCGAGGTCACGTTCGTCGCGATCTTCAGCACCTCGTTGTTGATCGTGTCAACCGAGGATGCCGGCCAGCGCCTCGTCGATATTGGAGTATCGGAACGAAAATCCCAGATCTGTTGCGCGCACCGGCAGTGCGCGCTGGCCGCTCAGCAGCAGCGCGTCTGCCATCTCGCCGAGCGCGAGGCGAAGCGCGAACGCCGGCGCTGGCAGAAGGCTCGGACGTTTCAGGGTATGGCCGAGCGCCTTCGAGAACTCCGCGTTGGTTACCGGCGAGGGACTCGTGGCGTTCAGCGGTCCGCGCGCGCCTTCTGCCGTAATCATCCACGACACCAGCCGAACCCAGTCGTCCTTGTGGATCCACGGCATGTATTGAGTGCCCGTTCCGAGAGGACCTCCAACGAACATCTGGAAGGGTGGAAGCATTTTCGGCAGTGCGCCTCCGCGACGGTCGAGGACGATGCCGGTGCGGACAAGTGCGACACGCGTGACGTTCGCCACCTCGCTTGCAGCGGCCTCCCAGTTTTTTGCGACGCTCGCGAGAAAATCGCTTCCCGGCGCAGACGCTTCCGTCAGGGTCTCATCGCCCCGGTCGCCGTAATAGCCGACCGCGGATCCGCTGATGAAGGCGAGGGGCGGACTCGCGGACTGCCGAATGGCGGTCGTCAGGCTTCTCGTGGCGAGCAATCGGCTATCGCGAAGCTTCTGTTTCTGAATTGTGGACCAGCGCCTGCCCGCGATCGACTCGCCGGCGAGGTTGATGGCGGCAGTCGCGCCTTCGACGGCCCTGGCCCATGGGCCCGTGTTGCCGTCCGGGTTCCATTGGACGAATGAGAGGCGTGGCTGGGCGGGCGTCTTGTTCGAGGTTTGCCTCGTGAGGATGGCGACGTCATGCCCTTCGGCGGCGAGTGTGCGCGACAGGGCCGTGCCGAGAAACCCCGAGCCCCCGGCGATGACGATTTTCATGGATCAAGCATAGGCTGGCCGCGAAGCCGATGTGCAGCCTTGACATCGAGCCGCCGTCCGTGTTAACTAACCAGTCAGTTAACAAATGGCTCGTCCAAAAACCGCATCGTCGGATACCCGCACACGCATCCTGGCGGCTGCCTGCGACGAGTTCGGTGCTCACGGCTTCGCCGCCACCACCGTCGATCGCATCGCCCGACGCGCGCGCGTCAACAAGGCGATGATCTACTATCACTTTCCGAACAAGCGCTCCCTCTATACCTGCATCATCCGCGACGTCTTCACGCCTATCACCGCTCGCGTCCGCGACGCAATGCGCGACGAAGAGCCGCCCGCGCGAAAACTCGACCGCTTCATCGAGGCCCTCGTGCGATCGATCGACCAGTCGTCCCACTTTCTGCCGATCTTTCTCCGCGAAATCGCTGATGGCGGGGCCCACCTCGGACCCGAAGAGCTCGGTCTGATCGCGGGCATCTTCGCGGCCGTGCGCGGCGTCATCGTTGAGGGAGTCGCACAGAAGGCTCTTTCAGCCGGTTCATCCGGCGCTGGCGCATTTCACGATCATCGCGCCACTGGTCATGTTTCGGGCTGCTGCGCCCGTTCGCGCGCGAATCAAAGCGGTGCGCCATGTCGACATCCCTGAAGCGGACTCGGAGACGCTCGTGCGTCATCTGCAGATGGTGGCGCGAAGGATGTTGGAGCCGCCAGTCCAGGAGTCGAAAGTCCAGGAGTCCAAAGTCGAAGAGTCCAAAGTCGAAGAGTCACGGAGTCATCGAGTCGAGAGTCGAGACGAAGAGAGTTATGAAAACGATGAATGCAGCGTTCTGCGTCGTCGCTGCGGTCGCGATGAGTGCCTGCCAGGAAAACGCGCCTGCGACAGGCGCACGCGTGTCGGGGCAGGCCGAGGCGACCGAAGTGCAGGTGGCGCCCGAAGTCGGCGGGCGCATTCTCGAGATGTCGATTGCCGAAGGCGATCGCGTCAAGAAGGGAGACGTCGTCGCGCAGCTCGACACGCGCGACATCGATCTCGCCTTGCGGCGCGCGCAGGCTGAACGGTCGCAGGCGGATGCGCAGCTGCGTTTGCTGCTCGCCGGCGCCCGCAGCGAAGACATCCGTCAGGCCGAGGCACAGGCCGCAGCCGCGGCCGCCGATGTGGCCGCCGCGCAGGCCGACCTCGCCGCCGCCGAAACGGACCTGCAGCGATTCGAGCGGCTGCTCGAGGTCGATTCGGGATCCCAAAAACAGCGCGACGACGCCGCAACCCGCAGGGCAATGGCAAGAGACCGGGTCGCCGCGGCTCGAGCGCGCGAAGCCGCCGCCCGGGAAGGAGTCGTGCGATTGCGCGCCGGATCGCGTCGCGAGGAAATCGACGCCGGCCGCGCGCGCGTGGAGTCCGTAGACGCCCAGATCGCGACGCTCGAGAAGGCAAAAACCGATGCAACGGTGACGGCGCCGATAGGCGGGATCGTCACCGAGCGGCTGCTCGATGCCGGCGAGATCGTGTCACCGCGCGCGCCGATCGCCGTGCTGGCCGATCTCGACAACGCGTGGGCGGAAGTCTTTGTCGACGAGCCGATGATTCCGCGCATCACGCTCGGCCAGCCGGCAACCGTGTTCACAGATGCCGGCGGCAGCGGGCTCCCGGGAAAAGTCAGTTACATCGCGTCGAAGGCAGAGTTCACGCCGCGGAACGTGCAAACCGCAGAAGACCGATCGAAGCTCGTCTACCGCGTGAAGATTGCCGTCGACAACCGCAACGGCACGCTCAAACAGGGGATGCCTGTGGAGGCGGAGATACCCCTGCACTAATCAGGGATTAGGGATTGGGGATTAGGAATGCCCGCAGTGCAACTCGATTCGGTGACAAAGAAATACGGCGAGGTCGTGGCGGTGCGCGACCTCTCGATGTCGATCGAGCCCGGGCGAGATGTTCGGGCTCATCGGGCCCGACGGCGCCGGCAAGACCACGACGATCCGGCTCATGTGTGGGCTACTGAAGCCGGACAACGGGAGCGTGCGCATGTTGGGCCAGGATCCGGTGAAGGATCACCTCCAGGTCACACAGACGCTCGGATATCTCTCGCAGCGGTTCAGTCTGTACGGCGACCTCTCCATCGACGAAAACATCTCGTTTTTTGCCGAGATTCACGGCCTCCGCATGCGCGACCCGGCCATTCGCGAGCGCCGGGAGCGCCTGCTCGAGCTGACACAGCTCGCCAGATTTCGTGCGCGACTTGCCGAGCAGTTGTCGGGGGGCATGAAGCAGAAGCTCGCGCTCGCGTGCACGCTCGTGCACGAGCCGAGGATCATCCTGCTGGACGAGCCGACCACCGGCGTCGATCCCGTTTCGCGGCGCGAGTTCTGGAAGCTGCTCTCCGAGTTTCTCGCGCAAGGCATCACGATTCTCATGGCGACGCCTTATCTCGACGAAGCAGAACGCTGCTCGCGCGTTGCGCTGCTGCACGAAGGGCGCCTCCTCGCGCTCGACACACCCGGCAGTCTCCGCGCAAGTCTTCCCGGCATCGTCATGGAAGTCATCGCAACAGACAGGGATCGGGCGACGAGCGTTCTCGAACGGCTGCCCGGCATTGTTGATGTGCAGCTGTTCGGCGAGCGCGCACACGTGCGACTCGCGGCCGACGCGCCTCTGAGCGATCCGGCCGCGCCTCGAATCGGCGCTGCAAACGTGCCGGAGTCGACGTCGAGAGCGTCCGGCGCGTTCCCGCATCGCTCGAAGACGTCTTCATCGCGCGCGTGGCGAAGGAAGCAGCATGAAACGCCTATTGACTATCGTCTTGTTCGTGTTCGCCACCGCGCAGTGCCGCACTGCGCAGACACCGCCCTTGCGACTGACGCTGGACGAGGCCATCGCCCGCGGAATCGAGGCGAGCCCTCGGCTCGAGGAACTGAGCGCCAGGCAAGACGCGGCTCGAGCAGTCGAAGGACAGCGCGAGGCAGCCGAGCGCCCGCAGCTTGCGGCGATCGCGAGCTACGTACGCGTGAATCACATCGAGGAGTTCGGTGTGCCCGACGTGGGCGGCGGCCTGCGCCTGATCTACCCCGACATCCCCGACCGCGTGCAGTCGCGGATCGATCTCCAATGGCCAATCTACACCGGCGGCCGTCTGCAGGCGCTCACCCGCGCTGCCGGGGCAGAGGCCGAAGCCGCCGGGCAGGATCGCGAAGCCGCGCGCGCCGATCTGAAGCTCGAGATCACCCGTTCGTTCTGGGCCGTGATTACGGCTCGTGCCGCCCTTGATGTCGTGCGACAGGCACTGGAACGCACGAGCGCGCATCTGAACGACGTGCGCAATCAACTCAGCGTCGGACTCGTTCCGCCGAGCGACGTGTTGATCCACCGAAGCGCAGCACGCGCGGCAACGACTGCTCAGCATCGAAGCAGAGAACATCGCCGAGACGGCGTCGGCCGAGTTCAAGAGGCTTGTCGGCGTGGATCAGGACGCGGCGATAGAGCTGGTCGGCCGACCTCTCCGCCGTCGCTCGCGCAGCGGCACCTGCGGGTGTCCCGGTGGCACAGCCTTTCAAGGCTGTCGTCAGCGAAGCGCGCGCGAATCGCGCCGAACGCAAGTCGCTCCTGTTTCGAATCAGCGCGGCCAGCGAGCGCGTCACCGCCGCGTCGGCCGGCAGTCTGCCGACGCTGACGGCCATCGGCGGCTACGACATGGCACGGCCGAATTTGCGCGTCTTTCCTCTCCAGGAAAAGTGGCAGCCGTCGTGGGATATCGGGGTCAGCGTGCGGTGGGCGCTGTTCGACGGGGGTCGCGTGCGGGCCGAGACCGCGGAGGCCGCAGCGAATCGGCGCGCGACAGAAGCGCGCCTGCGCGACTTCGACTCGGCTGTCGAGGTGGAGGTACGGCAGCGGACAGCCGATCTCAGTTCTGCGCTCGCGTCGATCGAGGCGGCCGAAACCGGCGTCCGCGCCGCTGCCGAGGCGCGCCGCGTGATCGCCGAGCGGTTCAGCGCCGGCGTGGCGACCAATACCGACGTGCTGGACGCGCAGACCGCGCTGCTGCAGGCCGATCTCGATCTGACGCGAGCCCGCGCGAGTGCAGAGCTGGCCCGTGCGCGGCTTGACAGGGCGCTGGGGCGGTGATGGCCGGCCAGGCGATTGTCGTCAGCGATCTCACTCGCCGGTTCGGCGCCTTTACCGCCGTCGATTCGATCAGCTTTGCCGTCGAGCGAGGCGAGATCTTCGGATTTCTTGGCGCGAACGGCGCCGGCAAGTCAACCGCCATCCGTATGATGTGCGGTCTGCTGAAGCCCACATCGGGGACCGCGCGTCGTCGACGGCGTCGACGTGAGCCGAGACCCCGAGGCGTCAAGCGGCGCATCGGCTACATGTCGCAGAAATTTTCGCTCTACGAGGCGCTCACGGTTGAGCAGAACATCCGGTTCTTCGGCGCGCTGTACGGGCTGAGCGACGCCAGGATCGCGTCGCGCATGAAGTTTGTCGTCGAGATGGCCGGATTGTCCGGCCGCGAGAGCACGCGGGCGAAGGATCTGGCCGGCGGATGGCGCCAGCGGCTCGCGCTCGGATGCGCGATCCTCCACGAGCCGCGCATCGTCTTTCTCGACGAGCCCACGGGCGGCGTCGATCCGTTCTCGCGCCGCCAGTTCTGGCGGCTCATCGAAGAGATGTCGCGGGGCGGCGTCACGACGCTCGTGACGACCCATTATCTCGACGAGGCGGAGCACTGCCACCGCATCGCGATCATCAATGCGGGCAAGCTGGCCGCGATGGGCACGTCGCGTCAGTTGAAGGAAATCTTTGCCCGGCGTCCGATACTCGAAATTCATTCGAGCCGTCCCGTCGACGTGATGCGCGTGCTCGAAGAGATTCCGGACATCGAGAAGACCACGGTGTTCGGCACCGCCGTGCACGCCGTCCTCAGGACGCCTGATGTCGATCTCGACGCGCTGGCCCGGCGCCTGAGCGCTCGCGGGCTCGACGTCGCCGGCATCGACCGCGTCATGCCGTCGCTCGAAGACGTATTCCTGGACGTGGTCGAGCATGCGTAAGACGCTCGCCGTCGGCCGCAAGGAGTTCCGCCAGATCGCGCGCGATCGCCGTTCGCTGATGGTGCTGCTGTTCGTGCCTGCCTTCTTCCTGCTGCTGTACGGCTACGCGCTCAACTTCGACGTGCAGAACATCCAGCTCGCCGTTCACGACAACGATCGGTCGCAGGCGAGCCGCGAGCTGGTGAACGCGTTCGTCCAATCCGGTTATTTCCAGCTCGTCGCCGACGTGTCGAGCAGCCGCGAGTACGAAGCGCTGATCGATCGCGGCGAGGTGCGTGCGGTCCTGGTGATTCCGGCCGGGCTCCAGCGAGATCTGCTCACCGGTCATCGCGTGCCGGTGCAGGTGATCATCAACGGCGACAACTCGAATACCGCGACGACGGTGATGGGATACGCGCTCGGCGTGCTGCAGACGGCCTCTGCTCAGTATCAGGCGAAGACGTCGACGCGGACGGGCACGCCTCCGGTGACCGTCGAGTCGCGCGTATGGTACAACCCGCAGCTGCGAAGCGCGCTGTTTCTCATCCCTGGCCTTATCGCGTACATCGGCATGATCTCATCCGTCATCTCGACGTCGCTCTCCGTCGTCCGCGAGAAGGAGCGGGGCACGATGGAGCAGGTGCGAATGGCGCCTCTCGGAACCGGCTCGTACATCATCGGCAAAACGCTGCCGTACTTCGTCATTTCGCTCGCGACGTCGATGTTCATCGTGCTCGCGTCGATGGCGCTCTTCGGCCTTCCCATGAACGGCTCGTGGGGGCTCCTGATCCTCGCAATGTCGCTGTATCTCGCGGGAGCACTGGGTCTCGGTCTGATGATCTCGACGGTCGCCGAGTCGCAGCAGGTCGCGTTCCAGCTCGCCGTGCTCGCGTCGTTCCTTCCGACGATGATGTTGTCGGGGTTCGTGTTTCCTATCGCGAGCATGCCCGCGCCGATTCAAGCCATAACCTTCGTCGTGCCCGCCCGCTATTTCATCGTGGCGCTGCGATCTATCGTTCTCAAGGGTGCGGACCTGTCGGCGTTCTGGACCGAGCTCGCCGCTCTCGCCGTGTATGCAGCGCTCATGCTGACGCTGGCCTCGAGGCGTCTCGCGAGGCAATGGGCATGAGAGCCGTGAGCGGCGCGGGGCGACGGATCTGGTATGTGATGTGGAAAGAGGTGATCGAGCTGCGTCAGGACCCCCGCATCTTCGGCATCATCTTCATTGCGCCGGTCGTGCAGCTTGCGGTTCTTGGATATGCCGCCACGACAGATGTCCGGAACGTGCCGATCGTCGTCGTCGATGTCGATCGGAGCGCCGCCAGCCAGGATCTGATCAGCCGTTTCACCGGCTCGGGTATTTTCCAGCTCGTCGATGTCGTTTCGGACGCGCGGCAGGTCGACCGATATCTCGAGTCGGGCGATGCGTGGATGGCGCTGTCGATTCCGTCGAGTTACGGACAGGGCATCGCGGCCGGCCATTCGGCAACCCTTCAGGTGGTGGCCGATGGCTCAGACGCAAACTCGACGAACATCGCACTGGGATACGCGACGAACCTGATCGCCGGCTACGCACAGGAGCTGACGGCTGAGCGCCGTGCCGCCGGAGGGCCGATGAGCGGAGGGGGCGGCAGCATCGAGCCGAGGGTTCGGGTCTGGTTCAACCCGGCGCTCGAGAGCCGCTATTTCATGCTCCCTGGCATTTTCGCCCTTCTTCTGCTGGTCGTCACCTCGAACCTGTCGTCGATGGCCATCGTGCGCGAGCGCGAGATTGGGACGCTCGAGCAGCTCAACGTCACACCGCTCGGCCGGCTGGAACTGATCGTCGGCAAGCTGTTGCCGTACGGCGTCATCGGGTTGATCGATGTGTTGATTGTCCTCGTGGTGATCGTGTTCTGGTTCGCGGTGCCCCTGCGGGGCAGCTTCTGGCTGCTCTTCGGCATGAGCCTGATCTATCTGCTGACGACCCTTGGGCTGGGGCTGTTCATCTCGACGATCTCCCACACGCAGCAGCAGGCGATGATGACGTCGACGTTCTTTTTCCTGATACCGATGATGTATCTGTCGGGCTTCGTGTTCCCGATCGAGAACATGCCCGATCTGATTCAGCCCGTCACGTATCTGATCCCACTCCGCTATTTCGTCGTGATTCTGCGGGGAATCTTCCTCAAAGGCGTCGGGCTGGAGACTCTTTGGCCGCAGGCGCTCGCGCTACTGGCATGGGGCGTGGCCATCCTGACGCTGGCCTACATGCGCTCGAGCAAGCGATTGGCGTAGGGTCGGCCTCGGGGTACTCTGGGCGCGATGCCTTCAACAGAAACAGTGGAACGTCTTCGCGACGCGATCGCGCTGCTCGAATCGATCGCCGCGGATCGCACGGTGCTGGAAGGTGTGCCGGCCGACGAGCGCCAGCGCCTGCTCCAGGCTGTCGCGCTCGTTTACAGCCCGGATCGAGCCGAGCGGCGGCGCATGGCGAAGGCTGCAGCCCGCGATCGCAAGGCGAAACGCGTCAGGCAGGACGAGGTCGCGCGCGCTGAAACAGGCATCCGCACGCTTCGCCAAAAACCCATCTTCCACTCGCCGAACGTGTTTCCGCCCGAGAGCTTCGAACAGCAAGACGTTACAGACGAAACCATTGCGCAGGGCGCGGCACCTCCCGAAGCGCCCGGCGCGGCACCCGTCGGGCTCGGCGCGGCACCCGTCAGGGCTCGGCTTTAGCCGAGCGCCTTCTGTAGTGTCCGGCTTTAGCCGGACCCACACCGAAGAGCTTCAACACTGCTACGTCTGCAAACAGAAATACACGCAGGTCCATCATTTCTACGACCAGATGTGCCCGGCATGCGCCGAGCTGAATTTCGCCAAGCGCACCGAGCTCGCCGATCTCCGCGGCCGGGTGGCGCTCGTGACCGGCGGCCGGGTGAAGATCGGCTATCAGGCGGGACTCAAGCTGCTTCGCTCCGGCGCGCATCTCGTCGTGACGACACGTTTCCCTCGGGATTCGGCGACCAGATACTCGCGCGAAGCCGGACTTCGGCGAGTGGGGCGATCGGCTCGAAATCTTCGGGCTCGACCTGCGGCACACGCCCAGCGTCGAGGCCTTCTGCAGCGAGATGCTGAAAACTCGCAGGCGGCTCGACTTCATCATCAACAACGCGTGCCAGACGGTGCGGCGGCCCCCGGCGTTTTACGCGCACATGATGGAAGGAGAAACAGCTGCGCTGAAAGGGATGCCCGAGCACGTGCGACAGCTCCTCGGCGAGTACGATCGTGCCGATATCCCGGGCCTGGTGCACGCCCCGAAACTGTCGCAAGTGCCGTTGCTCGTCGAAGAGCTCGTGTCGCAGGACGACATGTTCCCCGCAGGGATGCTCGATCAGGACCTGCAGCAGCGCGATCTGCGCGGCCGAAACTCATGGCGCCTGCTGCTCGATGAGATCTCGACCGTCGAGCTGCTCGAGGTGCAACTGGTCAACGCGATCGCGCCGTTCATCCTCAACGCGCGGCTGAAATCGCTGCTGACCCGGACGCCCGAGCGCGACAAGCACATCGTCAACGTCTCGGCGATGGAAGGGCAGTTCTATCGCCGGTTCAAGACCACGCGCCATCCCCATACGAACATGGCGAAGGCGGCGCTCAACATGATGACCCGCACGTCGGCGACCGACTATTACGGCGATGGCATTCACATGAACAGCGTCGACACCGGATGGATCACCGACGAAGATCCTGTCGAGATTGCCGCACGGAAAGAGGCGGAGCAGCGCTTCAGCCCCCCGCTCGACAGCGTCGACGGCGGCGCGCGCATCGTGGATCCGATCGTCAGCGGCTTCAACACCGGCAGACACGTGTGGGGCCAGTTCCTGAAGGATTACCAGCCTGCGGATTGGTAGACTGGTTCTCACGTGAAAAAACCGCCGCTCATCAAAATTGCCGTCGGCGTTCTTGCGATTGCCGCTTTTGGCGTTCTGTTCATGCGCTCGCTCGAAGACGCGCGCACCGAGGCCTATACGGTCGAGCGAGCGCACCTCGGGCGATGGACGCTCGCGCGTCGAGCCGGCATCTGCACCGAACGCCCCGCTTCTCGTCCTGCGCGCGGCGCCGGAGCTGGCCGCCGGCCTCTTCAAACAGATTTTTTCACGTGCGATGGAGTCGCTGAATTCGCCAACTGCCGCCTCGATTCCCCTGGTGTTGCGCGGCGAATTCGATCGCGTGGTCGGGGATCAGCTGACGCAGGAAGCGTTGCTCGCCGCGGCCGACGCCGCCGGCCTCGACAACGCAGCGCCCGTCGCCCATCTGCCTCGTGCATCGCCGTATCAGCGAGCCAGGCGGCGTCCGCCAGGTGTACCTGGCGTTCTTCGATGTTCCGGAGATCGCACAGTTCCGGCGCCAGATCGGGCTCGATCCTGATGCGCTCTCGCCGATCATGTTCGTGGCAGGGGCGGGACCCGACTTCAACAGCTGGCTGCCGCAGCGCGTGAATGCCGAGACGGAATGTCTCGCGCCCGATTGAGATCGTGCCGTGATGGATCTGTACGACATTCCGCTGCAGGACGATAGACGGCGAGACCACCACGCTGGATCGATATCGAGGCAAGGCCTTGCTGATCGTGAACGTCGCCAGCCGGTGTGGATTTACACCGCAGTACAAGGGCCTCGAGACGCTGTATCGGAAGTACAAGGACATGGGCCTCGTCGTGCTCGGCTTCCCCTGCAATCAGTTCGGCCACCAGGAGCCGGGGACCGATGCGGAGATTCACTCGTTCTGCGACAGGAACTACGGCGTGACCTTTCCCATGTTCGCGAAAATCGACGTAAACGGCCCGACACGCCCATCCGCTGTATCGCCATCTGAAGGCGGCGAAGAAGGGACTGCTCGGCCGCGAAAGCATTGCCTGGAACTTCACGAAATTCCTGGTCGGCTCTGACGGCGAGGTGCTCCGGCGATACAGCCCTCACCGCACGCCCGAAGCGATCGAGAAAGACCTGGCCGCCCTTGTCTGATCTCGAGCGGCAGTTCGGGCAGATCGACATTTACCTGTTCGATCAACTGCTCCGCGGCCGTATCCGCAAAGGCATGCGCGTGCTGGACGCGGCATGCGGAGGCGGCCGGAATCTCGTCTATCTGCTGCAGTCGGGCTTTGACGTATTACGCGACCGATGCCGATCTGCGCGTGCGGTCGAAGCCGTCCGGCAGCTGGCCGCACAGCTCGCGCCGCAGCTTGCCGGCGGAGAATTTCCGCGTAGAGCCTGTCGAGCAGATGACGTTTCCCGACGCCTTCGCCGACGTCGTGCTCAGCAGCGCCGTCCTGCATTTCGCGCGCGATGACGCGCAGTTCGACGCGATGGTGCGCGAGATGTGGCGCGTGCTGAAGCCTGGCGGCCTGCTGTTCTGCCGGCTTGCCTCGTCGATTGGAATGGAAGATCGCATGACGCCCGTCGGCGGGCGGCGATTCGCGCTTCCAGACGGGAGCGAGCGCTATCTCGTGGACGAATAGATGCTGATGGACCTGACTGCTGCGTCTTGGCGGCAGGCTGCTCGATCCGCTGAAGACGACGGTCGTGCAGAATCAGCGGTGTATGACGACGTGGGTCGTCAGGAAGGCGTGACCGATGGCTGAGCACGAAGACGTCACTATTACCCTCAAGGAAATCACGAAGGAAAATCTGCGCGAGATTCTCAGACTGAAAGTCGCGCCGGAGCAAGAGCGCTTTGTGGCGCCGAACGCGGTCTCGATTGCGCAGGCGTACTTCGACCGTGACGTCGCGTGGTTCCGGGCGATCTACGCAAACGATGCGCCCGTCGGTTTTGTCATGCTGCACGACGAGCCGGCCGCAACGGAAGTATTACCTCTGGCGATTCATGGTCGATCACCGGTACCAGAAACACGGCTATGGAGCGCGGGCGCTGAAGCAGGTAATCGAGTACGTGCGGCAGCGGCCGGGCGCGTGTGAGTTGTTGACCAGCGTTGTCCCTGGTGAGGGAAGCCCGGGCTCCTTCTACGAGAAAATGGGTTTCATCTACACGGGAGACATCGACGAAGGTGAACGAGTGATGCGCAAGGCGTGTGGTCTCATGACAAACCAGCGGAATCTCGGCACGATGCGCGGCATGCTGGCAGGGATGGCGATATTCGCGCAGAGTCTCCCGGGCGCGGGCAGCACCGGGGGAACCGGCCCGGTGTCTCCATCCGTACTCGCGACCACGATGGCCGTCGTCGACGCGGCTGGCCGCGGCACGCTCGAGCTGCTCGTTCTGTGGCGCGGTAACCCTGGGTGGTTCATGAAAGGCGGGGGTGGCTCCTCCAGCGGCGGAGGAGGATCGACCGGCCCGACTCTCGGCGGCGCCCCGAGTCCCATGATTCGGAGCAGCTGGATTTCCCAGGGCGGCGTCAACCTGGGCGTGCGCTTCGACCCGGCCGCGCAGAAAGCGTGGATTCAAGACAACGAAATCGACCTCCGATGATGCGAACGTCATCCTTGTTGACGGCGTCGACTCACCGACGGGGCCGCACGTAGTGCGCACACTGCGGATCGATGCGGACTACGAGACGAAAGTTGAGACGCTGCCCGGCGGGCCGCCCGGACGCGGCCGAACGGGGCCGGTGGCGGTGCCGGCACAAACGTTCGTTCGCCGGTCGCCGGAGCTCGTGGAATTTCTCCAGTGCGACGCCACCGTGCCGGGGTTATCGGAGTATGAGCAGAAGGTGTTCGACATGTGGTGCTCGTGGGTGAAACTGCCATGAGGCAAGCGCGCGCCCGCCGCACTTGATGTCGCCATCGAAGCAATCGTCCCTCGACGACGCTCGGGACGACCCTGAGCTTGTCGAAGGGTCGAAAGCAGCGTGGTACGTCGGGCTGTCGTACACGCTGTGGGGGTTCTTTCCGATCTACTGGAAGGCACTTGCCGGGATTTCTCCCCTTCAGCTGATCTGTCACCGCATCGTCTGGTCGTTCCTGTTGCTTGCGGTGATGGTTGCGCGATCGCGCGAGTTGCGCGCGTCGTGGCACGCCATGCGATCGCCGCGCATCGTAGGCATCTACACCATTGCAGGCCTTGCGATTGCGACCAACTGGCTCATCTTCGTGTGGGCGGTCAGCGTCAATCAGATCGTGCAGATCAGCCTGGGCTATTTCATCAACCCGCTTCTCAGCGTGCTCCTCGGGAATGGTCGTGTTCCACGAGCGGCTTCGCCGGCTTCAGTGGGTTTCAGTTGCGCTTGCTGCCGCCGGCGTCCTGTATCTCACTGTCGCGCTCGGTGCGTTTCCGTGGATCGCGCTCTCGCTAGCCGCGACGTTCGGCACGTATGGCTTGATGAAAAAACTGGCGCCACTCGGCCCGGTCCAGGGGCTGGCGCTCGAGACCGGCATCCTGTTTGCGCCTGCCGCGCTTTACCTCCTTGTCGAATCGCTCGCCGGGCGCAGCGCTTTCATGCACGCCGGACCACTGCGCAACACGTTGATGCTGGCCTCGGGACCAGTGACAGCTTTGCCGTTGCTGTTATTTGCGGCGGGCGTCCAGCGCATTCCGCTATCGCTGGTCGGTATGCTGCAATACATCAACCCGACGCTGCAAATCACGATCGGCGTTTTTCTTTATGGAGAGCCATTCGCGCGAATCCAGCTCGTCGGATTCGGCCTGGTCTGGACCGCCCTGGCCCTGTTTGCCATCGAGGGGTACGCCACCAAGCGATGGCCGCAGCTCGGCGTGACAGACGTGTCTTAGAGTCGGGAGAGTCGCAGGAGTCGGTGAGTCTCCAGAGTCGGTGAGTCTCCAGAGTCGGTGGAGTCTCTAGAGTTGGGGGACCACATGGAGTACACCCCGTCATTCGTGTGATATCGTCAAGGGCTGTCCACCCAGACATACAGTTCAGGAGGAAGATATGGATCCCAAGAGAACGGCGCTCGTCCTGATTGAGTACCAGAACGACTTCACATCGACGGGCGGAACGCTCCACGATGCCGTGAAGGGCGTTATGGAGCAAAACAACATGTTGCAGAACACCGTCGAGACGGTAAAGAACGCGCGTGCCGCGGGTTGCACTATCGTGCACGCTCCTATCACCTTCGTCGAAGGCTACGGCGAGCTCAGCAGCGAGCCGTATGGCATTCTGAAGGGCGTCGTTGACAGCAAGTCGTTCCGCAAGGGCAGCTGGGGCGCCGAGATCGTCGATGACCTCAAGCCGCAGCCAGGCGACATCGTCGTCGAGGGCAAGCGCGGCTTGTGCGGCTTCGCCAGCACGAATCTCGACTTCATCCTTCGGAGCCGCGGCATCGAGACGATTGCGCTCGGCGGGTTCCTCACGAACTGCTGCGTCGAGTCGACGATGCGCACGGGCTACGAAAAGGGCTACAAGGTCATCACGCTGAAGGATTGCACTGCGGCGCTCAGCGCCGATGAGCAGAAGCTGGCGACGGAAAAGAACTATCCAATGTTCTCGAGGCCGATGAACCACGACGAGTTCATCACCGAGCTCGCGGGACAGACGTCTGGCGCGGCGACAGCGGGACGGGGGTATAGCGCGTAAAGAAAGTCAAAAGTCAAGAAAGTCAAAAGTCGAAAGTCAAAAGTCGAAAGTCGAAAGTCGAAAGTCGAAAAGTAAAAAGTCGAAAGTCGAAAAGTAAAAAGTATCAACGGCTGCGGAGACTGTACTGTCCCGCAGCCGTTTGTCATTTCAGTAGCAAATAGCCTTCGCGCGCGTTGAACGTCACGCTCGAGAACACGTGAAGCGGGAGCAGGCCGTCTGCCTCGACGGCATCGTCTGAAGCAGCTCGAGGACGGCGTCGCCCGACAGCAGATCGCTCGTCGTCGAAATCAAGCGCGGCGACGATACTCACGTGGGTGTAATGTCGCGAGATGGCGGGCCGGTGGAGCTGCTCGTCACCGAGCACGGCCAGAGCCGGCCATACTCGTGGGCGCCCGACAACGATCGGATTGCCTTCGCAGGGGCGCGCGACAGCGTGTGGAATATCTACACGGTGTCGCGGAAGACCAGGGAAATAAGCCAGCTTACCGATTTCAACTCGGTACAGGACTACGTGAGGTATCCGAGCTGGTCTGCGACTCGTCCTCGTATCGTGTTCTCGCGAGCCGAGCAACGAGGGAGCCTCCGGACGGCCACATTGCCGTAAGTACTGAGGCAGAATCTGAAATCTAGAAACCAAAATCTGAAATCTACTGCGTAAGGCGCGGCTCGGCCATGAGCGCCAGCACGTTTCCTTCAGTGTCTTCGAAATCTGCGAGCCAGACTTCGCGGTCTGCGAGCGTGGCGATCTTGTGCGGATCTGTCCGGAACGCCACGCCGCGTGCTGCCAGGGTGTCATGAGTTCGCCGGATATCTTCCACACCGAAATAGAGAATCGATCCTGGATGATCGAAGTCTGGCTCCGGTGTAGAGAGCATGAGCCTGACGCCCCCGCAGTCGAAAAATGCCAGTCGAGGTGGTGCCGCAAAGAGGAACGGCAGACCGAGCGCATCACGGTAAAACCGGACCGCACGGTCGACATCACGTACCCGCATAGAGATCTGGTGAATGCGTCCAAGGCCTTCTGCTGATGTCATTCACGGCCTCCTCAATATAGTTAGCCTAAGCTAACTAAGTTATAGTTCAGGCATGGCTGGGTGCGCAAGGGTCAGTCGGGACTCGGTGGCGGACGCCATTCATTCCGCAGCGATTCATTTGTTGCGAGGGGTTCGCAAAGAGGATGTGCGAAGCG
The DNA here is from genome assembly GCA_963744405.1 of Vicinamibacterales bacterium. GTDB lineage: Bacteria > Acidobacteriota > Vicinamibacteria > Vicinamibacterales > JAMQPK01 > JAMQPK01. Next base: position 40,013 of record CAVUTO010000006.1, read on the forward strand.
GCCTCGGTCCGGCGCGCCTTTCGGCGCTTTCGGTGCTGGTTTTTGCCGGGCCGATGCGGCTGTCAGATCTGGCGCGCATCGAGCAGGTGAAGCCACCAACGATGACGAAGGTCGTGGCAGGACTCGAAGCGCGCGGTTTGGTGAAGCGGAGCGATGATGCCAAGGACGGACGAGCCGTGCGACTGGAAGCGACCGCGCGAGGCACGAAACTTTTGCAGGAGGGACGGCGCCGGAGAGTGGCTCGGCTCGCGGAGGGGCTTGAAGTCCTCGAACCTGATGAGATAGAGCTGCTCGGGCGCGCTGCCGCGATCATCGAGCGCGTGTCGAAGATCATCTGAAGCGGATCGACCATGCATTATTTACTTTTTTACGAGGTCGCGGCGAATTACGAGAAGCGCCGGCCGCTGTTCCGCGCCGCGGATCTGGCGCATGCACGGTCCGCTGTCGCACGCGGCGAGTTGGTGCTCGCCGGAGCGCTGGCCGATCCTGTGGATGGAGCCGTCCTGCTCTTCCGCGGCGACTCGCCGGTCACCGCGGAGCAATTTGCGAAGAGCGATCCCTACGTCATCAACGGTCTGGTCAAGCGCTGGTACGTGCGCGAATGGACAACCGTCGTCGGTGATGCTGCGGAAGTCCTAATCCCTAATCGCTAATCCCTATTTGATCGCCACTCCCCAGGGACTTCGCCCCGCAGGCACCGTCGCCACGACTGTCATCGTCTCAGCGTCGACGACAGATACGTCGCCTGACGGTCCGTTCGCCGTGTACAGGCGTTTGCCGTCGGGACTAGTCTCGACGCCCCACGGCCTCGTCCCGACTTTCACCGACCCGACGACTTCATTCTTGACGGTATCAATCGCGAGCAGCATCTGGCCCCGGCCCGTCGTGACGTACACGCGCTTTCCATCCGGTGATGCCGTTACTCCCATCGGCCGCGCCATCTCGCCGGTAATTTTCAGCGTCTTCGTCACCGTGTGGTTTTTCGTGTCGACCACGTGAACGGTCCCGCCGTTTTCCGCGGTCACGTACGCGCGCGAGCTGTCCGGAAGAAACGCCGACGAGCGTGGCCGCGCCCCGACCTCGAACATCTTGATCACCTTGTTGCTCGCCGTGTCGATGACCGCGATCTGATTGTCTTCTTCAGATGTGACGTACACCCACTGCCCGTTCGGGCTCGTCGTCACGCCCTCCGGTTCGCCTCCCACCTTCACGTTGCCGATGATCTTGTTGCCGGCGACGTCGATGATGCTGGCGACTCCTGCGTCCTCGTTCGAGACGAATACCTTCGATCCGTCGGCGCTCAATGAGATCTGTTCGGGATCTGTGCCGCTTGTCAGCACCGTCGTAACCTTCCGAGCGCCGATATCGACGATGCCGATCCCGTCAGCGGTTCTGTCCGGAGGCGGAAGCTTGCTCTCATCCGTTCCCGGAGGCGCCATCGGCGACCCGCTGAGTGCGACGTACAGCTTGGTGCCGTCAGGGCTCACCTTGATGCCACGCGGCCGCTTTCCGAGCGGAATGGTCGCGACGACCTGATTCGTGCCACCGTCGATCACCGTCAGGTCGCCCCCGATTTCGTTGGTCACGTACACGTAGTACGGCGCCTTCGGCGGCTCGGGCGCTGGCGCTGCAGGCGGCGCCGCGGTCTGCTGCGGCTGCTGATTGCCGCCGCAGGCAGAGATCGCGGCCAGCACGATCAGCGAAGACAGCGTGACCCGTGAGTTCAGGCCTAATCCCGAATCCCTAATCCCCAATCCCTTCATCACCACTCCTCCAGGTTCAAAAGCCAGAAGGCTTGATCCAGAAGCTTTCCTGCCATGTACCGCCAGGCTGTATGTACTGCAGCTCTTTGTACCCGCCTTTGTGCGCGAGATTCAGCGCATTGGTGATGCCCGCCATCGGCTCGAAGCAGATGAAGTTCGGTGGGTTGGCAGCGGCATTGCCGCGACCGCGGCCGCCTCCACCTCCTCCGGCGCCTGCCGCGGGTGCCGGCGCGTTTGGATTCGGCGGTGCGACCTGGCTGCCCAAGCCCGTGTTCGTCGGGTTCGGCGAGTAGATGACGAGCGCTTTGTAGTTCGGCCCCTGGCTGATCTCGAGCTGCTGCGTGCGTCCCTTCAATACGGCCGTCGCGCGTCCTTGCCCATCACGCACGAGATCGCCGAACACGTCGTCGAGGTTGTAGTCCTTCAGAGCGCCCTTGCCTCCCGGAAAGATTTTCTCGATCGGATCGACGGTGCCGTTGGGAACTTTGCGGTAGTCGAGCCGCCACCACGCGCGGGCAGGAATGGAAACCGTCCATTCTTCACGCGGCGAATCGGTCAGCTGGTAATACGGATGCCAGCCCAATGACACGGGCATCGGCTCTGTCGCGTGATTGGTGACTTTCGTGAGCACTTCGAGGGTGCCGTCCTGCAGCCGATACGTCACGTCCATCGTGTGCGCGAACGGCCACTGCTTCATCCACGCAGGCTGCTTGTATGCATCGAGTTTGGCCGTTACCCACGCCGCCTTGCCGTCGGCTTTCGCCTCGACCACCTGCCACTGGTCGGTGCGTGTCATGAATCCGTGAATCGGAATGGCACCGTTCACGTTGCCGAGCTCCATGTCGAACGGATAACGTTTGCCGTTGGCATAGAACGCCTGCTCGTCGAGGCGGTTCGCCCACGGCGCGAGCAGCGGAATGCCGGGAAGCCCGGCCGGCTTCGCCCTGAATTCATCGATCGACGCCGGGCCGCGAAGCACGGCCTGGCCTTTCACTTTCATGTCATACGCGATCATCCCGACCGACGTGATGATCGAGACGACAATCTGATTTTTCTGATCCTCGAGCTGCACGATGTCGCCATTGCGGCGTGCGGCGTATTGCTGTGCCTCGGCTGGAGCCGCCGCCATAAACGACATCAGGACGACGGCGAGCGTAAGAGTGTGTCTCATCCGCATGGGGTTACTCCTGTAACGAGAAGCTGAAGATGACGTTCCCCGCGGCGAGCGCAACGTATTGCTTTCCGTCGATCGCGTAGCTCAACGGCGACGCTTGGTGATTTCCGCCCGTCTGGAAATGCCAGAGGTATTTTCCGGTTTTCGCATCGAGCGCGAAGATATTGCCGTCGCGCGACGAGACGAAGACCACGTTGCCGCCCGTTGCGAGCACGCCGTTGGTGATCGATCCCTGATAGAGCGGATAGGACCAGATGGTCTTGCCGGTTTCGGGATCGAGGGCTTTGATGCCCGCGTTGTTTGCCGGCTGATTCGGGCCGCGTGCTGGAGCGGGTCCGGCCGCCCGGCCGCGCCCGAGATACTGCTGGCCGCGCGTAATCTGTTGGGTGGTGCTCGTGTACACCTGGCCGCCCTCAGAAAAGGCGAGATAGAACCATCCAGTCAACGGGCTGTACGAGGGCGCCTGGAAATTCGTTGCGCCGCCGAGCGTGGGATAAACGAGGACGCTGCCCTTTGGGCTGGAGTTCGTTCCTGGAATATGCTGCGGACGGCCGTTCTCGTCGAAGCCGGCGTTCCAGTTCTGGTAGATGAATGGCGTCCCCATCAGGAACTTGCCGTTGGTCCGGTCGAGCACGTAAAAGTGCCCATTGCGGTCGGCATGCATCAGCAGCTTGCGCTGCTGGCCGCGCCACAGGCGATCGACGAGCATCATGTCCTGCACCGAATCCCAGTCGTGCCCGTCATCGGGCGTGAACTGGTAGTGCCACTTCATCGTGCCTGTGTCCGCATCGAGCGCGACAACCGAGTTCGTGTAGAGGTTGTCCATCTCGCCGCGCGCCACGCGATCGAATTCGGGAGCTGGATTGCCCACGGCCCAGTAGATGAGATTAAGTGCGGGATCGTAGCTGCCGGTGAGCCACGTCGGGCCGCCTCCCGTTTTCCAGCTCTCGTCCTTCCACGTCTCGTTGCCAGGCTCGCCGGGTCCGGGAATCGTGTAGAAGCGCCAGCGGCGTTTGCCGGTGGCCGCGTCGTACGCGTCGAGGAATCCTCGCGTCGCATATTCGCCGCCGGTCATGCCTGTGATGACCATGTCTTTCAACACGAGCGGCGGACTCGTGATGCTCATCCCTTCCATCGTGTCTACCACTTCGACTTCCCACAGCGGGTTGCCGTTCCGTGCGTCGATGGCGACGAGCCATCCGTCGAGCGTACCGACGAAAATGCGGTTCCCCATGATGGCGACGCCGCGCGCGAACGGATTGATCTCGTAGGGGTTCACAACCTTCTGCTGTCGCGTGAATCGCCAGATCTGGCGTCCCGAGCGCGCGTCGATAGCAGTGACGGTAGCCGGATTGCCGCTGCCCGTCGTGTACATCACGCCGTCCACGACGATGGGCGTGGCTTCGAGCACCGAGTTGCCGCCGAGAATCGGAAAGCTCCACGCTGTTTTCATCTGACGCACGTTGTTCGGCGTGATCTGCGTCAGCGGCGAGTAATGCTGACCCGAATAATCACCCCAATACATCATCCAGTTTTGAGGCTCTGCCTTCGCGCTGACCAGCCGCTGGTAGGTGACGCCGCCGGCAATCGGCTGAGCCACTGTCTTCGTCAGATCTCGTCCCTGCTGCATCCGCAGGAACCCAACGATGTTCGTGATCTCGTCGGCGGTGAGCCGCGTGGCGTAGTCGTTCGGCATCAGCGAGCGGTTCTCGACCGACACCGTCGCCTGCAATTTGTTGAGAAGGTGAAGGCGTCCGGTTGCGTCGACGATCTGCGCGGAGTACATGTCCTCGTTGCGGCGCACGCCGCGAATCTCGCGGCCGTCGGGCATCTTCGCGACAACCGTCACAGGAGGCGGCGCGCCGCGGCCTCCGCCGCCGCCGCGCGCTCCAGGCACTGGAGGCAGCGGATCGTTCGGCGCCACAATTTTCTGGCGGATCGCGGCCGCTGCGAGGCGGCCGGCATTGGACAGGTCGGGTCCCGTCACTCCGCCGCGCGCGTTGATCTCGTGGCAGGTTGTGCATCCCGCCTTTCCGTAGAACAGCGCTTCGCCCGCCGCGACGTCGCCCTCAGGAACCATGGCGCCGCGCGTGGCAGCCGGCGCAGCGGCGCCGCGATTCTGAAGACTGCGAACGTAGCTGACGAGCTGCCAGACCTGCTCGTCTCGCAATCCCTTGTACGGCGGCATTTGGGTGCCCGAGACGCCCTGGCGGATCGTGCGGAACAGATCGGCATCACCGTCGCCGTGCTTCAAGCCGGTTGTGTTCAGCGCGGGACCACCTCGCCCCGGATCGCCGGCGCCCGCCGCGCCGTGACACGTCTGGCATGTGCCGTCGTAGATGCGTTGTCCTTCCATCGCCGCCGTTGGGTTGTTCGCCAGCGGGTTCACGACCGTATCCGAAACCGGCGGCTGCTGGGCCAGCACGACACCCGTGGCCACAGCCGCAAGGGAACATGCGACGAGTTTGATTCGGTTGTTCATAGTGAAAGAAACTATAACCCATGGCCCGAACACCTTCGTCTATGAAAGAGCTTGGAACCGCGGCCCCGGATTTCCAGCTGCCTGACGTGGTTACCAGGAAAACCGTTTCGCGCCGGGACGTCGCAGGCTCCAAGGGTATGCTCGTCATGTTCATCTGCCGTCATTGTCCCTTCGTAAAACACGTGCAGGACGAGCTCGCGAAAATCGGCCGTGACTATGCCGGCCGCGGCATCGGCATCGTCGCCATCAGTGCGAACGACGTGGCGTCGCACCCCGAAGATAGCCCCACGAAACTCGCGTATCAGGCGCTGGAGCTGCAGCTCAACTTTCCCTATCTCTTCGACGAATCGCAGGATGTGGCTCGGGCGTACGACGCGCAGTGCACGCCGGACTTCTTCCTTTATGACGCTCACGGCAAGTTGGTGTACCGCGGACAGCTCGACGACAGCAGACCCGGCAATGACATTCCGGTGACCGGCAAGGATTTGCGAGCCGCCCTCGACGCGGTGATCGCCGGCCGCGCACCTGGAGCGGAACAGCGCCCGGGCATCGGCTGCAACATCAAGTGGAGATGAGCGCACGGGAGCCGCGACCGGCGCCGGGCGTGGGAGCCTCTGCGACGAGACTCGTTCAGCTAAAGCGCGGTTCGACACGGCGCGTGGCTCGCGTGGAAGAGCCGTCGCTGCGCCTGCTAGACGGCGTCGACTCGGTGCTGGCGCTCGCCGCGAAGGCAATCGCCCGTGGAGTTTCGCTGCCCGCATTGGTCGAGGAGCACGCTTCCTCGGAGATGCTCGATTACGACCCGATTTACGCAGGCTCGTCGCAGTGGCGCGTGCTCGTCCCGATCGATCATCCCGAACCCGCGCGATGCCTGGTGAGCGGAACCGGATTGACGCATCTCGGCAGTGCCGAAAACCGGGCGGCGATGCACGGCAAGAGCGAGTCCAACCTGACCGACAGCATGCGGATGTTTCGTGCGGGTCTCGAGGGTGGACGCCCCGAGCCGAACCGCTGCGGTGCGGCACCCGAGTGGTTCTACAAGGGCAATGGCGCCGTGCTGCGTGCCCACGGCGAGGAACTGGTCGTGCCGGGGTACGCGGAGGACGGTGGTGAAGAGGCCGAAGTGGCCGGTGTGTATATCGTCGATTCGACGGGCCGCCCGCACCGCATTGGTATGGCCGCCGGCAACGAGTTTTCCGACCACAAATTCGAGAAACACAATTACCTGCACCTGGCGGGGTCGAAGCTCCGCACCTGTGCGCTCGGCCCGGAACTGGCCATCGATGCCGACTTCGACCACGTGACGGGCCGTGTCGCGATCGACCGCGGCGGCCGTATTCTCTGGGAGCGCGAAATTGCGACGGGCGAGCGCGAGATGTGCCACAGTGTCGCGAACATTGAGCATCATCACTTCAAATTCGAAGCCCATCGTCGCCCCGGCGACGTCCACGTGCATTACTATGGAGCGCACAGCCTCAGCTTCGCTGATCAGGTGCTGCTTGCAGAGGGTGATGTGATGGCCATTCAGTTCGGCGGTTTCGGCCGCGCCTTGCGCAATTCCGTAACCATTGCGAGTCCACTGCGCGAGCCTGTCGTCGTGCAGCCGCTGTCGTGACTGCCGTGAAGGTGTGCCGGTTTCTCGCCGGCGACGGCGCCGTGCGGATAGGCCTTGTCGGTGACGATGCCCGTGTCGTCGATCTGACGCCCGCCGGCATTACGACGCTCTCGCAGGTGCTCGAGAGTGTCGATCCCGGCGCGTTGCTGAACGGGACCGATCGGAGGGCGCTGCCCCATTACGGCGTTTCGGACGTCATGCTGCGCCCCCCGCTCGAACGTCAGGAAGTGTGGGCCGCAGGAGTGACCTACCTGCGCAGCAAAACCGCGCGCATGGAAGAGTCCGACTTCAGCGCCACGGCGTACGACCGGGTGTACGACGCAGAGCGCCCCGAGATTTTTTTCAAGGCGCTCCCGGAGAAGGTGGTTCCCTCCGGAGAAGCGGTCGGGATTCGCCGCGATGCAACCTGGAGTGTTCCCGAGCCGGAGCTCGCGCTCGTCATCAACTCGCGCGGCACGATCGTCGGCTGCACGATCGGGAACGACATGAGCTCGCGGGACATTGAAGGGGAGAACCTTTTGTATCTCCCGCAGGCGAAGGTCTACGACCGCTCGTGCGCCCTTGGTCCCTGGATTTTCCTCGGCGTCGCCGAAGCCGACGCCCGTGAGTGGACGATTCGCAGCACGATCCTCCGCGGTGGCGCCCCGGTGTTTGCCGGCGAAACCCGCGTCGGCAATATCAAGCGAAGCTTCGAAGAACTGGCCGGATACCTGTGCCGGTCGCAGTCGTTTCCTCACGGCGCGGTCCTGCTGACTGGCACGGGCATTGTCCCGCCGGATGATTTCACGCTCCGCGAGCACGACGTGGTGGAAATCGAGATCGCGCCCATCGGCGTGCTCCGGAATTCAGTGGTCGTTGTCTAAATTTATGGCTGAGTATCCTGTTTTGATCGGCGGACAGTGGCGCGCCGCAAAGGCGGCCAAAACCTTTCAGGTGGTGAATCCCGCCACGGGTGAACCGTTGCCCGGCTCGTATCCGGTCAGCGGATGGGATGATTGCGATGCCGCGCTCTCCGCCGCGGCCGACGCTTCGAGCGAACTTCGCCGCACGCCTCCCGAATCGATTGCACGATTCCTGACGCGATTCGCTGAGCTCATCGAGGCCGGAAAGGACGCGCTGGTAGAGCAGGCGCATCTCGAGACGGCGCTTCCGAAGTCGCCGCGCCTCGCCGACGTTGAACTGCCGCGCACAACCGGACAGCTGCGGCAGGCAGCCGACGCGGCGCTCGAAGGATCGTGGGCGCTTCCGACGATCGACACGAAAAGTCAGATCCGATCGTGCTTCGAGCCGATCGGGCCCGTCGTGGTGTTCGGCCCGAACAACTTTCCATATGCGTTTTCGGGAGTCGCAGGCGGAGATTTCGCGGCAGCGATTGCCGCAGGTAATCCTGTCATCGGCAAGGCACACCCGCTGCATCCAGGCACGGGACGGTTGCTCGCCGAAGCAGCAGTCGCCGCGCTCAGCGACAGCGGTCTGCCGCGGGCCACAGTGCAGATGATTTACAAGATTGACCACCAGTCGGGGCAGCGGTTAGTGTCTGACAGCCGTGTGGGCGCCAGCGCCTTCACCGGCAGCCGCGCGGCAGGGATGGCGCTGAAGAGCGCGGCAGACGCGGTTGGGAAGCCAATTTATCTCGAGATGTCGAGCATAAATCCGGTCGTCATTTTGCCCGGAGCCCTCGCTGAGCGCGGCGCCAAAGTCGCCGCCGATGTGGCGTCGAGCTGTCTCATGGGCGGCGGACAGTTCTGCACCAACGCCGGGTTTCTTCTGCTTCTTGCGGACGCCCGCACGGATAAGTTCATCGACGACGTCAAGAACGCGTTCGAGGCCGCGCAGCCGCCGGCATTGCTGTCCGAAGGCGTGGCCAGGGGGCTCGCCGACAGCGTGAAGGCGCTTCGCGGCGCCGGCGCCGATCTCGTGACCGCGCCGGGCGAAGGGCCGAAGGGCGCGCGCCACCCGAACACCCTGCTGCGCGTCACGGGACAACAGTTCCTCGCGCAGCCGGAGAAGCTGCAGACAGAAGCCTTCGGCTCTGCGTCGTTGTGTGTCGTCGTGCGCGATGTTGAAGAAGCGGAATCGGTGCTCTCGCACCTCGAAGGTAATCTTACCGGCTGCATTTACTCCGATACCCAGGGCGGCGATGAAGGTTTGTACGCACGGCTCGCACCGGCGTTACGCCGCCGCGTGGGGCGATTGCTGAACGACAAGATGCCGACTGGAGTCGCTGTCAGCCCGGCGATGAATCACGGCGGTCCTTTCCCCGCCACCGGCCATCCCGGGTTTACGGCTGTAGGCATTCCGGCATCGTTGCGCCGCTTCGGCATGTTGTGCTGTTACGACAACGTGCGCCAGCCCAGATTGCCTGCCGCGCTGCGAGATCAGAATCCTAATGGCAGGATGTGGCGTCTCATCGACGGCACAATGACACAGGACTCCTGTTCATGAGCATCATTCGCATCGACCCGAACTTCGACGCACTCGTTCCGCCCGATGCGCGAATCGAAAAAGTTGCGGGGGGGTTCACCTTTACGGAAGGGCCGCTTTGGCGACCGTCCGGCGTCTTGTGGTTCAGCGACGTCGTCGGCAACGTCGTGCGCAAATGGTCACCTGACGGCACCGTGACGGAGCTGCTGCGGCCCGGTGGCTATGATGGCGACCGCCTCCCTGCCGGCGGTTTTATCGGGCCCAACGGCATGACCGCTGCCGCGAATGGCGACGTTCTGCTGTGCCAGCACGGGAACCGCCGCATCGTGCGGGTCACGAACGATCTGCGTGTGACGCCGCTTGTCGACAGCTACGACGGGAAGCGGTTGAACGCGCCGAACGACCTCGTGTACCGATCGGACGGCACCTTGTTCTTTACCGACCCGCCTTACGGGCTTCCGCGCCAGGACGACGACCCGGAGAAAGACATTCCCTTCAACGGCGTCTTCAAGCTGAGCAACGGCAAGGCCGAGGTCATCATCAAGGATTTGACTCGCCCCAATGGCATCGCCTTCTCGCCTGACGAAAAGACATTGTACGTATCGAACTCGGACGACAAGCGGCGCATCTGGATGCGGTACGACATCTCCAACTCCGGAACCGTGAGCAACGGCCGCGTGTTTTTCGATACGACGAAACATGAGGACGGCGGCCTGCCGGACGGCATGAAGATCGACGTGCGCGGCAACCTGTGGGCAACCGGCCCGAGCGCGGTTTTCGTGTTTTCACCGGACGGCCGCCACCTCGGGACGATCAGGCCGCCGGAAGACCCCGCGAATTGCGGCTGGGGTGACGACGGCAGGACGCTGTACATCACGGCCGAAACCGGGCTCTATCGGATCAAGACGTCAGTGATGGGACAGGCGCCGGTGTATTCGAGTTTTTAGGTTCCCGCACGTAGATTCCGTCCGTAGTGTCCGGCTTTAGCCGGACCGTAACCGGACCTTGGAGATCGCTTCATGATTCAAGTGCACGTTGATCTCGCCATCGATCCTGCGAAGGAGCAGGACATGCTGCGCTACTTTCAAACCGTCTTTCGTCCTGCCGCGATGAAGTTCCGCGGGTACATCGACGTTCGGATGCTCAAGGTGCACGCTGTGCCCGTTGGCACGCCGCCGCCGGGAATCAACTACCGGTTCGCCATCGTGTACGAGAGTGAAGAGCTGAGGCAGAAATGGGTATCCTCGGACATCCATCAGGACGTCTGGGGCGGCATGGAGAAGATGCTGTCGACGCCGAACTACACTGTCATTCTGTTCGAGGTGATATGACTAAGAAGCTGCTGTTCGCCGTGATGTCGATCGTCGCAGTAATGGCGGGCGCGATGCTGGCGCAGCAGGGGGCGCCTCCGGCGCCTTCGCAGGCGCTGCCGCTTGCCGAGCGGATTGTCCACACCGAGCCGGCCAAATATCGCGCGTCGCCGCGCGTGCACGGCGGCCCCGGCCAGCTCGACTACATGGGGCTGTTCAATGCCACCGCGCTCGACACGAATTTGTATTTCCTGCATCGGGGCATCATCCAGCCGAAGAGCGGCATCGGCGCGCACTTCCATAATCAGTGCGAAGAGATGTTCGTAATCTTCGACGGCGAAGCGCAGTTCACGATCGACGGGCGCACCTCCGTGCTCAAGGGACCGGCCGGCGCCCCCGTGCGCATGGGCCACTCGCACGCCATCTACAATCACACCGACAAACCGGTGCAGTGGATGAACATCAACGTGTCCGCGCGCAAGGGCGTCTACGACGCGTTCGACCTGGGCGACGGCCGCGTCGACGTGGCGCTCGATCCCATTCCCACGTTCATGACGATGCGGCTCGATCAGACGCTGTTGAGGCCGGCTGCAGGACCTTCGACGACTGCGGCCAAGGGCACCGTGCAGTATCGGCGCGCGCTGGCGCCGTCGGTATTCCTCGGCCCGTGGGCGTACGTGGATCACCTGCTGCTCGCTCCTGGTAGTGCGACGGCGCCGCAGGCGCATGCAGAGATCGGCGAGTTCTACTACGTGATGAACGGAGAGGGCACCGTCAAGGTCGGATCCGAGAGCGCGCCGATTCGACCGGGCGATGCCGTGCCGATTCAACTGAACCAGACGAAATCTTTCGAGAACACCGGCTCAGCGCCGCTCGAGCTCCTCGTCGTCGGCGTCGTACGTGACGTCGCGCGCAAGTACGACGTGGTGCAGCCGCCGGCGCGAGGAGGGCGCGGAAATTGATCGTTCGCCCCTTGCTGCTCGCAGCGTGCCTGACGTGTGCGCCGGTGGTCTGTTCCGCGCAGGCGTTGAGATTGTTTTTCGTCGACGTCGAAGGCGGGCAGGCGACGCTCGTCGTCACGCCGTCTGGTCAGTCGATGCTGGTGGATACCGGCTGGCCGACGGACACGCTGCGCGATGCCGAGCGGATTGCCTCGGCGGTGAAGAAGGCGGGCGTCAGCACGGTCGACTTTCTCGTGATCACGCATTACCACGCCGACCACGTCGGCGGCATGGAGCAGCTGGCCTCGCGAGTGAAATTTCGCAACGTCATTACTCACGGGCCCACGACCGAAACGGGCAAGGGCGCCGACGCCATGATGACGACGTTTCGCGCCGCGATTGCCGTAAGCGGCGCGAAGGAAATCGTCGTCAAGCCCGGCGATACGATTCCGCTGAAAGGCCTCGACGTGAAGGTTCTCGCGTCGAACCGTCAGCTCATTCCTGCGCCTCAGGGCACCGCGCCGAACCCGTTGTGCGAAGGAGTCGTACCGAGGCCGACAGACAGGTCGGACAACTCCGCGTCGGTAGGAATGCTGCTCACGTTCGGCGGTTTCCGCTTTCTAGACCTCGGCGACATGACCCAGGACCTTGAATTTCAAATGGCGTGCCCTGTGAACCGCATCGGTGATGTGGATCTGCTGCTGACGACCCATCACGGGTCAGGGCAGTCGAACGCTCCCGTGCTGGTGCACGCGCTGAAGTCGCGCGTCGCCATCATGAACAACGGGGCGCGCAAAGGCGGCGACCTTCCAGTTCTCCAAACCATCAAAAGCGCTCCCGGGCTCGAAGATCTGTGGATGTTGCACTATGCGGTCGTGGCGGGTGTCGAAGGCAATGTCGCCGAGCCGATGATCGCGAACCTCGGCGACGTCGCCGATCCGGCCGTGAAGGACACCGGCTTCGGCATCAACGTGACCGTGCAGCCCAACGGCTCGTTCACCGTCGTCAACGAACGCAATAACGTGACGAGGACCTATGCTGCGCGAAAGTGAGCTCGGTTCAGGAGGTTGCCGATGGTAGATCGGACCAGACGGAAATTACTGAAAACAGGCGCCGCGGCAACGGTAATGGCCGCAACCCCGCGCATGCTTGCGCAGCAGACCGGGCAGACATCGGGTGCGTCCTTCTACGAGAAAGGCCGCGTTCGCATCCGCTATCAGGAGGCCGGCTCCGGCTTTCCGTTGTTGCTTATCGCCGGCGGCGGGTTGAATTCGACGATCGCCGGCCTGATCAATCCGTTCAATGCGATCGACGAGTTCAAGAATGAGTACCGCTGCATCGCGTCGGACCTGCGCAACGCCAACAGCGGCCAGTCCTCCGGCCCTCTCGAGATCGATCGGCCATGGGATGCCTACACCGATGACCACCTCGGTTTGATGGATCACCTGGGCATCGACAAATTCATGGTCATGGGCTTCTGCATTGGCGGTCCCTTCATCTGGAACCTCCTGCGGCGTGCCCCCACTCGGGTTGTCGCCGCCGTGCTGGCGCAGCCCAGTGGGTCGCGTCCGGAAATGCGTGACCTTTTCTACGACAACAATATGAAGGGATGGGGTCCGGAGATTGTGAAACGCCGGCCAGAAATCACGATGGAGATGGTCGATCGGTTTTTGACCAGGATGTATCGCACCAACCCCGACTTCGTCTTCACCGTGACACGCGACTTCGTGCAGAAGTGCCAGACGCCAGTACTGATCCTGCCGGACGATATCCCGTCTCATCCGTACGCTGTCGCCATGGAGGCCGCGATGCTCGCGCCGAAGTCCGAAGTGAGCATGTTCCCATGGAAGGAGCCGAAGGAACGCATTCCTCTGGCGGTGCGCCAGATCCGTTCCTTTCTCCGGGCGCATCGGCTCGCTGCGTAGACGGCGGCCGACCGTGCGCCGCAGCCAAGAAGCCGGACACTACCGAGCGCCCGCGCCGCGGCCTCCGCGCGCTGGAGCGCTCGGGTCGATCTCCTGCACGTCGAGCACCCCCTTCTGGGCCGCAATACCGAGAATCATGAACTCGAGATCGTCCTTGCCGGTGTTGCGGAACGCATGCGCATCGTTGAGTTGCAGCGGCACCGCGTCGCCTTTGCGAATCGTTGTCGTCTCGCCGCCGACCGACGCCTCTCCGTCTCCGTTGATGACGTAGTACACCTCTTCAACACCGGTGTGACGATGCATGCCCTCGGACGTGCCCGGCGGCAACACCAGGTGATCGACATACGACCAGTTTGTCAGAAACACGCTCGGATCGAGCGCGCGGCGGTACATGGCCGTGCCCTGGCCGCCTCGGAATCGTTCGGCGGGGCGAAGCAGGGTCTTCTCGAGGCGCATCGTCATGAACACCGGCTTCTCGTCCTTGGGCGCGCCGACCCGCGCGTCGTTCAGATCGAACGCATCGTATTTGCCTTTGACGGCCGAGACGTTGATGTTCATGAACTCGACCGGCGTCTTGCCTGGGTTGTAAATCGCGTGCGAATGTCCCATCCGCACGGGAGCGCCCACCGTTCCCTTCAGCAGCGACGTGCGGCCATCGACCGTAAATTCCGCTTCGCCGTCGAAGATCACGAACATCTCTTCGGTGGTGTTGTGGAAGTGGTGGCCGACGCCCCCGCCCGGCGTAATCTGGCAGCGGTGCAGGAAATATAGGTTGGTCTGCAGTGCGGTTCCCGGCAAGAGCGTCATGCAGTTCATGTCGCCGACGCTGCCGTGGGAACGGCCCGCGCGATAACGACTCGGGTCGTGATGGCCGACGCGTTCGGCGAGAGGAGCACGCTGGGCAAGCGGATCTGTGCCCGTGAGTACGAGCGCGAGAAGCAGGATCACCAGGATCGACAGCGGCCGGACGGATCTCATGTGGACCTCCTTGCGACGGGCTAACGGGACTGGTTCGCGAGATTCAAGTTGCCGACGATCTGTGACGTCGACCGCGCCTTGTTCAGCGTATAGAAATGCAGACCCGGCACGCCCTCGCGCAGGAGGTTTTCGCACTGGCGCGTGGCGTACTCGATGCCAAACTGCGCAACGGCTTCGTCATCGTTGCCTCGCCTGTCGAGCTCGCTCACAAGACCCGCCGGCAGGCCGGCGCCGCACAATGCCACGAACCGCTTGATTTGCGCAGCAGTCTGGATTGGGATGATGCCCGGCACGAGCGGCACCGTGACGCCAAGCGACGCGAGATAGTCTCGGAACTCGAAGTAGTCGCGGTTGTCGAAGAAGAGCTGCGTAATCACGAAGTCCGCGCCTTGATCGATCTTGTGCTTCAGATGCTGCCAGTCGGCGTACTTGCCTTCGGCCTGCGCGATGTGCCCTTCGGGAAACCCCGCGACGCCGATCGAGAAGCCGTTCATTTCCTTGATGAAGCGCACGAGCTCGTACGAGTACTCGAACCCGCCTTCGGTTTTCTGAAAGTCACCCACGCCGCCGGGCGGATCGCCGCGCAGCGCGAGGATGTTCGTGATGCCGAGGGTATGCGCCTGCCTCAGCACGCTCTCGGTATCCTCGCGGGTGGCATTGACGCACGTCATGTGCGCCATGGCGGTCAGACCCTGCTGCCGCTGGATCCGGTCGACAATCGCGAGGGTCTTCTCGCGCGTGCTCCCTCCGGCGCCGTAGGTCACCGAGCAGAAGTCCGGCTGCAGGTCGCCGAGCGCGGGGATCGTTTTCTCGAGCAACGTCCGCTCCCCCTCGGGTGTCCTGGTCGGGAAAAATTCGAACGAAATGACGGGCCGCTTCGCCTGGCGCGCGCCGGCAAAGATGTCGCGTATGAAACGCATGTGCAGATATCCTATCGCAATGAGAATTACCGCGTGCCTGCTCGCGTTTCTGTGCGCCGGGACGACAGGATTCGCCCAAGGGGAGCTGCCGTGGTCGCCCGATCGCAAGCTGACCAGGGCCGACTTCAAAGGCCGCGTGCCGCTGAATGCGCCGAGCGCGTCGATGAGCTGGATCCACATCGAGACCGAGTGGGCGTGCAAAGACGGCACGCTCGTTGCGACCGCCCAAGCGATGTTCGATCCGTCGCGGTCGTGGTGGCGGAACACACGTGGGAATGTGTGGAGCACCGCGGGAGGGCGCATGGGCAGCGCCGACGCCGTGTTGGAGGCGCGGCGCAACGTGCTCCAGCTCGACCTGCAGCTGCTCGAGCACGAGCAGCTGCATTTCGACATCGCCGAGGTAACGGTCCGAAAGATCAGGGCTCGTTATCAGGATTTCAAGCATGCGTGCGCGGAGGCCGGAGGGACGGAGCCGATTTCACAGATCATCGCCGAGGCCGATCGCGAGCTGCAGGAAGAGCAGCAGCGCTACGACCGCGAGACCGGCCACGGGGTCAACGCGAGCGCTCAGGACCAATGGAGACGGCGGTTACGGGCTTTGCTGAATTGAGAGATTGGGAGATTGGAAGATTGGGAGATTAGTGCCGCGGTACCGGTTCAGCGAGTTCATCCTGTCGCCGCGGCGCCGCATCCTCACCCGCAACGGGCGTGAGCAGCCGCTCATCCCGCGCTATTTCGACCTGCTCGTGTTCCTCGTCGAACGTCGCGGCGAGGCCGTCCATCGCCGCGATATTTTCGATCGCATCTGGAGCGACGTCATCGTCTCCGACAGCGCGCTGAGCCAGGCTATTCGCACGATACGCAGGGTGCTCGGCGACGACTCGCGCGATCCGCGTTTTGTGCGCACCGTCTCGCGGCACGGATATCAGTTCGTCTTTGCCGACGTCGTCGAGGAGGATGACGCTGGAGATTGGCCGATCGCAGTGGCGGCGCGAACGGCGTCCGCTGTGCCCGCTGAATCTGCACCTGAACCCTTCGAGCCGCTGTTGCAGCGCGTCACGAGAGCTGTCGCCGGCACGAGTGAGGAAGAAGAGCAGCGCGAGGCCGCCGAGCTGCTGCACGCGCTTGGTACGAGCGCTGCACTGCGCCGGCTCGGCACGCGCCCGCGCCATGCGTTTGCCCGGGCGCTCCTTCGCGACACGCGATGGGACGTGGCCGAAGCCGGCCCGGTACCGATTCTCGGCGAGCCGGCACCTCTGGCCACCGCGCGTCATCTGGTGACATTGCGTTTGCGGCGGGCAGCGAAGTTGGCCGCGGTGCGGTGGGCTGCGGCATCGATCGGCGGAGGGCTCGCAGGGCTCGCAGGCGGTGCGACGGGAAGTTTGATCCTCGTGGCGACGCCAGGCAGCTCTGCTTCGTTCGCCGTCGTGCCGGTGCTCGCGGTAATCGGCGCCTGCTGCGGTGCCGCTGGCGGCGCAGGCGTCGGAGCGGGCCTTTCGATCGCGGAGTCCATCGCCAGATCCCGGCGCGCGCTCGCGCTGCTGTGCGGGGCGGCCCTCGGTGGAGGCGCCGCTGGCTTTGCGGCGCAGTGGCTCGGCCGCTCGATGCTGGCGGCGCTCGTGGGAGTGATGGTCGATGTCGGCGGCGGGCTCGAAGGCCTCGTCATCGGCGGTGCCGCCGGCCTTGGCTACAGCCTGGCAACCTCCTATGTTGCCGGCGGCCTCGCGGCGCCGCGCGGACGGCGGCGCGCGGTGGTGGCCTTCGCGACCGCTGCCGCGTGCGGCCTCGCGGCGCTTGCGCTGGCCCTGGCCGGCCGTCCGCTGGTGGGAGGCACCGTACACCTCATCGCCGACGCGTCGTCGGGATCGCAGGCTACGCTCACCTCGCTCGGTCGATTCATCGGCGAGCCCGATTTCGGTCCTCTGACCGCCGCGGTGATTGCCACGGGCGAGGGAGTGTTCTTCGGCCTCGGGCTGGCGCTCGGGTTGACGCGCCGGCCCTGAGCCGAAGGACGCTACCAGTCGACGACAGAACCGTCCTCGCTGTCGTATCGCGGCAGGTACGGCCGCGGCTCGCCAACCTGCGCCTTCAGCTTGTCTTCGTCGATCGTGATGCCGAGGCCGGGATCGGTCGGCAGCTCGCGATGGCCGTTCGCGAGCGGAGGCAAAGGCTTCGCCAGTAAGTCGGCGTACTCGTTGTCGCCTCGCTCCTGAATCATGAAGTTGGGAATCGACGCGGCGACCTGCAGGCTCGCCGCCAGCGAACACGGCCCCTGCGGATTGTGGGGCGCGAGCGGCGCGTAGTACGCCTCAGCCATGCCAGCGATGATCTTCAGCTCGGTGATCCCCCCGGCGTAGCAGACATCCGGCTGCAGAATCGACGCCGCGCGCTTCTCGAGGATCTCCTTGAAGCCCCACTTGGTGAAGATGCGCTCGCCTGTCGCGATCGGAACATGCGTCTTCTTCGCGAGCTCGGCCATCACCTCGACGTTCAAAGCCTGTACGATTTCTTCGTAGAACCACGGATGATACGGCTCGAGCGCTTTCATCAGCACCGACGCTGTGGGAGGCTGGATGGCGCCATGGAACTCGACGCCGATATCGACGCCGGAGCCATGTTTCTCTCGCAGCGCCTTGAAGCGTTCCACGACTTCGTCGACAAACTTCTGGCCCTCGTTGTACTTGAACGGCGAGCGCTGCGCGCCGCGCAATTGCACCTTCATCGCGTTCACGCCGTTTGCCAGGTTGACGTTCCCGTACACCCGGATCCGATCGCGCGTCGGACCGCCGAGCAGGTTGTAGACCGGTACGCCGAACATCTTTCCCTTGATGTCCCAGAGCGCCATGTCGATGCCGCTCGAGATGGCCGTCTTGATCGGACCGCCTCGATAAAAGGCGCCGCGGTGGATGGCTTGCCAGTGATGCACCACGCGTGACGGATCCTGGCCGATCAGATAGTCGCCAACCTCCATCGCCCCGGCAGCACAGGCTTTGGCATCGTCCTTCAGCATCTCGCCCCAGCCGGTGATGCCGGCATCGGTCGAGATCTTGACGAAGACCCAGGAGTTCGTCAGCACGAAGGTATCGATCTTCGTGACCTTGATCTTGTCTTTCGGCCCGACTTGCGCGGCATCCGTCCGCTTGGCCGTAAAGAGGGCATCCAGCCCAAGGAGTCCGCCTAATGCGAGCGTGTTGCGAATGAGCGAGCGGCGAGCGATCGGGGCTGATGGCATGGCAGGTTCTCCTCGTCGAAAGTGAACGAGTCGAAGGACCTCTGAAAAACGCGGCCAGTATATCTCGCGATTTGTCTCGAAAGTCACGAAGATCTCAGCCATCGCTCACAAATCGCTGAAGACTCCGGAGGGCCGTCCGTCGATGATTCGGCGTGGAGGACTTCGATGGAAACACTCACGCCCGTTTCGGCCTGCCGCTATACCACGAGGATTCACGTCAGCACCGCGCATCCGACCCAGTTCATCGATCTGACCGACCGGCTTGACGCGCTTGTTGCCGATGCCGGCCTTCGTTTCGGCATTCTGAACGTCCAGACGCTTCACACCACGACGGCGATTGTCGTCAACGAGCACGAGCCGCTCCTGCTGGCCGACTTCCAGTCCGTGCTCGAAGCGGCGGCGCCGGGGGATGGTCCCTATCAGCACGACAACGCGGCCGCCCGAACGGTGAACCTGACCGACGCCGAGAGGCCCAATGGTCATGCTCATTGCCGTGCTCTGCTGCTGCCGTCTTCGGCCTGCCTCAACGTCGTGGGCGGCCGTCTGCTGCTTGGGCGTTGGCAGCGCGTATTTCTCGTCGAGTTCGACGGCCCACGCGATCGTGAAGTGTCCGTTGTCATCTTCGGGGAGAGCGCCCGATGAGGGTCAAGATGATCTTGCCGGCGCTGACCGAAGCGACGAGCCCGTTCTGGCGGCCCATCAAATATTCGCTATTTCCGCCGCTTGGCCTCGCTACGCTCGCTGCATATCTTGGGGATGACGCCCACGTCGAGATTCACGATGAGCACGTTGCGTCTCTCGACTTGAACGACTCGCCGGACCTTGTCGTCATTCAGGTCTATATCACGTCCGCTCACCGCGCCTATCGGATCGCGGATCACTATCGGAGCCGTGGCGCGTACGTGGCACTCGGTGGATTGCATGTGACGTCGCTGCCGGAGGAAGCCGCATTGCACGCGGACACGATCTTCCTGGGCCCTGGCGAGGACACGTGGCCGCAGTTTCTGGAAGATCTTCGGCACGGCTGCGCGAAGCGCGTCTATCAATCGACCCTTCGAACGCTTCAGGGCCTGCCGCCCATTCGCCGCGATCTCATCAAGCGGCGGCTCTATCTCGTCCCGAACTCGATCGTGGTTTCGCGCGGCTGCCCGCACGTGTGCGATTTCTGTTACAAGGAGGCCTTCTTCGAGGGTGGTCGGTCGTTTTATACCCAGACCGTCGACGCCGCGCTCGCCGAGATCGAACGGCTGCCTGGCCGGCATCTCTATTTTCTCGACGATCACCTGTTCGGCGATCGCCGCTTTGCGTCGACGCTCTTCGACGGGATGCGCGGTATGGGACGCCTGTGGCAGGCGGCCGCCACCGTGAATGCGGTGCTCGCGCCCGATCTTCTCGAGCGCGCAGTGGACGCGGGTCTACGAAGTCTTTTTGTGGGATTCGAAACGCTCAACCCCGCAAACCTGGCCGAGCAGCGGAAATATCAGAACATGCGCCGCGACTACGCGGCCGCGATCCGGCGCCTCCACGATCTCGGGGTCATGATCAACGGCAGCTTCGTCTTCGGGATGGACGCCGACGATGGGACTGTATTCGAGCGGACCGTGGAGTGGGCGATCGAGCACGGCATCGAGACCGCGACGTTCCACATCCTCACCCCATATCCCGGGACTGCGCTCTATCGCCGCATGTCCGAGCAAAAACGTCTCACGACCGATGACTGGGATCTGTACGACACTCGTCATGCCGTCTTCCGTCCCGCGCGGCTGACCGCCGCAGAGCTCGAATACGGCTACCACTGGGCGTACCGCGAGTTCTACCGCTGGAAATCGATCGTGCGCGGCGCATCCGCCCACGGCGATCTCGTCGCCGGGTTGCGGCACTTCGGATATTCGGCAGGATGGAAGAAGTTCGAGCCGCTCTGGGACTTCGTCATTCGCGCCAAGCGCGCCGGCATGATGCTGCCTGTGCTCGAGACGATTCTCAGTGAATTCGGCAGACGTTTACCAGAGTCTGCGCGTCTCACCGCGGAGACGCAACGACGCGACAAATTTCTTCAAGAAGGCCCGAACAGCGCCGCTTTGGTTGGGCGCGGGTGATGTGTGAACGCCTTGGCGAACTCGTACGTCAGAATGCTCGAGAATGGCGCAAACAGCCATACTGCCGCCGCCTCAACAGGAAAGATGTCGTCCCCATGCGACCACGCGGTGATAGTCAGCCCGATCATTCCGGACGGTTCATAATTCCACCACTGCCGTGGGATGGCGAGCGTCACTTCCCAAATCAGCGATGTGACGAGGACGTACAACACGGTGACCGCAAACGCCGGCCAATTCGTCAGGTTGCCGATAGTCCGGTACAAGAACATCGCCGGCAAGACAGCGCCAGCAGCGAGGAACGCAAAATAGGTCGGAAAGGTGCCATTCACACGCCAGAGTATCAATGCCGTCAGAGCGGCGCCGACCGCGACGGTTGCGAGACGTGGCGAGAGCTGTATCAGTTTGAGATTCAGCAGGTCGTCTTTGGGGTTGTACCGGCTGAGCCACCGCTCGTCGGCACAGGCGTACACGAGGACCATCGCTACTGGCCCCATGGCGTAGAACAGAAGCTCTTCCACCGGAACGCTGCCGCGCACGGCTGGCAGGCACAGGAGATACGGGCTGGCGCCCGGAGGCTCGCTGCAGCCCGGGAACCGTAGTGTCAGATGTCCGAACAGGAAGTCGAGCACAACGCCAAGCACGACGATCATGCCAGCGGACCAGCGCAAAGCCCGGCGGCGTCGTCCTGTGCCTTCCGCGGTGATCATGTTGAAGACTGGCCAGAGATAGAGAATCGGGATACCCCACAAGCCGAGGCTGGTGAAGTACGTCAGACGTCCGAAGGCATCGAGCATCAGCGGTACTGCAATCGTTACCACCAGCATGACGAGCCAGCCGAGATTCATCCAGAATGTGCGAATTGCCATAACTTGGGTGAGAGGGTGTGCGCTACTTCGTTGGCACGAGGCGCTTCAGCTCCTCGAACCAGTTCTGCACAAGAATCATCTGTGGTGGCGCCAGATTCGAAGGCGGCTCCGTGTTCACCGCCATCAAGAACCGTTGTCCGTCGGGCGCAACGTCGTAATTCCTTCCCCAGGCGCTCGCGAGATCAATGCTTTCGAACAGAGTTTCCGGCGTGCCCGCCATAAATGTAGGAGTCGTCCTGATGCTGACGGCCATGAGTTGCATCGGCCGGCTGCTGAACTCCGGGGGTTGCACCCAGGGTTGCACATAGAACAACTCCCGGCCATTCCCGCTCCACGCGGGTTGCCCGCCGCCGTTCGTTGAAATCAGATGACGCTCTCCCGGGCCGGGATATGGCTGCACGTAGACTTCGTGGCGTCCGGATTGGTTCGAGACGTACGCCAGCCAGCGCCCGTCCGGGGAAAACTCGGGGGACATCTCGTTTGCAGCCGTCTGGATGAGCGCACGGGTCTTGCGATCGCCGATCGACAGTACCCAAATGTCGAACTGAAAGACTTGAGTCTGACCCACGGAATCACCCTCTTCGACATAAGTGATCGTCGTTCCGTCGGGCGACCAGGAGCCTGGCGTCTGGCTGCGCGCACTCGTCGTGAGTCGTTCCACGGCCCCGCTTCCGTTGGCGGCCTTCCAATACAGATTGTCCTCACCGCCCGCCACTCCCGAGCGGAAGACTATCCGTTTCTGGTCTGGCGAAAAAATGCCGTACGAGCTGCGCCCATCAACGGTGACCGCGCTGAGCGCACCACGTGCGATGTCGTAGATCCATACCTGACGGATGCCTTCTTGCATATAGGCAGACACATGCCCGCCGTCGGGCGACAGTCGTGGCGTGCGATACGCACGCGGCGGCGCCGATAGCATCTGGCTCGTTCCCTTGCGATCCACCCATGCCAGCGAGCGTTGAATCGCAGGCAAGACGCCGCCGGTGACATAGATGAGCGCACCCGTGTCCGAGACCGTGAACTGGGCCGCCAACGTATTGTCCATGTCGCTGAGGTTGAAGTTCGCGGCCTGCATGACGCCGTCGATGAGGCCGGTCGCGCCGCCTGTGAGCACGAGCCGTACTGGGTCGAAGGGAACGGCCATGAGTGTTCCTAGACGGGCGTACACGATGTGCCCCGTAGGCACGTAGCGCCCATCGGCTCCGCCTTCGATAAGCACGGTCTGATCCCCTGTTGACAGGGATCGCACGACGATCTGGGTGCTGTCCCAGAGGTTCGCCCCTTTTGAGATCGTGAAGATGACGGCGTGGCCGCCGGGCAAAATGTGCGGTAACCGATGACTGTACTCGCCCGGCTGCGGGCTCGTGAGTACCTCGGGTGTGCCTCCGTTGGCCGATACCCGCCACAAACCTCCATTCCGGGCGGTTGCAAAGACAATGGTGCCGTCGCTGCTCCAGCTCGCCCCGAAGAGCGCCGCGGCCTTGCATAGCATCACCGCCGGTCCACCCGCGAGAGGAACCTTTCTGAGTTCGCCCGCCGCTCCAAAGCCGACCCATTGCCCGTCTGGCGAGAAGAAGGGGCTGCTCCCACCGCTCGTGCCTGGGATCGGTGTCACGTCGAGTCCGTCCATCCTGCGCGCGTACAGTTGCTGATTGCCGCCCCAGATCGCACCGAATACCAGCGTCTTGCCGTCGGGCGAGAGGGCGATCGCCGTCCGGTTCGGGCGCGCGCTTCCCGGTCGCTGCTCTAGTGGATTCGATGACAGATAGGTAGGCGCCATACTCAGGAACGTGCGAGTCGTTTCGGAAGGGTCGGTCGCTGAACGTGTGGCCCAAGTCAGGGCGGCAGCGCCAATCAATCCGACCAGCATCAGGGCAGAGGCCCACATGACCCGCCCCCGTGTCCGTGAGGTGGACGCGGGGACAACCGCATCGGCCTGCGGGGCACTCAACACGTCATCGATCTCCAATCTCGCATCGGCGATGTGCGCAAGCCTTCGCTTGCGATCCTTCTCCAGGCAACGCCGCAGCAGTCTTCGGACCGGCAGCGGTGTGTTCTGGGGCAACGCGTTCCAGTCCGGCGCACTATCGAGAATCGCGGCGAGCGTGTCGGAGATGGTTTCGCCGTAGAAAGGAGCGCGGCCAGTAAGCATTTCGTAGAGCACGCACCCGAACGACCAGATGTCGGTGCGTCTGTCGAGTGGCCTGCACCGCGCCTGCTCGGGGCTCATGTAAGCCGGGGTGCCCATCATGGTCCGCTCGGCGATATCGGTCGAGGTCAGCCTCGGCGAGCCCGAGGGGTCGGCCTGCGGGGCGCCGTCCCAGACCTTCGCGAGTCCGAAGTCGAGCACCTTCACTGCGCCATCGTCTGCGATCTTGATATTTGCGGGCTTGACGTCGCGATGAATGATGCCTTTCTCATGCGCCGCGTCAAGCGCCTCGGCAATCTGCCGACCGATGGTCAGCGCATCCTCGAGCGAAATTGGTCCCTGCGCGATTCGGTCTGCGAGTGTCGGCCCATCTATCAGCTCCAGCACCAGAGCCTGCGCGTTGTTCGACTCTTCGAGTCCGTAGATCGCGGCGATGTTCGGATGATTGAGCGTCGCGAGTACCTGCGCCTCGCGCCTGAACCGCGCCAGGCGGTCGGGATCGAGCGCGAACAACTCGGGCAACACCTTCAGGGCGACGTCGCGATTCAGATTGGTGTCGCGGGCGCGGTACACCTCGCCCATGGCGCCGACACCAAGTTGTCCGCCGATTTGATAGGGACCTAGTCGATTGCCAGGTGCAAGGATTCTGTGAGACTGCGTGTGGTCCGTTGATGTTGGAGGCGGTCGATTGAGGACGCTTCCGTCCGCGGCGTCCCACGTCAACAGCGACTCGACTTCACGACGGAGGGTTTCGTCGTCACCCGTCGTCGCGGCCAGAAAGGCCTCGCGCTCTTCGGCCGGACGCTCCACAGCGGCCTCAAACAAGGCCCTCACACGCTTCCATCGCTCGGCCATCACGCTCGACTTTCGGAGCCGAGCTCACGATTCAGCCACGCTTTCGCGGTCCGCCAGTCGCGCTTGGCGGTGGAAGGCGAAACGCTGAGCACATGGGCCGCTTCCTCGATGGTGAGTCCGCCGAATGCGCGAAGCTCGACAATCTTCGCCAATGCCGCGTCGAGCCTTTCCAGGCGATCGAGCGCGCCATCCAACGCGAGGATCGGGATCTCGTCTGACGCCGCCACGTCCCTTGCTTCGTCGATTGCCACACAACGCACACCGTCGCCCCGTTTGCTTGCGGAGCGACGACGGGCGTGATCGACCAGGATCCGGCGCATCACTTGCGCCGAGACACCGAAGAAATGTGCTCGATTCTGCCAGTCGCCCTCCCGCTGGTCGACAAGCCGCATGTACGTCTCGTGAACCAGGGCCGTGGGCTGCAGCGTGTGGTCGGGCCGCTCGTCGCGAAGCTGTCGCGCCGCGACGCGGCGGAGCTCCGCATAGACGAGCGGCAGCAGCTGATCGAGCGCACTGCGGTTCCCGCGACTCCAATCGCCGAGGAGCGCCGTCACGTTGCGAGGCGAGATCGAGTCGCTCTTCTTCAATCAGTTGGATCGGGAGCCCAGCATAGCACCTGACGACTCTCGCCGGTTTTTCCCCATGACCCATTACTTGCCCAACTTGCGCGATCTCCTCTAGGGCGCTCTGGAGGCGCCATGTTGACACAGGGAGATGGGCGGTAACGCCCGGGGGGAGTGTGCAATGAGATTCGCGATAGTTCTCACGAAGTGCGTAGTTGTCGGATGTCTGTCTGCTGGGGCGCTGGTTCTGGGTGCGTGCGCCGATGGACGCGGGACGCCGACCAGTCCCACTGCGAGTGCGGCTGCGGCTGGTCTGGCGCCGGCCGCACTCGGCACTCAGACCACCCCAGGGCAGGCGGCGTCGTTGTCGGCGCGCAGTGGAAAGTTGCACGTGACGAAAGAGTGCTCCTCCCCCGGGTTTACGGGCCAGGCCGGGGATTTCTGCACTATCACGTCGTCGAACGTCAAGGCGATCGAGGTCGGCTCGAAGGTCTTTTATTCCCGGGCGGCAGAGGCGGACTCGCTGGACAGCGATGTCGTCCTCGACCTGCCGGGGAATGGTAACAACAGGGCGTTCGGCCATTGCAAACTCGTGTTTGCGACGAGTACCGGGCTGTGCACGTTTGAGGGCGGGACAGGAAAATTCACCCACCTCCGGGCAACGGCGCATGTCTCCCATCTGGGTGGGGTCGACTGGGCCTGGGAAGGGGATTACAGCATGGGCCCGCAGGATTGAGCACGATCAGGACTCACGGACGGCACTGCCGCCCGTGAGTCTTCTCAATTTTGCGCAGCCTTTTGACCTTCTGTCACGTTCACGAACGACAGTACCGCTGCTCCAGCAATGAAGAAGACGACTACGCTCAGAATCGCGCTGCGGCTCGACCCCGTCGTGCGACTCGCCATCTCGAACGTGGCCGGTCCCAGAATCGCTCCGAACTTCTCGAAGATGGAGAAGAAGCCAAAAAACTCCGACGACCGCGCCTTCGGAATCATGCTCGCGAATAGCGATCGGCTGAGCGCCTGCGTGCCGCCCTGCACGGTAGCGACCATCAACGCGAGGATGTAAAAGTCGCGCTCGGTCTTCATGTAGTACGCGCTGATGGTGAGGACGACGTACACGCCGAGCCCGATGAAGATCGACGTTTTCGCGCCGATCCGGCCGGCGAGCATGCCAAAGAGAAACGCGAACGGGATTCCAGCGAACTGGACCAGAAGGATGGCGGTGATCAGTGCCCCCTGGTCGATACCGAGCTCCGCTCCATAGCTCGTCGCGAGCCGCTGAATCGTGCCGATCCCATCAGCGTAGATGACGAAGGCGATGAGCAACAGAAGCGCGTTGCGATAGCGGCGAAGCTCGCGAATAGTGTGGAGCAGTCCGGCGACCGACGTCGTTATCAGTTCGGCAGTCGACCGGACGCCGCTTCCCGCGCGTGTCGTCGGTTCCGGCACGCGCCGGAGCAAAGGGATTGAAAAGAGAAACCACCACATCGCGACGCTTGCGAACGACAGACGCGACGCCTGTGCTGCGTCCAGCAGTCCGAAGGTCGCCGGCGATAGAATCCACGCGACGTTCAACGCAAGCAGGACGCCGCCGCCAAGATACCCGAGAGCATAACCGCCGGTCGACACTCGATCGATTTCGTCCTCGCGCGCGATATGGGGCAGGAGTGAATCATAGAACGTCAGGCTCGCGGTGAATCCGACGTTCCCGATGCCGAAGCAAACGGCGGCCAGGAACCAGTCTCCGCGGGTCACGAGTGCGAGGCAGCCTGCCGCGATGCAGCCGATCGCCATGAACAGCCCCAGGAGCCGTTTCTTGATCGGCGCATGATCGGCAAGCGCGCCGAGAAACGGCGCCAGAATCGCGGAGGTCGCCAGCGCAATCGTCGTCGTGCGGGCCAGCAGCCGTGTCGCCTCGCCAGGCGGGAGGTCGGCGCCCGCGACCGACGTGAAGTACACCGGGAAGATGGCGGTGATGACCGTTGTGCTGAACGCTGAATTCGCCAGGTCGTACATCGCCCAGGCGCGAAGCTCGGGCCGATGCAACCCGAGCCTGGTCAGAAGGTCCTTCGGGCGATCCATTCGCGCATCAAAGAATCGATGACGACATAGCGATCGCGTTCGCGCGCCACGAGGTCTTCGCGCGCGAGCGCCTGAAGCGCGGTCTGCACGGTCGACGCGCCGCCGAGCCGGTGGCGGATGCGCAGGTCCGCGGACAGCAGTTCCCGTCCTTCTGCAAGGACGACGGCCCGCAGTGTGGCGCGCTGCGCCAGCGTGAGTCGTTGCCAGACGGCCTCGAACATCGTTTCCTGTTCGGCCAGCAGCCGGTGCAGCGTGGCATGCAGATCATCCACCCCGATGCGGCGCTTGCCTGCGGCCCGCGCGTCGTCCCAGCTCTCGTGCGCGAGCCGCTGCACGTCGTACGGCATGTTGCCCGCTAAATCCACGATCGCCATGCCGAGGCCTTGTTCCGGCCTCATGCCCGTTTTCGAAAAGCGCGATTCGATGAACGCGGAGAAGATATCCTGCGGGATTTTCTCGAGACGCATCACGGGGCCCGCTTTGTAGAAGGGCCGCTTCGGCCCGAGCATTCGTTCCATCAGGCTGGGCTCGGAGCCCGCGAACACGTAGCCGACGCTGCGCTGATGCTGGACGGCCGCCCTGAGCGCGTGTTCGACGCTGCCGCCGTTGAACGCGTTAATCGCCTGGAACTCGTCGAGGGCGATGACGATGCGGGTCTTCCGCAGATCGCTGAGGCGCCCTGGCAGCGCGAATACCTCGGACGCGAGGCGGGAGATGTCGCGGTCGGTCCGGACGCTCGGGAACTTCACCGCCATGCCCATGGCGCCCGATGAGTCGGCCTCGAGACGGAGCTCCGGCTTTGCGCCTGCGATTGCATCCTTGAGCCACGTGCGCGCCTTGTCCCAGCCGGTCTGCATCGCCAGCAGCGATCGCGTGTAGCCCTCGAGGAACGCCAGGTAGGAACTGTAGCTGCTGACCGTGACCTCGGCGGTCAGGGCGCCCCCGCGGCCGACGGCGCGCAGCGCCTGCCGGATCAGGGAAGACTTGCCGTAGCGCCTGGGCGAGATGAGGAAGACTTTCTGGCCCGACGCCAGATCGCGCACGAGCCGGTCGAGCTCGTCGATGCGATCGACAAACGACGCGACAGGCACCACCTCGCCGTATACGAACGGATTTTCCATTACGTCAATCTACGTAACGGTTACGTATTATAACGTAACGAATGGCAGGGTTTGGAGATTAGATTGGTGATTTGGGATTAGGGATAAGGTTCTGAACATGCTGAACGGGCGTGATATCCGTCGCAGGTCTAATCCCTAATTCCCCACCCTCTAACCACTTCCTACAGATCGGCCTGCCACACGGCGCGGCCGACGAAGAACGGCCCGAGCCGGTCGAGGTAGAGCGAGGTCTGCTGCGTCTTCCGCATCGCCTGGACGATGTGCGAGAGGGGGAACAGCTCCCTGCCGAGAAGCCCGATGACGAAGTCGTTGTCGTTCCTGTCGAGGCCATAACAGGCGAGCCGTATGTCGTGCGCGTAGTCGCCCGCCCCGTACGACATGCCGATCGCTCCGTGTTCGGCCAGAATCACGCGCTGCTCCTCGGGTGGCAGCTGCGCGAAGCGCCCGCTTCGCCGCAGCGGATACCACACAGCCCACGGCCAGTCCTTGTTCAGCACCGTCCGCCTCGGGCGGTGGAGAATCGCTTCGGGCAGATCGGGCTCATAGCCGAGCGCGTAGGTCCGTCCGAGCATCGTGAGGTCCGGTCTGGCTTCGAGCGGCTCGAACGCGGGCCCGTTCAGCAGCGGCCGAAGCGTGTCGAGAAAGAAATTCGGATCCCTCGTGACCGACAGGATGGCGACCCCGTGCGGGTCGTTGGCGTCTTCGTACACGACCCCCTCGACGTTTGCACTGGACAACGCGTCCGACACCGATCGCGAGTTGCGACAACCGCCGTATGCGAGCAGCTGCATGAAGAGGCGATCGTCCGAGCGCTGGGGCTGGCCGTTTTTCATTCCTCCGCGCTCTGCGAGGTCGGGCGGTTCAGGACCGCGGCGAGTGTGGGTCTCTTGTGTCATATCTGTGGTCCCGGTCCGCCTAAAGGCGGACGCTACCAGAGAGGGCATTCGGACCATCATCGGTAGTGTCCGGCTTCAGCCGGACCTATTTTAGTTCCAAGGTCCCCGTATAAATGGCCATCCCTACCACCGCATCGATGCCAAGCGCATCGAGCTCGTCGATTTCCGCCTGCGTCGTCACGCCGCCGGCGGCGATCAGCGGGCGCCGTGTGGCATCGCGCACCACGCGGATCGCGGCGAGGTCGGTGCCTTTCATCAGCCCCTCTTTGTCGACGTGCGTGTAGAGAAACTCGCCGCAATAGGGTTCGAGCGCGCGCACCGCATCGGCGGCCGTGGTTCCGGTGGACGTTTTCCATCCATGCGTCACCACGCGTCCACCTTTGCTGTCGACCGCGCCGATCACCCGATCCACCCCCACGGCATCGGCGAATCGTTGTGCGTTCGCCACGTCGGCCACGCCGTCCGTGAACAGCGCCGATCCGACGATTACCTTTCTGGCGCCGATGGTGCACAGATCGAGCGCGCGCTCGGGCGAGCGGACGCCGCCGCCGACCTGGCAGGGGAGCCGCGTACAGATTTCGCGCACGAGACGATCGTTCGAGCCCGAGCCCATGGCCGCGTCGAGGTCGATGACGTTGACGCGGCGAAATCCCGAGAAGCGCCCGATCCAGTACTCGAGGTCCGTCGTTTCGATGGCGAGCTTGTCGCCCTGGATCAGCTGGACGACCTTGCCGCCTTTGAGATCGATGGCAGGAATCAACATGGCTAGAGGCGCACCGGAATGCCGCGCTCGTGCAGCACCTTCTTGAGATCGCGGACCGCATGCTCGGAGAAGTGAAAAATCGACGCGGCCAGCGCCGCGTCGGCGCAACCCTCCACGAAGACCTCGGCAAAGTGTTCGAGCGAGCCCGCGCCGCCAGACGCGATCACCGGAATGGGGACGGCACGCGAGACGGCTGCAGTCAGCTCACAATCGAATCCGCTCTTCGTCCCGTCGCGATCGATCGAGGTCAGCAGGATCTCGCCGGCGCCACGGTCGGCCGCCTCCCTGGCCCATTCGACGGCTTCGCGTTGGGTGCCTGCCTGCCCGCTGCGAGCGTAAACGACCGCCTTGCCATCAACCCATTTGGCGTCGATCGCGACAATCGCCGCCTGACTGCCATATCGTGCGGCGAGCGTCGTAATCAGCGCCGGATCTTTCAGCGCGGCGGTGTTCAAGCTGACTTTCTCGGCCCCCGCGTCGATCGCCGCCGCGGCATCGTCTTCCGACCGGATGCC
Source organism: Vicinamibacterales bacterium (assembly GCA_963744405.1). Classification (GTDB taxonomy): domain Bacteria; phylum Acidobacteriota; class Vicinamibacteria; order Vicinamibacterales; family JAMQPK01; genus JAMQPK01. The sequence continues at coordinate 70,686 of CAVUTO010000006.1, forward strand.
GCCGCCCACGGTGAGCGGGATGAAGATGCGCTTCGCAACGGCCGACACGGTTTCGGCGAGCGCCCGGCGCCCCTCGAGGGTGGCCGTGACGTCGAGGATGACGACTTCATCGATGCCTTCCTCGTTATACCGTTCGGCCAGCTCCGCCGGATCGCCGGCGTTGCGCAGACCTTCGAAATTGACGCCCTTGACGACCTGGCCGCTGCGGACGTCGAGGCACGCGATGATTCGTTTAGACAACATCGAGGAAATTCTTCAGCACCCGCAGCCCGACATCTCCGGATTTCTCCGGATGAAACTGCACGCCGAATACCTGTCCACGTTCGACCGCGCTCGCGAAGGGCACGACGTGGGTCGTGACAGCCGTCGCCTCATCAGTGACCGGCGCCGCGTAGGAGTGGGTGAAATAGACCTGCGATCCATTCTTGATACCTTCGAACAGCCGCGACGCGCGCGGAAATTCGAGCTCGTTCCATCCGACGTGCGGCACTTTGTACGGCCATTCGGGCTTGAGGCGCTCGCAATGGCCGCTCATCAGTGCGAGCCCCTCATAGCCGGGGGCCTCGCTGCTTCCTTCGAATAGCCACTGAAGGCCGAGGCAGATTCCGAGCAGCGGGCGGCCGCGCTCGACCACGCCGATGATCGCGTCGCGCCATTCGCGGCCGAGCGCGGATGTCTGCTGAAAGTTGCCCACACCCGGAACGATGACTCCTTCGAGGCTATCGAGATCCGACGGCGCTTCCGGCGTCCGAACGTCAGCGCCGAGGGCCGCGAGCGCTTTGCGAACCGACGTCAGGTTGCCGGCGCCGTAATCGATCAACCCGATCATAAGAGCCCCTTGGTGCTCGGAAGCGTCCGGGCCAGCTGCTTGTCGCGGGAGCAGGCCACGCGCAATGCCCGCCCGAACGCCTTGAAGACCGCCTCGACGTGATGATGGCTCGAGCGGCCGTAGAGCACCTTGACGTGGACGTTGCCGCGCACGCCTTGCGCGAAACCCTCGAAAAAGTCGTGAATCAACTCGCTCTGCAGATCGCCGACGCGCTCGACGTGCAACGCGAGATCGACGACCGCGTGCGGGCGTCCGCCGAGATCGACCGCTGCCACGCCGAGTGTCTCGTCCATCGGCATGATGAAGTAGCCGGCGCGGTTGATCCCGCGGCGCGTCCCCAGCGCCTTCGACACCGCCTCGCCGAGCGCGATGCCGATGTCCTCGACCGTATGGTGCTGGTCGACGTCGAGATCGCCGGCGGCGCGCACTTCGAGATCGAATGCGCCATGGCGCGTCATCAACTCGAGCATGTGATCGAGAAAACGGATGCCCGTACGCACGTCGTAACGGCCCTTTCCCTCGATGCCAAGGCGCACGCGAATCTCCGTCTCGCGGGTCTTTCTGTCGATCAGGGCACGGCGCACAAATCCTCCAGCGCTTCCACGGCGACTTCGGTGTGGCGAACGACGCCCGCCGTGATGCGAATGCACCCGCCGCAGCCCGGATCGTGCGAGCGATCGCGAATCAGGATTCCACGATCGGCGAATCCACGTACGATGTCGGCCGGATCGCCCGAGTGCGCCACGTTGATCAGGACGAAATTTCCAGCGCTCTTCCAGTAGGGCAGCCCGAGCCGATCGCAGGCTGCATAGAGCAGTTCGCGCGATTCCGACACCTGCGTGCGATACCAATCGAGGTGCTCGCGATCGCGCAATGCCGCGCGCCATCCGGCGGCGGCGAACACGCTGAGGCTGTAAGGCGGAACGGCTTCGCGTACCGGCCCGAGCCTTCCGGGGTCGCCGACAAGGCATCCCGCGCGCAGTCCCGCCAGCCCATGGGCCTTCGCGAACGTTCGTCCTATCACGACGTTTGCATGCGAGCCCCGCTCGCCGAGGAACGTCTCCGCGCAGAAGTCGTAGTACGCCTCATCTATCACGATGGTTGCTTCGGGCGGTGAGCATCGCACGATCTCGCGAATCGCGTCGCGCGGAATCAACTGGCCCGTCGGGTTGTTCGGGTTGGTCAGGAAGACGATGCGCGTGCGCTCGCTGAGCGCCTCGCAGACCTCTGTGAGCTGAAATTCGAAATCCGCCCTGGGCGGAACGGCCACTACGCGCCCGCCTGCCGCTTTGACGAACACGGAATACATCTCGAACGCAGGTGTCGGAATGATGGCTTCAGGCAGATCTGGCGAGCCCCGCATCGCGCTGAACGCGCTGACGGTCAGGGCCATCAGGCCTTCGTCGAGCCCGTTGGTGAGCACCAGTTGCGCTTCGCTGACCCCGAGATACGCCGCGCATTCTCGCGAGAGCAGCGCGTAATCCGGGTAGTACGCGGTCTCCTCTGCGGAGACCGTTCTGATTGCCTCGATGACGGCCGGCGAGCAGCCGCCGGTATTTTCGTTGAGGTGTAGACGCAGCGCTCCTGCCCGATCGGCCGGCCGGGCGTAAGTCATATGGCCACCCCTGCGCGGCTGCCGCGCTGGGGGCCCCGGCTGAGCCGCACCTCGATCGATCGAGCGTGCCCCTCGAGCCCTTCCTCGCGCGCCAGCGTGATAATCGTCGGCGCAATATTCTTCAGGCCCGCTCGGGTCATCCGCTGGACCGTCGATACGCGCACGAAATCTGCCGCGTGCAGGCCGCCCCGAAAGCGAGCCGCTCCGTTCGTGGGCAGGACGTGATTCGAGCCGATCGCATAGTCGCCCGCGACTTGTGCGGTGTACGACCCCACAAAAATTGCGCCGGCCGCTCCCACGGCATTCGCAAACCGGTCGTCGTCGCACACGAGATGCTCCGGCGCTGCGCGATTCGCGAGCCGAGCGGCCTCGTCGCGGTTCGCGGCAACGATGATGCCGCCGTGGCGCGCCAGCGACTCTTTCGCCGGGCCCGATTCCGGCAGCCGCACCGACACCGCGCGCGCCACCTGCGCCGCGAGCCGCGGGTTTGTCGTAATCAGCAGCGCGCGGGCCTGCGGGTCGTGCTCTGCCTGTGCGATCAGATCGGCCGCGATCCACTCGGGCTTGCCCTTGTCCGAGACGATGAGGATCTCGGTGGGACCGGCGTAAAAATCGATGGCACAGTCGGTGGCGACGAGTGCCTTCGCCGCGGCGACATACTGGTTGCCTGGACCGACGATCTTGTCGACGCGCGGGACCGTTTTCGTGCCGTACGCCATGGCCGCAATCGCCTGGGCGCCGCCCATTCTGAAGAGCCTCGTCACGCCCGCTGCGCGCGCTGCGGCCATCACCACCGGAACAGGGCGAGGACACGCGACGATGATCTCGCGGACGCCGGCGGCCCGCGCGGGAATGGCGGTCATCAACAGGGAAGAGGGCAGTGGATACCGCCCGCCCGGAACGTAGCACCCGACGCGGTCGAGCGGCGTGACACGCTGCTCGACCGTCACCCCAGGTGCCGTCGTCACTTTCCAGCCCTGCGGACGCTGTCGCCGCGCGACCTTCTCGATGTGCCTCGCGGCCACGGCGATCGCCGCGCGCACTTTCGGCGGAACGCGAACGGCAAGTTCGTCGATCTCATCGTGCGACACCTCGAGATCGCCGTCGAGGCGGTCGAAGCGCCTCGCGTACGCCAGAACGGCCACATCGCCCCGTGCCCGAACTGCCGAGACGATTTTCGCGACAGACGCGGATGTCCGCCGGTCGCTGCCGCCCGTAGGCTGCAGGAGCCGCTCGACGGCCCTCGCGTTGGCAGAAGACAGGATCTTCATCACACGACAATCTTGTTCAGCGGATATTCCACGATTCCCTGCGCGCGCGCCAGCTTGAGGCGAGGAATGAGATCGCGGACCGTCCGTTCTTCGATGATCGTATTGACGGCCACCCAGCCATCTTCGCTGAGCGGCGAAATCGTCGGCCTTTGGAGGGCCGGGAGCAGCGCCAGCACGTTCTTCAAGTCTTCGTTGCGGACATTCAGCATGATGCCGACGCGCCCCTGCGCCTCGATCGCCGCCTTCAGCAACAGAGAAATATTCTCGATCTTCGTGCGCTTCCAGTCGTCCTTCATCGCGGCGCCGTTGGCAATGAACTGCGTATTGCTCTCCATTACCGTGTCGAGAATCCGGAGGCGGTTGGCGCGGAGCGTCGAACCTGTTTCCGTCGCCTCCACGATAGCGTCGGCGAGCACCGGCGGCTTGACCTCCGTCGCGCCCCACGAGAACTCGACGTTGACGTTTACGCCGAGCCTGTCAAAATACGCCTTGGTCGCGCGCACAAGCTCGGTCGCTATCGTGGCGCCTTCGAGATCCTGCGGCTTTTTGAAGCGGGAATCCTCGGGCGCCGCCAGCACCCAGCGGACCTTGCCGAAGCTCTGTTTCGAATAAATCAGATCGGCAACCGGCACGAGCGATGCCGGCTTCGCGAGGCCGCTCTGATGCTCCGCTATCCAATCCTGCCCCGTCAGGCCGCAGTCGAGCACGCCGTCGGCGACGTAACGCGCCATCTCCTGCGCGCGGATCAGCATGCATTCGATCTCGGGATCATCGATGGTCGGAAAATACGATCGGGAGCTCACATAGATGGTGAACCCCGCCCGCGCGAACAGCTGCACGGTCGACTCCTGCAGCGATCCCTTCGGTAACCCCAGCTTCAGTGTCTGCATCAGCTTTCTTTTTTCAAATGTCGTGGGGCCCCACCCCCACGACCTGTACCTCACGACCTTACGGTCGCTCGGCGGTGATAGCGGTAATCATCTGCTTAGTGTGTTGGCTCTAACACGCGAAAGCATGTCCGCGCGCCCGTGTGACACACGTTGCCGTCGCCGAGGCGCTTCACTTTGACCAGCACCGTGTCGTCGTCGCAATCGACCAGAATCTGCTGGACGGCGAGCTTGTTGCCGGATGTTTCCCCCTTCGTCCAGAGCGTCTGTCGCGACCGGCTGTAAAAGGTCGCAAACCCGGTCTCTCGCGTTCTGGCGAGAGCCGTGTCGTTCATGAAGCCGACCATCAGCACCTCGCCGCTCTCTGCGTCCTGAATCACCGCGGGCACCAACCCGTCGAGTTTCTTAAAGTCCATATTGCTTCACTAAGCAGATAACCGTTGCTATTACCGCCGAGCGGCCAAAGGTTGCGAGGCACAGGTCGTAGGGGTGGGGACCCACGACAAACCAAACAAGCGAATCAGCGCCAGAAACAAAAAACCCCGCCGGTCGTGGCGGGGCAGTGGATGCTCGATTGTTCTCGTGTTCGATCTATCCGCAGCTCCGCCGGGCCGTCACGTGACGGTGATGATGATGGCGATGGTGCCGGTGCGCGGCGAGCGTCATGAGGCATTTAGCCTACTGCACGCTCCTAAATGGTGTCAAACTGTCGCGCTATGAAAGCGATTCGTGTGAAGCAGTTCGGTGATCCGTCCGTCATGCAATTGGAAGAGGTACCCGGGAAGTCGGCGGGCGCGGGGCAGGTCCTGATCGACGTGAAGGCCGCCGGCGTCAATCCGGTCGACACATATATCCGCAGCGGGCAATACGCGTTCGCTGCCGCCTCTTCCGTATACGCCTGGCTCCGACGGCGCCGGTGTCGTGGTGGCCGTGGGCAGCGACGTGCAGAATTTCAAGGCAAGCGACCGCGTGTATTTCAGCGGCACCGCTGACGGGCGCCCGTATGGTTCTTACGCCCAGGAGGCGCTTTGCACTCTCGACCAGATTCATCACCTGCCGAGCCATGTGTCGTTTGAAGAGGGCGCCGGCGTCGGCGTTCCCTATGTCACCGCGTGGCGGGCGCTCTTCGACAGAGGCCGCGCGGTACCCGGCGAAACAGTTCTCATCCACGGCGCCAGCGGCGCCGTGGGAGTTGCTGCCGCGCAAATGGCGAGCGCCGCCGGCTTGCGCGTCTTCGGAACGGCCGGAACCGAACGCGGCCGCCAGCTTGCGAAAGAGCAGGGCGTCTACGAAGTATTCGATCACGCGTCACCTGGTTACGAGAAGGATGTGCTGGCGAAAACGGGAGGGCGCGGCGTGGATCTCATTGTCGAGATGCTCGCGAACATCAACCTCGTCAAGGATCTCGACTTGATCACCAAGCGCGGCCGCATCGTTATCGTCGGTAATCGCGGCGCGCTCGAGCTGAATCCGCGCGCTATCATGGGGAAGGACGCCACGATCGTCGGCTTCACCAACTGGAACGCCCTGCCGGCCGAGCTCGCCACAGCACACGCCGCGATCGTCGCCGGTATGGAGCGTTCCGGATACAAGCCGCAGATCGGCAAAGAAATGCCTCTCGCGGATGCGCCCCGTGCGCACGAAGAGGTGCTCAAGCCTGGCGCCTACGGAAAGATTGTACTGATTCCGTAGGTGTACTGAAGATCGCTGGCATCTATCCGGTCACTATGACAGCCGTTCTGGCTCTTGTCGCATTGCTCGTCGCAGTCCTGGCTTTTCTCCTGGGCCGTTCACTTGGGTCGGCCAACGGGAAGGTGGTGGGCGAGCGCGAGCTCCGTGTGGTTCGAGATGAATTGAGCGAGGCTCAGAGGCGTCTGGCCGTCTCCGAAAGCCGAAACGTGGCGTATGGTGAGGCTGAAAAGATTCTGAGGGACACCTTCAGTGCGCTGGCCGGATCGGCGCTCACGTCCAATTCCGAGCAGTTCCTGCAGCGAGCCGAGGAACGGTTCAAGAATCTTCAGGTCGATACCACCGCTGAGCTCGACAAACGGAAAGTCGCAATCGAAAACCTGATTGCGCCGCTCGATAAATCGCTCAAGAGTCTCGACTCGAAAGTCACCGAGCTCGAGGCCAGGCGCATCGAGGCCTACGCGGAAGTCAAAACCCAGATGTTCGAACTGGGAAGCGTCAACAAGGAGCTTCGAAATCAGACGGGCAGTCTCGTGCAGGCCTTGCGATCGCCGAACGTGCGCGGCGACTGGGGGCAGATGCAGCTTCGCCGCACGGTCGAAATGGCAGGGATGCTCGGCCACTGCGATTTCTTCGAGCAAATTTCAGAAACGACCGAGTCCGGGCGGCTGACGCCCGACATGATCGTCAGGCTTCCCGGCGATCGCAGGGTCGTCGTCGATGCGAAAGCGCCGCGGATGTACCTCGAGGGGATTGCCGATCGAACGGAAGCCGAGCGTTCCGCATACGTACGCGATCACGCTGCCAAGGTCCGCGCCCACATGACATTGCTCTCGAGCAAGCGGTATTGGGAGCAGTTCGCTCCGACTCCGGAGTTCGTGGTCATGTTCCTGCCGGTCGAGGCGTTGTTCGCGGCGGCGCTTCAGGAAGACCCGGGTTTGCTGGAATATGGCGCCGAAAAAAGAGTGATTCCAGCGAGCCCGCTGACGTTGATCGCGCTCCTGCGAGCCGTCAACTACGGATGGAAGCAGGAGTCGCTTGCCCACGATGCGTCAAGGATTCGTGAGCTTGGAAAGGACCTTTACAACTCCGTGCGGATTCTTGCGGGCCATCTGTCGAAGATGCGCAATAACCTGGAAGATACCGTAGAAGCGTTCAATGCGTCGGTTGGCTCCGTCGAGCGTAGTTTTTTGAGCAAGGCGAGAAAGCTCTCGGAGCTGAACGCGGCGGGGGATGAGATGATTCCGCAGGTCGATCCGATCGACGAGCGGCTTCGCGGTCTCGAGGCCGTCGAGCTTCGGGCAGACTTGTCAGATACGCCGATGCTCGAAGGGCTCATCCTCGAACCGAGCGACCAGGAGCCCTGAATCACCTCGCATGTGAGACTCGTGATTTTCCTTGTTCACCACGGCGATGCAGTCGGCCCCGATGTCAATCCGATGCGGCCTCTCTCGGACCGCGGCCGCGTCGAATCCGACATGCTGGCGCAGAAGGCGGCCGATCGCGGCGCGAAGCCCGACGTCATTTGGCACAGCGGGAAGCTTCGGGCGCGTCAGACCGCCGAGGCCTATTTGAAGCGCTGCAATCCGCTCGCAGCATTCTCTGCGGCACGCGGACTTCAGCCTACCGACCCAACCAGCTGGATTGCCGATTCCATCGCAGGAGAAACGAAGCCGATTCTGCTCGTCGGACACTTTCCCCATCTTCCGCGGCTGCTCGGGAGATTGACGACCGGGGAGGCCGACGCCGATCCTGCAAATTTCCCGCTGAACGGAGTCGTTGCGCTGGAAGAAGTCGATGGGAAGTGGGTAGAAAAATGGAGGTTGAAACCGTAGAAGTCAGGGATTGGGGGTTAGGGATTTCTGGGATCGCGGATTACGCTGTCCTAATCCCCAGTCCCTAATCCCTGACGTTATCTTTCTACGGTCACCGTAGCGGGCGATCCCATCCTGACGGTCACGGTAGACCCCTGCGGAAACGTCGCCGCGTTCGGCTCGCTCGCGGCGACAGCGACGCCGCCGCCGGCCGCGCCGACCGTGCTGCCGATGGCCGCGCCTTTCTTGCCGCCGAAAATTGCGCCGAGCACCGCGCCGCCAACCGCGCCGCCGCCGATTTTCGCCGCGCTCTCCCGGGCAGGCGATGCTCCTTCGCGGTAGATCGTCTCGGTGTTGATCGGCAGCCTTGTGCCGTCGGCCAGCACGATGGTGTGGAATCGGATGCCCAGCCGCGCCTGATCCTTCAGCCGCCCGCCGCGTTCGACGAGCGTCACCGAACCCTCGGCCCTCGCGCCAGCGGGAATCGCCGAACTGCTCCCGTACTTTGACGTCGCGCGTCACCCGCGCGCGGATCTGGTCTTCGACCTTCGCGCTCTCCGTCGTGACAGCGTTTTCGACCTGCAAGCCGATCACCGAATCGGCAGGAATCACCAGCTCGTCATAGAGCTTGCGCGGCGTTTCCGGTGCGACCGCAGTGAGTTCGACCGTCGTCTTTTCCAGAGGCTCGACCGCAGCCGATACAGGCGAATCGACCGGAGCGGCCGACGGTACGTATGTCGGTGCCGAGGACGAGGCATTGCCGCCCGAGCTCGACGGCGTGCGCGAGCGCTGCGAAGCAGGCGGGGTTACGCGTGCTGGAGCAGGCGCGCGGCGTGCCACACTAGCCGGCCGCGAAGGAGCGGGAGCCGGCTCCGCGGCCACGAGCGGCGCGGGCTCGACGGCTGCGGCTGGCGGTGTCGCGATGCTGTTTTCGGTTTCCGTCACTGCGCTCATCGCGGATGCCGGATATACCGAGGGTCGCATCGCCGCGTCGTTGTGACGGGTCGCCAGGTAGGCGCCTCCGCCTGCCGCGACCACGCCGAAGACTGCCAGGGCACCAAATGCCGCCCGATTGATTTCCATGGATGCTCCTCGCTCCACTCTAACAGCAAGCCCCGTACCCACGCATCGATGGCGAAAACGGCAAGAAACAAAGGGTTTCCGCGCGGCAGATGCCCTAGATTGTCCCCTTCAGACCCTCAATGTCCTTCGAAGGGAGCACCTCGGGCTGCGTGAGATGATAGGCAAGTTGAGGAAAAGCAGTGCCGGATTGTGACGTCGCGGTCGTCGGTGCAGGGGTGATCGGCGCGGCCATCACCTACGAGCTCGTGACGCGCGGCGCATCTGTGACGCTCGTCGACTGCCGTGGTGCGGGTCTCGGATCGACGCAGGCCGCCGCCGGTATGCTCGTGCCGTACCTCGAGGGATTCGGGCACCCGCTGCTTCCGCTCGCCACGAAGAGCCTGGAAATGTACGGCGCATTTGTCGATCGTGTCTCGCGCGACGCAGGCATCGGCATTGGCTACCGCCGCACCGGTTCGCTCCAGGTGAGTACCGCCGATCAGCCGCTCGACGAGCTGCAGAAGAGAGCCGCCGACGCCCGCGCACGCGGGATCGAGTGCGAGCTCCTCGATGCGCACGCGGCGCGCGAAGCGGAGCCGCAGCTGACGCCCGAGGTGGCCGGCGCGCTGCTCGTGAAGGCTCACGGCTTCGTTGTCACGTCTGATTTGACCGGGGCGTTGACGTCGGGCGCAATTAAGCACGGTGCGCGGGTGCGTGTTCCCGTACGCGCCCAGCGGATACAGCGTGTAGGCGACGACATCAGCATCTCCCTCGAAAATGATGCTCCGCTGACTGCGAGCCACGTGGTGGTGGCGGCCGGAAGCTGGTCGGGGCACATTCACATCGAAGGAGTTGCGCCGGTGCCGGTGCGACCGGTCCGCGGCCAATTGCTGCAGCTCGCGTCGGACGCTCCCGCTCTCAATCGCATTGTGTGGGGGCCGCGATGTTATCTCGTGCCTGTGAGCAGGACGTCGATTCTGGTCGGCGCCACTGTTGAGGATGCCGGCTTCGACGAACGCACGACTGTGGCCGGTGTGCGCGATTTGCTCGACAGCGCGTGCGATCTGGTGCCGCACCTGTGGCAGGCGGCGTTCGTGGGCGCGCGAGTGGGATTGCGTCCGGCGACGGCCGACGAGTTGCCCATCATCGGACGGTCGGTGAAAATGCCGGGACTCGTGTACGCGACAGGCCACTATCGTAACGGCGTGCTGCTTGCGCCCCTTACCGCGCGCGCAGTCGCCGATATCGTTCTCGACAACCGTGACGATCCGCTGTTGACGGCGGTTGCGCCCCAGCGGTTCGGGGAGTATTGAGATGGCCATTCTGTCTGATCAGGACGTGCAGCGGCAGCTGAAGAATCTCCAGGACTGGACCGTCGAAGGCCGCGCGCTCAGAAAGCAGTTCACATTCAACGACTTCCCTGCGGCCGTGGCGTTCGTCAACCGGCTGGTGCCCGATGCCGAAGCCGCGGATCATCACCCCGACATCATCATCAACTATCGCAAGGTCACGCTGCTGTACAGCACGCACGACGAAGGAGGCATCACGCAGAAGGACTTCGACGGCGCTGCGATGGCCGAGCGCAAGGCCACTAAATTGTAAATTCTCGATTGACGATTGAGAATCTGCATGCGACCGGACCTCAAGAAAAACTACAGCTCGCGCGAGGTCGCGTCCATCACCGGTCTGTCGGCTCGCCAGCTTCAATGGTGGGATTCGCGCAAGTTGATCAAGCCTTCGGTCGCCTCGCATCGGACCGAGGCCGGCGGATTCACCGAGCGTCGCTACTCGCCCGTCGACCTGTTCGAGCTCGTGGTGCTCGCCGATTTGCGCCGAAATGGCCTTTCGGTGTCGAAAATGCGTCTGCTCGTCGAAACTCTGCGCAAACGATTTGGGATCCGATTATTTGATGCCATCGGCGGCGCCGCCGCGATCACACTTCTGACAGATGGCAAAGATGTGTACGCGCGAACTGATAACGGCCATTTTTTCAATCTCTTGCGGGCTCCCACACAACCGCTGCTCGTTGTGGGCAACGAAGGAAGATTGAAAGAACTGAAACTGCGCATGCGCTCGAAAACGCGAAAACGAAAAAAGTCGGCGAAGGCTAGCTGATCGGAAATATCTTCTCGAGGTCGTCTGCAGGCCTCGCGATGACATGGACGCCGATGAGCTCGCCTACGCGCCTTGCAGCAGCGGCGCCGGCGTCGGTCGCCGCTTTCACCGATGCGACATCGCCACGAACGATGGCGGTTACGAGTCCGGCGTCGACTTTCTGCCACCCCACGAACACGACGTTGGCGGCCTTTACCATCGCGTCGGTGGCTTCCACCATGCCGACGAATCCGCGCGTTTCAACGAGTCCCAGAGCTTCGCCCAGCTCGGGCTTTGAACCCGTCTGATTTTTTTGACGATCAGGTCATGAAGGCCCAATGCTAGCACGCCTACTGCGCCGGCATTTCGAGATTCAGGTTCAGCGTCTGGCCGTCGGCCAGTGAAAAGCTGCGCGCGCGAGGACGAAGCTGCTCGAGCACGGCCGGATCGTTCTGCATGCCCGTTTTCGAGAGCGGGAACGACGGCAGCGAGGTATCGCCCTGGAGGCAGGCCTTTGACGCTGAACGTGCCGTTCTGATTCGGACGGGTCGTCTGCACGTAGCGAGACTGCGGGCCCCAGAGGCTCGTATCTTCAGGAAATGCGACGAGCACGTAGTCCAGAATCGGCTGGCCGCGACCGTCGCGCACGTTGCCGGTAATCTCGCTCAGCCGATCGGTCAGCGTCACGACCAATCCGGTGACGTTGTTGCCGGGCCTGAAGTCGTACACGGCGTCGGTGATGTCCGCGCCATCGAGGGTGACGCTTTTCAGCGCCCAGCCAGCAGGTATTCCCTGCACGCGAATGATCTGAGGTCCTGCGACGCCTCGCAGCTCGAACGTGCCGTCCTGATTGATCCGGCCACCGCCGAGCGCTTTCGAGGCGAGCGAGCATGCCGATTGGCGACGATCCACCCGCAGGCGGCACGGCCAAGACCTGCCCTCCGGGTTTCGGCGCGCCTTGTCCCTGATACGCGACTCGTCCGGACACCGTCACTCCTGGTGTCGTCACGACGGTGAGATTGTCGATGTCGCCGCCCGACACGCTGAGCGGCATCGACGCGAACTCGAGCTGCGACAGGTTGATGTCCTGCATGCCCCGGAGTGCCGCCGGCCGTTGTTGCACGTCGAGCACGTATTCTCCTGGCGGCACGTTCGTCAGTTGAAAAGTGCCGTCAGGACGAACCTGGCCTGCCGCCGCCGCCGATGATGTTCATCCTTAACGCGGCCAGCCCGTTGCCGCCCCGCTGACGAATCATCACCATCGCTCCGGCGAGCGGCCGGCCGTCCGAGCCCATCACCGTACCGGATATGCGCGAGAGCCTCGCGGGCACCAGCGGAAACCCGACGGAATTCACTTCCTGGCCAAGCGTCGCCGTGACTGTCTGGGCCTGACTGACGTCTGACACACCCGGATAGTACGTTCCCGGGTATCCGGTTTGCTCGGTTTCGACAGCTCGCGGCCCCTGCGCCATGTTCGGACGCATCGACGCGCGGATGACGTAGTCGCCGGGCATGAGTCCGAAGATTCGGTACGCGCCAAGGTCGTCCGTCTGTGCCGCTCGCCCTGCGTTGACGAGCTGGCGCTCGCCGTTGACGAACTGATAGCGCAACGCCTGCACTTGCACGTCCGTAATCGCGTCGCCGAACTCGTCGGTGATGCGGCCGGTGATCGCGCTGCCGCGCGGCAGGCTGAAATCGATCTTCTCGAGCACCTGACCTTCGGTGATGTCCAGAGGCTTGCCCGCCTCGAATGGCCGCGCCTGTCCGTATTCGAGCGCCACGTATCCGGCTTTGTCCACGAACAGGCGATAGCGGCCGGCGGGAAGTGAGTCGAGCTGGTAGCGCCCCTCGCTGTCGGTCGTGATGCTCCGGTTGAATTGCGCGTCCCGCGAGTTGATATTGATTTGCGCCCGGCGAATCGGCGAGCCCGTATCTGCAGCGACGACGCGCCCGGTGATGCTTGCGGTGCCTGTCGGCGTCTGCGCGTTGTCGCGCGGCGGGACGCCGCCGAAACGCCCGCCGCGGCCGCCTGGCAGCTGGCCTTGCCCGCCTCGTCCGGGGGGACCCGGGAGCGGCGCCTGCGCTTCAGCGGTGGCAACCATCAAGACGACCGAGCAATGCCGCCGAGGAGAGCCGCAAGATCATGTTCATTCGATCAATCTGTGAGTGAGAGCCAGGCTCTGGCCTTCAGCTAGTCTAAAGCTTATTGCCCCGGACCTGACGCGCTCTGCGAATTCGGGCTCCCATTCGCCTCCGATCGGCAACGACAGCACTGGTCACTACAGCGGCTACGGCGTCAGCGTCAGATCGATCGTCGCGGTCTGCCCTTCGATCAATCTGAAGCGCCTGGCAGTGGGTTCGACATGTTTACGAAACGCCGGATCCCAGTGGCCGCCCTGCTCCAGCGACTCGACCGCCGCCGCGAGATAGTTGCCGGGAGGGAGACCGCGCGTTTCGAAGCGTCCCTGTTGATCGGGGCGCACGACCCGGGTGTAGCGTCCGGGCATCGCTTCTTCGCGCAGCTGGTCCGGGAAGATCGCGACCGTGTAGTCGACCACCGCCTGTCCTCGCCCGTCCCTCACCGTTCCCGACAGCGTCGTCTGTTTATCGGTCATGACGATTTGGAGCGTGCTGCCGTCGGTGACCGCAGATACATCGAGTGGCACGTCGGTGATGTTCACGCCGTTGAACGTGACAGACTTGACGAACCACCGCTGCGCTCCCGGCATCGGCGCCGTCGGGAAGGCGTTGAACATCGCACGGCCGTACAGCCCTCGAATCTGAAATCTTCCCTTGTCATCGACCACGCCCTGCGTGTTGTCGTAAACACGCATCGGTCCCGGCCCGCCCGGATCCGGTGATGACGCGCTCACCCGAAGCGCAGTATCGACTGAAGCGGCGCCTTCGAAAATGATCTGCCCGGAGATTATTGCGCCGGGAGTCGTTGTGATGATGAGGTCCGTAATGTCTTGACCACCCGCCGTAATCGGCACCGAGGCAGATTCGTCTTCGCCCGGCCGAGGAGAGATCTCGATGGAGTGGTCGCCCGGAGGCACGTTGGCGGCGCTGAACCGTCCATCGGGACCGGACATCGCCAGGCCGCGCATCGACATCCCTCCGCCAGACTGTGTGGTGCGCAGGCTCAGGTTCGCCGCGAATGGCCTACCCTGCGAGTTGCGGACGATTCCGCTGATTCTCGTCATGCGCTGCGGCACGAGCGCGAACGAGGCGTTTGCGACATCCGCGAGGCCCACGGTAATGGACTGCGCCTCATCGACGTTGATCGTGCCAGGGTAATACGTGATCCCGTGTCCGTCGTCTTGTGATGAGGCGGATGCTGGCGCCGCAGGACCGGCCATCATCATCATGGCATCGGCGGGCGTCGCGCTGACGACGTATGTGCCCGGCATCAGGCTGTAGAGACGAAATTCACCGAGGTCGTTCGTCACCGGGCCGCCGAAGATCCCAACACCGCCGACGGGCATGAGCTGTCGGCGGCCGTTCGGAAGGTACTGATACCGCATCGCCTGAACGCGAACTCCGGCCAGCGGCTCGCCGAGCTCGTCAGTGACGCGCCCCGCGATTACGCCGCCGCGTGGGAGTGCGAAGTCGATTTTGTCGGCCTGTTGCGCCGATGCGAGATCGAGCGGGCGCCCCTGCTCGAACGGACGTTGCTGGCCGAAGGAGAGCGACACAAACCCGCTGCGCGTGACAGACAGGTTATACCGGCCGGCTGGGAGGTCTGGAAACTCGTAGCGCCCGTCGGCATCCGTGGTGGCGCTTCGATTGACGCGCAGCTCGGCGGCCGACAGCCGCACCTGCGCGCGGCGGAGGGGGGCACCGGTATCGGCGGCAACCACGCGGCCGCGAATGCGAGCGGTTCCTGCAGGCTCGGTCGAGACCACGCCATCGCGCGGAGGCATCGGCGGCCGCGGCATCGGCGGTCCCGGCTGCGCCGCCCCCGGAGGGAGTGACGGAACCTGCGCTCCCGCCGCAATCGCTGCGAACAACACTCCGGCCGTGAGCGACGCAATGTTCCGCATCATGTCGGCTACTCCACGTACCCTCCCATAGACGCTCGGAATGTGAAATTGGCCGTCCGAGACCGCTCGCCGCCAGCGGGGCCTACTCCCTAATCCCCGATCCCTAATCCCTAATCCCTAATCCCTGATTCTGACCCGGCTCTGTTCCCTCATGAACTGCTGCACATAGTAAGGCCCGCCGGTGCCGCGGCCCGTCGAGCCGCTGGCTTTCCATCCGCCGAATGGGTTGATGCCCGGCCAGGCGCCGGTCGTTGCTCCAGCACGCCGGTTCGCGTAGGTGACACCGGCCTGGATGCGATCGAAAAACGTTTTCAGATCGTCCTCGTTCTCGGAGTAAATGCCGGCCGTCAGGCCATATTCCGTGCGGTTCGCGAAATCGAGGGCCTGGTCGAGCGTCATCACATCGGCGATGACCGTAATCGGCACGAATAGCTCCTCCGAGAACAGCGGATGACCGGGTGGAAGACCGTCGATGATCGTCGGCTCCACGAAATATCCGCGATCGAATGGCGGTTCGGTTATCTGTCTTCCGCCTATGAGAATCCTTCCGCCATCCTTTTTGGCGCGCTCGACTGCCGAGAGGTAGGTTCTGACTGCGCCTTCGTTGATGACCGGTCCCATCCAGACATCGCGCTCGAGCGGATTGCCGACTTTGATGCGTTTGGTTTTTTCGACCAGCAGCTGCACGAACTTGTCGCGCACATCCTTCTGGATATAGACGCGCGAGCATGCCGAACACTTCTGGCCCTGCGCGCCGAACGCCGATCGCATGACGCCGTCGCTCGCTTTATCGAGATCGGCGCTGCTCGTAACGATGGCCGGATTTTTTCCGCCCATCTCGATGATCAGCGGCCGCGGCACCGCGCGCGCCGCGTTGTCGCGCATCAGCTTGAGTCCGACTTCTTTCGAGCCTGTGAAGACGATCCCGTCGATGCCGTCGTTGTCGATGAGCTCCTGTCCCACGGTCGAGCCAGGTCCGGTGACGAAGTTGAAAACGCCCGGTGGCAGACCCGCTTCGACCGCCATCTCTGTGAGCATGGAACCCATCAACGGCGTATCGCTCGCGGGCTTGAACACCACGGTATTTCCAGCCGCCAGCGCGCCGCCGGCGGGCCCGGCCGCGAGCGCCATTGGAAAATTGAACGGCGAGATGACAGCCCATACGCCATAGGGGCGCAGGACGCTGACGTTATCCTCTCCTGGCCCGAGTGTTCCCATCTTCTCGACGAATCCGTTGTGTTGCTCGATCTGATCGCAATAGTAGGCGGCGAGATCGGCGGCTTCTTCGACATCGCCAACGCACTCGAGCCGGTTCTTGCCCACCTCGTAGCCCATCAACGCCGACAGGTGATAGCGGTGATTGCGAATCGCATCGGCAATTTTGCGGACGTAGACGAGCCGCTCCTGCCATGACAGCGCGGCCCAGGCGGGATATGCGGCGCGCGCCGCGGCGACCGCCGATTTCACATGTTCCCGGTTGCCTTTTTGAAACGTGCCGAGCGCGATGCTCGTATCGATGGGGCTGCGATCGTCGAACTGCGCGTCCGCCTTGAGGTGCTTGCCGTTTATGTAAAGAAGCTGCTCGCGACCGAACGTCTGCGGAGCGGCTGCGACGGCGGCATCAAGCTCTCGGTGAAGGTCTTCGAGCGACTCGCCGCCAAGCGTCGCGTAAGTAATCTTGGTTGCCATATCTGTTTCGGTAGGGCGCGGCTTCAGCCGCGCGAATCAATCGTTGGAGCTTACGATTGGAGGGCGTTGATACACGATCTTGCCGTCGAAGATAGTGACGGTCACGGCGGTTTCGCGAAGCGCCTCCGGGCGCGATTCGAAGATGTCGTTCGAGAGTATGACGATGTCCGCGAGCATCCCACGCGCGAGCGTGCCCTTGCGGTGCTCATCGTACGACGCGTAGGCCGCATGACTCGTGTACGCGTCGATAGCGTTGCGGAGCTCGCCCGGGCCGGCGACAGCTTCTTCGATGCCCGCCCGCGGATCGAGCGGTGCTGCCGGCCAGTTGCTGCCGGCCAGAATGCGCGCCTGACCGTCTGCGAGCAGGTTTTCGTCGATACGATATCGCCGGCCGTGCTCGGGAGACGGATTGGCTGCCGCGGCGCGGTCGAACGCATCGACCGCGGCGTTGACATCGGCGCCGTCGACCGTCTGCACCATCACGTGCCAGCCGTGCTTGTCGAGGAGCTCGACTGCACGCGCAATGTGGGTCGCGTCGCACGGGCAGATCACCGAGACGCCGCCGAGCTTCAGCGCCGGGTCGTCGGGAAACTCGTCCCGCAGCCTGTTCAACTCGAGCACTTCGGCCTCCGAAATATCCGGCTGCACAGCAATGGATGCGTAGACGCGGACGGCAAGCTCGCCTTCTTTTCGGATTTGATCGAGCAGCTCCAGCTCTTCCTGGGTCGGGCTGATCGACTGCACGCTCGTGATGCCCAGCCTGTTCGCTTCTGAAATGGCCCCCCGCAGTGCCGCCAGCTTCTCGGCCCGGGTCCGTTCCGGCACCAGTCGCGATACGAGTCCCACCGCATTGTCCTTGAGAACCCCTGTCGGCTCGCCCGTACGGTGATCTTTCACCACGATCCCCGACTGTGGATTTCGCGTCTTACGGGTGATGCCGGCCAGCTCGAGTGCCTTCGAGTTGGCCCAGGCGAGGTTGCCGTCTTCGTTGGTGACGAATACGGGCCGGTCGTTCACGGCGTCGTCGAGAATTTTTCTGGCCGGCACGTCTGCGGCAGCCAGCAGATCGTCGTCGCCGTTGCGGCCGAGCAACCACTGGCTCGACGGTTTGTCTTCGGCGTAGTGACGAATCTCTGTTTCGATGTCGCCGGTCGTTTTCGCCGGAGAGAGATTGAGGTGTTCGAGCGCCAGTGCGCCGGTCATCAGTTGCACCTGCGCGTCATTGAGCCCAGGCAACACGGTTGCGCCGTGCGCGTCGAGCACGACCGTCTGCGCCCGCCGAAGGCGCTTGACGTCGCGATTCGAACCGACCCGCAGAATCTGGTTGCCACGGACTGCGAGTGCCTCCTGAAGGTCGGCGCCGCCGCCGGGATAGACCTTGCCGTTGACGATGATGAGGTCAACGGGACCGCTCGCATCATCGCGTTGGGCGCCGACGATGAGGCCGGCGATGAAAGTCGCCCCGACGATGATGGCAACAAGAATGGTCGTAAGTCGCGTCGCCATTTTTGAAGATATAGCGTAGCATCTAGGGCTGTTTTCAAGGGAGGGAAAGATGAGGGACGACGTACTCGTCAGCACGGACTGGGTCAGTGACCATCTCAAAGATCCGAAGGTCCGCATCGCCGAGGTCGATGTCGACACGGCCGCCTACGACCAGGGGCACGTGCCCGGCGCTGTCGGCTGGAACTGGACGACCCAATTGTGCGACACCGTCGTGCGTGATGTGATTCCGAAGGCAAACCTCGAAGAGCTGCTCAGCGCGTCCGGAATTGGCAACGACACCACGGTTGTCTTATATGGCGACAACAACAACTGGTTCGCCGCCTGGGCGTTCTGGCAGTTAAAACTATACGGTCATAAGGATGTCCGCATCATGGACGGCGGCCGCAAGAAGTGGCTCGCGGAAGGAAAGGAACTCAGTACCGAGGCGCCGAAACCTCCGAAGGCGGATTACAAGGCCAAGGATCTAGACAATTCGCTTCGCGCGTACCTCCCGGAAGTGATGGAGGCGGTGAAACAGAAGGCCGCGTCGCTTGTCGACGTGCGGAGCCCGGCGGAATTCACGGGCGAAATTCTCGCACCTCCGGGGCTTCCCGAAACCTGCCAGCGCGGCGGCCATATCCCAGGGGCGAAGAGCATGCCGTGGGCGAAGCTGGCGAACGATGACGGCACGTTCAAGACCGATGCAGAGATAAAAGCGCTCTACGACGGCGTGGGCGTGACGGGCGACAAGCCGATCATTGCGTATTGCCGCATCGGCGAGCGTTCGAGCCACAGCTGGTTCGCGCTGAAGTATCTGCTTGGATACACGAACGTGAAGAACTACGACGGCTCGTGGACCGAATGGGGCAATCTGGTCCGCGCGCCGGTGGAGAAGCCGTAACGAATCGGCAGGGGATTTATGAGAGCGGAAGAGTACACGGAACGCAGCGAGACGATCGACACCTGGCCCATCCACCTCGTCACGTATCGAGTGGGTGATACCTATTACTGCACGATAGACAACGTCGACCCCGGCGCGCGTTTTGCGCGCGCCGAGGGTGCATCGCGTGAAGACGCCGAACGTGTAGCGCTCGAGAAAGCGCGGAAGTATCTGAAGCAGACCCGCCGGTTTCCCAGCGCAACTTAGAGAGCTCAAGAGGTCATCGCCATTCCCGCCTCCATTTCCGAATTGCAGCAGCGGCTGGCCGCCCAGCACTACGTCGCAGACCGCGGCCTGGCGGTGGCACTTTTTCTTGCGGTGCGCCTCAAACGGCCGTTGTTCCTCGAGGGGGAGTCGGGCGTTGGCAAGACCGCGCTCGCTGCCGCTGCCGCCGCCGCGCTGGGCAGAGATCTCATCCGGCTCCAGTGTTATGAGGGTCTCGACGTCGGACACGCCATCTACGAGTGGGATTACGCACGCCAGCTGCTGGAGCTGCGCATTCTCGAGGCAACGCGTGCGCTCGATCGGGAAAGCGCGCGGAGAAATCTCTATAGCGAGGGCTTCCTCATCAAGCGTCCGCTGCTGCAGGCAATCGATCCCGGTCGCGGTCGCCCAGCCGTTCTGCTGATTGACGAAATCGATCGCGCCGACGAAGAGTTCGAAGGCTTTCTTCTCGAGCTGCTCTCGGAATTTCAAATCACCATCCCCGAGTTCGGCACCGTGCGCGCGGTCGAGCCGCCGCTCGTCATCCTCACCTCGAATCGTACGCGCGAAGTGCACGATGCGCTGAAGCGTCGATGTCTGTACCAATGGATCGAGTACCCGTCGTTCGAGAAAGAATTAGTCATCATTCGCGAACGCGCCCCTGAAGCGTCATCGGCGCTTGCCGAGCAGGTGACGGCGGTCGTGCAGGAGCTGCGCGGCGAAGACCTGTACAAGGTGCCTGGCGTTTCGGAGACGATCGACTGGGTAACTGCGCTCGTCGCGCTGGATAAACGCATCCTTGATGCGGGCGCAATCGAAGAGACACTCGGAGTCGTTCTCAAAGCGAAAGAGGATTTGGACGCCCTTCGTGGCTCACGGGTCGCGGAGCTGCTCGATCGCGCGATTGCCCGGCGCGCTACGAACGCCTGACGCGGCGGAGATGTCTTACTTCCTTGAGAACCTTCTGATCTTCGGCCGGGTGCTCCGGCGCGAGGGCATCGACGTTCAGCCGGGAAGACTCCTCGACGTCGTGGAAGCGCTGGGACATATCGACCTTTCCGCGCGAGATGAGGTGTATCACGCCTGTCGCGCGCTGCTCGTCCATCGCCATGAAGAGCTTCCGATTTTCGATCGTGCCTTTGCCGCCTTCTGGCGCGAGCACGGCGACGCCGAATTACGGGCGGATACACACTCGGACGATTCCAGCAGGGGCGAAGCTGTCGTCGATGAGATCCTTCTGCTCGACGAGCTGGCGCCGGAGCTGACAGCGGAGGACGCCTCCAGCGGCGTGCCGGGTTCTCAGCCGGGCGTGAAGACCTGGAGCGAGAGCGGGGGGATTGCCGACAAGGATCTCGGCGCCTTGACAGTCGATGAGATTGTCGAGGCGCGCGAGGCGCTGTCCCGTCTCGTATGGGATCCCGGCCTCCGCCGTACGCGACGGTGGGTGCGAGGGCGGGGCGCACGCGTGGACCTTCGGCGAGCAATCAGCGACAGCCTGCGCACCGGCGGAGAAGTGGTGACGCTTGCGCGCCTGAAGCGGCGGGTGCGCCCGCGCCGTCTCGTGCTGCTCTGCGACGTCAGCGGTTCGATGGAGCGCTACTCGCGGATGCTCATCCATTTCGCGCATGCGCTGACATTGCGGCATCAGCGGGTCGAGGCCTTTCTCTTTTCGACCCGGCTCACGCGGGTCACCGCGCAACTGCGGCTGCGGCGTCCAGATGAGGCCCTTGCGGCGGTGGGGCGGTCGGTGCCCGATTGGTCTGGAGGCACCCGCATCGGTGGAGCCATCAAGGAATTTCATCAACGATGGGCCCGCCGCGCCCTCACGGGTGGTCCCGTCGTTCTATTGATCTCCGACGGTTGGGATCGGGGGGATCCCGGTGAGTTGCGTGACCAGATCGCGCGCCTGCAGCGGCGCTGCCATCGGCTGGTCTGGCTGAATCCCCTCATCGGCACAGCCGATTACGCACCGCTCACGCGCGGCCTTCAGGCGGCGTTGCCGTTCGTGGATGATTTTCTGGCCTCTCGAACGCTGACGAACCTCGCGGATCTCGCAACACACCTGAACACGCTCGCACCGCGGAGGTCCGGCTGAAGCCGGACACTACCGAGATGGTCGACCGGATCGTTGAAAACCCCGGTAGTGTCCGCCTTCAGGCGGACCAGGCACCTTCAGGCGGACCAGGCGCGCAACTTGCCATCAATCGGCCATGATCACAAACAATCCTGGCCACCTGAAAGGCTTCAACTACCTCGGCCTCCATCGATATTCGCTGACATTCTGCACTGACGGACGGCAACGACTGTTTACCGACGCGGCGACAGTCGAGCTTGTAGTGCAGCAACTTCGGCGCACTGCAAACGAGCAGAAGTTTTCAGTTATTGCGTACTGTTTCATGCCCGACCATCTGCATCTGTTAGTCGAAGGAACATCTGATGATTCAGACGGTAGGCGCTTCATCAAGGCGTTCAAGCAATATTCTGGCTACTACTACTCGAAGACGCGAAACGAGAAGTTGTGGCAACGTTACGGGTTCGAGCATGTTCTTCGCGATGACGAGACGACAATCGAAGTCATCAAGTACATCCTCGGAAACCCGGTCCGCGCAGGGCTTGCAGCAACAG
This sequence comes from Vicinamibacterales bacterium, assembly GCA_963744405.1. Lineage (GTDB taxonomy): Bacteria > Acidobacteriota > Vicinamibacteria > Vicinamibacterales > JAMQPK01 > JAMQPK01. Next base: position 92,933 of record CAVUTO010000006.1, read on the forward strand.
TCGAGGACTATCCGTTCGTAGGATCGCCGGCTCACGCGTTGAAAGATCTGATCAGCAGCGCGTACGTCTAGGTCCGGCTAAAGCCGGACACCACGACTACGGTCCGGCTGAAGCCGGACACTACGACTACGGTCCGGCTGAAGCCGGACACTACCCGAGGACGTGCGCCATGATCTCGGTCCTTTGATCTCGGTAGTGTCCGCCTTCAAGCGGACCAGGCGGATGCTAACTCGCCCGAGCGAGTGCGCCTGCCAGGGCGCGTTCGGTAAACACAGGTATCATCGCGCGGCGATACTCCCTGCTGGCGTGGATGTCGGAATTGATGTCGTCCATCGCGGCGCCTGCCGAACGCGCAGCGGCTTCGATGCTGGATTTCGATAGCGATTTCCCGGTGAGCGCGTCCTCCACGTCCGTCAGGCGCGTGGCGTGCGAGCCGGCACCGGTCACGCCGATTCGCGCGAATGTGACCAGTCCGTTGCTGACGCCGAGCGCAGCAGCGACGCCGACGATGGCGAAGTGGGACGCGCGCTGGTAGAGCTTGGCGTAGGCGGCTGCTCTCACGGGAGCGAACTGCACGGCGACGATCAACTCATCCGCCGCCAGATCCACCGTGAACAATCCGCGAAAGAAGTCTCGTGCCTTCACGGCTCGCGGACCGTTCGGCCCTTTGACATGAATCTCGGCGTCGAGCGCCAGCATTGCCGCGGGATAGTCGGCCGACGGATCGGCGTGCGCCAGGCTGCCGCCAAGGGTACCGCGATTACGCACTTGGGGGTCGCCGATCGTGGCCGCCGTCTCGGCGAGCATCGGACATTCCTGCCGCAGCAGCGCTGATGTGGCCACGTCGTGATGGACGGTGCCGGCGCCGATCTCGAGCTTGTCGCCTTTCTTGCGAATACCCGACAGCTCGGGAATGCGAGCGATGTCGATGAGCGCCGCTGGCTGGCTGAGGCGGAGCTTCATGACGGGGATCAGGCTGTGCCCGCCCGCGATGAGCTTTCCCTCGCCGTTCGCCGCGCGGAGCTTGGCAAGCGCATCGTCCACCGACGTCGCGCGGGTGTACTCGAATGCCGTCGAAATCACGATTGGCCTCCCTGGATGATGCGCCACAGCTTTTCCGGCCGCAGCATCATGTCGATGTGCTTGACGCCGAATTCGCTGAGGGCGTCGACAGCCGCTGCGACGATGCTGGGCGTCGAACCGAGTGTGCCGGCTTCACCGACGCCCTTGGCGCCCATCGGATTCACTGGCGTTGGCGTACAGGCGGGCGTGAGCTCGAAGCGCGGGAAGTCGCCGGCGCGCGGAACCGCATAGTCCATGAACGACCCTGTCACCAGCTGGCCGTGTTCGTCGTAGACGACTTCTTCGATCATCGCCTGGCCGATGCCCTGCGCAAGTCCGCCGTGAATCTGCCCTTCGACGATGAGCGGATTGATCCGATTTCCGGCATCGTCCACCGCGATCATCCTGAGAAGCGTCGGTTCGCCGGTCTGCCGGTCGATCTCGATCATCGAGATATGGCAGCCGAAGGGATAGGTGTTGTTGGACGGTTCAAAGAACGCTTCGTCGCTCAAGCCCGGTTCGAGCCCTTCGGGAAGGGGCACCGGAATGTAGGCAAACGACGCGACGCTCGCGAACGACTTTCCCGAGGCCGGCGATCCCTTTACCGAAATCATCCCGTTCTCGAAGACCAGATCGTCTTCGTGCGCTTCGAGCATCGCCGCGGCGAACTTCGCCATCTTCGATTTCACCTTCGCTCCCGCCATGTGCAGCGCGACGCCGCCGACGGCCTGGGACCGGCTTCCGAACGTACCGATGCCCTGCTTTACGATTCCGGTGTCGCCGTGAAGGATGGTGATGTGCTCGAACGGCACGCTGAACTGGTCAGCGAGCATCTGCGCGAACGTCGTCTCGTTGCCCTGCCCGTGCGGCGATGCGCCGGTCGTGGCGCTGATGCGCCCGTCGCGCTCGATCGTCACCTGTGAGTGTTCCCAGCCGCCCGTGGGCAACGACGACGACGGACCGATTCCGCAGACCTCCACGTACATCGAGAGGCCGATCCCCACGAGCCGTCCTTGTGCACGGGCGGCATCGCGTTCGGCTTTGAGCTCGTCCCACTTGGCCGCCTTCAAGGCGACGTTGAGAGCATTTTCGTAGTTGCCCGAGTCGTACACCGCGCCCACCTGCGTCGCGAACGGAAACTGATCCGGCTGAATGAAATTCTTTCTGCGAAGCTCGGCCGGATCCATCTTCAATTCACGCGCGAGCATGTCCATCGCGCGCTCGACGAAGTACGTCGCTTCGGGACGGCCGGCGCCGCGGTAGGCATCGGTTGGCGTCTTGTTCGTGAACACCTCGGTGAGCGTCGCACGGATGGCGGGAATGTTATATGTGGCGTTCGCCATCATCATCGTCAATGTGGGGATGGCCGCCGTCAGAAGCATGTTGTACGCGCCGATGTCGGCGATGAGTCTGAGCTTCAGGCCGAGCAGGGTGCCGTCGCGCTTCGCCGCGAGATCGACATAGCCGAGGATGTCGCGGCCGTGCGTCGTCGCCACGAACGCTTCGGAGCGATCTTCCACCCACTTCACGGGAATACCGAGGCGTTTCGAAACTGCGGAGACGACGTACTCCTCGCCGTAGATGTTGATCTTGGCCCCGAAACCACCACCGACTTCGGGCGCGATCGCCCGCACCTGATCTTGCCCCATCCCGTTGAGCTGGGCCACAAAGGTGCGGAGAATGTGCGGGTTCTGCGTCGACGACCAGATAGTCATCGTGCCCTTGCCCGGCTCGTAGTGCGCCACCACTCCTCTCGGTTCCATCGCGGACGGCGCGAGACGCTGGTTCACCATCCGCTGCGAGATGACCACTTCGGCCTTCGCGAACGCCGCGTCGATCGCCGAGTCGTCGACCGTACCGGACGCGCTGACACCTGTGCCGCACGGCGGCACCACCACCGCCAGGTTGTTCGGAAAATCGGGATGAACAACCGCCGGCTTGCCCGACATTGCGAGCTCGAGGTCGACAACAGCCGGCAGCATGTCGTAAGACACGACGATCGCATCGGCCGCGTCACGGGCGACATACCGATCGGTTGCGACAACCACGGCCACGGGTTCGCCGGCATAGCGCACCATGTCCACAGCGACCGCTCTATGCTCCGGCGAAGGGAACGGCGTGCCGATAGGCATCGGGGGCAGCAACTCGGCGATCTGCGCGCCCGTGAACACGGCTTCGACACCTTCCATCGCTGCCGCTACGCTCGTATCAATCGAGATGATGCGCCCGTGCGCCACGTCGCTGCGCTTGAACGCAATGTGTTGCATGCCGACCAGCGCGACATCGTCGACGTACGTGGCGCGTCCCTGAATGAGGCGCGGGTCCTCGCGCCGCTTCACGCGCTGGCCGACGAGCTTCGGCAACACAGGTGATGTAGGCATGAACTACCCTTTCCTTGCGGCGTTCTGAATCGCGTTGACGATGTGCTGATAGCCGGTGCAGCGGCAGAGATTGCCTGAGATACCCTCGCGTATTTCGCGCTCCGACGGATCGGCGTTGTCCTTCAGCAGTGTCACCGCCGCCATGATCATTCCCGGCGTGCAGTAGCCGCATTGAAGGCCATGCTCTTCCCAGAAGCCTTCCTGCAACGGGTGCAGTTGTCCCTCTGGCGCGAGCCCCTCGATTGTCGTGATCGTCGAGCCGTCGGCCTGAACCGCGAAAACGGTGCAGGACTTGACGCTGCGGCCGTCCATGAGCACCGTGCAGGCGCCGCACTGGCTCGTGTCGCACCCGATGTGCGTGCCGGTGAGCCGCAGTTGCTCTCGGAGGAAATGGACGAGCAGCAGGCGCGGTTCGACGTTTCCCTTTCGGGCCTTGCCGTTGACGGTGAGCGAGACTTGAGCCATGGACTCCTTTCTGAAGAGAGATCGCGTAGCCTAACCTAAAACGCGGTCTCTGCGAAACTCTTCGAGAGCCAGGCCCCGCTCAGCCTGCGGGATGAGGGGGAAGGTGCTCAAAACGTGCTCGAAGTCGTCCTCGGCCAGCCCGTACGCGCGGGCCGAAAGGGCTTGCACGCGCGCGTGGGCGGTGCCGCTATGCGCCCGCCGCAGCGCGTGCGCCAGCTCCACGATTTCCTCGAACAGGGGCGAATCGTAGCTCGGCTTCGGCACCCGCAACGCCTCTACAGTTGTCGATCCGAGGTGTGTGGTCATCACCTGCCTCGCAAGATAGTTCGCCACGTAGCTGTTCAACATCGCGCACAGAAATGCCTGGTTGTCTCCCGACAGCGTCGTCTTCAGGCAGAAGAGCGAATGTGTCGTGACGATTCCTGCGGGAAGCACGGCGGCAATCAGCGACAGGCGATTGGTGGTGCTGGCTACGTCGCGATAGGCAAGGCGCGCACGCGAGAACGTTGCGGCGGCATCGAGCAGCCTGGAGGCGCTGCGTTCGGGGATTCGGTGCGTCGAGCGATCGACGCGAGCGCGGAACGGCTCGATGTGCTTGCCTTCGAGCACGGGAAGTCCCGCGCGGCCGTTGTGAAAATGGCTCCGATCGTCGGTGGCATTCAACTCGCGCCCGAACCGCGCGGCCCAGCCGTCCGCGGCGTCCAGTCGGGGAACGCTGCGGACGATGCGCTCGAGTATGCGCACGTCGGTTTCGCTGCGAAGCTCCGGTATGGCCAGCGCGCGTCCGCTTACCGCTTCGAGGAAGGCCGGCGTCAGCGTGATCGCGTGCGATCGAACGTTCGCTCGATCCCCGGTATCGGGAATCGTTTCGAGCTCGGCGGGATCGCTCATGCCGAAGCGGCAGGCGATGCGTTGGGTGGCACTGCCGACCGTCGACGTGCAGACGAGAAATCGAACACTTCTATGGATCGGGAAAATCGCTCGCCGATTGTCGAAGCCGCTGATGGTGTCGATGCTCGCACGGCTCAGGAGGGCGCGTCGCAGCGGCGACGACGTGTGATCGGTTGCGAAGCCCGCCGGTAGTACCAGGCCGATTCGTCCTCCTCGCTTCGTCAACGTCAGCGCGCGTTCCACGAACATCTGATACCGGTTGATGTGCCCGATCCCTTGATGGCGATAGACGCCGGAACTTCGAAAGAAGGTTTTCTCGGGGCCGCCACCCCGCATCATGTCCCATGGAGGATTCCCGAGCACCGCATCGAACCCACCGTCGGGCAGGGGCCGGCCCTCGCCATCGAAGTACACCTCAGGAAACTCGAACATCCAGTGAAGAAATCTGTGCGCGGCGGTCACCTGAGCCGCGCCGCGAAGCAAGGCTTCCGAGATTGTGTCCGGCAGCCCACAGCGGCCCGTCATGAGTTTGTCTGCGAGCGACGCGAACACCGCCGGGTCGGGCACCCTGTGCGCATCCGGCCACATCCAGCATGCGCACCAAAGGTCGGCGATCGACTTCCATCGTCCGGCGATCCGCAAACGGTCCAGGCGCTGTTCTTTATCGCGCACGACGTCGGCCGTGTCATCGGGTGTCTCGGCGAGCCAGCGGCGTTCGACCACGGCACGCGCGAGGGACGGTTCGAGGTCCGCGTCGGCAAAGAGGGGTATCGCCGCCCTTTTAGGAGCACGCCGCGCGCGTACACCCGGCGGCTGTCTTGCGATGTCGATAGGCGAAGCTCCGATCAGACTATTGCCGCAGACGAGGCGGTGATCGAGAAAGGTCAGCGGCTTGCCGGAAGCGAGCGTTGCGAGCCAGAGCGACAAGCGTGCGAGTTGTACCGCCGTCGGGTTCAGGTCGGCGCCGAAAAGGCACTGCCGGGCGACGAGCCGCCGGAACATGGCGCGGTCGGCATCGTCGATATCCGTTTCAGCGAGGGCGCCGTCGCGAATCAGCGCCCGCTCGTAGGCGCGCGCGAGATAGCGGCACGCCGAAACGAGGAAAGCGGCACTCCCCATGGCCGGATCCAGGACGCGCAGCTGCAGAACGCGATCGGCGGACGCGCCTTCGATCAACGGATGCAGCGTGCGGCGCACGACATAGTCGGTGAGCGTCTGCGGGGTGTAAAAGGATCCGGTCGACTTGCGCTTGTCTCCGCCGCGACGAAGCAGAACCCGATCGCGTCTCGAGTCTGCGTAAGTGGGCTCGTAGTCGAGCACGCTCTCGTACACCGCCCCGAGCTGCTCGACGCCAAGGTCGCGGTAATCGATGCGCGTGCGTTTCGCCGGCCGTGAGTGCTGCCGATGTGCTCGGCCCGACGTGGTAGTGGACAGCGCGAGCAGCGCAAGCCGAGCGACCTCATCGTCGACGGGGCACGACTCGGCGATCGGCGCGCGTGCGGGAGAAAACAGACGGCCGTTGAACGGAGGTACGACCAGGCTTCCGGCGCGGCATCCATGGTGCGCGAGCCGCGCGATGGCCTGCAGCGCCTCCCACAAGCCCGGTACCTTCCCGGGACGTTCGGCGCGGTCTCGCTGTGATTCGACGGTGTAGCTGTCGCGGTAAATCGGATGCCAGTTGGGCACGAGGCCACGCGACTCGGCAAACATCAGGAAGAGCACTCGATACACGACGATCAGCGACTCGTCGAACAGTCGCGAGAGGTCGTGTCTGCCGCATTTGTCGAGGCCTCCGAGAAGGTGCTGGACCGCCTCAATCACGCCGATGCGCAGCGATCGGCTGACCGCCTGGCCATGCCTGGCGGAGGAGAGGATGATTTCCAGAATGAGAGGCGCGTTGCCCGGCCCACCGCGGAACGCCTCTTCTCGCAGTAGTCCCCACAACACGGCGAAGGTCTTGGCCTGATGCGATGCCTGTCGAAGATCGAACTGAAGGTGTGCGCGGGAATATGTCCTCCGGGTGTCGACGAGTCGAAGCTCGCGTCCGTTTGTACACAACACCCACGTGGCGTCGAGTGCAACGCCTCGCCTCGTCACGTCACGCCACAGGTTGTCGAGCGACCTGTTTGACGTCGCGGCGACCAGCGCGATGCGATCGGCCAAAGGGCTCAGCAACCCGGATCGAGTATCAGGACCGCCGTTGACAGGCGGCATCGTTGCAAAACCAAGCAACTCGACGAGCGGAGCGGCGGCCAGGTCCCAGATCGCTCGGATGCTCGATGCCGGACCAAGTTGTGAGGCCTGACTGTTCCACCACTGGGCGAATGCCTTTTCGGCGGCCGCGCGCGATGTTTCGCCGAGGCGGCCGGAGAACTCCTGTGACAGCATCCGCTCGGCGAAGTAGTGTGAGACCAGCGATCCGCTCAGGCCGGCGAGCATAAGATGAGAAGCATTGCCAGCTCCGGATCGTGCGCGAGCAGTGCGCTCGAGTCGGCCTCGAGCAGATGTGTGCGGGCCCGGCTCTCGCGGCGTGTCAGATCGCGCTGGTCCTCTTCCGCCCACCTCTCCTTCAGCGCTCTTCTGTCGAAAAGGCCGGGCTGCACCAGCGGCAGGCCGTGAGGGGCAAGGACGTCTGCAATCGCCCGCTCGCGGCGGACGGCGCGCGCGATCGAGTGCGCCGACTCGAGCGCGATTGTGCACGCCCGCCGATCTGCGTGCTGTTTCGCGTGGCGCGCCAGCTCGGCTGCGAAGCGTGCTGCCAGCAATTCGGCCAGCGCGCGTGCATCTCTTCGCGTCAGACGCGTTCGAGGAGCATCGATGGGCATGCGAACAGGCACGAGCGCGTTTTCGATGAGTCGCCCCGCACCAGTGACGACCCGAATCCGGAACAACGACGTCAGCGATGTTTCGGCCGATCGCACGACAGTGATTGGCACTGTCTGGTCGGACAGCTTCGAGTGGACCGCGCTGAACCGCCGCGCGTCACGCGCACGGCACGCCTCGGCGCGGGCCGCAACGCGGAGGTCGACAGCCTGAGTGCAGGTGTCGGAGGGAATCGCTCGTGAGGGCGGCTCCAGCCGGCCGATGACGCACGACGCGATCTCGATTTCGCTCATTCGGATCCGATCGATCCGCCGCAGCAGATTGGCCAGTACCTGTGCGCTCTGCGGTGTCTCCGGCCAGCAGGTTGATCGCATGAACCGTGCGAGTCTGTCCAATGCGATCGACGCGTCCGATCCGCTGCTCGAGGCGTACCGGATTCCACGGCAGCTCGAGATTGACGACAAGCCGGCAGTTGCCTTGAAGGTTCAGCCCCTCGGAGCCGGCGTCGGTGGCGATCATCACGTCGGCTGTGCCGTTCGCGAAGGTCTGCAGCGACTGCCGCCGTTCCAGCGCCGTGTGGCCGCCATGGAGTGTGGTGACGCGGCGAAGGCCACCAATTTCGCCGCATATCGCCTCGAGCGTGTCGCGATATTCGGTGAAGATGATAAGGGGCTCGCGTACGCGACGGACAATGCGCTTCAGCACGTGCATCTTTCGCTCGTCGTGCTGCGTCCGCCGCGCCGCATCGATGATGCGCTGCACTACCGCGCGCTCTTCATCCGGGTGCGCGAACGCGCGCGCGACCGGCTGTGGAGGTTCGTCCGACACATCGTCTTCGAATCCGAGCGGCAGCGCGGCCTGGGCAGGCTCGTCGGCATTGCTCGCGAGCGCTGCCATACGCCTTTCGAGCGATGTCGCAAGCGACCGCGCGCTTGAAAACGCGCGCTTCGCGAGAACCATCGCGACAAGCTGCACATCGCGCCTGTTCGAGCTGCGGGCGATCACCCAGAGCTGCGCGAGGTAACCTTCGAGCAGTCGATGCATCTCGGCGCCGGCCGGCGTTGCCTTGACCGCCAGCAGGTGGGCCCTGCGCGATCGGGGCAGGCCCGTCAGTTCGCGCGTCCTGCGGAACCGAACAATGGGATCGTCCCCTGCCGTGCTTCCGAGCGCGCACAGCGCACGGTATGCGCGTTCGTCGCCGGCATGCGGAGTGGCTGTGAGCAGCACGACGTGCCTCGCGCGTTTCGCAAGGTCGCTCACGGCGTCGTAGCGCAGTGACGCGATTGTCGCTTGATGGGCCTCGTCCACAATGACGACGTCCCACGATTGCGAGGCGACGCCTCGAAGCACCTCGGGCTGTTTGATGAAGTCGATGGACGCGACGGCCACGGGCTCGACGGCCCACGGATTCACGTCGCACGGCAAAGAGCACGCCCTTGCGGCAAGCGACGCAGCATCGATGACAGCCGCCTGGATGCTGAATCTGTGCAGCAGCTCTTCAGCCCATTGTTGCCGAAGGCCTGGCGGCGTCACGATGAGCGCACGGTCGCACCAGCCCCGCTGGAGCAGCTCCGACAGCATCAGGCCAGCCTGAATCGTCTTGCCGAGCCCCACTTCGTCGGCCAGGAGAAACCGCGATGCGTGGCCGCGAACGAGCGCGAGGGCGGGCTCGAGTTGAAAGGGAAGGATGTCGATGGCGGCCCGCTGCGCCCCGCGCAGCTCGCCGAAGGCGCGCAGTTCGGACACCTGAGCATGCAGGTGGTGCATCCAGCGCCGCCGCGTCACTGCGCGAATTCTGGGGCTGCGTCGCTGAGGGACGGGCGTGTCGAAAGGGGCGAGCAGCCGGCAGAAGCGCTGCGGGCCGCGGGTGTCCGCGCTGAAAAGATAGAGCAGCGTCGCCTCGGAAAATGCCGTCGCCTCTTCGACGATCCAGCATTCTCCGCGCACGGTGACGCGATCGCCGGCAGTAAAGGGCACGCGTGCCTATGGGCAACGCGCATGCCGTGAAAAAACTACTAGGAGTGTTCACCTTTAGGTGGTGCGCCCGGTCTCAAGATGGCAATCGTTGCGCCCAAATGTGACGACCCGTCGTCAAAAAACTCCACCACCAGAGGGTGCCGCTCGAGCACTCGCTGGACGATTCGCCGTTGCACGCCCACGCCGCGTCCGTGAACGAGTCGGATTTCGACCAATCCGGCTGCGTGCGCTTCGTTGAGGTACTCTTCGACCACAGAGGCGACGTCTCGCGGTGCGAAGGCATGGAGGTCGAGGGTCCCGTCGATGGGGAGCGGGAACGGGTCCTGATCTTGCACGGTTATGGCGTTGGGGAGGACTTGTCGTACCGGACTGTCACCTCGGTCTTGATGCCCCCGCGCACGGAGAAGTCACCGATCACCGTCATCCGCCGCGGCTGACAGGCGGCGACGAGATCGTCGAGAATCTGATTGGTCACGTTTTCGTAGAAAATGCCCTTGTTGCGGAACTCGACAAGGTAGTATTTGAGGGCCTTCAGTTCAATGCACAGTCGATCGGGCACATACGTGACACGAATCTCGCCGAAGTCGGGCAGTCCGGTCTTTGGACAAAGCGATGTGAACTCGGGGCATCGGATGGCGATTTCGTAGTCCCGGCTCGGTTGTGGATTGGGAAACGTCTCGAGGGTCGTGCTTGACATGATCAAAAAATTCTAGCAGGATACGGCGTTTTTTTGATTCGAATCCGCGAGTGCCGCTGCGCGCACAGGTACTCGCGGCCTTATCACCGCGCGCTCAAGTCAGGGGGACGCCGATGGCGGACGCCCGAAGAATGGGCAAGTCAGAACTCTTCTCACACTTCGCCGAGCGGTTCGAAGTGAAGCGAACGCAGGCTCGTGAGTTTTTCGACGAGCTGACGGCGCTGGCCGAGAAGGAGTTGAAGCGGTCGGGCGAGTTCGTCCTGCCCGGCATGGTGAAGCTCGTGAAGCAGCATCGCAAGGCCCGGATGGGACGCAATCCCGCTACCGGCGAAGCGATCAAGATCCCGGCGAAGACCGTCGTCAAGGCCAGGATTGCCAAGCAGCTGAAAGACGCGGTTCTGCCGCGCAAGTAGCGGGCATTTGAACCCCCAACGCGGCCGCCGCGTTGGGGCCCGTCTCGTCGTTCATGCGGCGGCTCGCGCGAGCATGCGGCTGTAGAGCGTCGCGGGCATCAGCCGCGCCACACGCCACTCCAGAGCCCCCAGCGAGCTGCCGTCGACAATGATGCGATCGCCAGGTCCGAGGACCATCTCGGAGCTGTACCTCTGCGTGCCCCGCTCGGTCATCGCCTCGAAGTAGTTCACCGTATACACCCGCCCGTCGATCTCGATTCGATCGGTCTTGACGAGCCTTCTTGCGATCATGGATACCTCCTTGCATTAACCAGCCACCGCCGCGACTGCGACGGGGCGCTCTGCGGCGGCGAAGCGGATCGTGAACGTCGTGCCTTTGCCGAGCTCGCTTGTAACGGAGATGACGCCGCCCAGTTGTTCGACGATGCGCTTGGTGATGGCAAGACCAAGGCCGAGGCCACGTTTTTTCGTGGTGACGAAGTCGTCGAAGATCGCGCCGAGGCGCTCGGCCGGAATACCAGAGCCGGTGTCCGTGATACTCACCTCCACGTTGTTGCCGTGCCTCGACGTCGCGATAGTGACGCGGCCGCCGGCCTGCGTGGCCTGGATCGCGTTCGTAATCAGGTTGCGATAAACGCGGCCGAGCGCGAACACGTCGCCGTCGATGACAACCGGCTCGGATGCGAACCGCGGTTCGAGCGCGATGCCCGATTCTTCGGCGTAGCCGCGCATTGACTCGACGATATCGGCCACCGATCGATTGATGTCGACAGGGAAGCGCTCGACGGGCGCCGGCCGGGCGACGTTACGCAGGTCGTCGAGCACCCGCTTCAGCGTGTCGATTTCGCGATCGATGGTGCGGGTGAATGTCTGGCGATATTCCGGGTCGTCGTAGACGCGCACGATGAGCTTGCAGCTGTTGCCGATGTTCTGAACCGGGTGGGAGAGGTCGTGTACCAGGCCCGCCGCCATGCGGCCGAACATCGCCTGCCGCTCTTTCTTTCGCACGTCTTCGGTGAGCGCGACGAGCTTGTCGGCCATGCTGTTGAAGGCGTCGCCCAGTTCCTTGAACTCGTCCCTCGAGGTAATCGTCACACGCTCGTCGAGACGCCCTTCGGCGACGGCGTGAGTGCCGCGCATGAGCGCGAAGATTGGCTGGATGAACGATCGGCCGAAGAAGTAGCCGACGCTTACCGTCACGAGCAACGCGAGGCCGATGATGTACATCAGCTGCCGCGTCAGGACGTCGGCGACGGCGTACGCCTCGCTGCGCGGCTGCTCGACCATGACCGTCCAGCCGAGCAGTTCGAGGGGCGCCGCGACGCCGAGCATCTGCACTCCGGCTTCGTTCGCGTATTCGAGCGACGCTGGTTCTGCGCTGCGCTGGCCGTGAACGAGACGTACGAGTGGCTGCGTGGCGAGGTTGTCGCCACGCGCGACCCGTGGCTTCTCGTTCGAGTTGCCATGCGCGATCAGCTGGCCGTTGGCGGCGACGATGAGGGCATAGCCCTGGACGCCGACACGAATCCGGTCGACCATCCGCCACATTTCTTCAAGGCTGATTTCGCCGACGAGCGAACCCGAGCTTTGCCCGAGCTGCGTCAGCTTGATGCCGACGACCGCCGTGGGGAGAAAATCGTCGTCGATCGCGATCGACGAGACTGTGATGGCACTGCCAAAGGACGTGCCGTTTTCAGGAAACTGGAGTGCCGATTTGCCAATGCGACTCGAGGCTCGTTGCGTGCCGTCTGCGTTGTATAGCGTGAGCTCGCGATACTCAGGAAAGTCCAGAACAGCGTTCTTGAGAATCCGATCTTGTTGCCATTGTTCAAGGTTGGTATCAGCAAGCGTCGACGCAACGGATTGAAGGATGTCGGCATTCGTTTGGATATAAAGCCCGATCTGTTCAGCGACCCTTCGAGCGACGTTTTCATTGCCGGTGATGACCGAGCGCCTGGTTCCGTCCCTGAGCGAGTAGATCGAGACGGCCCCGTACAGAAGCAGAGGCAGAATTCCTGCGGCAGCAAGCAAAAAGACGAACCGAGAGGTGATTCGATTCAATTCCCCGCCCTTGGCGGCTCCGCCAGGCGCCAATCAGCTATGGTGTGGAGGATGTCGCTGCCGGGCTGCGCAGCCACTTCGAAGCGCTTGCTGACGGCTCGTGAGACTTCTCCGAGCGCCAGAAAAACAGCCGGCGGATTGTCCATACCCTCAATCTGAAAGGCGCGAAATGCTCTTCGGTACTCCACGTCTGTAGACGCTTGACGGATTCGATCGAACGCGCTGTCCATCAGCGGATTGTTGTAACCCCAGAGATTACGTCTGCTCTTGGAATGCCAGAACGTGTACGGGCGACTGGTGTTGTTCCCGACCACGAATTCATTCAGAACCGCTTCGTATGTTCCAGTTCCAATCCGTCTGTTGAAGTCGTCGACCGAGACGGTTTCGAGGCGCATGTCGATGCCGATCTGGGCAAAGTCTCGTTGCACCATCAACGCGATGCGTTCCCACAGTTCAAAATTTTCCGGCAAGATGCAGGTGAAATGGAATCGCGCCGGTGCTCGTGTCTTGTCGGGCTGGATTGGGAATCGCGCGGCATCCATCAGGGCCGCCGCTCTACCGGGGTCATGCGCGACGCTTGGAACCGTCGAATCGAATGCCCAGTGCTCCGGCCATGCAGGACCTGCAGCAGGCCGGCCGTGTCCCCTGAGTGCCTGCTCGACGATGGCCGTGCGATTCACCGCATGGTTCAACGCACGGCGTACTCGCCAGTCGGAAAATTCCTTCATGTGAGAATTGACGATCACGCCGAACACGTAGCTGCGCAGAAAGGGAAACACTCTGATCGTGGTTTCATCTTTCATGAATTCCACGGCTTCGGGTCCAACTTCATAGAGAAAATCGACATCGCCGCGCATCATGGCCGCCCATGCGCTTCTCACTGCCGGGTAAGCCTTCCAGACAACCTGCTGAATAGAGGGTTTGCGCCGGTAATACCGATCCGTCGCGGCCATAGTGACCTGGTTATCTGACGCCGACGTCACGAAGAATGGTCCTGTTCCTATAGGGGTTCCACTCTCGTTCATCTTGATGATTGCCACGGTCAGATCGTCCAGCGCGAAAGTGGAGCGCTCGCGCAGATACAAAACGATTTCGAGCGGACCGGGATTGTCAATCCTCGTGATATCGGCGAGGCCCGGAGAAAGGTCCCTGTCGGCGTTACCAAGTGATCGCTCCAACGACCAACGGACCGCTGCCGAATCAACGGGCGAGCCGTCATGGAAGAAGGCGTTTGGCCGCAGTCGAATGGTCCACGCGAGCCCATCTGCAGATAGACTCCAACTCGAAGCCAGCCGTGGCTGGGCTCGGCCGTCGCGGCCGAGACTCGCTAATCCTTCAAAGCTGATGAGGCGTGCGGCTGCCTGAAGGCCATGTAGGGGGTCGTCGCCGGTCATGTGCGGATAGCCGATTGTGAGAACGACCGGTTGCTGGTCGACGGGTCGTCCCGTCGCGGCGGAATTAGAGCAGGATGGAAGCGTCAGGCAGAGAATCGCGAGCAGGCAAGGGATTCGCCTGTCACGGCGCGACCTGATCGTTTTGAACCACTCCATCCCCTGGCTCCCTTGGGCTGCCGGCTCGAAAAGCCGGCGACGGAACCTATAGTCCGTCGTCGGCTTTCCACGGTAAGTCCGGTCAGACGAAGAGCTTGTCGGCGCGAAAACGCTAAAATATTTAGCCGTTTTTACTTTTGCGGCGCAGGATCGCCCGTATCCACGATCCAAGGGCAGTAGTTTACAGGCTTGGCGCTCTCTTTGCCGGACTTGATGACCTTGATCTTCGCCATGTTTGTCGTCTCCTACGAAGCGCTGGCCGCTTCATGCGCCAGCGATATGAGTGCCGATTCAAAAGAGGACTTGTGACATGTCGGCATGTTCATGTCGCCAAGCTCAGTGTGTGACGCCACCGAGCAGCCCCCGGCGCACACCGGGATAAACGCGCAATCTCCGCACTTGTGCCACGCCGCCAGGTGTTCGAACCGTTCCGCCGCAGACATCCGCCAGCTTTCCTTTCGGTCGTCGATGTGTCCGGTCGACAGCGTCGCTTCTCCCGTAAACCCCGGACATGCGTAGGTCGAGCCGTTCGGGCCGATCGTGTAGGCGTGGCGCTTGTGAATCTCACACGGCCCCATGTGAACGCCGTCCACTGTGGGCAACCCGCGCTTCTTGGTCTCTTCGCGCAGATAGGACAGCTGCTCGTCGACGAACTGGCAGCTGTCGCAGATGCTCGAGCCACCCGAGCCGGCGGCCGTCATGCAGGTGCCGTTCAGTGGTTTGTCGGTAATGACGGTGAGCGGGATGATGTTCTTCGGAGCCTGGCGCTCGCGCACGACTGGCTTGAAGGCCACCTTTGCCAGCTTGCCGGCGAAATCCTGCTCCTTGAGAAAATCGAGCAGCGCAGGATAGCTCGCCACCGAATCGGCGTCGAAATTCCCGCCGACCGCAATCCTTACCTTGCCGGCAACCTTGCGGACGTTGTCGATAATCCTGTCGAACGTGCCCTGTCCGCCCCGGAGCGGGCGCATCTTGTTGTGCGTGTCGCGGTCGCCGTCGAGCGTCACTTTGACGTAGCCCAGGCCGTAGGGCAGGAGTCGGTCGACCAGCTCTTCAGTGAGCAACAGCCCGTTGGTGATGATGCCGAGTGCCAGCGTCACGCCGCGCTTCTGGCACGCGGCGAACGCCCGCTCGGCCTGGTCGTAGACAATCGGGATGTTGAGCAGCGGCTCGCCGCCGAAGAAGGTGAGCGTCAGCCGCTTCGGCTTCAGCTCGTCGAGGCGCTGCTCGATCCACGCCGAAAGGCGCGCGCTATCGTCGAGCGACATCCGGTCGGCGTGCTTGTTGTAGTCGCCGTGATCGCCCTGGAAGCAGTAGTCGCACGCGAAATTGCACTGCAGGGTCGTCAGCACCGTCACGCGCATCTCGTCGGTGTCTTCGCGGTAATCCGTGAAGAACTTGTTCAGCGCCTCGGTGTCGGTGGCCCGGCTCGGCACGATGAAGCCGTGCTCGGTGAGCGTAACCAGAGCCTCCCGCGCGTCGCTGTCGAGCCGCTCGGGCGCCAGCGATGCGGGATCGTCAAGTAGACGATCGAGCAAACCGGCGACCTCGTCCGAGACGATGAGCTGCGCGTCGGTCAGGGTGTTCATGAGAAACACCTCTCCCCGGTCGGGGAGAGCGACACGAAGGTTGAACATCGATTGCTGCATAAGCTCGACTGTCGGGAGGAAAGCTGGGATGAGCGCGTCGGGCCGGGGTTCAGGGTCGCGCCCAGACCCGTATTGGAACCTTCAATTACCCGGTAGAGCAACGGTCATTCCAGCGTGTTTTCACAGAGATTCGCGTGGCGTAAATCAGTGTGAAGAAATGACTTCTGGAAGTACATGCTGCCGGTCAAGACACTGCGCTTGTTGTCGGCGAGGCTAACGGCTTGACCGCGCTGGGTTGAGCCTCTCTAGCGCGGCGGTCGTAAGTGATTGCGGATCAGCTGGTTATCTCACTCGCCAGCGGTTTAGCCTGAGTGGCCAATGCGTTGGCCACAAATTGAAAGTCCGGCTGAAGCCGGACACTACGCCCCGCGTAGTTTCTTCGCGAGCTCTCGAATCTCGAGGCGATCCATTTTGAATTTGAGGGTGCTGAGTGGAATACCCAGATAGCGCGCCGTGGCCGTCACATTCCATCCCGACTTTTCGAGGGATCGCAGGATGAAGTTGCGCTCGAAGGTGTTGGTCGCCTCCTGAAACAGGCTCTCGCCATGTGATGGCACCCGATCCAGCTGCGCGAAGTGAAATTCGAACGGCAGATCCTCGTCCGTAATCCACTCCTTGTCGCTGACGGCCACGAGCCGCTCGATGAGGTTCTCGAGCTCTCGTATGTTCCCAGGCCACCAGTAACTTGACAGAATCTTCAGCGTCGAGTCCGAAATGCCCTGAATACCCTTTCTGAAGCGTCCCCTGTAGCGATTGAGGAAAAATCGTGCGAGCTCGGGCAAATCCTCGATGCGATCGCGCAGCGGCGGCAGTTTGATCGGAATGACGTTGATCCGATAGAAAAGGTCCTCGCGGAACCTGCCGTCCTTGACCGCCTTTTCGAGGTCGATGTTGGTCGCCGCGATCAGCCGGAACTCCGTCTTGATCGGCTTGGCGCCCCCCACCCGCTCGATTTCGCCCTCCTGGATCGCGCGCAGCAATTTGGCCTGCAGTTCGAGCGGTAGATCGCCGATCTCGTCGAGAAACAGCGTGCCGCCCGATGCCAGCTCGAACTTGCCGAGCTGCTGCTTGAGCGCGCCGGTAAACGAGCCCCGTTCATGCCCGAACAGCGCGCTTTCGACGAGCTCTCGCGGGATCGCCGCGAGGTTGACGGCGATGAACGGCGCGTCGGCATTGCCGCTCTCCCGATGAATGAGCCGCGCGAGCAGCTCCTTGCCCGTGCCGCTCTCGCCGAGAATCAGCACGGTTGCCGACAGCTTCGCGACCTTCTGCACCAGATCGACGATGTCGCGCGTCAGCTTGCTGGGCCCGACGATGAACTCGCGATCGCCCTGATCGGCGACTTGCGCGCTCAGCGTCATGACCTGGCGGTTCAAATCCTGGCGCTCGCTCGCGTTGTGCACCAGCGAGCGGATCGTTTCGTAGTCGAAGTCCTTCGTGGCGTAGTGGTAGGCCCCGAACTTCATGGCCTTGACGGCGGTTTCGATCTCGGTGATCGCCGAAATCATGATCACTTCGATCAAGCCGTAATTCTCTTTGACGATGCGGAGCACGTCGAAGCCGTCGATGCCGGGGAGGCGCACATCGAGGAGCATCAGGTCGACGTCCTCGCGATTCAGGATGGCCAGCGCGGCCTCTCCGGTCGCCGCGCGCAGCACACGATAATCGCGCCTGAGTATGGCGTTCAGCGTGTCACGCATCCCCTCGTCATCGTCGACGATGAGGATCGTTTTCGGCTTGGGGTTCATGGAGAAAACAGCCGGTATTGTATCGCGAAGCGCTGGGTTTGCTTGACACCCTCAGGTGCCCCTAGTAAGTTGCCCTGTTGGCTTGCCACGCCGAAGCGGTGTGCGCAGCAAGCGCGAAGGCGGGAGCTCACATGGCGAACGAGTTCGATGTTGTGGTGATTGGCGCAGGAACCGGCGGCTACGTCGCGGCCATTCGCGCGTCGCAACTGGGGCTCAAGACGGCTGTCGTCGAGAAGCAGAAATCCCTCGGCGGCACCTGCCTGATCTGGGGATGCATACCGACCAAGGCCCTGCTCGAGCACGCGCACGCGCTCAAAGTCGTGCAGAACGTGAAGGAATGGGGCGTCACGATCGGCGAAGGCGCGGTCGGCATCGACATGAATCGGGTGCAGGCGCGGAAAGATAAAGTTGTGACCGGCCTTACGAAAGGCATCGAATTTCTGTTCAAGAAAAACAGGATCGAATGGATCAAGGGCACTGCCACGATTACTGCGCGCGGCAAGGTCGACGTCGTCGAGGGTGATACGCAGAGCCTCACGGCCGCGAAAGAGATCGTCATTGCGACCGGGTCGGTGCCGCGAAGTGTTCCGGGCGTCGAGATCGATCGCAAGCGGATCATCACGAGCGACGAGGCGATCTCCCTTCGCGAAGTGCCGAAGTCGATGGTCATTCTCGGCAGCGGCGCGGTCGGCGTAGAGTTCGCTTCAATCTTCCGTCGCTTCGGAAGCCAGGTGACGATCGTCGAGTTGCTGCCGCGCATCGTGCCGGCCGAAGACGAGTCGATCTCGGCCGAGCTGGAGAAATCCTTCAAGAAACAGGGAATCACCATTCACACCGGCACCAAGGTGACGAAGGCGACCGCCGGCGCAGCCGGCGTCGAAATGGAAGCGCAGCTCCCCGACGGCACGATCGAAAAGATCGCCGCCGATTACCTGCTCGTCGCAACCGGCCGCGGACCTGTCACGAACGGTCTCGGCGCCGAGGCGCTCGGCCTCAACATGGATCGGGGTTATGTCGCCGTCGATACGTTGTTTCGCACGGGCGTTCCCGGAATTTCGGCCGTCGGAGACGTCATCTCCTTCGGCGCGGGCACCGCGCCGCATCCGCAGCTTGCACACGTGTCGTCGGCCGAAGGAATCGTCACGGCCGAACGAATTGCCGGGCAGAACGTGAAAGCCATCAACTACCATCACGTCCCGGCATGTACGTATTGCGATCCCGAAATCGGCAGCGTTGGCTTGACGGAGAGAGAAGCGCAGGAAAAGGGCTACGACGTCCGGGTTGGGACGTTCCCGTTTTTCGTGCTGGGTCGGGCGAAGATGGCGGGCGAAGCAGAAGGGTTCGTCAAAATCGTCGCGGACAAGAAGTACGATGAAGTGCTCGGCGTGCACATGATTGGTCCGCGGGCGACAGAACTGGTTGCGGAAGCCACGCTTGCCCTGCGCCTCGAATGTACGGTTGAGGCCCTGATCAGGACCATCCACGCACACCCGACCTTCTCGGAGGCGGTTGCCGAAGCTGCGCACGCGACGCACGGCGCGGCGATACATATGTAGCTGCCAGCCGGTTGGTGGTAGGTGGTTGGTGGTTGGTGGTAGGACACACAATGGCGAAACAAGTTGTGATGCCGCAGATGGGCGAGTCGGTGGCCGAGGGCACCATCGTCCGATGGCTGAAGAAAGTCGGAGACGCGGTCGAACGCGACGAACCGCTGTTCGAGATCTCGACCGACAAAGTCGACGCGGAGATTCCGTCGCCGTCCGCCGGCGTGCTGAGCGAGGTGAAGGTCAGGGAAGGTGAGACCGTTCCAATCAATACCGTCGTCGGTGTGATTGACGAGAATGCGGCAAAGCCCGCCTCCGCAGCGCCGAGCGCCGCTTCCACCTCCGCGCAGAGCGCTACGGTGGACAAGCCGGCGGACAAGCCTGCAGGAGATGCAGCCGCGAACCCCAGCGCCCCTACCGCACCTAGCGCCCCTGTTGCACCCAATGCACCCGTCTCCTCTTCTCAAGGGGACGGCGATACCGGGGATCGGTTCGGCCCCTATGCGCCTGTAACATCCGCCTCCGCAGCGCCGGCACCAGCCGCTGCTTCGGCGAGACGAGCCGCCGCCCCTGTCGCACCCAGCGCCGCTGTCGCACCCAGCGCCCCTAGCGCCCCTAGAACACGTGTTGCACCCAGCGCACCCGGTGTGTCAAAGCCGTGGTCACCGGCCGAAGCGCGAGAGTTACGGTTGTCGCCACTCGTTCGCAAGATCGCGCGCGAGCATCACATCGATGTGCGCAACATTGCGGGGACCGGCGAGGGCGGCCGAGTCACGAAGAACGACATACTCGCGTACATCGACGCCGGCGCCCCAAGTGCCCCCAGCGCCCCGAGTGCCCCTAGCGCACCTAGCGCACCTAGCTTGGCGCCTAACCCGTCGGCTACCGCCGGTCTCGATTCGTCGAAATACGAGCGCACGCCGATGAGCGTCATGCGCCGGAAGATCGCCGAGCACATGGTGATGAGCAAGCGCACATCGCCGCACGTGCACTCGGCGTTCGAGATCGACTTCACGAAGGTCGATGAAATCCGCAAGGCGAAGAAAGCCGAATACGAGAAGGCCGGCGGCAAGCTGACGTACATGTCGTTCATTACAAAGGCGTGCGCCGAGGCTCTCGAGAAAGTGCCCATCGTCAACGCATCTGTGGATGGCGCCGACATCATCTACAAGAAGGACATCAACATCGGCGTCGCCGTGGCGCTCGACTGGGGGCTGATCGTGCCGGTCGTCAAGAACGCCGATGCGATGACCCTCTTAGACATCAGCAAAGCGATCGCCGATCTTGCGGCGCGCGCTCGCGAGAAGAAGCTCAAGCCCGAGGACGTCCAGGGGGGCACGTTTACGATTACGAACCCGGGCGTGTTCGGTGCGCTGTTCGGGATGCCTATCATCAGCCAGCCGCAAGTTGCCATCGTCGGCGTGGGAGCGGTCGAGAAGCGGCCGGTCGTCATAGAGGACGCAATCACGATCCGGCTGCGCGCGTACATGACGATCGGCTACGACCATCGCGTGATCGACGGCGCAATCGCCGATGAGTTCATGCAGGTGGTGAAGAAGATGATCGAGAACTGGGAGCCGGCGAACGCGTAGTCAGACACTTGCCCGCCTCGTCCGCGCCCGATACCGACTGCAATGGGCGAAGGTCCGCGGCAGCGCGCTCAATATCGGGTTCTTTCTCGCGGCACAGGGTCTCGTACTCCTTCTGGTACTCATCACGGCAAGCAGCGGGTTGGCGGGGGCAGCGGTTGCCGTCCGTCTCGGCCGCGCCGAATCCGTTGCACGCACGATCCTCGGGGTCGCTTTCTTGAATGCGCTCGTCGCTTCCGTTCTGCTCGGGCTCGGCATGAGCCAGCTGTTCTCAGACGCCGTTCTCCGCCGCTATCCCTTGTCACGGGTGGAGAGGTTCGTGACTCGACAACTGCTGGCATTGTTTGAGCCGCTCTGGCTGTTGACCCTCGCGTTGTACCTTGGCGCGGCAATCGGGTTCTGGACGATGGGGGCGGCGCCGTTGTGGCGCACGCTGCCGGCTGCGCTGCTGCTGATCGCCGCCAACTACCTGCTTGCACGATTGCTCGTCACGCTCATTGACCGGTGGATGGCGATTCCTGCAGGCCAGGCCATACTCTTCGTGCTCTTCAACCTTCTCGCGCTCTCGCCGACGGTCGTGCGCTCCCTCGATCGAACATCGGAGATGCGCGAGCATTTAGCACTGATGTTCACGGCCACGCCGCCGTTCTCTGCCGCGGCAGTGATGGGAGGCGGTGGCGTGCCGTGGCACCTAGCGTTGCTTGCGGGCTGGATCGTGTTGCTGGGGAGCGCGCTGGTGCTGGTCGAATCTCGACCGGTCTCCAGCCGATCCAGGGAAGGAGCCGTTGAGGCGTCGAATGGTGTCTGCGATCGCGTCGCATCGTGCCTTCCGGCGCTGCATCCCGCACTTGTCAGTAAGACACTGCGCTACTTCCTCCGCAACCCACGCGTGCGCATGAACCTGCTCATGGGGCTTGTCGTTGGAGCCTTTCTACTCCGGCGTGGCGGACCTGCCGACGCGACGGCTGCGGTGATTGGCCCGCTCCTGATTACGGCCTTCACCGGATCGCTGCCGACTTTGGAATTCGACACCAACCTCTTTGGTTACGAGTCGTCTGGCGTTCGGCGTCTGTTGCTTGCGCCTGCCTCGATGGCGGCCGTACTGCGCGCAGTGTCGATCACCTCGCTTCTGTTCGGACTCGCGTACACGCTACTGGCCATAGTCGTGTGGTCCCTGATGTTTCCGGTCTTTGCGGACGCTCGGATCTTGACGCTCACGGTGTCCAGCGCGTTGAGCGGATTACTTGTTCTCCGAGGCGTGGGATTGTGGACCACCGTGCTGCTCCCGCGCGCGGCCGACTACGGAGCGATCTTCCGCAACCAGGCGGGCGCCGGCATTTACGTCGTGATGGCGACCATCTTTGCGTTCTGGCTGGCGATCCGCAGCGCGGCGCCGGGAGTCGAATCGGGGGCAATCATCCGATACTGGAGAATCGCGCCGATAGTTGCGCTGCTATGCATGGGTTTTTATCTCGTGTGCCTATACGGCGCCGGCCGGCTGCTGACAGCGCGGCGGGAGCGTGTGCTGTCAGTCATAGAGCGACGGAGTTGACGTGAACGCCATCGAGGTCACGGACCTCACGAAGAGATACGGCGAGGCGGTGGCCGTCGAGAAGCTGACGCTCACGGTGTCGGCGGGCACTTTCTTCGGGTTTCTCGGGCCGAACGGATCCGGAAAGAGTACGACCATCGCCTGTGTCACGGGATTGCTGGACCCGACGAGTGGCAGCATCCGCTTGCTAGGCGAGCCGTTTCACGCCGGCTCGGTCGATCTCAAGAGGCGGATCGGCGTCATGCCGGAGAACCTCGGGCTGTTCGACTACCTGTACGCCCATGAGATCCTCGCGTTCCAGGCGCGGATGTACGGCGTCGGCGAGGACGATACGCGCCGTCGCGTCGGCGAGCTGCTCTCGGCGCTCGAGATTTCAGAGGGGAGGAAGCCGCTCGGCGATTTCAGCGCCGGCATGAAGAAGCGCGTCGCCTTCGCAGCGGCGATCATTCACCGGCCCGACATCCTCTTCCTCGACGAGCCCTTCGAATCGATTGATCCGACGGGCGTCGCCCTGATGAAAGACTGGCTTCGCCGGTTCACCGCGCAGGGGCGAACTGTGTTTCTGACGACGCACGTGCTCGAAACGGCGGAGCGCCTCTGCGACCGAGTGGCAATCATCAGGAGTCCCGGTCGTGTTGTCTGGGAAGGGGACCTTACGCCGCTCAGCCGGGAAGGAACACTCGTCGTCGATGGGCGCGCGTTCAGCACGCTCGAGGCGCTGTTCCTCCACATTGCGGGCGAGCGATACGCGAAGTTAGAGTGGCTGTAGAGCGCGGCGTCCGGCCGAGAAAATACAGTCCGGCGGGCTGCGTGCCCTCTTCCACGATTTCGAAGCCTGCTGACACGAGCATCGTGCGCCACCGGCTGGTGTCTGCGCCCGGATGATGCCCGAGCGCGTGCGGCGACGCGAATCGCGCCCACACGTCGACGTTCACGATCGTCAGCAGAAACTCGCCGCCAGGTTTCAATACGCGCGCGGCCTCGCCGAGCGCCTTGGGAATGTCAGCGCGCGGAATATGATCGATTGCCGCCACGCTGATTGCGCCATCGTACGTGCCGTTCTCGAGCGGTAGCTCACGAGCATCACCTACCTTCACCTCGACCCTGTCCGCCACGCCGGCAATGCGCGCGTTCGCCATCAGCCGGTCCGGCGTGTTGCCGTCGATCCCGAAGTAGCCCCTGTAGATGTCGACCGCAGTCACTGTGATACGCGGTTTCACAAGGAGCAAACCAATCGTTGCGCGCCCCGAACCGGCGCCGATGTCCACGACGCGACCTGATCCGGACGTGAGGAAGCGATCGGTCCCGGGCGGGACGGGCAGGTTGATGCGAAACAGCGCGTGCGTAATCAGCAACCCGGCGACGCTCCAGGCAGCGATGAGAGCCGCGGCACCCACAATCCACCGGCGCCACTTCAACCAGACGCCGGCAATGGCGAGTCCGCCGAACAGCGCAAGCGGCACGAGATGTCCCCAGCCGATCGGCCAGCTGTACCCGAAGTCGTACGTAAAGGGTGTCGTCATGCGGTGATGATACCGGCGCCACGTTGAACGCGACATGAACGGTTCGTTCAGGCGCCGTTCAGGATTACTCTAAGACCTTATCTACAATGAAACTGCTGGTCGTCGAAGACGAGGCGTCGCTGTCGCGGCAGCTATGCGAGGCGCTGGCAGATGCGGGCTATGCAGTGGATTCGGCCCGCGACGGCGAGCGCGGCGATTTCCTTGCGCGAACGGAACGGTACGACGCGATCGTGCTCGACCTCGGCCTGCCACGCGTCGACGGCCTCACGGTGCTCGGCGGCTGGCGCCGCTCAGGGATGACGGTGCCTGTCCTGATTCTCACCGCTCGCGCCGGCTGGCACGAAACGGTCCACGGCATCGACGAAGGCGCAGACGACTACATGTCGAAGCCGTTCAGGATGGAGGAAGTGCTGGCCCGGCTGCGCGCGCTCATCCGCCGGTCGAGCGGGCAGATCCAGCCCGCCATGCGATGCGGCGCAGTCGAGCTCGACCCACGGCTCGCGCGCGTCACGCGTCATGGTATTCCCGTGAAACTGACGAGCCACGAGTTCCGCGTCCTTTCCTATCTGATGCACCACCGCACGCGCGTCGTTTCGCAGAGCGAGCTCACCGAGCACATTTACTCGCAGGATTTTGATCGCGACTCCAATACGGTAGAAGTATTCATCGCCCGGCTGAGGCGCAAGCTGGGCGCGTCGATCATCGAAACAGTGCGCGGCCTCGGATACCGGGTCGCACCATGAAGGCACCACTGTCGCTCAGGAGCCGCCTCCTTTCGGAACAGTGCTGTGGACGATCGGGCTGGTCATCATGGCGAGCGCCGCACTGATCTTCGCCATCGAGTCTCATCATCGACCGTCATTTGCGTTCGTCGTGCACGATGTATTCACGCGGCCGCTGGTCATCCTATTCGCCGTGTTTGCGATGATCGCCGGGTTCCTGCAGGTGCGTCGCGGCGTCTCGCCCATCAATAACCTTCGGGCGCGGCTTGCCGGACTGCATCAGGGGCGCGATCGCCGCATCGAAGGGACGTACCCGACAGAGGTGCAGCCGCTTGTCACCGATTTGAATGCGCTGCTCGAGAACCGGGAAGCAGGCCGTTCGCCGCGCGATCGCCAAAGCGGGAGACCTCGCGCATGGTCTGAAGACGCCGCTCGCCATTCTTGCGCACGAAGCGGAACGCGCGCGGGCCGCCGGCCAACTCGACGTGGCGGCCGCTGTTTCGCAGCAGGTCGAACGAATGCGGAGGCAGGTGGACTATCACCTCGCCCACGCGCGCGCGGCGGCGGCCGGTGCTGCGCCAGGGACGCGCTGCTCGATCAGGGAATCGGCCGAAGGACTGGCGCGCGCGATGCACCGGCTCCACGCAGAGCGGGGGATCTCGATCGACATCCGCGTGTCGCCTGAGCTGACCGTACGCGTTCAACGGGAAGACCTCGATGAGATGATCGGCAACCTTCTCGACAACGCCTGCAAGTGGGGACGCTCGCATCTAACGGTCGACGCGCATCGCGAGGGAGCGGTGCTGGAGATTCTCGTGGACGATGACGGCAGTGGGCTGGAGCCTGGGCTGCGCGAAGCCGTCCTGCAGCGCGGCGTCCGAGCTGATGAAGCCGCGCCTGGGTCGGGTCTGGGCCTTGCGATTGTGCGGGATCTGGCGGAGGTCTATGGCGGGTCTGTCTCTCTCGAGGAATCACCTTCCGGGGGTCTGAGAGCGCGACTGCGGCTGCCGGCCTGAGCGGACCCCATTCCGAGGCCCCGCACGCTACCATATAGGCGTGCGTCGAGCTAGAGGTCCGGCGGCTCGGCCTCGTTCCATACACCGTCGCCAGCGAGATCCAGCGCGCGCTCGTCGAGGAGCGCCGCGCGGGGCGTGTGCCTGATCTCCTGCTCCTCGTCGAACATCCCCACGTCATCACGCTTGGCGTCAAGGCCGATGCGGCACGATCGCACCTGATCGGGACGCCCGAACTGCTCGCCGCGCGGCAGGTCGAAGTGCACGAGTCGGGACGCGGTGGCGACATCACGTATCACGGGCCTGGACAACTCGTCGGCTATCCAATCCTGGATTTGAAGCCGGATCGATGCGATGTGCACAAATATGTGCGCGACCTCGAGGAAGTCATGATCCGGGCGTGCGGCGAGTTCGGGATCGAGGGGGGCCGCATCAAGGGACTCTCGGGCGCGTGGGTTGGAGCCGACAAAATAGGTGCGATAGGCGTGCGCATCTCGCGCTGGATTACGAGCCATGGATTCGCATTGAACGTGGCGACCGACCTCGATTTCTTCAGGCTCATCGTGCCGTGCGGCATCGAAAGCGGCGGGGTGACGTCCCTGTCACGCGCGACAGGGCGCCAGGTCACGATGGCCGAGGCGGAAGCGTCGGTCGCGCGGAACTTCGCCGCGGTATTCGATCGGAAGGTTGTCGAGGCAGCTCGCCACATGAAAATGATCTATCGCCCCACGCTGCTGACGTTGATGGGGCTCGCCACGACAATCGCCGCGATCTCTGGAACCACAGGCTACATTCTTGGGCGGGCGGCATCCGTGCCGCCGCTTTTGCCCGTGCACTTCGACGATCAGGGCATCGCCGACAGGTTCGTCCGCGCGTCCTACACCATCATCCTCGTGCCCGTCTGGATTCAGCTGACTCTGGCGATTGTGTTTGGCGCGATCTCCGGCGTGCTGTTGTACCGCACGCAAAAGACCCGGTCGGCGGTTGAGAACGAGGAACCGCGACAGGAGCGCGAGCGCATGCTGATGACGGCAGAAGCCATCAGCCTGCTTGCCGCGATCTGGGTGACGTTTCAGGGACTCCTCGCTGTCCGCCTGATCATGATGTGGCAGCTCATGTGCTGCGGCCTTGGCGACGTCTATTACCAGAGTCTCGTTGTCTGCATCGTCCTGTCCGCAATCGTCGGGGTGAGGGCGGCGGTCTATCTGCAGTATCCGAAGCCCATCGTGCGCGAAACGGAGGCTGTCCATTGGCGGTTTCCGGGCCTTTATATCAATCGGCAGGATCCGGCCCTCTTCGTGCCGCTGCGCAATGGGCCGGGATGGACTCTCAATCTTCGGTCGGCCGCAAGCTATTGTCTTTCTTGGATTTGTCGCTTCTCGTCACCATCTGGGCGCCCATCGTGATTTTCCGGGTTCTCCTCGGGGAATAAATCCCACCCCCAGGGTGTTCTTATAGTCAGAGGACAAGCCGCGAAGCGGCGCGGGGCATTGGGCTCCCGCAAGCGGAGCGGCGGAGCGGGGCGCGGGGCCCCCGCGACTGATCATGACCCAGGGAGAACCAACCAGAAATCTTGTGGAGCGGTTGCGAGCGCAGGATCCCACCGCAGTGGCCGACCTGTCCGATTCGTACGGAGCCAAGATCTATCAGCTCGCATTCCGGTACCTCAGGAACCGTGAAGACGCCGAAGAAGTCGCACAGGACGTGCTGCTGAAGGTGTATCAGAAGATCGACGCGTTCCGCGGCGACGCGGCGCTTTCGTCCTGGATTTACCGCATCACGTTCAATGCCGCGATGTCTCGGCTGCGCCAGTTCAAGCAGGAACTGCCGAACGCGGCGGAAAAGTCGAACGACGAGGAGAATGGCCAGCCGCGGAAGCGCGAAGTCATCGATTGGGCGCCGCTCGCCGACGAGGACATGCTGCGCGCGGAGATGAGGCAGACGCTCGTTCGCGCACTAAAGGACATGCCGCTGCTTTATCGCGCGCCGGTCATCCTACGGGACGTGCAGGGGCTCACCACGGAAGAGGCGAGCGCGGTACTTCACGTCAAGGAACAGACGCTGAAGTCGCGGCTGCATCGCGGCCGGCTGATGCTGCGCGAGCAGCTCGCCGATTTTTCGAGCGGATTATCGTTGCACTAAGGGTCCGGCTGAAGCCGGACACTCCAAGGCATCGCTACTACAAGACGTCGCTACTCGAAGAGATCGCGGAAAAAGACGACAGGCACCGTTCCCATTCGCATGAACCTTTCGTGGAAGGCTCGGGGCGAATAGGCGGTGCCCCATTTCTTTTTCCACTCTTCGCGCAACGAGTTGATCGCGTTCTTGCCCAGGTTGTAGGCAATCGCCTGCGTGGGCCACTTCGAGTAGCGATAGATCTGGCGATCGGCTTCCTCGCACGCCGCCTTCGCATCTGGGTCCTTCATCCGGCAAGCCCCGGGATAGAACTCCACGTGCTCGACGTAGTAATCGCGGGCTTCGTCGAACGTCATGCGACCCGTGTGAATGCCGACATCGACGCGCACGCGCACGGCGCGCGTCATCTGCCCTTGCAGCTCGTAGAGATATTCCGGCGCTGAGTAGAACCCGTAGGGACGACCTTCGACCGGCTCGGCCATCAATTCCTCGGCGTACAGTCCCCATCCTTCGGCCGCGAGCGAATCGCTCCACATCGACGACGAATCTTCGACGGCGCCGGGCGTCAGCCACCGCACGTTCGAAATCTGATCGGCGTGCTGCGTCATGTACTTGAAGTGCCAGTCGTGTCCTGGGAACCCCTCATGGATCGCCGAACTTCAGTTGCGCATCCATCACCCGGTGATCGACACGCAGATGCGGCGGGAGACTCTCGAGCGGAATCGCTCCCAGCTCCTGGTACGACTCGCGATAGAACGCAAGCTCTCGCGCGAGTGCAGCCTCCGAATAATCCTTCAGCGCTCCATTTGTGGACTGAAGAACAGGGCTGTAACCATCTGCGCCGAGGTAGGTCGAGGTTACGGGGTTGAACAGCAGATGGCGAATAAAGAAGCGATCGCGAAGCGCCTCGAATTTTTCGACGCCGGCCCGATTCTCAACTTCCACGCCGTACCCGATCGCGCACCCAGTCCCGCCCGAACCCGACGCGCAGCCGAGACCCGTACAGCACAGCGCGAAGAACCACTTTCTACTTTCCACTTTCTACTTTCCACTTTCCCTACGGTCGCGTCGTGAGCTCGACCGTCGCCTTCACTTCTTTTCCGTCGCGCAGGACGATCACATCGACGCGATCGCCCGGCTTCTTCTCGCGCAGCGCGAAGGTGAAGTCGTACAGCGTCTTGATGGGCGCGCCGCCGAATCCGATCATCACGTCGCCTCCTCGAAGGCCGGCCTTCGCGGCCGGGCTGCCGGCACGCACCTCCGCAAACTTGACGCCCTGACCTTCGTTGGCGAAATCAGGTACCGAGCCGAAATACGGGCCGTAGCCTGACACCGCGCCGACGTTTCCGCTCGAGTGCGGATCCTGTTGCTGCACGGTCTCGACAAACGGCGGCCGCTGCCCTCGATTTGCAAGCTGACGCGCCAGCGCCAACGCGAGGTCGGCCACAGCAGCGCCCCCTGCCGCGTCAATTTTCTCCCACGTATCGCTCGGACGGTGGTAGTCCGAATGGAAACCGGAGAAGAAGTTGATCGATGGAATTTTCCTGAGCAGGAAGGTTGCGTCGTCGCTCGCGCCGGCGCCGGGCCCGCCGCGCAAGGCCTTCAGTTTGAGCGAGCTTGACGATTCGGCGGCTGCGAGATCCGCTTCTATCGACGGAGCGTTCGCAAGACCGTCCACCATGATTCGACCGCCTGCCCGCCCGACCATGTCGAGGTTGATCATCGCGATCGTCCCGTCGAGCGGCATCGTCGGGTGGTTCACGTAGTACGACGAGCCGAGCAGCCCATGCTCTTCGCCCGCGAACGTCATGAACACGATGGTCCGGCGAAATTCCTTGCGCGCCTCGACGGCTGCCCGCGCCATCTCGATGACCGCGGCGGTGCCCGACGCGTTGTCGTCGGCGCCGTGATGAATCTGCCCGGTCGTGTTCTGCGACATCGAGAAACGGCCGCTGCGGCCGAGGTGGTCGTAGTGTGCTCCGAGAATGACGACTTCCGACTCCACCGAAGGGTCGGTGCCTTTCAGGATTCCGATGACGTTGCGAACAGGCCGCCGCACTCTCGTGGTGCGATCCAGCGCGGTTACGGTGACGTCGCTGAGCAGTCGTGACTTGGGCGCGAGATCACGGTCGATTTCGCTCGAAGTGGCATTGAGATTCAATCGGGTGCCAAGCGCGCGCTGAACCAGGTCGCGCGACAGATAAAAGACCGGAATCCCGAAGTCTTCGGCCTGAGGATCGCGAAGCCACCGGCGAAACCGATCGGTGGCAGGCCGATGATTCGTATCGTCGACGACGAGGATCGCGTCGGCGCCATTCTTCCGCGCGACTTCAACCTTGCGCATCATCGTCGAATGCAGTGTGTTCGTTTGCCCTTCGAACGCACTTCTCGGATCGTTTTCCTGCGGCTCGTGCGTAAGAATCAGCACAGCCTTGCCGGTCGCATCGATGCCGGCATAGTCGTCGTAGCGGAGCTGCGGGTGCGGAAATGCCATAACCAGCGAAGACGACCGGCAACGGATGAGGGGGATGAGGTGTCGTCGCCCGACGTCGACACGATTTCGTAGTCGCGGCCGACGTCGAACCCTACGGCGCTTCGGCCCGAATGCATCGTCACCGAGTTGCCCGGCTCTACCGACATCCCCGTCGTCATTTCAAAGCGCTGAAAGTACGTGCCCGCGTCGCCTGCGGGCTCGAGGCCCGCCTCGCGGAATCTGGCAGCGATGTACTCGCGCCGCGTTTTCGAGGCCGCGCCCGCCGTTTCCGCGTCCTTCGAGATCCTCAGACGCGAGAAACTTCACGTGCTCGAGATAGGCCTTCGGATCGATACGCCGCGGATCGGCCTGCATGGCGGCAGCACCGAGGATGGCAACAAGCAGACCGACGAACACACGCTTCATTGGAGTACCTCATCGACGACAACCTGGTCGCGGCCAGACAGTGCAGGAGCGGTGACGCGCTCGAGCCCGGACGGGCCAATCGAAACGGGCCACGCGCACACGGGCGCCCTGGTTCCGTTGTCCCTGTCCAGCGACACGAACGCGCAGAAGATGCGGCGCGAGCCGGCAACGACACTCTCACAGAATAATGCGGCTGCGGCGCCGAGGGCATTGGGGCCCGGTGGCCACAGTCCACGCAGCCGCCGCTCGACTCGATTCAACTGGGGCGCGCTCATGATCGTCGGCCGCACCATGCCCCGCGACCGACGCGTCGCTCCAGGGAATCACGATCTTGTCCGGAGGCCTGCCAATGACCACGAGCCCTACCTGATTAGACGCCGCACGGACCTCCAGGGCCACGAGGGCGCGGGCGGTGCATGCGAGCGATTCCGGGGACGACCCGATGACACGGCGGCGCGAGAGGCCGAGCTCGTCGAACCCTTGCTGCATCAACACGCCGTGCGCGGCGCCGGCGCAGATCAGAACCGACCGATCGAGGTGCCCATAGGCCTTCAGTCGACGCAGCACGGCGAGTGCCGCCTCGCCAGTCCATTCCGCCCCCGAACCGACAGGGTCGGCAAGCACGATCGCCGACGCACCAGCGGCAGCTCCAAGATCGGCCGCACTCTCGATTGGCGTATCGGACCGGGCAATGGGCCCGGATTGCATCAAGTCGAGGGCTTTGCCTGCGGCAACCGATTCCTTGTCGTCAATGATCCGGATCGCGCCAACCCGAGCGCGCCACGCCAGCGTGCGAGCGACAGCTCCGCCAATTTCACCCGCGCCGATGATCGCAACCAGGGACATCCGCCGGTCAATATTACTCGCGTCCCTCGACTGGGGACCCTAGGGAGCGTTTCTCATAGCGCCATGACATGTAGTGTCCGGCTTCAGCCGGACCTGCCGATGGTCCGCCTGAAGGCGGACACTACGGCGTTGTGGAAAACGCCCTAAGCCCTGCGGCCGCTCCGCGACCTGATCAGTGAGAGCCTGTCAGCCATTCGGGCGGATCTGATTTGGTTCGCTGCCCCCGTCGATCTTCGCGGCGCAGGTCAGGATTGCTCAGGGGGTTGCTGAAGGCCGGGTTGGTCAGGAACTTCTCGTCCGTGAGGGTGTGCAGAAATGCCACCAGGTCGTCGGTCTCGGACGCCGAGATTGCAAACCCGCGAACCCTGTCGCTCTTCGGGCGTGCGCTTCGCCCGCCTGCCGCGTAATGGGCCACGACGTCCTTCAATGTGGCGATGCTGCCGTCGTGCATGTACGGCGCCGTTACCGCGATATTGCGCAGCGTCGGCGCGCGGAACTTCGAGGGTTGCGTCGCCACTCCCGTATCGTGAAAAAACGCTTCAGGATCGGACGGCATCGCACCGGAAAAAATCGTCGGGCCCGAGATGTTCACGCTGCCGTGGCATTCGCTGCACTTGAGGCGGTCCGAGAAAAAGAGCGTCACTCCGCGCTTTGCGGCCGGCGACATGCCGCTGTGATCATCTTTGTAAAGGTACCGGTCGAAGGCAGAGTCTGCCGACACGATGATCCGCTCGAACGAGGCGATCGCCTTGACGATGTTCGGAAGGGTGATCGGGTTCGGATCGTCGTGGAAACGCCGTGCGAAACCGTTCGACATAGTCGGCGTCGGCGGCAAATCGTTCCAGCACTTCCACCTCGTGTCCCTTCATTCCCATCTCGATGGGGTGCTCGTTGTACATCGGCACCTCCATCTGCGACTCGAGGCTCCACGTGCGCTCGTTCCATCCGTACGATGCGTTGTAGACGACGTTCGCGAGAGACATGCTCGAACGCGGATGCTGTCCTCCGGTTGCGCCGATCGCTTGTGCGAGGCCGTCGGTGAATGCGAGCAACTGCTGGTGGCACATTGCGCAGGATATCGTGCTGTTGCCCGAAAGCATCGGCTCGTAGAACAGATGCCGGCCGAGCTCGACCTTTTCCTCGGTAAGGGGATTGTCGGCTGGGATTTTCGGGACCGGAAACCATCGTGGCAGCCGGTCTGAGAAGAACTCAGATGCCGAAAGCCCGTCCGACGTAGCCTTGGCGAAGTCGGACTGCGCGGCGACCGGCCACGCGATGACGCCGACGAGGAGCAGTCCAGCCACGCACAACCAGGCCTTCACGCCGCTACTTCCAGTCCGGAGAGTTGTGGCCGAGGTTGCCAACAGACGAGGCGAGCGTGTCGCGCTCGCGAATCCACGCATTGAACGCCTCGAAGGTTGCGGGATCGACGCCCGCGGGTTGTGTACGGTGCTTTTCCGCCCAGGCTTTCATCGCTTTCATCAGGACGTTCGAAGCCGCGCGGTCGTGCACAAACAGGTGCATGTATGCCTGCTTTGCATCATC
The DNA here is from genome assembly GCA_963744405.1 of Vicinamibacterales bacterium. Lineage (GTDB taxonomy): Bacteria > Acidobacteriota > Vicinamibacteria > Vicinamibacterales > JAMQPK01 > JAMQPK01. The sequence goes on from CAVUTO010000006.1 coordinate 126,019, forward strand.
CAGCCGGTTCAGGCCCAGGTATGCCTCGGCCCTGTATTCGATGGCTTCCGTCGATGACGGGGCGAGAGCGAGCGCGCGTTCGTAGCTCTCGAGGGCCAGATCGTAACGGCCGAGCTTTCGCAGGGCGTAGCCGGTGCCGTTGTGCGCGCGATAATTGTCAGGGGCGGCGGCCGCCGCGGTTTGAAAATCCTTGAGCGCCGCCTCGTACTCTTTGCGGGCCTGCTTTGGATTCTTCAGCTCGGCCTGGTCGGCCTTCTCCAGTCGCTTGAGACCGTTGTTCAAGGCCTCGGTCGCCGCCGCGTCGGGCGATCTTTTTGCCGTGCCGGATTCCGGGGGCTTGTTGCGTATGGCCAGAAGTCCGCTGCCCGTCGCACCTGCTAATACCAGCGCGACAACGGCGCCGGCCAACCTTCGTACCATGACGCTCTCCTTGACTTGTTGTGGTGCTATTGTAGCGCCTTGACCGAGCTGCGCCGCCTTTCTTCCTGGCTCGCGGTCGCGGGGCTTTCTATTGCGTTTTTCCGCCCAGCCGAGCCAACCCGCGCGCAATCTCTGCCTCGACAGGACCGTCTTCAGCAGTGGCTCGACGCCGTCGATGCCCACATCCCGGGAGACCCTGGCATGCCGGCAGTCGAAGTATCGACGTGGGCAGGGGCAGAGCTGGAGGCAGTGGTGGCCGAGGCAAAACACCACGCGCGCTCCCTTGCCAAAACGGAACCAGAGCGGGCGAATCAAGTCCTTCTCCGGGGCGCCGGCACTCCACGCCGATATCGCACGGATGATTCCCGATGATACGGTCCGGCGATCGCCCAGACAAAAAACCGCCTATATCGTCCGCGACGGCCGATGGCTGGGCATTCGATACATCACCATGCACTGGCAGCTGGGACGGTCTCTTCTCGACGGCGTGACTCCGGCGCCGGCGGCGAACCTCGGCGTGCATGAGTGGTACGTGCAGACGTCGTCGGACCTGCTACAGATGCGTCAGATCGCTGCCGCGGTCGATCACTACGCGCACGCACGGCGGATTTTTCCTTCGGATCCCGTCATCCTCTTTGCGAGCGGCGTGCTGCACGAGCGCTTCGGCTCGACAGCGATGCAGGCCGCGGCCGAGTCGATCGTGGAGTCTAACCGGGAGTCTGCCGAGGTGAGCTCGGCCCGCGCCGAGCTCGTGAAGGCTGAGCGGTTCTTCCGCGATTCGCTGGCGCACCGTCCCGGGCACGTGGAGGCACGCGTACGGCGTGGGCGTGTGCTCGACGACCTCTTGCGGCACGATGAAGCGTCGGAAGAATTGCGCCGCGCCATTGCGGATGGCGCCAGCGGTCCGTTGTTGTATCTCGCCGAGTTGTTCCTCGGGCGCGCGGAAGAGGCGGGCGGACGTTTCGATGCGGCGCGGGCGGCGTTCGAGCGCGCGTCGGCGCTCTACCCGAATGCCCAGTCGCCTCGCCTCGCGCTGAGCCAGATTGCGCGCCGGATGGGCGATCGCCGAGCGGCGCAACACGAGCTTCAGATTATCGCGAGGCTGCCAGGCGACGAACGACGGCGGGAGGATCCGTGGTGGTTCTACTACGACGTCCGCTGATTGCCCTGTGTCTTGCCGGCGTACTCGCACCGATAGGCGCGTCAACGCAGACGACGTTTACCAGCCGCATCGACGCCGTGCGAGTCGACGTGCTGGTGACAGAAAACGGCCGCCCCGTGCAGGGCTTGACGCCCGCCGATTTCGAGATAGAGGACAACGGCGTGCGGCAGCGCGTCGATCTCGCGAGCTTCGAGCAGATCCCGCTTAACGTGGTGCTCGCGCTCGACATGAGCGCGAGCCTGCAGGGCCTTCGCCTCGGCCACTTGCAAACCGCCGGTAAGAGCGTACTCGACGGATTGAAGCCCGGCGATCGGGCAGCCCTCGTCGCCTTCAGCCATGTAGTTACCCCGACCCAGGGGCTCACTGACAATTTCGATCGCGTGCGTGCGGCACTCGATCAGGTGCAAGGACAGGGGCAGACGTCGCTCATCGACGCCGCGCACGCGGGCATGCTCCTCGGCGAGTCGGATGTGGGGCGTTCGCTGCTGATTGTGTTCAGCGACGGCGTCGACACGTCGAGCTGGCTGACGGCAGATGCCGTGCTCGAGACTGCGCGCCGCGGCGACGTCGTGGTCTACAGCGTCGAGGTAGGCGAGCGGCGCGCGAGCTTTCCGCGCGATCTGAGCGAGGCGACCGGGGGAAGGCTTTTCGCCGTCGAGTCGACCAGAGATCTCTCGGCGACGTTCTCGAAGATCCTCGAGGAGTTCCGCATGCGCTATCTCGTCAGTTACTCGCCGGAGGGCGTGCGGCAGGACGGATGGCATCGGCTCGAGGTGCGCGTGAAGAATCGGAGCGCCACTGTGAAGGCGAGGCCCGGGTATTTCGCAGGACTGCGCTGAAGCACTCTGCCACCGTAGCACAGCCCTTCCGCCTCCGCGCGGCGGGCCGCGCTTGGGCGAGACTCGCCGGAGCCTTGGCGAAGGCGGGTAGGGCTGTCATATAGTTCTCCCCATGTCCAATTCGCTCGAGGGTAAGGTTGCAATCGTGACGGGTGGTTCGCGCGGCATCGGCCTCGCGATTGCGTCGGCATTCATTCAGCAGGGCATTCACGTCGCGATCAACGGCATCAAGAAAGACCATCTCGAAAAAGCGGAAGCCGAGCTCAGCAGGGTCGCGGCCGGCGGAGCGCGAGTCCTCATCTTCGCGGCAGACGTTCGCGATCACCTTGCGGTGCAGTCGCTCGTCGACGAGACGGCCCGCCGGCAGGGGGGGATCGACATTCTCGTCAACAATGCGGGCGTCGGATGGTTCGGCAGCCTCGAATCGCAGGGGCACGACGACTGGCGCCGGGTCATGGACACCAACGTGACCGGCGTCTTCAACTGCTGCAAAGCGGCGATCCCGCACCTTCGCCGGCGCGGCCGTGGGTACATCATCAACATCAGCAGCCTTGCCGGCAGCAATCCGTTCGTCGGCGGCGTGTCGTATTGCGCCTCGAAAGCGGCGCTCGACGCCTTCAGCGAGGCGCTGATGCAGGAGGTGCGGCACGACGGCATCCGCGTGTCTTACATCAAGCCGGGTTCGGTGAACACCGACTTCATGGGACACGCCGGTCCGCACAACGAATGGAAGCTGCGTCCCGAGGACGTCGCCCAGGTCGTGGTGGATTTGGTGTCGCAAGATCCGCGCAGCCTGTCGAGCCGTGTCGACATGCGTCCGTCGATGCCGCCCAAGAAATAGTCGCCCGCATGCCAGACGCGATCGCTCACTACAAGAGGAGGTTCGAGATGCTCACGGGCCGGCCGCGCGGGCAATGATCGTCGAAACGCGCGCGGTGCCGCCATTTCAGAAAAACGGCTACGTCGTAGCCTGCGAGACGACACGCGAGGCGATGGTCATCGATCCGGGTGACGAAATTGATTCGCTGCTCCACGTCGTCAAGGGTCAGTCGCTGAACGTCCGGAGCATCCTGCTGACGCATGCGCACGTCGATCACGTGACGGGGGTGCCGCGCGCCAGGCATACACTGCAGGTCCCGGTGTACCTGCATCGCGACGATCAGTTTCTCTACGATGCGGCTCCTCAGCAGGCGGCCTTTTTCGGGCTGCATTGCGACGCGCTGCCTCCGATCGATCGTTACTACGATCTCGCGGAGCCGCTGTGGTTTGGCGAATACGAGATCGGCGTGCATCACACGCCGGGCCATTGTCCTGGCGGTGTCTGTCTCGCGATAGGCAGGAAGGGATCGCATAAAGAGGATCTGTTCGTCGGCGATACGCTGTTCGCCGGGTCGATTGGCAGGACCGATCTTCCGGGAGGCGATCAGCCGACACTGATTCGCTCGATTACGCAGGTACTTTTTGCCTTCGGGGACGCCGCGAGAGTGTACTCGGGGCATGGTCCGCAGACGACGATTGGCCAGGAGCGGCGCTCGAATCCGTTTCTGCGCGGATAGATCCGCCGGTCACTCCGATTTCGACACAATCAGATCGAGCCGGCCCACAGACAGCCGATCTCCTTTTTTGAGTTCCGCAGCCTTGACGCGCTTGCCGTTGACGAACGTGCCGTTCGTGCTGCCCAGATCCTTCACCTGAAGCGACGCGTCGGTCGCGGTGAGCTGGCAGTGGAGGCGCGAAACCAGTGCGGCCTCGACGATGAACTGCGCGCCCGGAGCGCGGCCGATCGTCCTTGTCGAGCCATCGGGAAGGCGGAAGATGACACGGTCGGCTGACGGGTCATTGGTGGTCAGAATCCACATCTATTTTTGGGGGAGCGGCGGCAAGCGCCTTCGCGAGCCACGATGTCAGTTCGAGTGTTGCGGCAGGGCTGATGCTCCGCGGAGTGAGCGTTCCATACTCGGCAATCTCGCCGGTCGTTGCCCGCGCGAGCAGGTGATTGACGCCGGCCAACTGGACGAACTCGGTCGCGCCCGCGCGGGGCCGCGAGCGCGCGAGCTGCGCGAGTTGCTCGCCGTGATGCGCCGGCACCTCGTGGTCGAGCATCGGCTGTACGACGAGCATCGGCTGGCGAACGTTCACGATCACCTTCGCCGGTTCGAACATCAGAAAGCTGCGATACAACGGTGTGTCGACCCGCTTGCGTACATCGGCGTTGAAGTTCTCCCAGCCCTTGCCGGAGACGACAGCCTCGAGAATTTTTTTCTGTTGCTCGATCGCCGCCTGCTGGGCGGCAGGGCTCGTCGTTCCGCGCTCGAAAAGCAGACGCTGCTGTTCGAGGACGAGCTCGGTGCCCGGCGTCGAGGGGGTTGCGACCAATCCGACTGCCGCGATCTTCTGCTCGCGCGCAGCGACGGCGAGCGCAATCCACCCGCCTTCGCCGTAGCCGATCAGAGAAATTTTCTTCGGGTCGACGTCGCGCCGCTTCAGTAAATACGCCACGACGGCGCGCGCGTCGACGGCGAATTCGTCGATCGTCGCCGAATCCTGCCGTCCGCCGCTCTGGCCCGCGCCGCGCTCGTCGTACCGCGCGACGAGATACCCGGCGTCGGCGAACGCGTTGGCGAGCTCGCGCGAAGATCGGAATGCCCGCGACGATCTCGTCGCGGTCGGTCGGTCCGGAGCCTGATACCAGCACCACGGCCGGCAACCGCACCGGTGCAGGCTTCCGGCCGCGAGGCTCCGGCTCAGGCTGAGGCGCAGCCACGGGCCTGGAAAGTGTGGCGGCCAGGCTGAAGCCGTTCGCGGGAATCGAGACTTCTTCGTCGTTCGGCCGGGCCATCGTGACGAGGCGCGCCGATACGCTCGCGATGTCGTCACGCAGGATGGTCAGCATCTGCGCAGGAATATCGATTCGAAGCAACCGGCTGCCTTCGGTCCATACCTCCATCTCGAGCTTCGCGGCGCCTCCGATCTGGAGCGACCAGCGCCGCGCCGCGATCGAGCGCCCTGCCACTTTGATGGTTTCATCCGTCACGTTGTGGATCGTTGCGGACAGAGCGTCCTGCGGTGCGATGAACACCTGCAGCTGCCCACCGACTTTTTCCGTTGCGAGCCGCGCGGCGAGCGCCTCGTACGCGCCGAAGATGAGGTTGGGCAGCACTATCGTGTCGGGCGCCACCGTGCTCGTCCGGCGCTGAAGCTGACCTTCCTGATTGATTTCGCTCGAAGCGAGCGTGCCGTTGAACGTGGTGCGGACGGTCCACTTCTTCGCGCTCTCGGTCAGGTTGATCGTCAGCTCGATCGGCTTCCACTGGCGATCGTAGCGGGCCTCCCAGGAGTCCATCACCAGGTTGACAGGTGCGCGAAGCTTGGCGGACCCGCGGAGGGTCCAGCCGTCGGCCGTTTCCAGCACCGTGACTTCCTCGACGCCGGTGTCGGTGCCGCGGACGAACACGCGGAACGTCTGCGAAGGCGCCGTCTGCGCGGCAGCGCCCTGCACGCCCGCGGTCGCGAGGAGCGCGGCAACGACAGCCCACCTCCACCATCCGTCGGCAGGCAAGTAAAATGTCTGGAGAAGGTCACTTTCCCATCAGGATAGCAGATGTTTTCTGCCGACCAGTACAACGCCGCGCACCATTCAGCTGCAGTCATCGTCCGGTCGTCGCAAGCCACCATTGCGCTGACGGGTCGCGATCGCGCGTCTTTTCTTCACTCGCTCCTGACCAACGACATCGCGTTGCTGGGGAGGGGGCAGGGCGTCTATGCCGCGTACCTCACCCCGCAAGGGCGGATGATTTCGGACATGCGCGTCATCGAAACGGGAGACCGTATGCTGCTGAATGTGGAGCGCAGCATCGCAGGTCCCCTCGCGGACCGCTTCGAGAAGCTGATCTTCTCCGAGGATGTTCAGGCGACAGAGGCCGGCGACCTGGTCGTACTTGGGGTGCACGGTCCGTCGTCCGCGCGGATGATCCAGAATGCGACGGGGATATCGGTGACCGAGCTTGCGAATCAGTACGACAACGTGACTTCCGAGTCGCTCACCATCGTTCGCGATGACGCGCTGGGCGTCCCGGGATACGACCTGTACGTGCCGGCCGACGACAGCGATGCGCGGCGCGCCAAGCTTGTCGAGGCGGGCGCGGTCGAAGCGAGTGAAGACACGGCGGAGACGCTGCGAATCGAAGCCGGGCGCCCGCGATTCGGCATCGACATGAACACCGACACGATTCCGCTCGAGGCAGGTCTCGAGAACCGCGCCATCAGCTTCACAAAGGGATGTTACGTTGGCCAGGAGGTCATCATCCGCGTCATGCATCGAGGACACGGCCGTGTCGCGCGCCGCCTTGTCTCGATCCTTCATGCCGAACGGCACGGTGCCTGCCCACGGCGACAAGATTCACTCAGGCGAACGAGTAGTCGGCGAGATTACCAGCGCGACGGCATCCCCCAGGTTCGGCGCGGCCTCTCGCGCTGGGCTACGTGCAGCGCGACCATGCCGCGGCCGGCACCGAGCTGACCGTGAACGGCTCACAGGCTCGCGTTTACCAGCCCGTCGAATTAGTTCGGCGTCGGCCGGAGGAAAGTCGAGCGCGTGAAATTCGTCGCGAGTAATCCAGCGCAGCTCCTGGCCGAGCATCGGGTGAGGCTCGGCGGTGAGCTCGCCGCGATAGAAATGCAGCTCGACAATCCGCTCGGGATACGCGTGCGCGGTGTGAAAGATTCTTCGCGTGTTCGAGATGCCCGCATTCAGCTCTTCCGATATCTCGCGGCGCAGCGCTTCCTCACGGGTCTCGCCCTCGTGAACCTTTCCGCCGGGAAACTCCCAGCAGCCCGCGAGGTGGGTGCCTGCGAGGCGCCGTGCGACGAGGAATCGGCCGTTCTGCTCGATCACGGCCGCCACCACGACGATGCGCTCAGGCACGTTTCTCGTTCTCGGGGTTATGTGGATATGCCGAGCAGAGCGGCGCCATCGGGCAGATCAGGCACTTCGGTTTTCTCGCCGTGCACAGCATGGCGCCGAAGTCCATCAGCGCCTGGTTGAAATCGAACGCGCGGCTCCGCGGGACGAGAGCCGCCGAGATGCTCCACAGGTCTTTCTTCGTCGCGTGCGCCTTCGGCGTCCCCTTACCGATGAACACGCGAAACAGCACGCGCGCGACGTTCGTGTCGAGGATGGCCGCGCGCTCGCGGAACGCGAAGCTGCGGATGGCGCCGGCCGTATACGCGCCGATGCCCTTGAACGACAGCAGCGTGGCTTCGTCGGACGGCAATCGTCCGCCGTAGGTCGCCACCGCTTCCCGCGCGATCGCCTGCAGCCGTTTTGGCCGGATGTTGTAGCCCAGCGGCCGCCACGTTTCGGCGACCTCGCGCTCCGGCGCGTCCGCGAGCGCTTCGAGCGACGGGTACTTTTCCAGCCACTCGTGGTATTTCGGCAGGACGCGATCGACCTGCGTTTGCTGGAGCATGATCTCGGACACGAGGATGTGGTACGGATCGGAGGTCTCGCGCCACGGCAGCGCCCGGCCGTTTCGATCGTACCAGATGAGCAGCCGGCGTCTGAAGCTGCGGCGCAAAGCGGGGGCGGCGCTTGCCCGCCGGAGCTTCGGTGTGCTCGGGCTTGCCCGCCGGAGCCTTGGCGAAGGTGGGTTTTACGTATACTGGCGGCCATGAAGATTTACACGCGCACCGGCGACGCCGGCGGCACGGCGCTGTTCGGCGGAACGCGAGTCTCGAAGGCGGATCCGCGCGTCGCCGCGTACGGCGATGTCGACGAGCTGAACGCGTGCCTTGGAGGCGTCCGCGCGCAAAGCGAGATCGCCGGCGATGTCGCCGGACTTGCTCGAACAGCTGCAGAAAGACTTGTTTGCGATAGGCGCCCGGCTCGCCGATCCGGCCGAAAAAATCGCGGAGCGCGTCACCAAAGTCGCGGTGACCGACGCCGACGTCCAGCGGCTCGAAGAGTGGATCGATCGGTTCGAGGCCGAGCTGCCGCCGCTGCGGCGCTTCATTCTGCCGGGCGGCAATCGCGCCGGCGCGCTGCTGCACTTTTCGAGGACCGTCTGCCGCCGCGCGGAGCGATCGATTGTCGCGCTCGGCACCGACAGTGTCGAGGCGCACCTGCTGGCGTACATCAATCGCCTGTCCGATCTCCTGTTCGTCGATCGCGCGCGTCGTCAATCATCGGGCCGGCCAGCCGGAAGTCGAGTGGTAGCCTGCCCTGAGCAGCGTCGAAGGGCCTGTCAGCATCGTTTTTCCAGATCGAGTCTGACCGCGTCGAAGACTTTCCGTGCGAGCTCCTGAGACACGCGCTCGCGCACGGCGCCGCACTCGACGAGAACGGTTCCCTGCTCAGGATTGACCGTCTCGATGGCCACGTCCCAGCGGTCGCGCGCGATGCCTTCGGGCCGATCGTCGAACGACGTCGGCTGAAGGTGCTGCGCCGACTCCCACCTGCGGCGACACGAACGCGGCGATTGGCGAGCCGTTGATCAGCACGCGCACCGCCATGATCTCGTTCTTGTCGATCGGCATCGCGCCGTAATAGAAGTGTTCTGCGTCTTCGGTGAAGAGCGTCAGCTCCGGATCGGTCGGCAGCTCGACGATGATGCTGCGCCCGCGGGCGAGCTCGTCCTCGCGCGCCTTCCGGTGACGCTTTCGATAGAAGTGCAGACGAGGTCAGGAGACTCAACGCGAAGAAAATCAGCGCCGCGGCGACGATCGCGGCTACGGCGTCGCGCATCTGGAATCACCGGTACAATGACGCTCTTGCCGATGCGCACGAGTGTGACGCAGCCAGACGCCGCTGCTCTGCGGGCCGCATACGCCGAGTGCGAGCGGCTCGCGAGAACCCACTACGAAAACTTTCCGGTCGCGTCGTGGCTGGTGCCGGCGCGCATGCGCCCGCACATCGCCGCGCTCTACGCGTTCGCCCGGACGGCGGACGACTTCGCCGACGAAGGACGACGGCCCGACGCCGAGCGGTTGAGCCTGCTGGATGATTGGCAGAATCGGCTGCACGCGTGCGTTACGGAATGCGCTGCTGACGACCGTGTGTTTCTCGCGCTGGGTGCGACGATTCGGACCTGCCGTCTTCCCGTGTCGCTCTTCGACGATCTGCTCAGCGCGTTTCGTCAGGATATCACGACGCATCGGTACGACACGTGGCCCAGCCTGCTCGATTACTGCCGGCGATCGGCAAATCCGGTCGGCCGGCTCGTGCTTCGCATCGCCGGCCACGACGACGCCAGGCTCGATCGCTCGTCCGATGCGCTGTGCACAGCGCTCCAGCTGACGAATTTCTGGCAGGACCTCGATCGCGACTGGCAGAACGGCCGGCTCTACGTTCCTCTCGAGGACGTCGACGCCGAAGGCGCGCTCTTGCGCGACCTCGACGATCGGCGGATGACGGAGCCATGGCAGCGCGTGCTGAAGCGCGTCGCTCGCGCGGACGCGGCTGTCGTTCGACGCAGGCAGAGACGTCTGCGACGGCGTGCGCGGCCGCCTTCGCCACGAGCTGCGCGTCACGTGGCTCGGGGGCGCCCGCATTCTGGAGCGTCTCGATCGCTCCGGCTACGACGTGTTCATGTCCAGGCCGCAGGCTCGGGCATGGCGGACGCTCCGTCGCTCGCTCTGGGGCGCGTTGTTATGGGAGTTCGCCGAGGAGCGGGGCAGGGGGCTCCCGCGACCAGGCAATGAGCCGCGCGACGAGCTTTTATTACTCGTTCCTGGCCCTGCCCGCCGACAAACGCAACGCCATCGTCGCGGTGTGGGATTTCTGCCGCGCCGTCGATGACGCAGTGGACGAGCCGGGAGAGAACGATCCGGTGCGGCGCTCTCGAAAAGTGGCGCGCGGAGGTGGCCCGCCTGTACGGAGGGGCCGGGCCCTGACGCCGCAGGGATCTCACGTGGCGCCATTCATCGCGAAGTTTGCGCTTCCGCGATCGGGGTTCGAGGATTTGATCGACGGCGTCGCCATGGACCTGCAGCGCAGCCGATATGCGACGTTCGAGGAGCTGCGGCAGTACTGTCTTCGCGTGGCGTCCGCGGTAGGCCTCATCTGCGTCGAGATTTTCGGCTATCGCGATGTGCAGACGCGCGATTACGCCATCGACCTCGGCATCGCCCTTCAGCTGACGAACATCGTCCGGGACGTCGCACCCGATCTCGAGCGCGGCCGGTTGTACATTCCCACCGAGGATCTGCAGCGGTTTGCCTGCACCGAAGATGATTTGATCGCCGGCGTTGTGACCGAGAACGTTCGCCGTCTGCTCGCGTTTCAAGTCGAGCGTGCACGGCGATTTTATCGGAAAGCGGAGGCGGCGCTGCCGCGCCATGACGAGCGGCGGCTGGTCGCTGCGCGCATCATGGGCGCCATTTACTTCGAGCTGCTGCGTTCGATCGAGCGCGCCGAGTACGATGTCTTCCGCGAGCGCGTGCGCGTAGGGCGGCCGCGGCAGGCGATGATCGCCGCGCGCACGTGGCTGAAAGTCATGGTGCCGTTCAAATGACGTCTCCGGATGTGGTGGTCGTAGGCGCGGGCGTGGCGGGCCTCCGGGCGGCGGTTCACCTGGCGGCCCGGGGCGCGCGCGTCGCCGTATTCGAGGCGAAGGCCGTGCTGGGCGGACGGGCCACCGCGTTTACCGACCCGCAGACCGGCGAACGGGTCGACAACGGACAACACGTGATGCTCGGGTGCTATCACGAGACCTTCGCGTTTCTGCGGCAGATAGGCACCGAGGATCGCGTCCGCGTGCAGCCGGCGCTCGAGGTCGATTTCGTCGATCGCGCCGGAGAGCGGAGCCGGCTGAGCCTGCCCGGCTTGCCCGCCCCGATGAATTTTGCGGCGGGGCTCCTCGAGTGGAAGGCGCTGGCTTGGCGCGACAGGCTCGCGGCCATGCGGCTGGCTGGGCCTATCCGCATCGCTCAGGCCGCGCAGAGGGCAGAGAGCAGAGGGCAGACGCCCACGCGCATCGCCGCGTCGCCTGAGCGAGACGGTCGAAGAGTGGCTCATCGCCAACGGACAGACGGCGCGCATCAGGGAAATGTTATGGGAGCCGCTCGCGCTCGCAGCGCTCAATCAATCGGTGCGCGTGGCAGCCGCGCCGCCGTTCGCCGCCGTCCTCGCGCAGATGCTAGGCGGTGGATCGAAAGACGCGTCGCTGGCGCTGCCGGCGTGGCCGCTCGACCAGTTGTATCGCAGAGCCCGCGCGGCGATTCATCGAGGAGCGCGGCGGAGAAGTGCGGCATCGGGTGCCCCGCGCGGGTGCACCTCGAGAACGGACGGCTGCTTCATATCGAGGCGCGCGGCGACCGTGTCGAAGCCGGCTCGGTGGTTGCGGCTGTTCCCTGGTACGCGCTCGTCGACCTGTTTGCGGGCGACATGGCGCCGGTCGAGGCTATTCGCCGAGCGGCCGCGTCGACCGCGCCGTCTCCGATTGCGAGCGTGAACCTGTGGTTGAGCCGGCGAATTCTCCGGACGCCATTTCTGGGTCTGCCTGGGCGATCGATGCAGTGGGTGTTCGACAAGGAGCAGATGTTCGAGACAGAGACGTCGCACCTCACGCTGGTGTCCAGTGGTGCCGATGATGTCCTGGCCCTGCAGAACGACGAGCTGATCTCACTGGCGCTGAGAGAGCTGCGCGAAGCGGTGCCAGAGGCCAGAGCCGCCAGGGTGGTGCGCGCATCGGTGGTAAAAGAGCGGCGCGCGACATTTTCCCTGGCTCCGGGGCAGCCGAAGCGCCCGCCCACGGCCACAGAGGTGAAAGGTCTGGTGCTTGCGGGAGACTGGATTGAGACCGGCCTGCCCGCTACGATCGAAGGTGCCGCCATCAGCGGGCGCCGGGCATCCGAGGCCATCTCATGAAGTCCGTCGTCGTCCATTACCAGGAAATCGCCCTGAAGGGGCGCAATCGGCCGTGGTTTATCGCGCGGCTCGTGCGCAACATCAAGACGGCGACGGCCGACCTCGACGTGCGGCGGGTCGTCACCAAGATGGGGCGCATCGAAATCATCCTCGGCGGGTCGGATGCGTGGGAGCAGGTGGCCGAGCGGCTGCGACATGTGTTCGGCATCGCGAACTTTTCGCGGGCCGCGCTGGTGCCGCTCGACGTCGACGGCATCGCAAGGGCCATTCTCGACGATCTCGGCGATCGTCGGGTTTCGACGTTTCGCGTGTCGGCGAAGCGTGCAGACAAGCGATTCCCGCTGACGTCGCCGCAGATCGAGCGCGAGGTCGGAGGACGCATCAAGGAAGCCACCGGATGGACCGTCGATCTCGACAACCCCGAGTTCACGATTCACGTCGAAGCCCTCACCGGCGAGGCGTTCTACTACTTCGGCAAAGAAGCCGGTCCCGGCGGCATGCCCACCGGCGTCAGCGGACGGGTCGTCGCACTGCTTTCCGGCGGCATCGATTCGCCGGTCGCCTGTTACCGGCTGATGAAGCGCGGCTGCCGCGTCATTCCCGTGCACTTTCACAGTTATCCCATTCTGTCGCGCGCGTCGCAGGAGAAGGTGCGCGAGCTTGCGGCCGTGTTGACTCGTTATCAGCAGTTCACGCGTCTGTACATGGTCGCGTTCGGCGAGATCCAGCAGCAGGTGATGCTCGCGGTGCCACCGCCGCTGCGTGTTGTCATCTACCGGAGGCTGATGCTTCGCATCGCGCACGGGATTGCCGAGAAGTCGCACGCTGGCGCGCTCGTGACCGGCGAGGTGATCGGACAGGTCGCCTCGCAGACGCTCGAGAACATGGCGACGATCGGTTCGGTGTCGACGCTGCCGGTGTTCCGGCCGCTCATCGGCATGGACAAGGACGAGATTACCGCTGAGGCGCAGCGGCTCGGCACATTTCCGATCTCGATTATCGAAGATCAGGATTGTTGCCAGTTGTTCACGCCGAAGCATCCGGCGACGAAAGCGAAGCGTGAAGACATCGAAGCCGCGGAACGGAGGCTCGCGATCGACGAATTTGTGCGGCGGGCCGTCGAGGCCGCCGTCGTAGAGGACTTCAACTATCCGGGTGCTAAAATAGCAGACTCCCGTAGGGCTTAACCTCATGTAGGGCTTAACTTAAGTTAAGCACTACATCTAAGCCCTACAGTTAAGCAGCACGGTCAGGAAGGAAACCAATGCCAGTGCAAAGTATCGGTTCGAAGCTCGAAGAAATCCTGGGCGACGAGGCAGCCAGCCTGCTTCAGTACCAATGCAAGACCATCCCGAAGGAAACGCTGCATCTTCCGGGACCCGACTACGTCGAGCGTATTTACGGCATTTCAGACCGGCCGACCCGCGTGCTGACGACGCTGCAGTCGTTGCTCGATCACGGCCGTCTTGCGGGTACCGGTTACGTGTCGATTCTTCCGGTGGACCAGGGGATCGAGCATTCGGCGGGCGCGTCGTTTGCTCCGAACCCGGTGTACTTCGATCCCGAAAACATCGTGAAGCTGGCGATCGAGGGCGGTTGCAACGCGGTCGCGTCGACGCTTGGCGTGCTTGGCACGGTAGGGCGCAAATACGCGCACAGGATTCCGTTCCTGCTGAAGCTGAACCACAACGAGTTTCTCTCGTATCCGAATGCCTACGACCAGATCAAGTTCGGCTCGGTGAGGCAGGCGTTCGAGATGGGAGCGCAGGGCGTGGGCGCGACGATCTACTTCGGGTCCGAAGAGTCGAAGCGGCAGATTGTCGAAGTGACGCAGTGGTTCCAGGAAGCCCACGAGCTGGGCATGTTCACCGTGTTGTGGTGTTATCTGCGCAACCCTGCGTTCAAGACGAAGGAGAAGGACTACCACGTCGCGGCCGACCTGACGGGCCAGGCGAACCACCTTGGCGTGACGATTGAAGCCGACATCATCAAGCAGAAGCTGCCGGAGAACAACGGCGGCTACAACGCTGTGAATTTCGGCAAGACGCACAAGAAGGTGTACTCAGACCTGTCGTCGGATCATCCGATCGATCTGACGCGCTACCAGCTTGCGAACTGCTATATGGGTCGCGCCGGTCTCATCAACTCTGGCGGCGCGTCATCCGGAGACAGCGATCTGAAAGAGGCGGTCAAGACCGCCATCATCAACAAGCGGGCCGGGGGCATGGGACTGATCTCTGGCCGTAAGGCATTTCAGCGGCCGATGAAGGAAGGCGCCCAGCTGCTCAACGCGATTCAGGACATCTATCTGAACAAGGACGTCACTATCGCTTGATCGTTTGCGAGCCGCTGATCGGCCCGTTGCAGGACGTGCCGGCGTAGTTCACGACGATATTCGACGTGCCCTGGAAGGTGCCGGTACCGGTCATGCTGAAGGGGCACGTCGCCGTCCCCTTGGTTGCTGTGCCGGTTGCCGCCCACGGTATCGACGTCTCGCCGTGCGTAGCCGTCATGGTGCCCGCCAGACTCACCCCGTCGGCACACGTCGCCGAAAAATCACCACTGGCCTGACCACCCGTCTGCGTGGTGACCTTCCACTGGAGGCCGCCACAGCTCTGCGCAGCCGGTGTGATCGCCGGGCCGGCCCATGTGCCGAGATACGACCGTATCTCGCCGGCGCTGCTCGGCTCGGTGGGCGAGCTGAAGAGATTCTTGACCATGTCCGCGCACGCGGCCGACGAGGCGGCGGCAGTGACAACGAGAGCGATTCTGAGAAGCTGCATGTGTGTGCTATCGGCTCTGCTAGGAGACGGCTTTAGGTCTGTGGATAATTATCGCATGTCGCTGTTGAAGGTTGCCCGCATGGGCCATCCGGTGCTGCGTACCCGCGCCCGCGAAATAGAACACGCCGAGCTCAAGCAGTCATCGATGCAGAAGCTGATCGACGACATGATCGACACGATGCACGAGTATCACGGCGTCGGCCTCGCGGCACCGCAGATTCACGAAGGGCTTCGCATTTTCGTGGCGGCCATCGCGCCCGAGAACGAGGATCCGCTGTCGCCGGACGACGAACCGATGGTCTTCATCAATCCAGTCATCACGCCGGCCGGTCCCGAGATCGTGGAAGACTGGGAGGGCTGCCTGAGCATCCCCGACATTCGCGGACGCGTGCCTCGCGCGCGCGCCATCAGAGTCGTGGCGATGGATCGCAGCGGCGGAAAAATCGACATCGCCTCGCAGGATTTTCCGGCGCGCGTCATCCAGCACGAGACCGATCATCTGGACGGGGTGCTCTTCTTCGATCGCATGCGCGCGTTTACGACGCTGACGTATCTGGAGGAGTATTCGAGATATTGGGCCAAGGAAAGGGACTGAGCAATCAGAATTGGAAGATTGGGAGATTTAGATTGGGAGATTGGCAGATTACGAAGGCCGTCTATTCAGCTAATCGACACTCTTCAATCTTCAACCAATCTGACAATCTACCAATCTTCCAATCTTCCAATGCTAGGTTCTATTCAGGCGTTTCCGCTCTGCCGCGCGTTCCGCTTTCAACCGCTCCAGCTCGACTTCTGAGTGATCGGCATAGCTCATCGCATCCGCGATGAGGTGGTGGCCCGCCTGCTCTCTGATGAGCGTGTGCATCGCCTGGCAGATGCGGCGGTAGGCCGGGTGTCCCTGGGGCGCAGTGCGCAGCTCGATGAGGTGCATCGCCTCGCGGGCGTTCATCTCCATGTAGTAGCGGATGCGATACGCCATAGACACGGCGTACGGCGCGACGGCCGAGAGGCCGGCCGCGTGGAGCGAGTCGTGCAGGTCGGCTGACGCGTCCATGACGTCGGTCCAGTCTTTGTGCGCCCCGGCCGCCTCGATCGCGTCCGGCTCGACATATCCGTGAAGCGCGCCGAGCGGCTGCCACTCGAGCGTCAGCAGCCGATGACGCTGCATATCGCGAAACGCGCCGTAGTCCGAGAGCACATCGAAACGATACGACGTCCGCTCGAACGCGCGACCGGGCTTGTGGCGCCGGTTGACACGGGTGCCGACGTAAGCTCGCAGCACGCCGGCACGATCACCCGCGGACATCCGGCGAGCCACGTCGAAGAGCCGATCGTCGGGCAAATCGGACACCGCATAGAGCGCGGCCGCGACGACCTTGATCTCGCCGTCCGGATCGAAGTCGGTCAGCGTCACCTCGGGCCGCGATTCGCGCTCTACGCCGGAAAGGAGACTCTCGGCGAGGCGTTCCGTCGCTGTCCTGGTCTCGGAGAGATATTGCGTCCAGCGTCCACCCCGCTCAGGCTGATCGACACGCGTCAGGAATGCCGGTATCACCTTTCTCAGTTCCGTAAGAATGAGATCCGCGTACTCGCGAGATTCCGCCAGGGGATTTGCGCGCATGCGGAGCAAGAGCGCTTCGTAGGCCTGCCCGGTGCCGAACAATCCCATGTTCGACTGTACGGCGGCCGGAAGCAGGCCGCGCAGCGTGTCGAGGGCTTTGGCGCGGATGGCGGCGCGGTAGACGCCGTCGCTGTCGGATGGCTCTTTCGGGAATCGCGCGCGGAAATGCTCTTGCATCGGCTCGAACCACCGGGTGTAGATTTCGAAGGTTCGGTCGAGCGTCGACTGATAGCGGGTCTGCAGGGGTGTGCCTTCGAGCTCTGCCGGCACGTAATATTTCCATCGGCCCGCCGGCCGATCGGTATATGGCACATAGCGCGTCGACTGTTCGAGATAGGCCATCAGGCGGCCCCACTCGAGGATCTTGGTGAGCACGTTCGACACGGCTTCACATGCGAGGTGGACTCCGCCCAGTTGCGCGACGGAGTCGTCGCCGTACTCGGCAAACACTTTGGCGTACAGCCTTTCCGCGCGCGCGACACCGACCTGACTCTCGGCGGCGGTTCCGGCATGCACGTCTCCGAGAAATTCATCGAGGAACAATCGGCGGAGCGACTTGGAAGACCTCGAGTATCGCGAGAAGAGCGCGCCTTTGACCGTATCGGGAAGGTTCGTCAGCGCGAAAACCGGACCGTCGAGGTTTGAGAAATACGGCGAGAGCGCAGCGCGTTCCTCTGGCGTGAACTCGGACACGACGTCAGGGTACACTAGGTCCGGCTAAAGCCGGACACTACGCCTACTTGTCAGTACTTCATGCCACCATTCAGATTTCGCCATCAGCTGCAGGCGCGCTTCCGCGATTGCGATTTGTTCGGCCACGTGAACAACGCCACGTACTTTACCTACATGGAGGAAGCGCGATGGGCGTATTGGCGCGCGCTCACCGGCGACTTTCCGCACGATCGCCTGCCGGGCCTCATCCTCGCGCGCGCAGAGTGCGATTTCATCCGGCCCATCAAGCCAGGCGAGCGCATTGACGTGTGGGTGGGCGCGACGAAAATCGGCCGCACGAGCATGTCGATCGACTGCGAGATGCTCGACGAGCACGGTCAACCTGTCGCGAAGGGGCGCGTCGTGATGGTCACCTACGACTATGCAGCGTCAAGGCCGGTACCCGTGCCCGACTGGGCGCGCGCCCGGGTTGAAGAGTACGAGGGGCGCCAGCTTTCGCGCCCCTGAATGGGCCTGTTTGACACATTGTGAAATGTTTCACACAATCAGGTGTGGGCGCTTCCGTCATTTCTCTCGAACAGGTCACCAAACATTTCGAAGGACGGCGTCGCGTCACAGCGCTCCAGGACATCAACCTCGATATTCCGAAGGGCGAGCTCGTCTCCATCGTCGGCCCGTCAGGGTCGGGCAAATCCACGCTGCTCAACCTCATCGGCGGTCTCGATCGGCCGACGGCAGGCGCAATAACCCTCGACGGTCAGCGCCTGGATGGCCTGACCGACGATGGCTTGACGGCCGTGCGGCGGGACAAGCTGGGGTTCATCTTTCAGTTCTTCAACCTGCTGCCGAGCCTGTCATGCGTCGAAAATGTGGCGCTGCCGCTGCATCTGCGCGGATGGCCGCGGAAGAAAATCAATGATCGCGCGCGCGAGCTCCTCGATCTGGTGAAGTTGTCGGCGCGAATGGACCATCTGCCCGACGAGCTCTCGGGAGGCGAGCGACAGCGCGTGGCCATTGCGCGCGCCCTGTCCGTGTATCCGCCAATTCTCCTCGCCGACGAGCCGACGGGCAATCTCGACACGCAGACGGGCGCCGACATTCTGCGGCTCGTGTGCGATCTGCACGTCACGCTCGGCTCGACGATTTTGATCGTCACGCACGACGCGACCGTCGCCGGGACGTGCCAGCGGACGATCACGATCCGCGACGGGAAAATCGTCGGCGATGTAAGGCGAGTGCCATGAGCACGGCGGGCGCTATTTGCGAAGCAGCGCGGAGCGGAGAGGCCGCGGCAAGCAGAGCGAATCGAGCGGGGCGGAGGGGCCCCCGCGAGTGAGATTGCTGCGCCTCATCACCTGGCCGTATCTCAAGAAACACGCCGTGCGCTCGATGCTCACCGTGATTGGCATCGTGCTCGGCGTCGCCGTGTTCGTCGCGATGCACACGGCGAATCAGGCGGTGTTCTACGCATTCGAGCGAACGGTCGATCGCATCGCCGGCGCTGCCCAGCTCCAGGTGACATCGGGCGAGGCCGGCTTTCCAGAAGACATACTCGAGCGCGTCCAGGCGATTCCCGAAGTGCAGGTGGCGGTACCCGTCATCGAAGCACCCGCGGCGACACGGGTGTCCGGTCAGGGCAACATACTGGTTCTCGGCGTCGATATGACAGGCGATCGCAGCCTGCGCGAGTACGACCTCGAGAGCGGCGACGAAGCGGTCATCGACGACCCGCTCGTGTTTCTCGCGCAGCCCGATTCCATCATCATCACCAACGAGTTCGCGGCGCGTAATAACCTCCGCGTCGGCGATCGCCTCACCTTGTCGACGATGGTCGGGGACAAGGCGTTTACCGTTCGCGGCATCATGCGGTCAGGAGGGCTGACCAGCGCGTTCGGCGGCAACCTCGCCGTCATGGACATCTACGCCGCGCAACAGGTATTCGGACGCGGACGGCGGTTCGATCGAATCGATTTGAAATTGCGGGACGCCCTTGCCGTCGAGAGCGGACAGGCGGCAATCAGCAGCGCCCTCGGCGTGGGGTTCGACGTTCAGCCTCCGGCTTCGCGCGGCCAGCAGCTCGAATCGACCCTCGCGGTCTACGCCATCTCGATGAACGTCTCCAGCGTCTTTGCGCTGTTCATCGGGATGTTCATCATCTACAACTCGTTCTCCATCGCCGTGACGCAGCGGCGATCGGAGATTGGCATTCTGCGTGCGCTCGGGGCGCCGCGGCACCAAATCCGGAATCTCTTCCTCATCGAAAGCGCGGCCAGCGGGCTCGTTGGTTCGATCGCCGGCATCGTGCTCGGCATCTTCATGGCGCGCGGCATGGTCGGTTCGATCTCCAACATGCTCGAAGGCATTTACGGCGTGGCCGAACGGGCCGAGGAGGTGTCAGCCGATCCGAGGCTGCTCGGTGCGGCAATCGCGATCGGCATTACGACGAGCATGATCGCGGCGTGGCTTCCCGCGCGGAGCGCCTCGCGCGTCGATCCCGTCCAGGCATTGCAGAAAGGGAAGTATCAGGTGCTGACCGCCGGGGAGAATCGGGCGCGCCGTCTGACGGCTGCCGTCATGATGGCGGCGGCGCTGACGATGTTGTGGATTGGCACATCCGTCTGGTTCTACGCCGGGTACACCCTCATTATCGTTGCGGCGCTGCTCCTCGTGCCGACTGTTGCGCTCTGGTTCGCGAGAGGCTTGCGGCCGGTCCTCAAGTGGCTGCGCCCTGTGGAGGGCGCGCTGGCAGCCGACAGCCTGATCCAGTCGCCGCGCCGCACGTCTGGGGCCGTTGCAGCGCTCATGTTGTCGCTCGGTCAGGTCATCGGGTTGGGCGGTATCGGCCGCGAAAGCTACAACTCAATCGTCGACTGGCTGAACACCGCCTTGAATCCAGACTTGTTCGTGGCAGGCTCGCAGAATCTGTCCGATCGCACGTTCCGCTTTCCGAAGACGCTGGGCGATGCGATTGCGGATATCCCTGGCGTCGAAGACTTTCAAACCGTCAGGAGCTTTCGACTGAAAGTTGGCGGGACGCCCGTCATGCTGATCGCGATCGACGCAGAAAGCTTCGAGCGTCGAGGGCATCGCCCGCTGGTGGCCGAAGACCCGCGAGGCATGTATCGGCTGGCCAGGGCGGGCGAGGGTGTGATTGTCTCTGACAACTTCGCGCGCCTGCAGAGGCAGTCGATTGGCGATCGTGTCGACCTGGCGACGCCGGGGGGGCTGCTGAGCCTGCCGATTGCCGGCATCATCACCGACTGGTCCGATCAGCAGGGCTCGGTATTTCTCGATCGCTCGGTGTACGAGCGGTACTGGCAGGACGACACGATCAACGTCGTGCGCGTCTACGTGAGTGGGGGGACCGATCCGCTCACTGTCCGGCAGCGGATCGTCGAACGCCTCGCTCCCGC
This sequence comes from Vicinamibacterales bacterium, assembly GCA_963744405.1. Taxonomy (GTDB): domain Bacteria; phylum Acidobacteriota; class Vicinamibacteria; order Vicinamibacterales; family JAMQPK01; genus JAMQPK01. The sequence continues at coordinate 146,794 of CAVUTO010000006.1, forward strand.
GTTTCCACGCATGCTCGTGTTCACGAACGCCGAAGTACGGAGCTGGGTGCTGCAGCTGACGGACCAATGGCTGCAGCTTACTTACAGTCAGGTTTTCATCGCGGTGATCGTCGCCATCCTGGGCATCGTCAACACGCTGACAGTGTCGATTATCGATCGCAAGCGCGAGCTCGGCGTGCTGCGGGCGGTGGGTGGGTTCCGGCGTCAGATTCGTCAGACTGTGTGGATGGAGGCCGTCGCCATCGGCCTGGTTGGCCTGGGCCTCGGCCTGTTGTTCGGCGCGGCTAACTTGTATTTCCTCTTGCAGATTACGGGCCGCGACTTGTCAGGGATGTATCTGCCGTACAGATTTCCGTTCAGCATCGCGGTCTTGCTGCTTCCGACGATCCTTGCCGCGGCGTTTTTCTCGGCGCTGTGGCCCGCCGAGTCTGCGGTGCGAACGTCGCTCGTGGAGGCGCTGGAGTATGAGTAGACGAAACGAAAAACGAAGAACGAAGAACGAAGAATGTGGGCTGACGCGCCTGGCCGGTTCGTGGCCGTGGTTCTCTTTTCGTTTTTCGCTCTTCCTTTTTCGTTACAGCCTCCCACGATGGCCAGGCGCTGTAGTGTTGGCCATCGCGGCGTTCTTCGTTTTGCCTCCTCTCCACGCGCAGTCCGACGCCAGGAAAATCGTCGAGGAGGCGCAGCGGCGTGCCGAGTCGAAGTCGCAGCGCTACGAGGGACTGCTGCAGGTCCTCGACAGCAAAGGGAGAGTTGCCGACAAGCGCTGGCTTTTCATGCGAATCGGATCGCACGGGCGCAGCAAGGCGATGCTTCGATTCATGGCGCCGCCAGAGGTCAAAGGCGTAGCGCTGCTAATCGTCAATCATCCCGATCGCGCCTCAGACCAATGGATGTGGACGCCGGCTCTGCAGCGGGAGCGGCGGATTGCGTTGCAGGATCGGTCGACCAGGTTCTTCGGCACCGATTTCAGCTTCGAAGATCTCGAAGAGCGCGACGTCGATCAGTACAACTATCGCTTTCTGAGCGAGGACACCATAGAGGGCGCGCCGTGCTGGCGAATCGAGTCCACGCCTTCTGAGAGAAAGATTTCCCAGTACACGAAGTCGGAAGTCTGGATCAGGAAGGACAACTATGCCTTCGCGCAGGTTGAGAGCTACATCAAAGGCGAGGTGGTCCGCCGCCTGAGGTACAGCGATTTCGCTCAGACTCAGGGTATCTGGACGGGGCGGCGGCTGGAGATGAGCGATTTGCGTCGCAAGAGCCGGACGATTCTGACGCTCGAAAAGCTCGAGTACAACATCCCACTGAGAGACGAAAACTTCACGCTCCAGGGTTTGCGGAATCCCCTGTGAGGCCATTCCTCCTCCTGCTGATATTCGCCGTTCCGGCGAACGCGCAGGACTTTATCTATCGTGGATTCGGTGAACTCCAGTCGACCGTGTACCCGCAAAGCACTCCGCAGAATGACGAGCACGCGGTTGTCGAGGCGCTCTTTCGGATTGAGTCTGCATACAAGGCGGCCGGCTGGCTGACCCTTGCCGGGTCGATCGACGCGCGAATCGACACGATCGGCCAGGTCGAGCGCGAATGGCGTCTCGATGTGCGGGACCGGGGTGTCCAACGCCCGGCGTTTTCTCTGCGCGAGGGGCGCGCGACTGTTCGAAGAGGCACCCTCGCCGTCGATCTGGGCAAGCAATTCATTCGCTGGGGCAAGACGGACATCCTGAATCCCACCGATCGGTTTGCGCCGCGCGACTTTCTCGAAGTGACCGATAACGAATTCATCGCCGTGATCGGAGCTCGCGGGCAGTACGAGCGAGGCGCGCACTCGGTCGACCTCGTCTGGGTACCGACGTTTACGCCGAGCCGCCCGCCCCTGATCGGCGGCCGATGGGCGCCGCTGCAGCCGCAGACGTTCGGTACGACAGGGTTCCTCGATCTGGGCGCAGTGTTTCCTGAGCGCTCGCAGTACGGTGCACGCTGGAATGTGCTCGGACCAGGTTTTGAGGCTTCGCTCTCGTACTTCGACGGCTTCAACCACCTGCCGCAGTACAGCGCCATCCCGTTGTCCGGCCGGCCGCTCGTCGCGCTCCGGCGCAGCTACGAACCTCTGCGCATGGGCGGCGCGGACGCAGCCGTCCCGCTCCGCTGGTTCACGGTCAAAGGAGAGATCGCCACACTGTTCACGACCAGCCAGCACGCAGACGATGTGGTGATGTACGTAGTGCAGATCGAGCGACAGTCGGGCGAGTTGAGTCTCGTCGCCGGGTACGCGGGCGAAATTGTCACCGCGCAGCGCTCGACGTTCGAATTCGCCCCCGATCGCGGGCTCACGCGCGCGTTTCTCGGGCGAGCGGCATACACGATGGGTCCTACGAGTGATGTGTCGTTCGAAGCCGCCGTGCGGCAGAATCTCGAGGGTGTGTGGCTCGAAGCGCATTATTCCAGGGCAATCGGCTCGCACTGGCGTGCGACGGTCGCAGGCGCGGTAATCGGCGGAGATGAACAGGACTTCATCGGCCAGTACCACCGCAACTCGCACGTGCTCATGACTTTGAGATACAGCTTCTAACTCACTCTATTCACTCAATCCTCGAAGATCTTGGTCAGCTTCATCTCTAGTCCAGGCAACAACGGCGTCGTGAGCACGGCGCCTTTCTCCATCAACAGTTCTGCGACGCGGTCGTAGCGCTCGTCGACGCGGTGGAACACTTTTATCGCATCGAGCTCGGGATCGACAACCCGGTACTCCTGCACGCCGAATCGCTCGTACAACCGTCGCTTGGTCGTCTCGTCCAGGCGTCTCGTGCTCGGTGAGCCGATTTCGATCACCAGATCGGGCGTGCCCCTTACCCACGGCGACGTTTCAATCTGCTGCGCTCGCTCGTTCGAGATGTAGAGGAGATCGGGTTCGACGACGTCATGGCCCGAGAGAATCACGTCGAACGGTGCGCTATAGACGCGGCCGAGGGGATGTTGCTGGAGGTGGGACCATATCAAGCCACCAAGATTCATTGCGATAGCCTGGTGCTTGCGAATCAGCGCTGGCGTCACGTAGTGCTCCCCGTCGATTAGCTCGTGCCGTTTCCCGTCCTCGGGAAACTGCACGTAGTCGTCGTAGGCGAGCTTCACGCCTGGGCTTATGGGCTTCATCTGGTCTCTCCCAGCCATCCGCTCATTTTAGCTCGTCACAGCCAGGATCGTGCCGCGACGCTTTCGATCGGCGCCGGATTCAACGGTCTCGCCATCGCGGTTGGCAGAAATGCTCGTCCACCGCAGCGCCGTCGCTTGCAGGATCTTCCACCCTGTTGAAGACATTTCAGCCCGCCAGACTTCCGCTGCTGCGAAGCAGCGGCCTCATGGAAGCGGGTATGTTCTGGATGACTGGATCAGCTCAGGTATTCGGGCGAACCCGCGTGACGTAACGAATGCCTGCCCCCCAATCCCCAATCCCGAATGCCTGCGATCAGTCCCGCGAAAGCCGGACACGACGCACGTGCTCATGACGCTAAGATATAGTTTCTAGACGATGTCGCTGCTGGTCACGCCGCAGCATCTTTCGCGCGAGCTCGACGGGTCGCAACCGCCGCTCGTGATCGACCTGCGCGCGGCGGAGAATTACTGCGAGAACCATTTGCCCGGCGCGGTTCACCTCGATCTGTTCGGCATCAGCAGCGTCGACACGGATCCGGCGCCGCTTGCAGCGTTCTTCTGGATTATCGAGCACTTGTTCGCGTCGCGGGGCGTGTCGAACGACGTCGGTGTGGTGGTCTATGACGACACGTCTGGAATTCGGGCCGCGCGCGCCTTCTGGTTCCTCGAATTTTTCGGGCATCCGAACGTTCGCGTGCTCGACGGCGGTTTCAACGCATGGATGCGGGAGGGGCTGCCGGTGACGCAGCTTGCACAGAAGCCCAAACCGACTGAGTGGACCGGCACACGCACCGAAGGAATCCTCGCAGGCTGGCGCGAGGTAAAAGATCGGTTGGGGAGCGCCGATGCCGTCATTCTCGATACGCGCAGCGACGGCGAATACTGCGGGACAACCGTCCGGGCCGCTCGAGGCGGCGCGGTGCCGGGCGCCGTTCACGTCGAGTGGACCCACAATCTGGCGCCGGACGGCACCTTCAAGAGTACCGCCGAGCTCAGAAACATGTACGAACACGCGGGCGTCACGCCAGATCGCGAGATAGTCACGTACTGTCAGGGTGGGTATCGCGCCGCGCACTCCTATCTCGCGCTGCGGCTGATCGGATACTCTCGCGTTCGCAATTACATCGGCTCTTGGAAAGAGTGGGGAGATCGTGTCGATCTTCCCATCGAACACCCGAAGCGCCCGCGGCCTGAGTGAGGCGCGAAGCCGCCGAGCGAAAGCGAGCGGGGGTGGGGCCCCGTGAGCAGTAAATAAGGAACCATGAATGGAAAACATCGACAAGGTCGTTGACTACATCAATGTGCAGCGAGATCGATACGTCGACGAGCTGAAGCAGTATCTCGCCATCCCGAGCGTCAGCGCGCTTCCGCAGCACCAGGGCGATGTGCGTCGCGCGGCCGAATGGAGCGCCGACCACATGAAGAGCATCGGCCTCGAGAACGTGCGGCTGTTCGAAACGCCAGGCAATCCGATCGTCTACGGTGAATGGCTGAACGCGCCGGGCGCGCCGACGATCCTCTTCTACGGTCACTACGACGTGCAGCCGGTGGATCCGATCGACCTGTGGGAGTCGCCTCCCTTCGAAGCCACCGTGCGCGAGAACGAGATTTATGCGCGCGGGGCGGCCGACGACAAGGGGCAGGTGTTCATGCACTTCAAGGCGATCGAAGCGCACATGAAACAGGCCGGGAAGCTGCCGCTGAACATCAAGGTGTTTCTCGAGGGAGAAGAAGAGGTCGGCAGCCTGCACCTCGACGAGTTCGTCAGACAGAACAAAGCGCTGCTCGCTGCCGATGTCGTGGTGATCTCGGATTCGGCGATGTTCGCGCGCGAGATTCCCTCGATTTGCTACGGGCTTCGCGGGCTCGCGTATTACCAGATCGACCTTCGCGGCACGAAGAGCGATCTGCATTCGGGCGGTTTTGGCGGCGCGATGGCGAATCCCGCGTTCGTGCTGTCGCAGATGCTCTCGCAGATGAAAGACAAGAGCGGCCGGGTGAAGATTCCCGGCTTCTATGACGACGTGCGGGACCTGACCGAAGCTGAGCGTGCTGAGTGGAAAAAACTGCCGTTCGACGAAAAGAAATTCCGCAAGGAGTGGGGCGCTCCGAAACTTGCCGGAGAGTCCGGGTATTCAGGTACTGGAGCGTCTGTGGGGTCGTCCGACGTTCGAGGTGAACGGGCTGCTCTCCGGATTTACCGGCGAAGGCCCGAAGACCGTGCTGCCTGCTGTCGCGATGGCGAAGGTGAGCATGCGGCTCGTGCCGAACCAGGATCCCGACACGATCGCGAAACTGTTCGAGGCATACGTCAGGAAGATCGCGCCGCCGACGGTCGAGCTCAAGCTGACGCGCCTGCACGGCGGCAAGCCGTGGATGGCCGAGTTCGACAGCCCGTACATCCGCGCCGCCGGCCGTGCGATCGAGAAGGGATTCGGCAAAACGCCGGTGTTTACCCGCGAGGGGGGATCGATTCCTGTCGTTGCGACGTTTCAGGCCGAGCTCGGTATCCCGAGCGTGCTCTTCGGCGTCGGGCTTCCCGACGAAAACGCCCACGCGCCCAACGAGAAGCTCGACCTGGGGAATTTTCATGGCGGCGTCATCGCGTCGGCGCACCTTTACGAGGAGATTGCCAGGCTTCGCTCCTCGAGCGATCTCAGGGCAACCTGAGCGCAGGCGTCTTTCGAGGAGGCAGGCCTGTATGAACACGATCGCGAGAGTGTTCCTCGCCGGTGCGTCGCTGGCTTTGCTGTTGGCGATCGGCAGGCTGGCCCCGGCTTTGTCGACATCACGTGGATGTCGATCTCGAACATGTACTACATGGATAAGTGGCGGCTCGATCGCCGAGGCGTCCGGCCGGTCGCCAACAGTGAGGTAAAGAAGGCGCTTGGGTTCAATTAAACGCGTACGAGCATTGATATTCGATTTCGACGGGTTGATAGTCGACACCGAGGGTCCTGGGTTTCGAGCATGGTCCGAACTGTACGAATCGCACGGCTGCTCGCTCCCATTCGAGAAATATTCGGCGTGCATTGGCACGACGGGCGGCTTCGATCTGCACGCATACCTCGAGGAGCAATCGGGCCGGACGTTCAGGCGGTCCGAGCTCGAACGCGCGTGCAACGCGAGATGGCTGGAGCTGATGAAGGACCAACACCTTCTGCCGGGCATCGCGACGTGCGTCGCGTCGGCCAAGGCGCGTGGGTTGAAGCTGGCGATCGCGTCGAGCTCTACGCAGAAATGGGTCACACGTAACCTTCGGAGATTCGGCTTGCTGGACCAGTTCGACGCGGTGTGCACGCGCGACTTCGTGAGTGCCGTGAAGCCGGATCCGGCCTTGTATCTACTGGCGCTCGAGAAGCTCGCGGTTGCAGCCGACGAGGCGATCGCGTTCGAAGACTCCCCGCCCGGTGTTCTCGCCGCGAAGCGTGCCGGTCTCTTCTGCATCGCGATTCCCAATTCCCTGACCAGGGATCTCTCCTTGGATCACGCCGATCGGCGTCTGAACTCGCTCGAGGAGTTCGATCTGGACGATGTCTATGAGTGATAGCGCGCGAAGGCGGGACATCATCGCGATTGGAGGAGGAGGATTTCTTGCCGAGCCTCGAAACCTGGCGCTCGAGAAGTACGTCTTCGATTTGACGGGGAAGGCGCGGCCAAACGTGCTGATGATTCCGACGGCGAGGGGAGACGACGCGGAGTACGTGGAAAAATTCTACGCCGCCTGTCGCGACCTTGGCGCGGTCGCGCAACACTTGGGCTTCTTTCACAGGACGCCCGACCTGCGCCCGTTGGTGCTCTCTCAGGACGCGATCTTCGTCGGCGGTGGCAACACGAAGAGCATGCTCGCCGTGTGGCGCGATTGGGGATTGCCCGAGCTGCTTCGCGAAGCATACGAGTCTGGCATCGTCCTCGGAGGGCAGAGCGCCGGCGCGATCTGCTGGTTCGAGCAGGGGGTCACCGATTCCTGGGCAGATCGACTGCGAGCGCTCGATTGCCTGGGATTGCTTGTGGGCAGCTGCTGCCCGCATTACGACGGCGAAGCCGAACGCCGGCCCGCGTATCACGCGTTCGTGCAGAGCGGAGACGTCAAGCCCGGCTACGCCATTGACGATGCCGCCGCCGCACATTTCAGGAACGGCCGCCTCGAACGCGTAGTGTCGAAGAAACCCGGCGCGAGGGCGTATTACGTATCGGCCGCGGACGGAACAATGAAGGAAGACGCGATCGAGGCTGTGATGCTGCCGCCGGTGTAGAATCGCGGCGGAGGCGCCGATGGTTTTCACGCTCGTTCGTGCGCTTGCCTACGCCACGATTTTCATCGGGTTTCTGGGCGTGTTCCTCCCAGCCCGAATTCTCCAGTCGGCCGGTCTTGATCCACCTGCAACTTTTCTCGCGGCGCAGATTGCTGGAATGATTTTCGGCGCAGCCGGTGCTGCTCTCGCCTTGTGGTGTCTGCTCACGTTCGTGGTGATCGGCAAGGGCACGCCAATGCCGTTGGATCCTCCGCGGCAGCTCGTCATTCGTGGACCGTACCGGTTCGTGCGCAATCCGATGTACATCGGGGCCGGCCTGGCGCTTGCCGGCGCGGCCCTCTACTTCGGGTCCTTCGAGCTCCTCATTTATGGCGCGCTGTTGCTGATGGCCACGCACGCGTTCGTCGTCTTCTATGAAGAGCGCGTTCTGGCAGAGAAGTTCGGTCCCGATTACGAGGCGTACCGCCGGCAAGTGGGACGCTGGCTGCCACGCTTACGATAGTGATTCGCTTCGATGAACGTGACGCGCTACGAGACCGCAGATGCTTTTCTCGAGGTCGCCCGCCCGCTGCTGCTTTCAGCCGAGGCCGAGAACAATCTGCTGCTCGGCGTCGCTGAGGGACTCGTGCGAAATCCATCGGCCGCGACGAACGCCTATTTCGCGACAATCGGTAACGAAGACGGCGTCCTCGCATGTGCTGTGCACGTGCCGCCATTCAAGCTCGTCATCACGCAAGCAACCCGCGAGCCTCTCGCTGCGCTGGCACGCCACAGCTTCGACGCTATTCCCGATCTCGGGGGAGTGACGGGGCCGGCGTGCGCGGCCGGCGATTTCGCGCTGGCGTGGAGCAGGCTGTCAGGGATCGAGCCGACGATTGCGACACGTCTTCGGATTCACGAAGCGCGCAAGGTCGTTGATTCGGGCCTTGCGTCGCCGCCGGGACATTTCCGGCCGGCGGTGCCTGCCGATCTCGCGCTGCTGACAGAGTGGACCACGGTGTTCGTATCGGAGGCGCGCATAACGGAATCCGTGGACGCATCCCGCGTCGTCGAGGATGCCGTCAGACGCGGGCGCCTGCACGTGTGGGAAGACTCCGCCCCCGTGGCGATGGCGGCATGGGCGGGCAGGACGCCGAACGGCGTGCGCATCAACTTTGTTTACACGCCGTCGGCGTTCCGCGGCAAAGGTTACGGCACGGCGTGTGTGAGCGCGCTGACCGCGCAGCAACTCGAACGGGGCAATGCGTTCTGCTGGCTATACACCGAGGTGTCCAGCGCTCCGCCGAACATCTTCAAGCGGATCGGCTACCGGCCCGTATCGGATGTGAGTGAGTACTACTTGAAAGTAGAAAGTAGAAAGTAAAAAGTAAAAAGGAGAAAGTGAAAAGGAGAAAGTGAAAAGGAGAACCACCAACCACCAACCACCCACCACCTACCATCCACCACCTAGTTGAGAGAGGCCACTCGGCGGCGGAGCGTCTTGACATGCTCCCAGAGCTGTTCGTGATCGCTGCGCCCTTCTTCGTCCACTTCTGAGCCAGCGCTGAAGTGCAGGTACTGCTGGAGGTCGCGCAGCGCGGCGGCGAAGTCGTTCATGTGATACGCGAGCAATCCGCGGTCGCGCAGCTCGGCGAGCGCCGGGGGATCGACAGCGAGGAGAAGTTCAGTGACGTTTCTCGCCTGCGGGAACGAGTGCAGCCTGACGTAGATGCGCTTCAAGTTCAGCAGCACGCGGGTCAACATCTGCGGCTTGGTAGCCGGCGCGAGCAGCGCTGGGTCGAACGCCGCCTCGTCGCCGACATGCCGCTGCAGCAGCCGGCGGCAGTCGTTCTCCGACAGCCTTGCGCCGCGATGGAACGGATCGAGGATGAGCGGTGTAAAGCGCATCAGGAAGTGCCCCGGAAAGTTCACACCGTCAATCTGGATGCCCGCCCTGCGCGCGACCTCCATGTAGACGAGCGCGAGCGTAATCGGTATGCCCGTGCGGCGCTCGAGCACTTCGTTGAGAAAGCTGTTGCTCGGGTCGTCGTACCGCTCGCGATTGCCGGTGAAGCCTTCCTCGTCGAAGAGATACGCATTCAGGACGTCGACAGCCGTTTCCGACGTGCGCGCGTCCTGCATGCAGCCGCTCGCCGTCAGCCGCTCGCGTGCGGCGGCGCCCATGGCGTCGAGCTTCTCGAGATAGGGGGCCGGATCGAGCGACGGGCATTCGAGTCGCGCGATCATCAGCGCGGGAGTCGCGAGATCGCGATCCGGGCTGGCGACGAGCTGCGAGAACTCGCTGATGAAGATATCTTTCATGGCGCGGCCTCATTATCGCGCAATACCTCTTCAATCTTCGATAGCGTCAGGTCGCCGAGCCTCTCGACGACGAGATCGGCCATTGCGAGGTCGGCGGCAGGGTAGGTGTGCGTCACGGCAACGCACCGAAGCCCGGCACTTCGGGCCGCCTGAAGGCCCCATTGCGAGTCTTCGATTGCGATGCACGCTGCCGGATCGAACGCGTGCGTCAGACGTTCGCCGAGCTTGGCCATCGCCAGAAGATAGAGATCCGGCGCCGGCTTGCCGCGAACGCCGTCTGAAGCCGAGGCAATCGCGGCGAAGTAATCGCGCAGCCCGGCGTGCTCGAGCACGATTTCGATTTCGGGTGCGAGCGCCCCGGATGCGACGGCCAACGGCACACGTGCGGCAAATGCCTTCACGCACGCCGCCGAGCCCGGAAAGAGTACCGAGCCGCTCGACAACATCTCTTCCACAATCCGCGACTTGGCCGCGAGCCATTCGTCGATTTTTTCGGGCGTCAGGGTGATGCCGCGATCCCTGGCCAGTGCCTCGAACAACCCCACATCGTCGTAGCCGAGGTAGCGGGCGTAGTAGTCGGACTTGTCCAGTTCAATGCCGTCGATCCGAAGGACCGACTGATAGGCACGAAGGTGGAGTGGCTCGCTGTCGGCGATGACGCCGTCGAAATCGAAGAAAACGGCTTGGAGGCGGCTCATTGCTTAGTCGCGGGGGCCCCTCGCCCCGCTCTGCGCCGCCTGCGGCTTTCAAGGTAAGCGCTCGCCAGCGCGAATTGGCAGCGGAAGACGGCTCTCGCGCGGCGGGTATGGGCAGTCAAAATTGGCGTTGTAGTAACAGTACGGATTGTACGCTTTGTTGAAGTCGATGGTGTATACGCCTGACGAGGTGCGATCGAGCTCGAGATAGCGTCCTGCGGCGTATGTTTCGGTTCCGCTCGTCATGTCGCTGAACGGCACGAACAAGCGATTGAGACCGGCGCCGGCCTCAACGAATGCGCCGAGCGTCAGGGGCTGCCCTTTGAGCGCGAATTCCAGAGTACCTACGCGCTGGTGCTTTCGGAGCTTCCCTTGCGACGTGGGCATCTCGACCACGATGCGTTCCTTGGAAGGATTCAACGACGCGGGAACCACGTAGTCCTCATCAGGCTGGAAAGTACTTGAGCGGGAGAAATTCCCCGGCCTTTGAGGCCGGCACCGGCTCGTCGGGCTGGTTCCTGAAGCTTTCGTCTTTGGCGGCACGCTCGACCTGAATCTGCGCGACATAGTCACCGGCGCTCTCGGGCGGAGGCGGGTTTCCGGCGTTGCAGGCGTTCAGCGCGACGGCTGCCACAAGCACAATCAGAATCGTTCGCAACGGCGTCATTGAAAGATATAACTTCCGCGCCGAACGGTCTCGTCCGCGAGGTGCCGGCGCCTGCTTACGGTATCAATCGGCGTGACCTTGAGCAACCGCCTCAGTGCAGCCAGATGCGTTCGAAGCGTATCGCCTTCGGCCATCGCTGCGAGCGCGTGCTTCGCGAGGGCATCCACGCTCGACGCGGCGTCGTTGATAAAAATCGACGCCGCGTCGACATGAAATGGGGCCATCGTGCCGGTCGCGGACGATGCCCGGAGCTGCGCGCTTTCGGCGCACGCGAGGGCGATCACGATATCCGCAATGGCCATCAGCACTTCCTGTTGCTCGGTGAGCTCCTCGCCATAACGTTGCATCGCCAGGCCGAGCGACATGAGCGCGATCTTCCTGAACGCCTGCACGGCGGCCCGCTGCTCGTCGAGCGGACCGTCGCCACGCTGGTCGAGGGCCGCGGGTCCGGCAAGGATGTCGTCCTGCAGCTTTCGTGCGGCCGCAATCAGCGGAAGGTCGCCCTTGAGTGCGCGCCGGATCAGCATCCCGGGAATCAGCAGGCGATTGATCTCGTTCGTGCCTTCGAAGATGCGATTCACCCGCGCGTCGCGATAGTGCCGCTCGGCGGGATAGTCCTTCACGAAGCCGTTGCCGCCGTGAATCTGCACATTCTCGTCGAGCACGAAGTGCAACGTCTCGCTTCCGGCGACCTTCGCAATCGATGCTTCGATCGCGAACTCCTCCATGGCGGCGAGGACGGCGCCAGGCCCGCCGGTCTGTTCGATCGATGCGTCGATGAGGCCGGCAGTTCGGTAGAGCAGGCTCTCGATGGCATACGTCTGCGCGGTCATCTCGCCCAGCTTGTGCTTGATGGCGCCGAATGCCGCGATCGGCTTGCCGAACTGCCTGCGCGCCGCAGCGTAGCGCGCGCTTTCGCCGATCGCGCCGTAGCAGCCACCCACGCACGTCGCTCCAAGCTTGTACCGCCCGAAGTTGAGCACGTTGAACGCGACTTTGTGTCCTTTTCCGATCTCGCCGAGCAGATTTCCCGCAGGAACCTGCGCATCCTGCAGAATCAGCGACGTTGTCGACGAACCGTGCAGCCCCATCTTGTGTTCTTCATGGCCCGTGCTGACTCCTTTGAAACCGCGCTCGACGATGAAGGCGGAGAACTGCTCGCCGTCGACCTTCGCAAAAACAACGAAGATGTCTGCGAAGCCGCCGTTGGTGATCCACATCTTCTCGCCGCTCAGCGCGAACCCTCCATCAGGCAGCCGAGTCGCGCGAGCGGATGCGCCGAGCGCATCGGATCCCGAGCCCGCTTCGCTCAAGGCGTACGCCCCGATCAACTCGCCCGAAATGAGCCCGGGAAGATATCGAGCTTTCTGATCGGCAGTGCCGAAATAGAGGATAGGGCTTATCGCGAGGTTACCTTGCGCGCCGAAGGCGGCGCTGTACGACGCACTGCCGGCCGTGTGGCTGCTTACGACAAGGGCAGCGGCCTTGTCGAGTCCGACGCCGCCGAATTCCTCGGGCACATCGACGCCAAGCAACCCGAGCTCGCCGGCGCGCTGAATCAGCTTGCGCGCAACCGCCCAGTCCTTTTGCTCGAGCCGATCGATTGCCGGGATGACTTCCTTCTCCACAAACTCGCGCGCTGTCTGCGCGATGAGGCGATGCTCGTCGGACAGCGTCTCCGGTGTCAGTACAAGACGCGGCATCGCCTGGCTCGAGCAGCCACGCCGCGCCTTTTGTCGGGCCGACCTGACCACCTTCGCCAAGGCTACGGTGGTCCGCCGTAGCTTTACGCGAAGGCGGACGGTCGGCACTCCGCAAGCCGTCAGCGGTCACGCTACGCGCTCCAGAATACCTGCCGCGCCCATTCCACCTCCGACGCACATCGTCACGAGGCCGTATCGCGCATGCCGCCGCTGCATCTCGTAGATCAAGCTTGTCGTCAGTTTAGCGCCCGTGCAGCCCAACGGGTGGCCGAGTGCAATGGCGCCGCCGTTCACGTTCAGGCGCGCCTCGTCCATCGGCAGCTCGCGCAGGCACGCCAGAACCTGCGCGGCAAACGCCTCGTTGAGCTCGATGAGGTCGATGTCATTCAACGAGAGTCCGGCCAGCTTCAGGACCTTTTGAATCGCGGGTACGGGCCCCGTGCCGAAGCGCTCCGGCGGCACGCCGGCTGTGGCGTAGGCCACGAAGCGGGCGAGCGGCTTCAACTGTCTGTCGCGTGCAAATTCCTTCGACGTGAGGAGCACCGCGGCGGCGCCGTCGCTCGTCTGCGACGAATTGCCTGCGGTTACCGTGCCTTTGACGTGAAACGCCGGCTTCAGTTTCGAGAGTGCGTCGATCGAGGTATCGCGCCGAGGTCCTTCGTCCGATGCGAACGCGCCCACCGCGATGGTTTCGTCGCGGAACTTTCCTTCGTCGAGTGCCGCAAGCGCCCGCTGATGGCTCCGCAGCGCGAACGCATCCTGCTCTTCGCGAGAGATGTTGTGGTCTCGCGCATGGTTTTCTGCGACGAGGCCCGTGGTCAGATAGACGTCAGGGTAGTGGTCGACCAGCGCGGGATTCGGCGCGATCTTGTTGCCCCCCATCGGCACGAGGCTCATGCTCTCGGCGCCTCCGGCGATGATCGCGTTCGCCGAACCGCCTCTGATACGGTCGGCCGCAAAGGCGATCGCTTGCAGACCCGAGGCGCAGAATCTGTTGATCGTGACGGCCGAGGCCTCAACCGGCAGGCCTGCCCGAAGGCTCGCGATGCGCGCGACGTTCAACCCCTGCTCGGCCTCCGGCATGGCGCACCCGAGGATGACGTCCTCAATCTCGGCCGCGCCGACACCGATGGCGCGATTCAGCGCTTCACGTATCACGATGGCGGCAAGCTCGTCTGGGCGCGTCGATCGAAGCGAGCCGTTCGGCGCCTTTCCAACAGGGGTCCGCGCCGCAGAAACAATCAGTGCGTCAGTCATTGAAATCCTGAAGGAGATCCTCGAGCGCGTCGCCTACCTCGGAAGCCTTGCCGTCGAACAGGTGATTGGCGCCGTCGATGATGACGAGCTCCTTCGGCTCGGCGAGCTGCGCGTAGAACTTGCGTATTTCCTGCAACGGAATCAACTCGTCGCGCTCACCATGGACAAGGAATGTCGGCTTGCCTGCCGTAACGACCGCCGAATAATCGTACTTGTTCACGGGGCAGGCGATGCCGATGAGCGCCGTGGCGTGCGCATCCGCGGCGCCGACCGTCAGCGCTACCCACGACCCGAACGACATACCGCCACACCAGATGCGCCTGACGTCAGGATAGCGCGCCATCATGAACGCGAGCGCCGCCCGGAAGTCCTCTTGCTCGCCGGGGCCATCCGAGAACGACCCGGCGCTTCGACCGACGCCGCGGAAATTGAACCGCAGCACCGGTACGTCGATCCGGGCGAGCGTTTTCGCCGCATGGAATACAGCTTTTGTGTGCATCGTTCCGCCTCTCGTCGGAAGCGGATGCGCGAGCACGCCAATGGCACGGGGCTCGACTCCGGTCTTCGCGTTGATCAGCCCTTCGAGCAGTCCGGCCGGCCCCGGCATGTCGACATTGATGACACGAATATCGTCGGTCATAGGGTTCGTCCGAACTGCGAGACGATTGCGGCAAACCGATCGGGCGCCAGGACAGTTCCCAGATGACCGGTTCGCTCGAACAGCTGAAAGCTGGAACCCGGAATGAGATTGAGGTAGCTCATCGTTTCGTCGCAGGGGACGACCAGGTCGAGATCGCGCTCGCCGGTTACGACAAGCGTGGGCACTTTGACGCACGAGCAGTCGGCTTCGAAATCCTGGCGCTCGGCGAGACGTGCGCGGCGGCTCATCCGGCGCGGTACCGCCGGCGCGCGCACGACGCGCCATGCGGCGCCTGCCGAGGCAGACAGCCGTGTGGGTGCATGCGGAAACAGCGCGCACATCTCCCGCCATCCGCGCCGAGCAGCGCCGGCCGCGAACAGCGGACTGGCCAGAGTCGGCCAACTTGCGTATCGTGACTGGGTCGGGTTCATTCTCCAACGAGGCCCTGGCGTCGACACGAGAATCAACCCACGGACACGCTCGCTGCGAGTCGCGGCATATCGAAGAGCGATGAGGCCGCCAAATGACACGCCGCAGATGATCGCGCTCGCCACGCCGGAACCATCGAGCAGATCGTCGAGGTACCGGACGAACACGTCGAAATCTGCGTCTGCACCGAATGCCGTGCCGACGCCCGGCTCTCCGGGCAGCGACGCAGTGATCACTCGGTAATCGCGCGACAGCGCCTCAACAGAGGGCGCCATCCATTCCCAGCGTCCCTGGATTCCCGGAACGAGTACCAGCGGAGTTCCCGCGCCCACGTCAACCATCAATTTCTCAATGTCTTGCCTGTCTTCAGTGTGTACTGAATGCGCTCCAGCGTCTTCCGTTCGCCGCACAGGCTCAGAAACGCTTCGCGTTCGAGATCCAGCAACTGATCTTCGCTGACTTTCCCGGCGTGTGGCAAGGAGCCGCCCGCGAGAATCCACGACAGCTTGCGTCCGATCACCGCATCGTGGTCGGAGATGCGTCCTGCGCGCCATGCGATATGCACGCCGAGATCGAGCGTCGCTCGCACGGCGTCTCCGCCAACGGAGATGTCTTCGGGCCGCAAGGGCGGACGATATCCGTCCTGCACGCGCTTCAGCGCCAGCTGCTTGGCGTCGAACACCAGTCGATCGCGATTCATCGTCCATCCATCGACATCCCGCAGGTATCCGAGGCGGCGCGCCTCGGGAGCCGATGTCGACGTTTTACCGAAGCCGATGGTTTCGAATGCCTTCTCCGCGCCATGCCGGAGCAGCATCTCTTTCGTTCCGCCACCGGCCGGTATCAATCCGACGCCTACCTCCACGAGACCGATGTAGCTTTCGGCTGCCGCCTGCACGCGGTCGCCATGCAGCACGATCTCGCAGCCTCCGCCCAGCGTCATCCCGAACGGCGCAATGACAACGGGCACCTCGGAGTAACGAAGGCCCGTGGTCGACTTCTGAAATTGTCGAATCATCGCGTCGATCTCTTCCCAGTTGCCCTCCTGTGCCTCGAGTAGCAGCAGCATGAGGTTGGCGCCGACAGAGAAGTTCAATCCTTCAGCTGCGACGACGAGCGCCGCGAACTTGTCGGATGCTTCGCGAACGCCGCGCTGCAGCATGTCGAGTGCATCGCCGCCTATTGCGTTCATCTTCGAGTGGACAGAGACCGCGAGCACCCCGTCTCCAAGATCGATCAAGCTCGCGCCCGCATTGGAGGCGACCACCTTTTCCCTCTCTCGTGCGCTGCGCAGGATCTGCAGCTCGGGGCTGGCCGGCTGGAGGGGCGATACACGATAGGGCGACTCGTTCAAGCCGATCGCATCGGCCAACTCGAACGGACCGAGCGGCCACCCATAACCCCATTGCATCGCGCGATCGACGTCGTCTATCGAATGTGCGATCTCGGGTGCGATCTCCGCGGTGTAGCGCAGCGAGTCAGGAAGCGTTGACTGGAGAAACTCGGCGACGCGGTCCTTGCCTGAAAACAGCTTGCGCATGCGCTCGGGCAGCGGCAATGGAGCCGCGGCATCAAGGGACGGAAGAGCGACCGGACGGCGTGGCCGATATGCCATCTCGTGCGGATCGAGAGCCCAGATATCGGTTTCACCCGCGCTGTCGTTGCGGCGTTCGTAAAAGCCGCGTCCTGCCTTTTCGCCGATCCAGCCGCGTTCGATCATGTCCTGCACGAACGGCGGAAACTGAAACTGTGCGCCGCGGCCGCCAGGGAGGCGGGCGGCAAGGTCGTTAGCGACGTGCATGAGAATGTCGAGCCCTGCGATATCGACGGTACGAAAGGTTGCGCTCTTCGGCCTGCCGATTGCGGCGCCCGTGATCGCATCTATCTCCTCGACGGTATACGCGCCATCGGCGAGCGCTTCGAAGATCCGCACGAGGCCGTGCATGGCGACGTGATTGGCGATGAATCCCGGCGTGTCCTTCGCAATGACGACGTTCTTTCCGAGCCTGCGATCGGCGAACTCGTGCACGGCGTCGATGACGGCCGGATCGGTGTCGGGTGTTGGAACGATTTCGAGCAACGCCAGGTATCGAGGCGGATTGAAAAAGTGCGTGCCAAGCCAGTGTCTGCGGAAATCGTCGCTGCGTCCCTCAGCGAGGCCGGTAATCGACAGTCCCGAGGTGTTGGAGCTGACGATCGAGCCGTGCCGGCGGAGTTTGTCGACACGTTCGAGAAGCGTGCGTTTCGCATTCGCCTGCTCGATGACGGCTTCGATAATCCAGTCGGCCTGCGCGACCCAATGCAGATCCGAGTCGAACCCACCGGTTCGGATGCGGCCGGCCGAGTCTGGCACGAAAAACGGGTCCGGCTTGAGCTTTCGTGCGCGCTCGAGCCCTTCGTGCGCGGCCTGCACGGAGACGTCGAGCAGCGAGACAGGGTACCCCGCGTTGCTCAGATGTGCTGCGATCTGCGCGCCCATTGTTCCGGCGCCGAGCACCGAGGCGGATCGTATCCTTGGAAAAGCCGCAGGCATTTTTGCCATGTTACACTTTCGCCGCTCACTATTATCTGGAGGTCATCTCCATGGCGCGACGGGTTACGCTGGCGCTGGCAGCATGTTGCCTGTATGTGTCAACTGCCGCGGCAGGGCAGACTCGTGCCACGACTGGCGATCTTGGCGGGACGATCGTCGATCAGTCTTCCGCAGTGCTTCCTGGCGCGACTGTCACGGCGCAGAACATCGAAACCAACCACACCCGCAGCGCGATCACGGATGAGCGTGGGCATTTCTTGATTCCGGCGTTGCCCCCTGGCACATACACCGTGCGCGCCGAACTGCAGGGATTCGCGCCCCGAACGCTCGACGACGTCGTGTTGACGCTTGGCAGCCTCATCGACGTCCGCCTGTCGTTGAATGTCGCCGGCGGTCAGGAGACCGTGCTCGTGGCGGGAGACGCGCCAGTCATTGACACGCAACGTACTGTCGTCTCGAATGTGGTTTCGCAGGCGCAGATTCAGCATCTGCCGATCAACGGCCGGAATTTCATCGGCTTCTCGCTTCTCGCGCCGGGTGTCGCGACCGACCGCACGCCTCAACAGGGTGCGTCGGGCACGTCTGGGCTGTCGTTCGCCGGGCAGCGCGCACGATCGAACAACATCACCGTCGACGGGCTCGACAACAACGACTCGAGCATCGGGAGCGTGCGCGCGACGTTCAGCCAGGAGGCGGTGCGCGAATTCCAGGTGCTCACCAACTCCTATACAGCCGAGTTCGGCAAGGCATCCGGCGGCGTGGTCAACATCGTGACCAAGAGCGGCACGAACACGATGGCGGGCAACGTGTTCTTCTTCCTTCGCGACGCCGCGCTCAATTCGAAGGATCACTTCGAGCGCTTCAATCCGGCTGGCCAGGCGATCGATCGCGAGAAAGCCCCGTACTCGCAGAAGCAGTACGGTGCGACGTTCGGCGGCCCGCTGAAGCGGGATCGCACGTTCTATTTCGCGTCGTTCGAGCGGCTCGACATCGGAGCGCACAACTTTGTGACCATCGACGACACGAACGAGCGTCACGTTCCTCGGACAGAACTACGGCACGCCGGCCGCGATTCTCTCCCGTGCCGGCTTCGAGATTCTGACGGGCAACGTCCCGTACGACGTCCGCTCGAATCAGTTCCTCGGGAAGCTCGATCACGGGTTGAACGCGACCAACGCGCTGACCGCGCGCATCAACTGGGCGGACGACTTCAACGAGAACATCGAGCCGTTCGGCGGCAACGTGGCCCGCAGCCGCGGGGCCGTGCTCGAGAGCGACGACCTGATGTTCGCACTGTCACATCTCTGGGTCGGTTCGGCGAAGATGGTCAACGAAATGCGCTTCCAGCGCGCGGGTCGCGATCAGACGGTCAATTCCCTCGACCCGAAGTGCAATGGGCCATGCACGCTCGAGAACCAGGGGGGGCCCACCCTCGAAGTGCTTGGCGTGGCAAGCGTCGGCCGACAGCGCTTCACGCCGCAGCCTCGAAGCAACACCCGCTATCAGGTGCTCGACACGGTGAGCTATTTCACCGGTGCGCATCAGTTCAAGGGAGGGTTCGACTTCAATTACATCGACGCGTTCGAGCAGAGTCTTCCCCTGCACTTCGGCGGTCGGTATATCTTCGGCAGCATTCCCGCAGCCTCTGCGCCTTCGCTCGGGCTACCGGCAGTCGAGGTGCCCGCCATCGTCGCCGTCCAGCTGGGCATTCCCGGCCGCTACGTGCAAGGTTATGGCAACTCGGAAGCGACGTATACCTACAGTGACTTCTCGTTGTTCGCTCAGGACGATTGGCGCATCACGCCCCGTCTGACCGCGAAATTGGGCGTTCGGTATCAAGTGCAGGCCTGGCCGCGGATCTCCTATAACGTCTCCGGCTATCCCGGGACGTACACGTTTCCGAGCGACGGCAACAACGTCGCGCCGCGGCTCGGCCTCGTGTGGGATCCGTTCGGCGATAGAAAGACCACGATCCATGGAGCCTATGGGTTGTATTACGACAACCTCATCACCGGTGTCGCCGGCATCACGAAGGGCATCAACGGGAGCGATCGCGTGCGCACGCTTGTCGCGGGGCTGCCAACGACCCTGGCTGCGTGGAACACCCCGGGCCGCAGGCTCCCCGAGCCCGCGGCGGCATATCCGAGTCTTGTCATTTCGATCGATCCAGGGCTCGAGACGCCGTACGCGCATCACGTCACGGCGGGCATGGAACGCGAGCTGCCCGGAAGGATCGCGCTTGCCACCGACTTCATTCATGTGCGCGGCTTCAAGCATCTGTCGACGCTCGATTACAACCCGCTCGTGGCGTCGCTCGGCCCGAACAGGCGCCCGTCGGACATCAACGGCGTTCCACTCACGTCGGCATCGGTGCTGCAGTACACGTCGTTCGGCGAGACGTGGTATCGCGGCGTTTCTGTAACGGCGTCGCGCCGGTTCATCGACCGGCACCAGTTCCTGATCAGCTACACGTTGTCGAAGGCCGACGACAACGGCACCGACTTTCAGAGCGAGTTCATCGCCGAGGACAGCGGCCGTGGCCGTAATCCGAATGACATCGACGGGCTCCCCCTTGGTTTCGATCCGGATTCGGAAAAAGGACCGTCCGTGCAGGATCAGCGGCACCGGCTGTCCGCCAGCGGCATTTACATTCTGCCGAAGGAGATCGAGCTGTCGTCGATTGTCACGATCGGATCTGGCCGGCCGTACAACATCCTCGCGGGCGTCGATCTGAACGCGGATGGCGACGGCGGTGCGACGGATCGCGCGCGCGCCACGCTCTCGGACATCACCACGTCGGTCCACCGCAATGCGGGCGTGCTGCCGATGCAGGCAACCGTCGATCTCAGGCTGGCGCGCCGGTTCAGGATCGGGCGCATTAACGTCGATGGGATCTTCGAGGTCTTCAACGTCTTCAACCGCTCTAACTACACCGACGTGAACAACGTATTCGGCACGGGATCGTACCCCGCAAGCCCTGCGACGACGTTCGGACAGTTCACACAGGCCGCACCGCCACGGCAAGTGCAGCTCGCACTCAAGATCGGGTTCTAGGTTCTGAGTTCTGGGGTTCTGGGTTCTGGTTCTAGGTTCTCGGTGCGGGTTCTAGGTACGGGTTCTAGCTAGAACCGCTTAATCCACCAGCCCCTGCTGGATGCCGTAGTGCATCAGCTCGGCCGTCGTCTTCATTCCCATCTTTTCGAGTACGCGTGCGCGATAGGTGCTGATCGTTTTGACGCTGAGCGTCAGCCGCGTCGAAATCTGGGACACCGTGAGGCCGGAGGCGATCATGCGCAGCACCTGGTATTCGCGATCGGACAGGAGCTCATGCGGCCGTTGCGATCGCTCGGGCCGCTGACTCAGGACGAGTTCCTCGATGACCGCCGGGTTGAGGTACCGCCGTCCGGCGATCACTTCGCCAACGGCTTTGACGAGCTCGGTCGGGGCGCTGTCTTTCGTGAGATACCCGGCCGCGCCCGCATTCATGACCCGGCGTGCGAACTGATCCGGTGGATGCATGCTCAACACGAGCACCGGAAGCGCTGGCCTCTCGCGTCGCAGATCTTTCAGCAGGTCCATCCCGCTCGTTCCCGGCAGCGTGAGGTCCAGCACCATGACATCCCACTCGGTGTTCCGCACCTCGCTCATGCCCTCTTCGGCGTTCGCGGCTTCCCCGACAACGGCGGGGTGGAACGCCCCAGCCAGCACCTGTTTGATGCCCTGGCGGACAACGGGATGATCATCGACGAGAAGGATGCGGGTCATGGTTTATCTGTTGCTGCGCTTCGCGGTTATCGGAACATTGACGGTGACCGCCGTTCCACGCCCGGGAGATCCGGCAATCGTGACGCGGCCGCCGAGGAGCCGGGCGCGTTCGGTCATCCCCAGCAACCCAATCGATTCGACGCTCGACAATTCGGCCTTCGTGATGCCGCGCCCGTTATCGCGGATCGCGAGCGTCAGCGTTTTCCCACGCTCGCGCACGGTGATGCGAACGGCTCCGGCGTGTGCGTGACGAGCGACGTTCGTGAGCGCCTCCTGCATGATGCGAAACATCGCCAGTTGCCGCGTGCGATCCGCCGGTTCAGACTTCAATTCCCACATCACGCGGCATCGGATGCCCGTCCGCCCCTCGAACTTGGTGGCTTCCCACTGAATCGCCTCCCGCAGCCCGAGATGATCAAGTATCGCCGGCCGCAGATCACCCGAGATCTGTCGCACGGACTGGATGCTCACCTCGATCAAGCCGATCAGCGACTGCAGCTTGTTGACAAGCTGGATGCCCGGCTTTGGCTCGGTCTGGCGCAGCTGATCGACGAGCCACATGAATTCGAGCTTGAGGCTCGTGAGCACCTGCCCGAGCTCGTCGTGGAGCTCCCTGGCGACGCGCGCTCGCTCCGCCTCGCGCGCAAGCTCGAGTCGAAGCGCAAGAGAATGAAGACCGTCGCAGCGAGAGCGGCGGCCGGTGCGCCGCGCCGGCTGACGTGCCGGAGTCAGCCGGGTCATTTCCCAATCGACGCGTGATTGGTCATCAATTAAACAATAACGAGGTAAGTATATCTGCCGTGCACGCACGGTCTTCCATCAAAAGGCTCTGCTCCCGTGTGTGGCTGATGGCGTCGTTGTCGGATAAAGTCTTACATTGTGTGTTGGCGACTCCCGATGAACGCACTCAATGTCGCAATCGACAGCGAAAGAAGGAAGATCGTCCCTGGGCCCCGACACGATATCGGCTTGAGGCAGACGTGATGACCGAACTGAAGCGGATCGTTCTGGCTGAAGACAACCCGAATGATGTCGAGCTGACGCTCGCAGCGCTCGGCGAGATCAACCTTGCGAACGAAGTCGTCGTCGTGCGCGACGGCGCCGAGACGCTCGACTATCTGCACCGCCGCAACGCGTATGCGCACCGGTCGCCTGGCAACCCGGCAGTGCTTCTGCTGGATCTCAAGATGCCCAAGGTCGACGGTTTGGACGTGCTGCGCGCGCTGAAGGCCGACGAGACGCTCAGAACCATTCCCGTCGTCATGCTCACGTCCTCGCGCGAGGAACAGGACCTCCTTCGCAGCTACACGCTCGGGGCGAACGCGTACGTCGTGAAGCCGGTCGACTTCCGGTCGTTCATCGACGCCGTGCGCCAGCTCGGCGTATTCTGGGCGGTCGTCAACGAACCACCTCCCAGCGGAGCGTTCAGTACGCGGTAACTTTTTCGATCGCCTTCAGCAAGTCGTCGATCTGCGGCAAAATTACTTCCTCGAGCTCTGGCGCGTAGGCGACAGGCGTATCCATCGCGCCTACGCGAGTCACGGGCGCATCCAGATACTCGAACAGATCTTCTGAAATCCGCGCCGCGATCTCCGCGCCGAATCCGCATGTCAGCTGATCTTCGTGCGCGACGATGACCCGGCTCGTCCGCTTGACTGCCTCGGCGATCGTCTCGAAGTCGTACGGCATGATCGTGCGCAGATCGATGACGCCCACGCTCTGGCCGTTCTTCTCGGCCATCTGTGCGGCAACCAGCGCTCGCTGAACCAGTGCGCCCCATGTCACGATCACCACGTCGCTGCCCTCGCGCCGCTCGGCGGCCCGGGCGAATGGAATCATGTAGTCGGGCCCCGGATATGCGCTCTTGTTGTAAGTCTGCCTGTAGAGATGCTTGTGTTCGAGGAACATCACCGGGTCGTCGCAGCGGATCGCTGTGCGCAGCAATCCAGCGGCATCGCTCGCCGTCGACGGAAATACGATTCGGAGCCCGGGGCAGTGCGCGAAGATGCTCTCGCCGGACTGGCTGTGATATACGCCGCCTCCTCGCAGGTATCCGCCGATCGCCACCCGGATGACGATTGGGGCCTTGAAGGTGTTGGCCGAGCGATATCGCAACATCGACAGCTCGTCCCGAATCTGCATCATCGCTGGCCAGATGTAATCGAAGAATTGAATCTCGACGACCGGCTTGATGCCGCGCACCGCCATCCCGATTGAGCGTCCCACGATGTTCGCTTCGGCGAGCGGCGAGTTGAACACGCGATGGTTGCCGAACGCACGCTGCAAGCCATGTGTCGCCTTGAACACGCCCCCCTTGCCCGGTACCTCCTCGATGATGTCGCACTTGCTGACGTCGGCCACGTCCTGGCCAAACACGACCATCAGCCGGTTCCGCTCCATTTCGTCGTGAAGCGTTCGATTGATCGCCGACACCATCGTGATGGGATCGCCCTGAGGCGATGGCGGCGTGTTGAACTGATCTGAGGTTGGATCGACGTCTGGCGAGTAAACGTAAAGGCCGGCGGTCTCCGGCGCGGGTCTGGGGGCCTTCAAAGCGCGGTCGGCGGCCTCCGCCACCTCTGCGGCGACCTCCTTGCGAATTCCCTCGAGCTCCTCCCCGGTGGCCAGCCCCTCCGAAAGAAGGAGTTTGGTAAGGTTCTCGATCGGGTCGCGGGCCGCTTCGAGCTCGCGCTCAGCGACCGTCTTGTAGTTGCGCTCGTCGTCCGAGTGCGAGTGCGAGTACGGCCGTATGACTTTCGCATGAACCAGGGCCGGTCCCTTGCGCGCGCGCGCGTACGCAACTGCCTCGCGCATCGCGCGGTAGCTCTGCACGAGGTCGGTGCCGTCGACGCGGATGACTTCGAGGTGTGGAAACGACTCTACGAGCCGCGAGATGTCGCCGCCTGCGGTGTGATACTCCGCCGGGCACGAGATCGCATAACCGTTGTCTTCCACCACGCACACCACTGGGAGCTGCTCGGTGCAGATCGTGTTCATGAACTCCCAGAACTCGCCTTCGCCGGTCGCACCGTCGCCTATGGAGACGTAGGTGACTTCGTCCTGCTCGACCTGCGGAGGGGGAGCGCCCAGGAACGGCAGGCGTTTCGACGCTTCAGCGCTGCCAGCTCCCTGCAGACACTGCATGCCGGTCGCGCTCGAGCGGTTCATGACATGGAGCGCGGGCTTGCTCCAATGCGAGGGCATCATGCGGCCGGCCGACGACGGATCGTCCGAAGAGCCCACAGCCGAAAGCAGCATTTCGTACGGCGTCATGCCCAGCATGAGCGTCAGCGCGCGATCGCGATAGTACGGAAAGAACCAGTCGTATGCCGGCTTGAGCGTCATGCCCGCGGCCACGAGAATGGCCTCGTGGCCCGCTCCGCTAATCTGGAAGAAAATCTGGCTCTGGTTCTTGAGCTGGATTTCCTTGTCGTCGAGTCGTCTCGACAACACCATCCAGCGATACGCGGTGAGGAGATCGTCGCGGGTGAGGCCTTCGTAGGAGCGCGGCGCCCTGGCGTGGGTCTTGTGTCCGTTGGTGACCGTCGAAGCTTTCATTCACGCTCCAGACCCGTCCGCCGAAGCGTTCCCCAAAGGCGGAACAGCAGATTATACATCGGTTCCGGATGTATAATCGCGTCCGAAAGGCCGCGAACGCAAGCGGCAAAACTTCCCCAGAAGCAAAAACACATTGCAGCCCTATCGTTTGTTTCGCTGGGACGAAATCGCGCTCGAGAAAGTCACGGAGATGGTTTCCCGGAAATTCGTGTCGGGAGAACGGGAGACGGTCGCACAGATTTACCTGAAGCGCGGCGCGGTCGTGCCGCAACACGCGCACGACAGCGAGCAGATGACCTATGTGCTGCAGGGAGCGTTGAAGTTGCTGGTCGCCGGCGACGAAGTGACGTTGCGCGACGGCGAAGTGCTGCACATCAGGCCCGGTGTCGCGCATCAAGTCGAAGCGCTCGACGACACGTTCGTGCTCGGCGTCTTCAGCCCGATCCGGCGCGATTGGGTGGAGTGACGGTTTCAACAGCAGTGGCGTATACAGCAGGTCAGAGGCCCACCGGCGCACGCTCGCAAACTGCCGCATTGCTGTTGCTGCGCGTTTTTCTGGGCGTGTTCATGTTCTTCTTCGGCTTCGCGAAGGCCTCATGGCTGTTCGATGCGACGCCGCTTGCCACGCAGCTTGCATCGTGGCTGTCCGATGCGCCATCTGCCAGCCGGTGGTACCTCGAGCGCATCATCCCGGGCGCGCCGGTGTTGGCTCGAGTAGTACCTCTTGGAGCCATGACTGGCGGCATCGCGCTCGCTTTCGGGTTCTGGACGAGAATCGCCGCCGCGATATCGCTGGTTGTCGTGTTGAGCCTGCAGCTGGGCGCCGGGTCGATGTTCCGGTACGGCTATCTGATGGATGCGAGCGGGTTGCCGCTCGTCGGCTCGCTGCTTGCGGTGATGATCGGAGGGGAAGCTCGCAGAAACGAAAAACGTAAAACGAAAAACGAATAGTGCCCGGCGAGATCTCTAATCGCTTTTCGATTTTCGCTCTTCGTTTTCAGTGTACATGTTTGTCCCAGTCGTTTTTCCCGCCCGAATACACGCCGAACTTCTTTCTCGCGCGATCCATTTTCCACCGCAAATAGCGATAGCGCACCTCGTTCGCCGGGCTCAGCTGCCGCCCCCGTAACATGACGAAGCCTGCGACGAGACCGCCAAGATGCGTGATATGCGCGATCCTGCTGCCGCCGCCGCCCATCGACGAAAGCACGGCGATGGCCCCCATAATCATGACGAAGTATTTCGCCGGAATGGCGAAGATGAAATAGATGTAAATCGGCCGGTTCGGAAACGTCAGGCCATAGGCGAGCAGCAGCCCGTAGATCGCGCCCGACGCGCCAATCGTGACCGTGTAGAACATCCGGGCCGTCGAGGGGAAAGGCGCCAGCGAGACCAGGATAGTGGTGATGGCCGCCGCAATCCCGGTTGCGAAGTAATACCGCAGAAACCCTTTCGTGCCCCACAAACGCTCGAGCTCTGTACCGAACATCCACAGCGCGAGCATGTTGATGAGGATGTGCCCGATCTCGTCCGTGTCGTGCAGGAACATGTACGTGACGGGCTGCCACACACGAAACGCCTCGAAGATTGCTGCCGGGACCAGCCCGAGAAACTCCTGCACTGCCTGCCGCAGGCCCGCAGGCATCAACCACATGAGCAGGAATATCGCGACGTTGGTGACGATTAGAACTTTGATAGCCGGTGGAAGCGGGCCGGGGCCGAATGAAAATGAGGAGTACGAGGGCCCTCGCGGCGGGTAGCGTCGCATGACGTCGAATCTACCACGTTCAGAAGGGCAAAACGCGGCGTCTCACATGGGTGAATTCTTCGATCCGGAGGAGATGAGCAAAGACTGCGAGGACTCCCATGCCGATGCCGATTGCGCCAAACACGCGAATCGCCTGCACAGCGGCGGCATTTCCAGTGAAGGGGACGTGCAGGATGCGTTCGGAATAGTACGCCGCAAAGGCCATCGCGATTGACGCCACCGAGATTTTTGCGGCGGCGACGAGCAGGCGCCGCCCTTCGATGCCGCCCAGTCGCGAGCGAAGCAGCGCGAGGAGCAGGCCGGCGTTCAGCAGCGCGGCCGCCGCCGTGCCCAGCGCCAGGCCGCGATGACCGAGCGAGCGAACGAGAACCAGATTGAGGGCAACGTTGAACGCAACGCTTGCCGCGCTCGCGATCACAGGAATCCGGCTGTGGCCCATCGCGTAGTACGAGGGCGAGATGAGTTTGACCGCGGAATATCCCATCAGCCCTGGCGCGTAGCAGACGAGCGCCGCAGCCGTCGCAGCGGTATCTGCCGCGGTAAATCGCCCTCGTTCGAAAATCAACCGAACGATCGGCGTTGCCAGAGCGAGCAGCCCGAGAGTGGCGGGTACGTTCAGCATCAGCATCATGCGCAGGCCGCTCGACAACGCCTGCCGAATCCCGGGATCGTCGCGGCTCGCCGCATGCCCCGCGATTGTCGGCAGCGACGCCGTCGCGATGGAGATGCCGAACAGCCCGATCGGCATGTACATCAGGCGGAATGCATAGTCCAGCCACGATACCGCACCGGTGCCCAGTCCGGCCGCAAGCCAGCTGTTGACGAACAGGTTGATTTGTACCGCCGCGAGTCCTGCGACGCCGGGCCCCATCAGGCGGCCAATCTCGCGCAGCCAGGGATCGCGCACGTCGACCGTGGCGTGATACCGAAACCCCTCCCGGCGGAGGGTGGGCCATTGCAAGACGATTTGGCCGAGTCCGCCGATCAACGTGCCTGCGGCAATGCCGACGATGGGCTCGATGCCGAGGCGCGGCGAGAGCGGCACGGCGATGACCGCGCACGCGATCGTCGCGACATTGAACATCGCCGGCGAGAGCGCAGGGATGAAAAAGCGATGCAGCGCGTTGAGCATCGCCATCATCACGGCGGCTGTCGCCACCAGGACGAGAAACGGGAACATGATGCGCGTGAGCCGGATCGTCAGCTCGATCTTTCCAGGCACGTCGCGAAACCCATCGGCGTACAGCCGCACGAGCGGCTCGGCGAACACGATGCCCGCCAGCGCAGCCGCTCCGGAAATCAGGAGAAGAATCGTGATCAGGTTCGAGGCGAGGCGCCATGCAGAGGGTTTATCGCCGGTCGCCAGGGCGCGTGTAAACGTCGGAACAACCGCGGCGCTCAGCGCTCCTTCGGCAAAGAGGTCGCGGAGAACGTTGGGAAGACGGAATGCGATGCGGAACGCGTCCATCGCATCGCCAGCGCCGAAGAAATATGCGAGGACCTGATCGCGGATAAGGCCCAGGACACGGCTGGTCATCGTCGCGATGCCGATGACGCCAGCCGAACGGACGAGCTGCTCGTTCTTGATCGCGGGGGTCCCGCCCCCCGCTCGCGGCTTATCCAAGCTTACGGCGCACCAGTTCGTTCACCGCTTTGCCGTCGACGGTTTTTCCAGCCAGTTCCGCCATGACCGCTTTCATCACCTTCCCCATGTCCTTTGGGGACGTGGCACCGGTTGACGCGATCGCGCCGTCGACGACGTGCTCGAGCTCGGCCGTGTCGATGGCAGGCGGCAAGTAGCTTTCCAGCACGGCGATTTCCGCCGTCTCCTTATCGGCGAGATCCTTGCGGCCGCCTTTCGTGAACTGCTCGATCGAATCCCTGCGCTGTTTCACGAGCGCCGAGACGACCTGCCGCGCCTCGTTCTCGTCGAGCGCGCGGCCGCGCTCGACCTCACGATTCATGAACGCCGCTTTGAGCATGCGCAGCGCGACGAGACGCTGTGCGTCCTTCGCCTTCATCGCTTCGGTAATTGCGCGGTTCACGTCTTCGACAAGCGCCATGTGTCAATCCTTAGTCGCGGGGGCCCCTCGCCCCGCTCCGCGCTGCTCGCTTGCGGGGCCCCATCGCCCCGCGCCGCTCGCGGCTTTCAGTCCCACTCTCTGATGCTGACATCCTGATCAGAATCGCCGAGCGTGATATGCCAGTCGTCGGTGTCCTTGTAGAACTTCGCCGGCACGGTGACGGCATTGATCTTTGCGGCCAGCGTCAGCGGGTTCGATCTCATCTGGAAGTATCCCGAATGCCGCATGATGCGGCGAAACCCCAGGTGCGCCGCGTAGCAGCGGATCTTGTCGGACCCGGCCTCGCGCGCTTCGGCGTCGACCCAGCGCAGCAATGTCTTGAAGCCGATCTCGTCGTGCGTGTCAGCGAGGAAGTCGACGAGCAGCGTAACGCGGCCGCGCGGCTCCTGCACATGGCGATATACCGCATAGCCGTCGGGGCGGCCGTCGCGCTTCAGCGCCGCTATCGAATACCGCACGTGCGGAGGCTCGATGAACTTCCAGTTCAAGTACGCGGAGTCCCGGCGAACGGCCAGTTCGAAGCGATCGGCCAGCCTCTCCCACAGGTCCGTGAACGACGCGTCGAATCGACGGATGGGTTCGACGTCGGCGCGAAGTGGACGCACACGCGCGGCGACGCGAACGATCGGCAGCGTGACCGCCGAAACGAAGCGGTTGAGCGCCATCGGCCACTGCGGCATTCGAACCGCGCGGCGCGTCAGCGGCTTGACCACTCCGGGAATCGGTGACAGGTCGGCGAAGTGCATTTTGTTCAGGAGCGCCGAAGAGGCACCGGATAGACCGAGTCCCAGAGCGGCGCCCACGCTGCGGTCCCACGTGCGGAACAGTTCCTCGCCGAGTCCGCGCCGCTGGCGTTCGGGCGCCACCATGGCATCGGTGCCCCAGGCTGCTTGAATTTCTTTGCCGCCGAGCGACAGGCGCACGGGCATCGTCGCGTAGTGGCCGATGATCGTCCGTCCCTCGCGGACGACCCATACGAGCGGCTGGCCTTCCGGGTTGTTCGGATTGCGGCGGTACTGCCAGTCCCAGCGCAGACGGCTGGCCGCCGCGGCATCCGGGCCGAACACGCGTCGGTAGAGCGCCTCTATGCCGCGCTGGTCCTCCGGCCTGTACCGATCAATCTCTGGCATTGTTGTGAGCGTGTCTCGCCGCTGGGGAGGCGTCTATCGAATTGTATCGCGCCGAGCGCTTTATCTGTCTGCTTGCGGTGGACGCGCTCGCGGTGGAGGGGGCTGCTGCTCAACGGGCGGCGGGGTGAAACTCGGTTGGGGCGTACCCACTGGCGCGTTGAACGGGTTTGTGTTTGCGCTTCCAGGGCCGCGTTGCGGAAGGGGAATGGAGTTTTGGTTCGGGCCGCCGGGCGGCATTTGGTTCGGGCCACCGGGCGGGCCGCCGGGCGGCATCATTATCGGCGAAGCCGCTGATGCACCGGGAATATACGCAGGGACGGGGACGAGACCAGCGGCAGCGGCCGCCGCAATTGCGGGGTCATCCATTTGATCGGCGGAGTTCGGCGGTTCGATCAACATGCCCGGTGCCAGAGACGCCGGCGGAGCGGGCCGCAGCTGCGTAAACGTCGCGCCTTGGCCGCCCGGCATCGCCAGACCGGCGCTCGGCTGCTGGGGTTTGAGCGGCGCGACCGCTGTGGTCGTCGCCATGATCAGGATGCTGTCGTATACCGACGCATCGGCAATCTGCGTCGCGCGTGGCACGGCCATGTACCCCGGTATCGAACGCAGGATGATGTCGAGCGCCTGTCTTTCAGGTGTGTTGTCGAACTGCAGCGTGATCGGTCCGCCGGTGATGCGCTCGACGTTGATGACGCGCGTCTTGCCGACACGCGCCCACTCTGTGAGGATCTGACGCACCGTGACATCCTGCGCGTCGAGCGACACGAGCCCGTCGTGCATCGACAGCTTGAGGCCGGCGCCCCAGGACGGCGACGCCGATAAGATCAGGACGAGCAACGCGAAACCAAGTCTTTTCATGGGTTTCGGAGGTAAACCACATTATAAGTCAGGAACCGTGGTTGCGGAAATATTCGATCACTTTCGTGATGATTTCGTCGAGTTGCACCTTCGGCTCGTAGCCGACGAGCTGACGGATTTTCGACAGATCGGGCACCCGTCGGGGCATGTCCTCGAACCCCTCTTCATATGCCTTGTCGTAAGGGATGAACTCGACTGGCGAAGACGACCCGGTGCGCGATTTGACGATCTCGGCGAGCCTCAGAATTGTGACTTCTTCCTTGTTGCCGATGTTGAATACCTGGCCGACGGCTTTCGGCTCGTTCACGAGCTTCATCAGGCACTCCACCACGTCGCCGACGTATGTGAAGCTGCGCGACTGGGTTCCGTCGCCGAAGACCGTGATCGGCTCGCCCGCGAGCGCCTGGCGGACGAACGACGGCAGCACCATGCCGTATTGGCCTGTCTGGCGTGGTCCGACCGTATTGAAGAAACGGACGATGATGACCGGAAGGCCCCGCTCTTTGTAGTAGGCGAGCGCCAGAAACTCGTCGATCGCCTTGCTGCAGGCGTACGCCCATCGGTGTTTCACCGTCGCGCCCATCACGAGATCGGCATCTTCGCGGTACGGGACGGCGGCGCTCTTGCCGTACACCTCTGACGTCGAGGCGATGACGACCTTCTTTCTCTTCTTGTTCGCGTGTTTCAGGACGACTTCGGTGCCGTGCACGTTCGTCTCGATCGTGTGCACCGGCTGGTCGACGATCAACTTCACGCCGACCGCGGCCGCGAAATGAAAGATGACGTCGTTGCCATCGATCAGCTCGGCCAGGAGCGGCTCGTTGGTGAGCGTGTCGATGGTGTATTGGAAGCGGGGATTCGTTTTCAGGTGCGCAATATTGCGGATCGAGCCGGTCGACAGGTTGTCGATGATGTCGACCGAGTGTCCCTCGTTCAGCAACGCTTCGGCGAGATGAGATCCGATGAATCCTGCACCTCCGGTAATTAGCGCTCTCACTCGGATGATTCCTTTCTAACGGTGTCGGCAACCGCCGCGATTGTGTCGGGCGACAACCCCGGATGCAGGGGCAGTGACAGCACTTCGTTTGCCGCGCGCACCGCGTGCGGATGTGCGATTGAGTCTGTCGACGCGAAGGCCGGCTGCTGAGTAATAGGTATCGGGTAGTGTATGAGCGTTTCGACGCCGGCGGCGCGTAGACGCTCCTGCAGCGCCTCCCGCCGAGCCGCCCTGATTGGAAACAGATGATACACGTGTCCCGGATCGAATTCAGAAGGAACGGCGACATTCGCGCCGGACAGCCGCGATCGGTACTGGGCCGCGAGCGATCGCCGCCGCGCGGTGCGCGTGCGGAGGAGCGGTAGGCGCGCGCGAAGTATTGCCGCCTGCATCTCGTCGAGCCGGCTGTTGACGCCCATTTCGACGTGACGATACCGGTCGGTCTGTCCGCCGTTGCGCAGCCGGGCGATCCGCGCCGCGAGAGGCGCATCGCGCGTGATGATCGCACCGCCGTCTCCGAGCGCTCCGAGATTTTTTGTGGGGTAGAAGCTGAACCCTCCGGCCGCGCCGAACGTGCCGACCGGACGGCCGGCGCACGTCGCCAGATGTGCCTGACAACAGTCTTCGACGAGCGCAAGACCCTTGCGGTCTGCCAGGGCGGTGAACGCCTCCATGTCTGCGGGCTGCCCGTACAAGTGCACAGGCAGCACGGCGGCGGTGCGGGGCGTAATCGCCTGCTCCGCGGCCGCCGGGTCGAGCGTGAGCCGCTCGGGATCGACATCGGCGAACACCGGGCGTGCGCCTGCCATCACGATCGCGATGGCCGTATACGCGGCCGACAGCGGCGTCGTGATGACCTCATCACCGGGCCCGATGCCGAGTGCGCGGAGGATCAGCGCAAGCGCGTCGGTGCCATTGCCGACGCCGATCGCGTGCGGCGCACCAGATGCCGCGCCGAATTCCTGCTCGAACGCTTCGACCTCTGGGCCGAGAATGAACCACCCGCTGTCGATCACGCGCGCGATCGCCTCGCGGACCGCATCCGACTCCTCGGCGAGGGCGAGGTCATTGAAGGGAACTCGGACGGTCATGCCACGGTCGACGGCGTGGGGATCTGGTCGTCGAGGTAGGCGCTCGCGTGCGCGCGATAGTACTCGAGGGTTCTCGCGAAGCCCTCGCGCAGCCGCACACGCGGTTCCCATCCGACGGCGTTGCGGAAGCGTGACGAATCGGCGTAGAAGCTTCCGATATCGATCGCCTTCTTTTCGGGCGGCCAGGGCACGTGACGAACCGATCCGGCTCCAGCCACCTCGAGCAGCAGCGCCACGAGGTCGCTGTGCGAAATCGGCTGAGATCCGCCGACGTTGAAGACCTGCCCGTTGCACACTTCCGACGCGCCGGCCCGAAGGAACGCATCGGCAGCGTCATCGACGTATACGAGATCGCGCATCTGCGAACCGTCGCCGAAGATCTGGATTTCGCGACCTTCGAGCGCCAGCCGCATGAACCATCCGATAAATCCCTGACGGTCGTGCTTGATGAGCTGCCGCGGTCCGTACACATTGGTGAGTCGCAGCGAGCAGGCGCGCACGTTGAAGACGTTGTTGTACAGCAGATGGTAGTTCTCGCCGGCAGCCTTGTTGACGCCGTTCACGTCGACCGGCCTCACCAGATGACTCTCGGTGACCGGCAGAGATTCGGGCTTGCCGTACACCTGCCGCGTCCCTGCAAATACCACCTTGACGGCAGGATTGAACTTCCGGCACGCCTCGAGTATCGACAGCTGGCTGCGGCAATTGATCTCGAGATCAGTGTGGGGATCCCTCATGCTGTCGATATGGCTGACCTGGCCGGCGAGGTTGAAGATGACCTCGCGGTCGCGAACCAGGTAATTCATCGTGCTTTCCTGCCGCACGTCGGCGATGTTTACGCGGACTTTGTCGGCGATGCCGTCGATGTTGAAGAAATTCGCTCCAGAATCGGGAATGAGCGAGTCCATCAGCAGCACGTCCGATCCGATCTCGACGAGCCGCCGGGCGATGTTGCTGCCGATGAAGCCGAGGCCGCCTGTAATCATGACGCGGCGGCCGCGATAGAAGTCCTGATGTGACCGCGTCACAGCACTCGTTGCCCGGCGCTCCGGCGCGACGCACGCTCCACGGCCGCGTCCGGCGACCGTTGATGGCTTCGCAGTACGACGAGCGCATACCAGAGCTTCAGCACGTCGATGCCCGTCCGGATTACCCGGCGGAAGTTGAAGAACTGCGACTGGCCGTGTGCGCGATGATAGTGGTGGACCGGCACCTCGACGATAGTGAAGCCGGCATCCTGGATCTTCTTCATCATTTCCAGGCAGATGACGCCGCTGTTCTTTTCGAGTCGGACGCGATCGAAAATCGACCGGCGCAGCAGGCGGAAGTCACAGTCGACATCGCGCACGCGCAGGCCGAACAGGATCTTTACCGTGTGGTGATAAATCCGCCCGATCACGATGCGGTGCCACGGATCCGATCGGCTGACCTTGTAGCCGTTCACGAGATCGACGCCGGGCGTCATCTTTGGCCACAGCAGCTCGATCTCTGACGGGTCGTACTGCGCATCGCCGTCGGTGTAGAAGATGACGTCCTTCGTAGCGCTCGCGAAGCCGCTTCGAAGCGCCCCCCCGTAGCCCTGGTTCACGTCGTGCGTCACGACTCTCAGGTGAGGATATACCCGCGCGAGCTCGCTCAAAATCTGCGCGGTCGAGTCCGAACTGCCGTCGTTGACGACGATGACTTCGTAGTTCTTGGTCAGCTTGGAGGCGCTTTGCAGCGCGGTGATGATGAGGCTCGCTATGGTGCCGCTGTCGTTGTATGCGGGGAAAAAGACGCTCAGGCCGGCCGGAGAAGCCCGTTCGGAATCTGTCATCTTGGATGGTGGAGACACGTTAATACACTAGGGCTTCATGCGCAATCGCCATGGGACGATCGCCGACTCCAGCAGCACGCCCGACGACAGCTTCGACGAGCCTTCGCGGCGCTCCACGAAGACGATGGGGACCTCCCTCACCCGACAGCCGATTCGCCTGGCCAGATGCAGCTGCTCGATGAGGAACGCATAGCCATCTGAGATTAGTCCGTCGAGTGGAATCCTCGCGAGCGCCTCGCGCCGCCAGCACCGGAATCCCGTCGTGCAGTCGCTGACCTCGAGCCCAGTTATGGCCCGGATATAGCGGTTCGCCACAGTGCTCAGGATGATGCGATGCAGCGGCCAGTTCACCACGCTGACGCCGTGCAGATACCGCGACCCGAGCACGACATCCGCGTCGGACGCGGCGGCGGCCATATCAGGCAGGTACTTCGGATCGTGCGAGAAGTCGGCGTCCATCTGAAAGATCAGGTCGGCGCCCGTGTCCAGCGCGCGCTGAAGCCCTGCAACGAGCGATCGCCCGAGTCCGCGCGGACCCGTGCGGTGGACGACGATCACTCGGTTGGCGTGCCTCGCCGCCAGCTCGTCCGCCAGCGCGCCCGTTCCGTCAGGTGAGTTGTCGTCGACGACGATGATGCTGTACCCAGGGCGCTCGAGAATGGCAGAGACAAGCCTGCCAAGGTTCTCCCGTTCGTTATAGGTGGCGATGACGACGGTGGCGTTCATCGCGGTCCTTCCGAGCGCATGGTCGAGATCTGCTCGGAAACGAGTCCCACGAGGAAAATGACGACGGCGAGGACCAGGAGCAACACGGACGAGTCGGTGATATCGCGGCGTGTAATCGTGGTCCAGACGGCGTACGAAGCGCCGAGCACGAAAAACGCCCCCGCAACCGGCAGGAACACGCGCAGCGGACTGAAAACCGTGATGACTTTCAGCAGAATCATCAGAAATCTCGCACCATCGGACATGAGCTTGATTTTTGAAATTCCCACCCGGGCAGCGACGGTAATCGGCTCGAACCGTACGCTGTAGCCGGCCTTCACGAATGACAGCGTGGTCGTCGTCGGCGTCGAGAATCCATTTGGCAGAAGGTGCAGAAACTCGCGCAGGCCGCTCGTGCGCGCTGCGCGCATTCCCGACGTGAGATCGGGAATCTCGCGGCCGGTAAGATACCCCGCCACCCAGTTGAGAGCGTTGTTGCCCATGTGGCGTGCGGCCGACGCCTGCTGATTCGATCCTGCGCGCGTCCCGACAACCAGATCATATTCTCCGAGAAAACCCACAAGCCGCAACGCATCGGCCGCAGTGTGTTGGCCGTCGGCGTCGACGATCAGCACGAACTCTCCGGACGCATGCCGGATGCCCGTTTTGACTGCCGCGCCGTTCCCCTTGTTGTACGGATGTCTGATGACGCACGCGCCCGCATTCGCCGCGACCCGGGCGGTCTCGTCCGCCGAACCGTCGTCCACGACGAGCACCTCGCGCCAGGCCGCCGCGGCACGAAGGGACTCGACTACGGACCCCACAGCAGCTGCCTCCTCATACGCCGGAATGATCACGCTCACGGTCGCTGGATCAGCCACGTGTGCGAAATCGTATCATGGCGTGAAGGAGGGGGCGAAAATTTAGCGTAACTCTTTGATTATCTACGTTTTAGCCGTTGACATCACCGGATCCCTCCTCTACTATCGCCATGGACTTTTTTGGAGAGAAATGGAGTAGCCGAGCGTGCTTCGGGGCAACTCGCCGGCGAAAATTGATGACCGGGGGAGACTCAAAATCCCCAACGGGTTCCGCTCGTTCATCGAGGATGAACACGGGCGCGAACTGTTCGTTACCAGTCTGCACGGCGACTCGGTCCGCGTCTATCCCATGCCCGTGTGGAGGGACATCGAGAAAAAGCTCGCGCAGATGCCCTCGACCCATCCTTCCCGCTCGAAATTTCTGGACCGGGTGAATTTTTACGGCCAGGTGACGGAGATCGACAGTCAGGGACGCGTCGTCATTCCGGTGCGGCTCCGCGAGTCGGCCACGATGGTCGGCGACGTCGATGTGTTCGGCCAAGTCAATTTTCTCGAAGTATGGAACCACGAGCGGTTCGTCGCGAAGCTGCAGCGCGAGCCGTTTACCGATGACGACGCACGGGCGCTGGCGGATCTCGGTCTGTGACGCGCCGGAGCGAGCGGGGCGGGCGGGGTCCCCAACGCGGCAGCCGCGTAGGGGTGCCGGATGTGGCCTCGCGAAACGGAGGCGCCGCCGGGGGGCAGTGGCCCGGGGATGAAAAGAGACGCATGTTACACGAGCCGGTGATGACGCGCGAGGTGCTCGCGTTTCTGCAGCCAGAAAAGGGCGGCGTGTTCGTCGACTGCACAGTGGGCATGGGGGGCCATGCGCTCGCGCTGCTCGAAGCGGGGGCGACGAAGGTGATTGGGCTCGACCGCGATTCGTCGGCGCTGCGCATTGCTGCGGAGACCCTGAGCAAGTTCGGCGATCGCGTAGAGCTCGTGCACTCGGATTATCGGGCGATTAGCTCGGTGCTGCAGGCCCGCGGGATTGATCGTGTCGATGGAACGCTGACCGATATGGGCATGTCGTCGTATCAGCTCGAAGCGGCGGGACGCGGGTTCAGCTTCCAGCGCGAAGACCCGCTCGATATGCGGATGGACACGACGACTGGTACGACGGCGGCCGAGTTGCTGCGCGGCTCGGAGGAGGCGGAGATCGCGGACGCAATCTACAGGTTCGGCGAAGAGCGATTTTCCCGTCGCATCGCTCGCGCGATCGTGCAGGCGCGCGAGTCGGCGCCGATCGAAACGACCGCTCAGTTGGCGACGATCGTGCGGCGGGCAGTGCCCCGGCACGGGTTTTCGCGGATCGATCCGGCGACGCGCACGTTCCAGGCGCTTCGGATCTGGGTGAACCGCGAGCTCGAGGACGTCGACGCATTTATCAGGACGGTAGCGCAGCGCCTGAAAACCGGCGCGCGCCTCGTGGTGATTACCTTCCACTCGCTCGAGGATCGGATCGTGAAGCACACGCTGCGGGCACTCGCACCGCGCGACGGCGGGCCTCTTCGCATTCTGACGAAGAAGCCGGCTACGCCGCAGCCAGACGAGCTCGAACGGAATCCACGCGCCCGGAGCGCGAAGCTGCGCGCAGCGGAGTGCGTCGCATAAGCGGGGCGGGAACGGGAGGACAGCATCATGACCACAGCTTCCGAAGGCTTCGAGTACGCCATCAAGAAGGATGTTCGGAACAACCCCATCGTTCGCGAGGTCGACGAGCGCCGGCTGCAGGAGCAGTGGCGATCCGTCGCGCTGGGTGTGCTCTTCGTTGCAGTGCTTCTGTTCTCGGGGTGGCAGCGCGTCGAGCTGCTGCAGCACGGCTATCGCCTCGAGCAGATGCAGAAGGCGCGTGGAGATGAGGAGGAGCTCAACCGCCACCTGCGGCTGGAGATCGAGACGCTCAAGTCTCCGCAGCGCATCGAGACGCTCGCGACAGGGCGGTTGAAGCTCGTGGTGCCGGAGACCGGCTCCGCGATTGTCATCGAGCGCGTCGTGCCGCCCGATCCGCCACCGGCCTCGGTGGTAGCGACGGCTCTGGAGTGATCAGGTGAGCGAGCCCAGCCCGAACAACTGGCGCGCCACGATCTCTGCCCGGCTTCTGGTCGGGGCCGCGATCTTCGTGTTGTGGGCGGTCGGCATTCAGGCCCGTCTGCTGTATCTGCAGGTGCACAAGCACGAGGCACTGCAGTCGCGCGCGGAGAACCAGTCGGCTCGGACGATGGACATCTCGGCGAAGCGCGGGGATATTCTCGACCGGCGCGGCCGCGTCCTCGCCTACAGCGTCGATGCCGATTCGGTCTATGGCGTCCCCAGCGAAATCGAAAACGCGGAGAAGGTGGCCTCGATACTCTGCGGCGCGCTGACCGACTGCGCCCCGAAGGAACAGGAGGCCCTGGCCGTTCGCCTCCGCCAGAAGCGCGCGTTCGTATACGTGCGCCGTCGCGTGACGCCGCCTCAGGCGAGACGGATCGCGGCGCTCAATCTCGAGGGCATCGGATTCATCAAGGAAGACCGCCGCTTCTATCCAAAGAAGCAGCTCGCTGCGCAGCTGCTCGGCTTTGTGGGCGTGGACAACAAGGGGCTTGCGGGCATCGAAGCGGCATACGACAGTCAGATTAGCGGCGCGGTCGGCAAGCTGCTCTATCAGACCGACGCGCGTGGGCGCGCGTTCAGCCGCCTCGAGCGGCCTCCAACCACCGGCGCGTCGGTCGAGCTGACGATTGACGAATATCTGCAGCACATCGCCGAGCGAGAGCTCCGCGATGCGGTCGTGCGCAACCGCGCAACCGGGGGCACGGTGCTGATCATGGCGCCGAAGACCGGTGAGATCCTCGCGCTTGCGAACGAGCCGACATTCAACCCGAATGCGTTCTCGAGTGCGTCGCCCGAGCACCGCCGGAACCGCGCCGTACAGGACATCTACGAGCCCGGATCGACGTTCAAGGTCGTGACGGCGAGCGCCGCCATCGAAGAAGGCGTCATCGGCGTCGACGATCTCGTCGATGTCGCGGGCGGAAGGATTCGTTTCGGTTCGCGCGTGATTCACGATACGCACGACTACGGGGCGCTGTCGTTCACCAACGTGATGGTGAAATCGAGCAACGTCGGCGCGATCAAGGTGGGGCTGATGCTGGGGCCGGAGCGGCTCGGTATGTACGTGCGCCGCTTCGGATTTGGCCGCGCGCTCTCGCCGGATTTTCCCGGCGAGACAACGGGCATCGTGTGGGACCCGCGGAAACTCGACAATAGCGCGCTCGCCTCCGTCTCGATGGGCTATCAGATTGGCGTCACTCCGCTGCAGATGGTGGCCGCTGTCAGCTCGGTCGCCAACGGCGGCGATCTGATTCAACCCCGCGTCGTGCGGGCGCTCGTCCGCGATGGAAAGCGTGTCGAGGTGAAGCCGGCCATTCTCGGCCGGACGATCTCCAAGGACACGGCCGCCACGCTCACCTCGATCATGGAGCAAATCGTCGAGCGCGGAACCGCCACGTACGCGCAGGTCGAGGGTTACACCATCGCAGGCAAGACCGGAACGGCAGCGAAGCTCGTCAACGGCCGTTACTCGAACAGGGACTATTACGCCTCGTTTGTGGGGTTCCTCCCGTCGCGAAACCCGGTTGCGACCATCATCGTCGTCATCGATTCGCCGCACGCGCATGGGTACTACGGCGGACCGATTGCCGGTCCCGTGTTCCAGCGCATTGCGGAGGCGACGCTTCGACATCTTGGCGTGTCTCCCACGCTGAATGCACCGCCGCCGGTGCTCGTCGCGCGCCGCACCGAAAACCCGGAGATTCGGCCAGCGAGCGCCGACCGCGAGGCATCAATCGTGCACGTCGGCGTCGCCGGCAACGTGAACGAGCTGCCGGATCTCCGCGGGCTGAGCGCACGCGAGGCGCTTCGCGTCTTGACCACGATTGGATTGACCGCGCACCTCACGGGAAACGGCGTGGTCTCGAGCCAGTCCCCTGCGCCGGGGACGGCGATTGAGCCGGGTACAGCTTGTGTGCTCACGTTGGAACGCACCCGGTTCGCCGTCGCGTCAGTGGCTGCGGAGCCATGAATCTTGCCGCCCTGCCAGGAATCGACATCCGTGGCCTCGCGTACGACTCGCGTCAGGTAAAGCCGGGCGATGTCTTCATCGCGCTCAAAGGGCTCAAAACCGCGGGTGCCGACTACGCGGCAGACGCTGTCCGCCGCGGTGCCGTGGCTGTGGTGGCAGATCGTCCGTCGGACGGCACCCTGCCGGTGCCATGGGTGATCGTCCAGGACGCGCGCTCGGCGATGGCCGGTACTGGCGGCGGAGTTCTATGGACATCCGAGTCGATCGATGCAGGTGGTGGGCATTACCGGCACGAACGGCAAAACGACGACCGCGTATTTGTTACGCGCCGTGCTCGAATCGGCCGGAAAAAAGTGCGGCCTTCTCGGCACCGTCGCCTACTCGATCGGCGATCAGGAGCTGCCTGCGGCGCGCACGACGCCGGAGGCACCGGATGTGCAGCGGATGTTCCGGCAGATGGTCGACGCGGGATGTAGTGCGTGTGTCATGGAAGTGTCGTCGCACGCGCTGGCACTCCGGCGGGTCGACGGCACCGCGTTCGCTGCCGCCGTGTTCACGAACCTGACGCGGGATCATCTCGACTATCACGGCGATATGGAGTCGTACTTCACGGCCAAGAGGCGGCTGTTCGACATGCTTCCTCCGAATGCACCTGGCGTCATCAACCTCGACGATCCCCGCGGTGAATCGTTGAGAAAAAACGCGCCCGCAGCGGTGACGTACGCAATCAAGAAGCCCGCCGACGTGACTCCCGGTCCGCTGGCGCTGACCTTCCAGGGGCTCGAATTCGATGCCCGTACGCCGAAGGGCGATGTGCACGTCAAATCGAAACTCGTCGGTCGCCCGAATGTGTCGAACATTCTCGCGACCGTGGCCGCGGCTACGGCCCTCGACGTTCCTGCCGGGTCGATCGAGCGTGGCCTTGCCAACCTTCGCGGCGTGCCCGGACGGTTCGAACTCGTGTCGGGCAGCAACGACGACATTACGGTCGTCATCGACTATGCCCACACTGACGATGCGCTGAAGAACCTGCTCGAGACGGCGCGGCCCCTGGCGCAGCGCCGTGTCATCACCGTGTTCGGATGTGGGGGCGATCGCGATCGGACAAAGCGACCGCTGATGGGCGCGGTGGCCGCAAAACTCAGCGACGTTGTCGTCATGACCTCCGACAACCCGCGCACGGAAGATCCGGGGCGCATCATCGAAGAGATCAAGCGCGGGGTTCCACCCGCGTCCGATCGCAGCGCGGCGACGTTCGTGATAGTCGATCGGAAGGAAGCGATTCAGTTCGCCATCGGGAAAGCGGAGCCCGGAGATCTCGTAATGCTCGCGGGCAAGGGGCATGAACGAACGCAGACGATCGGCAGCGAGGAGCTGCCGTTCGATGAAGCGGCAATCGCGCGCGAAGCGCTGGAGCGGAGACGCTGACGCCTGCCGCCGTCGCCGCGGCCATAGGCGCGCGGGTCTCGGGGCCGGGTGGTGAGCGCCGGATATCGGGCTTTTCGATCGACACGCGGACGCTCGCGCGGGACGACCTGTTCGTGGCGATTCGCGGCGATCGGTTCGACGGCAACGCGTACGTCATCGAAGCCGTCGGAAAAGGTGCGGTCGGCGCGATGCTCAGCGACGCGACGTTGGCCGGCGCCGGCGATCTGGCGGGCACGCCGCTCATTGTCGTGCCGGACACGGTGGCGGCGCTGCAGACGCTGGGGAATCGCGTGCGCCGCGATTCCGGCGCGGCGGTCGTCGCGGTGACCGGCAGTGCAGGTAAATCGACGACCAAGGAAATCACGGCCGAATTTCTCGGGGCGCGTTACATGGTCTTTCGCAACAGGGGAAACTTGAACAACCACATCGGGCTGCCGCTTTCGCTGCTCGAATTGAGATCGAAGCCGGATATCGGCGTGCTCGAGTTGGGGATGAACCACGCCGGCGAGATCAGCGCCCTCGTCAAACTGGCCGAGCCCGAAGTGCGCGTGTGGACAAACGTGGGCCCGGCTCATCTGGAATTTTTTGGGACCCTTGACGCCATCGCAGAGGCGAAAGCGGAGATTCTCGAAGGCGCCGACACAGATTCGTTGCTCGTGGCGAACGCAGACGACGACCTGGTGATGCGCCACGCGCAGACGTTTGCAGGCCGCGTGCGAACCTTCGGTGTGGAACGGCCAGCCGATGTGCGGGCGCTGGCAGTGCGCGACCTGGGCCTCGACGGCACCGCGGCGATCGTGCGGACGCCGATCGGAGAAGCCGAGATTCGGACACCGTTGCCGGGCACGGCAAATCTTTCGAACCTGCTCGCCGCGGCGGCCGTTGCGATCCGCTTCGACGTGCCGCTGGCCGACATCGTCGAGCGCGCTGCCGGATTGAAACCTGTCGCAAGGCGCGGCGAAGTGATTCGTGCCGGCGGCGTCGCGATCGTCGACGACTCCTACAACTCGAACCCGAAAGCCCTGTCGCGGGCGCTCGCGGTGCTCGCCGGCGAGACACGCTACGCGCGGCGAGTCGCGGTGGTCGGCGAGATGCTCGAGCTGGGCGCGGCCTCAGCCGAACTGCACCGCGCGGCGGGCGAAGAGGTCGCGCGGCTCGCGGTCGACGAGCTCGTGGCCGTTGGCGGAGCCAATGCGAAAGCCATCGTCGAGGGGGCTATGAAAGCGGGAATGCCTGCCTCACGAGTGCACCACGTCGAGAACAGCAAGGCGGCAGCCGACCTCGCCGCGACACTCGTGAAACCTGGAGATGTCGTACTGGTAAAGGGCTCGCGTGGAATCCGTACCGAGGTTGTCGTTGATCGCCTCAAGGCTGGACTGGCCTGATGCTCTACAACCTCCTGTATCAGTTTCACAACCAGGTGCCGGTGCTGAACGTCATTCAGTACATTACCTTCCGCACCGCGGCGGCGAGCCTGACCGCGCTCGTCATCAGCCTGCTTCTCGGTCCGTGGCTCATCCGCAAGCTCCGTGAGTTTCAGATAGGCCAGATCGTTCGGCACGAAGGCCCCGCGTCACACGCGCCCAAAGCCGGCACTCCGACGATGGGCGGTCTGTTGATATTGACCGCGGCGCTCGTGCCGACGCTGCTGTGGGCAGATCTGCGTAACGTATACGTCTGGGTTGCCG
Organism: Vicinamibacterales bacterium; assembly: GCA_963744405.1. GTDB lineage: Bacteria > Acidobacteriota > Vicinamibacteria > Vicinamibacterales > JAMQPK01 > JAMQPK01. Next base: position 190,245 of record CAVUTO010000006.1, read on the forward strand.
TGATCGCGACCGCCGCATTCGGCGCGATCGGATTTGCCGACGACTATCTGAAGATTGTCCGCCGGTCTCATCATGGACTGTTCCCCCGCTACAAGCTCCTGGGGCAGTTCGTGGTGGCCCTGGGCGTGGGGATCACGCTCATTGCAATGGCCGAATACGTGCAACCGCCGCTCTACAGCACGCGCCTGATCTTCCCATTCTTCAAAACCCTCATTCCCGATCTGGGCTGGTGGTACGTGCCGCTTACGGTGCTCGTGCTGGTGGGCTGGTCGAATGCGGTCAATCTGACCGATGGGCTCGACGGCCTGGCCATCAGCACGTTCGCGATCGCAGCCGCCGCGTTCACCGCGCTGTCGTACGTGACCGGTCACCGCATTCTCGCGGAGTACCTGCTCCTGGTCCATTTTCCGCAGTCGGCGGAGCTCACCATTTTCTGCGGCTCTCTCGTCGGGGCGAGCCTTGGCTTCCTTTGGTACAACTCGTACCCCGCGGACATCTTTATGGGCGATGTGGGATCGCTCGCGCTCGGCGGAGCCCTCGCGACCGTGGCCATTCTCATCAAGCAGGAAATCCTGCTTCATATCGTCGGCGGCGTGTTCGTGCTCGAAGCAGGCTCGGTGATCGTTCAGGTCGCATCGTTCAAGCTCACGGGAAAGCGCGTCTTCAAGATGGCGCCTCTGCACCACCATTTTGAACTGATTGGCTGGAGCGAGCCGAAGGTGATCGCGCGATTCATTATCGCCGCCATCATTTTCGCGCTCTTCAGTCTGACGAGTTTGAAGCTGAGATGAGTTTCAGTGTGCGCGGACAACACGTCACGGTCGTTGGAGCGGCACGCAGCGGCGTCGCCGCCGCGCTGTTGCTCGCCCAGCGAGGGGCGCGCGTGACGCTCAGTGAGGCCGGCCTGGATCTCGACCCTCACGCTGCAAGCCAGTTGCGGAATGCAGGTGTCGAGCTGGAGCTGGGCGGACACCGCCGCGAGTCGTTTACGTCGTCCGACTTACTGGTGTTGAGTCCAGGAGTTCCGCTCGACCAGCCAACCATTGTCGATGCGCGCGAGGCCGGGGTTCCGGCGATCGGAGAGATCGAGCTTGCCTCGCGCTGGTTGAACGGTCGCATCGTGGCAATCACCGGAACGAAGGGGAAATCGACAACGACCACATTGACCGGTCGCATGTTCACCGCCGGCGGCCTCAAGGCCATCGTCGGGGGAAACATCGGCAGCCCGCTCAGCTCGCAAGTCGAGGCATCGACGCCCGAGACGTTTCATATCGTCGAGGTGAGCAGCTTTCAACTGGAGACGACAGACACGTTCCATCCGTGGATTGCCGTGCTGCTGAATTTTTCTTCCGACCATCTCGATCGGCACGGCTCGATGGACGCCTATGGTGCCGCGAAAGCGAAGATTTTCGTAAACCAGACACCCGAGGACTGGGCGGTGATCAACGCCGACGATCCGCAGACGCTCGCTTTGGCGCGGGCTGGACGCGCGCGCAAGGTGTTCTTTTCGGCTGCCAAGCCGCTCGTGCCGCTGTCCTCGATTCGCCTGATCGGCCGCCACCTCGTGGCTGACGTGATGGCCGCCGCGACCGTGGCGCAGATTGCAGGCGTGCCCATGGACGCGATGGTGCGCGCCGTCGAGTCGTTCACGGGTCTCGAGCATGCACTCGAACCCGTCGCGGTCGTCAACGGCGTGCGATTCGTCAACGATTCGAAAGCGACGAATGTCGAGGCGGCGCAGCGCGCGATCGAGAGCTTCGACGGCGGGCTCGTGGTGATTATGGGTGGCCGCTTCAAGAGCGGAGATTTTTCGCTGCTGCGCGAGCCGCTGCGCGCGCGACATGCGAAGGTCGTCGCCATCGGGGAAGCGGCGCCGCTGATCGAGCGCGCGTTGGAGGGCGCCGTTCCCGTGGAACGGCTGGCGAGTCTCGAGGCGGCGGTGAGGTACGGATACGACTTGGCGAGGGCAGAGGGTCGCGAGGCGGAGCGTGTCGGCGGGGCTCCGCAAGCGGAGCGCCAGCAGGTGGGCGAGGAGGCTCCGCGACTGGAAAAAGTCGTGCTGCTTGCGCCGGCGTGCGCGAGCTTCGACATGTTCCGCGATTACGCGGAGCGCGGTGAGGTGTTCAAAAAGGAAGTGCTGAGCCTGATGGAGGAGAACGACGTGCGCGAGCGGTGAACAGTCGTCAGTCGGCCTGGCGCGGTAAGGAACTGGCTGCTGGGAACACAGGCTGCCCCGGCCTGTGAAGCTGGTGTCCCGACCCTAAGGCTGACTGATGACTGTTGACTGCTCGCGCCCGCCTCCGCCGCTTCGCGGCTTCGGCGATGCGGGCTCGTGCACTGTATGTCGGTTCCGTTAGTGAACAACTGTAGGGCTCAACTTAAGTTGAGCCCTACGAGTAACGACTCAAGTTGAGCCCTACGACGGCCTGAAACGTTAACTATGGCGCGAAAGCTCAAGTCCGACAAGCTGCTATTCCTCGCCACGCTGCTGCTGGTGTGCTCGAGTGTGGTCATGGTCTACAGCGCTTCGGCGGTGCTGGCGATGAACCGTTTCAACCAACCATATTTCTTTCTGACCAAGCAGGCCATGTGGGCGGCGCTCGGACTGGCTGCCATGACCATCGCCATGCGGTTCGACTATCGAAACTATCGCGAACCCACGTTCATCTGGATGGCGCTCGGCGTGGTCGTGTTTGCGCTCGTCGCGGTGCTTTTCAGCGCGCCCATCAACGGAAGTCGGCGCTGGTTCGGGGTGGGCGGGTTCGGCATACAGCCCTCCGAGCTCGCGAAGCTGAGCGCCATCTTCTTCATCGCGGCGCTTCTGGAGCGCCGGATGGATCGTATCGATGACATCCCGTACGCGCTGGTGCCGATCGGGGTCGTCGTTGGCGGACTCGTGGGGCTCATCCTTCTCGAGCCGGATCTCGGAACCGCGATGACGCTTCTTGTTATCGCCGTGTCGATGGTGTTTGCGGCCGGCCTGAGCTATCGGTACGTCGTCGGCGCGGTTCTCTGCGGGCTTCCAGTCATGTATTTCGTTCTGATGGGCGCCGCTTACCGTCGCCGCCGGTTGATGGCGTTCTGGGATCCATGGAGCGATCCGCTGGGCGACGGATTCCAGGTCATCCAGTCGTTGATCGCTGTGGGATCTGGCGGACTGATTGGTCGCGGGTTCATGGCGGGGGTGCAGAAACTGTTCTACCTGCCGGAACCGCACACCGACTTCATCTACGCCGTTATCGGCGAGGAGTTCGGGTTGCTGGGCACGACGCTCGTGCTGGCGTGCTTCATGCTGATCGCGTGGCGTGGCTTCAAGATCGCCATGCAGGCTCCCGATCGATTCGGTGCTTTTCTCGCTGTCGGCCTCACCACCATGATCGCGGCGCAGGCGTTCTTCAACATCAGCGTCGTGTTAGGTCTCGTGCCGACCAAGGGGATTCCGCTGCCGTTCGTGAGCAATGGCGGCTCGTCGTTGCTGATCAGCCTGCTGGGCATGGGCATTCTGCTCAACGTCTCGCAGCACGCGGCGCAGGAATCATGAGCGGAGGGTCATGTGCGCGTGGTGATTGCGGGAGGCGGCACGGGCGGTCACCTCTTTCCCGGTCTGGCTGTGGCCCGCGCGCTGAAAGCGCGAGTACCCGATGCGCAGATCTCGTTTGCGGGGACCGCAGCGGGCATCGAAGCGCGCGTGATTCCGGAGACCGAGTTCGAGCTCGATCTGATTCGCAGCGCCGGGCTGAAAGGAAAGTCGCTGGCGGCAGGGGTGCGAGGCGTCGTGCTTGTGCCGCTGGCGGCGGTCGACGCGTGGCAGCTGATCTCGCGCCGGTCGCCCGACGTGGTGATCGGCGTGGGTGGATACAGTTCGGGACCGGTCGTTGGTATCGCGGCGATGCGTCGCATACCCACGATGGTGATCGAGCAGAACGCCGTTCCTGGCCTCACCAACAGGCTGCTCGCCTGGGTCGTGAGACGGGCGGCTGTGTCCTACGACACGTCGCTGAGATATTTCGGCAAGAAAGGGTTTGTCAGTGGTAATCCCGTTCGCCGGGAATTCCTGGAGGTTGACGATGATCCCAGTCGCGACGAGGCAATCAACGCTTCACGGGTTCGGGTCCTAGTCTTTGGCGGCTCCCAGGGCGCGCACGCAATCAACTTGGCCATGGTGGAGGCGGCGCCGAGGCTGGCTGCCGCAGCCAAAACCCTCGATCTCGTTTGCCAAACGGGGGCACGGGACTTCGACATGGTTCGAGCGGCGTTCGAACGGCACGGCGTGCAAGGCCGCGTGGAGCGGTTCATCGATGCGATGGACCGAGAGATGAAAGCCGCGGGCCTCGTCGTCTCACGAGCCGGCGCAACGACGCTTGCGGAAGTGACGGCGGCAGGCCGTCCCGCGATTCTCATTCCGTTGCCGACCGCGACCGACGATCACCAGCGCCACAACGCGCGAGCGCTGGAGGCCGCCGGTGCCGCCGAACTCATGGAGCAGCGCGACATGACGGGAGCACGCATCGCCGATCGCATACTCGCTCTCGCAGGCGATCGCGATCGGCGGCGCAGGATGTCGGCAGCGGCGCGACGGCTCGCCAGGCCGCGCGCGGCAGAAGACATCGTGGATGAAGTGATCACACTGAAGGGACGTCGCCTCTCGTGAGCGTGCTCGAGCATGTCAAACGCGTTCATTTCATCGGCGTTGGCGGCATAGGGATGAGCGGCATCGCGGAGCTACTGGTCAATCTCGGCTACAAGGTGAGCGGGTCCGACATGCAGCGCACTGACATCACCGATCGGCTCGAGTCGCTGGGAGTGCGTGTCGCGCAAGGCCACGCCCCGGGCAACGTGAGTGACGCCGAGGTCGTCGTGTATTCGTCCGCGGTGCGCCAGACGAATCCCGAGATGATCGCAGCCCGAGAGCACGACCTGCCTATCGTCCCGCGGGCGGAGATTCTGGCCGAACTGATGAACCTGCGGCAGGGCATTGCGGTGGCAGGCGCGCATGGCAAGACCACGACGACCTCCATGATCGCGCTCGCCCTCGACGTTGCCGGTCTCGATCCGACCGTGGTCATCGGCGGTCGCGTCAGCTCGTTCGGCAGCAATGCCAGGCTCGGCCGTGGAAAGTACCTCGTCGCTGAAGCGGACGAAAGCGATCGGTCGTTCCTGAAACTTTCACCCCGCTTCGCCGTCATCACGAACATCGATCGCGAGCATCTCGAGGCCTATCGGGACTTCGACGACCTGAAGGCGGCATTCGTGCAGTTTGCGAACGGCATTCCGGCAAACGGCGCCGTCATCATGTGCGCGGATGACGCACACCTCGGTGAGATCCGAGGCAGCATCAAGCGGCACATCGTCACCTACGGCTTCGACGCGACTGCCGATGTCATGGCGCTCGACGTGCAACTGAAAGGGTTCGGGTCTGTGTGCGAAGTGCGGGCGCGCAGGCCAGGCGGCCGCGCGGTCGGGCTGGGGCAGCTGCAGTTGTCGATTCCAGGGCGCCACAACGTGTTGAACGCCCTCGCCGCCGTGGCGATGTCGAGAGAGCTTGGCATCGGCTGGAGCGATATCGCGCGTGCCCTGGGCGGATTCCATGGGGCAGAGCGCCGGTTCCAGCGCCGCGGCGAGGCCGGCGGCGTCGTCGTCGTCGAAGACTACGGGCATCATCCGACGGAAATCGCGGCAGTCGTCGCGGCGGCAAAGCCGATTACGGCGGGCCGCCTGATCCTGGCGTTTCAACCGCATCGGTTCACGCGCACGCAATTCCTTCTGAGCGAGTTCGGCCGTGCCTTCGCGGGCGCCGACGCGCTGGTGCTGACCGATATCTACGCTGCCGGCGAAGAACCGATTGCGGGCGTGACGCTCGAGGCGCTCGCGGAGGTCGTGCGTGGTGGATTCAGCGGCGAACTGCGAATTGCCCGCGCGCTTTCCGACGTCCCACGCGAGCTTGCTGCAGTGGCGAAGCCGGGGGATTTGATCGTCCTGCTCGGCGCAGGATCCATCGGCTCGATCGCCGGCTCGGTGTTGACCGCGCTTGGGAGCAAGAACTGACATGCCCGTGAGCGCGCCTGCGGACAAGCGTTTTCGGCGGGCGCATATGAAGCCCGCGCGAAAGCGCGGTGCATTGACGTCGGGACGCTGGCGCATCGCCGTTGCAGCCATCGTCGTCAGTCTTGCGGTGTTTGCCGGATACCGTGCGGTGACCATCGTAGCGGGGCTCGAAATTTTCCATATCGATCGGATCAACGTGAAAGGCAATCATCGGCTGTCGAGCGGCGAAGTGCTTGCCATGCTGCAGGACCTCCGGGGCCGAAGTGTGCTGGAGGTCGATCTTGCGGAGTGGCGCCGGTCATTGATGAGCTCGCCGTGGGTTGCAGATGCGTCGCTTCGAAGGACGCTTCCCTCCACCGTGGATGTGGTCGTTCTCGAGCGCGCGCCGCTCGGAATCGGGCGAATCAACGGATCGCTGTTCCTGGTCGACGATCGCGGCGCCGTCATCGACGAATACGGGCCGAACTATGCCGATCTCGACCTGCCCATCATCGATGGCCTTTCGGCGACGCCAGAAGAAGCGGACACGAACGTATATCGCGCACTGCTGGCGAGGCGGCTGCTTGACGCCCTCCGCGTGGGGAACATGGCGTCGCAGATATCACAAATCGACGTGAGCGACTCACGAAACGCCGTCGTGCTGCTGGAGGGCGATCCTACGCTGATCCGCCTTGGCAACGAGCGGTTTGTCGAGCGTCTTCAGTCGTATCACGAGCTGGCCCCGGCGCTGCGCGAGCAGGTGCCGGCGATGGATTACGTCGATCTCAGGTTTGATGAGCGGGTCTATGTGAGGCCCGCACGCGAAGGGCGGACGCGTGGTGCCGGCGTCAAGACTGCGCCAAAGGTCGCGCGACCAACACAGACGGGATGAAAAACAGGGATTAGGGGTTGGGGGGATTAGTTAGGGATTAGGGATTAGGGATTAGGGATTAGGGATTAGGGATTGGGGATTAGGGCTTAGAGCGGGGCGGGGCGCCCCGAGAAAACAGAGGTCCCGTGCGTAGCAGGGAACGATATCTGGTCGGGCTGGATATTGGCACCTCGAAAGTGGCGGCCATCGTCGGCGAGATGATGGACGATGGCCGGCTCGAAATTATCGGCATCGGCGTGGCCGAGTCGAAAGGCATACGTCGTGGCGCGGTCGTCAACCTCGAAGCCGCGGTCGACTCGATCAAGCACGCGGTCGAGGAAGCAGAGCTGATGGCCGGCGTCGAAGTCGACACGGTGCATATCGCGATTTCGGGTCCGCACATCAAGGGGTTCAACAGCCGCGGCGTCATCGCTGTGGCGGGCAAGAACCGCGAGATCACCCGCGACGACGTGCGGCGGGCGATCGACGCCGCGAAGGCCGTCGCCCTGCCGAGCGGGCGAGAGATTCTGCACGTGCTGCCGCAGGACTTCGTCGTCGACGATCAGGATGGCATCGGCGCGCCCGTGGGTATGACGGGCGCTCGCCTCGAAGTGAACGTTCACATAGTCACCGGAGGTACGACGGCAACGCACAACGTCGTCGCGTGCGTGAACCGAGCGGGCATCAGCGTCGTCGAGACCGTTATCGAGCAGCTCGCGGCCAGCGAGGCCGTGCTGACTCCCGATGAGAAGGAACTTGGCGTGGCGCTGGTCGACATCGGCGGCGGCACGACCGACGTTGCGATTTTCGAGCGCGGCAGCCTCTGGCACACGGGCGTCATCGGCATCGGAGGCGATCACTTCACCAACGACATCGCCGTCGGACTGCGCACGCCGATTCCCGATGCCGAGAAGCTGAAGCGCAAATGCGGATGTGCGTTCTCGTCGATCGTCGACGAAGACGAGACGATTGAAGTGGCAAGCGTCGGTGGAAGAAAGCCGCGGCTGATGGCGCGGCGCGTGCTGTCGGAAATTCTGCAGCCGAGGGCGGAAGAGATCTGCCATCAAGTGTGGGACGAGATTCGACGCGCGGGTTACGAAAAGTCGCTCAACTCGGGCATCGTGTTGACGGGAGGGGGTGCGATTCTCGAGGGGATGCCCGAGCTCGCCGAACAGATATTCGATCTGCCGATCAGGCGCGGGTTGCCTGTCGGAGTGGGTGGACTGGCCGATCACGTCAACAACCCCGAGTTCGCGACGGCTGTCGGGTTGGTGCTGTACGCGCAGCGTAATCACGTGAGCGAGACCAGCCGGATGGCCGGTGCGGGTGCGTTCGGACGCGTGGCCGGGCGGCTGCGCGGGTTGTTCAAGGAATTCTTCTAAATTACCGCCTGTTCAGGGCGACGGCGAATCTCGCCGCAGCCCTGCCAAGACGGACTGGAGGCCGCGAATGGCAGACATACGAGAACATTCCGTTGCGACTGAAACTGGCCGACGAGAACCGCGCTGGAGGCGCGCGTATCAAGGTCGTCGGCGTGGGCGGCGGCGGCGGGAACGCCGTCAACCGCATGGCGGTTTCCGGGCTCGAAGGCGTCGAGTTTATCGTCTGCAACACCGACGTGCAGGCGCTGCAGCAGAACGCTGCGCCCGTCAAGGTTCAAATCGGCGCAAGGCTCACCAAAGGGCTGGGCGCCGGCGCCGACCCGAACGTGGGTCGCGAAGCCGCGCTCGAAGACACCGACAGCCTGATTCAGGCGCTGACCGGCGCAGACATGGTGTTCGTCACGACCGGTCTCGGCGGCGGCACCGGCACGGGTGCGGCGCCCGTCATCGCGAGCCTTGCCAGCGAGCTCGGCGCGTTGACGATTGCCGTCGTCACCAAGCCTTTCAAGTTCGAGGGCAAGAAGCGGCTGGCGCAGGCCGACCGCGGTCTCGCATCGCTCCGAGAGTGCGTCGACACAATCATCACCATTCCGAACGAACGGCTGCTCACGATCGTCGATCGCGGTACGACGCTGTCCGAAGCGTTCGCCACGGCGGACGACGTGCTGCGCCAGGCCATTCAGGGCATCTCCGACCTGATCCTCGTGCCGGGCCTGATCAACCTCGACTTCGCCGACGTCAAGACCATCATGTCGGGCATGGGCATCGCGATGATGGGCACTGGCGTGATGTCCGGCGAAAATCGCACCATCGAAGCGGCCAAGGCGGCGATTTCGAGCCCGCTGCTCGAAGGGGCATCCGTCAAGGGCGCGCGCGGCGTCATCATCAACGTGACCGGCGGTCATGACATGTCGCTGATGGAAGTAAACGAAGCGTCGCTGCTCATCCAGGAAGCGGCGCACGAGGACGCAAACATCATTTTCGGCGCCGTCGTCGATGCGAAGCTCGACGGCCGCGTGAAGGTGACGGTCATTGCGACCGGCTTCGATTACGTCGAGGATCGCCAGCCGGTGCCCTCGGCAAGCCAGACACCCGTCGATTTGCAGCACTACACCGGGCATCTGAAGGAGAAGATCGAAGCGCCGGCCCCTGCGATGGATCTGGGCCGGTTGACGATCGCCAGAAGGCCTGCGCTTGATCTGGCAGCAGCGTCAATTGCGCCGGGTGTGGCGACGGCCGACGTGCCGGATGTGCAATTTGAGAGCGAACTCGACGTCGAAGCGCTCTCGGCATTCGACGTGCCGGCGTTCCTGCGCCGCGAAGGGTAGGGTGGTAAACTAAGTATATCCACGGCAGACGAGATCGTCTGCGACGCAGGTAGAGCATCCTGCTGCCGGGGTCGTGTTTCAGCATCAATGGACGCCTGGCAGCAGAAAGAAGCCGCTCAAGCAACGCTGGCGAAGGAAGTGGGGTACATCCGCAAGCCCCACACCGATCGCCTTCGCGTGGCCCTCGCCTTTCCCAACACGTACTGGGTTGGGATGTCGAATCTCGGGTTTCAGACGGTTTATCAGCTCTTCAACGCGCACGACGATGTGGTTTGCGAGCGCATCTTTCTTCCCCCGAAACAGCAACTGAAAGATCAGCTGGCATCGAGGACGCCGCTGATGACGCTCGAGTCGCAGTCGCTGGCGCGCGACTTCGACATCATCGCCTTCTCGGTCTCGTTCGAATGGGACTACACGAACATCCTGACGATGCTCCGCCTTGCGGGTGTGAAGGTGCGAGCGGCGGACCGAACCGCCCGCGATCCGCTGGTCGTGATAGGCGGCGCCGTCACGTTCGTCAACCCAGAGCCGCTGGCCCTGTTCGCCGACGTCATCGCGGCAGGCGAAGGTGAAGAGCTGGTTCCTGGTTTGCTGAGCGCGTTCCGCGAAGAGGGCGGGCGGCGCGACCTGCTGAAGTCGCTCGCGCAGAGGCGCGGGTTCTACATCCCGTCGTTTTACGACGTCGAATACAGAACAGACGGCACGATCGATCGATTCGTTCCAAAGGACGGCACCGGCGCGCTGCCGGCCGTGCGAAAAGCCGCCGTCCCCACGACGGAGGCCCTCGACCCCCCGTGCACCCGCATCTTCACGCCCGACACAGAGTTCGGGTCGCGCTTCCTCGTCGAGGTCGTCCGTGGCTGCGCCAATCTCTGCCGCTTCTGCTGGGCCGGCTATAACTACCTGCCGGTTCGCGCATTTCCGGCCGATCGCATCCTCGAACGGGCGCGCGAGGCTCGCGCGCACGCAAAACAGGCCGGCCTCGTGTCGATCGCCCTTTGCGACCATCCGGAGATCGATCGCATCCTTACGGGACTGGCCGCCATGGGCTACTCGATCAGCCCCGCATCGCTTCGGCTCGATGACCTTACCGAGACGATCGTGCGGCAGCTGCGCGCGAGCGGCGAGAAGACGCTGACCATCGCGCCCGAAACCGGATCGGATCGCCTGCGGCGCGTCATCAACAAGACGGTAACGAACGACGAGATTATCGATCGCGCCGAGCTGATCTTCTCGAATGGCATCGAGAACCTGAAGCTCTACTACATGATCGGCCTGCCGACCGAGACCGACCAGGACCTGGTGGCGATCCGCGACCTGACGCTCCAAATCCGCGACATCATGTTGAAGCACGCGAAGGGCAAGGGGCACATCGGACGCGTCATCGCCAGCGTCAATCCGCTGGTGCCGAAGCCTTCCACCGCCTATCAGTGGCTGCCGATGGAAGATCCGGGCGTGGTCGACGACAAAGTGCGGCGCCTTCGCGAGCTGACGTCGAACATCGACAACGTCTTCTTCAATATCAAGTCCGAGCGTCATTCATTTTTCCAGGCGCTGCTCTCGCTCGGCGACCGCCGCGTGGCGCCCGCGATTGAGGCCGCCGAGGCCAATGGCGGCGACTGGCGCCGCGCCGTCGCCGACACCGGCGTGGATGCCGACTTCTTCGTGTTCCGCGATCGCACCAGCGACCGCGTGCTGCCGTGGAGCATCATCGACGGCGGAATGAAGGAAACGTTCTTCCGGAGCGAGCTCGACAAGAGCCTGCGTGAAGAGTGGACGCTGCCTCCAAAGCGTGCGGCCGAGAACGCGAAGCTGATTGCGATTGAGCGATAGTTATTCAGCCACCGCCAGCTGTTCTTCGTGCTCCCGATACGCCTGCAGGATCAGATCGCGCACGCGGTCTTGTGCGGTCGAGTCGGTAATCGGACGCAGCAGCGCAAAGCTCCGTCGCTCGCCGTTGACCGAATACTGCCGCGCCGGGAACGTGACGTTCCGGCCGTTCCCGCTGCGGCGTTCCCACACAGCGAAGCCAACGAGCTTCAGTCCCTGGAAATAGCCGTCTTCGAAGTGAATCTCTGCATCTGCGAGCTTCCCTGGAGGGTTGCCTTTGTCGTTCGGCGTGATTTTCACAGTCATGATCGCGCTCCTTGGGAGATCTCGAAGGCAATGGCGATACCAGTACCGCACCTGGCGCGAGCGTTCGGCGATCGTGCTGATGCGAAAGAGGTTGTGACCGGAGGCAGACTTTCGTGGGCGCGGGGCGCCTGCAGGCGCCGCAAGATCGACAACTAGAGGAGCAGCATTACCTGCGCGATCGCGAGCGTTTGCGAGTGTGTGATCGTCAGCAATGAGCTGTTTGCCTTCAGGTGGGCGAATCGCCGTGCCGCGCCGCCGTGAAACTGCAGTTGCGGCGGCCCGCCAGGCGCGCGTACGACCTCGATGTCGCGCCAGAGCACGCCCCGTGAGTGGCCCGTACCCAATGCCTTCATCGCGGCTTCCTTCGCGGCGAACCGGCCGGCGAAATGGGGCGCCGGGTTCCTGCGCCGCGTCGCGTACGCAATTTCGCCGTCGGTAAAGATCCGGCGCAGAAATCTGTCGCCGTAGCGCTCGATCGTCGCTTCGATTCGGTCAATTTCGGTCGCGTCTATTCCAATACCGATAATATTGGTCGACATGTCTCTCCCAAAGCCTAGCGGCGAGTTCGAGTGGGTGCAAGAGCCGTGGGGAACTGCGCTGCGCTGTCGCCCGTTGGCAGAGGTTGCTCGCCATTGCTTCAGCACGAGAGAACTGCAACTTGAAGGCGTGCGCGCCGCAGGTCCAGGGGGATGGGTGGCGCTTGCGACTGCGCTCGGTCTCGAGCTCGATCTCCTCGCGCGGATGCGCCAGGTGCACTGCGCCACCGTGTTCGAGGCGCGACGTGATGCGCCGACCGTTGCGACCCCATTTTCGGAATGGCCCGAGGCAGACATCGCCGTTACCGACGAATCGTCAGTCGCCCTCAGCGTACGCGCCGCCGACTGCGTGCCCATCCTGCTCGCCGATCGCCGAGGCGGTGCGGTGGCGGCTGTTCATGCCGGCTGGAAGGGCACCGCCGCGGGCGCGGCGATGGTGGCCGTCCGGTCTTTGACGGCGCGATACGGCGCGAGGGCCGACGACGTGATCGCGGCCGTCGGTCCGTGCATCGGGCCGTGCTGCTACGAAGTGAGTCCCGAGTTAGCGGAGCATTTTTCATCGCACGCCGACGCGTCAGCCTGGTTCTCGGATGATGTGAAGCCGCATCTCGATCTCTGGCGCGCGACGCGCGACCAGTTGGCGCGCGCGGGAGTTCCGGCAGAGCAGATTCACGTGTGTGCGCTCTGCACCTTCGACCATCCTGCGCTCTTTCACTCGTATCGCCGGGACGGCGCAAGCGCAGGCCGGCTCGTCGCTGCGATCAGAAGCCGAACAGATAAGAGACCTTGAAGAAGAGGGCGCGGGCGGTCGCGGTGTATCGATCGAGCTCCACATTTTCGAGCCCTTTGGCGAAGAGCGATCCATAACCCGCGTGCGCGACCGTTCCCGGCGACAGCTCGTAAGACGCGAGGAAGTCGCCAAGCACGCGCTTCTGTGACGAATCGAACTGCGCGACGGCGCGGATGAAGAACCGGGGCGTGAACTGGTAGGTATTTCGAAGGTTCAGGACGTGCACGCGATAGGCGTTGAGGCCGGTTGCACGGTTCGTGAATGTCACGAAGCTGTATGACGTGTTGCTGTTGAAGCTGGCGTTCGGCTGCAGGCCAACCCGCAGATTTGCCGATCGCCGGTCGCCCTGGTACGGTGCCTCCTCGTCATAGAAAATCGCGGGCCCCGCCTGCGTTCCGCCACCGACGTTGAGCCAGCGCGTGATCTGGGCGCCGCCGTCGATCATCACCCGCCCGATTTCGAATTTCCGTCCGGCGAATGTCTCGTGGCCGGTTCCGTAGTCGACGCGCAAGTATCCGGACCGTGTGAAGTTGAATCGGACGGCGGGCAGATAGAACACCTCGGTGCCCCCCTGGTTGCGATCTTCAGCGCCGGACACCCACACGAACGGGTTGATCTTCTTGATCCAGCTGTAGCGCGGATGGGACGGGTAGAAATTCAGCGCCTGGTACTGCCATCCGCGCGTCACCCCGACGCGGTTGATAAAGGCGGTGTCCATCCGGAAACCGGTGTCGTAGTGCTCGGCCTGGCCGGCGATGGTGAATCGGCGTGTGCTGTAGTCGTACGATGCCTGGGTGCCGCGGCCCTGGCTCGACTGGCCGTCCAACGTTCGCGAGCTGGAGAAGAGGTACGACGCGTTGCCTTGAAAGTGCTCGCCCTGCTTGAACGCTGCGTCTCCGCCCACCACTCGATTGTGGTCGTTGCCGTATTCGGTATCTGAAACAAGAAGCCCTGCGTACTGGCCCCTGCCGAAGTTCATCACTTCGCGCGCGACCGTGAATGCGCGCTGCCGTGTGCCGGGCGGAGCCGCGTCGGCGGACGAAAGTACTCCGAACGTATGTCTGCCCTGCGCCCCTGTCAGCTTCAAGCCGGCGCTCGGATCGATGATCTTCCTGGTATGCACCGCCGTTCGCATCGTCGAGTCGCCGCCGGTTCCAGCAAGATTGAACAGGCCCATTCCCTCCATGAAGAACGGGCGCTTTTCGCTGAAGAAGACCGGAAAGCGCTGGTTGACCTCGACCTCGAACGCGTCGCTTTCTACCTGGCTGAAATCCGGATTGACGGTTGCGTCGAGCGTGACCGCCGAGGTCAGGCCATATTTCACGCTGATGCCGACGTCCCCTCTTGTCCGCGTCGCGTTCCAGCGCGCGACATCCGATCGCACCTGATTGCCCGAGAAGGTCGCGCTCGGGATCATCTCGAACAGGCGGCGAGACTGAAGCTCGTCGAACGAGATGTCGGCATTCGACTCGAACACCCATTTGCCGGGCGCCATCTCCGGCCACGACCAGGAGACCCCGCTGCGGCTCAACCGCCGCCAGAACAGCACACCCATGCGCACGTCGGCGCCGCTGCGAAACCGGATGTTCTCGAGAGGAACGCGGATCTCCGCGGACCAGCCATCGGCACCCACATGACCGGCGCTTTGCCACACCCAGTCGGGCGCGAAGTCTTCGCCGGTCGACCCGCTCTGCAAGGCATCCATCTGAATGCCGCTGGGGTTCACGAACAGGTGATACGCGAGTTGCCCTGCACGGCTCGAGTCGAGGCTGACACCGACCCAATCATCGCTGAACGCGTTGTCGCGGCGGCTGATGTTCGTGCGAATTCTGTCAGGTTGCGTATCGAGGCAGCGGAATGCGAAATAGAGCGCTTCGGCATCGTATCCTACCCAGACCTGCGTGTCTTCCGCTGCAGACTCCCCTCGCAGGGGGTTGTACGACTTCCACGTGTCGAGCGGAAGGGGAGCGCCGGACCACGCCTCATCATCCAGAATGCCGTCAAGCCTCGGCGGCGTCGCGATGCGGGCAGGCCGAAGCTCGGCCTTTCCTCCAGTCTGAGCCAGAAGGCGCGGCGCGGCGACGTGAGTCAGCCCAATTGCGGCAAAAATGACCGCTTTTGCGAACACATCTCTCATACGGAGCCGCGCCATGGTGAGTTGCACGCTCGGTTTGACGGTAAAGCCCGTGATTAGGTTGTAGGCTTCTGCAACAACATTCTCGATTGTCCCGTAGAGAAGCAGAGAGCGTGCCTGCCACCGACGTCGAACTGGTTCGTGGAGCGCTCGATGGGGCCGAATCCGCGTTCCGCGAGATCGTCCTGCGCTATCAGCGGCCGATCTACGGCCTGATTGCCCGGATGGTCCGGGACCCGGGGCGGGCAGAAGAACTGGCCCAGGACACGTTCGTCAAGGCCTTCCGCGCGCTGCACACCTATGATGCGCAGCGGAAGTTCTCGGCCTGGATCCTCACGATTGCGCATCACGTGGCGATCGATGAGCTGAGAAAGTGTTCTCTGGATACACAGCCTCTGGAGCAGACGACGGAGGAGGGAGAACGGACGCGTGAGTTCGCCGACACCAGGGCTCCCACGCCGGCTGTTCTTGCCGAGCGGGCTCAGCTCGCGACCGTGCTGCAGACCGCTATTGCACGGCTGAGGCCTGAATATCGCGAAGTCGTCACGCTGCGCTACGAGCGAGACCTCGATTACGACGAGATTGCCGAGATTACGGGACTGCCGATGGGCACGGTGAAGAGCTCGCTTCATCGCGCGCGAAAGGAACTGGCGGAGCATCTGGAGAACCTGGGATGGAGCGCGACAACCCACTAGACAGCATGAGTGACGAGCAGCTGATCGCGCTCTTCAAACTCGTCGATGCCCCTGCGCCATCGGCCGATTTCGCTCGGCGGACGATGCATGCCGTCATGCGCGCTCCGCTGCCGGCCGGACGAAAGGCGCTCCGCGATCCGCTCATGGCGATGTTCGGGTGGGCGGCGGTCATCGCGGCGGTTGCAATGTCGGTGTTCACGATCGCGCTGAGCCAGCCGCTCGTCGCGGCGAGCTTTTCGAGACTCATCACTTACGGCGTGGGCACCGGCGTGTGGCTCATGCAGCTCGGACAGAGGCTGATGACGCTGATGGACGTGCTCTCGACCACGGGCCTCGCAGTGTTGCGCGCTGTTGCGACATTTGAAGGGACAACTGGTCTCGTGTTGATTGCCGTCGTCGGCGGCGTATCGCTCTCGGCGCTGCACCGGCTGCTGATATCGGAAGGAGGGGAGTCACAATGGCAAGAGCTTTCATGAAGACGCCGGTGATGCTGATGCTGATGGTGATCGCCGCATCGGCTCAAGGCGATGTCGACGCACTTCGTTCGAGTCTCGAGAAGCGCTTCGAGATCGTGCCGATTGCGAACGGCGTCGTGTTGACGCCGCGCTTCAAGACGTCGATCAAATCCGTCGAGCTGTCTGGCTCGACGATTGCCATCGATGGCGCGCCGGTATCGGGAGGCGAGCTGCGCGAGCGTCTCGGCAATGACGCCGATCCGGTGCTGCAACTGTCGTATCTCGAGCCTGACGCGCGGCGCGCGCTCGCTATCGGCAAGACACCAGCGGCCCCCGCGCCCGTTGATCCTCCTTCCCCAGCGATAGAGCGCAACACTGGCGATCCCGAGGTGCCGAGGACACCTCGCGCGCGGCGTCGTGAGGAGATCGTTCGCATTGGCGGCAGCGTCACCGTCGATAGCGATGAAATAGTGCGTGGCGACATCGTCGTGGTCGGCGGCAGTGCCAACATCAACGGCGAAGTTGCCGGCGAGGTTGTCGTGGTCGGCGGATCGGCACGGTTCGGACCGCAGGCGGATGTGCGCGGAGACGTGACGATTGTCGGCGGCGCGCTCACGCGCGATTCCACTGCCGTCATTCGAGGCGCGATCAGGGAGGTCGGGTTCGGCGACATCGCCTGGCGGGGACGCGGGGAGTGGGGCCGAAACGCCGATTGGGACTGGATGAACGGGATTTATCCAGTCGCGCGACTGACGGGAACGTTCGTGCGCATCACGCTGCTCATCCTCCTGACGACGCTCGTGTTGTTCGTCGCCAAGACGCCGGTCGAAGAGATAGCCGACCGCGTCGCCGCAGATCCGGTGAAGTCCTGGTTCGTCGGTTTTCTGGCGGAAATGCTCTTTATCCCGGTTCTCATCATGACGGCGGTCGTGCTGGCGATCTCGATCATCGGGATTCCTCTGCTCGTGCTGCTGCCTGTGGCCATCGTGGCGCTGCTCGTGGTGATGCTCCTGGGGTTCACAGCGGTGGCGTATCACATCGGCCGGCTGCTGCAGGACAAGGTCGATGTGCTGCGCACGCGTCCCTACGCCGCGACGTTCACCGGCATTTTGTTGATTGTGTCGCCGGTGCTGCTGGCGCGGCTTGTCGGCCTCGCTGGCGGTCTCGGATTCGTTGTCTGGCCTATCGCCGCAGTGGGCTTCTTGCTGGAGTACTCGGTGTGGACGGCTGGACTGGGGGCCGCCGCGCTCGCGCGCTTCAATCGGCCGGCGCAGCCGCCGCCGGCGGCGATGATCGCGCCGCCACCGACGGTTGCGGGATCGTAGGTGATCGCAGTCGCGTAGGTGGGGTGGGTCGCGGGACTTTCTCGGTAGTGTCCGCCTTCAGGCGGACGGCGATCCGTAGGCGCCGCGATATTCACCCGGTAGCAGACCTGCGACGGCGTGTCCGATGCAGTCCATGATCAGCCTTCGATCTCTGCGAAAGCGCTCGTGGAGATCCGACGCCATCATGGGTCGGCCGATGCTCATCGTGACGGGCACGGCGTGCAACGCGGCTCCGTGGATCGGGAACAATTTTTCGGTGCCGGCAATCCCGATCGGCAGCACCCAGGTACCGGGCACATCGAGGTAACGCGCCGTGCCCGGCAGGAACTGCTGCATCTGTGCGGTTCGACTCCGGCTGCCCTCTGCAAAAATCAACAGCGCCTCGCCGAGCGCGACTCGTTCCTGCGCGATCTGAATGGCTCGGCGCGCCGCGCGGGCCAGGTCACGTGGATTCATCACGGCGTCTTCGCTCGAACGTTCGGAGCTTTGTGGAACTTTGATGGTGCCGAAGCACAGGCTCGAGAAGCGGCGTGTGACGCTTGAATACACCTTCGGTCCGGCAATCGCCGTCAGACGATCCGCAAGACAACTTGCGCCGGCATTCCGCAGGACGACCTCGACGACGTTTGCGTCGGAGTAGGAGAGATGGTTCGCAACGATCACGAGCGGCGTGTCTTTCACCGCGTCGAGATTGTGCGCGCCGATCACAACCGGCTCAGGCTGCAGCACTCTCCCCGCCAGCGCATGATGGATTCGCCGTGCGAGAGGGTCGAACGGGTAGTAGGCCCAGTCGGTGCCGGCTCTGGACAGCCGTGCGCTCAGCGAATCGATCGCCCCCGGTCCAGACTCGTCGATCGCGCGCTCCACGCACGCACGTATCTCGCGGGCGTCGCCCATCCGCTCGCGACCAACGAACCTGACGATCGTGTCGACGAGCGGCTCGCGTCCGCACGTTGCACTGACAATGTTCATTTCGTAGCTTGCCCCGAAAATGACCGTGGCGAGACTGTTGACTTGCGACTGTCGACCACTATTGCGCTTTTCAAATCCGTGTAGTGTCTGGCTTCAGCCTGGCTTCAGCCAGACCATGCTCGGTCCGCCTGAAGGCGGACACTACCGCAAGCCTGGGCCCGCGCCATCAATGTGAAAATTGCTCTAACTAATCCTTAATCCCCAGTCCCTGCGGGCGGCGAGGACCCTCATCCATTGCCAGGTTTGCGAGCCGATCGGCGTCTTTGTTCTGCTCGCGCCTCACGTGCTCGTAGACGATGCGGTCGAGCGCTTGTGCGAGCGTGCGTGCCTGCTGATACAACGGAAGCAGACCGGCGTTCTTCACTTTGTACTCGCCGCGCATCTGCTTGACGAGCAGCTCCGAATCCGACTTGATGCGCACGGCCCGGTGGCCGTGCTGCCGGGCATATTTCAGGGCAGCGAGCAATCCGTTGTACTCGGCGACATTGTTGGTGGACGTTCCGAGGAAGCCGTTGAACTCGTTGATGAGCGTGCCGTGCTCGTCTTCGATGCGTACGCCATAGCCGGCGGGCCCGGGATTGCCACGAGCACCGCCATCGATATAGGCAACGATGCCCATCAGATTTGGGAAACCGGCGTCGAAGTCTCGGCGTTGCCCGCGAAATAGAGAATCCGCCGGCAGCTGTCGCAATGAATGATCGACTCGTTTTTCCGGATTTCGTTGAAGACCTGGGGCCGAAGCCGGACGTGGCAGATAGTGCACAGCCCGTCTTTTGCTTCCGCGACCGCAACCCCTTTGCGCCCTCTGGCGGTCGCCTCGAAAACGCTCAGGACGTGGCGATCGATATCAGCCACGAGCTTCTCGCGCTCTGCGGTAGTCCTGCCGATCGCGGCTTGCAGCCCCTCCATCTCGGCATCGAGCATGGTGCGCTCGGAGGCGGTCTCCTTTTCGGCCGTCTCGAGCTCCGTCTCGCTCTTCTTGATGCCGGCATTCAGCTCGTCGGACTCCAGCATGATCTCGAGAATGCGATCCTCGCGCGTGCGGATGTCGTTTTGTGCCGTCTCGATTTCGTGGAGCATCGCCGTGTACTCGCGGTTGGTCTTCACCTCGAGCAGCTGATCCTTGTATTTCGCGAGCCGCGTCTGCACGCTGGCGACGTCTTTCTCGTCGGCGCGCCTTTTGTCGCTTGCCGCGGCGAGCCGGGCCTTCAGGCCGGCAACGGCATCGCGGGCGGCCTGTAACCGCGCATCGAGCGCCTGTGTGCGCGCCGGGTGCTCGGCGAGTTTCCGCCGCGCCTCGTCAGCGGCTGTTTCGAGTTGTTGCAGGCGGATCAGGCGGGTCAGGTCAGCGTTCATACGCACCAAAAAAAAAGCCCCGCGTAAGCGGGGCTGGAAAGTACACGGGCGTGGCGGCCCGCTGATGCCTTGAGGCATCGTGCGGGCTGCGTCGGCCAATTGGTTGCGTCAACATCATCATCGTTACGTTTGTGGCAAGCCACCCTTCGCTTGAAGGGCGTTGGCTCGCCACCCGAAGCTCGCTCGCGCGTCATGCGAGCGAAGGGTGGGCCCACCAGGATTCGAACCTGGGACAGGCCGGTTATGAGCCGGCGGCTCTGACCGCTGAGCTATAGGCCCGTATGTAACAGTCACTAGAAAGTTGAAAGTTGAAAGTAGAAAGTTGAAAGTTCGATCCGGCTCACTTTTCACTTCCACTTTTTACTTTCCACTTTCCACTTTCTATTTTCTATTTCCCCCGCGTCAGCTCGTCCGTCCTTCAAGGAAAGCGCGTAGTTTGCGACTCCTCGAAGGATGCCGCAGCTTGCGCAGCGCCTTCGCCTCGATCTGGCGGATGCGCTCGCGCGTCACTGCGAAATTCTGCCCAACCTCTTCGAGTGTGTGTTCGCTGCCGTCGCCGACACCAAAGCGCATCTTGATCACGCGCTCTTCGCGCGGCGTCAGCGTCTTCAGCACCGACTCGGTCTGCTCCTTCAGATTCAGGTTGATGACGGCTTCGGCAGGCGAGACCACCTGTCGATCTTCGATGAAGTCGCCAAGATGCGAATCTTCCTCTTCGCCAATCGGCGTCTCGAGCGAGATCGGCTCCTGCGCGATCTTCAGCACCTTCCGGACCTTCGAGACCGGAATGTCCATCCGCTTCGCGATTTCCTCCGAGGTCGGCTCGCGGCCGAGCTCCTGCACGAGCGCGCGCGACGTGCGAATCAGCTTGTTGATCGTCTCGATCATGTGCACCGGGATGCGGATCGTCCGGGCCTGGTCAGCGATCGCGCGGGTAATCGCCTGGCGAATCCACCACGTCGCATACGTCGAGAACTTGTAGCCGCGGCGGTACTCGAACTTGTCGACCGCCTTCATCAGCCCGATGTTGCCCTCCTGAATGAGGTCGAGGAACTGGAGGCCCCGATTCGTGTACTTCTTCGCGATCGACACGACAAGGCGGAGGTTGGCTTCGACCAGCTCTTTCTTGGCCTGCTCGGCCTGCACTTCGCCGCGATAGATCGTGTCGAGCGTCGCGCGCAGGTGCGCGGTATTCTGCTCGAGCTCGTCCGTGCGCACCTTCACCGCCGCCCGCAATTCCTTGATGCGGCGCAGCATGGTCTTCTTGTCGTCGTCTTTCAGCTTCGGCGGCTTCCGGCCCTTCGGGTTCATCTGCCGGTCGATGCCTTCGGCCTCGCGCTCGATCTTGCGGACCGACTCGACTTCGTCCTTGATCTGCTCGATGAGGCGCCGCTTGACGAGCTCGGTGAATTCGACTTCGCGCACGAGCTGAGACAGCTCGACCTGCGAGCGCATCACGGCCCATCGCGCCCTCCGGTACTTCCGCTTCTGCCGCGTGTCCGTGCCCTTCGCCGTGTCGTTCAGCTTCTCTTCGAGCTTCTGCACGACCAGCGCGCTGCTTCCGGATGGCGTCGATCTGCTTGAGGACTTCCTTTGCCCGCTCGTCCACACGCTCGTCGGTGATCTCGTCGTCCTGGAAGATCACGAGCTCGCGAATCGTGCGCGTGCCGGCCTTGAGCTGATCGCCCATGGCGATGATCATCTTGGCGACGGTCGGAGTGCGCGAAATCGACTTGATGACCGCGAGCTTGCCCCGCTCGATGCGGCGCGCGATCTCGACTTCGCCTTCACGGGTGAGCAGCGGCACGGTGCCCATCTCGCGCAAGTACATGCGGACGGGATCGTTGGTCTTGTCCAGCGCGCCGGGCGTGAGGTCGAGCTCCATTTCCTCGCTGCCCTCGGCCGTCCGGTCGAACTGCTTCTCCTGCAGGTAAGTCTTCTCGGAGTCGACGACTTCGATGCCCGCGCTGCCAAACGTGTTGAACAGGTCGTCGAGCTCGTCGGACGAAGTAATCTCGGCCGGGAGCAGTTCGTTGACCTCGTCGTACAGCAGGTATCCCTTTTCCTTCCCGATGGAAATCAGCTGCCGTACTTCGTCATATTTTTCTTCAATCGACAAGCGTTCCTCCTGCAAGCCACCCGTTGCTCGAACCTGACATGATAACCGAATGGCCTCTATGAATGCACTCTTTGCGACAGTTCGTCCTTTTTCGCCCTCAGTCGTTCCTTGCGCCGCCAGAGTTCCGTGATTTCCGAATCGTGGAGATTGGTGCCGAGCTCCTGCAGTCGATCCATTTCCCGCTGGACGGCGGCGATTTCGCGCTCGACCCGAAGCTGCTGCAATTCCCGGGCGCAACTGAGTGGCGGGCCCGGAGGCAACCGCTCTGACGCGACGCCGGTGACGAGATGAGCCTCCACAGGATTTAGACGCTCGAAAAGGGCAGAAGGCAACACGGCCGGAGGACGATCGCCAAGTGCGCGCGCCTCTTCGAGGATATGGCGCGTCGCCAAGCCTTCTAAGTCATTATCCTGCAAAACGTTGAGGGCCGCCATCCCTTGTTCGGGCTCATGTACGAGCGCCCAGATAAGGCCCTTTTCGGCGCGCTTTACCTCTCCGAAAGTCGGAATATCGCGCGCAGTCAGCCCCGGCCGCTTCTGGACGGCCGCCTTTCTGACCTCGGCCCGTACCACCTCTTCTGTAATACGTGCTTTGTGGGCCAAACGATCACCGAATTGATCGCGAGCGGCTGGATCGGGAATGCGGGCTGCCACCGCGAGCATCGCGGTCAGAAACTGGCGGCGCCCCTCGTCGTTCGTCAGATCGTGCACGGCTGCGGCGCGGTCGAGCAGATACTCGAGATACGGCCGCGATTGTTTCAGCAGCTCGAGGTAGGCGTCCCGGCCTTGCTTCTGTACGACGCTGTCTGGATCTTCGCCCGCCGGCAACACTGCGACATTCACCTCGAATCCCTCCGCCACCAGCAGTTCGCACGATCTGGCCGCTGCGCCCTGACCCGCGGCATCGGGATCGAAACTCAAGATCACCTTCGAAGTGAACCGGTGGAGCAGCTGTGCCTGTGCCGGCGTGAGTGCAGTGCCGCACGATGCGACGACGGGCGCGATACCCGCCTGCACCAGCTGGGCGAAATCGAAATAGCCTTCCACCAGGACGGCGTAACCGAGTCGCCGGATGTCCCCCTTGGTCAGATTGAGGCCATAGAGCGTCCGGCTCTTGGTGTAAATCGCGGTTTCGGGCGAGTTCAGGTACTTCGGCTGCTGGTCTTTTTCCATCGCGCGGCCGCCAAAGGCCACGATCGAGCCGGCGTCGCGTGCGATCGGAATCATGAGGCGCCCGCGGAATCGATCGACCGTCTGCCCGTTGTCTCTTTCGACGGCCAGCCCACTGCGTACGAGCAGCGCCAGTGGAAGTCCTTCCTTGACCAGCGCGTCCTTCAATCCTTCGTAGACGGGGGGCGCGTACCCGATGCCGAGTTTCTTGATCGTCTCGGATGTGATGCCGCGGTCGATGTAGCATCCGCTGCGCCTTTCTCCCGGCAGGGGTCGACAACTGCACCTGGAAATAGCTGGCGGCGCGCTCGTGCGCCTTCAACAGCGCTTCGCGCTCGGCCGCATCTGCGTGGGCCTCGCGGCCGCCAACCTGCTCGGGCAGCGGCATGCCGAACTTCGACGCGAGATGCTTGACGGCGTCGACGAAGCCCAGCTTTTCCTGCAACTCGAGGAATTTGAAGACGTCGCCACCCACGCCACAGCCGAAGCAGTGGAAAAATCCTTTGTCGCGGTTGACGTGGAACGATGGGCTTTTCTCCGAGTGAAAGGGGCACAGGCCCTTGTAGGTGGCGCCCGATTTTCTGAGCGACACGTACTCCTGCACCACCTGCAGGATATCGGCCTGCATGCGCAGGTCGTCTATGAACGACTGGGGAAAGCCCACGGAGTGTATCTTGAACCCGAAATCTACAATCTAGAATCTAAAATCTGACATCAATCTGCCAATCTTCCAATCTCTCAATCTTTCAATTCTGCGATCGTGACCCCTCCGCCGCCTTCCTGGGGCGACGCCGGGCGGACGCTGGTGACCAGAGGATGCTTGTGAAGATAGTCGACGACCGCTTCTTTCAGCCGTCCGGTGCCGAAGCCGTGAATCAACCGCAGCGTTCGCTGCTCAGAGAGCAGGCTCTCATCGAGGAACTTTTCCAGTCTGTCGAGCGCCTGGTCGACGGTGTTGCCGACGAGCAGCAGCTCGCTTGACGACGCCCCTTCCCGGGGCTGCAGCTGCACGTTCACACGGACCGGCGACGGCTCGGCCTTTGGCGCGGCACCGCCGAGCACGCGCAATTCGGCCGTCTGTGAACGGAATCGTTTGCCGCGAACTTCCACCTCGGCTTCCCTGTCGTGCACGTTTACGACGATCCCTTCGAGTCCGAGCGATCCCAGCACGACGCGATCTCCGACGACGACGCTGCGGCCCGGCGCGGCGTCTACGCGAGGGGTCGCCACCGGATCCTTGCGATACTTGTCGACGAGCGCATCCACCGCCGCGCGCGCCTCGCCGCGCAGCCGGCCCGTGTCGCCGGTCGATGGCACCGCCGCGATGTTCCGGGCTGCCTGTTCAGCCAGCGCTGCCGCCTGTTTTTTCAAATCAGCCACGATCGTGTCGATCTCGAGCCGCGCATCGCGCAGGCGCTCGTCGAGCTTTTCGTTGAGCCGCTGCTTGAACGTCTCTTCCCGTTGTCGCAGCGCCTCTTCCCGCACGCGGGCCCGGTTGTCGGCATCACCCAATGACTCTCGCTCGCGCCTCACCAGGCGTCGCTCATGTTCGAGCGCGCGCAGGTCGCTATCGACTTTGGCGAGGTGTTCCGCGAGCTGCGCCTCGCGTTCGGACAGGTTTTTGCGGGCGCTGTCGATGATGGCCCCGTTCAGGCCGAGGCGTCCTGCCATTTCGAGCGCGAGGCTTCGCCCCGGCGAACCGTACTGGATGTGATAGGTCGGCTCATAGGTATCGGGCGTAAAACCGAAGGCGGCCGCGGTGACGCCGGGAGTCGTCGCGGCGTAGGTTTTCAGCGCTTCATAATGCGTCGTCGAGATGACAAGCGCTCCGCGCGTGCGAAAGTGCTCGACAATAGCAACGCCGAGCGCGCCCCCTTCCAGAGGATCGGTTCCGGCGCCGAGCTCGTCGAGCAGCACGAGAGCCGGCAGCGCCAGTGACCGATCCATGCCCGCGATATTCGTGATGTGCCACGAAAAGGTGCTCAGATTCGCCGCGATCGACTGCTCGTCGCCGATGTCCGCGAAGATGGTGCGGAAAACCGGCAACCGCGCCTCCGCGGCGGGCACGAACAGTCCCGCCTGGGCCATCAGCGCCAGGAGCCCGGCGGTTTTGAGGGCGACGGTCTTGCCGCCGGTGTTTGGTCCCGTAATCAGCAGCACCGTCGTTGGAGGGACGAGTAAAACGTCGACAGGCACCGGATCCCTGGCCGGCGCGTCACCGCGTTCGCGCCTTGCCTCATCCACGGCCAGTTGCCGCTCGACGACGGCGGGGATCAGCAGCGGGTGGCGAGCGCCACGCAGCTCGAGCCGTCCGTCGGGCGAGAGCACCGGCGCGACACCCGAAATGAGCTGGGCGAAGCGTACCTTGGCCTGGATCACATCCAGCCCGGCTGCCGCCTCGACTGCCTGACGCAGCTCGATAGGTTTCAGGCGGAACGAATCGGTGAGCTGCCGCAGGATGCGATGCACTTCTTCGCGCTCCTGCTGTTCGAGCGCCACGATTTCGTTGTTGATCTCGACGGTACTGAGCGGCTCGAGGTAAAGGCTGGCTCCGCTGCCGGAGCTGCCGTGAATAATGCCGGGAATCGACGTGCGATGCTCGGCCTTGACGACGAGCACGTATCGGCCGTCGCGGTCGCTCACGACCTGATCCTGGAGATAGCGGGACGTGTCCTTGCCGCGAAGATACGATTCGAGCGTCGAACGCAAGCGCGTCCGCTGCTTGCGCATCTGCGTGCGCACCCGCGCCAGCTCCGGGCTGGCGTTGTCGTTGACCTCGCCCGACGGGTCGATCTTGCTGCGCACGTCGCCAATCTGGTTCTTAAAAGATCCGCAGTTCTCGGCGAGCGCCTTCAACGTAGGGAACGGGCCGCTGACGCGGCGGATAGTAGCGCACGTGAGCGCAAGCGAATCGAGAAATTCAGCGAATGCCAGCAGCCGCAGAGGGTCGAGTGCGCGCCCCTCGACCGCGAGCGCCGAGAGCAGAGTGTCGAGATCTGCGGGCGCGTTCAGCGAAAAGGCGGGGTTTGCCTCGAGGTACTTCACGCCTTCGGCCGTTGCTGCAAGGAGCTGCGCGGCGCGGTGCGGATCGGACTGAGGTTCCAGTTCGGCAAGGCGCGCTTCGCCGATCGGCGTCAGCGCAAACCCGCGCACGACGTCAACGATTTGGTCCCACTCTAAAGCGCGAAGGGCTCCGGTATGCATGAACCTGCGGTTCTCAGTTCTCGGTTCTGGGATTCTGGGTGCCGGTTCAGGGTTCCTGGTTCGGGTTCTCGGGTTCGGGAACCGCAGAACCAGAACCCAGAACCGAGAACCCGAACCTCAGAACCCCAGCACCCAGAACCCAGAACCGCTATAGATGGTTAATGCGGCTCGCGATCGCCGCCGCCCCGAATCCGTTGTCGATGTTCACAACCGATACGCCTGACGCACAACTGTTCAGCATCCCGAGCAACGCTGCGAGACCGCCGAAACTGGCACCGTAACCGACACTGGTCGGTACGGCAATGACCGGAACCTTTACGAGCCCCCCGACGACACTCGGCAGCGCGCCTTCCATGCCCGCGACGACGACCACCACGCGTGCCGACGCAAGACGCACATGTTCGCGGAGCAGCCGGTGAATGCCTGCGACGCCGACATCGAAGAGACGATCGACGGCGTTCCCCATTACTTCCGCTGTCACGCACGCTTCCTCCGCCACCGGCAAGTCCGACGTGCCCGCCGCCACGACGAGAATCGTGCCGCGGCCTTGCTCGACATCCCGCTGAGGGTACGTGATGGTACGGGCAATCGGCTGAAATATTGCGCCCGGCACCTTGGCTTGCACAGCTGCGAAGGCCTCTTCACTCGCCCGAGTCACGAGCAGCGTGTGTTCTCGCGAGACAATCTCGGCCGCGATCGCAGCAATCTGTTCCGGCGTTTTGCCTAAACCAAACACGACCTCCGGGAACCCCTGGCGCAACTCTCTCTGATGGTCAACCCGGGCGAACCCCAGGTCCTTGAAGGGCGGGGCGTTGAGGATCTGCAGGACCAGCTCGACGGCATCGGCGATGGTCACCTGGCCGGACCGCACCTGGTCCAACAATTGCTGCAGGTCGGCTGAAGTCGTTATTGGAGTATAATCTGCGGACGTTTTCGCGCCCACGTTGCTCACGTCATGACTCCCTCTGACACCATCATCCTCGTCAGCTACTTCTTCGTCTTGAGCATCCTGGCCGTGTACGGCTGGCACCGCTACTACCTCGTGTATCTTTACATGAGGCATAAGGAATCCCAACCAGTCGAACCGGCGCCACTCGACCCCCTGCCGGTCGTTACGGTCCAGCTCCCGATCTATAACGAAATGTATGTCGCCGATCGGCTCATCGACGCGGTGTGCCGGCTCGATTATCCCCGGGAGCTGCTCGAGATTCAGGTCCTGGACGACTCCACCGACGAAACGTGCGAGATAGCGGAGCTGGCGGTCCGGCGGCATGCCTTACAGGGCACCGACATCAAGTATCTTCATCGTACGGACCGTACAGGGTACAAAGCCGGCGCTCTCGAGGCCGGTCTGAAAGTGGCGCGGGGTGGCTACATCGCGATCTTTGACGCAGATTTCCTGCCGTCCGCAGATTTCCTGCACCGCTTGCTGCCGCACTTCAACGATCCGAAGGTCGGGATGGTGCAGGCGCGCTGGGGGCACATCAACGAGGACTATTCGCTGCTCACGAAGATTCAGTCGATTCTGCTCGACGGCCACTTCGTCCTCGAGCATGGCGGCCGAAATCGTGCCGGGCGCTTCTTCAATTTCAACGGGACGGCGGGCATGTGGCGGCGGGAGACGATTGGCGACGCGGGCGGGTGGCAGCACGACACCCTTACCGAGGATCTCGACCTGAGCTATCGCGCTCAGTTACAGGGGTGGAGGTTCGTGTTTCTGCCCGAGGTCGTGTCGCCAGCGGAGGTGCCCGTCGAGATGAACGCCTTCAAGTCGCAGCAGCACCGCTGGGCGAAGGGCTCGATTCAGACCTGCAAGAAGCTGCTGCCGCGTATTCTGCAGGCCGACCTGTCGCTGCCGGTCAAGGCCGAGGCGTTTTTCCACCTGACGGCGAACTTCAATTACCTGCTGATGACGGTGCTCTGCGTGTTGATCTTCCCGTCGATGGTCATCAGGTACGAGATGGGCTGGTACGAGATGCTGCTCATCGATGTACCGCTCTTCTTCGCGGCGACCATGTCGTTTTGCAATTTCTATGTCGTCTGCCAGAGGGAAATCCACAGGGACTGGATGACACGGCTTCGTTACATGCCGTTTCTGATGTCGATCGGCATCGGCCTGTGCGTCAACAACACCAAAGCGGTGCTCGAAGCGCTTTTCGACAAGAAAACGGAGTTCGCGAGGACGCCGAAGTACCGCATCGAAGGCGACAGCGACGAGTGGATGACGAAGCGGTATCGCCAGTCGGTGACGATACAACCGCTCATCGAATTGAGTCTCGGGTTCTATTTCACGGCGACGGTGTTTTACGCGCTGGCGAACGGCATCTACGGCACACTCCCGTTCCTGGTGCTGTTCCAGATCGGCTTCCTCTACACCGGCCTGCTCTCCATCGTTCAGCAGTTCTCTGGTGATGGCGTCGTGCTGAAGACGCAGGTTCCGGACAGCCAGTAGCCCTACCGCAAGACGCGCCGACGCCCCTGAGGTCGGCGGGTACGCTATCATTCGAAGCAGTGGCCACAAGCGAAACAGCAGTAAAGGCCGGCCTCGAGGACATCGTCGTCGCGACCTCGTCGATCTGCTATCTCGACGGCGAGCGCGGGGTCTTGGCGTATCGCGGTCACGACATCCACGATCTCGCCGAGCATGCGACCTTCGAGGAAGTCTGCTATCTGCTGTGGCATGGACGGTTGCCGAACCGATCAGAGCTGGGCGAGCTGCAGTCACGGCTTGCCGCGTCGCGCCGCCTCCCGGAAGGCGTGCTGCGGCTGATGCGTTCCCTACCTCCGTCGAATTCGATGGATACGCTCCGCACCCTCCTGTCGTCGCTGTCGCACTTCGATCAGGGGGCGAACGACATGTCCCCTGATGGGCGATATCGCACGAGCGTGGCGTTGACGGCGCAGGTTGGTACGCTGGTGGCCACTGCGGGGCGCATGGCGACCGGCGGCGGGGTGATCGACCCGGATCCCGCACTGAACCACGCTGCAAATTTCCTTTACATGATCACCGGCAAGCGCCCGAGCCAGCTCGAAGCCAAGGCGTTCGACGTTGCGCTCGTGCTGCATGCCGATCACGAGTTCAATGCGTCGACGTTCGCGGCCCGCGTCGCTGCCGCCACGCTCACCGACGTGCATTCGGCCGTCACCGCTGCTGTCGGCGCGCTCAAGGGTCCTCTTCACGGCGGCGCGAACACCGACGTGATGAACCTGCTCCTCGAGATCGGCCAGGATGCCACCGATCAGAAGGTCGAGGAAATCATCCGCGCCAAGCTGGCCCGGAAAGAAAAGATTCCCGGATTCGGCCATCGCGTATATCGGACGGAGGATCCGCGGGCGACCCACCTGAGGAAGATGTCAGAAGAGCTCTGCACGCGGACGGGACACCGGCGCTGGTTCGAAATTTCGCAGAAGATCGAGCAGGTGGTAAAGGCGCAGAAAAACCTGAATGCCAACGTCGATTTCTATTCGGCCACCACGTATTACGCCCTGGGTATTCCCGTGGATCTTTTTACGCCGGTCTTTGCGGTGAGCCGCATGTCGGGTTGGACCGCGCACGTGCTCGAGCAGTACGCGAACAATCGCCTCATTCGCCCGCGTGCCGAATACACCGGCCCGTCGTACCCGCAGCCTTTCGTGCCACTCGATCGCAGATAATGGGGGTCTGACCCCATTACATGCGCGTCCGTAATTTTTCCATCATCGCTCATATCGATCACGGCAAGTCGACGCTCGCCGACCGTCTGCTCGAGACGACTGGAGCGCTGCAGGCCCGCGAGATGGAAGCGCAGGTGCTCGATTCGATGGACCTGGAGCGCGAGCGTGGCATCACCATCAAGGCGCATCCAGTCCGGCTGAACTACACCGCCAAGGACGGACAGTCCTACGTTCTGAACCTCATCGACACACCCGGGCACGTCGACTTTTCGTACGAGGTCACGCGGTCGCTCGCCGCGTGCGAAGGGGCGCTCCTGCTGGTTGACGCGTCGCAGGGTGTCGAAGCGCAGACGCTTGCCAACGCGTACCTGGCGGTCGAACACAACCTCGAGATCATTCCCGTCATCAACAAGATCGACCTGCCGGGCGCGGAGCCGGAGGAGGCGCGGCGTCAGATCGAGGAAATCATCGGCCTCGATGGATCGGGCGCGATTCTCACCAGCGCGAAGGAAGGCATCGGCATCACCGACGTGCTCGAAGCAGTCGTGCACCGGTTGCCGCCGCCCAAGGGAGACGCGACAGCGCCGTTGAAGGCGCTCATCTTCGATTCGTGGTACGACCCGTATCGCGGTGTCGTAATCGTCGCACGAGTGCTCGACGGGACGCTGCGGAAGGGCATGAAGATCAGGCTGATGGCACGGGGACAGGACTACGAGGCTGATGAGATCGGAGTCTTTTCGCCGAAACCGGAGCCGATCGACGAACTGGGTCCGGGTGAGGTCGGCTTCGTCGTCGCGAATATCAAGACTGTCAGCGACGCGAAGATCGGCGACACGATTACGGAAACCAACAGGCCCGCGGAGCAGGCGTTTCCCGGCTTCAAGATATTGAAGCCGATGGTGTTTGCGGGCCTCTACCCGGTCGAAAGCCATCAGTACTCCGAGCTGCGCGAGGCGCTGGAAAAGCTCCGGCTGAACGACGCCTCGTTTTTCTTCGAGCCGGAGACGTCGGCTGCGCTCGGGTTCGGTTTCCGCTGCGGATTCCTGGGTTTGCTCCACATGGAGATCGTGCAGGAGCGGCTCGAGCGCGAGTTCAACATGGATCTCGTGACGACCGCACCGGGCGTGCTTTACAAGGTCACGACGACCGACGGAGAGGTGCTCGAGATCGATAGTCCTTCGAAGCTGCCGGAAGGCAATGTCGCGAAGATCGAAGAGCCGATCATTACCGCGATGATGTTGACCCCGGCGGAGCACGTCGGCGGCATATTGCAGCTCTGCCAGGACAAGCGCGGTGTACAGAAGTCTCTCGAATATCTCAGCTCGAACCGCGTGCTGATTACCTATGAGCTGCCGTTCAATGAAGTGGTGCTCGACTTCTACGACAAGCTGAAGACGCTCTCGCGGGGCTACGCGTCGCTCGACTATCATGTCACCGGCTACTGGGAATCTCCGCTGGTGAAAATGGACATTCTCGTCAACGGCGACCCTGTCGATGCGTTGTCGGTCATCGTGCACCGCGACGCCGCGTACGAACGGGGTCGCGCGCTGGCCTCCAAGATGCGCGAGCTGATTCCGCGCCAGATGTTCGAGGTGGCGATTCAGGCCGCCATCGGCGGGCGCATCATCGCGCGCGAGTCCGTCAAGGCACTGCGCAAGAACGTGCTCGCCAAGTGCTACGGCGGCGACATCTCGCGCAAGCGCAAGCTGCTCGAGAAGCAGAAGGAAGGAAAGAAGCGCATGAAACGGGTCGGCAAGGTCGAGATTCCGCAGGAGGCGTTTCTCGCCGTGCTGAAGATGGGAACGGAAGGCGAGTGAAGGAGCCTTTCAAGAAGTCCGTTGCGCGCGAGTACTTCGAGTCGCTGGTCATCGCGGTCGTGCTCGCGCTTTTCATCAGGACGTTCGTCGTCCAGGCCTTCAAAATTCCGACCGGGTCGATGGAGCCCAACCTGCTCATCGGCGATCATCTGCTCGTCAACAAGCTCGTATTCGGCCCGTATTCGAGCGGTATTGAGCGCACGGTGCTTCCGATGAAGGAGATCAACCGCCGGGACGTCATCGTATTCAAGTATCCCGAAGATCCCGAGCGCGATTTCATCAAGAGGGTCATCGGGCTGCCGGGAGAGCAGATCGAGGTGCGGCAGAAGCGCGTCTACGTGAACGGCCACCTCCTCGACGAGCCGTACGCACACTATATGGAACAGCCTCCCCCGGTGCCTGAGCAGCTGGACCCGGACGATCGACAGGGGGCAGGCGGCGGCGGCGATCCGCGCGAGAGCTACGGTCCAGTGACTGTTCCGCCGAAACATTACTTTGTGATGGGGGACAACCGCGACAACTCGCAGGACAGCCGGTACTGGGGGTTTCTACCCCGCGATTACGTGAAAGGCAGGGCCCTCGTCATCTACTGGTCGTACGAGGCCGAGTCCGGAAACGTCGTGACAGGCACGCGATGGCGGCGCCTGCTCCACCAGGTGCGCTGAGCGCCCATGAAGACCATCATCAAGCTCGTCATCACAGCGCTCGTCCTGCACGCCACGTGGAAGGCGGGAACCGCGTACCTGCGCTACTACGAGTTCCGCGACGAGGTGACCCGGATTGCGCAGTTCGGTACTCAGCAGAGCGACAGCCGGATGCGCGATGCCGTGCTGGATGCCGCGAATCGGCGCGACATTCCGCTCGACCTCGACGCCGTCAGCGTGCGGCGGCCCAACCAACGCATCATCATCGATGCGACCTACAGGGAGCAGGTCGAGCTCGCGCCGCAGTACTTCTATCCCTGGGATGCAAAGGTCCACGTCGACGTGCTCACGCCCGTTCTCCAGCAAGCGAAATAGAGCGTTTCAACAACGCTGTAGTGTCCGCCTTCAGGCGGACCGCCGCCAGGTCCGGCTAGAGCGTTTTCGATTTCGCTGTAGTACGTAGGGCGGGTCGTTCCGACCCGCCTCCGTTGCCGGGTCCGAAGGACCCGGCCTACATCAACTGCACCGAAATCGCGAGAAATGCCATGAGAGCGTCGTTGGCGGCGCCGTCAGGCGTTTCCCGTAGCCACTCGCCGCTTGTCACTGGTCGCGTCGGGCTGCGCCTCGGCGGCGCGCGGGCGGTGGAGCAGAATCTTCTCTTCGCGCTCGCGCTGTTCCTGCTCGCGCACGAATTCGAGCATATTGCGAAGCGACCCGATGGTCGACTCGAGCGAGGTCTCGACTTCGCGGCGCTTCATCTTCATGCCGTCGATCTCGCGCTGCACGTCTTCGAGGCGGGCCTGCGTCTTCTGCAGCAGCAGGTCCGATCGGCCTTCGGCCTCGCGAAGAATGTTCCGCGCCTCGGCCTCGGCATTGGCCCGGATGTCCTCGGAGACGCGTTGGGCCGTCACCAGAGTATCGCGGAGATCCCGTTCGTGCTCGCGATGCTGGCTCAGCAGCGCTTCCATTTTCGAGACTTCCTGGCGCAGGCGATCGACCTCGCCGAGCGCGTTTTCATAGTCTTCGGTCACTTCGGCAATGAGCGCGAGGACTTCGGCCTTGTCGAAGCCGCGGAACGTCGTGCGAAACCGGACCTGGCGCAGATTGAGAGGGCTCACTTTCATTCGGCGTTCTCCACCGGGAGCTCCGGCGTTCGATCGAGACAAAGCCGGATCAAACATGACGCTTCCCAAAGATGGCCGTGCCGAGCCGAACCATTGTGGCTCCTTCCTGCACGGCGATTTCGAAGTCGTGGCTCATTCCCATGGACAGCTCCCGCAGCATCGCCCGGTCCAGGCCCTCCTGCAGCAGTGTATCGCGAAGGCATCTGAGCCGGGCGAAATACGGACGCGCGTCCTCTGGATCTTCGAAGAATGGCGGAATCGTCATCAGCCCGACGCAATGGGCCGAGCGGCAGCCCGCGGCCGCCCTGACGATGTCCATCGCCTCGTGCGTCGGCGCTCCGTGTTTGGTCGCCTCTCCCGCGAGGTCGACCTGCACGAGCACCTCCGGTGTGGTCCCGGCGTCGATCGCGGCGGCGTCGATGGCGTCGAGCAGCCGCCGGCTGTCCACGGAGTGAATGGCGCTGAAGCGGGGAACTGCCTTGCGAACCTTGTTCGACTGCAGCGTACCGATCAGATGCCATCTGATCTCAAGGTCGGCCGATCCTTCGATTTTCTGTAGTGCTTCCTGCACCCGATTCTCGCCGAAGTCCTCCTGGCCTGCCGCTGCAGCGGCCCTGACGTGGTCCAGGCTGAACGTCTTAGAGACCGCGAGGAGGCGGACGGCGCTGGGGTTTCGGCCCGCGCCCTGGGCCGCTCTCTGGATGCGCGACCGGACGTCGGCGAGGTTGCTGCGCGATGTAGGTAAGCGATGTCACAGCAAAAAAAAAGGCCGGGTCTTCCGCCTTCGCGCGGCGCGCTACGGCGGACAAGCAAGACCCGGCCTGCAGATTGAACCCGGAACCCGAACAGGGAACCGGAACCCGGAGCCTACTTGAGCATCGGCTTCAGGGCCTCGTACGTCGTCTTTGCTTCGGCCGCGTTCTTGCCCGTCGGCTGCAGCTTCAGGTAGATCTCGTATTCGGCGGCCGCTTCCTTGAGCTTCCCAAGATTCAAATGCACCTTGCCGAGCATGAAGTGCGAGTCCGCATGATTCGGATCCGTTTTGATCGCGGCCTCGAAGGTCGAGCCCGCTTCGGCGAACTTATTCGCGTTCCAGAGGCCGACGCCGGCGCTATAGAGCGAATCGGCATTGCCGCCGCCGCCCGAGGCGATGCTGAGCTCCGCCGACTTCGCGGAGGCTGCCGCTGCGAGGTCCATCTTCTTGTCCTGCGTGTAGAGCACCGCAAGCGCGTTGTAGGCCTCGGGGTAATTCGGACGCAGTTCGATCGCCTTTTTGAAGGCGGCTTCTGCGGCTTCGCTGTTCTTGAGTTGTTGGTGAGACACGCCCACGTTGAAATAGCAGTCGGCGCATGTCGGCATTGCCACGCCAGCGGCGGTGAACGCTTCGACGGCGGCCTGATGATTACCCGCATTCGCTGCGGCGACACCGGCCTCGAAGTACTTCTTGATCTCCATGGTTCTTTTTCGCCTGCTCCTCGCTGACGCGTGCCGCGCGCGAGAGCTTGAAGTTCGTCGTCGTGAAGTTGCCGATCTTGACCGCCGCTCGGGCTTCGTCTTCGCCCACGCCCTCTTTCGAAGCGACGATGAGGTACTGGCCCGACTTCGGCAGGGTGCCGATGATGTAGTTGCCGTTCTTGTCGCTCTTCGCCTGCCACTTCTGGCCGCCCTGGTCGGGGATCGCCGTCACCAGAATCTGGGCGTCCACTACCGGCTGATCTTTGTCGTCGACGACTTTGCCCTGGACGCGGCCCGTCTGCGCGAGAGCAGGCGCCGCAAGTGCCAGCACCGCCCCGGCTACCAACGAAGTCAGCGTCCGCCGGCCGAGTTTTCCGGAAAACATATCAATCCTCCACACGCGTTAGCTTGTAGGTGGTAGCCGGTAGCCTGTAGCAAAAGCTTGCCACCAGATACGAGCTACCAGCTACTAGCTAGAGAGATACAAGGAAAAGCTGAGAATAGTTTACACGAAAGGGCGGACCGGCTCTATTTCGCGGCGAAAAACCTTTCGATGTCGGCAATCTCGCGCGTTATGCCTGCCGGCGGCAGCGACGCCAGAAACCGGCGTCCGTATCCCATCGTCTGGAGCCGCGGATCGAGTACGGCGAGCACTCCGCGATCGTCACGGTGGCGAATGAGGCGTCCAAGGCCCTGGAGCAGCGTCAGGATGGCGAGCGGCACCTGATATTCTCCGAACGGCTGACCGCCGCGATCGGCGATCGCCTCGATTCGCGCCGCGGTGATCGGATCGCCCGGCGACGCAAACGGCAGCTTGTCGATGATGACGCAGCTCAGAGCATCGCCCATCACATCGACCCCCTGCCAGAAGCTCGACGTGGCCAGCAGCACTGCGTTCGGCGTCGTACGGAACTGATCGAGCAGGATGGATCGCGGCGCGGACCCCTGTACGAGAATCGGATATGGCAGCTCGATTTCGGCAATCTGCTGGATGGCGCGTAGAGCTGCGTAGCTGGTAAAGAGCACGAACGCGCGTCCCTTCGTGGCCTCGAGGATGCTGATGATCTCGCGGCCCGCTGCAGCCGTGAAGTCGATCGACCGCGGGTCCGGCATCCCCCGCGGCAGGTACAGAATCGCTTGCCGTTTGTAATCGAACTCGGGCGGCAGCTTCACGAATTGCGCGGATCCGGATCGTTCGAGGCCGAGCCGGCTGCGGACGTAGTCGAACGTGCCCTCGACGGTCAGGGTCGCGGAGGTCAGCACCGTGGCTCTCATCCGATCGAAAAGCACGTCGCGCAGGATGCTGGAGACGTCGATCGGGGCCGCCCGCAGGAAAAGTCCTCGCCCCCTCGTCTCGAGGAAGTACACGTAATCGGGTTCGTTCGCCCGCAGGATGAACCTCAGCTCGTCGCGAAGTTCGCCCGCGCGGTGCGACAGCCCCACGAGGTCGATCCTGGTCGCCTCCTGAGGTTTGTCCGAATCAGGCAAAGGCGGTTTGATCAGGGCAGCCGTGGCTTCGAGCACGTCGAGGGCGCTCATGACGAGCGCGGCGTCCTCATAGAACGGCTCCAGCGTTTTCGCCGTGACTCGCACGCGATTTTCGGCCGCCTGCTGCGCACGAGATGGCACGTTGTTCGCGACGTTGCGAAAAAAATCGTGTGCCCGATCCCTTGCGCGGTCCAGAGCCTCGCGTAGTTCTGGTGCCTTCTCTCCTGCGGCACCGGTAGCGATCAGGCGCTCGCCATCGCGCGCGAGCTCGTCGAAACGGTACGTGCTTACCGACACGCCGAAGTACTGCGTTGCGACATCCTCGAGCTGGTGCGCTTCGTCGACGATGGCATAGCTGCACTCGGGGATCACTTCGCCGTACGCGCTCTGACGGACCGAGGCGTCCGCGCACAGCAGGTGATGGTTCACGACGACGAGATTCGAGTCGGCCGCGCGCGTCCGCATGCGTGTGACATAGCAGTCGGCATACCGAGGGCACTCGGTGCCGATGCAATTTTCAGACGTCGCGGCGATCTCGCCCCAGAAAGGAAGGTCCTCCGGCAGGTCCGCGATTTCTGCGCGGTCGCCCGTTTCCGTCCGCTTCGACCAGTCGTCGATGATGGGAAGGAAAATCTGCGCTGCCGATTCGCCGAACAACTGGAGCGTCGCGTTCTTCACCCCCTCGCGGAACGATTCGAACCGGTGCAGGCAGAGATAGTTGCCGCGCCCCTTCATGTAAGTGGCCGTAAACGGCACACCGAGCGCGTCGCGAAGAACCGCGAGGTCTTTGAAGTAAATCTGCTCTTGAAGATTTTTCGTGCCTGTCGACACCAGCACGCGTTGACCGCTGAGGATGGCGGGTACCAGATACGCAAGCGTCTTACCTGTGCCCGTGCCCGCTTCGACGAGCAGCACGCCCCCGTTCTGCAACGTCTCGGCCACACGCTCGGCCATGTGGCGCTGCGCGGGCCGGCTCTCGAACGTGGGCAGCGACCTGGCGAGCGATCCCGTGTCGGCAAAGATCTCGGCGACGCGGCCCGACAAGTCGGGGGTCAGACCCCGTACAACGGGAACATCCGGCACAGCTTTTCGACTTCCACTTTCACCATGCCGAGGGCGGCATCGTCGTTGGGTGTCGCCAGCGCTCGCATGATGAGCTCGCCGATCCTCTCCATCTCGCGCTCGCCCATTCCCCGTGTCGTGACGGCGGGCGTGCCGATGCGGATGCCGCTCGCCGTCATCGGCGGGTTTGGATCGAACGGGATGGCGTTCTTGTTTACTGTGATGCCGGCCTTTCCAAGCGCGGCTTCGGCGGCTTTGCCCGTGAGGCCGCGCGAGAACACGTCGACGAGCATCAGATGGTTGTCGGTGCCGCCGCTGACCAGGCGAAACCCGGCGGCGACAAGCACCGACGCGAGGCGTTTGGCGTTAGCGACGATCTGCTTCTGGTAGTCGACAAATGTCGGTTCGGCCGCTTCCTTGAAACACACGGCCTTGGCCGCGATGATGTGCATCAGCGGGCCACCTTGCAGCCCCGGGAAGACGGCTTTGTCGAGCTCCTTCGCGTACTTCTCGCGGCACAGC
The DNA here is from genome assembly GCA_963744405.1 of Vicinamibacterales bacterium. Taxonomy (GTDB): domain Bacteria; phylum Acidobacteriota; class Vicinamibacteria; order Vicinamibacterales; family JAMQPK01; genus JAMQPK01. The sequence continues at coordinate 228,507 of CAVUTO010000006.1, forward strand.
ACCATGCCCGCCCGCGGCCCTCGCAGCGTCTTGTGCGTCGTCGTCGTGACGAAATCGGAATAAGGAACAGGGCTCGGATGTTGTCTGGCTGCGACAAGACCGGCTATGTGCGCCATGTCGGTGACCATCGGCGCGCCGATGCGCTGCGCAACCTCGCCGATGCGCGCGAAGTCGATCACGCGAGGGTAGGCGCTCGCTCCGACCATGATCATCTTCGGCTTGTGCTCGTCGGCCAGCCGCGCCAGCTCGTCGTAATCGATGCGCTCGTCGTCTTTGCGCACGCCGTAGGGAACGATCGTGTACAGCTTGCCAGAGAAATTCAGAGGGTGGCCGTGCGTGAGATGTCCGCCGTGAGCGAGGTTCATGCCGAGCACGGTGTCGCCCGGCTTCAGCAGGGTGAAATAAACCGCCATGTTGGCTTGCGCGCCCGAATGCGGCTGCACGTTGGCGTGTTCGGCGCCGAATAACGCCTTCGCGCGCGCGATCGCAAGCGTTTCCGCCACGTCCACGAACTCGCAGCCGCCGTAGTAGCGCTTGCCTGGGTACCCTTCGGCGTACTTGTTCGTCAGCACCGAGCCAGCCGCTTCGAGGACGGCGCGGCTCACGAAGTTCTCCGAGGCAATCAGCTCGAGACCCTCGTTCTGCCTGCGCTGTTCGTTTTGCACGGCCTGCGCGATCTCGGGATCCGCGTCGGCCAATGTAGGGCTCAACTTAAATGTAGGGCTCAACTTAAGTTGAGCACTACCGGATCGTGCCGGGGCGTCTACTTTGAGTGTCATGACTGTTCAATCTCCGCGATCTGATCCAGGCGTTTCTGATGCCGGCCGCCCTCGAAGGGCGTGTCCAGCCACAGTTCGAGAATTTCGTCCGCAAGCCCGAAGGCAACGATGCGCCCGCCCATGGAGAGCACGTTTGCGTCGTTGTGCTGGCGCGACAGGCGAGCAGTATAAAGATCGTTGCACAAGGCCGCGCGAACGCCACGCACTTTGTTGGCAGCGATCTGCTCCCCCTGCCCGCTGCCGCCAAGGACGATGCCGCGGTCGGCTTTTCCCGTTACGACCGCCCGTCCGACTGCAGCGCAGATAGGCGGATAATCCACCGACGCGTCGCTGTCTGTTCCGTGATCGTCGACCTGATGTCCGAGCGCTGTGAGCGTCGCCTTCAGGTGTTCTTTCAGAGAAAAGCCTGCATGGTCTGCGCCAATCGCAATCCGCATGGGCAACGATAATAATACGGTTCAAGGTTCTGGGTTCTGCGGTTCTGGGTTCCGGTTCTTGGTTCTGGGTTCGGAGGTTCGCTGAACGCAGAATCCAGAACCAAGAACTGGCACCCCAGAACCCCAGCACCCAGAACCCAGAACCGCATGGAACACACGATCACCCTCACCCCCCGCGGCGAGGAGAGAATTCACAACGGACATTTCTGGGTGTACCGCGGCGACGTCGCAGGCGGCAGCGCCGAGCCGGGCGCCGTCGTTCGCGTTGCAAGTCCGAACGGCCGCTTCCTGGCTCGCGCGTTTTACAGCGATCGCTCACAGATTACGTTGCGGATTCTCACACGCCACGACGTACCTGTAGACCGCGGCTTCTGGCGATCTCGCCTCGAACAGGCGATCTCCTATCGCGACACACTCGACATCGACGCCAGCGCGTACCGCCTTGTGCACGGCGAAGGCGATCTGATTCCCTCGCTGATCATCGACCGGTACGGTGACTACATCGCGCTTCAGGCCCTCTCGCAAGGCACGGACCGATTGACCTCGGAGCTGACGGGTTTGCTCACAGAGATCGTCGGTCCGAAGGGGATCATCGCGCGTAACGACCCGCGCGTGAGGCTGCTCGAGGGGCTCGATCAGGCCGTGACCGTTCTTCATGGCGAGATTCCAGAGAAGGTGGCAGTACGCGAAGGTAAGGTTGAATACGATGTCGACTTGCGGCACGGCCAGAAAACGGGCGCGTTTCTGGACCAGCGCGAGAACCGCCAGGCGGCGGCTCAATACGCGAGCGGGCGCACTCTCGACTGCTTCAGCTACGCAGGCGGCTTCGCGCTGCAGCTCGCGCCACACGTGGACGAGCTGACCGCCCTGGATATATCAGAAGACGCCACCGCGCTACTCGCGCGCAATGCGGCGCGCAACGGCCTCTCGAACGTGCACGCGCGCACCACGAACGTCTTCGACGAGTTGAGGACGCTCGAACGCATGAAAGAAACGTTCGACTCCATCGTGCTCGACCCTCCGGCGTTTGCGAAAAGCAAAGCCGCCATTCCGAAGGCGTTGTCAGGGTACAAGGAAATCAACCTTCGCGCGCTGAAGCTCCTGAAGCCGGGCGGATTTCTCGTGACGTGCAGCTGCTCCTATCACGTCAACGAGGCGGCGTTTGCCGAAGTAATCCTTGATGCCGCGCTCGACGCCCGCATCGACGTCAACGTCGTCGAGAAGCGGATGCAGGGCAGAGATCACCCCGTCGTACTCGGCATGCCGGAGACGTATTACCTGAAGTGCTTCATCCTCAGGAAGTTGGCCTGACCACACGTCTCAACGCAAAGACGCGAAGACGCAAAGTCATCGATCTTTATTTCAAAAAGTTCTCTCTGCGTCTCCGCGGCTCTGCGTCAAGGTTTTTCACACACGAACACCTCGTGTTTGCCGGGCTCGATGTCGGACAGCTCCAGCGGCAGTGTCAGAGGCTCGAATCCCGACTCTCGAAGCAACCGCAGCCAGACGTCGCGCGGAAACAATCCTTCGACGTGGCGATCGTACTCGACGTGCGTCGAGCCGTCTGGCTCGCGCAGCAGGTAGGCATAGTCAACCAGATACGTCGAGTCGACAGGGTCGGGATCCCACCGCCACTCGAGCCATCGCATGCCTCGTGTGCCTGCGTCCTCGCCGCCGAGGTCGGTGCCAGCCTCGAAGTTCTCCGAGACGTAGTCCGGGCAGAACAATGCCACTCCGCCAGGCTTGCAGTGGACGAAAGCGGTTTCGATCGCATTCCGGAGATCTGACTCGGTCGTCATGTAACAGACGGCATCGTGGACGAAAACCGCATCGAATTGCCTGCCGAGTCGCACCGTCCGCATATCGCCCTCGTAGTGCGCGAGCTCCGGATTGAGTGCGCGGCTCATCGCCAGCATGCCCGGCGACACGTCGACGAGGACCATTTCCTTGAAATGCCGCTTCATGTGCGACGCGTTGTTGCCGCCGCCGCTTCCGAGCTCCAGGATGACCTGAATCGGTTGTCGCGCCGCGTCATTCAACGTCCTGGTATAGAACGCCGCTTCCTCGGCATATTCGGCCGCGGGCGACATCAATTGCCACCACTGTGCGAGCTCGTTATAGAGCTTCATAGCTTCTTGCTGAAACAGCGGACGAGCCCCTCGTCGCGGAAACCAAGCGCCAGATGGGCGGCGATGCTCGCTTCGTTGTCGGCCTCCGCGTCCGACGCGAACTCCGAGCAGCCCTGCGATCGCGCCCACTCTTCAGACGCGGCGATCAGTGCCCGGCCGACTCCGCGGCCGCGAGCGTCGGGCCTGACGAACCAGCCCTCCAGGAAGGCGACGCGATCGGTCCCGCACCCTTCGGCGTATGGTCGGATTGAGAGCTCCGCGAATCCGAGCGCGTGCTGGTCATGGTCCTTGGCGATGAGCACCGCGAGCGGCTCGCGCGCCTGTCCCGAGAAGAATCGGTCGACTTCGGCCGCATGCGTGGCGCGCGAATCGGGCCACAGCTCTTCGCGCATGGCGATCCATACGTCACGATCGGCAGGCGTTGCCGATTCAATCTTCATAGAGAGAGACCGGCTCGACTAGGATGGCACGCGATACCGTTCCCGCAGGATCATCAGGTGATGACGAACGTGCCCCGCCATGACGTACGCAATCGCCCGAGCCGACATCGGATAACCATTCGCGCTGCCCACACAGTTCCACTGGTCGTCCGCCCAGCGCCGGATCGCCCACAAGTTTGCGTGGCGTACCGCCGCGAACTCCTGCGCGAGCTCCTTGACCGGCCGGTCCTCTGAATCGGCGCGCACCACGTACTCCTTTTCATTGAAACCTGGAAGCGGCTTCGTTTCTCCACGCGCGATGCAGAACGCGCGATAGCCCATCACTCGCTCGGTGTCGATGATGTGCCCGAAGACCTGACGGATGCTCCACTTGTCGGGCGCGTATCGCGACAGCTCGACGTCGGGTGCGATGCGCTCGGCGATCGCCAGGAGCTCGGAGGGCTGCGCCTTCAGTGGCGGCAGTGGATCGGCCTCGGGAACGCGCGCGATGTATGCCGCATAGAACGGTGCGAACTCAGTCTCGGCGGGACGTGTCATGCGGGTCTCCGTGCTGTCGGCCGCCAGCCGGCGGCCGCGTTTCTCGTTTCTATTGTGCCCGACGCGTAGAGATCCGAAAAACGCAATTCGGAGGAAGCAATTCGGAGGAAAGTGAAGGCGGGCGGCGACGAGAAAGGCGTGCCGGCACATTGTGCCGGCACGCCTTGTGGGAATGAACGACGATCTAGAACCCGAACTTGAAGCCAAGCTGCAGCTCGCGCATCGGCTTGCGCGTGGCGTTGATCTGGCCGTAATGCTCCGCCGTCACCGACGTGTTCGGATCCTGCCAGACGGGCTGGTTGAACACGTTGAACGCCTCGAGCCGGAACTGCAGGCTCTTGCTGCCGCCGAGGGTGAAGTTCCGCAGGATCGACATGTCGAAGTTGAAGATCCCCGGTCCATAAGATTTCATTCCGCTCGGCGTTGCCATATTCGTTGGCCGGCTGCAGCACATAAGCCGCAGTATTGAACCACTGTTGAATCGTTTTCGGCCCATCGTTCGGGTCCTGGCCGGTTACATTCGGTCGCTGATCTCCGTGACCCAAGCCGGCACGATCTTGCCCGGTCGACGGGTTCCTCGGGAAGCCGCTGGAAAGGCTCAGGATGTTGGTGAATTGCCAGCCACCGAGGATCGCGGCCCCGACGCCGTCCTGCGCGTAAGGCTTGCCCGCGCCGAACGGTAGCTCGTAGAGAATCGACGAGACGATGCGGTGCCGGACGTCGAAGACCGACATGCCCCACTCGCATCCGGTCGAGACTTCTTCCGCCGCGCAGTTGCTGTTCTGCGGGAACAGCTGATCGCCGTTGAGCGTGCGGATGCCGCTGCCGTTGTCGTCGCGATTTCGAGAGCGTGTAGCCGATGAGCGCCGAGAAGCCGTTGTCGAGCCGACGCGTCAGCTTGACCGCCAGCGAGTTGTACTTCGCTTCGGCAACGTTGCCGATGGTCTGCACCCGGGTGAACTCCGGGTATGGCCGCCGTTCCTGAGTGCCGCCGGCACCCGGAATAACGTCGTTGCGATCGAACATGCGCTCGAGCTCGGAGCTGCGCGAGCCGAGGTAGCCGACTTCGATCGCCGCGTTGCGCCCGATCTCGCGCTGCACGTTGACGAGGTACTGCAGCATGCGGGGGGTCTGCCGGTCGAAGTCGTTGCCGAGCACGTAGTGGTTGTTGATGCAGACGATCGGCGGCTGCACGCCGCAGGCATTCGTGCCCGATCCCACGAAGGGGGCGTTCCAGTTTTGATTGAAAAACTGGTCGGAGGTGTCCTGACGACGTCCTGCCGCGTTGCGCGCCATGTCGAAGCGCGGATTGCCCGTGTCCTGCATGAAGAACATGCCGACGCCGGCGCGAATGGACGTCCGCTCGGTGGGCGTCCAGGCCCACCCGGCGCGCGGCGCCAGGTTCAGCTTGTCGTCGTCGACGAGCCGGTTACCCATGCGTCCGTCACGTGCCGTCTGAATCGCCGGGTTGTAGCGGATGTTGAAATCCTCGTAGAACTCCCCCTCGCCGATACGCACCAGCGTCGGATGGCGCGACTTGTCGGCCACCGGCAGGCCCATGGTCGAAGAACGGCATGGAGGCATTGATCAACGTACCGGCTTTGTCCTCGAACGGCGGGACGTACTCGTACCGCAGGCCGAGATCGAGCGTCATGTTGTCGCGCATTCTCCAGGTGTCGGTGAAGTAGTAGCTCTGGCTGACCGCGCGGAATTCCGTCACCGCCAACTGGACCGACAGCTCCGAGAGGCGCTGGTAACCGAGGAGGAAGTCGGCAAACGAGGGCGCGATGGTCGCCACCGTGCCGTTCAACGACCCTGTCGCGCGGCCGTCGAACTGGAACCCGCCGCGCGGGAACTGGTTGCCGACCTGATTGTAGTGGTCGATCCGGAAGTGGGCGCCGGCCTTGAACGAGTGCCGGCCCTTGATCCAGGAGACGTTGTCGATGATTTCGAACACCTTGTTCTTGTTGGTGTACGGCCCCTCGGTGCTGTCACCGAAGCCGCTCAACCCGTTGATGCCAATGCTCGGAATCCCCCAGGCCTCGGGCGGAAGCGACGACATGCCGGGGATGCCCAGCTCCGAGGTGACGTCACGCACGAAGGCCGACTCGCGCCCGAACGTGTTGTAGAAGGAGTTGTATCCGAACCGGAATTCGTTGACGACAGTCGGCGAGAGCGTCCGCGTGTTGCCGACCATGGCCTGATGAATGCGGTTGGCGAGCTTCGTGCCGTTCAGCTTCAGCGCAGGGTTGATCTCGTCGTCGCGGCTGTGGCTGTACCGGCCCATCCAGGTCGACGACGCGTTCTGCACGAAATCGAATGCGTTGCGTGAACTGGTCCTTGTCGATCACGCGGTCCTGCTGCGACACGTAGTTGTTCACGGTGCCCGTGGCGCCTGTGCCCGTGGCGTTCGGCTCGGGATAGAACTCGAGCAGCTTCTGCGAGGTCGGATGGATGCGGCTGGCTGGAATCCGGTTGCCGGGGAACGTCCCCGTGCACGTCCTGATTCCGGCAGCACTGTCGTGCTGCAGGTGGCCGGATCGTACAGCACGCCCTGAGTACGACGAGAAATCGCCGGTCCTCCAGGCTGCCAACGGCAGGCTGAAGTTGTTCTGCTGAACTGTTTGCGGTCGCGGTATCCTTCCCAGTTCGACATGAAGAACACCTTGTTGCTCCATATCGGGCCGCCAACCGTGTAGCCGTACTGGTTCCAGTTGAACGGCGGCTTCGGCAGGGCGGCCTGGGCCGGCCGTGAACGAGATAGGGCCGCGAGTCCATCGCGTCGTTGCGGAGGAACTCGAAGATCGATCCCGTGGAACTGGTTCGTGCCCGGACTTGGTGACGACGTTCACCTGGCTGGCCGCGCGGCCGAACTCGGCCGAGTAGATGCCGGTCTGGACTTTGAACTCTTCGAGCGCGTCAACCGACGGCAACAGAATATAAGTGTTGAAGTTGACGTCGGTGTTGTCCGTGCCGTCGAGCGTGTAGTAGTTGAACTCGCGGCGCTGCCCAGAGATCGAGAGCTGCTGGTTGGCGCGCGAGCCGCCCTGGCGATCGCCGGCCTGCCCGGCGCCCGCGAACTCCGCGCTCACGTTCGGGCTGAGCGCGACCAGCGAAGGAAGTTGCGGCCGTTCAGCGGCAGCTCGACGATGCGGCGGTTCTCGATGACGGTGCCGACCGTCGCGTTCTCAGTCGTGATCAGCGGCGCGACGCCGGTGACTTCGGCGGTTTCTGAGAGCGCGCCGATCTCCATCGTGAAGTTGACGCGGACGGTCTGCTCGACGTGCAGCTCAACAGGATTCTGCACCGTCTTGAACCCCTGAAGTTCCGCCTTCACCGTGTACGGGCCAGGCGGCAGCGCGGGAAACTGTAGGCACCCGCCGCGTTACTGATTGCATTCGCGAGCAGCGTTCGTGCCGGTGTTGGTGGCTGTCACGGTCGCGCCCGGAATGACTGCGCCGGATGCGTCTTTCACTTCGCCGGTGATGGTGCCGAGTGTCTGCGCACCAACTGGTACAGCCAATGAGCAAGAGCCCTACTAACAACGGGGGGAGAATTCGCCGCATAGCTGACGCTCCTTCTGAAAGTGGATTATCCGCAGCCGCCGACTCAATTATCGATTGCGAAGGGCCTCAGATTAGGCGCTCTATCGGCTATCGTCAAGAGATTTCATGGAATCCAAACTACCGAATAAATGGCCAAATACTTGGATCGAAACGAGGGTGATCTCCCCTTGACGAACGACGCAGTTCCATCCGTAAATAGAGAGGTTTCCTCCCGACATGCGATACTCCGCGTCTTCCGCTCCTCGTTGCCGTTGTGCTGCAGTCGCCCGTCCTTCTGGGACAGGCTCCACAGCCACCCGGCGTCACGTTCCAGGTCGAGGTGAACTACGTCGACGTCGACGTCGTGGTCACCGACGAGCAGGGCCAGTTCGTCACGGGGTTGACGCGCGACGACTTCGCGGTTTTCGAAGACGGCAAGCCGCAGAAGATCGATACGTTCTCGCTCGTGGACATTCCCGTTGAGAAGCCGGAGGAGATCGTCGTCGAGGGGCGGGCAATCCCGCGCGACACGCGCACCAACCGCAAGCCGTTCGACGGGCGCGTTTACGTCATCGTGCTCGACGATCTCGATGTCAGCGCACTGCGCAGCACGCCAGTACGCGATGCCGCGCGCCGCTTCGTCCGTGAGCACATGGCGGCCAACGACCTCGGCGCAGTTGTCTACACGAGCGGCCGCAGCGACGCCGCACAGGAGTTCACGACCGATCGCGAACTGCTGATCAGGTCGATCGACAAGTTTCAGGGCCGTCGCCTGCGGTCGCTCAGCCTCGAGCGGCTCGACGCGTACTACCAGACGCATTGCCTACGGCTATAACCAGAGGAACGACGCTGACCCGGGTACTGGATCGATCAACTCGCAGGATTCCGCGGGCTACGGGCGGACATCCGATCCCACGGAGCTCGAGCGCGGAACCCGTGCGCTGACCGTGCTCGACACGTTGAAGAATACGGCGGAGTTTCTGGGCAGCGTCCGCGGACGTCGCAAAGCCGTGCTGTTCTTCAGCGAAGGGCTCGACTATCCCATCCGCGACGTGTTCGGCGCGCACGACGCCACCGTCGTCATTCGCGCCACGCAGGATGCGATCTCGACAGCGGCGCGCGCCAACGTCAATTACTACACAATCGATCCGCGCGGCCTGGCGGGGATGACGACCGACTTCATGGAATCGGCGGGCATCGGCAACGGAGTCGGCACCACAGGTCCGGTGCTGTTCGTGCCGGGCACGAACACGCCCGTCAGCGGCGTCACCGGCGCCTCGGGCGGCGTGTTCAACGTCCAGGATGAACTGATGCAGGAATTCCGAACGTCGCAGGACACGCTCCGCGAGCTCGCCGAGCAGACCGGAGGGTTCGCGGCGGTCAACACCAACAACGTCGAACCGGCATTTCAGCGCATCGCCGACGCCAACAGCCGCTACTACCTGCTCGGCTACTATCCGCCGACTCATCCGCGCGACGGCCGGTTCCACAAGATCGAAGTGCGCGCCACGCGGCCGGGCCTGCGTGTCGAGGCGCGGCGTGGCTACGCATCGCCGAGAGGCCGCGACCCGGAAGAGCGCAAGCGCGACGAAGCGGCGCGACTGGCGCGCGAAGCGCGCCGCCCCGACGGGAAGAGGACGTCGACGCCGCTCATCGGAGCGCTGACGAGTCCGATACCACAAAGCGGTGTGACGTTCGCCGTGCACGCGGCGCCGTTCAAGCACACGGCCGACGAGGCCTCAATCGCGCTTGCGATTGAGATCGACGGCAGCCGTCTCCCGTTCGCCGCGCCCAATGAGAAGGGTCAGGTCGCGAACAAGATCGAGTTGTCGTTCTTCGGCCTCAACGACCGAGGGAAGGCGCTGTCGGCGGGCTGGACGGAGCTCGACCTCACGCTCCGCCCCGAAACACGCGACCGCGTGACGGCGCATGGCGTGCGGGCGAACCCGCGCATCAGCCTGCCTCCCGGGCGCTACCAGATACGGATTGGGGCCCGCGAAACGGTGGGCGGCCAGACAGGTTCGGTGTTCTACGACATCGATGTGCCGGACTTTCGGAAGGAGAAGCTCATGCTGGGCGGACTCCTGATGACGACCCCGTCGGTGCAGCAGACGCCGAGCATCCAGCCCGATCCGGTTGTCAGCAAGCTCCTGCCCGCGCCCGCCACGAGCCGACGCGAGTTCCCGCAGTCGGACGTGCTCGCGCTCTACACGGAGATTTACGACAACGACACGTCCCGCCAGCCGCGCCATATCGACGTTTCCGTGCGGGTCGTATCCGAGCAGGGCACCGAAGTGCTCGTGAGCCGCGACGAGCTCGTCAACGGGACATCAGGTGAAAAGCCCTGGGACATTTACGGGTTCGCCAAGCGCATTCCCCTGAAGGGGCTCGCCCCTGGCCGCTATGTGCTCCGGGTGGACGCGGCCGTGCGCGGGCAGGATGCGGCCCCGGCGACGCGCGAGGCTCCCATCACGATCCGTCCGTAGCCGGACTCAATCCCTCGCGCACCAATCGCGCCCGCAGCTCTTCGACGCCGCGCACCTGATAGGCGCGCATGCCGGCCGACTTCGCGGCGTCCACGTTTGCGGCGAGATCGTCGAAGAACACGATGGCCTGCGGCGACGAGACGCGGGCGCGCTCGATGGCGAGCTTGAAGATTTCCGGATTCGGTTTGCAAAGGCCGACTTGATGAGAGGAAATGTGCGAACTCGAATAGCTCGATGATCCGCAGCTCGTTCGTGTTGCGCTCCCAATGCAGCTCGTTCGAGTTGCTCAAGGCGGCCAGCCGATAGCGGGGGCGCAGCTCTTCGAGCAGCGCCTTTGCACCGGGCAGCACGCGGCGTGACCAGGTGGTGAACTTCGCCAGAAACTCGTCGGGCTTCAGATCGACGTCCCAGTCGCGGACGAAGCGTTCGGCCCATTGCGCCGGCGACAGCGCTCCGCGCTCGAACTCATCGGTGTGCGGGCACTCGGTCCAGCGTTTGAGGATCACGTCGGGCGTGGACGGCCATCGGAGGTGCTGTCCAAGCTCTTTGGGACCGGCAAATTCGATGAGCACGCCGCCGAGGTCGAAGAGCAGCAATTCAGGCTTCGAGCGCCAATCTCCCAATCTTCCAATCCCCCAATCTGTCCAATGCTATAGTTAACAAACCGCCAGGGGTATCCCGCTGATGAAAAGCGCGATTGAGACAAGACCCTTGGAACCTGATCCGGTTGAGACCGGCGAAGGGAGCGCGGTCCTGCCAAGTTCCGCCCTCCACATCGCCATGAGTACGTAGCCACGAATACGTAGTGTCCGGCTTCTTGACCGCCGTAGCCTTGGCGAAGGTGGTGAGCCGGACCGTCAAGGAGCACGCAATGTCAGCGCACGAGACGCATCCCAACTCCCGCAAGGTTCATGTCGGACCGTACAACGTGCCGATGCGCGAGATTGCGCTCTCCGGCGGCGAGCCGCCGCTGCAGGTGTACGATTCCAGCGGGCCGCAGGGGCACGACGTGCGCGAAGGGCTGCCGCCGCTGCGGCGCGACTGGATCGCCGCGCGAGGAGACGTGCAGTCGGTTCCGCGCACCTACATTCCCGATTCGAGACGTCGCGCCGAGCTGCCGAGGACGCTCTTCCGTGCGGTGCTGAAAGGGAAGGACAACGTCACGCAGCTCCACTACGCGCGCAAAGGCATCATCACTCCGGAGATGGAGTTCATCGCCGCGCGCGAAGGGTTCGACGCCGAGTTCGTGCGCTCCGAAGTGGCGCGCGGGCGCGCGATTATCCCGGCCAACATCAATCACCCCGAGCTCGAGCCGATGATCATCGGCCGCAACTTCCTGGTGAAGATCAACGCCAACATCGGGAACTCCGCGGTCAGCTCGTCCATCGAGGAGGAAGTCGAGAAGCTGCGCTGGGCGATTCTGTGGGGCTCCGACACGGTGATGGATCTCTCCACCGGCAAAGACATCCACGAGACCCGCGAGTGGATTCTGCGGAATTCCCCCGTGCCGATCGGCACGGTGCCGATCTACCAGGCGCTCGAGAAAGTCGGCGGACGCCCGGAAGAGCTCACATGGGAGATCTACCGCGACACGCTCATCGAGCAGGCGGAGCAGGGGGTCGATTACTTCACGGTCCATGCCGGCGTGCTCTTGCGCTACATCCCGATGACCGCGCGCCGCGTGACGGGCATCGTCTCGCGCGGCGGATCGATTATGGCCAAGTGGTGCCTCGCGCATCACAAGGAGAACTTCACCTACACGCACTTCCGCGAGATCTGCGAAATCATGAAGGCGTACGACGTGTCGTTCTCGCTCGGCGACGGGCTGCGCCCGGGCTCGATTGCCGACGCGAACGACGCGCCGCAGTTCGCCGAGCTCGAAACGCAGGGCGAGCTCACCAGGATCGCGTGGGAGTACGACGTGCAGGTGATGAACGAGGGCCCCGGCCACGTGCCCATGCACCTGATCCGCGAGAACATGGAAAAGCAGTTGAAGTGGTGCGACGAAGCCCCGTTCTACACGCTCGGCCCGCTGACGACCGACATCGCTCCCGGCTACGACCACATCACGTCGGCCATCGGCGCGGCGATGATCGGCTGGTACGGCACCGCGATGCTCTGCTACGTGACGCCGAAAGAGCATCTCGGCCTGCCGAACAAAGACGACGTGAAGGCCGGCGTCATCGCGTACAAGATCGCTGCCCATGCGGCGGATCTCGCGAAAGGACATCCGCGCGCGCAGGCATGGGACGACGCGTTGTCGAAGGCGCGCTTCGAGTTCCGCTGGGAGGATCAGTTCAATTTGTCACTCGACCCGGTTACGGCGCGCGCGTATCACGACGAAACGCTGCCGGCCGACGGCGCGAAGGTCGCGCACTTCTGCTCGATGTGCGGCCCGAAGTTCTGCAGCATGGAGCTGACGCAGCAGGTGCGCGACTACGCGCGCGATCACGGCGTGCCGGAATCCGAAGCCGTGGAAGCCGGCATGCAGGAGAAGTCGGAAGAGTTCAGGAAGAAGAAAGAGATCTACGTCGCGAAGCCGGTTTAGCGGAAACTCCGGTGAAACGCTCACGTGTGATGACCCGTACGCGGGTCCTGTCACGGATTTTCTTTCGTCCGTCCTCGGGCCGACCAGCGCGTGTACGTGAGACGGGCGGACAAAAGAAAATCGGCGCCACCCGCCGTGAGGGCATGACGTTCACCGTTCCAGTGCTACGGTGCGATGGGGCGATTCTTCAGTTCCGCCACCAAGTTGGCCGCGGCGGCCTGAAAATCAGCACCATCGAAGTGAATCCAGCCGATCGACCTGAGCTGGGCCTGCGTAGGTGGGCTGAACCCCGCAAGTGCCTCCTCGGGGTCCCCGAAAATCACTGGTACGACCAGGCCCGTTCGATCTTTGGCGGCTTTGGCGAGGGCGTACTCGATTTCGGCGCGCACGAACTCCTTCTTCGCCGAAAGGGGGCTCAGGAGGAGCACCACGAAGCCATGTGCCAGCGCGTCGTCGATATGGCGCTGGATCGACGCCTTCCAATTGTCGTAGTCGACCCCCCACTCGAGACCGCGGAGGTGGTAGTCATAGCGGTTTAATGCCTCCATCAATTGTGCGGCCTGGACACTCGTATCGTCGCGAGCGTATGACAGGTAAACCGTTGCTCGACGACAGAGCGCGTCAATGCGGTCAAGCTGCGAGACGAGCGGACGATCGAGGTTGACCGTTTCTGAGTACTTGCCTGGAATGGAGCGAATGAGCTCCATCTCTTGGCGAACCCATCGAGATTGGCGTGCTGCCTGACTGTCGCACAGGAGGAACCACGTTCGCGCTTCGATCTCGCGACGAATCAGGTCGTGCAGCTCCGCGTGATCGTTCAAACACTTCAGGAAGAACATCAGCGGCCGATGCCCCTTGGCCTCGAGCACGTTCCGAATCTCGCGAACCGCGAGCCAGTCGTCATTCGAGTGAGCGAGAAAAATCCATGCCCCTTCAGGTTTCGCGACGGCGGCCGGGTCCATTGGCGCGAGTCTAGCGCCAGTCCAAACGATTATGGCGCGGCATTTTGTGTACTGGCGATCCGCTCGAGGCATGTGCGCGCCATCCGCCCATCGGCCGAAGATCGACGAGTCCATGGCTGTGCGCGTGCGGTGCGTCTTGTGTGACGGCAGAAGGTAGACCGATCCCCCTGGGCCTCTCAGATCACGGCGCCAACGGTCCTCAGAAGCGTCGTGACTCCATCTACCAGCCGCGTGACGTTCTCAATGACCCGAACCATGTCGTCGATGGACCTGATCGAGTCACGAATTCCGTCGTTCACCTGCTTCAAGTCCACTGCCGCTTGCTGGAATCGTTCGGTGTTGGTGATGAAGACCTCACGACTCAGGACGAGTTGGCGAGAGTCGAGCAGACGCCGCAGGTCCTGCAACCGGGTCAGGTCCGGATCGGGCGGGACAAGACTTCCTATGAGGACGTCGATGTCCGTGAGCGTGTTACCGATCATCCGGATCACGTCAATCTGCGTCATGGTTCTGTCCTTTCGTCGAGCGCCTTCAGTTGCTGGACGGCCTGGCCGACGCGTTCGGCGGCGCTCGCGAACACTTCCACTGCATCGACGAAGCTCGCGAAGTCCGTCACGGTGGGCCTCGCCGTCTTTGCAAATTTCTCGAGCGCCAGGTTGGCTTGCTGCATGGCGCTCAGGCCTTCGACCGGGCGCGCCGTCTGGAACGCTTCCCAGGTGTCCTCCATCTCCGATACCGCCTCGGCAAGCTTCCGGAGCTCCGCCGGTTCCGCTTTGTCGCGCTTTGCGAACTCGGTGTTGTAATCCAGCGCCGCCTGAGCACGCCGGTTGCTGAGCGCTTGGCGCTTGCGCTCAAACGCAAGCTCGGAGTCCACTTTGATAGCCTCGATGAGCTCGTTCACGGGTGCCGCGCCCGCGGTGATTGCCTGTTGCAGGGCGTCCTCGAGTCGCTTCTCGACGAAGGCTTTGAGCACCTCACCAATGACGGGCAAGACCTTCCCTGCGACCGACGCGAACCGTTGATCCTCGACCCTCTTCAGGTTGCTGACCTCGGTCGACAGATTGGCAACGGCGGTGCCCAAATCCTTGGCTCGCCCCTTGACGGTCTCAGGGGCGTCGGTCGTCGCAAGGCGGTAAAGGAGTTCGGTGTAATCCGCCAACCGATCAAGGGCCTCGAGGCGAACGCCAATCGCCTCGGACGAGAACACCTGGACCCGCTCGACTTCGAGCAGCTGGATCCGGTCACGGGCCGCGGCCTGTGTGAAGAGATAGTGGTCGCGCTCGGTTTTGTTCAGCGCGATGAGGTACCCCTTCGTGCTCTCGATAACCACGGCGCTCGCATCCCGAAACTTGGCAACAGGCGCCCTGTAGGCCGACGGCTGCGCGCAGGCCACGCCGAGCGCGGCCACCAGCACGACGACCGGAGCCAGCCGGTTCGCGCGCGTTTGGAACTGACGTCGCATCACAACCTCCCATGCACCGCGCGATCGGACCGATCTCCGCGTCAGCAGCTGCTGGTCCAATTTCCCCAGAGCCGTTCACGAGAACTAACGGCAGCCAGGTCGGATTAGAACAGGGTGGAACGAAGACGCTAGGTCGTGGCATGCGGCCGACAGCGCGTCTCGCAGCCCGCATGGCGGGTGGCGCCGATTTTTCTTTGTCCGCCGCGCCCCTCGACACGGCTCGGGGCGCCCTGAGCCTCGTCGAAGGGCGCAGGGCCGTGTCACGTACACGCGCTTGTCGGCCCGAGGACGGACGAAAGGAAAATCGGTGACAGGACCCGCACACGGGCTGCTGTGAGAGTGGCAAGCTCAGCTAAAGCTGAGCCCTACCGAAATGGCGTGACGCGCTTCGCAGCCCTCACGGCGGGTGGCGCCGATTTTTCTTTGTCCGCCGCGCCCCTCGACACGGCTCGGGGCGCCCTGAGCCTCGTCGAAGGGCGCAGGGCCGTGTCACGTACACGCGCTTGTCGGCCCGAGGACGGGCAAAGGAAAATCGACGACAGGATCCGCACAGGGGCTGCGAGAAACTAAGTGGCAAGCTCAGCTAAAGCTGAGCCCTACTGAAATGGCGTGACGCGCTTCGCAGCCCTCATGGCGGGTGGCGCCGATTTTTTTTTGTCCGCCGCGCAGGGCCGTGTCACGTACACGCGCTTGTCGGCCCGAGGACGGGCAAAGGAAAATCGACGACAGGACCCGCACAGGGGCTGCGAGAAACTGAGTTGAGCCTTACTTGGGTGCGCCTGGGGGCGACGGCACTATCTGAATGACCGACGGGAAGCGCGCGGGCTGCACGTTCCTCTTTGGATTGAGGTAGCCGGCGCCGCCGTTCCACGTGTAATCCTTAATCGTCACCCCCGGCGGAAACGCCATCGTCTCCTCGCGGAAGCGCCCGATCTCGAAGATGTGCGTCCCCGGCGCGTCGAACACCAGCGTTCCCTTGTTCTTCAGCGCGCTCTGGTAATACTTCACGAGTTCCGCGAACCGTAGCTCGCTCCCGAACAAGTAGTAGCGCTGCCCGCGGCCCGCGTCGTAGGACGCAATAAACTGGGCGTTTGGATAGACAGGGAACCCGAGCTCCACTTCGGTCGGCGGCTCCTCAGCCGGCCTGACGGGCATGATCGGGGCGGCTGGAGTCGTCGAAGGAGCCGGCGTAGCAGGCGGCGGGGCGGGCTTCGGCGGAGGTGGCTGACGACCCGGAAATGGTTGAGGAACCTGGGCCGAAAGGCTCAGCCAACAGGCTGCAAACGCTCCAATCACGCCCAATCCGATGCGCCGCATCGGCCCATTATATCGAGTACCATAGAGGGAGTTTTTTCGAAACTGAACACGCATCCAGCACGTCTAAAGGGCATATGAACAACTCATTGAAAACCGTTCTGTTACTAGGGCTCCTGAGCGGTCTTCTGCTCGGTACTCGGAGAGCAGCTCGGCGGCTCTCAGGGGCTCGTGATGGCCTTCGGGTTTGCGGTCGTCATGAACTTCGTCTCGTACTGGTTCTCCGACAAGATCGTCCTGAAGATGTATCGTGCCCAGGAAGTCGGGCAGGATCATCGGCTGTCGATCATGACGCGGCGGCTCGCGACCCAGGCGAGCCTGCCGATGCCGAAGGTGTACGTGATTCCGGACCCGTCGCCGAATGCGTTTGCGACAGGGCGCAACCCGAGCCATGCAGCCGTTGCGGCCACCGAAGGCATCATGCGGCTCCTCAACGATCAGGAGCTCGAAGGAGTCATCGCGCACGAGCTGGCGCACGTCAAGCACCGTGAAGTACCCGACCTACCTCACGATCGATCGCGCCAGCTCGTACACGCTGCGCCTGTTCAAGGACCTGAAGCTGGCGAAGACTACACGGTCGCGATCGGGCGGCCGGCTACGACACGCCGACGGGCTCTACAACATCGAACAAGCAGGTCGATCCGCCCTGGAACGTTCCCAACTCCGACTGGGCCGGCGACCTCGCGGGCACGGTGGTCCCGGGCGGTCCCCAGAACCCGCTCATCGCGCGCTGGATGGGCATCTACGACGGCGCCGGGATCCACGGCACCAACGACGTCGGATCGCTCGGCAGCGCCGCCTCGCACGGCTGCATCCGCATGCGATGCCCGACGTGATCGAGCTCTACGACCAGGTAGAGGTCGGCACGCCGATCTACATCTCTAGCACGACTACGGCAGGCGCGGCCGCCTCGACGGCGAACGCCTCATGGCTCCACAGCGCACGAGCGAGCCCGAGCTCCCGGCTGGCGCCGGGCGCTGAGCGAGCTCATCGCGCCAGCGACGCGCGGGGCGTGTCCGCGAACACCAAGCGCGCCTACCGCGCCGACCTGAGCGAGTTCGCGCTGTGGGCGAGCGAGCGCGACCTCGAGGCCGCGCGATCGACTACCGCGAGCTGCGCCGCTACGCGGCGGCGATCTCGAGCGCGGCGCCGCCAAGTCGACCGTGGCGAGCAAGCTCGCCGCGGTGCGCAGCTTCTTCGCCCACCTCGTCGCCACGGGCGAGGCCCAGAACCCGGCCGAGCTGCTCCGAGCCCGAAGCGCGAGTCGCGGCTGCCGCGGGTGCTCGGCGCGAGGAGATCGGGGCGCTGCTCGAGCGGATTCCCGGCGGCACCCCGCTGGACTGCGCGACCGGGCGATGCTCGAGCTCGCCTACTCGTGCGGGCTGCGCTGCGAGGAGATCGTCCTCGACGTCGGCGACGTCGACTTCGAGAGAGCACTGCGCGTGATCGGCAAGGGGGACAAGACGCGCATGGTCCCGGTCGGGGAGCCGGCCCAGCGCGCCGTGCGCTACGTCGCGCGGCGCGGCCGGCGCTCGAGGTCGGTGAGCAGGGGCGCGACGCGGCGCTGTTCCTCTCCAGGCGCGGTCGCCGGCTCTCGCCGTCCGACGTGCGCCGCCGGCTCGCGCTCTGGGTCGCGAGGCCGCCGTCGCCGGCGGCGTCTCGCCGCATGCGCTGCGCCACTCCTTCGCGACCCACCTGCTCGAGGGCGGCGCGGACCTGCGCTCGATCCAGGAGCTGCTCGGCCACTCGAGCGTCTCGACGACCCAGATCTACACCGGGTCGAGCCATCGCGGCTGCGAAGCCAGTACGCGTGGAGCCCATCCCGCGTGCCTGAACGGGAGGCGTCGTGGGGAGAGTGAGAGATCGAGTGATGGAAACCGAGGTAAAGGCGGTCGAGCTGCGCGAGCTCTGGCGCCGCTACAAGGACGACGGCGACGAACGCGCGCGGGAGCGCCTGGTCGTCGCCTACTCGCCGCTGGTCAAGTTCGTCGCCGGCCGCACGGTCGCGCCGGCCTGCCCTCCCACGTCGAGGAGGCCGACCTGATCTCCTACGGCCTGATGGGCCTGATCGGCGCGATCGAGCGCTTCGAGCCCGAGCGCGAGATCAAGTTCGAGACCTTCGCGATGACGCGCATCCGCGGCGCGATCATCGACGAGCTGCGCTCGCTCGACTGGGTGCCGCGCTCGGTGCGCGCCCGCGCCCGCGAGATCGAGGAGGCGCAACGCCAAGCTCGAGCACGAGCTGCAGCGGGCGCCCCGACCGAGGCCGAGATGGCCGAGGAGCTCGGGATGAGCGAGGAGGAGCTGCGGGACGCCCTGCTCGAGATCGCCAACTCCTCGGTGCTCGCGCTCGACGAGCTGTGGACGAGTCGCCGACCCTCCGGCGGCAGGTCTCGCTGCTCGACACGATCCGCGACCCCAGCGCGCGCCGACCCGCAGGCGGCAGATCGACGCCGCCGAGCTCAAGGACCGCCTCGCCGAGGCGATCGAGGTCGCTGCCGGAGCGCGAGCAGCTGGTCGTCGCCCTCTACTACTACGAGAACCTGACCCTGCGCGAGATCGGCGAGGTCCTCGGCGTCACCGAGTCGCGCGTCTCCCAGCTGCACACCAAGGCAGTGATGCGCCCTCAGGTCGCGCCTGCAAGGCCCGGCCTGAACAGGCATAGTCGGCCCGATAGATGTGCGCTGTCGATGGCTGAGCAAGGCCGCCGACCGGATTCGCAACGTCGCCCTGATCGGGCACCGGGGCAGCGGCAAGACGACCCTGCACGAGGCGATGCTGTTCGAGGCCGGGATCGTCAACCGGCTCGGCAGGGTCGAGGACGGCACGACGGTCTCCGACTACGAGCCCGACGAGCAGGAGCGCGAGATGTCGATCGGCGCCGCGCTCGCCTCCTTCGAGCACGACGGGCGCAAGATCAACCTGATCGACACGCCGGGCGAGCCGAGCTTCGTCGCCGACGCGCTCGCCGCGCTGCGCGTCGCCGACGCCGCGGTGGTCGTCGTCAACGCGCGTGATGGGCGTCGAGGTCCACACCGAGCGGCTCTGGCGGCGCGCCGACGACGAGGGCCTGCGCGCGGCTGGTCTTCGTCAACATGCTCGACCGCGAGCGCGCCGACTTCTTCCGCGCCCTCGAGTCGCTCAAGGCCGCCTTCGGCCCGCACGTCGTCGCGACCGAGATCCCGATCGGCTCCGAGCACGAGGTGCGCGGCGTGATCGACCTGATCGACATGAAGGCCTTCGTCTACGAGGGCGACGGCCGCGGGCAGCGCGAAGCGAGGTCGAGATCCCCGAGGAGCTCGCCGACCAGGCGGAGGAGTACCGCGAGAAGCTGATGGACGAGGTCGCCGAGAACTCCGACGAGCTGATGGAGCGCTACCTCGAGGGCGAGGAGATCGACCACGAGGAGATCGTCACGCGCGCTGAAGAAGGGCGTCACCGAGGGGCAGCTCTTCCCGGTCACCTGCGGCGTCGCGACGCAAGAACCTCGGCACCAACCGCCTGCTCGAGGCGCTGGTCGAGGACCTGCCCTCGCCGGCGATGCGCGGTGCCGGTGCCGGCGCTGGACGGCGAGGGCGAGGCGATCGAGATCGAGCCCGACGAGGACGGCGCGCTGGTCGCCTACGTCTTCAAGACGCTCGCCGACCCCTACACGGGCCGGATCAACCTCTTCCGCGTCTACTCGCGGCACGCTGCAAGTCCGACTCCCAGTCGCTCAACGTCACCCACGGCGCAGAAGGAGCGGATCGGCCAGCTGCTCAGCCCGCACGGCAAGGAGCTGCGAGCCGGTCGACGAGCTCGGCGCCGGCGACATCGGCGCCGTCGCGAAGCTGAAGGAGACGCGCGCCGGCGACGTGCTCGCGCGAAGGCAGCGAGCGATCTCGTTCCCGCCGCTCGACCTGCCCGGCGCCGGTGATGGCGTTCGCCTACGAGCCGAAGTCGAAGGGCGACGAGGAGAAGGCGGCGACGCGCGGTGCGGCGCCTCGAGGAGGAGGACCCGACGCTCGACGTCCACCGCGACCCGCAGACCGGCGAGCAGATCATCGCCGGGCTGACCCAGGTCCACGTCGAGGTGATCGTCGACCGGATGAAGCGGCGCTTCGGCGCCGAGATCGAGCTGCACCCGCCGCGCGTGCCCTACCTGGAGGCGATCCGCAAGCCCGCCAAGGCGCACGCCCGCTACAAGAAGCAGACCGGCGGCCGCGGCCAGTTCGCCGACTGCCACATCGAGATCGAGCCGGCCGAGGCCGGCGCCGGGCTCGAGTTCGTCGAACGCGATCAAGGGCGGCGTGATCCCGGCGAGCTTCATCCCCGCGGTCGAGAAGGGGATCGTCGAGGCGATGGCAGCACGGCGCGTCGCCGGCTACCCGGTCAAGGACGTCCGGGTGCGGCTCTACGACGGCCAGCACCACGACGTCGACTCCTCGGAGATGGCGTTCAAGATCGCCGGCTCGATGGCCTTCAAGCAGGCGATGGAGGAGGCCGACCCGGTGCTGCTGGAGCCGATCGTGCAGCTGACGGTCGCTGTCCCCGAGGACGTGGTCGGCGACGTGATCGGCGACCTCAACTCGCGCCGCGGCCGCCCGCTGGGGATGGAGCCGAAGGGCTCGACGACCGAGGTCAAGGCCGAGGTGCCGATGGCCGAGGTGCTCGACTACGCGCCCGACCTGCGCTCGATCACCGGCGGCCGCGCCGACTTCACGATGGAGTTCGAGCGCTACGAGGAGGTCCCGGGCCACCTCGCCGCAGAAGGTGATCGACGCCGCCAGAGGCGCGAGGACGAGGCCGCGACCGCGGCCTGAACGCGCGCTGCGCCCGGACGAGGGGCGAGGCCCGTTGCTACCGTGCGACGGGATGCCCGAGCGTCGACCCAGAGCTGCGAGCGTCTGCGGGCGCACGATCCTGCGCGGGCGAGCGGACCCGCACGCTACATCACGCCCGACGGCGAGCAGCGCGAGGTCTGCGATCTCTGCCGCGCCCGCGCCGAGAGCGCGCGGCTGGGTCGCGCGCCGGCCGCGCCGGACGCGCAGGCCGCCCGTCGCGCCGCCGGCGACGCGCGGCGCGGCAACCGCGCGAGCGGCGCCTCGCCGGCCGCGTCCGAGCGCGCGCGGCGCGGACCGCGCGCCCCGAGCTCGAGCGCGGACCCGTCCGCGGCGAGGCGGCGCCGCCCGCTGACGAGCCGCGCACGACCGAGCGCCACCGGGCCGCAGGCGCCGCGCGAGCGTCCCCGAGAACGCCCGAGCGCCGGATGCGCCGCGCGCTCGAGAGCTTCAACGAGCGAGCACCGGCGCACGTCGCGGGCTGATCCGCTCGCTGGGCGAGCCTCGCGTCGCGCGGTGACCACCGAGCGACTCGCCCAGCGAGGTCCGGATCACCGTCGCCTGGGAGCTCTCCTGGTACCAGTGGGAGGTGCGACTCGCCGACGAGCCGGCGCGCGTCCGCTGCGCTCGGCCAAGGGCTCGAGCTCGACCAGCTCGACGAGAGCGACCGGGACTGGAACGCGCGCGCGGCGAGGACGGCCGAGCTGCAGCTCGCCGCGGGGCGAGCAACGGCGCACGTCGGTGAGCGCGACGCGCAGGCTGGTCGTCAACGTCGACGGCGGCGCCCGGGGCAACCCGGGCCCGGCGGCGATCGCCGCGGTCGTCGCGACCCCCGACGGCGAGGTGCTCGAGCAGCGCGGCGAGCGATCGGCCGGGCGACCAACAACGTCGCCGAGTACCGGGCGCTGCTGCTCGGCATCGAGCGCGCCCGCGAGCTCGGCGCCGACGAGATCGAGCTGGTCGGCGACTCCGAGCTGGTCGTGCAGCAGGTCAAGGCGAGTACAAGGTCAAGGACGCGGGCCTGAAGCCGCTTCACCGCGAGGTCCAGCAGGCGCTGCGCGAGTTCGAGCGCTGGTCGATCCGCCACGTCCGCCGCGAGCAGAACGCGGCCGCCGACCGGCTCGTCAACGAGACGCTCGACGCCGCCTAGACACTCGACGGCCGGGGCGAGCCGCCCTATACTCGGCGGCTCGCGCGGCTGTAGCTCAGTTGGCTAGAGCGTCTGCTTGCCATGCAGAAGGTCGTGGGTTCGAATCCCATCAGCCGCTTGCCTCGTTTGGGCGATCGTCTTCACGTTTCCCTCTTCCCAGTTCGCAGCCACCGCTCCCACTGAGGGCTCCCGGTGGAAGCGCTGGACCGCGTTCAGCAGCGAGCGGCGCTCTCGTAGCGACAGCTCGCCGACAAGCTTGGTGCGCTCGAGGTTCGCGATCCTGAGGATTCTCCGCGCGCGTCGGCGGGCCCCCGGGCTCGATCGGTCACCACGGTTGCCGCGGTCCGGGAGCCAGGTCAGGAGATCGAAGACCGGGATCCGTCGCGCCGGCGATATGCGAGTGCGGTGGCGAGCAGGATCCGCCTTCGCTGGAGTGCGAGCTGCAACCTGCCCCGTTCCTCGTCCGAGCGGCCTATGTCGGTGTTGTCCCTGTGCCTGTTCAACTCGATGCCGCCCTGCAATACCCTGGCCGAATCGACTCCAAACCCCGCGACCGATCGAGGGGGGGCACCGTTTCTACAGCTCCCGACGACAGCCATCACACATTCTGGCGCAAGCTCGACACCAACGACGAGATCGGCTGGGCGCGACTAAGGCGCGAGGCGCTCGATCCGCCACCCGTCGCCGTCGGCCGAGGGTGTAGCGGAAGCGATCGTGGAGGCGGGCCGGCTGGCCCTGCCATAGCTCGACCTCGTCCGGGCGCAGCAGGTAGCCGCCCCAGCCCGGCGGGCGCTCGGGCTCGGAGCCAGCGAGCTCGCGTTCGATCTCCAGCACGCGACGCTCGAGCTCCTCGCGTGAGGAGATCGGCTCGCTTTGCGGGGCGACGCGATCGCGCCGATCTGCGCGTCGAGTGGGCGGGAGGCGAAGTACTCGTCCGACTCCTCGGCGGACACGCGCCCTCTGCCCCGAGCCGCAAGCCCTAACCTGCCGGTCGAGCTCGCGCCAGTACAAGACCAGCGCGGCGCCGGGAGTGGCGTCGAGCTGGCGGCCCTTCGTCGAGTCGTAGTGGGTGAAGAAGCGGAACCCGCGCTGGTCCAGCCCCTTACCGAGCGGCGCCGTGCGGCGGATCGGGCCGACCACGCTCGTTCACGGTCGCGAGCGTCATCGTCTCCGCCAGCGGGACCTCCTCCGCCGCCCGCGACAGCCACGCGCCCACCTGCGCGATCGGGTCGTCGTCGAGCTCCTCGCGACGCAGCGGCGGCAGATCGGGGCGCCGCGGCGTCATCCGGCCCGATCGAGGAACCCCAACACCTCGCGCTCGCACGCCTCGGGGTCGTCCGCGAACGCGAAGTGGCCCGCCTCTTCAAGCACCCACCACCTCGGCGCCGGGGACCTCCTTCGCGAAGCGGTGCGCGCTGGCGGGGGAGGCCGACGCGTCCTCCGCCCCCCACAGGGCGAGCATCGGGACGTCGAGTGCGGCGAGCTTGCCGCGGTAGGGCTCCAGCTTCGAGAACTCGCCCCAGCGGTACATCTCCAGCACCGCGAGCCGCCCGTCCTCGGTGGCGAAGGTCTTGAAGTACTCGTCGACCGCGCGGTCGCTGAACCGCCCCACGGCGCTCAGCATCGCCGCCATCCCGGGGCGGTCGATCTCGGACACGAGCCGCTCTCCCTCCTTCGGAGTTCGCAGCATGCTCGCGAGCCCGTGCCACTTGCCGTCGGCGAAGAAGCCCGTCCCGGAGACGACGATCGCGCTCGCGACCCGGGGTTGTCGCACGCCCCACCGGAGGCCGATCAGGCCGCCCCAGTCGTGCACGACGAGGGCGGTGCGCTCGAGAGTCCGATCTCGTCGCAGAAGCGTCCCAGAGCCTCGACGTGGCGCTCCCACGTGGCGGGCCGGTCGGCGGTCGCCGAACCGAGCAGATCCGGGGGCGATCGAGTGCCGCCCCGCGCTTGCCAGCGCGTCCATCAACGTCGTCCAGAAG
>CAVUTO010000007.1:0-70109 GCA_963744405.1 Vicinamibacterales bacterium
AAATTGGGTTTTTGATCGGCCTCGCAAGCGCCGATCAGAATGTGTAGCTGGCAACAACGACCGTCACGTTGTCTTTGCCGCCGGCAGCCAACGCGAGGTCGACGAGACGACGGCACGCTTCGGCCGATTCGCGGGAGTCGATCAGCACTTGACGAATGGCATCGTCATCAACGAGATCTGTGAGGCCGTCGCTGCACAAGAGCAGCCGATCGCCAGTGGTCAGCTTCAGCTGGTCGACGTCGACCTCCACATCTTCGTCGAAGCCTCCAAGTGCGTTTACGAGCACATGACGCGCCCCAAAACGCGCCGCTTCTTCCTTCGAAAGTTGCCCGCTGTCGACTAGCAGCTGCACATAAGTGTGGTCTCGTGTCAGGCGATGCAGGCGGGTCTCATGGAGCAGGTACACGCGGGAGTCGCCCACATGGACGACCTGCAGCTGACGACCCATGCTGCGGGCCAACGTCATCGTGGTTCCCATACCGCGGACATTCGGATCGTGCCGTCCATGCTCGATGAGCAACGTATTGAGTTGTCGAAACCGTTCTTTGGAGCGCCGTTTCGCGTCGCTGGCAACGGTGCCGTCCAGGCGGAAGATCCAATTGGGCATTGCGAGAACCAACTTCATGAGCCCGCTGATAGCCATTCGGCTCGCGAGCTCGCCGCCTGAGTGGCCGCCCATGCCGTCGGCCACTATCATGGTGTAGCCGGCCTCCTCCGCTCGTTCTGGTACCTCTCCGGGTGGAAGGGTGGTGAGCACTGTCTCCAGGTAGCGGCCGAAGCGGGTCACGATGAAGTGGTCCTCGTTGCGGGCTCGCACCTTGCCCGCGTGAGATAGTCCGCTCACATCGACGTGCCCGCACGACGAGAAAGGACCAGTGGCGTCCTCGACGATACTTGGCTGAGTTGCGGCGACGTGGCGCGGCTGTTTGGGTGCCATCACCTATAAGGATATTGCAGGTTTGAGCCCGTTGGCGGTGTTCGTTTCCACTCATTCCCACGTTGTAGTCGTCATTGGAAGATCTCGACACAGACAATGGAGGTTTCTCATGCCAAAACGCAAGCCCGGCACGCATCACCACGGACCCGACGACCCGCACGACCCACACGACCCACACGACGGCACACCTCACGATCATAGGCCACACAATCCGCCATACAACGACCCGGACTACGACCACCCGCCCGTCCATCCACACGAGCCTCCGGACAACCCTCGCTACCCCGATCGCCGCATTTACGGCGATTACGCGTCGAAGAAACCGCCACACTACGTGCCGCATCCCTTCGAGCACACGTGTTTCAAGCCGCGCAAGAAGGATTACAAGCCGCCGGTCACCTGCAACGGCCACGATGACGAGTTGTGCGTTCGCAAAGATCACCGCGCGCTGACTGCCGACGAGCAGAATCGGTTCCTCAACGCGTTCACCCAGATCAACGCCATGAACGCGCTAGGCCCGCTCGTAGACATCCACTCCAACGCGGTCCATCAGATGCACGGGAACCCGCGTTTTCTGCCCTGGCACCGGATCTACCTCTTGAAAATGGAAGAATTGCTCATGACGGTAGACCCGACCGTGTGCCTTCCGTATTGGAAATCGAGCGATGAACAGGCGTTTCCAGCATGGCTGCTGGGTTTTACGCCGACCGTGAACCTGATCAGCGGGCCTCACACGGTGACTCGACAAATTGGAGCCTTCTCGTTGCTGCCAGATGCGACAGACGTGGCGGCGGTGATGGCGAATGGCACCTTCAACACCTTCGCGCAGGCGCTCGAAGGAGTCCACGACTCGGGGCATGTCTGGGTTGGTGGGTCGATGATGGCCTTTTTCAGTGCCCCGACCGACCCGGTGTTCTGGATGCACCACTGTGAAATCGATCGCATCTGGGCCGAATGGCAGGTGGCGAATCCCGGACAGAATCCCGCTCTGGCCGGTGCCGCCGCGATCATGGACCCATGGAGCGAGACCGAAGTTGACACGCGAGACGTGGAGGCGCTCGGGTACACCTACGTGTAAACCAGTTGTCAGTGGATCACCGCGTAGGGCTCAGCTTATTCGTAGGGCTCAGCTTTAGCTGAGCTGACGACTCAGTTTCTCGCAGCCGGTGTGCGGGTCCTGTCAGCCGCCACGAGGGCTGCGAAGACGTGCGAACGCGCGCATTGGTAGATTGGAAGAATGGTAGATGGGAAGATTAAGAAAGGCACTGTGCAAGCTCCGTAATCTACCAATCTACGAATCTACCAATCTACCAATGGTGCGCCAGAACCCTGAGTTCCTGTCACCGATTTTCTTTCGTCCGTCCTCGGGCCGACAAACACGTGTACGTGAGACGGCCCTCGGCGGCGGACAAAAGAAAATCGGCGCCACCCGCCACGAGGGCTGCGAAACGTATCACGCCATTTTCGGTCGGGCTCGGCTTATTCGTAGGGCTCGGCTTATTCGTAGGGCTCAGCTTTAGCTGAGCTGTCCACTCAGTTTCTCGCAGCCGGTACGCGGGTCCTGTCACCGATTTTCTTTCGTCCGTCCTCGGGCCGACAAACACGTGTACGTGAACGGCCCTCGGCGGCGGACAAGAAAATCGGCGCCACCCGCCCATGAGGGCTGCGAAGACGTGAACGCGCGCATTGGTAGATTGGAAGAATGGTAGATGGGAAGATTAAGAAAGGCACTGTGCAAGCTCCGTAATCTACCAATCTACGAATCTACCAATCTACCAATGGTGCGCCAGACCCTGAGTTCCTGTCACCGGCCTCGGGGCGTGCGTTAAGATCGCTCGAAGACATGATGTCTGCGGGCTTCGTCCGTACCCTCCTGGCCGGCATCTCTGTCGGCATGTGCCTGGCAAACTTCCCCGTGCACGAAGGCGCCATAGGCGCGCAGTCTTCTGAGATCCTTCCGTCGACGCCACTGACGTTCGGATTCTTCACCGTCCGTTTCGATGCGAACGGCACGTTTACGCTGAAGGGTGAGGGATGGCCGACATTCGAGGGCACGTGGACGCTCGACTCGGCAGATATCGTGCTCTCCACACCCGGCGTTCCCAAGTGCGAAGCGCCTGGCCGTTATCGGATCGGCCGGGACGGCGCAGCTATCCGCTTCGATCTCGTCGCCGATGATTGCACACCACGTCGAATGATCGTCGACCGCAGCGCGTGGCTGCCGGCAGGCACCTCACCACCTGTCGCCGAGCGGCGAGTCGTCCGAACGACGGCCGAGCGGCCGAAACCCCTGCCTGCGCCGTCCAGCTCGGCGGGGAGTTGGCCGTCCTTCCGCGGCCCGGGGGCGACAGGAACAAATGGCCCGCACAATCTTCCCGATCGGTGGAACGGCACGCGCGGAGAAAACATCCTGTGGCGCACGACTATCCCTGGCCTCGGCCACTCGAGCCCGATCGTCTGGGGTCGGCGCGTTTTCGTAACCAGCGCCGTGAGCAGCCGCGGCAAGGCCACGTTCAAGCCTGGCCTCTATGGCGATGGAGATGCCTCCGACGATCGCTCGCCTCAACGCTTCACGCTGTACGCGATCGATAAGAAGAGCGGGAAAATCTTATGGGAGCGTGTCGCGCACGATGGTCCGCCCGTTGACGCGCGCCACATCAAGTCAACATACGCGAGTGCTACACCGGCCACCGACGGCCGGCTCGTCATCGTATGGTTCGGCTCCCAGGGTGTTCATGCGTACGACGTCGATGGCAACTTCCGCTGGCGGGTCGATCTCGGCCGCATGAATCTGGGGGCCTACGACATTCCGACCTTCGAATGGGGTCCGGCAAGTTCGCCGATCCTGTGGAACGGACTGGTCATCCTCCAGGTGGACACGCAGGCGGACTCGTTCGTCATTGCGCTGAACGCCGACACCGGCGAGACCGTGTGGAAAACGAATCGCGACGAGCTGCCGTCATGGGGAACGCCAACGGTGGCAATGACGCGGACCGGACCCGAGCTCGTCACCAATGCGTCGAAGTTCGTGCGAGGCTACGACCCACAGACAGGCAAGGAGCTGTGGCGCCTCGGAGGCAGCTCCAAGATCACCGCGCCGACGCCCATCTTCGCCGAGGATGTTTTCGTCGTCGCCAGCGGCCGGGCTCCCGAGCGTCCAATCTTCGTCATCAAGCCCGGATCGCGTGGCGACCTGACACTTAAGAACGGCGAGGTCAGCAGCGCGCAGATCGTCTGGAGCCGCACGGGGCGCGGGTCCTACATGCCGACACCGCTCGTTCACAACGGCATTCTCTACGTGCTGGCCAACAACGGCGTCCTCGACGCATACGATCTCAAGACGGGAGAGGAGATTTACCGACAGCGGCTCGATCCGATCGGCAGCGGGTTCAGCGCCTCGCCAGTCGTCGCCGGCGACAAGATCTACCTGTCAAGTGAGGACGGCGAGATCCTCGTCCTTGCCGCGGGGCGTGGGTTCAAACACCTCGCCACCAACTCGATGGGCGACCTGCTCATGGCCACGCCAGCGTTATCCGAGGGCGTGATGTACGTGCGGACCGCGTCGAGTCTCTTCGCGGTTGGCTCACAATGATGGCGTTAGAGGATCGGAGAAGATGATGGCCGTTTACTACATTGGAAGCTATGACATCGTCGACCCGAACGAATTCCAGAAGTACCCGCCCGTCGTGCTGGCGCTACTTCCGAAGTACGGCGGCGAGGTATTGGCATCAGATACGGCAGCCTTTCTGCTGGAGGGCTCTGCCCGCACCATGAATGCGATCATCCGCTTCCCGTCGAGGGAAGCGGCGCTCGGGCTTTACAACGATCCCGCCTATCAGGAGGCCAAACGAATTCGGCAGGCTTCCACGAGAAACGTGAGCATGGTTCTGGTTGAGGAATTCCAGAACGCAAGTTAGAACCTCACCGAGAGCCGCAGTCCTTTCGCGCGGCGGCCGATGATGGGCGCAGCGTGCACTTCCGTTTCGCCCGACGAGGTCTGATAAACCTTCTTGCGGATCAGGGCGTCGATTCCCATGCCGATGCCGGCGCCAATCGCACCAACTTTGATCATCGATCCGAAGTCGTCCCTGCAATTCTCCCAGGGTTCCATCAGGGTGCAGAAAACCAGCCCGGACGCCACCCCGGCACCCGCCCCTATCAACGCCCCATTTATCAGCGAATCGGACTCGCGCACGGTCACCCCGGCCGTTTGAGGCGTCTGGGCCGATGCCACAGAAACGGTCGAGACACA
Source organism: Vicinamibacterales bacterium (assembly GCA_963744405.1). GTDB lineage: Bacteria > Acidobacteriota > Vicinamibacteria > Vicinamibacterales > JAMQPK01 > JAMQPK01. The sequence continues at coordinate 5,190 of CAVUTO010000007.1, forward strand.
AAATACGATCACGGCCACCCGCCTCAGCCAGATTGATGTCTTTTTGGCGCGCATACTTGTGGTGACTCCCTTCATCCGGTACTGCGTAGGACGTGCCAAAGGCGGCTCACGCTAGAATAGAAATGTGCGGATCGTACACAAACAGGCTCTGATCGCCGCTATATCGATTTGTGCAGCCGCATGTGCATCGCCGACGGCCTCCGAGCTGCCGGCTGGAGCCATTCGGGTGAACGGTACCGTTCGCTACATTGCCCTGGAGGGTGGCTTCTGGGCCGTGCGCGGCGACGATGGCCTGACCTACGATCCGATGAACGGCCTCGCGCCGGCATACCAGCGTGAGGATCTGCGCGTCACGCTGGTCGCAAAAGTCCGCAACGATATGGGCAGCATCCACATGGTCGGTCCAGTTGTAGAAGTGCTGTCAATTCAAACCCGTTAGATCGCTCCGTCCGTTTTCTCTTAAGAAGAAGATTCCGCGTCTCAGCGCTCGGTGCCCTAAGCTTCGATCACCGCGGGCGCGAGGACGCAAGCCTTTGGAAGAGTTCGCCGCGTCGTGGCGTCGTGGCGGTGAGGCACGCCCAGGAACGCGATTCGTCGACTTCGATTTTCGCATCGGCGGCAGGCGTGCGGCTTCTGTGTCCCACGCAGGGACGCGGGGCCGCAGAGTCTAGTGGCTAGCGGAGAGGCCCGATAAACCGCTCGTAGTCCTCGCGCGTGTCGATGTCGGTGAACGCCCCTTCGTCCTTGACTGGCACTTCAATCATGTTTGCCGCGTGCGCGCGGACGATGGGCTTTGCGCCCTGCGCGGGATCCGCGCGCTCGAGCTCTTCGAACAAGATTCGCCCGAAGATGACCGGATGACCGTGGCGGCCATTCGACACGGGGCGGACAACCGGCGCGCCGCGTTCGCGCTGCACCGCAATCAGCGTCCGCACCGTTGCCGCACTGACGAGCGGCACGTCGACGAGCGTCACCAGCGCCGCACTTGCGCCCGCCGAGTCAACGGCACGCAATCCCGCGACGAGCGAGGTCAACTGTCCGCGCTCGTAATCGGGATTGTCGACAATGCGTACATGGGGGCGAGGCCGGGCGCCGGCGCGGATCGCCTCGGAGTCGGCTCCCACCACGACCACGATGTCGCTGATACCGGCCTCTAGAAGCGTCGCTCGTCACGCGATCGAAAAACGACTCGCCGGTCGAACCGATCGGCAGTAACGCCTTCGGCCGTCCCATCCTGGACGACATTCCGCCCGCCAACACGATTCCGGGTATTGTCATGACCGCCGACTGACTACTATAGAATCACCTCATGACTGATCCAGGTGTGAAGGTTCGTTGTCAGCGTTGCGGCGATCAGATGGACCTGCGGGACCCGCCGCCAGGAACGCCGTGGCAGCCGAACCAGTTCTGGGTCTGCCAGAAGTGTGGCCGGCACTATTGGACGACCTACCCGTCGCAGCCCGGCGCCGCCCCGGCCGCAGCCGCCCCCGCGGCGAAACCCGCCGCCGAGTAATTCCTGTGAGACCTGTTATGAATACCAGTCCGAACATTGACGGCGAAGACGACGAAGTCGTTGACGATGAAGACTTTGACGAGGACGCTGAGGCCGACGAAGACAACGAAGATGACGACCTCGACGACGATGAGGAAGAGGAAACGTGGCAAGTTGTCGCATCTTGACTTCGTAGGGTGAAGCACCTACACTTGGCCCCGTTCTCGACCGGAGGGCTCCCAAAGGCCGGATCTCCAAGAGGTTACACGGCTTTCAGTAGACGGCCGGGAACATTCGGAGGACACGGGCATGCCGACCGGTACGATCGCACGGCTTCTCATCGACAAGGGTTTCGGGTTTATCCGCGATGAAGGCGGAATCGAGCACTTCTTTCATCGCAGCTCTGTCCGGGGCGCCGTCTTCGAGCTGCTTCGCGAAGGACAGCGCGTCGAGTTCACTCCTGAGGAATCTCAGAAGGGTCCGCGCGCCGGAGACGTTCGACTCGTAGAGGGTTAGTCCTTACCTGCCGGCGCCGATCGGCGCCGGAATCAATCGGCCTCGTCGGCGCATTCTCCGACACGTCGTGGTACTTCAGATCTGTACGCCGAGTATTCGAAAAAAAGCCTCAGTATCATTCAAATCCCTCATTACGACATCGGCACCACCTTTACGAAGGGTGTCGACATCGCACGGACCGGTCGCGACCGCGACCGAACGAGCGCCGGCCGCCTTCGCGCATGCCACATCGAGCACCGTATCTCCAACGACGACCACATCATCAGATCGCACTCGCGGAGCGCCGCATGCTTCTGCGCGCTGCAAGGCTATCTCGAAGAGATGATTGCGATCGGTGACCTCATCGCCGTAGGCGCCGCAGCGAAAGAACTTCCAGATGTCGAAGTGCTGCAACTTGATGCGCGCGCCGTCTTCGCAATTTCCGGTGAGCAGCGCAGCGAAGACGTCGTCGCGCGTGTCGATCGTTTCGAGCAGACGTCGCACGCCCGGCAGCACGCCCTTGCCGGGAGCCGGCTCGCGGAGCGTTTCCGTCAGTCGCGCGGAATACCGATCGCGGAACCGCTGATAGTTGTCGCCGCTCATATCGACTGCCGCGCGCGAAGCGGCGTCGTCGAGAATCCACTTGTCGGTGCGGCCCGCCATCTCCACGCCGTCGAAGGCGCCCGAGATGCCGAACAGATCTTCGAAAGCGCGGTTCATCGCGCGGCTGCCGGCGCGGCCCGTGCGGATCAGCGTTCCGTCGATGTCGAGGAGCAGAATCGTCATTCGGCTCCCCGCCGTGGGCGTGCGCTGCACGAAACGGTCACGCGATCACGATTCCGAGCGAACGTTGCCGGCGCGCGGGCCCTTCGGGGATGACTCTTCGTCGAACGAGACGCGCTGCCCTTCGGCGAGCTGATCGAAGCTACCTTGCACTCCACTTCGATGGAAGAACCACTCCTGTCCGCCATCATCACGGATGAAGCCGAAGCCGCGATCTCGCACGAGTCGTTTGATGGTGCCTGTAGGCATAGCGCACTCCTTCGTAGCCGGTCTTGCTCTACAATACCAGCAAACTTCTGCCATTTGGCGCCGACGCCGGGTCTATAAAACAAGACCCGGCCTACGTACCGTAGGGCGGGTCCTGTTTTGTGGACCCGCCGAGGCCCGCGTGCATCGGCGGTGTACAATGCCCGTTCTCTCGACAGAATCTGGAGGAGGTTACATGCGTAGACGTCAATTCACCGCTGTTGCAGCGGCCGCCGCGTTCGGCCTGGCAACGGCGATTATCGCGGCGCAGGCACCGCAGGCGCCCCTACCGCAGGCACCTCCACCGCCCGCCAGCCAAAAGCCCGGTCAACCGCCACCGGTGCAGAATCCCCCGCCTGTCCCCGCCGACCCCACCCAACTGCAGGGCCAGGGCCGCGGAGGGTCACCGATCCAGGCCGCGCGCGCGGCGATCAAAGGCGCCAGTGGCATGACGGGCTCCGCGACGCTGTATGAGATTGCCAACAGCGGCAACGGTCACATGGTGCAGATTGTCCTGACCGTGGAGAATGCGCCGCCTGGAATGCACGCTGTCCACATCCACGGAACCGGCAGATGTGAAGGTCCCGACTTCAAGAGCGCCGGCGGCCATTTCGATCCGGGTCCTGCCGGCAATCCCGATCCCGACGTGAATCATCCGTATCACATGGGCGACCTGCCGAACATCACGGTCAACGCCCAGGGCACCGGGCAGTACAACGTTTTCTCCACGCGTGTGACGATGGGCGGTCCGACCGGATTATTTGATGCCGATGGGTCCGCCATCCTCATTCATCAGAATCTCGATCCGATGGTGCCCGGGCCATCAGGCTCCGGCGTGAGCGGCGGGCCCGCAATCGCGTGCGGCGTCATCGAACGATAGGAGCATCCATGCGACATGCACAGTCAATCGCGATGGCCATCGCGTTCAGTCGCAGCGACGGCATTCGTCGCGGCGCAAGCTCAGCCGCCTGCGCCTCCCGGAGGTGGACGGGGAGGCGGCGGGCAGGGTCGTGGTGGCGGCGGCGGCGGCGGAGGGGCCGCTCCACCGGCTCGCGGAGTCTCGATCAATCAGAACGTGATTCAAAAGGCGTCTGCCAAAGTCTCTGGCGAGAAAATCTCGGGCACCGTCGAGTTCAATGAATATCAGGTCGCGAACGGCGGGCTCGTTCAGGTTGTTTACAACCTGCAGGGCGTACCACCCGGCACGCACGGCGTGCACATCCACGCGGTCGGCCGCTGCGATCTGCCGGACTTCGCAAGCGCGGGCGGACACTTCGATCCTGGACCGGCGGGCAACACCGATCCGGATTTGAACCATCCCTATCACGCTGGTGATCTGCCGAACATCGTCGCGAACGCGACGGGCGCAGTCACGGCGACGAGCTACACGACGCGCATCAACCTTGGGGGTCCGTTGTCGCCGATCGACGCCGACGGCGCGGCCATCGTCATTCACCAGAATCCCGACACGAACCAGACCGGCACGAAGGGTCAGGGCGTGGGCGGCGGCGCCGCCATCGCGTGTGGGGTCATCGTAAAGTAAGCTAGTCGAAACTTTCGTAGTGCGCGACGTGAGTTGCGCCATTTGTAGGGCCATACGTAGGGCGCAACATGAGTTGCGCTATTCGTCGTGCGCAACATGGTCCTATTAAGTTGCGCTATTTGTAGTGCGCAACTTTAGTTGCGCCGTTTAAGGAGAAAATGATGCAGAAGTCACGTCTGTTCCTGTTTGCCCAGTCGATGCCGCTCGCGGTCGTGCTCGCAGCAAGCGCCTGCGGAGGTGCCGAGCCTCCGGCACAACCCGCCGCCGAGCCTCCGGCAGCCGCGCCGGCGCCCCCGCCTGCCGCGCCCGCACGACGCGTGTTCTTCGTCGAGCCGCAGGACGGCGCGACCGTGAAGAGCCCGGTGAAAGCCAGATTCGGGCTCGAGGGATACGAGCTCGCGCCAGTGCCGAAGGAGACCATCACGGCAGAACAGGTGCGACCCGGCATGGGGCATCACCATCTCGGCATTGACATGGACTGCCTGCCGGCGGGAACTGAAATCGTCAAGGGCACACCGTCGTGGGTGCACTTCGGAACCGGCGCCACCGAGATCGACGTGCAGCTCGAACCCGGCACGCACAAGCTGACGTTGCAGCTTGGCGACGACCTTCACCGCACGCTCGATGGCTTCTGCCAGACGATCACGGTGAACGTCCAGAAGTAACGCCCTAACGCCCGCCTCGCCAAAGTCGCGCCATAGCTTTCGCGAAGGCGGACGAAGGCGGGTCCACTTCGCCGGTGGCCGGCTGCCATCTCAGCAGCCGGCCGCCGGTCGCTTTCGCAAATTTCTCGTCCATCAACAAGCCTATCGTCGTCAACCCGCGCTGGCCGGAGACCCGGTTGACGATTGCCGCGAATGCCTTCGCCTCGTCGGGCGAGAGGTTCGCCGTCGGATGCTCGAGCACAAGGATGGAAGGATCGAGCGCCAGGGCCCGCGCAAGATAAATTTTCGAACGCAGAAGCGGAGAGGCGCAGGCGACCTGCGTATCGAGGCTTTCGGGACCGATGCCCACTTCGGAGGCGAGCGTTGCCACCCGGGCCATGACTTCGGGCGGCACCGGCTCGAGATTGAGATCGAACGAGATTGCCAGGTTCTGAGCGACCGTCATCGCGTCGAGCAGCACGATGCGATCGCTGACGATACCGAAGCGCTCGACAAACACGAGCCATTCATCGCCATCGGCAATGGCACTCGTTTGACGGCCCAGGCTTGCGACCTCGCCCGCATCGGGCAACGACGCACCGGTAATCAGGTTGACGAAAACTTCGGCGGCGGGCCGATCGAAGCCGAGGAGCATGGTGGCGCGGCCTGCCGGCACGCGCAGGTCGCGCACGCGTAGCGGCCGTAATCCGCCGTACTGCTTCTCTACGTCTGTGAGGACTAGAGCGTTTTTCATAACGCCATGTGTTTTTCATAACGCCATGGTAGTGTCCGCCTTCAGGCGGACCGTCGGCAGGTCCGGCTAAAGCCGGACACTACATCCATGCACTACTGCAGCAGGTGGTTCACTTCTTCGACGACACGGCCGCTTTCGGTGAGGGCGCTGATCTCGACGCGAAGCGCGCCCAGATTGAGCGCGAGGCAGGAATACGCCAATATTCCGTGAACGCCCGACGGCAGCACGCCAGTATCGACGCTTGCGCCTGCAAGCGCAGTGACGATCGTCGCCGCCATCGCCAGCATGGCGATGGAAAACACCGGCTTACGGGCAATCGCGATGCGGCGTTCGTACTCGCGCGAGAGCCCGCCCTCGGCCGCCGCTTCCCGGACGGCCTTTCCCTTGCCGAGAAAGTAAAACATCATCATCGAGTGCGCGAGCAGCGAGATCATCGTGCTGAAGATGCCGATGGAAATGTGCTGCGAAAGCATCGGGATGCTGCTCGACGTCAGTCCGAGATACGTGGCCGCCGAGATGCCGGCCACGGAAGCCAGAACTGCCGTGAGCAATGCCGCCGCCATCAGCTCTCCCTCTTGAGGCTGGCCTTGAGCCGTTCGAAGCGGTCGGACGGAAGCCCGACGCTCCCGAACGCCGCCCTTCTGCGCTCTTTTTCGCCGTGGTAATCGGAGCCGCCGGAGACCAGGATGCCGTGACGTTCCGCGAGCACCAGATACCGCTCGGTTGTCCGTACATCGTGATCACTGTGGTACGCCTCGATGGCCGCCAGGCCGGCGTCGATCATGCCGGGGATGAGGTCGTCCCGCCTCAGAAGACCGGGATGCGCGAGCGACGCGAGTCCTCCCGCGCGCTTGATGATGCCGATGACATCGGCCGGACACGGACCGCGCCGCGGAACGAATGCCGACTTCCCCTCGCCGATCAGCTGATCGAACGCTTGCCGTGCGTCGGCCACATGGCCAGCTTTGACGAGCGCCTTGGCGACGGCCGGCCGGCCGAGCGACCGGCCCTTCGGGCGCGGTGCCAGCAGCGCCTCGCGGTCGACCGCTTTTCCCATTCCGGCGAGCCTGTCGGCCATCGCCACGATGCGCTGCACGCGATCGGCGCGCTGCTGCTCGAGAAACACCGCGAACCCGGCGTTGTCGCGTTCGATGAAATATCCGAGCACATGCACATCACGGCCGTCATGGACAGCGGTCACTTCGATGCCTGGCACGAAGTTGATTCCGCAAGCGGAAGCCGCGCGTTCGGCCTCCGCCAACGCGGCGATCGTGTCGTGGTCGGTGACACTCATCGTCCGGATGCCGGCGCGCCGCGCGAGGTCGACGAGCACCGCCGGCTCGCAGAGTCCGTCTGACGCTGTCGTGTGCAGGTGAAGATCGATCACGCTAGCGGCGGGCGCGGCTGCGCGCTTTCACTGAAGCCGCCGGCCTGCGCCGGCCTTTTCGGCTGATGAGGCTCTTGTATTCGCGGATGAGGAGCTCGAGATGATGTTTCTCCTCTTCGGCAAACTCCATGAAGATCTGCTTGCCTTCGGAGTCTTCGAAACGCTCGCCGTACTTCTTGAAGAAGCGATGCGAGCCGCGCTCGCACTTGATGCCGATGAGCAGCGCCTGTTGATCGTTCACGCCCTTGCTGAGCCGGTCGGCGCCCTCGGCGAACAAACCGTTCGCGGCGCCCTTGAAAAACAGAAAGACGGGGCGCGACTCCAGCTCCGGATCCATCTTCAGGAGGTCGGCGTAGCGGTTTTCGAGCGTGCTGAGATGTTCCTTCTCCTCCTCGGCCAGTTTCTGAAAGACGGTTCGACCTCGCGGATCCTGCGTGATGCGCGCGGCGCGCGTGTAAAACTCGAGACCGCTGCGCTCGGTCGCAATCGCGATGCGCAGCGCATCGCGCGCGAAAACCATCTCGCTGGTGCCCCCCTTCGGGACGGAGGGCCTGCCGGTCTGGCATTCCTCGCAGGTGCCATAGATCTGCACGACGCTCTGCTTGCCCGAAAACTTTCTCGCCGCGGCAACTTCTTCGATCAGCGCCTCGATGTCCGAGCTGAGAAATTCGAACGACTGATTGCACGTCTTGCAGATGAGATGAAAGTGGCGCGGATGACGGTACGATTGCTCGAAGCGGAAGCGGCCTTCGCCAAAGTCGACCTTGCGGGCGATCCCCGCATCCATCATCCACTGTAAGGTTCGATATACCGTGGCGCGGCTGATGCCGCGATCTTCCCTGCGAATCAGATCGACGAGGTCATCGGCGCTGAGGTGCCCTTCCTGGCGGAGGAACGCGTCGACGATGAAGTCGCGTTTGCTGGAGCGCTTGCCGCCAGCGGGGCGCACGCGTTCGACATCAATGGAGTGCATGCACCCCTTGACCCCTTACCCCTTCCCCCTTGCCCCTTCCGTTAGTGACTGTGGCCGTGATGCTCGCCGCCACCTTCTTCGGTGTTGAACGACGAGCCGCAGCCGCAGGTGGACGTGGCATTCGGGTTCTTGATTGTGAATCCACCGCCGGTGACGGTTTCGACGAAATCGACCTCGGCGCCCTTCAGGTACCGGATGCTGATGGGATCGACGTACAGCGTGACCCCGTTCGACTGGAACACCTGATCCCCGTCGCCGCCGTTCTCCTCGATCATCAGCCCGTACTGGAAGCCCGAGCACCCGCCGCCCTGCACGAAGACGCGCAGGCCGCTTTTCGCCTTCTGCTCTTCAGCCAGAAGCTCGGTGATCTTGGAGGCCGCCGCAGACGACACGTTAATCATTTGAATTCTCCTGAGTGGAACGCCGGATCCTGTTGAAGAAATTATACAATATCGGGCTCCGTTGACGACTTTGCACCCCGACGAGCTATGGCGCCGCGCCTCGGCACAATGGGCCGAAATCACTGCACTTTTGCCCGATCTTGCGCCCGCCGTGGCACTTCAGCAGCGCCTGTTGAGGCTCATGATCGATGCAACGGCGGCGCTTGAAGACGTCCCGCCGGCTTCAATCCCAACAGCGTCTATCCTCGAAAAGTGGCACAGGGGACTCCCGGCGCTGCGGAACGAGGCGCTGCAGATGCCATCAGGACTGAAAGATGTCCTGCCGCGGCTCTGTACGGCGCTGGCCGAGGGCGGCGCGGGCGAAAGCGCGCTGCACATACGGGACGCGATCACTACTCAACATATAGACGCTGATTCGTTGCTCAGCGTTTCGCTGGCGAGAAATCAGAAGGCGATCAGGACGAGCGCCCTGCACATGGGGTTTTCGCCCGATCTGCTGTGGCTGATCGGCGAGTTGGGTAGTGCCCCGCTGGCGTACCACTTGTCTGCCCGTCTCGAAAAAGGAATCGGGAAGGTTTTTCGACCTGAACCTGCGAAAAACCCTCCCGATTCCTTTTTCAGACCCCAGGACTGGGACCGCGGATATTGCCCGTTCTGCGGGTCGTGGCCGGCATTTATCGAAGCGCGTGAAGGCACTCACACGCTGCGCTGCTCGTATTGCGCCCTGGGCTGGTCGCTCGTATCGCACCGGTGTGTGTATTGCGGAAACAGTGGCGGCGATTTCGTCGCGGCCGCGCCGGACGTCAACCAGCCCGAACGCCGAGTCGAGCTGTGCGGGCGATGCAGCGGCTACACGAAAGTGATCGACGCGCGCGAGCCGGCGCCCTTCCCGCTTCTGGCGATTGTCGATCTCCGAACGATGAATCTCGACCAGGGGGCCATGGAGCGAGGATATCGGCGGCCGGAACTATTCGATCTCGACCGTATCGAGCCGCGAACATCATGTTAGGTCCGGCTAACGCCTTCGCAAGGCTGCGAGCAGCTCGAGCTTCTTTCCCGACTCACCTTCCAGATCCTTATGCAGGCTGTTGCCGTGCGCATCCATCGTCACCATGGCCGGGAAATCGCGCACCCAGAGGTGCCACATCGCTTCGGGCGTGCCGAACTCCATCAACGAGACGTCATCTGTCCGTTCGATGCAACGCGCATAGTACTGCGCCGCGCCGCCCACCGCGTTCAGGTACACGGCGCCCGACTCTCTGAGGCCCTCCAGCGTCTTCGCGCCCATACCACCCTTCCCGACGACCGCGCGCACACCGTAGCGCCGAAGGATCTCCGCCTGATAGGGTTCCTCGCGAATGCTCGTCGTAGGACCGGCGGCAGTCACCGTCCATCGGTCGCCTTCTTTCTTGACGACGGGACCGCAGTGGTAAAGGACGGAGCCCTTCAAATCGACCGGCGGCTCGTGCTTCATCAGATGCGCGTGCACGGCGTCGCGCCCCGTGTACATGCGGCCCGACACGAGCACGACGTCGCCGACCTTCAGCGAGCGAACCGTCTGTTCGTCGAGGGGCGGCGTCAGACGGATCTCGCGCCCGGTGCGCGCGAATCCCTCCTGATCGATCATCGGAATCACCGGGTTGCTCGGATCGCGATAGAGCCATTCGGTGATGGAGCCGCTCGGCGCGTCGAGCCGCACGCCGAGCCTGCGAAATGCCCAGCAGTCGTAGGCGACCGACACAAAGAAACTCGCCGGCAGCCGGTTGAGTACGCCAACCTTGCAGCCAATCAGGCTGACATTTCCGCCGAAGCCCATCGCACCGATGCCAAGCGTGTTGACGGTGCCCATGATGTCGGCTTCGAGGTCTGCCAGGCGAGGGTCGGCATTCACGTCGTCGAGCGTTCGGAACAACTGCTCTTTCGCATGAAGATATCCGGACGTGCGATCACCTCCGATGCAGACGCCGACGGCGCCCGGCGCGCACCCCTTGCCCTGCGCATTCCACACCGCATGAAGAATGCACTTGCGCGCGCCTTCAAGCGTGCGATCGGCTCGGCCGAGATTCGGCAGCTCCGCCGGCAGCGCATACTGGATGTTCATGTTCTCGCAGCCACCGCCCTTCAACAGGAGCTTCACCTCGATGTCGTGCTCTTCCCATTGATCGAAGTGGATGATGGGCGTGCCGGGGCCGAGGTTGTCACCGGAATTTTCCCCCGTGATCGAATCGACGGAATTCGGCCTCAGCTTTCCAAGTTTCGTCGCCTTCGCCACCGCCTCGCGAATCTGCTGCCGCATCCAGATCTGATCGGCGCCGCGCGGCACGCGCACCTCGAACGTCGGCATGCCTGTGTCCTGGCAAATCGCGCCTTCGCCAGAGGCGGCCTGGTCGATATTCATGGCAATGATCGTCAGCGCTTGCGCCGACTTGGTGCCCGGCTGTTCGGCACCCATCGCCCCCTTCATGGCGGCACGCACGTCGGGCGGGAGATCGGTAGACGTCCTGACGATCAGCTCGAGCATGCTGTCGAAAAACCCTGGCACCATGCGGGTAGTATAGTGGATGGCATGGACCGGATTGAGCGCGATCCGCTCGGCGAACACGCCGTGCCCGCGGACGCGTATTACGGAATCCAGACGCAGCGGGCGGTCGAAAATTTTCCGATTAGCGGCCTGCGAGCGCCGGACGAGCTCGTCACGGCGACCATACTCGTCAAGAAAGCTGCGGCGGCTGCAAACAAGGCCGCAAGACGACTCCCGGATGAAGTCGGCAATGCCATCATGGTTGCCGCCGACGAAATTCTTGCCGGCAAGCTGCGCGATCAGTTCGTCGTCGACGTCTATCAGGCCGGCGCCGGCACGTCGCACAACATGAACGCCAACGAAGTGCTGGCTAACCGCGCCGCAGAATTGCTCGGCCTGCCGAGAGGCGCTTACACCACGGTGCACCCGAACGATCACGTGAACATGTCGCAGTCGACCAACGACGTGTTCCCGACGGCGACGCGCCTGGCGCTGCTGCTCGACCACGGACCGCTCGTCGAGAGCGCCCGCAAGCTTCAACGCGCGCTCGAGCACAAAGGACGCGAGTTCGCGCTGATTCTGAAGGTAGGGCGGACGCATCTGCAGGACGCTGTGCCAATTACTCTCGGCGAGGTCTTCGGAGGCTATGCCGCGTGCGTGGAGCGGGGAGCCGACGACGTGGAGGCGGCGTCTGAACAATTGATGGAGCTGAATCTGGGTGCGACCGCGGTCGGTACGGGGTTGAACGCCGGCAGCGACTACTCTGAAGCGGCGGTCAACTACCTGCGGTCGTACACGAAGCTTCCGCTCCGCCGCGCAAAGAACCTGTTCCGTGTCACTCAGAGCATGGGAGACGTGGCGGCCTATTCCGGCGCCATGCGGCGGTTGTCGATCGAGGTGGGCAAGGTCGCGAGCGATTTCAGGCTGCTGAGCATGGGACCGCGGGCCGGGTTATCGGAAATCACCTTGCCCGCAGTGCAACCGGGTTCGTCGATCATGCCCGGCAAGGTGAACCCATCGGTGCCCGAGATGGTGAACCAGGTCTGCTATCAGGTGATGGGATGCGACGTGACCGTTGCCGTGGCGGCCGAGGCAGGACAGCTCGAGCTGAATGTGATGATGCCCGTGATTGCTTGGAACGCCCTGCACTCGTCGCGGATCATGCGCGAGGCCATGACGGCGCTTCGAACCAGGACCGTCGAAGGGATTACCGCCGATGCCGGCCGCGCACGCGAGCTTCTCGATCGCAGCACCGCGGTGGCCACAGCGCTGAGCCCGCATATCGGCTACGCGGCCACAGCTGAAATCGCAAAGGAGTCCGTGCTTACCGGCAAGTCGATCCGCCAGATCGCAAAGGAGCGCGGCGTCCTCACCGATGCCGAGCTTGACGCGCTGCTGACGCCAGAGCGGATGACGACACCGAACAAATGAGACGCACGGCGATTTTTCTCATTCTGCTCGCGGCAGGCATGGCCGGCCTGACGTCGGTGAATTCGGCGCAACAGCAGAAACCTCCACGACCGCCTCGTCTTTTTGCGCCGCAGGATCTCGGGTTACTCGAACCGCCCGATCGCGAGGCATGGCAGAAGCCCGATCAGGTGATGGACGCCCTTCACATTGCCGAAGGCACCACGGTCGCCGACATCGGTGCGGGAGGGGGCTGGTTCACGATGCGGCTGGCGCGCCGGGTCGGCCCAAATGGCAAGGTGTATGCGGTAGACGTGCAGCGTCTCATGATTGAAGCCATCAGCCGGCGCATCGAACGCGAGGGTCTCAACAAGATCGTCGAGCCGGTCCTTGGCGAATACGACGACCCGAAGCTTCCGCCCGACGCCCGCCCGGATGCCGTGCTGATCGTCGACGCGTTCCCCGAGATGCAGGATCCGGTGCTGCTGCTCAAGAACGTCGCGCGCAGGCTTCAACCTCAGGGACGCATCGGCATCATCGACTACCGCGAAGGTGACGGCGGGCCCGGCCCCGACGCCGCGGAGCGGGTGCCTCCGAGCCTCGTGATCTCGCAGGCCACGGCTGCCGGGTTGAAGCTCGTCGACGAGCACAAATTTCTGCCTTACCAGTATTTCCTCATCTTCGGAAAGTAGCCGGACACCGAGCTTGGGTCGCATGCGAACCGCGCTCACGATTGCCGGCAGCGATTCAGTCGCCGGCGCTGGCATCCAGGCCGATCTCAAAACGTTCGCCGCGCTCGGGGTATACGGAGTGTCGGCGCTGACAGCGGTGACCGCACAGAACACGACCGGGGTTGCCGAGGTTTTTGCGTTGTCGCCGCAGGCAGTGCGCGCTCAAATCGACCAGGTCGCCGAGGACATCGAGATCGACGCCGTCAAAACCGGCATGCTCGCGACAGCCGAGATCGTCCGCGCGGTCATCGACGCCGTCGAACGATTACATAGCCGCAATCTTGTCGTCGATCCGGTCATGGCGAGCGGCCGCCTTCGCCAAGGCTACGGCGAGCCAGGGCCCGGTGGGGGCCGCACCCTCCTGGCACCGGAAGCCGTCTCAATAGTAAAGACGCTCCTCCTGCCAAGGGCGGCTGTCGTAACGCCGAATGTGGCCGAGGCAGAGGCGCTGTGCGGCATTCGAATCGAGTCGATCGGAAGCGCGCGGGAGGCGGCAAGGCACATCGCCGGGTGGGGTGCGTCCGCGGTGGTCATCAAGGGAGGCCACCTTCGCGGGCCACTTGCCATAGACGTCCTTTTCCACGAAGGAATATTCATCGAGCTCGCGGCACCGCGCGCGGCTTTCGACAATGTCCATGGCACGGGATGCACATTCGCGTCGGCTATAGCTGCGGGGCTGGCGTTGGGCGACGACATACCGGCTGCGGTTCAGCGTGCAAAACGCTATGTCACAGGAGCGATCGAACAGTCGTTTGAGATCGGCCGCGGCGCGCGCGTCCTGAATCACTTCTGGAACCCGCCTCCGCCGCGCTGACAGAACCGATGCGGCTACGGCGGGCAGGCCCACCGCCGCGATGACAGAGGAGACGCGGCTACGGCGAGGCAGGCCCCGCCGCTTATAATCGTAGGCCTCGGCCATGGTAGGGCTCGGCTTCAGCCGAGCTTCAGCCGAGCTAAAGCTCGGCCCTACTTGCAACCGTAGGGCTCGGCTCGGCTCAACACGCAACCGGTAGGGCTCGGGCTCGGCCCTACACGCAACCGTAGGGCTCGGGCTCGGCCTACACGCAACCGTAGGGCTCGGCCCTACTTGCAACCGTAGGGCTCGGCTTCAGCCGAGCTAAAGCTCGGCCCTACATGCAACCTAGGGGTTAGATGAATCCGATCGCGGTGACGCCGAACGAGCTGCAGCTCGACGCTTTGATACGGCAGGTTTTGAACGGCGGCGGCCACGGGGCCGTGGCCACGTTCATCGGCGTGGTGCGCGACAACAACCTGAACCGCCGCGTCACGCACCTCGTGTACGAGGCGTACGAGCCGATGGCGTTGAAAGCGCTCGCGCAAATCTGCCAGGAAGCCGATCGGGAGTGGCCCGGCGTGCGGCTGGCGGTGCATCATCGCGTCGGGCGCCTGGCGATCGGCGAGGCGAGCATCGTGATTGCCGCCGCGAGCGCGCATCGACGCGCGGCGTTTGCCGCCTGCCGCTACGTGATCGAGCGCGTGAAGCAGATCGTGCCCATCTGGAAGCACGAATTCTTCGAAGGCGGCGAGGTCTGGATCGAGGGAGCCACGGCGAATCCCGAAGACGAGGCGGCTCGATTGGAAGCCGTGCGGCGCGCATGCGCGTGACTGTCCGATTGTTTGCCAGGCTGCGCGACATCGCCGGGACCGGGGATTTGTCGCGCGAAGCCCCGGCCGGTGCGACGGTCCGCGACGTGTGGCGAGGGCTGGTGGCCGAGTTTCCCGAGATGGCGCGCTACGAATCCTCCATGTCTTCGGCCGTGAACGCCGATTACGCAGGGATGACCGTTCCTGTCTCGGACGGCGACGAGGTCGCGTTTCTCCCGCCGGTGTCGGGTGGGTAATAGGAAACTGGGATCTAGAAGCTACAATCTGGAATCTATCGGAGACCTCAGATTTTAGATCCTAGATTCCAGTTTTCAGATTCGATGATCACTAATGTTGGATAAGTTGAATTCCGTCGAGGCGAACTACGAGGAGTTGACGGCACTCCTCGCGACCCCGTCCGTCCAATCGGACTCGAACGAGTATCGCAAGCACGCGAAGGCGCTCGCCGAAATCGAGCCGCTCGTGCAGAAGACCCGCGAGTACAAGTCGGTGCTCAAGGAAATCGAGCAGGCCGAAGAGCTCGTCGCATTGGGCGACGCGGACATGCGCGAGCTCGCCGAAGAAGAGGTGCGTGGACTCAAAGAGCGCCGCGATGCGCTGACGGCCGAGATCAAGATTCTGCTGATTCCGAAGGATCCCAACGATCAGAAGGACGTCGTTCTTGAAATTCGCGCAGGCACGGGCGGCGAAGAGGCGGCGCTGTTCGCCTACGAGCTGTTCCGCATGTACAGAAAATTCGCCGAAATCCAAGGCTGGCGCGTCGAGGTGATGTCGACAAGCGAAAGCGATGTCGGCGGCGTCAAGGAAGTGATCGCCACCATTGAAGGGCGCGGCGCCTACAGCAAGCTCAAGTACGAGAGCGGCGTACATCGCGTGCAGCGCGTGCCCGCAACCGAAGCGTCCGGCCGGATTCACACATCAACGGTTACGGTCGCGGTTTTGCCGGAAGCGGAAGAAGTGGACGTGCACATCGACCCGAAGGATCTGCGTATCGACACGTTCTGCTCGAGCGGCCCCGGCGGGCAGAGCGTCAACACGACCTATTCGGCTGTCCGCATCACCCATATTCCGACCAACACAGTCGTATCGCAGCAGGACGAGAAATCCCAAATCAAAAACAAGGCCAAGGCGATGCGTGTGCTGCGAGCGCGGCTGTACGAGATGGAGATGCGCCGGCAGCAGGAAGCGATCGCAAAAGATCGGCGCAGCCAGGTCGGTACGGGTGAACGATCCGAGAAAATCCGCACATACAACTTCAAGGAGAACCGCATCACCGATCACCGGGTCAACTTCACGACGCATCGCCTGGCCGAGGTGCTGAATGCAGGAGATCTGACGGACCTGCTCGACAACGTCTCGACGTTCTATCAGACCGAAAAACTGAAGGAAGCGACCACGACATGAGGTCGCGGAGCGGCGCGGGGCGAGGGGCCCCTGCGAGACAACCATGACGATTCACGATCTGGTACAGGGCGCGCGCGACCGTTTCGTGAACGCGGGCATCAGCGCCAGCCTCGCCGCGCTCGACGCAGAAGTGCTCGCGCGCCAGGTTCTCGGTTGGGATCGGGCGCGCTTTCTTGCAGACCGCAACGACACGGCCACGAGCGCGTTCCTGCTGAAGTACGAGCCGCTCGTCGCCCGGCGCGAACGGCGGGAACCGGTGTCCTATATTCTGGGGACGCGCGAGTTCTGGGGCCTGCCTTTCGAAGTCGGACCCGATGTCTTGATTCCCCGGCAGGAAACAGAGTTCATCGTGGAGGAAACACTCGCGCTGGTCGGAAAGGACTCACATCCTCTCATCGTCGACGTGGGAACGGGCAGCGGCTGCATCGCCATCTCTCTCGCTCATGAGATTCCCGGCGCCAGGATCATCGCCACCGACCTCTCGGAGCACGCACTCGGCGTCGCGCGGCGCAATGCCGTGCGGCACAACGTCGTCGATCGCATCACGTTCGTCGAAACCAGCTTCCTGGACGGCATCGTCGACAAGGCCGATGTCATCGTCTCGAACCCTCCGTATGTGCCGTCTGTGTCCGAGCGTGGGCTGACGCCGGAAGTTCGCGATTACGAGCCGGCTGTCGCGCTGTTCGGCGGCGCGGATGGCCTCGATGGATTGCGAAGCGTGCTGGAGGGAGCCGTGAAGACGCTGACGCCGGGTGGATGGCTCGTGATGGAGTTCGGCTGCGGACAAGACGATTGCGTCACGGAGCTCGTAACCAGTGTGAATGGGCTTGACGTCGTGAAGATTCGCCACGATCTGCAGGACATTCCGCGGACGGTCGTCTGCCGAAAAGACCCCGGCGCGAAAGGGCAGCCATGAACGGCGATTGCCTGTTCTGCAAGATCGTCGCTGGCATCATCCCGGTAAAGCCGCTCTACGACGATGCGGAGTTGATCGCCATTCAGGACATCAATCCGCAGGCACCACTGCACGCGCTTATCATTCCGAAAATACACATCGGATCGTTGAACGAGCTCACCACTGAGCACGACGCGCTTGTTGGCCGGATGTTCCGGCGCGCAGCCGACCTCGCGAAACCGCGCGGCTACGACGTGCGCGGCTACCGTACTGTCTTCAACACGGGCCCCGAAGCCGGCCAGAGCGTTTTCCACATCCATCTTCACCTGCTCGCGGGACGTACGCTCAGCTGGCCTCCCGGCTAGGGCTCAACTTAACCGGTAGGGCTCAACTTAACCGGTAGGGCTCAACTTAAGTTGAGCCCTACAGAGTTGTAGACTTCAGCGCCGATAGGGACCGGCGACGACGAGTGCTGCGCGGTTCACGTCGAGCGCGTCCCGTGCGGCGGCGTTCACCTCTTCGAGCGTCACGGCATCGACGAGCGCCGGCAAGCGAAGATCGTGGTCGAGCCCCAACTCGAAAAATTCGGCGGTCTGCAGAAACGTCGCTATAGCCCCGTTGGTCTCGAGCAACCGGGGAATCGAGCCGATTAGATACTGCTTGCAGTCGCCGAGCTCCTTGGGCGTCAGCCCCTCGCTCGCCATCCTGCTTATCTCATCGTCTATCGACGCGATGGCGCGATCCACGTTGTCTGGGTTCACGCCGGCGCGCACAATGAGCGGGCCCTCCACGATGTTCGCATCGAACGAGCTGAAGACGTAGTACGCCATCCCCTGGCGCTCGCGAATGCTGTCGCCAAGTCTGCCGCCGATGCCGTATTGCCCGAGCGCGTTGTTCATCAGCGTGTAGGCGTAATACTTCGGATCCCGCCGGACGATGGTCGTGAAGCCGTAGGCGATGTCGGCTTGCGCCTTGTTCATCATCGGGATCACGCGCTCGTGGCGCCGGCGATCGGAAGGCGGGTGAGAGAGCGCGATATCTGCCGGCGCGGGCTTGCGCCACGATCCGAACACCCGCTCGCCCGCCTCGACTGCTCTCCCGCGCTCGACGTCTCCCACGATGACTGCCCGCGTCGCTGACGGCGCAAAGCGCGCATCGTGAAATGCAATCAGATCCTTCCGCTCGATCCGGCCTACACTCTCGACGGTGCCCTTCGAGGGACGACCGTAGGGATGCTGATCGGGATAGAGGGTCGCGAACAAGGCGTGCATGGCCGTGGCTGCAGGGTTGTCTTCGTCCTGCCGAATCGCGTTGAGGACCTCGCCTTTTCGCTTGCCGATTTCATGCTCGGGAAATGCCGGCTGCATCACGATTTCGCCGACCAGCGCGAGCATCGCCTCGAAGTCTTCCGAGAGGCACGTGCAACTGACGGTCATCACGTGGCGGTTCGCGCCAACCGTCAGCGACACGCCCCGCTCGTCGAGCGCCTCCGCAATCTGATCGGTTGTCGTTCGCTCGGTGCCGCGGTCGAGGACGCGCGACGCGAGATGGCTGAGGCCAACGAGCGCGTTCGCGTCGTAAATGCTGCCGGCCTTGACGCCGACATGGATGGTCACCGCCGGGACGGTATGCGCCTCCTTCGAGATGATTACCGTGCCATTGTCTAGAATCTGCCGGGACGCCGAAAGCCCCTTCTGAAGCGCAATCGTCATTCGCTACGCTCCGTTGGTCGGCTCGAACCATCCGACCGTCCGCCGATCCGTGCGTAGATATTTCTTCGCGGCACGTTCGACCTGATCCCGGGTAACGGCCGCGATGAGCTTCGGCGCGTCGCGGTACTCGTCCAGGCTGGCGACCGTGTGAAAGTACCCGAGCTGATGGCCGAGATTCGTGACGCTGTCGTTCTCGAACACCAGGCGTGCGCGAAGCTGGTTTTTTGCCTTTATCAACTCGCGATCGGTGACGCCAGTGCGCGCAACTTTCTCCAGTTCCGCCGTCGCCACGCCCTCGACCTCCGCGAGACTGACGCCTTCCATCGCGGTCGCCGAAACCAGATACAGAAACGGATGCTCGGTCGGCAGCAGGCCGGCGCCAAGGCTCGAGGCAAGCCGGCCCTCGACGAGCGCACGGTACAGGCGCGCGCTCCGCTGAGGAGGTGGAGTGCGAAAGCTCGACCACAGATTGATGCCCTTCGCTCCCGTGAGAATGGCATCGAGAACCAGCATCGGAAAAAAATCTGCATCGCCGGCGGCAGGCGCATGATACGCAAGCTTCAGATAACCTGTGGTGCCTTCGCGCGAGACCTCGATGCGGCGCTCGCCGAACTGCTCGGGCTCGACCACGTTGAGGCGGCGCGGCTCCGGCCCTGCGGGTATCGCGCCGAACTGCTTCTCGACGCGGCGTAGCACGTCATCGGCATCCACGTCGCCAACGACGACCAGCGCCGCGTTGTTCGGAACGTAATGCCGGCGGTAGTACTGATACAGATCGTCCCGGCTCATCGTCTGCAGGTCGGAAAGCCAACCGATGGTGGGATGCCGATACGGATGAACTTTGTAGGCCGCCGCGATCACTTCCTGTTCGAGCAGCGTGTCGGGATCGTTTTCGCTCCCCTGCAGTTCCGAGATGATGACAGTTCGCTCCGATTCGCAATCTCCGGGATCGTAGAGACAGTTGCCCATCCGCTCGGCCTCGATGAACAACATGCTGTCGAGTCCGGCCGTCGACGCGGTTTCCATGTAGGTGGTCTGGTCGATCCACGTGTATCCGTTCCAGCTGCCCCCGAATTTTTCGATGATGCCCTTGACCTGATCGCGGGGGATATTGGTCGTGCCTTTGAAGTTCATGTGCTCGACCCAATGCGATACACCGGTGAGGCCGGTCACTTCGTTTTTCGACCCTACTTTGTACCAGCACCAAACCGACGCAAGCGGGGCGGTATGTACCTCTTCGATCAGCACTTTCAGCCCGTTGTCCAGGACCGCCGATGTCATATCGGTGTCCATTATACCGGCCGACCAGAGTCGGACTCGCGAGGCAAACGCTCGGGATCCCAATGAAATCAGCGGCTTTCAGTCGCTGATTTGTGGCAAGGACGTTGCATGGTTGGAGGCAGGACTTTCTGACGATACATTCAGCTGGAGGACGTCATGCGTAAACACTTCTTCATTCCCGTTCTGGTGGGAATACTCGCGTTAGGCGCAGCACAAGCGTACGCTCAATCCGCCGCAGTGGTGTTGCGGAATGGCGATCGGGTGCGTGCCGACGTCATCGACATGGGCCGGGATTTCACGTTGAACGTGAACGGCCAGACACGGCAGGTGCCGGTCGGCGACATCGTGCTCATCGATTTCGCCGGCGACGGACGCAACGTGTCGCTCGACGAAGTCTCAAAGGTCAACGCCGCCAACGGCGGTTACGTTGTCATGAGAAACGGCGAACAGTTCAACGCATCGCTCCAGGACTTCACGGGCAAACCGCTCATCGCGGTGTTCTCGAACGGTCGCAGGAGCAACATTGGCGAGATCGCACGCATCTATCTCGGTTCGGTCAGCAACGTTCCGGGATTCCCGACGCAGTCGGCGTCCGTTGCGGATCCGCAGGCACCACCCTCTGCCCGCGGTCGAGGCCGCGGTAGTGACGCGTATCAGGATCGTTCTGCCGCCCCGGCGCACGCTCGGTCGGTTGTAGTGCCCGCGAACGTGCAGTGGACGAACAGCGGTTTCAACGTGAGCCGCGGGCAGTATCTCCGTTTCGAACCATCGGGCGAGATTCGCCTGAGCACCAGCGGCGACGACATCGCGCGCGCGGCGGGCGCCTTGAGCGGCCGCCACGCCGACAAGGCCCCGATTCCGTCGATTCCGGCCGGCGCACTCATCGGACGCATCGGCAATGGTCAACCCTTCGCCATTGGGGATACGACGAACGCGCTCGACGTGCCCGAAACAGGACGGCTGTTTCTCAGCGTGAACGACGACCATGTGGCGGACAACAGCGGCAATTTCGTCGTGAAGGTCTGGATACCTTAACCCTCTTCGCTGGCAGGGCTGAGGGCTTAGGGTTAAGCCCTCAGCCCTAAGCTCTCAGCCCTCTTCAAGGTCACAATTCCGGTGAATGTCCGACTGGAAAGATACGCTCAACCTCCCTCGCACCGAATTTCCCATGAAGGCGAACCTGCCGACCAGCGAGCCCGAAACGCTTGCCCGCTGGAACGCCATGGACCTTTACGGGAAACTGCGCGAAGCTCGGGCCGGTGCTCCCAAATTCGTTCTGCATGACGGCCCGCCGTACGCCAACGGCAGCATTCATATCGGCACCGCGATCAATAAGATTCTCAAGGAGCTCGTCGTCAAATCCAAGTCGATGTCCGGCTACGATGCGCCGTACGTCGTCGGCTTCGACTGTCACGGGCTGCCGATTGAGCTGAAGGTCGACAAGGAACTGGGACCGAAGAAGCGCGAGATGAGCGTCGCCGACTTCTGCCGGTCGTGCCGCGCCTATGCCGAACGGTTCATCGGCACGATGACCGAACAGTTCCAGCGCCTCGGCATCCTGGGCACGTGGGATCAGCCTTATTTGACGATGGATTTTCGCTATCAGGCGGCCATCGCGCGAACCTTCGGCCGGTTCGTGGAGAAGGCGCTGGTCTACAAGGGCAAGAAGCCTGTCCACTGGTGCATTCATTGCCGCACGGCGCTGGCCGAAGCCGAAGTCGAGTACGCAGATCACGTCTCGCCGTCGATTTACGTCGAGTTTCCGCTGGCGCCGGACAGTCAGCACGACCTCGCGTCACGTGTGGCTGATCTCGGCGGGCGCGACGTCTCGGTCGTCATCTGGACGACGACTCCCTGGACGATTCCCTCGAATCTGGCCATCGCATTCCACCCGCAGTTTGACTATGCCGCCTACGACGTGAACGGACGCGCCGTCATCATGGCCGAGGCGCTCGCTCCACGCGTTGCGGAAGCGACAGGGCTCACGCTTGGCGCCCCGATCGCCAGGATGAAGGGGACACAACTCGAGAACATCCGCTTCCGCCATCCTCTTTACGCACGGGATTCGATCGCGGTGCTGGCAGACTACGTCACGCTCGATGCAGGTACGGGTGCGGTCCACACCGCCCCCGGACACGGCGCAGACGACTTCCTCACAGGCCAGAAATACGGTCTCGAGATCTACGCACCGGTGGGACCGGCCGGACACTTTCTCGAGGGTGTCGAGCTTTTCGCCGGGCAGAAGGTTTTCGACGCGAATGCCGGTGTCGAACAGGCACTCAAAGAACGCAGCCGCCTGCTGCATCGATCGACTTTTTCGCACCAGTACCCGCATTGCTGGCGGTGTCACAACCCTGTCATCTTCCTCGCGACGTCGCAGTGGTTCATCCGGATGGACGGCGATCCCGTGATCGCCGCAGAGGACGGACCGCCCCTCACGCTTCGTCGAGCGGCCCTGGACGCCATCGATCACAGCGTGAAATGGATTCCCTCGTGGGGGCGCGACCGTATTTACAACATGGTGTCGGGACGCCCCGACTGGTGTATCTCGCGGCAACGCGTCTGGGGTGTACCCATCCCTGCAGTCGACTGCGTCAAGTGCGGCGAGGCGATTACCACGCCGGCGCTCGTCGAGAAAGCTGCCAGGGTCTTCGAGGCGCACGGCGCCGACGCGTGGTACGAGCGCCCGGTCGATGAGTTCGTTCCGGACGGGCTGGCGTGCCCGAAGTGCGGGAACACGGCGTTCGAGAAGGAGATGAACATCCTCGACGTGTGGTTCGACTCGGGCTCCAGTCACGAAGCGGTCCTCTCCGTTCGTCCCGAGCTGACGTGGCCATCCGACATGTATCTCGAGGGCAGCGATCAACATCGCGGCTGGTTCCAGAGCTCTCTGTTGCTCGGGCTGGGCACGCGAGGCCGCCCGCCGTATCGCGAGGTCGTAACGAATGGCTTCGTGATCGACACCGACGGCCAGAAGATGTCCAAGTCGATCGGGAACGTCATTGCGCCGCAGGACGTCATCAAGCAGAGCGGTGCCGACGTTCTCCGGTTGTGGGCGGCGATGAGCGATTATTGGGAAGACATCCGCGTGAGCAAAGAGATCCTCGCGCGCGCCACCGAGGCGTACCGCAAGATTCGCAACACCCTGCGCTATCTCGTCGCGAATCTTTACGACTTCGATCCGTCGCGTGATCAGGTGCCCCGCGATTCGCTCGAAGACGTCGACAAGTACATCCTCGCTCGCTACGGCGACGTCGCAGGGCAGGTGCTGGACGGGTACGACGATTACGATTTCAGCAGGATTTTCCAGGCCCTCAACGCGTTCGCTGCCGTCGATCTGAGTGCGTTCTACGCCGACGTCTCGAAGGACCGTTTATACACGTTCGCCGCGACGGCGAAAGAACGCCGCTCGGCGCAGACCGCCATGTACCTGATGGCTGATGGCCTTGCCCGCCTGCTTGCGCCGATTCTCTCGTTCACCACGGATGAGCTGTGGCGGCACCTCCCTGGCGCGCGTGAAGACTCAGTACATCTCGCGCTCTTTCCGACCCGGGCCTCGCTCGGCCGTCTGAGCGATCCCCCACTGACAGCGCGCTGGGAGCGACTGATTACCA
This sequence comes from Vicinamibacterales bacterium, assembly GCA_963744405.1. Lineage (GTDB taxonomy): Bacteria > Acidobacteriota > Vicinamibacteria > Vicinamibacterales > JAMQPK01 > JAMQPK01. Next base: position 29,099 of record CAVUTO010000007.1, read on the forward strand.
TCCGCGAGCAGGTGCTCGCCAGGATTGAACCTCTTCGCAAGGACAAGCAGATCGGCAGCTCGCTTCAGGCGAAGGTGGTCCTGTCGGCATCGGGAGCGGAAATGGAGCTGCTGAGGACACATGAAGCACAGCTTCCCATGCTGTTCATCGTGTCGGAGGTCGAAACCAGGGAGCGAACGACCGGCGAAGGGCTCGAGGTCTCCATCGATCGAGCGTCGGGTGTGAAGTGCGAGCGGTGCTGGCGCTATGTGCCAAAGGTATCTGCAGATCCGGGCCGTCCCGGCATCTGCGAGCGCTGCGAAGACGCGTTGGCGGAGACCGTCAGGTCGTGATGGCGTCGCAGCGCTGGCGAGCCGTCGAGCTCGTAATCGTGGCCGTCATTGTCCTTCTGGATCAGATCACGAAGGCGCTCGTCAAAGCCAGAGTGCCGCTGCACGACAGCGTCAGCGTCATTCCCGGGTTTTTCGATCTCACTCATGTGAGGAACACGGGGGCAGCATATGGCTTCCTGGACAACGTCGACTTCCCATACAAACCGGCCGTAATGGTGCTGGTGGCGCTCATCGCCCTTGGAGCGGTGGCCAGCTACGCGTTGACGCTGCCGGCCACGCAGCGGATCGCGCGCTACGGGCTGGCGCTGATTCTCGGCGGTGCCGTCGGAAACCTGATCGACCGCGCGACCATGGGTTACGTGGTGGACTTTGTCGACGTGTACTGGCGGGGCGTGCATTTCTGGGCTTTCAATGTGGCCGACTCCGCGATTACAGTTGGCGTGGTGCTGATGATGGCCGACCTGCTGGGAGTAGGACGTGTACCCGAGACTGCTTGAGATTCCAGAATTCTTCGGCATCGGGCCGCTGACGATCTACACCTACGGCGTCATGCTGGCGGCCGCGTATCTTGCGGGCCTGCAGCTCGCCATCGTGCGGGGACGCAAAGCCGGACTCGACTCTGGGCGGCTCCTGGATCTCGGCGTCTATATCGTCATCGCCGCGCTCGTCGGCGCGAAGCTGCTGTTGCTTCTCGTCAATTTCAATTACTTCCGCAACAACCCTGACGAAATTCTCGTGCTCGCGCGATCGGGCGGCGTGTTCTACGGCGGCCTCATCACCGCGACGCTCGTCGCGTTCTGGTATATCCGGCGCCATAAACTGCCCTTCTGGAGAACCTGCGACATCTTCGCGCCCGGCATCGCCCTCGGCCACGTGATCGGAAGACTCGGCTGCTTGATGGCGGGTTGCTGCTACGGGCGGCCGGCCGACGTGGCGTGGGCTGTCACTTTTACAGATCCGTTTGCCGCCGCGAACGTGGGCACCCCTCTGAACGTGCCGCTCCACCCGACGCAGGTGTACGAAGCGGGCGCCGAGCTGATTATCCTGATCTTCCTCCTCGTGACCGAGCGCAAGGGACGGACCTATCCAGGACGCACGTTCTGGGGGTACATGCTTCTCTATGCCGTGTCGCGCTTCATCATCGAGTTCTACCGCGCCGACGAGCGCGGCTTCCTGATGGGTCTCTCGACCTCGCAGTTCATCTCGGTCGTGCTCGCGCCGTTGAGCCTGTTCATGTTGGTCTATCTTCGGCGACGGCCGACACCCGAACCCGCGAAATCGGCTCGACGCGCGGCCTGAAGCGTCTTTTTCAGTCTCACGCTTCAGACTCACCGCAGAGACGCGAAGACGCAGAGGCGTTAAGTCCTGACAGCCTGGTAGCTCTCTTCTTCACTCTCTGCGCTGGCCCATTCTGGCGCCGAGCCCTGGTTGGCGCTGGGAAATGACTGAGTTCCGGCCCGCGCGAGTGAGTTGTTCTCACAGCCCATAGAACGCCCGTGCCTCTCGTGCCACCGGCCGCCCGCATGTCGCACCGAACCATAGCTCCGCTTCATACTGGTTGTGAGCCCGGCACCGCAGCTCGAGATTGCTCTCGTCTGTGTGCCCGCCCGAAGCAAACGGCACGACGTGGTGATACTCGAGAAAGCCAGTTTCGGCACAGCGCCCGTGTGCACCGTTGAACGCGCAGCGTCCGTTATCGCGCTCCCACACCGCTCGCTTCACTGCGGCCGGGACGTAACGCGAATCCTGATTGACGCCGAGACGTGCGGGCGCGGTCTTGCCGATTCGTGTGCGCTCGAGTTGTTCGAGCAATAGTGCGATCGCTCGTTCGAAGATGATGGCCGGATCACCGCTCGGCACGATGTGACGCAGCAGATCCTGCGCTCGCCGGAGCTTGTCATGAGTCTCGCGGCTGACCGTGAACTGCACCCTGTACCGTTCCGGCGCGATGGGCTTCGCTTCCGCTGGACGCAGCGGCGGCTGGACGCACGGCTGAGCAGCAAGTGTTGTCGGCACATCAGGTATCACCGGTTCTTTCGGTACCGATGGTAGCGCTGCCCGGATCGGCAGCTTGCGCACGATTGATGGCACATCGGGCCGCGGATTAAGTGTGGCAACAAGCAGCTCAACATCGCGTTTCGTCTTGTGTCGTGCACGACCGAGCACGTCGCCGTGATTTGCCTCGGTAAGATGCGGCGCAAGCAGGCGAACGGTCGTCAGCGTGATAGCCGCCGAATCAACCAGCGAGAGGATCACCGGAAACCGGCGCGCCGCTCGCGCGGTTTCAATCCGGTTGTACGCCGCGTGTTCTGACAAGTGCAGCACCTGCGTGCAATATGTGAAGAGCGACGAGCACCCTTCGCCGAGATAGAGCCGGCGTGCATCGACTTCCGCCAGCAGTGCGATGAGCCTGGCTGTTGCGCGCCGTTCGTTTGCGGCCGCGGCGCGCATATGCGCGAGCAAATCCTGATCGGACAGCTTGCCGAGAGCGGCTGAAATATCTGTCATCATGCTCGTGTATAACATGATGATTTTTCGCCCTCAAACGTGACCTAAGGCAAGCGATCGCGCCCGCAGTCTCCCATGGTCGCACCTCTACGGGAATGGTGCCTTCAGCCCGCAGATGGCGGCTCACACGAGGCTTCATTCGAATAATCATCGACGCGAACATGCGCCACGCGGAAAGGCTGTCAAGTACTTTTTCGGTGCGGACGGTGAAATCGATCAGCTCGTTCCGGAACGAGTTCGCGCACCCGCGCGAGCAACGCCGCACTAAAGAGGCGACTTCCCACAGACGGCCATCCAGCTGCCGCGAAGTCAGCACGGCGCGCGGCCTGAGGCGCTGTTTTTCAGTCTCACAGCAGAGACGCGAAGACGCAGAGGGTTTTGTCTCACGGAATACACTGAGGCACTTCAAAACCGGCGGGACGCCGAAGGTCGAGTTGTTCGTACACGAAGTCGATAGCGCCGACGATCGGCTGACGCTGAGACACTTCCCACCTCAGAGGCAGCAGCGAATTTGTATCAATCCACAGCGACTGCATAGGCACGAAATCGGCCGGGTTGGGCGCCGGATCGCCTCTTAGAAGGGGCGCCTCGGTAATAGAGAACGGCGAGATGATGGCTCGGGCAGCGCGGTTGCCGACGAATCGCGTTTGACCGGTTGACAGAGATGCCGGTGTTCCCAGCATCTCCAGAGGACGCGCCATCGCAGCATCTCGCGGTCCCGTTTCGCGAGCCGTTACCTGGCGTATTTGCGTCGTGAGATTCAGCAGATATTCGATAACCATACCGCCCGCCGCCGGGACGCCGTTACAACGGCGCGCGGGAACGCGCGAGTACTCAAACAGCCACACGATAACGTCGGGCAGGTTGAACACTCGCACGGTGCCACTGTCGCCAGTGACACTAGCGATGCGCTCGCCGCGCCCCTTGTAGCGAACCATGTTGGGCATGGCATCCCGGTCCATGAGGATCTCGGGTTCGCCCCCACGCCCGTCAACCAAACGGAGTGTCTTGCCGGCTAGCGCCTGACGAATACCGCCGACAACCGTATCCATCTCTGCGGCCGTCAATGGCCGCGGCAGACGAAGCAGATCCCTGGGCGGCGTACAGCCCTGAAGCAGGAGTGAAGTCATCAGGGCCAGGAATGTGATCTTCATGACTAAAGTTCATTAAGCTATGACATTGTGCTTCGCAACGACCTGCTCGTCTCCGCCGAAGAAGCGGGCGTCCGCATCGATCGATACCTGACGAGCGTCCTCGGCGGCCAGTCCCGGTCGCAGATTCAGCGCCTCATCAAGGACGGAAAGGTCACGATCGCGGGCCACGCCGTGCCGGCGAACCGCATCGTGCGAGCGGGCGAGGCGATTGCGATCGACATTCCGGAGCCGGTCAGCCCGATTCCTCAGCCCGAGGATCACAACTTAGACATCGTCTATCAGGATTCGGACCTCGTGGTCGTCAACAAACCCGCCGGTATGGTCGTCCATCCTGCCGCCGGCCATTCCGAAGGCACGTTGGTGAACGCACTGCTGCACGACATAGACGATTTGAGCGGTGTCGGCGGCGAGCTGAGGCCGGGCATCGTGCACCGTCTCGATCGCGGCACATCGGGCCTGATGGTGGTGGCGAAGAACGACCGGGCGCACGTCGAACTGTCGCGGCAGTTTCACGATCGCGAAGTCGAAAAAGAGTACGTCGCACTCGTGTGGGGGGTCGTACAGGCCGGCAAGCGGATCGACCTCCCGATTGGCCGCGACCCGGGCGATCGCAAGAAGATGTCGGCAAAAGCACGCCGGGCGAGATCGGCCGTCACCCGTATCACGGCGGCGATCCAGATGCCCGGCGTCACGCTGGTTCACGTCGCAATCGCGACGGGACGCACGCATCAGATTCGGGTTCACTTGAGCGCGATTGGCCACCCGATTGTCGGCGACGCCGTGTACGGCGGGCTCCGCAGGCGCGTGCCCGGCGATCTCCGGCCCGTTCTTGCGCTCGATCGGCCGTTCCTGCACGCGGGGCGCCTCGTATTTCATCATCCAGCCGACGGGCGCAAGATGGAGTTCGAAGCGCCTGTGCCCCTGGACCTGCAAACCGTGCTCGACCAAATCCTGCCGGACGAATATGAGCGAAGCACTTCCTGAGCTGAAGCACTCCGGCGTCATCTATAAAGGGCGCGTCATCAACATCACGGTCGACCACGTGGCGTATCCAGATGGCCGTGTGGTGAAGATGGAATGTGTGCGCCACCGCGGCTCCGTCGTGCTGCTGCCAATGACGGCGCCCGACCGCATCCTGCTCGTGCGGCAATACCGCTATGTCGTCAACCAATGGCTCTGGGAGCTGCCGGCCGGCACGCTCGAACCGAACGAGAGCCTCGAGACGGCCGCGCTTCGCGAGTGCCACGAGGAGGTCGGCAAGGTCGCCGGCCACGCCGAGAAGCTGCTCAGCTTTTTTCCGTCACCAGGCTTCTGCGACGAAGAGATGAACTTCTTTCTCCTGACGGATCTACGCGATCGCCTGCCGGGAGAACCCGAGCCTCATCAGGATCCGGACGAGATTCTGAACGTGAAGGAGTTTTCGGTGAGAGACGTTAGAGAGATGGTGAAGGCTGGAGAAATTGCGGACATGAAAACCGCGGTGGGACTGACGTTGGTATAGGGATTGGGGATCAGGGATTGGGGATTAGATCTGCGACGCGTGTCACGCGCGTTCAGCGCGTTCTGACCTAATCCCTAATCCCCAGTCCCTAATCACTGAACGGTACTCTGTACGCGCGTAGCGGTCCTCCGCTCCCGATGCGTTGTCGATGGCGGCGTCAACGCAAGCAGCACGGCTTCGTCGATCGTCGAAACCAGATGGATCGTCAGGTCGCGTCGAAGCTCCTCGTTGAGGTCTTCCTTCACGTCCTTGTCGTTCTGCCGGGGCAGGATGATCTCCTTCACCCCGAGGCGCCTCGCCGCCAGCACCTTTTCCTTGATGCCTCCGACCGGCAGCACACGGCCGGACAACGTGATCTCGCCGGTCATCGCGATATCGCCGCGGACCGGCCGTCCAGTCAGTTCTGACGCCAGCGCAACGGCCATCGTCACACCCGCCGACGGACCATCCTTCGGGATGGCGCCCGACGGAACGTGCAGATGGATTTCGGAAGACTTATAGAAATCCGGATCGACGTTGAACTGCGCCGCGTGCGCGCGGAACCACGACAACGCGGCCCTGGCCGATTCCTTCATCACATCGCCGAGATGGCCCGTCAGCGTGAGCGTCCCGGAACCCTGCATGCGGGACGCCTCGATGAAGAGCACCTCTCCCCCAACCGGCGTCCATGCCATGCCGATGGCCACGCCGGGATTCTTCGTGCGTTCCTCGATTTCCTCGTCGAGAAAGCGCGGGGCGCCCAGAAGCTCGACGACGGTATCGCGCGTGATCTCGACGGGCTCTTCGCGCCCTTCGGCCCGGCGGCGGGCGATCTTGCGTATCAGCGATGCGATCTCCCGCTCGAGATTGCGGACGCCAGCCTCCCGCGTGTAACCACGAATCACCAACCGGATGGCCTCGTCGGTAAACGTCACCATTTCAGAAGTGAGGCCGTGATTGGCGACTTGCTTGGCAACGAGATGCTCCGTCGCGATCCTCAGCTTCTCTTCCTCTGTATATCCCGGCAGCTCGAGCACTTCCATGCGGTCGCGGAGCGGCGGCGGAATCGTATCGAGAACGTTCGCCGTCGTCACGAACAGCACTTCCGACAGGTCGAACGGCACGTCGAGGTAATGATCGCGGAACGAGTTGTTCTGCTCCGGATCGAGCACCTCGAGCAGCGCAGAGCTCGGGTCGCCGCGGAAATCGGAGCCGAGCTTGTCGATTTCGTCGAGAATGAACACGGGATTCTTCGACTCGGCGCGGCGCAGGCCCTGGATGACTTGACCCGGGAGCGCTCCGATGTACGTGCGCCGGTGGCCGCGAATCTCGGCCTCGTCGCGCATGCCGCCCAGGGACACCCGGACAAACTTGCGATCCAGCGAGTTCGCAATCGACTTGGCGAGCGACGTTTTTCCGACTCCGGGAGGCCCGGCGAAGCAGAGGATCGGCCCCTTCATCGTCGGGTTGAGCTTCCTGCACCGCCAGGTATTCGAGGATTCGATCCTTCGCCTTCTCGAGACCGGAGTGATCCGCGTCGAGCACGCTCTTGGTGCGCGACGAGATCGATCACATCGTCGGTCCGCTTCGACCAGGGCAGCGCAATGAGCCAGTCGACATAGGTACGCGAGACGGTATACTCCGCGGCCGCGACCGGCATCTTGGACAGGCGGTCGAGCTCGCGCTTGGCTTCCTTCTTGACGGCTTCGGGCATGCCCGCCGCCTCGATTTTTTCCCTGAGCTCTTCGACTTCCTTGGTCTGATCGTCTCCCTCGCCAAGCTCTTTCTGTATCGCCTTCATCTGCTCGCGCAGGAAGTATTCGCGCTGGTTCTTCCCGACCTCGGACTGCACCTGCGACTGTATCTTCGAGCCCAGCTCGAGCACCTCGGCCTCTTTGATGAGAAGCCGGTTCAACAAGTCGAGGCGTGCGCGCACGTCGACCGTTTCGAGCACCTCCTGCTTGACGGCCGTGCTGAGCGTGGCAAGGCTCGACGCGATGAAATCGGCCAGCCGTCCAGGCTCGGTGATGTTCATCGCCAGCGCCTGCAGATCGTCTGAGAGCAGCGGCGACAGCGAGACGACGTGCTGGAAATTGGTTTTGATGTTCCGCTGCAGCGCATCGATCTCGAGGCGATCTTCCTCGCGCACCGTGTCGTCGGCGGGCTTCACGCGGGCGCGCAGATACGGGCGCACGGCGGTCACCGACTCGAGCTGGAGGCGCGACAATCCCTGCACGATGAGCCGCAGGCTGCCGTCCGGCAGCTTGAACATCTTGTGGATGTGGGTCGCCGTGCCGATCCGGTGCAGATCGTCCTGGGTCGGCTCCTCGATGGAGGCATCACGCTGAGTGAACACGCCGACGAGCTTGCTCCCGTTAATCGCCTCTTCGATGAGGCGCACGGAGCTCTCGCGCGCGACTGCCAGCGGCAGGAACGAATTGGGAAACAACACGGTGTCGCGCAGCGGCAGAACCGGCAGCTCGCTCGGAATGGCTACCGGGTGTTCTGCGGACGCGTCGCCGATGTCGAGACGTTCGTCTTCAGGACTCATGCACTTCTCCCCGTTGGTGTCGCAGTTTAGTGCTTTTCAGTGCTGTTTCTATCGCGGGGCGGGGCACAGGCTCCGCCTCGCACGGCGGAGCCTGGATGAAGGGGCGCCGTGTTAGCTCGACATGTCGAAAAAGAACGCGGACCGTTTCGCTTCTGAGCGAGCACTTTTTCGCGCTCGACCGCCATCTCGCGGCCTTCTTCGCATTCCTTGCATCGGACGGCAAACGGCAGCGCGCGCAGCCGCTTGTCCGAAATCTCTCCGCCGCAGTCTGCGCAATAGCCGTACGCGCCGTCTTCGAGCCGGCGCAGCGCGTCGTTGATCTTCGTGAGCGTTTCGGCCTTCATCTGGATCAGCGCGAATTCGATATCTTCCTGAATATCCGCTTCCGAGCTTTCGCCGGCGTCCAGGACCTCGTGCACTTTGCCCCACGCGTCGGCCTCGCGCTGGTCCCGAATGCGACCCTGCACTTCGCTCATGATCTCTTTACGGCGCTCTTCGAGCATCCGCTTCAGGTCGGAGTAGCGGGCCTCATTCATCGAGGCGTCTTGTTTACTTGTCATCGTCTTCATGATCCGACTCCTTCCGCCGTTGTCTCAAATCCAGTCACTCTACGAATCCGTTGCTTTCGGCATATTGCAAACTAGGTGCCTATCGGACTCGCGGGGCTATTCCGCGAAGAATCGCCGTAATTTGGTAGGAAAAATTGGGAGCGGCTGGTAAAAAGGTTGCTCGGCGGCACATGCACATGGCCTCCAGCCGCGCCATTTCCCTACGTCTATCTCGCTCATCAAGCACGAGTTATCGCGTCTGCCGTCGCGCCTTCCCGCTATTTCGCAACTCGTAAATAATTAGACGCCGCCTCCGAACCCGGACGGTTCTGTTTTGAAGACACTGGGTGACAGGGTCGTTAATAGAGGACAATTTGGTCTTACCGTCCAGGACGGTTTCCCAGACATGCTGTGTCCCCTCTGCCACCAACGTAAGGCCAAGCGCGCCTGTCCAGCGCTCGGCAAGCAGATCTGCGCCGTCTGCTGCGGAACGAAGCGGCTCGTCGAAATCAACTGCCCGCCGGATTGCGGCTATCTCCGGCGGCGCGCGCCAATCCACCTGCCGTGGTTCAGCGCCAGCAGGAGATGGACCGCGCGATGCTGCTGCCGCTGCTGCAGGGGCTGTCGGAGCGGCAGGCCAGGCTGTTTCTGATGTTCGCGGCAGTGACGTCGCGGTATCAGCCCGATACCCTTCAGAAACTTGTCGATGACGACATCGCGCAGGCCGCGGGCGCACTCGCCTCAACCCTCGAAACTGCCGCCAAAGGCATCGTCTACGAGCATCAGCCCGCGTCGCTCGTCGCCGCGCGCCTGATGACCGAACTGAAAGGTGTCGTCGACGAAGTGGTAAAAAATGCCGGCTCGGCGCTCGAGCGCGACGCAGCCATCGCACTGCGCCGCATCGAGCACGCCGCAAAGATGATGGTGACCGTGCGTCCGCCGCCGCGCCGACAGCGGCGCTTCGGCGAGACAAGCCGAGAACGAGTTCCAGCAACTGCTCGCGCGCGTGCTGACTCCGCCGCCGGGAGCCGAACCGCGCCGAAGCCCGACGGCCCGCTTCCTCGTTGATTCCCCGCCGTAGCCGTTCACAGTTCGCCATCATACCGTTGACGGTGCACTGGACTCGCCGTGACTGCATCGCCTACCGGCTACTGAGACCTCCGGCCAGGCTTACGGTATAATGCAGGGTTCCTTCTGGAGGAAGTAATGGCAAAGAGTTGTGAAGTCTGCGGGAAGAAGCCTGTCGTCGGCCGCACGGTCAGCCACGCGCACAACGTCCGTCCGCGCCGCTTCGAGCCGAACCTGCAGGTCGTCCGAGCATTGATTAACGGCGGCGTCCGCCGCATCCGCGTCTGCACCCGTTGCCTGCGTTCGAACAAAGTCACCAAAGCCGCCTAGCGATGCTGTCTGCTGTGTCGACCGGATCGGCCCCGAAGGCGCTGGGGCCGTATTCCCAGGCGATCCGGGCCGGACAGTTTCTGTTTGTGTCGGGCCAGGTTCCCATCGATCCCGCCACCGGTGAGCTGGTGCCGGGCGGCATCGCCGACCAGACACGGCGCGCGTTTCAGAACATCGGGGAAATTCTCGCCGCCGGCGGGGCGTCGTTCCAGCAGGTCGTGCGGACGACCGTCTATCTGGCCGACCTGTCCGATTTCGCCGCGATGAACGAGGTCTACGCCACGTTCTTCACGCCGCCGCAGCCTGCCCGATCGACCATCCAGGCCGCACGCCTGCCGCGCGACGCGAAAATCGAAGTCGACGTGATCGCGTTCCTGGGCTGAGTTTTCCAGGCAGTCTCACCGCAAGAGGCGCAAGAGACGCAGGGAATTCTCTTTCAAGAAAATGATCTCTTGCGCCTCCTCGCGTCTCTGCGGTGGGACATAGAAGATCAGCGTGCGGGCGGCGGAGCGTTCGACGCCGAGCACTCCCTCGACGCCTCTGCAGCAGCTTGATGACTTTCTCGAGGTGCTTCACGTCCTTGATCTCGACCGCCATGTTGATGCGGCCGAGGTGATCGCTGTCGGCGCCGGTCGCCTCGACGTTCGTGATGTTCGTGTTGATCGCGGCGATGCGCGAGCTGACGTCGGCGAGAATCCCCTTCCGATCCTCCACCTGCATCGTCAGCCGCACGATGTAGCGCGACGCGTCCGCGGCGCTGTCCCACTCGACGTCGATGCGGCGCTCGGGATCGTAGAGCAGGTTCATCACGTTCGGGCAAAGCGCCGAATGCACCGATACGCCCTTGCCGCGCGTGATATAGCCGACGATCTTCTCGCCGCGGATCGGATTGCAGCAGCGCGCCCTCACGACCATCAGGTCGTCGATGCCGCTCACCTTGATCTTGTCTTCGCCGGCGCCGGCCGACGCCGGCGCGCCGAGGACCCGTCGAACGACCGACGCCATGCCGCGTTTCCGGCGGCTTCTCCTTCAGCTGCTCCTGCGGCACGAGCTTGGTCAGCAGCTTGCGCGGCGCCACCTTTCCGTATCCGATCTCGGCAAAGATCTCGTCGCTCGCGCCGTAGTCGGCGCTGCAGCTTCTTGAAGATGTCGCTCTCGAAGAGCGTCGCGGGATTCAGGTCGAACCGGCGCGCTTCCTTTTCGAGCAGCCGCTTGCCAAGCTCGACACTGCGCGCCCGCTCTTCCGCCTGCACGAAATGCTTGATCTTGTTGCGCGCCCTCGCCGTGACGACGAAGTTCAGCCAGTCGCGGCTCGGCTTGTGGCCGTTGTTGGTGACGATCTCGACGATGTCGCCGTTACGCAGGCGCGTGCGCAGCGGCACCATCTTCCCGTTGACGCGCGCACCGACGCATTGATGACCGATGTCGGTATGAATCGCGTACGCGAAGTCGACCGGCGTCGCGCCGCGCGGAAACGCCTTGACCTGCCCCTTCGGCGTGAAGATGTAGACCTCTTCGGGATAGAGGTCGACCTTGAGGTTCTGGATGAACTCGTGGGGATCGCGGACTTCGCTCTGCACCTCGAGAAGCTGGCGCAGCCACTGGAAGTGGCGCTCGTCGCGGTGATCGCCGATACGCCCTTCCTTGTATTTCCAGTGCGCCGCGATTCCCTCTTCGGCGTGCCTGTGCATCTCCTCGGTCCGAATCTGCACCTCGAACGGCACGCCGCGCTCGCTGATGACCGACGTATGCAGCGACTGGTAGCCATTGGGCCGCGGCATCGCGATGAAATCCTTGATGCGGCCCGGCACCGGCGACCACGTCTGGTGAATGATGCCGAGCGCTGCGTAGCAGTCCTTCACGCTCTCGGTGATGATCCGCAGCGCCACGAAGTCGTACACCTGATCCAGCTCGATGCGCTGGCGCTTGAGCTTCTGATTGATGCTGTAGAGACGCTTCAAGCGTCCGTCGACCTGCTTGACGGGCACCTGCGCTTCGCTCGAGCTTGGCGATGACGGTCTTCTTCAGGTAGTCGATTTCGGCTTCGGCCGCCTTCCGCTTGTTCTCGACCTTGGCCGTGAGCGCCTGATAACCAGGCTGATCGAGGTATTTGAACGACAGCTCCTCCAGCTCGTTCTTGATTTTGCTCATGCCGAGCCGATTGGCGATAGGCGCATAGATGTCGAGCGTTTCCTGGGCGGTCCGCAGCGCCGGTCCTCGGACATGTGCGACAGCGTACGCATGTTATGGAGCCGGTCGGCGAGCTTGACGAGGATGACGCGGATGTCGTCGACCATCGCGAGCAGCATCTTGCGGAAGTTCTCGGCCTGCCGTTCCTCGCTCGACGAGAACGGAATGGCGCTGATCTTGGTGACCCCTTCGACGACGTGCGCAACCTCTGGGCCGAAGTGCTCCTGGATCTTTTCGATAGTCGTCAGGGTGTCTTCGACGACGTCATGCAGCAGCCCGGCGGCAATGGCCACAGGATCGAGCCGCATATCGGCCAGGATGCTCGCGACCTCGAGCGGGTGCACCAGGTAGGGCTCCCCCGAATGCCGGACCTGCCCCTTGTGCTCGAGCGCAGAAAACACGTAGGCCCGGCGAAGGAACTCGCGTTCCTCATCGGAGGTGTAGGCTCTCACCCGCTCGAGAAGGTCTTCGAATCGAATCATTTTTTTGCGGGGGCCCCAACACCCGCTTCTTGAGACTAAACTGGCAAAAACGGTGTCTAAGTTAAGTATCGGCAGACGGTTAGGACATTCTAAAGCATCCTTGACTTGGGTTTTGGGCGTTCATATACTTGGCGGGTTTTTCTCCAAAATGCCCGCGGTTTCGAATTGAAGGGGGATCTGATGCGTGTGCGAAGCAAGGCGATTCTGGCATCAACTGCCATCATCGCAGCGGTGGCGGTGTCGGCCTGCAGCCAGTTCAGGAATCTGCAGGCCAGGAAGGCATTCAAGGACGCCAACACGATGTATCAGGCCCAGAAATATCGCAGGCCGCGACCGAAGTACGAGAAGGTCGATCGCAGCAGCGCTCCGGACTCAAATGAAGCGGTGTACGGCATATTTCTTCCTCGGGAACAGCTACGACAACCTCTACAAACCGGCGCGCAAAGGCGAGGCCGACAACGACGCGTTGCTGACCAAGGCCATCGAGAACTACAAGACTTTCGGCCGAGCGCGAGTGACGCGCCCCGAAATCAAGAAGCTGGCGCTGCAGTATCTGGTCGACGCATACGGCCCCGACAAGCTCGACGATCCGACGCAGGCCGAGCCGATCGTGCAGCGCATGATGCAGATCGACCCGACCAATACCGAGAACTACTTCGCGCTCGCCAACATCTACGAGAACGCCGGCAACCTCGACGAGGCTGAGGCCATGCTGAACAAGGCGCGGGAAGTCAAGCCGAAGGAAGCGGCCGTCTATCAACAGCTCGCCGGCTTCTATCAGCGGCAGGGTGAGTTCGCCAAGCTGATCGCCGCCGTCCAGCAGCGCGCCGAGCTCGAGCCGAACAACCCCGAAGCGCACTACGCGGTGGCGACCTACTACTGGGACGAGGCGTACCGGAATACGCGGCTCAACGAAGCCCAGAAGCGCGAGTACGTGAAGAACGGGCTCGTCTCCGTCGACAAGGCGATGGCGCTGAACGCCGACTACGTCGAGGCGCTCACCTACCGCGGCCTGCTGCTCCGCGTCGAGGCCGCCATGGAGAAGGACGCCGCGCGTCAGAAGGCGCTGCTCAACGAGGCCTCACAGCTGCAGGAGAAGGCTGTGGCGTTGAAGAAGAAGCAGGCGTCAGGGGCGTAACGAAACGAAGAACGAAAAACGACAAACGAATAGAGACACAGGGCCGGCGTCAACAGCGCCGGCCTTTTCTTTTGGTGGCCTCGAATTGTACGGTGCCACCCGATCGACCCAGCGGGCGCGTTTTCCGCGGAGGCTCGGCTTCGACGCTTGCCGCGCGTCCGCGATCCTCGTTCCATCCGGGCGAGACACCACTTCCTCTCGCGCTAGCCCAGCTCGAGCGACGCGGGAGAGGCTCCGCTTTGCGTTTAGCCGAGCGTTGGTCAGCGAAGGCTAAACGCGATGAAAACGCGCCAGTGGGCGCGTTTTCCGCGGAGGGCACTCCGGCGAGGTTCGCGACGGTCGAGGAGTCGTGCTTCGGGTCACCACGCGGATCACGCCTCCCATCGATCCGGCTGCGCGGGCTCGCTTGCTCGCGATGGCCACTCGAGCCTGCCTCTCGCCGGCTCGGCAGCCTAGACGCTAAGTGCGCATGGAAACGCCACGCGTGGCGTTTCCCGCGGGAGGCTCCGCTTTGCGTTTAGCCGAGCGTTGGTCAGCGAAGGCTAAACGCGATGAAAACGCGCCAGTGGGCGCGTTTTCCGCGGAGGGCATCTCCCGGCGAGGTGTCGCCGACGGTCGAGGAGTCCGTTGCTTCGCGGTCGCCACGCGGATCCCACGCCTCCCGATGCGTTTCCGTGCTGCGCCGCCCGTCGCGTCGCTCGCGATGGCTCGCGGCAGGAAGCCTGTCTCCCCGGCGGGAGATACGACAGCCTGCGCTAAGTGCGAATCGCCAGCGGCGACGGCCGGGAGCGCCGGTACCGCAAACAATGAAGGCGGCGCGACAGCGTCAGTGGACAGCCGCGCCGCAGAACATCGCCGTCACCCGACTGCAGCAGAGTAGTCGGTAATGCCCGGCTCCAGCCGGACGGACCGCACGCTCGTCGAATGGTGCGCCCTGTCCCCAGTCCGATGACAACATCTGTCAGTGTGAGTTTCGTGCGCAAAAAAAGGCCGCTCGGATTTCTCCAAGCGGCCTCCACTTTTTACTTTTTACTTCTTACTTTTTACTTCTTACTTTCCATTAGCTAATTGCCCGTCTGAACGCCTGCGGCTTTGCGCATGCCTTCGGTGACGATGCCGACCTTCTCGACACCGGCGCCCTTGGCCGCATCGATGACGGCGACGATTTCGCCGTACCGCAGCGTGCCGGCGGCGGCGATGAACATGGTCTTTTCCTGGCGCTGCTCGAAGATGCTGCGAAGCCGGGTTTCGAGCTCGGAGAGGTTGTTGATGATCTGCTTGTTCACTGACATCTGCCGGGTGGCCGACATCTCGAGCACGATCTGGCTGGTGTCGACCTGCTGCTGCTGCGCCTGCTGCGTTTCCGCCGGCAGGTTGATGTCGAGCCCCTTCTGCGTCAGCGGCAGCGCCGCCATGAAAATGACGAGCAGCACGAGCAGCACGTCGATCATCGGCGTGACGTTCATATCCGAGCTGGCCTGCAGGCTCTTCGATTTGACGTTGTCTTCCGCGCCGAAGTGCTTGTGGGCGTGTCCGTGTTTCGTGGTCATCAGTTGCCACCTCGCACTTTCGGATCCGTGATGAGGCCCATGTCCTCGACGCCGGCGCCCGCAGGTTGTCCATGGTCTCCATGACCGTGCCGTAGTCCACATCTTCGTCGGCCTTGATGAGGACCACCTTTTCGGTCTGGGTCTCCATGAGGTCTGCCACGCGGCTGCTGAGGTCGCCCGGGCGCACCTGCACCGAGTTCAGGAAGATCATCTTGTTGGCCTGGATACCGACGACGGTCTGCCCCTGCGTGTCGGGCTTGTCGGTGGTATTCGCGGCCTGCGGCAGCTTCACGTCGACGCCCTTCTGGAGCATCGGCGCGACGAGCATCATGATGATCAACAGCACGAGCATGACGTCGACGAGCGGCGTCACGTTGATATCGGCTTTGAGGCTGCCTTTTGAGCCGCCAACATCCATTGACATAGTGTTCTCCCTCAGCTTGACTAAACTGACTGGAAATGAGATTCTAGGTTTTAGTTCCCTGATCTAGATCTCCAGTTACGCCGTCTTCTTAATGAAGTAGTCCACCAGTTCCGACGACGAGTTGTCCATCTCGACGTTGAAGTACTCGATGCGGCCGGTCAGGTAGTTGTAGAACCACACCGCAGGAATCGCCACGACGAGGCCGAGCGCCGTTTCGACGAGCGCTTCCGCGATACCCGCGGACACGGCGCCGATGCCGCCCGAGCCCGTGGACGCGATACCGGTGAACGCGTTGATGACGCCGACGACCGTGCCGAGCAGTCCGACGAACGGCGCAGTCGCGCCGATGGTCGCGAGGGCGCTGACGCCCTTCTTCAGGTCGTTGGCGGTGAGTGCGGTCGCGCGCTGAATCGAGCGGCGCACGGTGTCGAGGAGCTCCTCACGGCTGAGGCCGCCCGCATTCTCCTGCTGGAACTGATATTCCTGGAGACCGGCGAGGACGACTTTGGCGAGGTGGCTGTAGCGATAGTTCTTGTTGGTCGAGATGGCGATGGCGTCCTTCAGGCGGCCGTCCTTGAGATGCTTCGCAACCTGCGGGGCGTAGACCTTTGACTGGTTCTTCGCCTGAATGAACGTGTAGATGCGCTCGACGGCAACGCCAATCGACCACATCGACATGAAGAAGAGAATCCAGGCCACCGCCTTCGCGATGAAGCCCATCTGATGCCACATTTCAATTAGGTCAAGAGAACCGCTTTCCATCGTCCGCTCCTTATTCAATATGGAACCTGCCTTCGTCCTGACTTCGCTCAGGACTGGCTTTGCTGTTTCGACGCGCTCTCAGTGCTTACCGGAGAGTGAAATTGACGGTGACCGTCATGATGACCGGCACCGGCACGCCGTTCAACAGCGTCGGCGTGTACTGCCATTGCCTCACAGCCTCGATGGCCGCCGCGTCGAGCAGCGGAATCGATCGCAGGACGCGCACGTCCTGCACGCGGCCGTCCGGGCCGATGGTCGCTTCGAGGATCACGACGCCCTGCACGCGCGCTGACTGCGCGATAGGCGGATACGTCGGACTCTGGTCTCGCACCTTCTTGGGTGGCTGAATCGCGCCGCCGACCCGTACGGGCGCCGGTGGTGGCGGCGGGGGCGGGGGCGCTTCGGGCACACCGCCGGAATGCCGCCGACGACACCGCCGATGTCGCCCGCGACGGTCGCGACACGCTCTTGCGTGACGTCCAGACCGGTTTCAGGCTTGATTTCGGATGGCGCCTGCACGGGCGCGGCCGACGGATTCACTTCCATCACCGGTTTCGGGGCCGCGGCTTGCGGCGGTGGTGGTGGAGGTGGCGGCGGCGGGGGCGGCGGCGGGGCCGACACGAACGCCATCATCTCCGACGGCGTCGGTAGATCGGCCGCCAGGAGCGGAATGACAATCAATACAGCGATGAGCGCCACGTGCGCCAGGATCGACAGCGGAAGCGTATACCACTGCTTGCTTCCGACCGAGATCGAGGGTTTCACGACGTCACCGAACATCTCGCGTGCCACGGTCAGTCCTCCTGCCGAATTATGAGGGGTCGCCTAATCGCGCGGGGCCCCTCGCCCCGATAACACGAGTGCAGCAAAACCCGGCACTCGAATTAGACACCGCGAAAACGATTCGCTCCGAAAAGTTCGCCCAACATCCCCGTGTCACCGATAGCCAGAACTAGCCCAGACGTTTGAGGAAAACCCGCGAATCATATGACCGGGTACCCCCAATGTCAACACGCAAAAGGGTTCAAATTGTCTCACGAATCCGCCCATTTTCTGCGATCGTGACAACGCGCTACCCGTCGCGTGCGAGCTTGATGCGCATGGCGTAAAACGACCGCCAGACGAAAACAACCGACGCGCCGAAGAACAGCGCTGCGAGCAGGCGCGTCACCTGCGGGCCCTGATTGGCGGTCAACTGCACGGCAAGCTCTACGGCCAGCAGCCCGAACAGCGTCGTGAACTTGATGATCGGGTTCATGGCGACCGAAGACGTGTCCTTGAACGGATCGCCGACCGTGTCGCCAATCACGGTAGCGGCATGGAGCGGTGTTCCCTTTTCCTTCAGCTCGACTTCGACGACCTTTTTTGCATTATCCCAAGCGCCGCCGGCATTCGCCATAAAAATCGCCTGGAACAAACCGAACAGCGCGATCGAGATCAGATAGCCGATGAAGAAATACGGCTCCACGAACGCGAATGCGAGCGTCGAGAAGAACACCGCCAGAAAGATGTTGAACATCCCTTTCTGCGCATACTGCGTGCAGATCTCCACGACGCGCTTGCTGTCGGCGACCGATGCCTTCTCCACCCCGTCGAGCCTGATATTCGCTTTGATGAATTCCACCGCGCGGTAGGCGCCGGTGGTCACCGCCTGCGTCGACGCCCCGGTGAACCAGTAGATCACCGCGCCGCCCGTAATGAGGCCCAGCAGGAACGGGGCGTGAAGAATCGACAGCTTTTCGACGTTCTGCGTGAGCCCCGCCGTCAACATCACGACGATCGAAAAGATCATCGTCGTCGAGCCGACCACCGCGGTGCCAATCAATACGGGCTTCGCCGTCGCCTTGAAGGTGTTGCCGGCGCCGTCGTTTTCCTCGAGCAGATGCTTGGCGGTGGTGAAGTCGGGCGTAAAGCCGTAATCGCGCTTGATCTCGTCCTTGATCCCCGGAATCCCCTCGATGAGCGAGAGCTCGAAGACCGACTGGGCGTTATCGGTGACCGGTCCGTACGAATCGACCGCAATCGTCACCGGTCCCATCCCCAGGAAGCCGAACGCGACGAGGCCGAACGCGAATACGGGCGCGGCAATCATCAACGCGTCGAAGCCCATCAGGCTCACCCAGTACGCGATGCTCATCAGCGCGACGATGCTCAGTCCGAGCCAGTAGGCGCTGAAGTTGCCGGCGACCAGCCCCGCCAGGATGTTCAACGATGCGCCCCCCTCGCGGGAAGACGACACCACCTCGCGCACGTGGGCCGATTCGGTCGAGGTGAAGACCTTGACGAGCTCCGGAATGATGGCGCCGGCAAGCGTGCCGCACGTGATGACCGTCGACAGCTTCCACCACATGGTGCCGTCGCCGAGCTCCGGAATCAGCAGGTACGACACCAGGTATGTCATCACGACCGACACGATCGAT
This sequence comes from Vicinamibacterales bacterium, assembly GCA_963744405.1. Taxonomy (GTDB): domain Bacteria; phylum Acidobacteriota; class Vicinamibacteria; order Vicinamibacterales; family JAMQPK01; genus JAMQPK01. The sequence goes on from CAVUTO010000007.1 coordinate 48,036, forward strand.
GTCAGCCAGACCAGCACCGTCAGCGGCGTTTCGAAGTTCATCACCGTGGTGGTGAGATATTTCGCGCGCATCATGGCGCGGTTGACGAGGTAGGACAATCCGCTGGCGACGACCATCATGACGCGAATCATGAAGATCCAGACGAGCAGCTGCACCTGGACCGTCTCGTTCGGGACGGCCGTGAGGATGAACGTGATCAGCGCGACGCCGGTCACGCCGTAGGTCTCGAACCCGTCTGCGCTCGGGCCCACCGAATCGCCCGCGTTGTCGCCGGTGCAGTCCGCGATAACGCCGGGGTTGCGCGCGTCGTCTTCCTTGATGTTGAAGACGATTTTCATCAGATCGGCGCCGATGTCCGCGATCTTCGTGAAGATGCCGCCGGCGATGCGCAGCGCCGACGCGCCGAGCGATTCGCCGATGGCGAATCCCAGAAAGCACGAGCCGGCAAGATCCCGCGGGATGAACAGCAGGATGCACAGCATGATGAACAGCTCGACGCTGATGAGCAGCATGCCGATGCTCATCCCCGCTTCGAGCGGAATCGAGTGCAGCGGATACGGCTTGCCCCGCAGGCTGGCGAACGCCATGCGCGAGTTCGCGAACGTATTGACCCGGATGCCGAACCACGCGACGCCGTAGCTGCCTGCGATGCCTATCAGGCTGAACAGCAGGATGATGCCGACGCGGAAGACGGGAAAATGCAGGATGAGGCCGAAGTAGAGGGCGATGATGAGGCCGACGAACACCTCCAGGACCAGGATGAACTTTCCCTGCGTGATCGAAATAGGTCTTGCAGGTCTCGTAGATCAGTTCCGACACTTCGAGCATCGAGCGGTGCACCGGCAGCTTCTTGCAGCCGCGAGTACGAGACGAGCCCGAAGAGCAGGCCGAGCACGCAGATCGCCGAGGCCGCCGATGAGCAGCGTCCGCGAGTTCGATAGCCGAGAAATTCCACCTGTCGAGGTCGGGCAGCACGAGGCTCGCCTCGCCGCCTCCGGCGTGAACCGGCGCCGCCGCGGGCTGCTGCCGCGCCGACGCTTCGGCCGTCGTCGCGATGACGACGAACAGAGCTAGAGTACGAACCACTTCATCATGATCTCCCCGTCACCTTATCAGGATCCTTGTCTGCAATCCGAGCCGGCAGCGTCATGCCGCCGGTCAAAAACACGCGAATCCCTTCCTCGACGCTGAGGTCCGGAAAGAACGCGCTGTCGCGCCGGCAGATCACCACGTCGCCGAGATACAGATGATTTGTGGGGACATAGACGGCAATGAGCGAATCGGTTTGGCCGGCCGACTGGATGGAAAACTCCTTGGTTAGAAATCCAAGTATATAACCGCGCGACTCCGAACGAATCATCACGACCCGCTTGAAGCCGTATTCGTTGTCCGGCGAAAACGCCAGGACGAGCTGCTTGACCGGTGCGTAGACCGTCCTGAATACCGGAACGCGCAGAAGATACCCTTCCGCCCGCTGCAGCACACGCCTGCCGAGCACGTTGGTGGCGATCACGCCGACCAGCAGGATCAACACCGCCGTCGTCACAATTCCGAGACCGGACGGCACGGTCCTGCCATGCACCGTCGAAATACCGCTCGTATAGCGGCGCAGTGAAGCCATCGACGACGCCGAACACCCAGATGAGGGCCACGATGCTGATGACGACGGGCACGAGGACGAAGAATCCGGTGACAAATCTCCGCCGAAGCCACGACATCATCCGCGCACCCACCCCGCCGCCGATCGCCGCGAGCAGCGCCACTCCGAGCACGATGCGATACCACGCGAAGGGTGCCAAACCCGATCGCGCCGACGAACCCCAGAAACGGTTTGATGACGAAAAGCGACGACAGAAATGCCATGACGAGACCAACCGCGATCTCCAGGCTGCGCGCCGGCGACAGGTGGTCCGCGCATGTCGAGGAGATCGTGCGCGAACGCCGCCGACATCGTGGGAATCGCCACGAAGAACGAGAACTCCGCGGCCGCCGGCCGCTCGAGCCGGCGGCAATGCCGCCGATGATCGTCGCGCCCGAGCGCGAGACGCCGGGGACGATCGCCAGGCTCTGACAGATGCCGACGCCGAGCGCGCGCGGCAGCGGCGTGTCCTCGCGCGTCGACGACAACGGGCGCGGCCGCAGCCGTTCGAGCCGCAGCATGACCAGGCCGCCGACGATGAACGCGACCGCCCAGAACGCGCGGGCTCTCGTAGAGGATGCGTTTGACGAAGTCGGCGAAGAGCGCTCCGGCGATGAGCGCCGGAATCGTCGCGACGACGATAGCGGCGGCGAAATGCCGGGCCTCCGGTCGCGTCGAGAGGCCCGTGAGCACGGCTGATGATTTTGAGCGATAGACCCAGACGACCGCGAGGATCGAGCCAAGCTGGATCATCACGGTGAAGACTCCGCCAGGATCCTCGAAGCCGAGCGCCTGCGCGGACGAGCAGCAGATGCGCCGTGGACGAGACCGGAAGAAACTCCGTGACTCCTTGGACGATTCCGAGCAGCGCCGCGGCTAGAAGCGTCACGCAGAACGATTGGAGGCGATTACGCCCGCGCCTTGCGCTGCGATTTCGATTTACGCGCGGTGCTGAGCGGCGCCCGCGTCGGCGGTCGTGGCGCAGTCGCGGCCGTGCGCGCCGGGCACCGATGGTTTCTTGCTGAGCATAATTGCGAGAGACGGCGCGATGAACCAGCCGGAGTAGGTTGTTGCGATCGTGCCGACGAGCATCGTGAAGGCGAACCCCTTGAGCACTTCCCCGCCGAACAGATACAGCGCGAGGACCGCCATGAAGACGGTGCCCGAGGTGATCAGCGTGCGCGTGAGCGTCTGATTGAGGCTCGTGTTGATGGCCGACTCCAGCGGCTCGCGCCTCTGAGAGGCGCGTGTTCTCGCGAACGCGATCGAAGATGACGATCATGTCGTTCATCGAGTAGCCCACCATCGTCAGCATGGCGGCGATGACGTTGAGCGACATCTCGTGCTGGAAGAACGCCAGGAACGCCAGCGTGACGAACACGTCGTGGAACGTCGCGATGATCGAGCCGAGCGCGAAAGCTGACGCGGAAGCGGAATGGCAATCCACGCGGTGATGCCCAGCATCGAGAGCAGCGTCGCGTAGATGGCCTTCTGGCGAAGCTCGGCGCCGACCGTCGGGCCCGACGATTTCGGTTCCTTCGATCTTGAAAGCCGGCAGCCCGCCGGCCTTGAGCATCTGCTCGACCTTCGGCACGTCGGCCGACAGGCTGGCGCCCTGCTCGGTCTGCGCCGTCTGCGGCAGGCGAATCAGCAGCTGATTCGCTGCCGGGCTCGCCGTAGCTCTGCACTCTCGTGCGGAAGCGCCTGCAGCGCCGTTCGGATCTGATCTTCCGCCACCGGCCTGCTGAACCGCACGATCAGGTTCGTGCCGCCGGAAAACTCGACGCCGAGCGGGATGCCCCGCGTCAGGATCACGAACAACCCCGCCCCGATGACGAGGACCGAAAGCACCATCGCCTGCCAGCGCCAGCGGAGAAAATCGAAATTCGCGTTCTTGAAAATATGCATGGCTAGATGGAAAGCGTCTGCACCTGCCGGCGGCCCGACGAGGACCAGCTCGAAGAGCGACTTGGAAATGAACGTCGAGGTAAAGAGGTTCGAAATCAGCCCGAAGGTCAGCGTGACGGCGAACCCGCGAATCGGGCCGGTGCCGAACTGGAACAGGAACGCCGCCGCGATGAAGCCCGCCACATGCGTGTCGACCAGCGTCAGGAACACGCGGCTGAAGCCGGAGTTGATCGCCGCCTTGACGCCTTTGCCCGCCTCGAGCTCTTCTTTGATGCGCTCGAAGATGAGCACGTTCGAGTCGACGCCGATGCCGATCGTCAGGATGAATCCGGCGATGCCGGGCAGCGTCATCACCGCGCCGACATAGGCCATCATGCCGAGCAGGATGACCAGGTTGAGCACGAGCGCGACGATGGCATTCACGCCCGACAGCCTGTAATAGAAGAGAAGGAACCCGACGATCAACACGAGGCCGGCAAGCGACGCCAGCACGCCGGCGCGAATCGAGTCGGCGCCGAGCGTCGGGCCGATCGTCTGCTCCTGCAGATACGTCAGCGTCGCCGGCAGCGCGCCCGAGCGCAGGATGAGCGCGAGGTTCTGCGCTTCTTCCTGCGTAAACCCGCCCGCAATCTGGCCGTCGGTCGCGATTCGCCCCTCGATGCGCGGCGCCGACTGCACCGACTTGTCGAGCACGATGGCCAGGAAGCGCCCGATGTTTTCTCCGGTCACGCGCGCGAACGCGGCGGCACCCGAGGAATTCAGGGTGAACCCCACCGCAGGCATGTTGTTCTCGTCGAGCTGAACGCGCGCGCTGCGCAGATCCTGACCGGTGACCGCCGCCACGCGGCGAAGGAGGTAATACACCGGGCCGCCGCCGGCCGCATCACCCGAGCCCGTCAGCACTTCCATGCCGGCGGCAAGGCGCCGCCGCTCGCTGCGCAACAGATCTTCCCGGCTCGCGGCCGGCCCCTGCTCCACGAGCTTCAGCTCGAGCATGCCGGGCGAACCGATGACTTCTTTCGCGCGATCGACGTCGGAGACGCCGGGAAGCTGCACGAGGATCTGGTCGGCGCCCTGCTGCGCGATGCTCGGCTCGGTCACGCCCAGCTCGTTCACGCGCCGCTCGATCGTCTGCCGCGCCTGCACAACGGCTTCTTCGCGAAGCGTCTGCGCGATGTTCGGCCGCATGCGGAACGTGTGGCTGCCGCCAGTGCCGGGGCTGCGATCGAAGTCGACCCCTTCCTGTTCTGCGGCCTGGCGGAACGCCTGTTCCTGCCCGGTCGGAACCCCCTCGACGCGGAACGTCGTCACATCGTCGATCGTGACGGTTGCCGGCACGCCGCGGCGCTTCAGCTCCTCCTGCAGGCGCCCGCTGTCCTGTTCCGTCTTCACGCGCAGCGCGTCGTCGGTCTGGACGCGCAGCACCAGGTGCACGCCGCCCTTGAGGTCGAGTCCGAGCTTCAACTGCTGATCGCGCAGCCACTGCGGCGCCGGCAGGTTGTAGCGCACCGCGAGAATCGGATAGACGCCGACCCCGAAGAACACGAAGAAGACGACGAGAATGGTGATGAGCTTCCAGCGTAAATTCGACATGGTGTTAGTTGCTGTCGGCCAGCGACTCCTGTCCTTGATAGCCCACGATGGCGCTCTTGGCGAGCTCGATGCGCACCTTGTCGGCAATCTGCAGCTGCACGGTGTTGCCGTTCACCTTCGTCACCGAGCCGTAGATGCCGCCGTTGGTGACGATGCGGTCGCCGACTTTGAGCGCGTCGAGGAATTCCTGCAGTTTCTTCTGCCGCCGCTTGGTCGGCAGCAGAATGATGAAGTAGAAGATCGCGAAGACGAGCGCGATCGGAATCAGTTGAACGTATGGATTCACGCCAGGGCCCTGCGGCGTTCCCATGGCCAGACCAGGAGGCTGAACATAGTCTAGTTAGACGGGAAAGATTCGGCGGTAATTCCTGCCTGACTTCCTCCAATGTGGAAAACACTATAGCCTCTCTAATTCGTCGCATGGTGTCAAGGTAAAAGTGGAGATTATGCAACGTGTTAAGGGTCCCTGCCGTCATTTCACCTGCGTGAAAAAGATGCCGTAGATAGGCGCGCGAAAAGTGTGCGGCAGGTGTAGCAGCCGCACTGCTCGTCGAGCGGACCGTGTCGTCCGCATACTCCGCGTTCTTGATGTTCAGGCGGCCCGTGCTCGTGAAGAGCTGGCCGTTCCGCGCGTTGCGCGTCGGCAGCACGCAGTCGAACATGTCGATGCCGCGAGCCACGCTCTCGACGAGATCGGCGGGAGTGCCGACACCCATCAGATAGCGCGGACGATCGGCCGGCAGCAGCGGCGCCGTCTGTTCGGTGAGGTCGTACATCTCCGGAATCGGCTCGCCGACGCTCAGCCCGCCAATCGCGTAGGCCTCGAAGCCGATGGCGACGGTCTCTTCGACGCTGCGCCTGCGCAGGTCGGGGAACGTCCCCCTGGATGATGCCGAATTGCGCCTGGCCGGGGTTCGTGAAAAGGTCGGGATCGCATCGCCGATTGCACCCGACTCCTTTTTCTCAGCGCCAGGAAGTGATCGCGGCCCCGCCTTGCCCATCGCAGCGTCCGCTCGAGCGACTCGCGCGCGCGGTCGTGCGACGCCGGATGCTCGAGGCATTCGTCGAGCACCATCGCGATGTCCGACCCGAGCTGCGCCTGGATATCGACAGCCGATTCCGGCGTCAGCAGATGCTCGCTGCCGTCGAGATGCGATCGAAACGTCGCGCCTTCCTCGTGCACCTTGCGCCGCGCGGCAAGACTGAACACCTGATAGCCGCCGCTGTCGGTCAGGATCGGCTTGTTCCAGCCGATGAACGTATGAAGCCCGCCGAATGCGCCGATGCGAGCCGCGCCAGGCCGCAGGTAGAGATGATAGGTATTCGCGAGGATGATCTCCGCGCCCAGCGCGTCGAGATCGCGATGCGTCACCGCCTTGACGGCGCCCTGCGTGCCGACAGCCATGAACGCCGGCGTCTTGACGACGCCGTGCGGCGTCGTCAGCACGCCTCGCCTCGCGGCGCCGTGCGTGTGCGTCACTTCAAAACTGAACATCGACATGGCGACGGGTCTAGCGACGTCTAAGACCCGTCCTACGAGCTAAACGTAGGCCGGGTCCTTCAGACCCGGCATCGTATATTAATAGCCATCGTGAAGAAACTCCGCGTGGGCATCATCTACGGCGGCCGATCGGGCGAACACGAAGTCTCGATCGCATCGGCGGCTGCCGTCGTCCAGAACCTCGACAAGCAGCGCTACGAAGCCATTCCGATCCGCATCGAGAAAGACGGCCGCTGGATCATCGCCGACCGGCTGCCTGCATCGTCCTCGGCCGCAGAGGTCATCGAGCAGAGCCGGGCCCACACCGCCCAGCGGCTGGGGCGCGGCGGACGCGAAGCGCACCTCGTCGCGCATCCCGGCGAGGAACAGATCATGACGATCGAGCGCGGCAACAATCCGTCGATTACCGGGCTCGCGCTCGACGTGGTCTTTCCCGTCCTTCATGGTCCGTACGGCGAAGACGGCACGGTCCAGGGGCTGCTCGAGCTGGCGAATATCCCGTATGTCGGCGCGGGCGTGCTCTCTTCGGCGGTCGGCATGGACAAGGCGGTCGCGAAGCTGGTGTTCGCCGCGCGAGGGTCTGCCGCAGGTGAACTATCTCGTCGTGCTTCGCAACGAGTGGATCGCGTCGCCGGAAAGGATCAAGAACGGACGTGGCGTCACGGCTGGGCTATCCGGTGTTCGTGAAGCCGGCCAACCTTGGTTCGAGCGTCGGCATCTCGAAAGCGAAGAGCGGCGCCGAGCTCCCGGCGGCAATCGAACTGGCCGCTGAGTTCGATCGAAAAATCGTCATCGAGGCCGCCGTGCCAACGCGCGCGAGATCGAAATTGCCGTGCTCGGCAACGACAGTCCCGAGGTGTCGGTCCCCGGCGAGGTGATCCCGTCGCGCGAGTTCTACGACTACGAGGCCAAATATCTCGACGACGACTCCCGCACGATCATCCCCGCCGACCTGCCGGCGACGGCAACGGCCGAAGTCAGGCGGCTCGCGATCGAAGCGTTTCGCGCGCTCGACTGCGCCGGCATGGCGCGTGTCGACTTCCTCATGGACGGGGCGAGCGGCACACTCTACGTCAACGAGATCAACACCATTCCCGGCTTCACCACCATCAGCATGTATTCGAAGATGTGGGCCGCCTCCGGCGTGCCTTATCCGGAGCTGCTGGATCGGCTCATCGCGCTCTCGCGGCAACGCCACGCCGAAAAACAGCAACTCCGCACCAGTTTGACATGATGATCGAGTCTCGGGGCGTCGCTGTCGACGGGGCTCGCGGCATCGCTCTGTGCCGCGGTCCTGCTACTGTGCTGTCTTGTCGCCACGCCTGCCGGTGCCGCAGGCCTCACTTCCCCCGAACCGCTCGTGAAGGCGTACGAGCTGATCCTGGAGGCTCGCTTCGACGAAGCACGAGCGGCAGCTCAAATCGGCCTGCCCGCCCGCGCCTCAGCCCGCGTGCGATGTGATCGGGGCGGTGAATGACTACTGGCGGCTGCTCCTCGATCCCGAAGACACCAGCCGCGACGCCGCACTGCTCGCGCGCATCAACGCGGCAATCACGTCTGCCGAGTCCTGGGTCGCTCGCGAGCCGAAGCGAGCCGAAGCATGGTTCTATCTGGGTGGCGCGTACGGGACGCGCGTGCTGCTGCGCGGCTACCGCGGTCAATATCTGGCCGCGGCGCGCGACGGCAAGCGCATACACGATTCCCTGCGTCTCGCGATCTCGCTCGACCCGTCGCTCGGAGACGCGTATTTCGGGCTGGGCCTGTATCACTATTACGCCGCAATCGCACCGCGCGCCGCGCGCATCCTGGGCATGCTGATGTTCCTGCCGGGAGGTGACCGGGCCGGCGGCCTCAAGGAAATGGAGCAGACGCGCAGCCAGCGGAATGCTGCTGCGCGGTGAAGCCGATTACCAGCTTCACCTGATTTATCTCTGGTACGAAAGGCAGCAAACGACGGCGCTACGCCTCATCGAGGGGCTGCGCACGCGCTATCCGACCAATCCAGTGTTCTACATCCGGCTCGCCGAAGTGCAGGGGAACTACGTTCGCAACCATCAGGCCGCGCTGCAGACCTATCGATCGATGCTCGATGCGGCGCGCGCAGGGCGTCTCGCGGTGCCGGCGATGTCGGAAGTCCACGCGCGACTGGGGATGGCGCGAGGAGATGGACGCGCTCTGCGACAGTGCGGGAGCCGTGGAGCAATTGAACGCGGTCATCTCGCTGAAGCCCGCGTCGCCATACGCCGCGCTCGCGCGCGCCCACTATCAACTCGGCGTCGTTCACGATCGCGCGGGCCGTCGAGCCGATGCGATCGCCGCGTATCAACGCGCGAGTGCGTTGAACCCGCGCGATGATCGACTGCGCATGCGTGAGAAAATCCGCGTAGCGATCGCGCGTGCGCCGACGGGGCGCGCGATGCCCCTAGCCCAGATTTTTTTCGTTTTCAATCATTTTTTTGTTGACTTCAACTTTTTCTCATCCATAATCTACATCTTGTATGAGGGTGGACGGCTCAGACCACCCCTAGTGAGACCTCGGTCCGGGCTTTTCAGCTGAGCGAGTCATAACTTCAAGGAGGAAGAATGGCGAAGAAGGGTGGAAAGAAAAAGGGCGGCAAGAAGCGGTAACAGCCGTCCCACCGGTTCCGGGGGTGCTCAGCAATGACACCCCCTCTTTTTTTTGATCGCTCACTCTCGTATCTGTAGTGTCCGGCTTCAGCCGGACCGAGAGTTTGCACCAAGGCGGGCCGTTGCGTTACGCGCGAGAGCTGATGTGCCAGGCGGCAGATGCTCCGCGGTAGACGCGCCGAACGGTTCTCGCAACCTTACTCATGAGAGGGGGGAAGTTCGAATGGCGAAAAAAGGCGGAAAGAAAAAGGGCGGCAAGAAGCGCTAGTTCCTTTCCAGGAGGCGGTCCTCACGGGTCGCCTCCTGTGTTCCACTTTCATTTCTACTTTCTACTTTCCACTTTCTACTTTCTATTTCCCCTCCACCCCGTCCCAGACTCGCACTCGCGCAATCACATCCCACTGGTTGATCGCGTCGACCACTTCCATTCCTGAGATGACCCGCCCGAAGACCGTGTATCGCGCGTCGAGATGTGGCTGCGGGGTGTGCGTGATGAAAAACTGGCTCCCGCCGGTGTCGCGCCACGCGAGCGCCATGCCGACCGTGCCGCGCAGATAAGGTTCCTGGTTCAGCTCGTCGCGAATCGTATAGCCCGGTCCGCCCTCTCCGTCTCCCCGCGGGTCCCCTCCCTGAATAACGAAGTTCGGCACCACGCGGTGAAGCGACAACCCGTCGAAGTAGCCCTTGCGCGCGAGCGCAATGAAATTGCTCGAGGTGAGGGGGGCGTCGAGCACATCGAGCTCGATTTCGATTGTGCCCTTGTCAGTCTCGATATACACGTGCGGCGATACAGGGGGAGCGGTGAGCGAGAGACTCTCGTATACAGCCGCATTCGCCGCCGGCGCCGGACGTATCGCATGCGCCGTCTCGATGCTCGGGTCGATCGTCTTGAGCAGATCGGCGGCTTTCACCCGGACCGCCCAGTCCTTGTCGCCCAAGGCGGTTCGCAGAGCCGGAATAGCCTCGGGGCCCCCGTACTTCGACAGCGACTCGAGTGCGGCGGCGCGGATGTCGATGACGAGGTCGGCCTCGCCGCGCTTGTAGGCTGCCACGAGCGGGTCTATCCCCCCTTCGGGCTTGAGCTCCCCGATGTTGGCCGCAGCAGCCGCGCGAATTCCCACGTCTTCCTTCTCGAGGTGCTCGAACAGAATCTTCGCCATCCCCGGCGCCTTCAGCTTCGTCATCGCCGTGAGCACGGATGGCACGACGCGCGCGTCGGCGTCGGCGAGCATCGGCGTCAAACGCGGCAGCGATCGCGCGGGGTCCTTCGAACCCAGAATTGTCGCCAGCCCGGCACGGACACTCCAGTGCGTGTCGGGATCAAGGGCCGACAACACGGTGAGGAACGCGTCGTCGTCGCGCTTGGCGAATGCCTGCAGCGCCGCGAGCCTGACGGTCGGCAGCGGGTCGCCGAGGAAATCGACGAATGCATCGCTGCTGACTGTGCCGGCCGACTCTCCCAGCGCGAGCAGCGTCTCTGCCCGCACCATCGGATTGAGGCCACGCGTGTAGAGCAGCTTTGTCAGCACCGGCTCGCCTCGAGCATCGCCGATACGCCCCATGGCGCGAATCGCTTCGATCGTCGTTTCGCTCGGTGCGCGCGCCGGATCGATCAGCGGAAGCAGCACGGGAACGGCCGCGGGATCTCGCAGGCCACCGAGACCCTTTACCGCAAAGGTTCTGGTGTAGGCATTTTCCGAACCCGCGAGCGTCAGCAATGCGGGAAGCGCGCGCTTGTCTTCGACGCGCTGCAGCGCATACGCGACAGGCCACCACTGCAGACGCGGCTGCCCGTCAGGACCCAGCACCGAACCGGCAAGGGCGTCGTAGTTTTTCAGCCGGGCCAACGCGTAGACGCCAAGCTTGAACGCGTCAGCCGCCGCACTGACTCCAGGACGGGCGTCATCGGGTGCCACCGCTGCCGCCGCCGCAACGTGCGTCGCCACCATTTTTCCGATGGCCGGCGCCGAATCGGCGTCATTCAGCAACCCCAGCGCTTCCGCCGCTCGGCCGGCGACGAGCGGCAGCGGATCGGCAACGGCGGCCCGCAACGGCTCGACGGCCGATTGGTCTCCGATCAATCCAAGACCGAATGCCGCCATCTGCCTTACCTCGGCATCGGTGTCGCTCTGCAAGAGCCTGACGAGCGCGGGTACCGCTTCCGGCAAGCCGACGCGTCCGGCGGCAATCGCGGCGCGGCGGCGAATTCGCGCTTCTCCGTCCTCGAGGAGGCGAACCAAATCGGGCGGCGGTGGCGGTGGCGGAAGAACGTTGCGGCCCGCCTGCGTCGGCGGCGACGGCAGAATCGGCGCCGACGCATCGCGCAGGATCCGCTGGTCCTCGAAGCGCAGGATCCACGACATCTTGGTTTCGAACGGCACGACCGGCGGTGGCGGCGGCGGCGTGGTTGCGCACCCGGCGCTGGACGCGATAACAAGTGCGAAGAGGATGCGGCGAGTGCAGCGGCGCGACATGCAGAAGTCTCGAAACGCCATGATAACAGGTGCACTAAGTGCGTTGGGGCCGCTGGGTGCGTTAGGGGCGCTGAGTGCGTTAGGTGCGCTGGGTGCGGTACACTTTCCCGCAGATTGGACTTTCGATACATCGCGATCGACGGCCCCATCGGCGCCGGGAAATCCGCTCTGGCGGCGCGCCTCGCGGTGAGGCTCGACGCCTCGCACATTCGCGAAGATCAGGAGAACCCGTTCCTCGCCGATTTCTACGCCGATCGGCCAGGGGCCGCCCTCCAGGCGCAGCTGTTCTACCTTCTGAACCGCCATCGGCAGCTCGTCGACCGACGACAGGCCGATCTCTTTGCGCAGGTCGCCATCTGCGACTACATCTTCGAAAAGGACCGCATCTACGCCTATCTCAATCTCGACGACAACGAGCTGTTCATTTACCAGCGGCTCTTCGACCTGCTCGCGCAGGACGTCCCGACGCCCGATCTTGTGATCTACCTGCAGACGCCGACCGATGTCCTGCTCAAACGCCTGCAGGCGCGCGATAGCGATGCTGAGCGGCCGTATCTGATACCGGACGAGAACTATCTGCGCGAACTGAACGAGGCGTACCATCATTTTTTCTTTCACTACACCACCACATCGTTGCTGGTTGTCGAAGGCTCGCAGTTCCGCCCGCAGGACGACGACGAAGCGCTCGACGACCTGGTGAAGCAAATCAAGACAATGGGTCGCGGCACGCGGTACTACGTTCCGCGCACCGGGTTGAGGTAAAGTCGCCACATATGGCCTGGTTCAAAAAAGCGCGCAAGGGCATCGCCGCCGCTGACGCAAAACCAAGCCGGGTACCCGAAGGTCTGTGGGTCAAGTGCACGGGGTGCTCGCAGGTCCTGTACAACAAAGACCTCGCGCAAAACCTGAGTGTCTGTCCGAAATGCGGCTATCACTTCCGAATAGGCGCGCTCGATCGCCTGCGCGCGATGTTCGACGGCCCGTGGGTCGAGTACGACCGCGCGCTCGTCTCCACCGATCCGCTGAAGTTCACCGATACCAAGCCGTACCATTCGCGCCTGAAAGCGAGCATCGCGGCGACCGGCATGAACGACGCGGTCGTCGTCGCGCGCGGCTGCATCGACGGGTACGAAGCCATCGTCGCGGCCATGGAGTACGGCTTCATTGGCGGCAGCATGGGCGTGGTCGTTGGCGAAAAAATCACCAGGGGCATCGAGCGGGCGCTCGCGACACGGCGGCCGATGGTCATCGTCTCGTGCTCGGGCGGCGCCCGCATGATGGAAGGCGCGCTGTCGCTGATGCAGATGGCCAAAATCTGCTCGGCGCTCGCGCGCCTCGACCAGGAGCGCATTCCCTATATCTCGATCCTGACCGATCCCACCACCGGCGGCGTGACCGCGAGCTTTGCGATGCTCGGCGACTTGAACATCGCCGAGCCGGGAGCGCTGATCGGTTTTGCCGGCCCCCGCGTCATCGAGCAGACGATTCGCCAGAAGCTGCCCGACGGGTTCCAGCGCAGCGAATTCCTGCTCGAACATGGCATGCTCGACCTCATCGTCGATCGCCGCGAGATGAAGGGCGCCATCGCAAAGGCCCTTCGCTTCATGGGACAGCTTCCGCTCGAAGCTGCGCAGCCCAACGAGGCCGCTGTCGGCGAGCCGTGATGTGGACCCGCTCCAGTACCTCCTGACGCTCGAGAAGTTCGGCATCAAGTTCGGACTGGGGAACATCCAGACGCTCACAGAGGCGCTCGGGCGGCCTCAGACGCACTTCAAGAGCCTCCTCATCGCAGGCACAAACGGAAAGGGGTCGGTCGCGGCGATGACCGACTGCGCCCTTCGCGCGTCGGGGCTGAAAGTCGGCCGCTATACATCGCCCCATCTAATCCGTCTCGAAGAGCGATTCGCGATTGATGGCTCGCCTGTCGAGACACCCGTGCTCTTCGAACGGATCGACGAAATGCGGGGGCTCATCGACGGCCTGCTCGCAAACGGATCGCTCGAGGCGCCGCCGACGTTCTTCGAAGTGACGACGGCCATAGCGTTCGAGATATTCCGGCGCGCGGGCGTGGACGTCGCGGTGCTCGAAGTCGGCCTCGGTGGGCGCCTCGATGCGACGAACATCGTCCAACCCATCGCTGCGGCCATCACCTCGATCGACTTCGATCACGAGCAATACCTCGGCAACACGCTGGCCGCGATTGCCGCAGAGAAAGCCGGCGTCATCAGGCGCGACATTCCCGTCGTCATCGGACCGGTTGCGGCGGAGGCGCGCGACGTCCTCGTGTCCATGTGCGAGTTGGCGTCCGCCGACTTTGTCGAGGCGGACGATGGCGTGCGCCTCGAGCGGACGAGCGAAGCCGGCCGCACGTCGATACGGCTCGCGACCCGGAGGCGCGATTACGGCGTCGTACCGCTCGGCCTGCGGGGAGATCATCAGGTGCCCAATGCGCTGGTGGCGGTACGGCTGCTGGAAGAGTTGGAGCGGCAGTTGCCGGTCACCGCGGCGTCGATTACGGCTGGCATCCGTGATGTGCGCTGGCCCGGGAGGCTGCAGATGGTCGAAGTGCCCGGCGGAGGGCGCGTGCTCCTGGACGCCGCGCACAATCCCGCGGGCGCATGGGCGCTCGCGCGCTACCTCAAGCGCGAATTCCCCGAACCTCTGCCGATGGTCTTCGGCGCGCTCCGCGACAAAGACGTGTCGCTCATGTTGAAGGCCTTGCTGCCGGCAGCCTCGACGATTGTGATGACCGAGCCTGACACGCCGCGGGCCCATCGTGCAGACGATCTGGCGGCGATCGCCAGCAAGTTGTCGCCGGATGCGAAGATCGAGGTGGAACCCGATCCTGCGCGCGCGCTCGAGCGCGCATGGCGACATTGCCCGGTCGTGTGTGCGGCAGGATCGATTTTTCTTGTCGGCAAGCTCCTCGCCGGCCTCGGCCCGGATGCTCGCGATCTGTGAGGTGCGATGCTGGCGAAACGGACTTGTCTCGCCGAAGCCGGTGATTGCCCAGCGGCGAAGGCGAGTGTTATTCTTCGAAGGCCTGCTCTTTCCTGTTCCGCGCGCATGATCAATCTGTTCAGGGGTGCCCTGATGGCCGTCGCTCTGCTCGTCGCGACGCCTCAGTTCGCCGCTGCGCAAGTGACCGACATCCCAGGCTTCGACACCGTCCTCGCACAGATACAGCAGAGCCTTGACGGCAACCGCGTCGTGTTTCGCGAAGCCGTCGAGATGACGCAGGGCGACATGCGGTTCTACGCCGATGAGGTCGAGTATTACGTCGACACGAATCGCATGCTGGCGACCGGCAACGTGCTGCTCATCGAGACCGATCATCAGATAGCGGCGGACCGCGCCGACTTCAACGCGAAGACGCGCCTCGGCACTTTCTACAACGCTCGTGGCTTTGCGACCATCGGTGCGCCTCCGGGCCGCCCGAAGGAGCCGGCGGCGTCCGAACCTGACGTGCAGTTCTACGGTGAGACGCTCGAAAAGGTCAGCGAAGATGCCTACATCATCACCAACGGGGGCTTCACGTCCTGCGTGCAGGCGAATCCGCGATGGGAAATGACGTCCGGCTCGCTGAGGTTGCGCGTCGACCACTATGCACTGCTGCGCAACATGTTCCTGAAGGTGAAGGGCGTGCCCGCGATTTACCTTCCCCTCATGTATTACCCGCTCAGCAAGGACAACCGGAACACCGGGTTCCTGATGCCGAGCTATGGCGCCTCGTCCTACAAGGGACATACGATCAGCAACGCCTTCTTCTGGGTGATCAACCGCAGCCAGGACGCCACGATTCTGCACGACTGGTTCTCCAAAACCGGCCAGGCGGTAGCGGGCGAATATCGCTACGTGTCGCTCGGCGGAACGGGCAACGTCCGAACCGACTTCCTGGACGAACACCCCACGACGTTCATCGACACCGACGGGACCGAGGTCGATCAGCCGGGTCGCCGCACGTTCCGCGTTTACGGCAACCTCAGCCAGAGTCTGGGCGGCTCGTGGTACGCGCAGGGACGCGCGGACTACTCGAGCGACCTGGCTGTCGATCGGCTGTACGACTCGGACATGGCACGCGCAACGCGGCGCACGAGGAACTACGGTGGATCGGTAAGCGGCACCACCAAGGGCATCAGACTCACCGGCACCTTCGACAGGAACGAATATTTCGCCGAGAACTCCACCTCGTCCTTGCGCGGGACGCTGCCGCGGGTCAACGCCTCTCGGCCCGATCGGCTCATTCCAGGCTTGCCTGTGTACGCCTCGGTGAACTCGGAATTCGTTCGCATCGAACAAAGACAATTCAACGCCGACCGGACGCTGCAGACAGACAACGGCCTCAACCGGTTCGACATCGTGCCGGCGGTGCGTTTTCCCTTCAATAAGCTGGCCTTCCTCACGTTCAACACAACGGCCCAGTTCCGCAACACGTTCTGGACCGACAGCATGCTGACCGAGATCGTGAACGGGGTCGAGCGGCCCACGCTCATGCGGCTCGACGCGCCGATCTCGCGCCGGTTCGTCGAGCTGACCGCCGACATGAACGGCCCGACGCTGGTCAGAATCTGGGATGCCCCCAAGAGCGCGTACGCGCAGCGATTCCGTCACTCGATTGAGCCCTTCGCGCAGGTCCTCTATCGCACGGCCATCGACAACTACTTCGCCATTCCGAAGCTCGAAGGCGCCGACAACATCGTCGGCAGCGCGACGTCGTACACCTACGGCATGAACACGCGCTTCTACGCGAAGCGCACGGTTGACGGTCCTCGCGCGATTCCCCGCGAAGTGATCAGCGCGTCGCTTCGGCAGACTTACAACACGAACGCCCTCTCAATCCTCTCTGACGCAGAACAGCGACAGAACAACGTGGTGCCCACGTCGCGCTTCACGCCGGTGCAGCTGCTCGTGCGGACGTCGCCGTTCAACGGCGTGACGGGCACGTTCAGAACGGACTACGACGGACGGTACAGCCGTTTCCGGAGCTTGAGCGCCGATGCTGGATGGGAGGACGAGCGCATCTCGCTCATCTCGAGCTGGAGCAACCTGCGCTTCCGCCCGAACAACCGCGGCCAGAACACCGCGCGCCAGACGCACTACTTCAACTCGTTCATGAACCTGCGCTTTCAGGAGAATCGGTACGGCATGACGCACTCGCTCAACTGGGACGTCAAATACCAGTCGTTGACGCAGCACAAGATCGCCGGCTACTACAACGCGCAGTGCTGCGGCTTCTCCGCCGAGTATCAGTTCATCGACCTCAGTCAATACGCGGGTGCCGGAGTACAGCAGGACTCGCGATTTCATTTTTCCGTCACGCTCGGCGGCATCGGCAACGTCTCGAACATCTTTGGCGGGCTCGGCGGCGCCAGTACGAGCCGGTAGTGGCATCCTTGGTAACGACGAAAAGTGTCCTTTTGCTCTATTCGTTTTTCGTGATTCGTTTTTCGTTTTAAACTCTCTCACCAGATGAAAGGGATACTCCTTGCCGGCGGGGCCGGCACGCGCCTCCATCCGCTGACTCTCGTCGTCTCCAAGCAGCTCCTCCCGATCTACAACAAGCCGATGGTGTATTACTCGCTGTCGACGCTCATGCTGTCGGGAATTCGGGACATCCTTCTCATCTCGACACCTTCCGACATCGACGCGTTCCGCCGTCTTCTCGGCGACGGCAGCCACATCGGGTTGCAGATTGACTACGCCGTGCAGCCGAAGCCGGAAGGACTGGCGCAGTCGTTTCTGATTGGCCGCGACTTCATCGGCGCATCTTCGGTGGCGCTCGCGCTCGGCGACAACATCTTCTACGGACATGGTCTCACCGACGTGCTGCGCTCGGCGGGCGGGCGCACATCCGGCGCAACAGTGTTTGCATATACCGTGAAGGATCCGGAGCGTTACGGCGTCGTGGAATTCGGTCCCGACGATCGGGCGGTCGAGATCGTCGAGAAGCCGATCGCGCCCAGATCGCCATGGGCGGTGACCGGGCTGTATTTCTACGACAACCAGGTCGTCGACATCGCCGGATCGCTGAGGCCTTCGAAACGTGGAGAGCTGGAGATCACGGATGTGAACCGCGCGTACCTCGACCGCGGCCAGCTTCACGTGGAGCGGCTCGGCCGCGGCATCGCATGGCTGGATACGGGCACCTACGAGGCGCTGCTTCACGCCGCCAATTTCGTGCAGAGCATCGAGGAGCGCCAGGGGCTGGCCATGGCGTGCCTCGAGGAAATTGCATATCGCCTGGGATACATCACGGCCGATGATGTACGCCGACTTGGAGCAACGATGACAGGCAGTTACGGCCGCTATCTCCTCGACCTCATCGAACAAGATGCCGTTTGATTTCCAGAAGCTCGCAATCCCCGAAATCCTCTTGATCTCCCCACGCGTCCGCGCGGACAGCCGGGGGTTCTTCATGGAGACGTACAAACATTCGGAATTTGCCGCGGCCGGCGCGCCCGAACTCTTCGTCCAGGAGAACCACTCGCGCTCGATGCGTGGTGTGCTGCGCGGGCTCCACTTTCAGCAGCCGCCGGCAGCCCAGAGCAAGCTCATTCGCGTCATCAGCGGGCAGATTTTCGACGTCGCCGTCGATATTCGCGTCGACTCGCCCACCAGGGGCCGGTGGGTCGGCGTCGACCTGTCGGCTGACGGCAGAAAGCTCATGTACATCCCCGGATGGTGCGCGCATGGCTTTTGCGTCTTGAGCGAGCACGCGGAAGTCGTGTATCACACCTCTGCCGAATATTCACCCGAACACGAGTCGGGCGTCATGTGGAACGATCCTGCACTGGGCATCAGATGGCCGGTTGCCGATCCGCTCGTGTCGGACCGCGACAAACAATGGCCAACGCTTGCTGGAGTCAAATAATGGTCGAAGTCCTCGTCACGGGCGGAGCAGGTTTCATCGGCAGCAACTTCGTACGACACGCTCTCGAGGCGCATCCGGAATGGCGCGTCACCACCCTGGACAAGCTCACTTACGCCGGTCGTATGGAGACCCTGAAGGACGTCCTCGACCATCCGCGGCACCAGTTCGTGCGCGGCGACGTCGCTGACGCAGCGGTTGCCGCACCGCTGGTCAAGGCATCGGATATCGTGGTGCACTTCGCCGCCGAGACGCACGTCGACCGATCCATCCTCGAGGCCGGAGAATTCATCAAAACCGATATCATCGGCACATTCGTGCTGCTCGAGGCTGCGCGTGCGGCCGAGCACATGCGCTGCTTCGTGCAGATCTCGACCGACGAGGTATACGGCAGCGTCGCGCATGGGTCGAGCGTCGAGACCGACGAGTTGCGGCCGCGAAATCCGTATTCCGCCAGCAAGGCGGGCGCGGATCGGCTGGCCTACAGTTACTGGGCCACCTACGGCGTGCCGGTGATGATTACCAGAGCGTCGAACAATTACGGGCCGTTCCAGTTCCCGGAGAAAGTGATCCCGTTGTTCATCACGAACGCGATCGACAACATTTCCGTGCCGCTCTACGGGGCCGGTTTGAACATCCGTGACTGGCTGCACGTAGCGGATCACTGTCGCGGCATCGATCGTGTGATCGAGCGTGGACAGGCCGGCGAGGTCTATAACATCGGCGGCGGCAATGAAGTGCGCAACGTCGATCTCACGCACATGCTGCTGCGGCTCGCGGATCGCCCCGAATCGCTCATCAAGCAAGTCCAGGATCGGCAGGGGCACGATCAGCGCTACAGCCTGGACACGTCGAAGCTTCGCGCCCTGGGCTGGCAGCCCGAGATTCCCTTCGAAAGCGGGCTGAAGGACACCGTCCAGTGGTACCGCGACAACGAGTGGTGGTGGCGCCCGATCAAGGAAGAGGACCCGGCCTTCCGCGCGTACTACCAGAAGCAATACGGCTCGCGAACGTGAACAGAGTCCTCGTGACCGGCGCCCGCGGATTTGTCGGGCGCTACCTTGTCGAACACCTCGCGAAAGCCGGCTGCGACGTTGACTGGCTGGACGCGCGAGAGCGTCGACCTGCTCGATCGCGGGGCCGTGACGCGAGCGATCGCGGAATTGCGCCCGAGCGTGGTGTACCACTGCGCGGGGGCTGCGCACGTGGGTCAGTCTTTCAGCAACATCGCTGACACGTTCGCTGCGAACGTGCTGGGGACTCACCATCTTCTCGATGGGCTGAGGCTGTCGGGCGTCAGTGCGCGCGTCCTCATAACCGGCTCGTCGCTCGTGTATCGCCAATCGGACCGCGCGCTGAAGGAAGACGACCCCACCGGCCCGGCCACGCCGTATGCGGTGAGCAAGCTCGCGCAGGAAATGCTCGGTCAGCGTAGTATCCGGGAAGATGGCCAACATGTCCTGCTGACCCGTCCCTTCAATCACATCGGCCCCCGCCAAGACCCGACGTACGCCGCCCCCGCATTCGCGCAGCAGATTGCGCTGATCGAGAAAGGGCGCATGCGGCCGGAGATTGCCGTGGGCAACCTCGACGCCTCGCGAGATCTCCACGACGTGCGCGACACCGTTCGCGCCTACGCGGCCATCACCGAGAGGGGCGAGCCTGGCAGGATCTACAACGTCTGCGCGGGACAGGCGTTCAAGATTCGCGACGTGCTGGATCGATTGGTCGCCATGAGCCGGGTCAAAGTCACGATCACAGTCGATCCCGCCCGGTATCGGCCGAGCGATAACCTCATGCTCTGGGGGGATCGGAGCCGGATCGAGCGGGAGCTGGGCTGGAAACCGGAGATTCCGCTGGATCGGACCTTGGCGGACCTGCTTGACTACTGGAGAAAGGAGGTAGAATAGGCGAAAGAAAGTCGAAAGAGTCGGAAGAGTCAAGGAGTCGGAAGAGTCGAGGAGTCGAAGAGTCGTGAAGGTGTATCCCCTCCTGTTTGATCTCGCGCCGCAGAAACCGACGACGCGGGACATCGCCAACCAATAAAGGAGCACGGTCCGGTCGATGGGCTGCCCGACGCCGCACACAGGGCGGACGGCGCGAGTTACCAGGAAGTCACGTGTCGATCGGCGTTGAACGCCGTGAAGGGCATGCCGTTCAAGTGGACGCTCAACCCGTATCGCGGCTGCACGCACGGCTGCCACTACTGCTTCGCCCGGCGCTATCACGTCCAGTTCGAGCTCGACAGCAGCGACGCGTTTTCGTCGGTGATTCTGGTGAAGCGCAATTTCGTCGACGTGCTGAAGAAGAGAGCTCGATCGGCCGTCATGGAAGCGCGAGTATGTCGCCGATGGGCACGGCGACCGACGCTGTACCAGCCGATCGAAGGACATTACAAGCTGACGCGGCGAGCGCTGGAGGCCCTGGCGCATGCGAGACGCCCGTCGGCCTGATCACCAAGGGACCGATGGTCGTGCGCGATAAAGACGTGCTGCTCGAAGTGTCGAGGCGCGCAAGCTGCACGGTCTACATGAGCGTCCCCACCGTCGACGAAGACGCCTGGCGGATTCTCGAGCCTGGCACCGCCCATCCGATGCAGCGGCTGCGCGCCGTACGCGAGCTGAACGAGGCCGGCGTCCGCGCGGGCGTGCTGATGAACCCGATCGTGCCGGGGCTCACGTCGCAGCCGGCGAAACTGGAGAACACCATCAAGGCCATCGCCGACCATGGTGCGGCATTCATGGGGACGAACCTTCTCTATCTGAAGGATGGGACGCGCGTCCACTTCATGCACTTTCTCGAGAAGCATTTCCCGCAGCTGGCGACGAAATATCAGCGCCTGTACCGCGGCGCCTACGCGCCGGATGCTTATGCGAAAGAGGTTCGCGGGATGGTGAAGATGCTGCAGAAGAAGTATCGCGTGTCGAAGCGCGACGAGGATGAAACCAGTCGCAGGGCGCAAGTCGGAAGTCCTGAGGCGCAAGGCGACTTCCCGCTTCTGCCTTTCGACTGACGACTGCCGACTTGCGCCTTGGCGACTACCTCAGGTTCATCAATGCCTGAATGCGCTGCTCTGTCGGCGGATGCGTGCTGAACATGCTGAGCAGGCCCGCCGCCCGAAAACGGCTTGATGATGAACATGTGCGCCGTCGCGGGGTTCGCATCGAGCGGAATCTGCTTCGACCCCATCTCGAGCTTGCGGAGCGCGTTCATCAGTCCATGGGGGCTGCCGGCGATTTTCGCGCCGCCCGCATCGGCGAGGAACTCGCGCGACCGCGAGATGGCCGCCTGCACCAGCATGGCGGCGATGGGCGCAAAGATAATGGTCGCGATCATCGCAATTGGATTCGACCCCTGGCGGTCGTCGCTCCTGCCGCCGCCGAACAACGCGGCGAACTGCGCCATGCGCGCCACCATCATGATGGCGGCCGCGACGGTCGCCGCCACCGAACTGATGAGAATG
>CAVUTO010000008.1:0-103797 GCA_963744405.1 Vicinamibacterales bacterium
CGCGAAGCTTCGTTCGGCCGTCGCCCTCGCGGCCCGGCCAAGTCGCTGCCGTAGAGCGGCGTCCGCGGCCAGTTGCTCGATGCAGCGTGTGAGCGCGCCGGAATCGCCTGGCGTGAAGGTGAGCGCATCGACGCCAGCGGTCACGAGCTCGGCGGCGCCGCCTCCATTACTCACCACCACGGCCCGTCCACACGCCAATCCCTCTGCGATCGCAAGGCCGAAGGGTTCGGGCTCCGTGCTCGCGTGGACGACGACGTCCAGCGCTCGAATCGCCGGCGCCGGGTCATCTATGAAACCCGTGAAGCCTACGCGATCGGCAATGCCGAGCCGAGCCGAAGCCTTCTGAAGCTCCTCGACCGAGACTTCGCTCTTCACGGTCTCGTACACTGGTCCGCCGATCACGTACGCGCGCACGTGCAAGGAGGGCGGCAGCCGTGCGATGGCCTCGAGAAACACGTGGTGTCCCTTCCACCGCGCAAACGTTGCGACCAGACCTACGCGTACGACATCCGCACCAGAAGGCGGAAGACCGCATCGGTCGTCGAGGTCCAGAGTATTGCCATCCGGCGAGAAGAGCTCGAGGTCTACGGCGTTCCAGATTGAGTAGATCGGCAGCTCGCTTCCCAGAATAGCTCGAACGTCGTCGGTGACGCTTCGCGACGGGGCGATGAGCGCCGCGCACGTGCGCGCGTAACGCGTCAGTGCGTGCGCGCTCAGCGGCCGGCGAGCGGGATAGTCGTGCAGGTGCCAGACCATAGGTGTCCCTGAGGGCCTGGCCCATGCGCCGAGCAGGTGCATCTTCAGTCCGTTGGTATGGATGATCTCCGGGGCGAGCTCACGAACGACGTTTCGGAGCCGGACCAGGTAACGCCATGCCGGCCACGCGGCCCGAGCACAACGTGCCGCAAGCGTCAGACGCAGCCAACGGCTATCACGGGAGCTCCATTCGCCAAGCCGCGCCAGCACCGGTGGGAACGGCACGACCCGCACGTCGATACCGGCCGCTCGTGCGCGCGCAACGAGCGGGCCGTCGGACGCCGCGATCAATCCGAGGCGCCATGACGGGCGCTGCTCCAACAGGCCGGTGATAACTTCGAGCAGCGCGGTTTCTGCGCCGCCCATTCGGCCAGTTGGGTTCAGGAAAAGAACCCTCATAGCCAACGCTGCCGCACGATTATCGTGTCGCCGGGCTGGACGATGTCGGTGAGCTTGGCGTCGAGCTCCTTCTGGTTGCGAATGATTCGCAGCCCGCGATTCGAGCCTCGATCGGTCAGCCCCCCGGCGAGCGAAATCGCCTGGAGAACGGTCAGGTTGGGCTCGAAGACGTAGGCGCCCGGGCTGCGGATGTGGCCCGTCACGTAGAACCGCTCCGCTCTCGGCACGAAGATCGTGTCGCCATCACGAATCATCACATTGGCCGAGAGCGTCCCGGCCTGGATATCGCGCAGGCTCACCTTCTGCACGTCGGCATCGACGTCCTCGGGAAGGGTCGGCGATCCCTTGGCCGGTTTCTTCGGGCGCAAGATGAGGATCTCGGTGCCCGCCGTCGGCGCCGTCGAACCTGCCTGCGCAAGCGCCTCGACGAGGGTGACCGAGCCGGTCAACGTGTATCGCCCGGGAGCGCGCACCTCTCCCATCACGAACACGTTCTGACTCCGAAACTGTTCGACGTCCACCGTCACCTGGGGGTCGCGCACATACCCATCGGCGAGCCTGGACTTTACGATGGCGGCAATCTCCGCGAGGGTCGCACCGCCCGCCTGGATGCGCCCGAGAAACGGATAGTTGAACTGTCCGTCGTTCTCTATCCTGAAGCGGCCCGACAACTGCGGCTCGTTGAAGACGGTGACCGTCAGCACGTCCTGCGGCCCAACGACGTAATTGGCGTTCGTCGAACCTGGCGCTGGAGTCGGGGCCTGTTGGAGGCCGACTGAGAGGAGAGCCAGGAGCAGAAAGTGCAGCATCGTTATTGCCCGTAGGTCGCCGAGGCGAACAAGCGCCGCCGCTCGTATGCGCGGCGATCGCGTGTATTCGACACCCGCTCGGTGCGATCGTAAATGAGCGCGAGCCGCAGTGAAGGGCTGAAGCGGTAACCGACGCCGCCTCCCACGATCCGGGTTCGATCGACGCGTCCCGCCACCGGCAACACCTCCAAGCCCTGATACTGAAGCCGATCCTGGCCGGCCAGGGCAATCACCTCGTACGGTCCACCGATCCGCTGCGATAGCGTCAGGCGGCCACTGGTGACCAGGTAATACGGCGCCGCCGGTTCGAACGAGTACATGACATCTCGAGTGGCCTCGACGCCGAACACCGTGACATTCAGCAGAGTGTAAGCCACATTCGCGGATCCCACGAGGCCGCTAAATCCCGCGAGAACGGGAGCCCGCGGCGTGAACTGTCTGAAGCCCAACGCGGCCCGACCAGCAATCACGGCGTCAGGAGAAAACTGCACGCCGGGCATCACGCGCACGCTGTCCGCGTCACGAATCGCTGAGGTATCGAACCGGTCACGTTGCCACTCCATGTCGACCGAGACGGTCGTCAGGGGTGTGAGGGCATACTTCACTCCCACACTAGCCACATTGGTGGTGTGGTCGAGCTGATCGGCAAGAGGCGTACCCAGGAACCTCTCATCGTCGCCATAGTTTTGCGTCGTCCCGCGGTAAGAGGCGGTCAGGGAGGTGATGCCCGTGAGTTTCAGTTCGGCGCCACCCGAGACGCTGGCTTCCTCGCGGAGCACGCGCGCGTCAATCTCGTACCCTGCGCGCTCGCGCGTATGGTTGAGCGTGGCAGCGAGAAACGGACGCAAGCGTGAGATCAACCCTTCGAGCCGACCTTCGAAGCAGCCGGTTGACCGATTGCTGGTCCTTGTAGGTGGCGTAGTACACCAGGCCCACCGTGACAGAGGTCGACAATAGCGTGGAACCGAACGGCATCGCAGCCCGCAAGCGCGGCTGCGCGGTGAGCGTAAAGTCCCCTTGCGCTTCGTCCGCGTCGTTGCGGATGTTGGAGTCGAAGCCGACATCTCGGAGCACGATCGAAGGGTAAAGGGTCACCGGACCCGCCAGAAACGCGGCCTCTTCTGCGGGCGGCATCTGGCTTGTTTGCGCCGCCGGCCTCGGCGCGCTACCCACCAGCAGAACTATCGTCAGCGCAGCCGTGAAGTGACAACCATGCCTCTCGCTCATCAGCCTCAGAATTCAGAATGCTTTGCTCGCCGCGCCATCTCGCAGGCACACGAGCCAGGCGAACGCCGGGATCACTCGCGCGCTATTGCTCCGGACTCAATACGTTTTGTGGGGAATCCTGGACGGCGACGGCGATGGCGGTGATGCCCGCGGCAGAGCCGGCGGCAATCAGGAGTATGGCCATGCTCGACAACCCCGTCGCGGTTGCGGTGGTGGGAAGCACCACGAGCGTTGTGAGCGGTAACTGAGCCAGTGTGAGAGCGTCGCTCACCGCCCGAACGCCGGCATCGGGGCAATCGACGGCCTCGACCAGGTACATTCCAGGCTCCGAGACGGAAAACGAGAACGCGCCGTTTCTGTCGCTGACCGTGCGGGCAACGATGGCCTTGGTGTCTACTTTTCTCAACCGAAGACACGCGTCGGCGACCGGTGTCTTGCGGTCGCTTTCCACCACCGTACCCGAAATAGCCAATCCAGTGGCTTGAATGGCCTGCTGAGAAGGAACTACGGGGTTCGCCACCTGGGCAGCGACGCGGACGAAAGGATAGGAAGCCAGTGCCAACGCGATACTCATCATCAGAGCCATGAGCCGCTCGAGCTTCATATGGGCTTCCTCCTCGCCGTGTCGCGTTGGGAACACCACGACGCTACCATAGTTCGAGGCTTTTCAGCGCTTCTGAACACCGGGAGCAGGATCGTACTGTATCCGTCGAGTTGGATGGCCCGCTCCTTCTGTGTCGAAAGCAACGCTGGCCACGACGCCGTTGGCATAGGTCTCCCACTTGTCCACGATCCCGTTGCCGTCCGTGTCTTCTTCCGCTCTCACCAGCACGCTGCCTTCGTAGAACTCGGTGCGCGCGATCTTGCCGTCGCGCATCCGCGCCGTGCCGACCTTCTGCAGCTTCTGGTTCGAGTCGTAGTACTCCCAGCGATCGATTATCCCGTCTTCATCGGCGTCGATTTCGATGCGCGCGATCGTGGACCCTTCCATATGACTCCACGTGTCTGGCTTCCCGTTGCGATTCGAGTCGTATGTCAACATTCGAAGATAGCCGGTTTTGTCGTAGGTCGCTTGTATTGCTGCGTTCTCAGGCTTGTCACGACATCCGGCGAGCGCAGCCGCAAGTACGAACACGGAGAGCGTCTTCGTGCGTCCGAACATGTCAGGCGATCCTTCCCATAAACCTAAGCATACGACTTCCCACCTCGATTGACAGGAGTCGCACCCCGGCGCTGGCGTTTGTCGTATGGCCGCAGTAGTCGGTCCGGGTGCATGTCCCCTCTTTGGCATCCGTACAAAGCTCACCATGATCCGTTTACTCCGGCGTTACGTCTTGCTGGCGTTGTTCTATAACTGATCCGCACCTCAGTGTGGCATTCTGAGTGTGACTGCCAATGAATGGAGGAAACCCATGATGATGATCGAATGGTTTCTGGCGGAGCTCGAGAGCGAAGCGGCCAAGTCGCGGCGCGTGCTCGAACAGGTGCCAATGGGCAAGCGTGATTGGAAACCGCACGAGAGGTCGATGGAGCTCGGCTACTTGTCGGATCTCGTCGCGAACATTCACTCGTGGGTCGGCATGGCCATCACGATGGACGAGCTGGATGTCGCGCCGAAAGACGGACCGTCGTACAAACCCGCTCCACTGAACACGAGCGCGGAGCTTGTTGCGGCACTCGACAAGGCCGTTGCCCAGGGGCGCGAGGCCCTGCAGAAGACCACCGATGCCCACCTCGAGACGCCCTGGCGCCTCCTTGCGGGCGGTCAGCTCGCCTTCGAGCAGCCGCGTCACCAGGTGATTCGCGACACGTTCCTGCACTCGGCGCATCATCGTGGACAGATGACGGTGTACCTGCGCCTGCTCGGATCGAAGGTGCCTTCGGTGTATGGGCCGACTGCCGACGATCGGAGTTTCGGGTGAAGTGTAGCCGCCCCGAATCCATTGCGGTCCCACGACATTTCGTGGGACACGTTCCAACTCCCCAAGTTTTGGCCCGTAATGAAGGTGGTACCTGCTTTGCTGCGACAGCCGCGATGACAGGGCCCCGCCGGCTGCTCCAACGGACTGGTCAGATTCTTTCGCTGCTTCTTATCCTCACACCTACAGCCGCGCCGGCGCAGTCTGGGCAGAAACCCGTGCCCAGAGCTGCGCCCCCTCCCGATCCGCTCGTACATATGAACGAATCGATCGACGCGTTGACGAAGAAAGTCTGGCCGAGCGTCGTGCAGATCCTGGTCAGCAGTTACGGCCCGCAGTCTGAAGGAACACCGGGGAACTCGGCCGTCGTAGTAGGCAGACAACGGTCCACGGGATCGGGATTCGTCATTGATGCAGAGGGCTACATTCTGACGAACGCCCATGTTGTCAGCGGGGCGCGCCGGGTTCAAATCGTGCTTCCAACCGGTGACGCGGATGGAACCCTTGCCACCGCACTGTCTGGGAAATCCAAACTCATCCCCGCAAAAATCGTCGGCATCGCCACCGAACTCGACCTTGCGCTGTTGAAGGTCGACGATATGAAGCTGCCGGCGTTGCCTCTCGCGACTTATTCCGCCGTCCGTCAGGGCGAAACCGTGTTTGCTTTCGGCAGCCCGATCGGCCTGCGCAACAGTCTGACGCATGGACTCATCTCGTCCGTGGCGCGACAGGTCGATCCTGATTCGCCGCTCATTTATATCCAGACCGACGCGCCCATCAATCCAGGGAACTCCGGGGGCCCGCTCGTGAACATCCGCGGCGAAGTCGTCGGCGTCAACACGTTCATCGTGTCGCAGTCGGGAGGAAGCGACGGACTTGGCTTTGCCATTCCGAGCGCCACCGCTCGAACCGCTGTCCGCCAGCTGAAACAATTCGGTCACCTGCGACGGCAGGAAGTCGGAATGAGCCTGCAGACGATCACGCCGACGATGGCGAACTCACTTGTCCTGGCGCGCGACTACGGAGTCATCGTCTCGGACGTGTGGCCTGGCGGCCCAGCGGAGGCAGCCGGCCTGAAAGTGGGCGACATTCTCCTGACGGTGGACGGGCAGCCGGCGGATAACCTTCCCACGGTCGTCTACAACTTCCGACTCAGGGACTCTACGGATCCCGTGCGGCTGGAAGTGATGAGCGCAGGCAAACAGGTGACCCTCAGCGTCACGCCGGTGGAGATGCGAAGCGACTTCGATTCTGTGTCGGCCATGGCCGATCCCGAGAAGAATCTCATCCCCGAGCTCGGCATTATTGGCGTCGAAATCGATAAGCGCATCGCCGCTTCGGCGACAGGACTCAGAGATCCCTACGGCATCATCGTCGTGGCGCGCACCGCGGGCGCGGCCAGCGACGCGCAGCTGCAACCAAGGGACGTCATTCGCCGTGTGAACAGCCTGCAGCTCTCGACTCTGCAGAGCCTCCAGGACGCGCTGCGCCAACTCACGCCGGGGGCACCGGTCACCCTGCAGATCCAGCGGGAAGGCAAACTGATGTATCTCTCTTTCACCTTCGAACGATAAATTCCCGCCCAGAAGGTCAGCTGCCCGCGGGCAATCCCGCCGCGGGCACCGCGCGCACGATGAACCGCTTCGGGGCTGAGCCCACGTGGTAGAACGGGTAGCAGCCGACGAGCGTCACCGCGGGACCGGGTGTCGGGTCGATCACGCTGACGTCGTCCGGAGTGGTGATCCGGATCGACTCGACGCGGTATTGCTCGGTCGCGACGGGCGTGTCCAGCACCAGCGTGTCGCCTTCCTTGATGTCCTTCAGCACCCGGAAGAAACCATCCCGGTGGGCCGCGATGCCTACGTTGCCAGGCGTCCCGGGTATGGCCGTGTACTCGATCCGACCGGCCGCGAGGTCGAGCACCGCGTCCGTGGTGCCGTCGTAGACCGGCACCTCGAGCATGAGCCGGTCGATGCGCAGGATGGCTAGCGTGGGCGGCGTTTCCCGCTGCAGGGCGGCCTTGTAGGCCTTCACCCGGACCGCCGACCAGAGCTTCATGTCGACCTTCCCGCTCCAGGTGAGCTCGCGCGGCGGCGGTGGCGGTGGAGGCGGCGGTTCTGGTGCCGGAGCGGCTGTTTCGGCAGCCGCCTGGTCGCTGGCCGGGGGTGTGTCGGCGCCGCGGCCGCACGACGACAGCGTTGCCGCGAGGACGAGCGTGAGGGCCACGACAGAAGGTCAAGTTTCCTCATGGTCTCGATCGTAACCTCTCAGTTGGTGCCGGCTGCCTCCAACACGTCCGCCTTCGTGAGAGGCCGGTCAGGGTTCGGAGGATGCGCCGGGATCCACGCGTTGTAGTCGAGCTTCAGCCGGTTGAGCGCGGCGACGGCCGCTCGCAGGGTGCCGAGCTGAGCCGGGTTTGGATTCACGACCGTGATGTCAGCCGTCCACAGCACCTTCTCGGCCGGCAGCAGAACGGCGAGCATGCCGTCGCTGTGCTCGTTCGGAATGTGATGCAGCTCGACAATCTTGCCGTTGCTCCCCTTCCGTACGTCGCGGCTTCCGACGCCTTCGACGACGTTGGTGCGTCGAGTCGACACCTTTGAAAGGCTGTCGCCGGCGAGCGAGCGGTTGCCGGAAAGAAGCCGCTCGAGAACCTGCTCGTTGTTGCGATGCGTCAGGATGGTGGCGCCCTCTGCGACCGCGGCTGCAAGCCCGCTTGCATGATCGAAGTGCGGGTGCGAATTCACTACGAACCGGATTGGCTTGTCAGGAATCGCCTGTCTGGCTGCCGCCATCACCGCGACGCCGCGCGCATCGCTCTGCCCGCTTTCGACGACGAGCACGTGATCGCCCATGTCGACGGCGAGCGCCGTGTAGTTTCCGCCGATCTTGAAGACGCCCTCTCCGATGCGCTCGACGAGCGGCGCGGCCGGTGACGGCTGAGCGGCAGGTGCGGGCGCTCCTCCGGCTGGGGCCGGCGACGCGAGCAGTTCGGCGAGCGTCGGCGGGTTCGACGTGGCCGACTCGATCGTCGCATCGAATGTCTGCATACCTGCCTGACGCTGCACGACGCGAGTCGGCACCTGGAGGCCGTTCATGTTCTGGTAGCCCGAATACTCGAACTCTACGAGAAGGTCGCCGACAACGGCATGATCGACACGAGTCTCGACCTTGGCAACCAGGTTTTGATTGTTGATGTACCCCGTCACTGTGTAGCTCGAGCCGGATGGCGACGTGAAGCCCGCGGGAGAAAACGACACGATCTGCTGGTTGCCTTGCCGTTTCACCGTCGCGTTGTTGGCAGCCGCGCCCTTCAGGAAGCCCCACGGCGTCGTCCAGATGTTCAGCGCTTGCGCCCAACTGGCGGCAGCTTGCGCGGCAGTGATGGTTTGGTTGAGTGTTCCGGGCGTCGGCAGAGCGTTGCCCGGCACCATCGGCGGATGCGTTGTGCCCGTTGCCCGCGAGACCAGTGCGGTCACGTTGTCGGGCTTCGAGAAGTTGATGACGCGTCTGTACTCGGCGATTGTCGTCACGTTAACGGGGCCCATGGGATCGCCGATGCTCTTGCTCTGGCCGAAGGTGCCCAGGCGCGCGCGTCCGATGTAAGCGATGGCATTCAGGTTGTCCATGCCCATCGCCTTCGACGCGGCCGCCACGACCGCAGTGGCGTCCTGCGCAAGAGCGCGCGGCGTCGACGAGATCACCAGGAGCGAGACAATAATCAGTGTTCTCACCAGCATCACGATCCTCCGGGCACCTCCGCGGCGCCGACACGATCCTACTACTTGCGGTCCTCTACCTGTTTACAGTGATGCCGTGTGTGGATTTCCATGAAGCGCACGTAGTCCTCCACGGGCACCGCGCCGAAGATGGTGGTCCGCATCGATTCGCCGTGTGAGGCACACTGCCGGCAGGCCTCATCGAACTTCTGATGCGCCTGCTCGACGCGAACGCGGCCCTCTGCCGACGTCGCAGGCCCGCTCGCAGGATCCATCGCCTTGCTGGTCTTCGCTTTCGGAAATCCGCCGCTTCTCAGCACGCGTCTGAACAGGAACCCTCGGACGATTGGGTGAACCACCGCGGGGAGTTTAGGGAACTTCGACGGACGACTGGCCGCCATGTTCGCCGATTCCTCGAGCGAGCGGGCCACGTGCTCCACAATCTGGCTCGGGGACCACTTCCCCGGCGCACGCGCAGTGGCCCATGCCGAAGCGCTCCGTTCGCATGTAACCATCAACTGCTCGAGCGCATCCTTGCTTGCGGCAAGCGCGGTGTTGATGTCCGCCATGGCCCCTCCTCGTTCAAACGAGCTTCGCCCCCGAGCCCACCGCGATCATTTCATTACGCGCCCAGTCGGGGTTTGAGTCAATGGCTACCTTTTCACGTCGTGGACGACGAGACGTGGTCCTTCCGCTGGACGCATTCCAAGGTGTCAACGTCGATTTCCTGCCTGTTACAGTTTGCGACATGATAGACCTCTGTACTCGGCTACTCTCCTCTGAGTTTTCTTACGACGAGGCGGGACCCGTGTCGAGTCGAACGGACACGTTTTCGGCAGGAGGCGGTCACATGAGAAGCACGAACCTCGTGTTTTCGGCGGGCGCGGCTATCGCCGTCGTCGTGGCGCTCAACTTTCCCCGGCTCCGTCATCGGATCTCATCGCAGCCAATCAGGCTGGAGCTGCGCTGAAGTGCGACATGACGCAGTACAAGGCCAACACCGGTCTCACCACAGCACTCGAGGGCAACCTGCTCACGGTGTCGTGGAACGGTCAGGGCACTTCGCAGTTGCGTGCCCGATTCGCGATCGACTGGGGCACGCCGACGATTCGTGACCTGTCGGTACGACGAAACGGCGGTGAGTGGGCGATGCTCGGGCAAAACCTCACGCCCGAGTACCAAGTGACGACAGGCATCCGCCGCATGTCGAACGACCAGGCGAACGCCTTTGCCAGCCTCGGCATCGACGTCACCCAGGAGGTGATGGACAAACATCGCTGGTACGCGTTCTGGGACGCTCCGCTGAGCGTTCCCGGATACTACCCGCGCCGCGGCGGCGGAGGGGGCGGCGGCGCGGCGCAGGCCAGCGCCAGAAGCGCTCGGCCAGGGAGGAACGATCGCCGAGCAGGTCGAAGCCATGCAGGCGGGCGAACGCGGGAAGCCAGGTTACAACCCCTCGCCAAACCCCCCGGTTTCACCGGTGGGCGCGGCTTCGGTCTTCCAAGAACGAAGGAAGAAATCAGACGGGGCGTGTCCACGTTTTCGGCTTCGTCGTGCGACGTCAAGACCGATGGCAGCAGCCTCGCGGTCACGTTCCCTGGGATGAAGCTCGGCATCTTCGACGGAAACGTCCGGTTCACCTTCTATCGCGGGACGAATCTCATTCAGATGGATGCCATCGCGCGGACGAACGAGCCCTGGGTAGCCTACAAGTACGACGCGGGGCTCAAGGGATTTTCGACAGGGACGATGCCCAAAGTCGTGTGGCGCGACACAGGCGGCTGGCCGCAGCAGCATCAGTTCGGCGGGCCGAAAGCAAACAGCCTTTCAGGCGTTCGCGCGGCGAATCGGGTACTCGTGGCTGAAGGCCCGCGCGGATCGATCGCGACGTTCCCGCCGCCGCACACGTTCTTCTTTACACGCGAAGTGGACGTGAACCTTGGTTACGTCTTCTACCGCAACGACGGCGGCGGAACCTACAGCATCGGCGTCACGATGCCAGAGGCAGAGTCCGACACGTTCCCGCAATACGAGCAGAACTACGCGCTGTACAACGCGCCCCCCGGCACGTGGCAGAAGATGTCGATGTACTTCTACGCAAGTCCCGGAGCCGGCGAAGCCACTCGGCAGGCGGCGCTGGCGTTCACGCATAACGACGTCTTCAAACCGGTCCCCGGCTACAAGACGTTCGTCAACCACTTCCATCTCCGGGTGACCGATCGGATGCGCGTCGGCGGATTCGACACTCCGCTCCAGGACCTCATGGCGATGAAAGCGATCGGGCTCAACGTCATCGGCTTGAGCGATTTCCACGCCGACAGCCTCGCGGCCAACGACCATGGGCCGCTCCGCTTCCGCGATCAGAAGGACTACGCCGAGGCGTCACGCCGGCTCTCGGACAAGGATTTCCTTGTCGTACCGTGGGAAGAGCCGAGCGTCGCGTTCGGCGGCCACTACAACATCATGTGGCCGAAGAACGTGTACTGGTCGAAGCCGAACAGGGTCGGCGGCCGGCGGAGAATCCTGGCAGACGGCTCAAGGTGCTTCGCTCCCGTTCAATGAAAACGACGCGACCTACGGCAAGGTCTACCACACGGGCAACGCCGAAGCGGTGCAGCGGGTGCTCGACGCCGAGGGGGGCTACTGGTATCACGCGCACCCGCGCACGAAATCAACGGCCGGGTTCCCCGACGCCACGTGGGGCACGAAGTTCCTGAAGAGCGATCGCTACCTCGGCGTGGCGTTCAAGCCCGGCATGGGCCAGGACAACTCGGAAGCGACGATGTGCGCGTGGCGCTGCTTCGACGCCGTGGATACGATGAACAACATGAACGCCGAACAGGGCATCGGGCCGAAGTACGTCATCGCCGACATCGACACGTATCGCAAGAGCCCCGAAGACGACCTGTACGCCAACTTCCCCGTCAACTATCTCAAGATGGACGCGGTGCCGGGACCCGACGAGGACTGGAGCCCGGTGCTGAAGGCGATGCGCGACGGCAATTTCTTCGTCAGCACCGGCGAGATCCTGATCAAGAACTACGTCGTCGGCGGGACGGGCAACCAGCGCACGATCACCGCTGATGCGGAATGGACGTTCCCGATGGCCTTCATGGAAATCGTGACCGGAGACGGCAAGACCGTCAGCAAGCAGGTGATCTCCGCAACCGATATGCAGGCGTTTGGCACGAAGAAGATCTCGATTCCCTTCGATGCCACCGGCAAGAAATGGGTGCGGTTCGCAATGTGGGATGTTGCTGGCAACGGCGGCTTCACGCAGCCGCAGTGGCTGACCGGTGCAAAAGTAACCAACTAGCTCGCGCGAGCGCGAATCGGCACGACGCGTCACCGCAGATACGCGACGGCCGTCGCCGCTTCCGGTAGAATCCAAGCGGCAGGAGGACTCATGAAGTACGTGCCTGGATTGCTTCTGTTCGCGCTCACGGCGTCGATTCCTGTCCGGGTTGATGCGCAGACCGACGCCCCGCGCGCGCCCGTGCAGTTGACCGCCGAGCAGGATCACAAGCGCATGATGGACCTGCTGAAGATCTCAGGTTTCCCGCCCGGCGCGGTCGCAACGAGTCCCAACACCTATGACGAGGCGCTGGCCAGCCCGTACCCCAATCTCCCCGATCCGTTGACGTTCAATAGTGGGCAGAAAGTTACCAGCCCCACCGAGTGGCGAAAGCGCCGCGCCGAAATCATGGAAGACTTCGAGCGCGAAGTTTACGGCCGAAGGCCGCAGCGGATTCCTGCAGTGAGCTGGCAGGTCGTGAAGTCGGCAATTGGCAGCGACGGCAATGTCGCGACGGTAACGAAACAGCTGCTCGGCCGCGTCGACAACTCCGCGTATCCCGCGATAAGCGTCAGCGTGCAGGCGATTCTTACGGTCCCGGCCAACGCGCGCGGTCCCGTGCCTGTCATCATTCAGTTTGGCGGAGGCGCGTTCGAACTTCCCTCGGGCGTCTCCGCGTCGACAAACCTCTGCCAGGTCCCTGGTGCAGCACGTGGCGCAGGTCCAGCTCCGGCGGGTGCTGCTACCGGCGCCGCGCGCGGAGGCGCGCCGGCAGAACCGACGTGGCAACAGCAGATCCTGGCGCGCGGGTGGGGATATGCGAACCTGAACATCGGCACCGTTCAAGGTGACTGCGGCGCGGGACTGCAGGCCGGCATCATCGGTCTGGTCAACAAGGGACAGCCGCGCGCGCTCGACGACTGGGGCGTCTTGTCGGCGTGGGGCTGGGGCGCAAGCCGGCTGCTCGACTATCTCGCAACGGACCAGGCGGTCGATGCATCGCGCGTGGGCGTGCAAGGACATTCACGGTCGGGAAAGGCCGCGCTTCTCGCGATGGCGCTCGACGAACGTTTCGCGATTGGCTACATCAGCTCGTCTGGTCAGGGCGGGGCCAAGCTGCATCGCCGCAAGTACGGCGAGACCATCGAGAACCTCGCAACGCGGTACTACTACTGGATGGGCGGCAACTATTTGAAGTACCACCGGACGCTGGGACGCCCTGCCGGTTGATTCGCACGAATTGATCGCGGCGTGTGCGCCGCGGCCGGTCTTCATCAGCGCCGGGAACGGCCCCGGTCCCACGAATCCCGACGGGACCGTGGAGATCAACGACGCGTGGGTCGACGCGAAGGGCAGCTTTCTTGCGGCGGTTGGCGCTGCTCCCGTGTATGCGTTGCTCGGCAAGCGAGGCCTGGGCAGAACGGAAATGCCGGCGATTGACACCCCTGTTGTCGACGGCGATCTGGGATTCCGGCAGCACACGGCCGGGCACACGCCGAATCCGACGTGGCCTACGTTCCTGAGCTTCGCCGATCGTTACTTCGCAAGCGGGGCGGCAGCACGGCGATAGCGATCACGCGAGGCCTGGCTGATCGCTCGCGCGCTTCGTGTATTTGTAAACGCGCGCGGCGTTTCTCCAGAAGTATTTCTCCGCCTGCGCGCGCGTCCTGGTAGAGAAGAACTTCTTCATCAAGCCTACCTGTTCGGAAATCGTGGCAACCCCGTACGAGTTCGGATAGTCGGTGCCGAACATCACACGGTCTTCACCGAACATGCCGTAGAGGTACTCGAGCCGATCGCCGAGCGGCGCGTAATCGCCAACGACCTGCTTGGTGTCGAGGCGCGGGTGATACACCTCGGTGAGCTTGACGAAGATGTTCGGCCGCGCGGCCATCTCTTTTACGACGGCCTCATAGGCCGCCTGTCCGTCCGGCGCCGGATCGAACGACGGCAGGTGATCCATGATGATGCGCAGGTCTGGAATCGCGTCGGCGAGCATCACATTCGCCGTCATCAGCGGCATCGAAGGATTCGCCGTATCGTGCGCCAGGTCGGCCCGCGCGAGCAGTTTGAGGTTGTCCACTGCGACAGCATCGAGCGTCACTTTTCCGTCGGCGTTCGTGTAATAACGGCTCGCACGAATGGCGCGGTACAGCCGATTCGTCCGAAAGCGCGCGAGATGCTCGCCGAATTGCGGGCTATACGGATCGAGACGTCCCGACACGCCAACCATGAACGGATCGGCCTCCGACACTTCCAGGTACCAGGCGTTGTCTTCGACCCTGGCACTGGATTCGACGATGATCGCGCCGACGATGCCGGATGGGCGCGACAGCTTCGCGATCATGCCGGGCAGTGCGATCTGCGACTGCGCGCGGTACGCCGCCGATCCCATGTAGCCGGCACCTTGCGTCCTGCGGCCGTCGAAGAGATGAACATGCGCGTCGATGATGGGAATGTTGTCGACGCTGGGCCCGAACTTGTCGGTGCCTTGCGGCCGTCCTGGCGTCGCTATCTCGGCCGGCGGGACTGGTTCGTCCTGGGCCAGCAGGTGCAAGGGCGTTGCGGCCACGGCCGCAGCCGTGCTCAGGAAAGACCGCCGCGTCACCCCTTCGTCTCGGCTCATTCCAACCTGAGCTTTCGTTTCAAGGCCGGCATCCGCGGATCGTCCCGAAGCAGCGCCATTTCCGGCCTGTGAAGCCACGTCGCGGCACGCCACCAGTTCATCTCGGCGGTGCGCACTAATCCTTCGTACGCGCGATCTTTGTCGCCCAGCCCGGCGTAGATGAGCATCGTCCGCGATGGAGAGGCGGGATGCTTCGCAGCCAGCGCCGCTGCTTCTTCGCGGCGCCCGCTCACAGCGAGCAAGTAGCCCACGTAACCCCAAAACTGGGGCCCTGCGCGATCGAGCGCTTCGCGCGCTTCGTCGAATCTTCCTGAGAAGTAAAGGGCCCGGCCGAGCCACAGATCGACGAACGGAAACGCGGGATCGTGCTGTCTGATCCAATGGCAGTTTTCGATCGCCTCGGCGTACCGGCCGGCCTCGATAAATACGTGCGCCTGGGTTCTTCTCACATCCAGCGAGAGCGGATCGACGACGCGCGCCGCTTCGAACTGGCGCAGCGCCTCGGCAGTATCGCCAAGCGGCATCAACACGCCGAGCACGAAATCATTGTACGTCTCGGTGAGACTGGGGTTCAGCGCCAGCGCCTTCAGAAACGACATTCGCGCATTTACCCAGTCGCGATCGCTCGCGTACATGTTTGCGAGCGCGGCGTGCGCCTCGGCGAGGAGGGGATCTAGTTGCAGCGCTTTCAGCGCCGCGGGACCGAGCCTGGGATCGGGCGGAACGATTTCCTCGCTCGAAGACGGCCGGGAAAGCTGTGCCACTGCGCTTGCGAGCCCTGCCCAAGCCGGCGCGTATTCGGGCGCTCGAGACACAACCTGTTGGAACAGTTCCGCCGCCCTGGCGCTGTTCTCAGGGCCCCGCCGTCCGTGGAACGCACGCGCCCGCAGGAACTGATAGTACAATCCGGATCGAGGTCGTAGCGGCGCTGTCCGCGGCCGAGCGTCACACGCAGCTTGTTCACGATGGCAAGCGAGATGTCGTCGAGAATGGCCGGAAGGCCGTTGACATCGCGCTCGAAGCTATCGGCCCAGACGACGTCGCCAGTGGTCCGTGTGAATCGCGCGTCGATCCGCAGTGCGTTGTTCGCTCGGGACACCGAGCCCTCGAGCACATAGCCCACGTCGAGTTGGGCCGCGACGTCGCGGAGATCGCGCGGCCGATTCTTGAACGCAAACGACGAACCTGACGATCGCAATGCCAGCCCGTCGATAACCGCCAGCCTTCGCTGGATTTCGTCTGTCAGTCCGTCAGCAAACTCCTCGCTCCCGGATGCGACGTCCTTGTTTTCGAACGGGAGCACGGCGATGGCGGGAACGTGTCCCTGCGTGCCCGGCGTGCGGTCGCGCCACGTAAAGGCGGCTGCGGCAAGGACTGCCGTTGAGGCCACCGCAACATAAAGCAGCCGCCGCCGCACCAACCCTGCGGTTGTATCGTTCAGCTCCCGGCCGAAAGCCGCAGCGCTCGCTGGGCGGCGATCGACCGCCGGATCGATGGCGCGCTCGATGGCGTGCGCAAGCCCTGCCGACAGATCCGGACGCATCTCGCGAAGACTCGCACGCGAATTCGACGCGTGAACCGAGCGGATGTCTTCAAGGCTCTTTCCCCGAACGGGATACGAGCCCGTCAGAACATGGAACAGCAGAACGCCGAGACTGTACACATCGCTTCGAGCCGTTGCCGGATGTCCTGCGAGGACTTCGGGGGCGATGTAGAGCGGCGTGCCTGTAAGGTCCGAGCCGGACCGATCATCGAGCTCGCGCCCCGTGCCAAAATCCATCAGCACGATACGGCCATCCTCTGCCAGCATCACGTTGTGAGCTTTGATGTCGCGATGAATCAGCCCTGCTGCATGGACGGCTTCGACGGCGCTGCAGAGATCGAACCCGATGCGGGCCGCCTCGGCGGTTGTGAACCGATACCCTTCTGCGAGCATCTGCGCCAGCGTGCGGCCGCGAACGAACTCCATCCAGAGCCCGATGCGATCGTCGATCTGCTCGGCGCCGTGTATCGTCACTACGCTGGCGTGCCGAACGCGCGCGAGCAGCCGGCCTTCGTGAATGATGGAGGAATCACGATTGTCGGATGGCGCCACAGGCAGCAATTTCAGCGCGACTTCACGATCGAGTCGCGTGTCCCATGCGCGATACACATCGCCGTACGAGCCGCTGCCGATGCGCTCGATGAGTCGGAGATGTCCCCAGCTGTCTGGGAGGCGGTGCACGCCGGCAACAGCGGCGACGACTTTCAGGTGTTTGATGAGGCGCCGCTGTTCTTCGTCAACGTCCGACTCGGCTGCGCGCCAGTCGACGACCCGCCCGTCGAGAATGGTGGCAGCGACCTGTTCCAACCGTTCTTCATTCGTTGCCACGCTCCATCTCCTGAACAAGCCGGACCAACGCACGCTGGGCGCTCTTTCGCGCGGCATCAGCGGTTGGCTTGGCGAGTGCCTGCGCCAACTCTTCGTAGGTGTAACCCAACTCGACCCGTCCTATGATCGCTTCCCGCTCTTCCGGCCTCAGCCGCGCCAGAGCCTTCTCGTATTGATCGATGGCTTCGGCGCCGATGGCTTGTTCGAGCGGCGAGAGCTGGCTGGCGGCTTCGAGGTCGCTCAGGCCCGTCGCATCCGGCCGCCGGCCTTTCCGCCTCAGCTCTTCACGAATGCGGTTCAGGATCGCCTGCCGCAGATAAGCGTGAAGCGCACCGACACCTCGAGGCTCGAACTGCCCAATCCTCTTAAATGTCCGAAGCAGTGTTTCCTGGACAAGGTCGTCGGTGTCGGTGACATCGCGTGCCCACTTGGGAAGCCGGCCCGTCGCCCAGCGCCGCAATGGACGCACGTGGCGCGCAAAGAGGTCGTCAACGGCGGTCTGATCGCCCGCACGTGCGCGTTCGAGCAGGAGCGCCGTCGATTCGACGTCGCCCCGGCGGCCGGGGCCGGGTCCCACACCTTCGCCGTCGGGTCGGTCCGTAGCCATGTTGTACGAGCTCTGGAGTGTCGCGATGTTACAGGAAAATCCGCATGCTGTCCGGTTTCGACGGGTTTGGCCGTTTCGTAGAGTGATATTCACGTCCTTTTCCACGAAACCGCTGATTGACCAGTCCTGCCGGACGGATTATTGGGATTTGCGGCGACCTGGTCGCGGTGATGACAAGTCGCGGGTTGCGACCGAATCGCGGTCCGTCAATCAACAACAGCCTGCAGGACGAAGGACTTGAAACGCTGCCGGATCTGGTCAGGGTTCGAGGGCACGCTCTGCGTCATGAGCACGGTGATCATTTCTTTGACCGGGTCGACCCAGAAGATCGTGCCCGCTGTGCCGTCCCACCCGTACTCGCCCTTGCTCGCACCATCGTCGGCCGCCGGGCTCAGCAGAACCTGAACGTTCGCCAGTCCCCACCCCATCGACCCACCTCGCGTCTTCTGCACGGCCTCCGACAGGCCATTGGTCGTCATCATGTCCACGGTCTTCGCGCTCAGCAGGCGAACGCCGTCGAGCTCTCCCTTGTTGAGCAGCATCTGCGCAAATCGCAGATAGTCGGGCGCGGTTGACAGTAGTCCGACGGCGCCTTCGATGAGCCCGGGGCGTTCTGTGAACGGCAGCGTCTCTGTTTCGACCTGCATGAGTCCGCCACCTGGCGCAGGGCCGTACACGGTAGTGAGCCGGGCGCGATCGTCTGGCGTGGCGGCCCAGAACATCGTGTCGGTCATGCGAAGCGGACTGAAAATGCGTTCCTCGAGAAACATCTCGAACGGCTTGCCCGACCAGATTTCGACGAGTCGTCCCAGTACCGGTCGTCCCTTCGCTATATCGATAACGCGTGCCCGGATCTTCCATCAACGGCACGCGAACCAGGTTCGCGATGAACTCGGCCATGCTCATCGTGCGCGTTCGTACCTGCTCGCGCCGGTAGATCTCGGATGTTCGCGCGTTGAGACCGGAAGTGTGGAGGAGAAGATCGCGTACGGTCATCGCCCTTGCCGGCGGGCGCGGCGGAGCGCCCTGCCCGGCTGACACGACGACGTTCTTGAATTCGGGAATGAATCTGGCCACAGGGTCGTCGAGACTGAAGCGACCCTCTTCGTGGAGCAGCATCACCGCAACTGCGGTGACAGGCCTCGTCATCGAGTAGATCCGAAAGAGCGATCGCTCCGTCATCGGCACCCGCGTCTGCAGATCCTGGGCACCGACTGCTTCGAGATATCCGATCTGCCCGCGTCTCGCGACCGCGGCCACCGCGCCGGCAATCCGCTGCTCCGCGACGTATCGATTCAGCAACTCGGTCGCCTCGCGAAGACGTCCAGAGGAGAGTCCGGCTGCGTCAGGACTCACCCTGACCGCTTGCTGGCGCGCGGCTGCGTTCGCCGCCAGAAGGGCTGCAAACACCACGACGAGACATCTAGCTTGGCGGCGCTGCGGCGTTTTCCTCATGCGTGATGACGTAGGATCTTCGGCAACTGGATTGTACGTTACCATCCTGCCACAAACTGAAAGCGACACGTTCGAGGACTCTGTTGGCGTGTGGAGGCATGATGATGAAGAAACTTTTTGGCGTTGGGGCCATGCTAGTCGTCGTTGCAGCGTTGGTATCGGCCCAGAGTCATCC
This sequence comes from Vicinamibacterales bacterium, assembly GCA_963744405.1. Classification (GTDB taxonomy): domain Bacteria; phylum Acidobacteriota; class Vicinamibacteria; order Vicinamibacterales; family JAMQPK01; genus JAMQPK01. Next base: position 19,359 of record CAVUTO010000008.1, read on the forward strand.
CACTCACCAGATAACCAACGGCACAATCACCGCCACGGTTTATCTGCCCGACGCGAAAAACGGCTTTTACACGACGACGCGATTCGACTGGTCGGGGGCGGTCGGGAGCCTCAAGTACCAGGGGCACGACTACTATGGGATCTGGTTCTCGAAGATCACCGACATCTACGACTTCGGCTACGAAGGGCCAAACAAGGACGTCATCTCTGCCAATTTCACGGCGATGGTGGGACCAGCCGAGGAGTTCGGTGCGCTCGGCTACAACGACGTGCCGGCCGGCGGCGTGTTCGTCAAACCTGGCATCGGCGTCTTGAAGCGCGACGAGATGAACTACAACCATTCGCGTCCCTATGTGATTGTCAATGGCGGAAAGTGGGACGTCAAAACCTCGCGAGACGCGGTCGATTTCACGCACACGCTGAGCGAGCCGTCGATCAATTTCGGCTACGTCTACACAAAGGTCGTTCGACTGACGCCCGGCAAGCCGCAGATGACCATCTCGCACGTCATGAGGAACACGGGCGCGAAACCCATCGTGACGAACGTGTACAACCATAACTTCACGACCATCGACAAGCAGGCCATCGGGCCTGACATCGAAATTACGGTGCCGTGGCAGATGACGCGTGCCGCTGGGCGCGGTGGCGCAGGGCGACAGGGCGCGGCTGGCGGCGCATCTGCCGCAGCGGGCGCTCAGGGCGGCGGCCGCCAGGGCCAGCCGCCGGTCGAACCCATACGCACAGCTGGCGGCCGGCGAAAGCATAGGCTCGCAGTGCGGTCAGCCTCAGATGCAGTCGCTGGCGAGCCCCCAAGGCAACAAGCTCGTGTACTCGAAAGTGCTCGAAGGCGCCGAGTGCTACCAGGCCAGCTTCATCGGCTTTGGCGCGGAAGCTCAAGGACAACGACATCCGCATCGAAAACAAGAGGGCGGGTGCGGGCGTTCACATCATGGGAGATCGGCCGTTGACGCGGTTCGGGTACTGGTCGATCCGGACCGTCGTCTCGCCGGAGCCTTATATCGATCTCAACATCGAACCCGGTCAGCAGTTCACCTGGTCGTACACCTACGACTACTACACAACAAAGTAGGCGGCACCGCGCGCAAGAAAGGAGTCACTTAGCTCGCAGGCGCCGTCGCGTCTTTGACCATCTTTTCGTAGGGCACGATCGCCCCGTGAAGCGGCACGATGCGTTCGACGCGCAGTTTGCGCTTCTCGAGATCTTCGATGAACCGCCCGGCAAACATGTGGATCGTTCCGACCGGTTCGTACACGTCGATGACCACAAGCGCACGATCTCTCGGCAGATAGGCCATCAGCATCGTCTCGGAGTGCTCGCTGGGAATCGAGTAGAGATTCACCGTCATCGCGCCGTCAGTGATGACTTTCTCGTCTGAGACCGTTTCGATCTTCAACGGCTTCGGGTTCTTCGAGAGCGCGTCGGGGACGCGGGTGTGCGGCCGCTTGACGACTTCCTCGATGAAGGCCGCATTCCCCTCGTGCGTAATGACGGTAAGCCCTTCGGCGACCGCCGCCCGGATCCCGCCGGAGTGGTCGAAATGGTGGTGGCTGTTGACGACATGCGTCAACGGCTTGTTCGGCCGCAGCTCCCGCGCCTTTGCAATCACGGCCAGCGTGCGCGCGTCGTTCTGGGGCGCGTCGATGAGCATGAGATGGTCCGAGAACTCCACGAGCGCGCTGTGATGGGAGCCGCCTGCGAGCAGCCACACACCGCGCGACACTTCCTCGACGGTCACGTTCGGAGGCTGCGGGGTTGGGACCGCTGCGGAGGCCGCTGCCGGAGGAGCAGCAAGGTCGCCGGTGTCCGTGTCGACGACCTGGCTCGTCACGCGTACATCCATTGTGGCGAAGTCGTCCGTCTTCGTGGTGAGGCGCGCGGGAAGCTGCATGCCGCCCATGAGCGGGACATCCAAGACGCGAAGGGCGCCGATGCTTTGGTAATCGGCGAACGTCGTGCTGATGACAACGTCGCCCAGGTTGACGTTGTTGGCCGCCGTGGACACTCGGATGGGCAGTTTCGTCGTTGCGTCGACGGCAAGCGTAAACGCGCGCCCGTCGGATGTCACAACGTCGACGCTCGACTCGTTGCCCTCGTTGCGAACGTTCGACAGGCGAGCCGCAGGATCCAGCGCGGCGCGTACGGCAGTAATTGGATGACGCAGCAGCTCAGCTCGCCGGTCAACGGCCGCCGTCTCCGCGATGCGGCTTGCCGTGCCGTTCGCCGCGACGTTGTAACCGATCGCCTTGTCGATGCCCTGCACCTGCCGCTGCGGCGCCAGGCCCTGCCAGAACGTGAACTTCGGGACGCGCGTGAGCTCCGTGCGGGCGCGGTCTCCCGTCACGTCGATCGCGCGTCTGTACTGCGTCATCGAGAATGTCTGCCCTGAGGCGCCCGGCGAAATGTCCTGCCCGAGGTTGTATTGCGTGCCCTCACCTTCGATGACGAGCGTTTTGACCGTGAGAAGCCTGTCCGCTCCTCCGAGCGCCGATGCAGCGTCGTTCACGAGCTGCTGCTCCGGCGCCGGCCTCGCGCATGCGGCGAGCAGAGCCGCAGCCAGCATCGCAAGAGATGTGTGACGCGTCATGTGCGCCCTCCCGAGCGCGATTATACTGTTCGCCGGTTTGAACGATCTGCTGTCCGTTTTCGCGTCGGATCTCCTGCCCATTTTCGTGATCGCCGGCGCAGGCTTCGCGCTTGCCAGATGGCTCAAGGTCAGCGCCATCGCCCTGACGCACGTGGTGTTCTATGCGCTGCTCCCGTGCTTTGCTTTTCGCCTCTTGATCTCGACGGTGGCAACCGGGCGGCAGTTCGGAAAGATGGTGTTGCTGGGCCTGCTCGTCATGCTCGCCATGGCGGCGGTAGGAGCAGTGCTGTCGCTGGCGTTGCGCCTCAGCCGCACCGAATCAACCGCGTTTCTCCTCGTCGTCATGTTCTCGAACGGCGGCAACTACGGACTTCCAGTGGTTTCATTCGCATTCGGGGAAGAGGCGCTGTCGTACGGGACAGTGTTTTTCCTGACGGGATCGGTGTTGACCAACACGGTCGGCGCCTTTCTCGCTGCCGCAGGGAGGCGGAGTCTGCGCATGGCCGCGATGAGCGTGCTGAAAATGCCCGCGATCTACGGCATTGCCGCCGCGATGTTCGTGCTTGTGACCGGCGTCGAAATGCCGACGCCGCTGCTGCGGCCGATCACCATGCTGAGCGACGCGGCGCTTCCCCTGATGATCCTCGTCCTCGGCATGCAACTGGAGCGCGTTGCGAAGCCGTCGCGCCCGGCCCTTGTCGCCGCAGCCGTGTGCGTGTCGTTGCTTGTCGCGCCGCTGGTTGCGCTCGGCCTCACATCGCTGATGGATGTCACGGGCGCCGCACGCCAGGCCGTGGTCGTGCTCTCGTCGATGCCGGTCGCCGTGGCGACGACCATTCTCGCCCTCGAGTTCGATGCGTCGCCCGATTTCGTTACAAGCGCCGTGTTTCTCTCGACTGTTCTCAGCCCGATCACGCTGACGCCGCTCATCGCGTATCTGCGCTGATCAACCCGCCAGGTGGTCACACCGAGCCATTCCCCTGCACAAGATCGTTTCGTTGCGCGCCCTCCCTTATTGTGACTATAATGACTATCATGACCATTAGACGCGATTCTTGGACCGTCGCAGAGGCGAAAGCGAAATTCAGCGAGGTTCTCGATCGCGCGGCGACCGATGGTCCGCAGACGGTGACACGCCACGGCCAGACCGCCGCCATCATCGTTGCCGCGCAGGAATGGGAGCGAAAAACAAGGCGGGCCGGCAACCTGGCGGAGTTTTTGGCGGGTTCCCCGTTGCGCGGATCCGGTCTGAAAGTGTCGCGGCGAAAGGATCGCCCGCGCCGGGTCGACGTGTGACGTTTCTGCTCGATACCAACGTCGTCTCAGAATGGGTCAAGCCCAGACCGGAATCACGAGTCGTCAAATGGCTCGCCGAAGTGGACGAGGATCGCGTCTTCATCAGCGTCGTGACGCTCGGCGAACTTCGATACGGTGTGGAACGCCTGCCCTCCAGCACCCGCAAACAGCGTCTGGATGACTGGATTCGACACGAGTTGCCGGTGCGATTCGAGGGCCGCGTGCTGGCGGTTGATGCCGGCGTCGCAGATGCGTGGGGGAAGATTGTCGCTCGGCGAGAAGAAGCCGGCAAACGGATCGGTGCGATGGATGCTCTGATCGCGGCGACAGCCGAAGCGCATGAGATGACGCTCGTCACGCGCAACACGGCTGATTTCGAATCCGCCGTGAAGATGCTGTTCGATCCGTGGACCGGATAGGGGACGCTGGTCGAATCCGATTACGCGCTGCGCGATTACGGGCGATCTGCTGGTTTGTCGGCGACGATCTCGTATTCGGCCCAATGCGTCCGGCTCGACGGACAGATCCTGTTTGCCCGCCGGCATCTTGTTCAATTTGAGGATGTACGCGATGACCGCAGCCGTGTCGTTCTTGCTGAGTGTCCCCGGAGCTTCAGCCGGCATCGCTTCGCGAATCCAGTCGAACATCACCGCCATCGACTGACTGCTCCAGTTGGCCATGAACGCTTCGCCGACGAGCTTCGGTCCGGAGTCGCCGCCGTCGAGCTTCGGGCCATGGCAGCCGATGCAGGTGGTATCGGCGACCTTTTCGCCGCGATAGGCCTGCGCTTCGCTGTACACCCCGCTCCAGATGGTTAGGGTCTGCGCGGCCGATGCGTACATCACGCACAACATCCAGATGCCAGCGCTCGCCGGAATGAAAACTGTCAGTTGCCGCACGAGGGGCCGACCATCTGAAGCGACATGACGTTCACGCGGATTTCCGCGCCAAGCCGCACCATGTAGCCTGTGACGCGCACTTTGTGCCCGTTGTGCGGTTCGGGGTTATAGCTGATGGCATCGAGCAGACGGAAGGTGAACTCGCCGCGTTCCTGCCCGTGTACCGGCGGTCGCCGCGCCATTGGCCGCAGCGGAGGGCTCCGTCTTTTTCAATTCCTCGGCGTTGGTCAGCAGCCAGGACCTCGTCGGGTCCTGGTGAAGGCATCCCACTGAAGTCACGAACGTGTAGTTCTCGAGTCCCTCACCACCGCCCGCACCGGGAATCCAGGTGATGTCGGCCACCTCGGGAGTGAGCTCGGCAGATCCTGCAGGAAAGCTGTTCTTCTGCAGCACGTATGTGGCCACGTCGAGATATTCCTGATCTGTCAACGCGCCCGGCCGCCCAGAAGGCATGTCCCGTTTCATCTTGTTGAACAGCGCGCTCACCTTCGACTCGCCGAAGTCCTGTACGAACCGGGTGCCGGTCAGAGGGGCACCTCTTGCTCCGGCCGTGGGATTGGCCGAGCCGTCGAGGTCCGCGAGATGACAGGTCACGCAATTGGCTTCGTACACCTGCTTCCCGCGTTCGGCCTGCGTCGTCGTGTAGACAGGATCGCGCACCGTTTTGCGCGACTTCACATCTTCTTGCTGCGCGGCCGAGCACTACCGCCGCGCAGAACACGGCCACTGCGCAGATGAGGGCGAACTTAGTGGCTCGTCCCTAGACAAGGATGTCCTTCACGACTTCGCCGAACACATCCGTAAGTCGGAAATCGCGGCCGGCGTACCGATAGGTCAGCTTCGTGTGATCCATGCCGAGCTGATGCAGCAACGTTGCGTGCAGGTCGTGAATCGAAACGCGATTCTGCTCGGCCTTGAAGCCGAACTCGTCAGTGGCGCCGTACGCAATACCGCCTTTGAAGCCGCCGCCGGCGACGAACATCGTGTAGCCGTACGGATTGTGATCGCGTCCCGAGCCGCTTTCGGAGACCGGCGTGCGGCCGAACTCGCCGCCCCACACAACTATCGTCTCATCGAGCTTGCCCCTGCGCTTCAGGTCGCGGATCAGCGCGGCCGCCGCCTGATCCATGTCGGGGCAGCGCTTGCGGAGGTTGTCGTTGACGTCGCGATGGTCGTCCCAGATCTGTCCGCCGGGGTAGTCGACGTTGACGTACCGCACACCGGCTTCGACCAGCCGGCGCGCGAGCAGGCACCCCGTTCCAAATGCCCCGTGGCCGTACTCCTCGCGGATATTCTCCGGCTCTTTGCGGATGTCGAACAGCTCCAGCGCCTCGAACTGCATGCGATAGGCCGTCTCCATCGACTTGATGCGGCCCTCGAGGAACGGGTCGGCGCCAAACGACTTCGAGTAGCTCTGGTTGAGACCCAGCAGCGCGTCCATGTCGGCTCGTTGAGCGGCCTCGTCCACCTGTTTGTTGCGCAGATTCGGGATGATCTTCTCGGGATCCGGATCCGCCACCTGAAAGCCCACACCCTGATACTCGGTCGGCAGGAATGCTGAACGGGTCTGCGGTCCGCTGCCGTTCGAGCCAAGCGCGACGAACGACGGCAGGTTCTCGTTCTCGCTGCCGAGGCCGTACGAAATCCACGATCCCATCGACGGCCGTGTGGCCAGCACGCTGCCGGTGTGGAACAGGGCGCGCCCCGGCGTGTGCGTCGGGTTGAAGGTGTACATCGATCGAATGACGCAGATGTCGTCGATGACGCTGGCGAGCTGCGGCAGCAGTTCGCTCACCTCGACGCCGTTGCGTCCGTAGCGCTTGAACTCGAACGGCGACGGCAGCAACCCTCCCGTCGTCGCGCTCGGTGCGCAGGTCGACGGCACTCGGACGCTGGCCGGCGTACTTGAACAGCGCAGGCTTGGGGTCGAACATGTCGAGCTGCGAGGGCCCGCCATTCAGGTAGATCATGATGACGTGCTTCGCCTTCGCCGGCAGCGCCGGGCCCGGCATAATTTCCAAGCCCCGCTGCATGGACTTTGCTCTGCGATAAGCCGGCAAACACTCCTGCAAGGCCGACGAGGCCGACGCCACCGCCCAGCACTTCGATCATTTCCCGTCGCGTCAGCTTCAAGTTCATGGCAGAAAAATCTCCTCGTTTGTCGATAGCAGGACTTGCGCGTAGCGCTGCAGGGTGCCCTTCTGCAGATATTCCAGCGCGCTCTTCATCTCGGCGGCCGTCGGGTCGCGCGCGAGAATCCGGCGATACAACAGGCCGACCTGTTCGGCTTCTCCAGTCGCCGCCGCCGCGGTTTTCGCCGCCGCCGCCGCGAGGTTCTGGACGAACTCGCTGTTCATCATGAAAATCTGCTGCAGCGTCGTGATGGTGACTTCGCGACCCGGAGCCGTCTGCGTGGCTTCGGGGAAGTCGTACAACTGCATCAACTGCGGCATACGCGCGCGGCTGATGCGTCCGTAAATCGAGCGCCTGAAAAACGTGTCGCTGTCCAGATCGCCAGACACCCCGCCCATCTCTTCGTCGAGCACGCCGGCCGAACGCAAGAGCGTGTCGCGATACGACTCGATATCGAGGCGGCGAGGATTCTGCCGCCACAAAAGCGCGTTGCCTTCGTCGACCTTCAGCGCGTCTTCCCGCGGCATGCTCGCCTGTTGATAGGCGGCCGACAGCATGATCTCCTTGCTGAGCCACTTCAGCGACCATCCGTGCTCGATGAAGCGCGCGGCGAGATCGTCGAGCAAGCTGCGGATGTGTCGGCTTGTCGCCTTGCGTGCCGAAATCGCTCGGCGTGGCGACGAGCGCGCGTCCGAAATGCCAGCCCCACACGCGATTGACGATCACGCGTGCGGCGAGCCCGGTGTGTCGCTGAAGATGCGATCGGCCAGCTCGAGACGGCCCGGAGCCCCTGCTTGAAAGCCGTATCGCCCTTTGCGAGCACGGCCGGGAAGCCGCGAGGCACGATCTCGCCGGGCGTCGCCACGTTCCCCGCCTTCAGGAGCGGCATGTCGCGCGGCTCGCCCGCCTTGTAAACAATGAAGGTGTAGCGTCGGGTCGGAGGCATCGACGTACTGCGCCGCTTCGAACACGGCGTTGACGTACGGGTCGGTCGAGCCCTGCGGACCGCGGCCCCGCGCAGGGCTGGTGGTTGAACAGCGCGGCGCGGACGGCGGCAGCAGCCGGCTGCCCGGGACGGCTTCGCGCCAGCTGCGGGTGGCGCTGCTGCAGCAGCAGGCGGCGGTCCGCCTCCTCGACGCGGCGGATTCCAGAATTTCTCCAGACTCTCAACGAGCTGCGGATAATCCTTCAGCAGCGCGGTCGCCTCGGCTTTTAAGCTTCCATCTCGGCTTTCCACTTCACCGCTTTCTCGGCGCCGTTCGTGAACGTGGTGCCTTCGTTTCCGAGCAGGTTGACCGAATACGCCATGTCGAACAGCTGCCGCTGAAGCCACATGTATCGCTGTTCGACCTTGGGATCGACCGGAAACATCGGCCGCTCGACCCGCACCGTCGAAGCGAACACGCCCATCAGTGCGTAGTAGTCCTTCTGCGTGATGGGATCGAACTTGTGATCGTGGCACCGCGCGCAGGCCATCGACACGCCGAGCACGCCGCGCGATACGGCGTCGATCCGCTCATCCCAGTCGTCGGTCAGGAACGTGCCGATGACCTCTCCCGACAGGCGCAGGTCGTGATGGTACATGGGAGCCGCGCCCACATATCCGAGCGCCCGCATGTCGTCGCGCGTGGTGTTCGGCATCAAATCGGCGGCAATCTGCAGCTTGATGAAGCGGTCGTACGGCATGTCGGCGTTCAGCGCTTCGATAATCCAGTCGCGATACCGCCAGGCAAACGGGTACGGCGGGTTGGTGGCCTCCGACGTCGAGTTGTCTTCGGCGTAGCGCGCGACATCCATCCAGTGGCGCGCCCATCGCTCGCCGTAGTGCGGCGAGGCCAGAAGGCGATCGATCGAGCTCTCGTAGGCGTTCGGCGAACGATCGTTGATGAACGCCTGAATTTCTTCGAAGGTCGGCTTGTAGCCGAGCAGATCGACGTAGGCCCGCGTCGCCAGCGTGCGCCGATCGGCCTGCGGAGACGGCGCGAGCTTCTTCTCCTGCAGTTTCGCGAGAACGAAATTATCGATCTTGGTTTTCGGCCAGCCGTTCGCTGCTGCCGGCTTTGGGGGCGGGAACGGCGGCCACCGGCTGAAATGCCCACCACTTGCGCCCCTCTTCGAGCGACATGCCTTTGTATTGAGGGGCCGCCGAGGCAACGGCTGGAGCACCTGCGCGAGGGTCGGCCGCGCCCGCGCAATCCACTGCTCGAAGTCGGCCAGGACGGCGTCGGGAAGTTTGCCGCTTGGCGGCATCTGTGCCATTGGATCGCTGTAGCTCAGCGCCTTGATCAGGTCGGCTTTCGGCGGGCTTGCCCGGCACGACCGCCGGACCCGGAGACGCCGCCCTTCAGCAGGCCTTCCTTGGTGTCGAGCACCAGGCTGCCTTTCGGCGCGGGCATCTTGGAACTGTGGCAGCCATAGCACTTCTGGACGAGGACCGGCCGGATTTTGGCCTCGAAAAATTCGATGTCCGGCGTCTGAGCCGATAGCGGCCGTACTCGCAGAAAGAGAGATGATGAGGCCGGCAAAGCCGCGTCGAATCAGCATGAAATCTCCTGAGCCCGTGGGAACGGCTATTTTACCGCGAGTGGCCGAAACTGGGCCCGTTCAAGTTTTCGCCCCTCGCACGCGCACAAAAGCGGTTCTCGGTTCTAGGGTTCTGGGGTTCTGGGGTTCCGGTTCGGGGTTCTTGGTTCTGGTTCTTGGTTCTAGTAGTCGGTTCACGCGAACCGGGAACCTGGAACCGGCACCTCAGAACCCAGAACCTCAGAACCGAGAACCGACCTCCACTTTATGGTTCGTCCCCACTCGGCCCGTATATCTGCGGCACGGTCGATCCCATCGGACGCAGATAGGTCGTTATCTGGCCGCGGTGGTGGACGATGTCGAACAGAAAGCTCCACGCCATCGGCGAGGCGGGCCGCTGGCTCCCGAAGAACTCGAGCGTCCCTGTCCAACGCGCGGCCGGCAGGGCCTGCAGCCGCCGCACGATCTCCGCGCTCTGCTTGTCGTAGGTCTCGCACAACTCCTTCAGCGTCGCCGGAGCGGGCGGAGGAGCCCACGCCGCGGTGCCTTTCTCGAGCGCATCGATGATCATCTTCTCTTCGTTGACGATCTGCCAGGCGATCTCGCGCGCAGTGCGCGACTTCGGATCGGGCCGGTAGTCTGAGCCTTCCGGAATGCGCGAGAGTACCTTGCTCGTCGTCTTCGACTCCTTGCTCCAGAACTCTGTAAACAGTGACTTCTCGTCCATATGAGCTCCTCCAGTAAAAAAACGGCCAGGCAGCGCACAAAAGCGGTTCTCGGTTCTAGGGTTCTCGGGTTCTGGGTGCCGGTTCGGGGTTCTTGGTTCTTATTCACGGTTCTGGTTCGTGGTTCGCGCGACGAGGTACTATGAACACGGAACGCGAACCGGGAACCTAGAACCGTTTTCGTTTGCACGTAGTACGTAGTGTCCGGCTTTAGCCGGACTTCACGAGGTCCGCCTGAAGGCGGACACTACGTACATGTGGAAATCGGTCTAGAACCGGCACCTCAGAACCTCAGCACCCAGAACCGCGCAACAAAGAAAACGGCCAGGACGATGATACCGTCCTGGCCGTTTCTCACAGGGCGAACGCCCTGTGCCACCTAAAGTGCCTTAGAACGTGAACCGAAGGCCGAAGTTGAAGAACCGCATAGCGCCTGCCGCCGAGACCGCCGAGACGACCTTCCCGAAGTTCGTGTTCGTCGGGTCGGTCACCGGATTGCCGAACGCTGCGTAGTTCAGCAGGTTCTGAATATCGAACCGGGCCTGCAGCGTGCGCCGGCCGCCAACGCCGAAGTTCCGCTGGATGTTGAGGTTCACGTACTGCAGACCGGGACCTCGCAGGCCGTCGATCTGGAACGGGAACGCGCGCGTGTTGAAAGTGGTCGGCGTCTGCGCGGGATCCCGAACGAAGCCGTCGACGTTGAACCAGTACCTGTTCGGATCGATCTGGCCGTTCACGTCGAGGGCGATTTCCGGGTTGTCTTTCTTGATGTTGTTGATGTCGCCGTTGTAGAACGCATTGGTGCCGAAGTCGATCAGCGAGCCCGGCTGTCTTTCGAACGTCCCGGCCAGCTGCCATCCGCCGGCAAGCGCGGCGAAAACCCCGCCATCGGACAGCCATCGGCGGCTCGCACCGAACGGCAGTTCGTACACCGCACCGCCCGAGATCCGGTACGGCCGGCTGCTGTTGTCGTCGAGCCAGAGCGTCGGCGTGCGATCGAACTCGTTGACCGTGCGGTTCGAGCGCGTTTTCGTGAATGACAACGCCAGATTCGCCGTGAAGCCGTTCGCGTATCGGCGATTCACGAGAATCTGAAACGACCGCCCTTTGTTCTCGCCCAGCGGGAGGTTCTGATACCTAAGTCCATTGCCCGTGTTGTATTGCGAAAACGGCCGGAGCAGACGATTCGCCGGCGCGGTGGTCGAGGTGAAGAACGCATTCGTCGCCAGCTGCTGATAAAGAGCGGGGTTGGAGGTCTGCAGCGCCGCGAAGTTCGCGATGTTGTAGGGATTTGTCACGTTCGCGACGAGCGCGGCCTGGGCGGTATTGTTCCGAACGTTGCCCTGAATCCAATACTGCTCGGGCAGAAAGTCCTGACGAATAGTGATCTCGCGCCGATCCGCGTACAATCCGTCGTAGGCGAGCTCGACCGCGAGGTTGCGCGTGATTTCCCGCTGAACCCCCAGGCGCCACCGTTGAAGCCGCGCGTGCTCGTGATTCTGGTTCTGCGTGTCCAGCGCCAGGCCGACTCCTGTGTCCACACCGAGCCTGTCGTTGGTGGGCTCGAGGAAGCGAGTACCGCCGGCGCGTACCGGGAACGGATCCGCGAGACTGACGCCGAACGTCTGACCGAAGTCCGTGCTGTTGGTGTTGGTCGTCGTCGCGTTGTAGCCCAGGTTGTTCGCGGTGTAGTCGGCGGCGTTCAGCGTGTCGTAGAACATGCCGTAGCCGAACTTGGCGACGGTCTTTTCACCGAGCTTGTAGGCCGCCGAGACGCGCGGCATGAACATCGTCTGCGGTCTCCAGGATCGGCCATCCTGACCCGCAGCGGTCGCGTAGATCGGGCCGCCGCGGACACGGAACTGCGATGCCGGCAGCTGAGCGAGAGGCGACCGGGCGTATGCCGCCTCGGCAGCATCGGAAATGGAGAGCTTCGCCTCCGGATCGAAGTCGGTCACCATCGCATCGTCGTCTTCGCTGATGCCGTTCTCCCACTCCATCCGGAGACCGACGTTGAGCGTCAGGTTCTCGTTCACGCGCCACGAGTCCTGGACGAACGAGCCGAAGTACTGGTTGCGATAGGAGAACGGGCGTTGAATCGTCGCGACCGTCGTCGACGGAACGCCCAGCATGAACGCCGCCATGGTCAACCCGAGGTTGCTGGGTGTGAGCTGGGCGGTGTCGCTGGCCTGCCGCGTGAATTCATTCGTGAACGTCAGCTGGCCGGACGGCGTGCCGCCGGCGCTGCGCAGACGCTGAGCTTGCCGGACATCGACGCCGCCACGGAGCGTGTGATTGCTCGTCACCTTCGTGAGGTTCACCGTTCCCTGCATGTTCCGCGCGCGGTCGAACGAGCTGGCTCCCTGAGAAATGTCCTGATAGGTGTTGTTGCCGGTGAAATCGACGTTCGGCAACATGCAGTTTTCCTGCGCCGTGCACAGCTGGTCGAGATAAGCCGGCAGGCCCATGTCGGTCGGTTTGTACTCGTGCAACCGCTCGAGCAGGTCGCCCTGGGTGAACCGGTTCGCTGAGACCTGCGTATCGATCACCATCGTGCCGGTCGTATGCGTCCAGTTGCCAATCATGTTCCACTGGGGACGCGAGCGGTCGATGGAGTGCAGGCCCTCGAATTCCGGCACCTCATACGTCCAGTCGCCGACTCCCTCGATGAACGTGTTCTTCGAGCCGCGAACGAAGATGCGATCGTTGTTCCCGACGTTGTAGTCGACGCGAGCGGCGAACAGCGAGCTCTTCGGGATGTCGGGCTCACCGCCGCGATAGTAGTTGGCGAGCGGGTTCGTGCCCTGCTCCACGAAGTTCTGATTCGGCTTCGGCACCATCCGCTTGTAGAGGTCGTACAACGGGTTGACGATCCTGTTCGCCGGAATGATGTTGTTGGCGAACGGCGTGCGGATGAAGCGGTTCGGGTTGGCCGGGTCGCGGCGAACCGTCAGCGGATCGTAAATCTGGTACTGCGCGCCGTTCGGCAGCGCCAGCAGATCCGAGAAATCGCCGCGCAGGTGCGCCTCGTTCGCCGGCACCGTGCTCGTGCCCTGGTTCTTTCCGGGAATGAAGTCGTTGACGTAGGAGTAGTTGGCGAAGAAGAACATCTTGTTCTGCAGAATCGGCCCGCCCAGCGTGAACGCCGTGTTGTGCGAGCGCCCTTCGTCATACAGAGCCTTGCCGGCAGGTGTGAAGGTCGCCTTCTGGCTCGGATTGAGGTTGTTGATCTTGTTCGTCCAGTACTGATAGCTGCCGGTGCCCCGATACGCGTTGGCGCCCGCTTTGGTCGTCATCGAAATCTGCAGCCCAGTGCCGTGACCGATCGACGCGTCGAAGTTCGACGACTCGACGCGCATTTCTTCGACCATGTCGGAGTTCGGCGAGGTCGCGATGCGGCGGTTCGTACTGTTGTTTGCGGCGCCGTCGATCGAATACGTGTTGCTGCCCACGCCGCCGAACGCCTCGCCGGCGGCCGTCGTCGTGCCATCCACGAAGCCCTGCGAGACGAGGCTCTGACTCGCGGACGGGTTCACACCGGCGGCGAAGCGCGTCAGCATGATCGGCATATTCGAAAGCATCGGCAGGCTCTCGACCATGCGCGTGTCGAACGTCTGCGCCGACGACACCGACGAGGTGTCGAGCAGCGGCGCTTCGCCGGTGACCGTGATGGTCTCGGATATCGCGCCGACCTCCATCATAAACGGAATGTTCATCTGCTGCGCCACGGCGAGGACGACACCCCGCTGCGTGAGCCGCTTGAACCCGGCGATCTCGACCGAAATTTCATAAGTGCCGGGCTGCATCAGCGGCGCTTCGAAGTAGCCGCTGGTGTTGGTCGTCAGCTCCTGCTTCGAACCGGTGTCAGTGCTGACGATCGTCACGGTCGCGCCGGGAATGACTCCCGTCGAGTCCCTGACCGTTCCCGAAATGTTGCCGCGAGTTTCTTGCGCGCTTGCGGGCAGCGCGATGACTAGCAAGACGACGAGAGCCTTGAGGAACGTTCGCATGGTCTACTCCCTTGGACAGTACAGCCGCGCACGCACGACTGGCCGACTGCGCAAAAAATGACTGGATACTGAGTGGAAAATGCTAAGGGCTGGCCGTGATGCTGTCAAAGCAAAACTGGACGATCGCGATCCAACGAATCGGATCGGTGTTCACTTTACGAAACGGCGTCTCGCTGTGCGGTTTGGCAGTCTATGAGTTATAGACCTGACGGCACCAACCTGTTTCCGGCTCCGCACGAAGGGTGTGCGCATGCCGGCGTTCGAGCAGATCCGCCACCGTCAGGTCAACTGACAACCAGGCAGGAACAGCTATCGAGCAGTGCGCACGAACGTCATCTGAAACGGAAGCGGAAACGGCTCGGCCACGGTCGCTGGTTTACTACCTGCGCCAAACTTCACCAGCCTTGCCATCCCCGAATAAGACACGGTCCTGACGATGCTCAAATCGCCGGGGCCCGGAACAATCGTCGCGTTCCCGATCGACTGGACTTCATAAGAAATCGCGGTCGATTTGTCCTCTGTCGGGCTGGTCGTCAGGAAGTCCACCGGAAACTTCGCGCCTTTAGCGAACAGTGAGCCCATTCGGATTCGCGGGTTCACGCCGCCGGTAATCTCACAGGGAGCGTTCCACTCCGACGCTTCCGGCAGGTAGTTGTTCGCGCCTAACTCCACACATGCGCTGTTGTTTCTGACCTCGAGCCGGTACTGCCGCTGGACGCCGACGCCATGCTCATCATTCGGCGTATCACACCGCTGTACGCCGGCATCCCCGTCGAGCTTCCGGTTGAATCGGATGAAGAGGTTGCGGGTGGCGTCGGCTTCGAGGCAGAAATTCGGGTCGGACTGCTGACCGCTGCCCAAGCGGTAGTCCTTGTAATCGGGAGTTCCAGCGCTATCCGCGACACTCGACACCGCATTAGGATCATTTGTCACCGGGGTGTCATCGATTGTAAAACTCACCACCCATACCGTTGCCGCCCTTGTAACCGGCGAAAAAACCGCAATACCGAACACAATCGCGCATAGTGCGGCCGTGCGCTGCAACGTTGACGAGCGAATCTGTCCTGCCATCTTTCATGCCTCCTCGGAGTAAGGAAACACTGCAGGTTGCCCGATCGCACAAAAGAAAATCCTCTATCATCGGGCGGTGCGGGAATCGCCCGACGCGACCAAGCCCCCTGACACCACCGGCGACCTCCTCGATCGCGCCCGCGCGGGCGACGAAGAGGCGCTCAATCAGCTGTTGGAACGCCACGTTCCACAACTGAAACGCTGGGCATCCGGCCGGCTCCCGCGGTGGGCTCGAGACATCGCTGACACAAGCGACCTCGTGCAGGAAACCATCATCACCACTCTGAAGAATCTCGACCGGTTCGAGCACCGGGGCGACGGAGCGCTCCAGGCGTATCTGCGCCAGGCGGTCATCAACCGTATTCGCAATGAGTTGCGCAAGCTCGCGTCCCGGGGCCAAGCGGCCACGATCGATTCCGGTATTCCGGATGACGGGACTTCGCCACTCGAGGCGGCAATTGCGCAGCAGACGCTCGAGGAATACGATGCGGCGCTACAGCGGCTGAAACCCGAGGAGCGCGAGGCGGTCGTCGCGCGTGTAGAGCTCGGTCTCAGCTACGCCGAGATCGCGGACCTGCTCGGCAAACCGTCCGCGAATGCCGCCCGCATGGCCGTCGTCCGAGCGATCATGCGGCTCGCGGAGGAAATGAAGCGTACGCCCTAGTTGTGCGTTTTACCTGGCTTGCGTGTTTTAGATTTATCGATCCCTGACGGGCGGAAGCCTATGTTCGTCCCTCAACGCTTGAGCGATCTCGCCGAATCCGTCGCGGACGGCGCAACCCCCGACTGGGAGTCTGCGGAAAGCAGCGCTTCAGACAGAAGCGATCGCGAGACAATCGCACGGCTGCGCGCCGTGGCGTCCGTTGGACGGTTTTTTGCCACGTTGAGCAGCCGCGCGCCAGCGGATAGCAAGGCAAAGGCTCTCCTGGCAC
Organism: Vicinamibacterales bacterium; assembly: GCA_963744405.1. Classification (GTDB taxonomy): domain Bacteria; phylum Acidobacteriota; class Vicinamibacteria; order Vicinamibacterales; family JAMQPK01; genus JAMQPK01. The sequence goes on from CAVUTO010000008.1 coordinate 35,553, forward strand.
CGGGCACCATGTGGGGCGCGCTCCGCGTCATCGAGCACGTCGGGTGCGGCAGGTTTGGCGACGTGTACCGCGCGTGGGATGCCGCGCTGGACCGCGAAGTCGCCTTGAAGATTCTGCGCGCGAACGTGGAGGATGCGGTCGAAACCGACATCGTGGAAGAGGGTCGGCTGATGGCACGCGTCCGCCATCCGAACGTCGTGACCATTCACGGCGCACAACGCATCGACGGCGCGACCGGCTTGTGGATGGAGTTCGTGAAAGGGCGCACGCTGGCCGCCGAACTGGCGGAGCGCGGGCCGTTCGGCGCCGAGGAGCTGGCTCGGGTCGGCGTTCAGTTGTGCCATGCGCTCTCCGCGGTCCACTCGGCGGGCCTCGTGCACCGCGACGTCAAGGCGCAAAACGTGCTGCGCGATGATGCAGGCCGCGTGGTGCTCGGCGATTTCGGTACCGGCCGCGAGCTCGAAGACGCATCATCCGCACCAGGCGCACTTGCAGGAACTCCTGCGTACGTTGCCCCTGAGTTGTTTGCCGGGGCGCACGTCACGCCACACAGTGACCTCTACAGTCTCGGCGTACTGCTGTTCCATCTCGCCACGCGCGCGTACCCGGTCGCCGGCAGGTCTCTGCGCGACCTGCGAGACGCTCACGCGAACAGCAAACGGACGCCGCTCCGCACGCTTCGCCCGGATTTGTCCAAACGGCTCGTGCGCGCGATCGAAAAGGCACTCGACGCCGATCCGGCCAACCGGTTCGAAAACGCGGAGTCGATGGCGCGTGCGCTCGAGGCCTGCGTCCCAGGTGCACCCGCGAAGCGCCGACTGCGCGTGCAATTGGCGGGCGTCGCATGCGTATTGGTCCTTGCGGCTGCTGCTTCAGCGTTTACGTGGCATGTCAGTCGAAGGACTCCGGCGGCCATTCCGTTTGCCGAACGAGATTTAGTGTTGGTCACGGCGTTCGACAATCGCACCGGTGATCCCTCACTCGACGGCGCTCTGGAATATGCACTCGAACGAGAGCTCTCCAACTCGTCGTTCGTCAATGTCGTACCTCGTGGGCGCGTGGAAGATACATTGCAGCTGATGCGCAAGCCGACCGGCACGCGCGTTGACCTGACCATCGGCCGCGAGGTTGCGTTGCGGGATGGCAAGATCCGGGCCCTCATTGCAGGGCGCATCGACAGGGTCGGCGGCGTGTATTCGATGAGCGCGCGGATCGTGCACCCTGCAGACGAGGCAACTGCGGTGAGCGTGAATGAAGCAGCGATCGCGGCACCCGATCTCCTGCGCGCCGTCGGCCGCATCGCAGCCGGCATCCGCGGCCAGCTGGGCGAAGCGCTGCCACCAGTCGACCCGAAAGGCGCTGAGCTTCAGAAGGTGGCCACGCAGTCGATGCGCGCGCTGCAGCTCTACTCGCAGGCGAAGGCCATGACGAACGACGGTTTCTTTCCCGCCGACCAGCGGACGCCTCGCGCAGTTGAGCTGCTGCTCAAGGACGCCTTGACGGAAGATCCAGACTTCGTGTGGGCGTATATATTGCTGGCGCACGCTGTTCACATTCAGGGCCGTAAGGGCGAGGTGATCCCATACCTCGAGCGCGCGGTTGCCGCGGCGGTACCTGGCGTCGATCGCTACATCGCTGAAGCTGAGCTCGATGGGTATCGAGGACAGTTTTCTACCGATGCTGCCGAGCGGACGCAGCACTTTGACAACGCACTCGCGAAATTCGACGCGGCGCTGCAGCTTCAGCCCGATCACTTCTGGGCTCTCAGCTGTGTGCTGAACATCACCGATGACCTCGGCCGACGAAACCGACCCGAGCTCGTCAGACGCTGGGTCGGGCTGCGCCCGAACAATGTCACGGCTCTGAGCTTTGCCGCGCGCATTTCCATGACGGCGGGATATATGGCCGACGCCAGGGAATACGCGACACGCGGCCGGGCCATCCTGAACGTTCCCGGTGGCGAACCAAATCCTCCGGGGGCCGAACTACTACGCCTTTTTCCCAGTCGAGACGCGTGGGGACAGAAAAACTACCGGCAGGCATTGCTCGAAGCCGATGTCATCTTGAGAGATCCGCGATTTGCGTCGGGCGAGATCGGCAGCGGATACTCTCTTTTCTATCTCTATCTTCGGTTGGGACGGTGGGACCGTGTTGAAGAGCTTGCGTCGCGGATGCTGCCGCCGGTTACGGGCAGCCGGTTTCTCATCGTCGCGGCCAGCGAGCGTGGCAGTCGAGACGAGGTGCGCGACCTCATGACGAAACAGATCGCGAAATACGGTGAGGTTATCGGAGGCTCGTCAGTGCTCGCAACTGAAGTTCTGTCGGCTCTCGTCGATGCGGGGATGCTCGACGTTGTTCGTCAAACGCAAGCCGCCATCACGAGGTCCGGGCGTCAGGACGGTCCGATGTTGTCGCAATTTGTCGAAGGGCTTCTCGCCTCAGCAGATGGACGCCTCGCCCACGCCATCCCGTTGTTTGAGCGCTCCATCCAACGACACGGCGCGGGCTCCTCGGTCGGCGCGCGCGCGTCACTGAAGCTGGCTGAGGCGTGGGTCACGGGCGGTGAGTCCGCTCGCGCGATCGCGGTTCTGGAAGAAGCCGCCAGGCAAGCCCCCGCGGAGATCTTTGCTTCCTCGCTCAGTCGCGTGCAGGACCAGCTTGCACAGCTCTACCGACGCGTCGGCCGAACCAGCGAGGCAGAGGCCATCGAGTCAGATCTCAGACACCTTCTCGCTGTGGCACCAGACGATCATCCGATCAAACGGCGATTGATCCGTACGCCAACACCGATCGTAGCCGTTCGTCACTGAGAGACGAGCGTCGCCGGTACTATGTTGTGGTTTACCATGAACAAATTATCGGGGTCGTACTTGCGCTTGATCGCCGCCAGCCGTTCGTAGTTCTGCCCGTACGCGGCACGCACGCGCGTGTCGCCATCGTCCGTGTCAAGGTGGTTGCTGTAGACGCCTCGGGTGAACCGCTCCGCTTCTTTCCAGAAGCTTCGCGCCCAGCCTATGTGCCGTATGTCCTCGCCCGGCGCCTGCCATTGAGGGATGATGTCGAAATCCCACTGCTCAGCGCGCGCGCCGAACGCGGTCATGTCACTCGCCGCCCTCGATGCCTTGCCGTGCATATGCAGGATCAAAATCAGCGAGTACGGCGATGTCTTGGCAGCCGCATGCTGGAGAATCACATCGAACAAGTCTTCTGACAGCTCGGGGAAGTAACCGGACTTCCAGTAACGGCGCAAACCCGCGGGCACAGCGGAATCGAACATGGTCTGCAGATCGCGGTATGAGATCTGTCCGATCAGGTCAGCGACGGGAGACCCGAACTTCCTGAGCGGAGCGAGCTGCTTTTCAGCCTGCTCGGCTGGACCGAACCACGACGCTATGATGGCGACGACGTCGAGGCCATCAGGCGTCGTCAGGAGGCCGGCGAAGGCAGTCAGGTCGTCCGACGCGTTGTGCGAATAGTCCCGATAGAACCGCAGGACCTCGCGGGCTTGATCCATCGGATACAGCACCATTCCTCCCGCAAACGACGGTGCCATCGTATGCAACTGGTACTCGAACGACGTCACAACACCGAAGTTTCCACCGCCGCCGCCGAGCGCCCAGAAGAGATCCTCGTGTTGCAAGACGTTTGCGGTCAGCAGTCGACCGTCGGCAAGGACTACGTCGGCAGATATCAGGTTGTCGGACGCCAGACCGTGGCGGGCCATCTGCCATCCCAGCCCTCCGCCGAGGGTCAAACCCGCAATCCCGGTCGATGAGACCATTCCGCCAGTCGTCGCCAGGCCAAAGGACAACGCTTCTCGATCCAGCTCTCCCCATGTGACTCCCGCTTCTGCGCGCACCGTGCGCGCCGCGGCATCTACCCGAATGCCTCGCATCAAAGACAGATCGATCGTCAGCCCGCCATCACAGAGCGCCAGGCCGGCGACGTTGTGGCCACCCCCACGCACAGACAGCAGCAACCCATGTTCACGCGCGAAATTTACCGCGGTGATGACATCTGCCGCCCCGCGGCTGGAAGTTCAAATCGCACAAGCAAGACTTACCTATCCCTCCCGGATGGTTCCCGAAAGCGACTCGAGAAAGCGAATCAGTGACCGTTTCTCTTCGCCGGTGAGGCGCAAAGGCCGAATATCCGGATCGAGGTATGGGTTCTTGCGGCCGCCGTCACTGTAGAACTCAACGACGTTCGCGAGTGTCGCGAGGCTACCGTCGTGCATGTAGGGCGCCGTGCGCACAACCTCACGCAATGTCGGCGTCTTGAACGTGCCATTCGCGCGTCCCTCGTCCTGTAGTCTGGAGTTCTGCCATGCAACACCGGTGTTGTGGAAGCGCTCGTCGCTGAATGTCGGCCCGACATGGCAAGCGGTGCAGTTGCCGCGACCGCGAAAGATCTGCATGCCGAGCTGCTGTTCGTCCGTCAGCGCGCGTCGAGCGCCGCTGATGAACCGATCGTAAGGTGAGTTTCCCGACAGAATGCTCCGGACGTAGGTCGCAAGCGCCTGCGAAATCGCGGACGTGCTCAGGCCGACGCGCGCCGACGCCTCGTCGAGTGTGAGATCCATTTCGTTCGGATCCTGTATGGGTTTGAGGACCTGTTCTTCGAGCGTCGTGATTCGGCCGTCCCAGAAGAACGAGCGACCGTAGCCTCGATTGATGAGGGCGGGCGCATGCCGCCGCCCGACGCGGCCGAAGACGCCGACGGCGAGCGGACGGCCGTCGGAGAACGCGCGGTCAGGATCATGACAGCTTGCGCATGCGACGCTGCCGCTGCGCGACAGCCGGCGATCGTTAAAGAGCTTTCTCCCGAGCGCCAGCTTTGAAGGAGTTATCGGATTGCCCTCTGGGACCGGCATGTACAGATCCAGTCCCAGAGGGATCGTGAGCATAAGGGCGAGCAACATGACCATCAGAGTCCGTTCAGCAAGCGTCAGTCTGAACCGCTTCTGTCAGAGCGTGATGGGGTCAGGGTCAGGTTTCTGTCACGAGATCATTTCACCGTCGGGGCCGGCAGAAAGTTGTCGAGCACCCAGACCTCGCTCATGGCCTCACCGGTTGCATACGCTATTTGCCGGCCGCTCGGATGGACGCTCACAGCTCCAAGCCCGCGGCGATGGATATCGCCCTCTATCGTCCGTGCTGGACCTCCGTCGGTCGGGACCAGCAGCAGTTCGCGTCCGTTCTTTCCTGCTGCCGTCACTATCAGGTTTCGCCCATCCGGCGCCCAACTCAGTCCCTGGACGGACCAGCCCTCGGTCAGCCGAAGCTCTCGCGATGCTCCGCCATTCGTTGAAATCAGCACTATTGCCGGGTCGTTCGGTATGCCCTCACGTCTTGCACTCGCAAATAGACTACCGTCCGGAGCGAGCCTCATCACCCGCGGGCCCGGCGCGCGCAGAATCTCACGCTGCATGCCAGAAGTCAGATCGCCCTCCACGAAGGTCGAGCCTGGGCGGCCAGGGCAGTTGGTCCCCACCCAAAAGTAGATCTTCTTTCCATCCGGCGACCATTCCGGGGCACCTGCGCAGGCACCCTCTTCGAACGGAAGCCGAGAGACGTGTCCGGTCTCAACGTCGACTTGATAGATTCCGCCCGCTCCTTTGAGATCCTGGCCCTTCACCAGCAGCGACCGTCCATCTGGCGCCCAATGCATCGGTCCAAAATAGCGCATCGCGACGTTCAGCTCGCGGGTATCACCGGTCTCGAGCGTGCGAACAACGATGACACGATTGCGTTCGCTTCCATCTCGACCAGAGATGTACGCCAGATGCTTCCCGTCGCGGGACCACGCCGGCAGGATATTGCGTCCAACAAAGCTTCGAACGACGCTCGCGGGCGTACCCACCACTTTTCCTGCCGCCAGATCGATTGCGGCGACCTGAACGTCCTGAACGCCCACGGTCGCCACCACAAACAACGAGCCGGATCGGCTGATCCCCAATGATGCGGGTGCGATGTCTGACTTGACGAGCACAGGCGCGCCGATGGTCCGTCCATCCGAGACAGCCACCGACCACAAGCCGGGTGCTCCGCTTCGATCGCTTGAAAAGAGGAGATGTCGCCCGTCTGGCGACCAGCCCATCATGATGTCGCGACCCGGGTGAACCACGACTGGTGTCTCGCGACTGCCGTCGACTGCCAGCACGAACACGTCGCGTTCGTTTCTTTTCGAATCGTCAAGCGTTAGATCCATCCCGATGTATCTACCGTCTGGCGAGAGAAACAACCCGAGCGCACTGCCCCAATCAGTGGTTTTCAGAACCCGCAGAGATCTTTCCTTAACAGAAACCAAGCCGATCTGTGCGCTGCGATCTTTGCGGAACACCCGCACCAACACCAATTCGCCGTCAGGAGTCCAATCCGACGGCACGATGTAATCGATGTCCTGGCTGTCGAGAATCGTGCGTGGCTGTGTGTCGGTTGTCTGCAGACCTGTCAAGCGCAGCTCGTAGCCATCTTTTCCATTGAACCATGCGTACGCGACATGTTTTCCGTCTCGCGAAATGGCCGACCCTTGGGCATACTGGTCTCCGGCCCATCCATTGTTCGTCAGCAATCGGTCGGTCCCCGTCGCAAAGTCGTGAAGGCCAAGATCGCCGGTCTCCCAGGCCGGGCACGTGATGTAGCGGCCGTCGAATGAGATGCCGCATTCATCCGAGGAAATATTCGGTCCGGACCATGCCTTTCGATGAGCCATTGTCTTCGCCGTGCCTGCCTGCTCTTCGCCCAGCCGCGCGCGTGCAATAGACGCAGGTTCCTTCTGATCTGCATAATCACGAACCAGCCGCTCGTAAATCCTCCGTGACTCCGCATCGCCGAGCTTCTGATAGCACTCGGCCATGCGCAGCAACGCCTGTGCGGTAATCGTCCGATTCGTATCAGCTGCCGCGACGATTCGTTGGTACTCCTCGATCGCACCCGGAAGGTCGCCGTCAACCGTCGCTTTGTGATGCGCGCGGGCGAGCTGCTTCTCGAGCTGCGCGGCGCCCTGCTGTGCTCCCGTCGTCTGCAGCGCCGCGATGAGCAGCGCCGAAACGCACATGACAGACAGTTTGTTCATGGTGTCACTCCTCGCGCGAAGACTACCGGACGGGCATGCGGAATCTCGCTCCACTACTGTCAGCTTTACGTCAGGTTTCACGCGTCGAACCTGTACCCGAGACCGCGAACGTTGCGCAGATATCGAGGCTCCGCCGCGTCCGGCTCGAGCTTCTTGCGAAGGCTGCCGATGTGGTTGTCGACCACGCGATCGGAGACGAACGTATTCGGACCCCAGGCGTCCGTAATCAACTGCTGCCGGGTGAGAATGCGCCCTCGGGCGCGGAGGAATGCCTGCAACAGGCGGAATTCGAGCGGCGTCAGCGGCGTGATCTCTTCTCCGCGTCTGATCTCCGCGCGATCGAAATCGACCTCGACGTCACCGACATGCACCAGGGGCGCTACAGCGCCGGCCTGGCTTCGACGTAAGAGAGCCGCGATTCGCGCTCTCAACTCGCGCGCGCTGAAGGGCTTCGTCACATAGTCGTCAGCGCCGGCTTCGAGACCCAGCACTTTCTCGGCTTCCTGGGCCCGCGCGGTGAGCATCAGAATAGGCGTCCTGATGCCGTTGCGGCGCAGCTCGCGGCACACCTCGAATCCGTCTTTTCCAGGAAGCATCACGTCGAGCAGGATGGCGTCGTAGGGCTGCTCCCGCGCTTTCCTCGCGGCGGCAAGGCCGTCGCCGATGACCTCGACCTGGTATCCCTCGAGTGTCAGATCGTCCTCGAGCGCCAGGGCAATACCGGGCTCGTCTTCGACGACGAGAATTTTCGTCACGAAGACACTCCAGCCTCGTGTCTCGTAGTGCCGACCTTCAGGTCGGCCGTTTCCAGCGGAAGCACCAGCGTAAAGACGCTGCCACGCTGGATCTCGCTCTCCAGCCGGATTTCCCCGCCATGCGCGAGAGCGATTTCCTGCACCATCGACAGTCCGACGCCGGTCCCCTTGATGTTCGCCTCAATGGCCGAACGTCCGCGGACAAACTTGCGGAAGATCGCCTGCTGCTCCGAGGGCGGAATGCCGACGCCGCGATCGGCGACGCATATCGCCGCGTGATTGTTTTCCGTCTTCCAGTGCACCCGCACCGTCGAATCATTCGGCGAGTACTTGAGGGCGTTGTCGATCAGATTTCGTAGCGCGAGCGCCAGCGCGCCGGCATCGCCTCGCAATCGAACCTCCGCGTCGGGCCCGTTGATCTCGATGTGTCTGCCGGCTTCGCGCGCATGCGGCTCGATCTCATGAACGACATTTCGCACGAGCTCGCCCGCATCGAGGCCCGCGAACTGGTAGCGCACGGCGCCCGCTTCCATACGCCCGAAGTTGAGCAGCGTCTCGACAAGGCGTTGAAGGCGGGCGGCCTCGCTCGCGATGACGCGGTAATACTTACGCCGCCGCTCTTCGGACGGGAGCCGATCTGTTTCCAGCATCTCGGCCATCTGCCGAACCGTGGTGAGCGGCGAGCGGAACTCGTGCGAGACGGCAGCAACGAAATCTGACTGCAGGCGCGCCACTTCGGCCTCACGGCGAATCGCACGGGCGATGAAGTACGACGCACCCCACACGAACACCAGCATGGCCGCCATCATCGCGAGCAGAACCGTTCGATTGCTGGCGGCATCTCCGAGAGGCTGCGCAGCCGTGCTCCATGTGTGCACGGTCCAGGGATATTCCGAATTGCCCAGAATGCGCGCCGCCGACTGCGCTGGTGCCGCTGCGTCTCCCACGATCGCCTCACCGCCGGCGTCCGCGAGCCGCCAGGTAAGTCCTTCTGGCGCAGAAGCCTTGAAAAACGTGCCCGCAAATGCCGACAGCAGGACGGTCCGATCGCCGCTGGACCGCCACAAGACAAGCACGCTTCCTCGATCCGTCTTCAACACTCGGTGGCCGCGTGCCGGCAAACGGGCGTTCCCATTGGTGAACGTTTCGTAGAGCGCTTCCGCGAGATGCCAGGAATCCGGCCGTGGCGACACACCGAGCTCGTCGCGATGAAACTCTGCAAGGCCGCGCGTGATCGGCCATCTTCCGCGATCGAGCTGGGCAACCAGCTCAAAGGCCACCCGCGCCGCATTTTCGCGATCTCCCATGGCCAGCAATGTCGCGCGTTGCCCCTCGAGCCCCGCAAGTTCGGCCGGTAGGCCCTCTACCCATATGCCGCCGGACGAAGCCAGCGCGCGATATGCCTCTTGCGCTCCCGAGAAGTCTCTCGACTTGCGCAACACTCGGCCCAGCCGCAGCAACGCGCCCGCGCGAACATGAGGGTCTGCATCGCGCGTCAACCTTCGATATCGCTCCGCCACTCCCGGGTTTGCTGGCTCGCCGAACTCAATTGCTTCTATCCTGGAAAACTCGGCTGAAGGGGCTGCGCTTCGCGGCGAGATGGGCACGTACGGCAGGCCGTTCGGTGGCATCGTCCATGTTTTGTCCCCATCAATCGCAACGAGGACGGCGCCGTCGAGCGGCTGCAGTGGCGCTGCTGGATCTGAAAGCCATCCGGCAAGCCGTTCGCCTGCCTCTGCGAGTCTGCCGCGTATGCCGGCGGCGATGGCTTCGGCGCGGTTTTCGAGCTGCTCCCGTTCGCGCTGCCTGTCGATAGTGCGCTGTTGATCCAGCAGCCGCCAGCCAGCCCAGCAGATCGCTACCGTGACGACGAGCGTCGTCGCCGCGAGCACGGCGAGCAGGCGATGCGGCGGGCGGAACACGGGCCACCGTATCTTAGTTGGCTCCTGTGTCCGCCGGCGTCAGAGAAGTGTCAGCTTTGTGTCAGGCCGGCGGTCACGGCCCAGTTCTTGTGTGCGGATCGTCCTGCGAGACGATGGTAGGATTTGCGATATGGGTCGCAGCCGCGAGATGTCGGTGGAGGACCTGTATCAGGTGGGCGAGGACCGGAAGGCCGAGCTGGTCGACGGCAGACTGGTCGTCATGACTCCAGGCGGCGGGTTGCACGGATACGCCTGCGGCCTCATTTATGCCAGCCTTCTTGACCACGCACGGCGCATGAAGCGCGGCATTGCCCTGCCGGACAACGTCGGCTTCATCGTCAACCTGCCGAATCGTCGCTCGTTCAGTCCGGACGTGACGTTCTGGACTGGCGGACCGCTGACGTCGAAGTTTGTCGACGGCGCGCCGATCTTCGCGGTTGAGGTGCGCACCGAAAGCGACCACGGATCGACAAGCGACCTGGCGTTTGCGGCGAAACGCCTCGACTACTTCGCCGCAGGCACGCTGGTCGTGTGGGACGTGGACATCCTGCAAAGGCAGGTTGTCGATGTCTATCGTTCCACGGCTCCAACTGTGCCGACGACCTATAGCCGGGGAACATATGCGGAAGCCGAACCCGCGGTCCCCGGCTGGTCTATGCCGGTCGATGATTTGTTTCCGCCTACTTAGGCGGCAGCAAGGCCATCAGCCCTTCTGCCAGAGTGGCGCGCCAATGTAACTGGTCATGACCACCTCCGGTTTCCCGATACGTGAGGACGTAGCCCTCGGCGCGCAACACGTCTCGAAAGTGGCGGTTTCCAATACTGATTGCTCTCTTGAAGCGCAATCTCATCGATGGGCCGCTGCGCCGACGGGCTCGTACAGTCCCGTCTCGATGTGAAAGCGGATAGGCAGGTGAGGAGACTCTGCGTACATCGCGGCAAGCGAGTTGGGCTCAGATCTGGACGGCCGGCGGTAACAACCGCCGGCCGTCGCACAGTTCGCTAGCGCGGACGCGGCAACAAATTCTTAATCGCCCAGACTTCGCCCTTTGTCTGCGTCCCCGTGAATGCGAGGTGACGGCCGTCGGGCGAGAGTTCGGCCGTTGTGATCGATTCGAACGTGATGTCCAGTTTTCGCGGCTCGCCTCCGGCGGCGGGAAACGCCCAGACCCGCCGCATGGAATCCGATTCCTCGACAACACCTAACACGTACTTGCCGTCTCGCGTCCAGAGTCCTGTCTGCGGTGTGGGACGCGCAGAGTTGCCACGGAATACGATGTGCGGCGCGCCGCCGGCTGTGGGCACAACGACCAGGTGCCGGTCGCCTTTATCGCTGACGTTCACCATGAAAGACAAACGGTCTCCCTCAGGTGAAATGGCTAATCCGAAAAGCCCGACGCCAAGCGACTCGGCATGATAGAGCTCAATTTCGTGCCCCGAAACGACATCTCTCTTGATGAGGCGTAACAGCCGGCCTGCAGGAGCTCCCGTATCGCGCCGTGTGAAATATAGGAATCGACCATCGGGGGACATCGCGAAGCGCGGATACAGTTTGCCAAGATCGTCTTGGAACAATGGTCTCACGGCGCCGGTTTCAACGTCGACGTTGTGGATGGTCGTCACGCGCTTCGTATAATCTGCCTCGGGGACGAGGAGCGATCGGCTGTCCGGAAGCCACTTCGCTCCGAAAGCTCCGGCAGCAAACCCATCCACGAGCTTGAATGGGAGGGTCCGCTCGGTACCATCTGCCAACGACCGAATGATAATGGAGCGCTTCAAACGATCCGCGCCGCGGACAAACAGTATGTAGCGTCCGTCTGGCGACCACACTGGAGCGATGTTTGAGCCGACGAACTGATCGGACAGGCGTTTCGGCTTCGTAAGCACCTCGAGCGTGTCAGGACTCACGTCGGTCACATACACATCCTGAGTCACATTTCTGGTGCCGTAGAAGTACGAGCCATCGCGTGTAAAGCCCATACTTAGTATGTTTCCAACGCCCGGTCGTACGATCGCCGGCTCGCCTTGAGGTTTTCCGTCAACGACATCCATAAACCATAGATCCTGGTTTCCGGATCTATCGCTGAGAAACGTGACGCCTCGGCCATCGGGCGTCCACACCGGCGATCTATCGTCGGCTGTTCCCCGTACCAGCGGCGACTCTCGCGAGCCGTCCACGGCTATCGCATAGATGCCGGTGTCGGTGTTCGATCCAACCTTTGAGATTGCATACACCAGGAATCGTCCGTCAGGTGAGAATGCGCCGAGCATCGGTCCTCGCCACTCCGTAGATTTCAATGTAGTCACGGACCCGCCGGCTGCGTCTATAAGCACAATGCGCCAGGTTCCGTCGCCTGTGTCGCGCACAACCGCAGCCAGCCGTCTCCCATCGGGCGACCACCGGGCTGATAAGTGGCGTGCGGACCCAGCCGCGCGATGACTCGCGGCGGCCCACCGTCGACGCCGACCGTCCGAAGCGAAGTTGTGCGCTCGCCGAAGAACATGTAGGCGATTTGCTTTCCGTCAGGCGATATTGCCGGGTCATAGGCATATCCGTCCGCGCCGGTGGCATTCGTGAGACGCTGGTTTCGCCCGGTCGTCAGGTCCCGGATGGCAACGTTGCCGGTGTCCGAAGAGTTCCAGTCGATGAACGTCAGGAACTTGCCGTCGGCCGATGGGCTGCCTTCCACGTTCACACCATCCCCGACCCAGACCTGTCGCGCGACAACGTGCGTATCCACTGGTTTGTCCGCCCCAACAAGGTCATTCAGTCGACTGCGCGCTTCGGCCGCCTGTGGCTGCTCGCCATAATCGCGGATGATGCGCTGGTAGACTGCCCTCGCCTCGGCATCGCCAAGCTTCTGATAGCACTCGGCCACGCGGAGGAGAGCCCTCACAGCCGCGGCGCGATCGCCGCGCGTGCGATCTGCCGATACTGCTCGATCGCCTTCCTGCAGATCGCCTTCGACCTCTTCCGCGTGCTGCGCAGCTTTGAACTGCGCCTCGATCGACCGCGGCGCCTGCGCAAGGACGAGCGTCGTCGCGGTCATGCCGAATGCCAGCGTGAGCGTGATGAGTCGTGTCATAAATCCTCCAGCGACGAAGGTAGACGCCGCTCGTCAGCCCTCAATCGATCCACTGTCACCTGTCTGTCACGCCTTCGCCGTCGAACCGGTAACCCAGCCCGCGCAGCGCAATGAGGTAACGCGGACGTTCAGGATCTGGCTCGATTTTCTTGCGCAGGTTCGTCACCTGGTTGTCGACGACGCGATCGGTCACGTGCGTGTCTGTGCCCCAGACCTCATCGAGCAGTTGCGTGCGCGTGAGAAGACGTCCTTCGCGCTTCACGAATGCCGAGAGCAGCTTGAATTCGAGCGCGGACAACTCGATCCGCTTGCCGGCGCGGCGCAACTCGCATCGCACGAAGTCGAGCTCGGCATCGCCGAAGCGATACACGTCGGGCATTTGCCGAGCCGCCCGCCGCAGATGCGCTTTCACGCGCGCTCGCAGCTCGCGGGCGCTGTAAGGCTTGGTCACGTAATCGTCCGCGCCGACTTCGAAGCCGAGCACCTTTTCGGCTTCCTGTGCCCGCGCGGTCAGCAGCACGATTGGCGTATCGATGCCGGCGGCCCGCAGCTCTCTGCAAATCTCGAAGCCGTCCTTCCCGGGCAGCATCACGTCGAGCAGAATCAGGTCGAAGCTTCCGGATCTCCCTCGCTGCGCGGCAGTATCCCCATCGGACGCAAGCTCGGTCTCATAGCCTTCGCGCCGAAGGTCGTCCTCCAGTGCCATGGCGATGCTCGGCTCGTCCTCGACGATGAGAATTTTGCTCATGTGTGGGTCGGCTGCAGCGGCAGCAACGTCGTGAAGCGGCTGCCCGCGCCCAGGCTCGCTCGTCAGCTCGAGCGCGTCCGCCATGCGCGCGAACGATTTCCGCGGCCAGCGTCAGCCCGATGCCCGTGCCTTTGACATTCATCGTTCGTGGCAGCAGCGCCGCGCGTGAACTTGCGGAAGATTTCCTCGGTCTCCGCTTTCGACACGCCAGGGCCTTCGTCGTCCACGGAAATGCCGACGAAAGGGCCTTCAGGTTTGACCGAAACGGTTACGCTGCCTGAGGCGCGGCGAGTACTTGATGGCGTTGTCGATGAGATTTCTCAAAGCCACGGCCAGCGCACTCCGATCGATGTGAATCATCAGCGGCGCCGCATTCGACCCGGCGGCGAGACGTCAAATGCAGCCGGCGAGCGTCCTCTGCGCGGTGCTCTCGAAACTCTCGCACCGTGTCGGTGACGAACGACACGGCATCGATTTCGACCAGCTCGTACGTGCGGCGTCCCGCCTCGATGCGCCCGAAATCGAGCAGGCTCTCGACCATCGCGTGCAGCCGCCGGCTCTCCTTCGCGAGCACACGGTGGTACTGCGCGACGCGCCCTGGCGGCGTCTGTCCATCCTCCAGCAGCTCGGTAAGATGGCACATCGCCGTCAGTGGTGTCCTGAACTCGTGAGAAACCGCGGCGACGAAATCTGACTGAAGTCGAGCGACGCGCGAGCTCTCGATTCACCGCTCTGACCACGAAGTAGCTCGATGCGGCAATGACGAGCACCATCAGGCCACAGGCTCGCCGCGAACAGATTTCGGCGGGACGAGAACGTCAGCGCGACGGCATCCGGCTCGCCCACGGCAAGCTGAATCGTCCAGGGCAGGCCGGTTTCACGAAACGTCTTTGTGAGGGCGATGTCAGCGGCAGGCACGCTTCCCCACACCTGGCGTCCCGTCGAATCCTCGAGCGACCAGTGAAGAGGGGAGCGCCCTACGGTCTGGCCGCACGCGAGCCACGAAGATGTCGAGATCGGCAACCACGGCAGCTGTGCGAGATCCGGTTCGGCGCCAGACGGCAATGAACGCGCCTGACGCGCCGGTCCACTCCGCTCGTCCAGCCGGCGTGGCCTGCAAATCGGGCCAGACGGCTCCGACGGCTTCGGCGCGAGAGAGGAGCGGATTGATGGTCGCGGTCATCGCGCCGGACCGCGTCGCCGCCTCTCGATAGAACTCGAACGTCGGTCGATCAATGGCAAATCGTCCTCGAGTCGAGCGCTGCGGCGAGATGAGCCGCTTCGCCGAGCAGCAGCCGCGTGATTGCCGAGCGCTTCGTGCAGCACGATCGCGCTCACGCCTGGCGACGAGCTCGGATGGCGAGCCCGCAACGGTGACACCACCCATGAGCGGCCAGCGAGCCGTACACCTCGAGCGCTTCAACTGGGCGGCGCTGTTTGCGCAGCACACGCGCGAGCCGCATCAAAGCGGCCGCGCGAATCGTGGGAACTCCCGTAGTCTGCGGCACGCCTGTAAGCTGCGGCCGCGTTCGGGAGATCGTCGCGTTGAAACTCCAGAGCTTCTGCGTCTGCAAAGGTTTGCGGCGTGATGATCTCGCTCGAGCGAACTTGCGGCTGGTACGGAAGACGCGACGCCGTGCTGTTCGACGATGGCATCCCCCTCAAAGAATGAGGAGCGTCGCCTGGGCAGGCGGGCTCGGGTGAACGTCCGTCAGCGGCGTGCTGAGCGGCCGTCTCCCATGCGGCGAGCTCTCGTTCCAACTCCTGTGTAACGAGGCTGGCGCCGTTCTCCAACCTGTCGCGCAAACGCTGCACCTCGAGAGCGCGATCCTGTTCCAGCACGCGCCAGCCGAGCCAGCCAAGGGCAATCAGCGGAATGCCGCTCAACAGCACGAACAGCGCCAGCAGCTTTTTGCGGGGACGCCAGTCGGTATTTCCACTTAGGAGCGTCATTCTACGCGCGGCTGTCAGCCGTGAATCTGCCGTCTGTCACGATTGTGTCAGTGATGACCTTGCGAGGCCTGGGTGAAAGAAAAAGGGCCGGAATCTGGTGATTCCGGCCCGTGAGATCGACTTGTCGCCAAAGCGCGGCGACCGGCTAGTCACGTTCTCTCTAGAACACGTACTTCAACCCAAGCTGGACCTGGCGAGAATCCATCCTGGTGCTGGTGATGACGCCGTAGTTGGGGTTGTTGTTGTTGCTGTTGTTGAGCTGCGAGCCAGGCTGACCCCAGATCGCCGCGTTCGGCAGGTTGAACACTTCGATTCGGAATTCCAGGCGATCGTCGCGGATCGCGAAGTTCTTGTTGAACGACATGTCGAAGCTCTTGATGCCGGGCCCGACGACCGTGTTGCGCTTCACGGTGCCATAGCGGAACCCCGTTCCGTACTCCGGATTTCGGTCGACGAATGCGGCCGTATTGAACCAGCGTTCCCGGGTTGGATCGTCTAGCTGCCAATCCGGGCTGCCGGGCGCGGGGTCTGGGTAACATCCGCCGCCGCCATTCTGCACGGTGCCTGTGCTGCAGTTCAGCGTGAACGGGAACCCATCCTGGAACGTCAGGATGCCGCCGAGCTGCCAGCCGCCGAGCACATAGTCGAGGGCGGTATTGGCGTTCATGTACTTCCGGTCGCGGCCGAACGGCAGCTCATAAATCCACGACGTCGTCGAGCGCTTGCGGAAATCGAACGCCGATGGCCCGGTCTCGAGCGCGAGGTCGTAGTTGTTCGACGGCGTCAGCGGATCGCCCACGCTCGTGCGAACGCCGCTGCCATTGTCGGTCGATTTCCCGTACGAGAACGAGCTCAGGAAGCTGAGGCCGTGCGAGAACCTCTTCTGTGCCTTGAGGTAGAGCGCGTTGTATTCCGAGCTGCTCGGCGCGTTCATAACCTGCATCCCCCCCAGGTCAGGAAACGGCCGTGAGCGGTTGACGTCCGCCAGACTGCTTGGCTCGCTGTTGTTGTAGGTCTGCAGGCGCCGCAGGTGCACGCCCCTGGATCCGAAGTAGGTCACTTCGGCCGATATCGACCCGGGCAACTCCCTCTGGAATCCGAGCGACCACTGCTCGATGTAGGACGAAGGCACGTCGTACTCGGCAGCAAGGATGAACGTCGGCGATCCCGTGCGTGCGAATGGCTGCTCGAAGCTGAGGTTCGGGCGGAATGTCGCGGCCGGTTCGCTGTTGCGGATCGTGAACGGCGCGTTGCGCACGGTGTCGAACACCGCGTTCCCGATATCGCGCACGTAATAGATGCCGCCGCCGGCTCGAACAACGGTCTTGGGGTCCACCGACCAGGCCAGGCCGACCCGCGGGGCGACATCGTTGTAGTCGGGCTTGTAGGCGCCCCGGCCGAAACGGCCATCGCGCACATATGGAATGGTCCCGAGACTGAACGGCGGGTTGCCCTCATAGGGATCGCCGGTGCCCGTCCGTACGAAGACCGGTGCGCGGCTGTTGTCCCAGACGTAGTCGATATTGACGATCTTGTCGTCGACGTCGGTGAACGGCTGGTCGTATTCCCACCGCAGCCCGAAGTCGACCGTCACGTTCGGTGTCACCTTCCAGTTGTCCTGGACATAAACGGCGTAGTAATTCGACCGGAAGTCCGCGATGGGTGCGCCGACCTGCGACTCTGAGTTGTTCATGTGTCCCAGCAGGAAGTCCGCGAATGCCGCGCCGCCCCGCTGCGCCGCGGGCAGGAGCGGCTGTTGCGTGTAGCGGCCGTCGAAATTGAACCGGCCGCGTGTGACGACGCCGCCGATTTGATCGTACAGGACGCGACGCAGCTCGCCGCCGAACTTCACCGAATGGTTGCCGAGAATCCACGAGAAGTTGTCGACGAACTGAATAGTCTTGTCATCGTTGATGAACGGGGCGTCGCTCTCCTCGCCGAGTCCGGAGAGGGCGGTGACGCCGATGTTCGGCACGCCCCAGTAGAGCGGGTTGTCGCTCGGGATGTTGATGCCGAGCTCCTTGACGACGTTCTCCACATTCGCGCGCGGAGAGATATGAGCGTTCTTCAACTGCCCGTAGCCAATCCGCATGTCGTTGAGCTTGTTCGTGCCAATCGTCTTTGTGTTGCCCAGCACCATCTGCTGTACGTCGGTATCGGTGTTGCTGCCCATGTCCGGAATGGCGAAGGGATCGTACCCGAGCTCGTGAGAGATGCTGTGGCGGAAGAACCAATTCATCGTCGCGCTCTGGGTGTAATCGATGCGATAGGTGTACTGGTCCGAGTTGACTTCTCGCGCCTCGCTGTTCACGAAGTTGGCGCCGGTCCGTTCCTGGTCGGGAGTCGGGTAGTACCTGAGAAGCTTCTGCGAGGCCTGATGAATGCGGTTGGCCGGAATCCTGTTGCCAGGGAACGCGGTCGGGGCGACAACGACGTTCCCGGCCGCATCGAAGACGCGCGTTGCCGGATCGTAGATGACGACCGGGTTCCCATTCGTGTCGCGCAGGTTCGAGAAATCGCCGGATTTCCAGGCGGTCAGCGGAAGCGATGCGTTCGACGTGAGCGACTTCTCTTCGCGCAGCCCTTCCCAATTGAACATGAAGAAGAGCTTGTTGCTGACGACCGGACCGCCGATGGTCGCCCCGAACTGGTTCCGCGAAAACGGCGCAATGGGCTTGTCTTTCGGGTCGAAGTAGTTCTTCGAGTCCATCTTGGCGTTCCGCACGAACTCGAACACGGTTCCGTGGAAGGCGTTCGTGCCCGACTTGGTGCTCGCGTTGATCTGCGCGACGGCGCGTCCGAACTCGGCGCCGAAGATGCCCGACTCGACTTTGAATTCCTCGAGCGCGTCGACTGAGGGCAGCAGCATATAGCTGTTGAAGTTGAGGTCGGTGTTCTCGACGCCGTCGAGCGAGTAGTGGTTGTAGTGGATGCGCTGGCCGGCGACGTTCAGCGAGAAGCTGTTCCGCTGGCCGCCCATGCGCTGCTGTCCCTGTGCCGACGCCGGACCGTTCGTCGTAGCGCCCGGAATCAGCGACGCCAGCTGCAGGTAGTTGCGGCCGTTCAGCGGCAACTCGACGATGCTGCGGTTCTCGATGACCGTGCCGATCGAGGCGTTCTCCGTCTGTATCACGGGCGTGTCGGCGACAACCGACACGACGTCGGTCAACGCGCCGATGGCCATCGTGAACGGGAAGCGGTTCGCGCTGCCGACCTGCACGTTGATAGCCGTTTGCTGGGCCGTCGAGAAGCCCTCGAGCTCGACCTTTAGCGAATAGGTCCCGGGCGGCACCGCCGGAAAGACGTAAACGCCGGTCTCGTTGGTCTGCGTCAGGCGAACAGCATTGGTGCCGGAATTGGTCAGCGTCACTCTGACGCCCGGCAGGACCGAGCCGCTCGAATCGACCACGGTACCGCTGATTTCACCGGATGGGGTCTGCGCAGACGCCGGAAGCGCGAGCGCTGTGAGAAGAACAAGGCCGAGCAGAAATCGATTACACATGGCAAACCTCCAAAAATTTGGAGCGCGAGAACCGAGGGAAGTGTGAACTAGTTTCATAGGTGATCGACTGGGATGTCAACATGAACGATGCGGCCTTTAGGGCAGTTGGCGGGTTTTGATGTTCCTGAACGAAATCGGGTACTGCTGATACTGAAGGCGGATGTGTCCGTCGGGGAACTTCGCATCGCGAACGTCAAGCGTCGTCTCGCCATTCAGGACGACAACCAGGTGGTCACCGTCGGCGGTGATCTGCAGCTGGTTCCACTGATCCGGTTTGAACGCGTAGTCGCGGGCAGTTTTCGCCGTTCCAACGATGGCGCCGGTGTTGTAGCCGGCCGGCTGCTGCTTCCAGATCTGGACCTCGTAGCCGCCGGCTTCCTTTGGGGATCGCACGAACACGCCGCTGTTGGCTAACTCAGATGTTCTGAACTCGAGTGACAACACGTGATTCTTGAAGCTCTGATCCGAGTTCAGATATCCCGCGGGTTCGCCGCACGCTGTTAGCGTGCCGTCTACCACTTCCCAATGTGAACTGCCAGCAGGCGTCGATGCCGATTGCTTCGTGACGCACGGCTTCGGAGCGGAGCCGACCGCGGGTAACGCACCGGGCGCTGGAGGCGCGGGTGGCGCGCCGTCACGACCCCGGCCTCCACCGCCGCCCGCTCTCGGCGGAGGCGGCGCCTGCGAATGCCATCCGTTCAGCGTCTTGCCGTCGAACAGAAGTTGCCACCCTTGCGCCTTCTCCTGTGCGTTCAGGGTATTCATCGCCTGGGCCGACAACGAGATCGACCACACGAGCAGCGGGAGAAATGCGAGCGAGGCGTGCAGTCTCTTCATGGGGCGTTGCCCTCCTTAGTTGGATGGCGCCGATTATGACTCAAACCACGCCGCGGCGAGAATGATTGTCGAATGCTCCACAGCCTGGCTCTGGCTTCAGCGGTTTTCTACGGCGCGGCCGATTTTCTCGGAGGCCTGGCCTCGCGCCGCGCGAGTGCGATCACCATCGTTGTCGTTTCACAGCTCGCCGGGCTCCTCGTGCTCGTCGTGATGCTGCCCTTCTTGCCGGCGTCGTCCCCGACGGGCGACGATTGGCGATGGGGCGCAGCAGCAGGTGTCACCGGCGGAATTGGCGTGGCGCTCCTCTATCATGCGCTCGCCATCGGCTCGATGGCTGTCGTCGCGCCGATCACGGCGGTCTGCGCTGTTACCGTGCCTGTCGGCGCGGCGTTCGCGCTTGGAGAGCGGCCGGGCACCGGCGCAACAGTCGGGATCGCGCTTGCCATCGTGGCCATCGTGCTCGTCAGCCGGCAGAGCAGATCAGCCTCACCGCAACGACGCGACGACGCGGCGAATTCTTTTCTTCGGAAGGGAACCGTTGCGTCGTGGCGTCGTGGCGGTGAAATCGCTGCTGACTCACGCAGCGCCGCTACTGCATTGGCCTCGGGCGTGGCGATCGGGCTGTTCTTTCTCACGCTCGCCCAAAGCGGAGCGAATGCCGGGATGTGGCCGCTCGTTGCGGCGAGAGGCGTATCGTTCGTCATGTTTGCCACGCTTGCTCTCCTGACGCGACGCTCGCTGCGCATGCCTGCAGATGTGGCCGCAATCGCAGTGACGGGCGGGGTTCTCGACATGCTCGCCAACCTCCTGTATCTGATCGCAACGCGACATGGCCAGCTCAGTCTCGTGGTGACGCTGGCGTCCCTGTACCCGGCGAGCACAGTCCTTCTGGCGCGCACGGTGCTTGGCGAGCGGCTCAGCGGCGGGCAGACGGCGGGAATCGTGTGCGCGCTCGTCGCGGTAGTGCTGATCGTCGGCAGCCAATAGGCACCACGGTGCGCCGACTGGCCACCCGCGCCGATAAGATCGTCATGAAAGCAACAGCAGGATTTCTCGGCATCGTGCTCGCGCTTGGCGCTGCGTTTTACGTCTACAATGCACAGCTCACAGATTGGCGAACACTGACGATCTCAATCCTCAGGCGAGAGAAATGGCGGACGAGTCGATGGTCCGCACGCTCGCCGCGCAAGCCGAGGCGATCTGGCCGCAGGAAAAACCGCTCTTCGAGCGCTATCACCTCCCCGCCGACGCCAGCGTTCTGGATGCCGGCTGCGGTACCGGCGAGATTACACACAGACTGGCGCAGATGTTCTCGCGGGCGCGCGTGCTTGGCGTCGACATCGTCGACAACCACCTCGTGATGGCCCGGACGAGATGCGCTGCGCTTGGCGAACGCGTGCACTTCGAGAACCGCAGCATCTTCGATCTCGGCCTTCCGAACGCTCAATACGACCTCGTCGTCTGCCGCCATGTGCTTCAGGCGATTCCCCACGCCGATCGCGCGATTACCGAGCTCGTGCGCGTCACGAAACGCGGCGGATGGCTTCACCTGATCGCCGAGGACTATCTGATGATCAACTTCGAGCCGCGACGGCTCGACCCGGATGATTTCTGGCTGGAAGGTCCGCGGCGGTTTGGAAGCGCCACCGGCACCAACATGCGGATCGGCCGCAGCATGTACGCCATACTGCGGCGCCTCGGGCTGTCGAATATCAGCGTTGACTACGCCATCGTCGATCCGCTGCGCGTGCCTCGCGAGACATTTGCCGCAATCTGGAAGGCGTGGCGCGACGGATATGCGGATGCGGTTTCAACGCATACGCCGATCACACGTGAGATGTTCCTGGCGCACTTCGAGGACATGATCGCGACCATCGAGGACCCCGACGGCTACGGCGTGTGGCACGTACCTGTCATCGCGGCTCAGGTCGGCTCATCCTAGAACCCGACGCGCACACCGAGCTGGAGCCGGCGCTCTCCTCCACCGGTGATGATCCTGCCGAAATTCGCGTCCGTCAGGCTGCTGACGGGCTCGCCAAACTGGGGTGAGTTGAGCGCGTTCTGCGCCTCGATCCGCAGCTCGATCGTCGACGTCCCCACCTTGTGCAGTCGGCTCAGAAGGAGATCCAGCCGATTGACTTTGGGTCCGCGCACCTGCGGATAGGTTCGCGTCCCCGTCCCAAACGTGAACGGCGTCGGCTGCGCGAAGGCAGCCGTGTTGAACCATCGATCAAGTGTCTTTTCGTCCACTGTCGGATCCCCATTGAGGTTCGCGTGAGCGCCGAGGCCGGTGGACACGCCGTTGCTTGCCGTAACGCCGCCGATCACGAGCGGTCGCCCGCTTGCCCATGTGCCGACGGCGCTCAGCCTCCAGCCTCCGACGACATGCGACATCCACCCCTCACTTGCCCACCGATGACCCTGACCTACGGGAAGTTCCCAGATGAGGTACGACGTCAGCACGTGCGAGCGATCGTCCTCGGCCACTGACCTCGACTTGTCCAAATCATTGGGATCAATTACCGAGCTTCCACGGCCGCCAAACCGTTCCGGGACGGTGTCCTCTTCGCGGCTGAAGGTGTACGACACCTGATACGTGACGCCGCGCGTGGATCGACGCTCCAGCCGCGACGTAAACCCGTTGTACCAGGACTCGCCAATCGAATCGCGGAAGCGCGTGACGCCGACGTATTGCGGATAGGGTTTCAGCAGCTGTGACGCGCGTGTCGTCGACGCCGTCAGGAGCGAGTCGCCGGTCTGGATGGCTCCGAAGAATGGATTCGGCACCAGCGCGTCCAGCGCCGTCCCCTGCGAAAGGGCACTGGATGGCGCGGCGTTGCGGGAGATGTTGAGCCACAAATCATGGTGCCGCGTCGCGACGTACGCCACCTCCACGATCATCTGACCTGGCAGCTCCCGCTGAAGGCTGAGGTTCCACATGTGCGCCTTCGGTGTCTTGAGGTCGCGAAACGCCGTGGTCACCGTTGCGCCAACGGCGGTCGCCGGCGGTTCGAAGTA
This sequence comes from Vicinamibacterales bacterium, assembly GCA_963744405.1. GTDB lineage: Bacteria > Acidobacteriota > Vicinamibacteria > Vicinamibacterales > JAMQPK01 > JAMQPK01. The sequence continues at coordinate 58,451 of CAVUTO010000008.1, forward strand.
TCCGGAATTGAATGGGCTGCTGAGCGACGCGCCCGGCGGCGGGGTATTCGGCGCCGCGGGAGGTGCACCAGAGCCGACAAGATTCACCGGCGTCGCCGTGAGAAAGCCGCCGCCGCCGAGATCGCTCGGCGCCGATCCGATCCCGCCGCTTCCAGGGTAGTACACGACTCCGTACCCGCCGCGCAGCACCATCGCCTCTGCGAATTGCCACGCAAAGCCGAGCCTCGGCGCGATGTTGTTCCGATCGGGATCCGTCTGATACCGCGAGCCCCCGTCGCGCCCGACCAGCCGCACAATGCCCTTGCGGCCCGTCAATGGATCGGTTGCCTCCTCGTCAAAGAACGTCAGCTGATCGTCCTTCTCGACCCACGGCGATTGATAGTCGTAACGCAAGCCAAGCATCAGGGTCAGCCGGTTCGTCACCTTCCAGTCATCCTGCACGTAGGGCGCAAAATAACTCTGCGAAGCCAGGAAGTGCGGGTCGCCTGTGATCTGACCTCCAGTCGGCTGGCCGAGCAGAAACGTCGCAAATCCAAAACCGCCGTTCGTCGACGCGACTGCGGGATTGGGACCCTGGGTAAAGCCGTTGCCGAAGACGTACTGACCCGACGGGTACTCCGGCCGGAACACGTCGAAACCCATGCGTGCGAGCTGGAGGCCGCTCTTGATCGCGTGGGCGCCACGCAACCAGGTCACGTGTGCCTGCAGCTCTCGCGTACCTTCAAGGTCGTCGATGAGACCGGCGCGATTCATCCCCAGCGAATCGATGCCGCCACCGACATCGATTCTCGGGAACATGGCGATGGCAGAATGCGCCTTCAATGCGGGGTCCGCCGCGCCGATGCCGAGGCTCTCGAAATCGAGCCCCAGCGTCGCGGGCGATGTCGTGAAACGGTTGCGTGTGTAGCCGAAACGGACCTCGGCGACGACATTTGAGCGAAAAAGAATGGTGTCGCTCAGGACCGACGACAACCGATCGTTGGCGCGCGTCCCGGCCTCGCCGTTCGTTCCCGGATCCGGAAAGGCAACGCTGATCGTCGGGGACGAATCCTGGCTGTTGCTCTGGCGGTACGAGCCAAAGATCCGGTGGCGGCCCCTCGCGTAATCGACGCGCGCCACCACGGGCAGCGATGTGCTCGTGCGCGATCGCTCCCGCACGAAATTCTGCGTCGCGTTGTCGTTGGTCGGCGCCGGGTAGTGCTCCAGGATAGCCTTCGCAATCGAGTCGATGCGGTTGGCCGGAATCACGTTGCCGGGAAACGGATCGCGGATGAACGCCCCAGCCGGGTTGGACCGCGTCGTCAGCGGGTCGTATATCACGATGAGCTGTCCGTTGCTCGTGCGCGTCTGGGAGAAGTCTCCCGACCGCTGCAGCGTTGTGGGAACCGTGCGAATCACATTGTCGGGCGTGAGGCTGCTCGATCGCTCGACGTTCACGAAGAAGAACATGCGGTCCCTCATGACCGGCCCGCCCAGCGTGAACCCGTACTGATTGATGTGCTCTTTTCCCTTCGCGACGCCATTGCGCTTGTTCGTCCAGCTGTTCGCGTTGAACCGGTCGCGGCGCATATAGGCATAACCGCTGCCGTGCAGCGTGTTCGTGCCCGACCGTGTCGCGGACGTGATGATACCGCCACCGGTGCGGCCGAATTCGGCGGACAGCCCATTGGTCACGACCTTGAACTCCTGCACGCTCTCGAGGGGCGGCGAATAATTCAAATCGTTCGTCGTGCTGTTGCGCTGCTCGGCGCCGTCAAGAAGCACTGCCGTCGAGTTCGAGCGCGCGCCGTTGATGATTGGACCCACGCCCGTGTTTCCGCGATCCACCACGCCAGGGGCGAGCGTCACGAGCGAATATGGATTGCGACCCACGATCGGCAGCTCGATCATCTGCTGCCCAGTGACAACGTTCCCGAGCGAGGGACTCTGCAACTCCAGGTGAGTGACGTGAGCGCTGACGGTGACCTCCGCCTGTACCGACCCGACTTTGAGCGTCAGATCGACCGTGGCCGTCAAGCCCACGCGGATGGTCACGTCGGTCACACGCGCGCCGGTGAATCCGGCAAGCGTCGCGCTGACGTCGTACGTGCCGACGGACAGGTACGGCACGGTATATACGCCCGACCCGTTTGTCACCGTCTCGCGGACGATGCCGGTACCGGCCTGTGTGGCGACCACTACCGCGCCCGGGACGACCCCTCCCGCTTCGTCGACCACCCTCCCAGTAATACCGCCTTGCTCGACCTGGGCATGAACGTGTCCTGCGGACACGATGACTGCGAGCACCGCCAGACCACAAAGGAACAGGCATTTTGTCATCACGACCTCCGGTCCTCAAAAATGGTCGCTGCTGGATTGCTGGTCGCTGAAGGTCGCAGTCTACCGCCACACCTGAGCCAATGCGAGCCTTAAAGAGATCGCCAGTGGAGCCGCCGTGCAGGTTGATCAGATTTACTCCGTGCGCAGTGCGACGAGTGGATCGACTCTCGACGCTTTTTGTGCCGGGAAGTAACAGGCCGCAAGCCCCACCATCCCCATCAACACCACGACGCCGGCGAGCGTGAGCGGATCGTGCGGAGACACGCCGCTCAGCTGAGCCGCGATCAATCGCGTCGCTCCAAAGCTCGCAAGCAGCCCGATCACCGCGCCGATCGCGATGAGTCGCAGCCCCATCAGCGAGACCATCTGCAGCACATCGCGACGGCCCGCTCCGAGCGCTATCCGTATGCCGATCTCGCGCGTCTGCCGCGCGACGGTGTACGCGATGACGCTGTAAACGCCGACGGCAACCAGAATGAGCCCGACGGACGCGAACACGCTGAGCAGCACGAGGCTGAACCTTGGCTCGGAGTGCGAGAACTGCCGGAGATAGCCGGTCAGCGTCCCCGTCAGCGTGATGGCCACGCCGCGGTCGACCGACCAGATTTCATGGCGCACGGCCGACAGAAGAGCCTCTGGATCGCCATGCGTTCTGACGAGAATGCCTCGCTCGAATGCGCCGGTGACCGTGTATGGGATGAACGCTTCGGGACGGATCGGGTCGATGATGCCGGTGTTCTTCGCGTCGGCTATGACGCCGATGACCTCGAACGAAGGATTTTCGATCGCGTTTCCGTCGGGCAGCTTCTGCATACCCTTCAGGATGATCTGGCGGCCTATCGGATTTTCAGCCGGGAAATACTTGTTCGCGAACGTCTGGTTGATCACCGCGACTTTGCGCGCGGTGCTCACTTCGATCGGCGACAGGGTGCGTCCGCGGAGGACCCGCAAGCCAAGTGTCCGGAAGTACCCGTCGCTGCAGAGCTGATAGATCGCTTCCCACCGTTCGGTGTGGGTCTTGCCCGGAATGTCGATGTCGGTGCCAATTCCTCCGTAAGGTGGAAGCGATGTGGTCTCGGTCGCCGCGACAACGCCGGGCAGCGCGTGCAGGCGCGTGAGCAGCGCGTCGAAGAACTGCTGCTTCGCAGCCGCGGTTTTGTACTGCTCGCGCGGCAGAGGCAGCCGGGCCACGAGAACGTTGTTCGGATCGAAACCGAGATCGATCGTCTGCAGCTTGACGAAGTTGCGTATCAGCAGTCCCGCGCCCGCCAGCAGCACGAGCGACAGCGCGACTTCGCAGATGACAAGCGTGCTTCGCAGCTTCCCTCGACGGAAACCGCCGACGATGCCACGCCCCGAGTCCTTCAGCGGATCCGCCATGTTCTTCTTCACCGTCTGGAGAGCCGGGACAAGGCCGAAGACGATGGCCGTGAAAACCGCAACGCCGAGGCTGAATGCGAGTACAGGCAGGTTCAGCCGGATGTCCGCTTCGCTGGGAAACAACCCTTGCGGCATCAGACCCTTCACGCCCACGATGCTCGCGTATGCCAGGGCGGACCCGAGCAACGCGCCACCCAGCGCCAGCATCAGGCTCTCGATGAGAAGTTGACGCACGAGCAGCCAGCGGCCGGCACCGAGAGACGTGCGTATCGCCATCTCCTTCTCGCGAGCGGCTGCGCGCGCGAGGAGCATGTTCGCGACGTTGGTGCACGCAATGAGCAACAGCACGCCCACCGCCGCGAACAGCGTGTACAGCGTCGTCCTGAATTGCAGCACGAGACCGTCGACCCAGCTCACGACGTGCACGGTGAACTTTGGCGGGTAATTGTCGGGATAGAGCTTGGCGATTCGGCGCGCGACGATATCCATTTCCGCAGTCGCCCGGTCGAACGTCACTCCCCTCTTCAATTTTGCCTGGAAGACGACGTAGCGGCGCTGTTGCGCCGGATCGGCGCGATCGAGCGCCATCGGCTTCCAGAGGTCGGCTGCCTGCTTCGTGAAACGCGGCGGCATCACACCGACGCACGTCGTCGGCACTCCGTTGAGGACGAATGTGCGGCCAACGACCCCGGGATCCATGCTGTGCTGCGCGACCCACATCTTGTGCGACATCACGAACACCGGGGGCGCGCCTGGTACGGCGTCCGAGTCGACGATGCCGCGGCCCAGCTGCGGCGGCACGCCGAGGAACCGAAATGTATTTGGTGTAACGAGGCCGGCCGCAAACTGGAGCGTGCCGTCCTTGGTCGTTAGAAGCGCGTCTTCGAATCCGCCGCCTATGACGTCCTCGAACACCTGGCTCTGTTCCTGGTAGTCGAGGAACTCGGGCACTTGAAAGGCGGTGCGGCCGCCAGGCTGGCTGCGACTCGCATCGCGAATTTGGACATACGCGATGCGCTCGACATCAGAGTACGGAGCCGGATCGAGCAGCACGTTCTGAATGACGCTGAAGATCGCAGCCGCGCTCCCGATGCCGAGTGCCAGCGTCAGGATGGCGATGACCGTGAACCCGGGCCGCGCGACGAGCCCGCGGAAGCCGTATCGAACGTCCTGCCAGACGTTCTGCAGCATGGTGTCCTCTTAGACGACGGGATTCCTCGTAGCGTTGGCTCCCTCACTTAAATACGGTTGGCGGCAGCGAAGGTTGCGTTATCGTTACGGCATCATGCTTACAAGACGTCACGCGATCGTTACCGGGCTGATGGCCGGGGCCTCCGGCATACTTCGTTACGACGGGGTCGTTCACGGCGTCGCGTCGCAGCCGCGCACGAAGGTGAGCTTCGACGTTCCGCCAGGTGCCACCGACTGCGCGGTTCACGTTTACGGCGATGTGAAGCGTCATCCGTATTGGGATGGCCGCACCTACACACCGGAGCCCGCAACGGTCGCGGAACTCCGGCAGGTCATGCAGGCGCTTCGCTTCGATCGTGTCGTCATCGTGCAGGCGTCGACGTACGGCACGGACAACTCATGCGTCGTCGACAGTATCCGCGAGCTTGGCAGCGGCGCGCGCGGGGTCGCGGTGATCGACGACAAAACGACGGAGGCATCGCTCGACGACATGCACCGCGGTGGCGTGCGCGGCATCCGGCTGAGTCTCGGTAATCAGGGAGTCAGCGATCCCGCCGGTGCGAAACTGCGTTTGAAGACTGCCGCCGACCGGATGAAAAACAGGAAGGGCTGGAGCGTGCTCATCTCCGGGAGCCCGGCTACGTGGGACGCGTTGCGTGTCGAGCTCGCGGCCGTCGGCGTGCCGATCGTCATCGATCATTTCGGCGAGCCGCGAGCCGCCGATGGCGTGGGACAGCCCGGATTCACGGCAGTGCTCAATCTCGTCAAGTCAGGCAAGGCCTACGTCAAGCTTTCCAATGCCGACACACTCGCAAGGCAGCCCGACCTGTCGGACGTCACGCCGTATGCGAAGGCGCTGATCGCCGCGAACCCGCAGCGGGTGGTCTGGGGTACGGCGTGGCCGCATCCGAGCGCGGGCGCGGTGCCTGGCCGCAAATCGACAGACCTCGCCGTGCACCGTCAGGTCGATGACGGGCAGGTGATGAACATGCTGCCCATCTGGGCGCCGGACGCCGCAACGCGGAAGTTGATCCTCGTCGACAATCCGGCGCGACTGTACGGATTCTAAAGGGGGGTTCAGCGTGAGAAGGGCACTCATCGTGAGCATCGTCATCAGCTTCGGCGCGGCGTCTGCTGCGATCGCGCAAAGTGCGAACGAGGCGCTATTCGAAGCGGCACGCGCCGGCGACGTCCGCGCCATCGAGGCCGCGCTCGCTGCGGGCGCAAGTGTCAACGCGACCTCGCGGTATGACGTGACGCCGCTGATCTTCGCCGCGAGCAACGGCCGCCTCGACGCGGTCAAGTTGCTGGTCGCGCGGGGCGCGAATGTCAACGCTCAGGACAGCTTCTATCGATCGAGTGCCGCCGGAATGGCGATCGGCAACGGCCACGTCGATGTCGCGGTTTTTCTTCTCCAGAATGGCTGGGAAGGCGGCGCCGATTCCCTCGCGATCTTCGGCGTGCAGTCAGACAACGCCGCGCTCGTCAAAACTGCACTGGCGGGCAAGGTCACGCGCCAGGGTCTGCAATCCGCACTTGGCGCGGCAGAGCGGATGAAAAGAGCGGCACTCGTCCCGATCCTGAAAGCTGCGCTCGATGCGCTGCCGGCCGAACCCGCAGCCCCCGCGTTCGTGGTGGATCCGGCCATGCTCGGCCGCTACGCAGGAACTTACCGCGCGGGCACAGCGGGAATGACCATGACAGTTACTGTCCAGGAGGGGACGCTGACCGCGCAGGTGCCCGGCCAACCGGCTTTTCGTCTCACGCCGTCGGCAGCGGGAGTGTTTCGCGTGCCGGAGGTCGGTGCGACACTCACGTTCACCGAGCGAGGTGGGCCCGCTGAATCGATTCAGCTCGTACAAGGTCCGGCAACGATCGTCCTCGCGCGGATCACGCCTGAAGCATCCGCCTCCGCGCCGCCATCGCCTAGCGCTACGGCGGACAAGGCGGCCGCACCTGACGCACCTAGCGCACCCAGCGCACCCAGCGCACCCGTCGCACCCAGAAATTGGCCGTCCTTTCGCGGGGAGAGCGGCGGCGGAAATGCGGACGGCCAGCGCGCGGTCACCGAGTGGGACGTCGCGAGCGGGAGGAACATCAAGTGGAAGACGCCGATACCTGGCATTGCAAACTCGAGCCCCATCACGTGGGGCAACCGCGTGTTCGTGACGACGGCAATCAGCAAAGCGGGCGATAAGAGCTTTCGAACCGGATTGTATGGCGACGTGAAGCCGGTTGAGGATCTCTCGGAGCATGAGTGGAAGGTGTACGCGCTCGACAAGGCGACCGGGAAGATCGTATGGGAGCGAACTGCATTTTCGGGAGTGCCGAAAGTCAAACGGCACACCAAGGGCACTCAGGCGAATTCCACGCCTGTCACGGATGGCCGCCGCATCGTGGCCGCGTTCGGATCGATCGGATTGCTGGTCGCATGGGATATGGACGGCAAAGAGCTGTGGCGCGCTGACCTCGGCATTCTCGACAGCGGATGGTTCTTCGATCCGGGTGTCCAGTGGGGCCATTCGAGCTCGCCAATCATTCATGGAAACTCGGTCATCCTGCAGGCGGACATGCAGAAGGGCTCCTACATCGCCGCGTGGGATCTCGGGACTGGCAAGCAGCTCTGGAAGACGCCTCGCACGGATGAAATACCTACGTGGGGCACGCCAGCGATCGTGCGCGCACCGTCGGGACGAAGCGAACTCGTCACGAACGGAACGAAGGTACGCGGCTACGACCCGGCGACCGGTAAGTTGCTGTGGACTCTCGGCCCGAATTCTGAAGTCACGGTCGGCACGCCGGTGACCGGTCACGGACTGGTGTTCGTGACGGGCGGTTATCCGCCGGTGCGGCCGATTTACGCGATTCGGCCCGGAGCCGGCGGCGATATTTCCCTTCCAAAGGGATCCGAATCGTCCGATGCCATCGCGTGGAGCAACATGACCGACGGCACTTACATCCCGACGCCGCTCGTGTACGGAGAGTATCTGTTCACGATGAACAACAACGGCATCGTCAATGCGTACGCGGCGCAGACTGGCCAGCGCGCGTTCCGCGGTCGAATCGGCGAAGGCGGCGCATTCTCTGCGTCACCCGTCGCGGCCGACGGCCGTTTGTATGTGGCCAGCGAGGATGGCGAGATTCACGTCGTCACGGCCGGGCCTGGTCTCACGCCGATCGCCAAGAACGACATGAAAGAGGTCATCATGGCGACGCCCGCAATTTCCGACGGCGTGATCGTCGTGCGGACGTTGGGGCACGTCTACGGGATCGGTCAGTGAAGCTGGTAATCGTGGGGATCGTAGGGATCGTGGGGATTCTCGCCCACGCCACGCCGGCCGTCGCACAAGGGGTCAGGAGGATTCAGGGCAAGGTTGTCGACGAACAAGGGCAGCCGGTCCAGGGCGCGACGATCGAGGCGGCGATCCTGGCTATCGCCGACGCCGATCTCGCGATCCGGCGCACCGATCAGACATGGTCAACGCGTACGAACTCGAACGGAAGTTACGTCATCATCGTGCCGCAGGCGGGCGCGTATCTCGTGACCGCGACGAAAGACGGCATCGGCATCGACCGTGTCAAGGTCACCGTAGGTCGGACTGGTCTCGTCCTCGCCAACCTGACGCTGTTGAGGGCTCCAACGTCCGGACGCGCAGCAAAGACGTGCGGGACGAGCCGCTCGATTGGCGCGTTCGCGAGCAGCCCGCGTGCGACCGGCGCGGCTCCGAGTCTCGCGCGCCTGTTGGGGTGGCTCGAGGCCGTGCAGATTCATACGCCGGGCTGCGGCGATGCGCCGGCGATCGACGTGGCCCAGTGGCCTCCTCTCGATCTCGTCGCGCTGTTGCGCGATGTGAGAGAGCTCGCGACGTTCCTGAACCGGGCGTACGATGAGCGCCAGGAGCACGGAGGACGAGCGGAGCGCGATCAGTTAGTCTTCGTTGCCTACGATCGCCGTTTCACACTCGACGAACTGCAGCGCGATTTTTATGGCGGCCGCGAGATGCGGGCAAACGAGGTGCTGCACCGCGGCGCAATTCTTCATGCCGACATCGGCATGTTCGTGCCGGGAAATCTGGGCCGCTTTCCACTCGTCGAAGACGGAGGCCGGCGTGGCTGGCGCAGCGGGTCGTCGCACTGGGAGGCCGGACGTCAGGTGCTCGACAGCATCAGCCCTGCGGCGAGCGCCGACGCCGGCGCTCTGCTCTGGTATCGGGCCGTCTCGGCGTATCTTTTCCGTGCAGGCAATCTTGCCGAGCTGATGACGCATCTGAATCGAGGTCGGCAAGTCTTCCCGCAGAGTCCTGACCTCTTGTTCGACAGCGCCTGCCTGCATCAGGAGCTGTCGTCACCGTCGGTGCAGGCATCGGTTCAGCAGCTGCGAGCGGATGACGTGAGCGTGGGCGTCGATTCGCGTCGAGCGGAGCTGCAGCGCGCGGAGAGATTCTTTCGCGAGGCCCTGATGCGCGCGCCGGATGACGCTGACGGCCGGATTCGATTCGGGCACACGCTCGGGGAACTCGGACGGCACAGCGAGGCTGCCGTCGAACTGCGGCGGGCGATCGAAGCCACGGCCGATCGACAGCGCCTGTACCTGGCCGAGCTGTTCCTCGGCCGCGAAGAAGAAGCGCTCGGCCGCCATGCCGAGGCCAAGCGGTCGTACGAGCGCGCCGGAAACTTGTATCCGAACGCACAGTCGCCGCGGCTCGCGGTGAGCCGGCTCGCCCGGCAGGTTGGCGATCGGGCGAGCGCACAGCAGGCACTGCGCGGCCTGATCGGCGAAACCGGCGTCGCACGGGTCGACCCATGGTGGGAATTCTACGAGCACCATAAAGACGACACGGACGCCTTGCTGAAACGCATGTGGGGCACGGCCGACAACACCAGGTGAAAAATGATGAAACTCACGCTCATGCGCCGCGCCGTTGTTCTCTGCTTCTCGGTCACGTTTACCGCGCTCGCCCAGCAGAACATGACCGTCTTCGAAGACCTCACGTCGCTCGTCCTGTCGAACGACAAGATCGCGCTGACGGTCATCGCCGAAGGCGGCGCCATGGGGCAGATCGTTCTCGCGGATGACAAGGACAAGATCAACCCGCTGTGGAATCCCTATTGGATTGCGCGTCAGGCGGGACTCCAGCGCCCGACGAGCTTTTTCCGCGGCCACTTCGTCTGCCTCGATGGATTCGGGCCGTCCTCGACCGAAGAGCGCGACGCGGGCATGCCGTTTCACGGCGAGGCGCCGACGCTGACGTGGCAGCTCCGGACGTACCAGAAAAAAGCCGCTATGCAGAGCGCCGAGTTTTTCGTGACGCTGCCCCTTGCTCAGGAAACGTTGACGCGCACCTATCACGTCGTCGACGGCGAGAACATCGTGTGGGTCGACAGTGCGCTCACCAGCCTGTTGGCGTTCGACCGTCCCGCATTCTGGGGCGAGCATGCGACGATCAGCGCACCCTTCCTCGAGCCGGGCAAGGTCGCCGTCGACATGTCCATATCACGGTCGAGGACAAAGGCCGTTGCTGCGGAGGCGAAGCCGCCGCGACAACTGCGCTCGTTCGTGGATTTCACCTGGCCCATGGCGCCGATGGTCGACGGCCAGCAATTCGACCTGCGCACCGCGCCGTTGAAAGCGGGGACGACCGAGCACGTGACCTCGCTCGTCGATCCGTCGAGACGGCTTGGGTTCGCTACCGCGCTTCATCCTGAAAGGCGGCTGCTCATTGGTTGGGTCTTTCGCCGCGAGGAGTTCCCCTGGGTGCAGACGTGGCTGTCGAATCCGGGACCGAACCGCATGGCTCGCGGCCTCGAGTTCGCCACGCAGCCATACGATCTGCCGCGCGCGGAGGTGTTGAGAAACGGCCCGCTCTTCGACTCGCCTGTTTTCCGGATTCTGCCGGCGAAGTCCCGGATCACCTCGAGCTTCCTGATGTTCTACACGCAGGTGCCCGAGGGATTCCTGAAGGTCGATGACGTACAGCTCGGCGACGGCAAGCTCGTCATCGAGGATCGCGCCAACAAGAAGACGGTTGCGCTCGCGGCGTCGCGGTCGCTGTAATCACTCGCAGATTCTCAACTCTGCGCGTAAAGCTGACGCTTATTTCTGGTGGCGTCGCTGCTGTCGGCGGGCCCACCAGTCGAGCGAGGTGATGACGCCAGCAACGAGTGCAATGCCGCCCAGCATGATGAAAATTCCGACTTCGTTCTCGTTCATCTGCGCGATCCTCCAGCCAGCGCCAGTGAACACCAACCAACGAAAAACCAGATTAGAACGCCTGTGATCGCCAACATGGCCGAAAAAGGCCGCTCGGCGAGAGCCTGACCAAAGACGAGTGCGCCTGCGGCCACGTTCGCCATATCGGAAAGCTTGTCCGCAGCCAGGGCTCGTTGGCCCTCATTCAAGGGTAGCATCGTCGCGGGCTTGAGCGAAAACGATGCCAGGGCTCAAGACGGGCAGAATCGAGCGACTGAGCGGCCTCGTGCATTGCTTGCTCGCAGAATTTGACACGCAAAATCTGTGGCCGATCGTAGAATCTGCATACTCCCGACACCTTGTCCTTAGCGCCCGGCGTTCGACTCGGCGCTTATGAGATTCTCGCCGCTATTGGCGCGGGCGGCATGGGCGAGGTGTATCGCGCCCGCGATACCAAGCTGGATCGCGACGTCGCCATCAAGGTGCTGCCGGACGTGTTCGCCGGCGATCCCGATCGGGTCGCGCGCTTTCAGCGCGAAGCCAAGACACTCGCCTCTTTGAATCATCCGCACATCGGCGCCATTTACGGCTTCGAAGATGCAGGCGCCGTCAAGGCGCTCGTGCTCGAGCTCGTCGAAGGCCCGACGCTCGCGGATCGCATTGCACAGGGATCGATTCCAGTCGACGAAGCGCAGGCGATCGCTCGACAGATCGTCGATGCGCTCGAAGCCGCGCATGAGCAGGGCATCATCCATCGCGATCTGAAGCCAGCCAACATCAAGCTCCGGCCCGACGGCGCAGTCAAGGTGCTCGACTTCGGCCTCGCAAAGGCGCTCGATAGCAATGCCGTTTCCGGTAGTGTCCGCCTTCACCCCTCGACTTACGCTCGGGGTGCCCTGAGCCCGGTCGAATGGCAGGCGGACCTCTCTGCCTCACCCACGATCACGAGTCCGATCGCCATGAGCGGCGTCGGCGTGCTGCTGGGCACCGCTGCGTACATGGCTCCCGAACAGGCACGAGGCAAACCGGTCGACAAGCGCGCCGACATCTGGGCGTTCGGCTGCGTGCTGTACCAGATGCTCACGGGCACGCGACCCTTCGATGGCGAGGACGTGTCGCGTTCAGTCCCAGCACACCCGAAGTTCTGTTGAGAGGTCCTTACTTCTGGGGCGGCGTCGGAAACGGCAGAAGTTTCGACGTCGCTCCGGATGGTCGTTTTCTCATGATCAAGGGCGCTGTAGAATCCAGCCAATCGCAAACGATCATGGTCGTACTCAATTGGTTCGAGGAGCTGAAGCGCCTGGTACCAGCAAAGTGATCGGTTCGCGTAGAATTCAGGCGCCTCGAGCGGGGGCGCAATCGACGCTACGGCTTCACGCGCATCACTCCGGGAAACCCGTCGAAGCCCGAGTCGAAGCTCATGATCCGCTCGACGCCGTGCATCTCCATCACAGCGAGGTGCACCGCATCCCTGGCTGACATTCCCTTCGATCCGAGCACAATCGCCTTCGCCCGATCGAGACCGCCGCGATCGATCGAAAACACCTCGTCCACGACTCCGAGGAGCGCATCGAAGGCCGCCTGGATCGCATCACGACGATCGATCGCAACGTAGCGGTGGAGAATCTCCTGAAGCACTTCGGCGTCAGTGACCAGGCGCTCGCGGGCGGCAACTGCCGCTTCCAGCAATTGCCGGGCGTCGGCCTTATGGGGATGCGCGGCACCGACCAGGTACATTGGAATGTTCGAGTCGATGAAGATCATCGCGGGGACGTCCCAGGTACCCCCGTTCAATCTCTTCCAGCATCTGGTCGATGTCGGCGATCGGGAACGTGTGACTCGCCGCCGCCCGGATGACGTCGAGCTTCTTGGCGGCGCTGGACCCGGGCGTGCGCGCGCGGGCGGCGCGAAGGGCCTGCCGCACCCACTCGGCGACCGTGACGCGACTGGCCCGCGCCGCCCGCTGCACTTCGCGCCACTCCGGCTCGTCGAGCAGTACCTGGAGTCGCTTGCTCATGAGATGAGTGTATTTGACTCATGGTGATGAGTCAATCGGCTCGAAGGCAGGCGCTCGCGGTAGTATTGTCGCCGTGACCTGGCCGGCGATGGCTGCAGTAACCCTCGTGATGACGACCTCCGCCATTCTTCAAGGCGCGGTCGGCTTCGGCCTTGGGCTCATCGCCATTCCGTTTCTGATCTACCTCGACCTGCGATTCGTTCCTGGTCCATTGCTCGTCGCGGCGTTGACGCTGCACATGCTCGTGCTGCAGCGCGATCGCAGCGGCGTCGACAAGTCCGGGCTGACGATGCTCCTCAGCGGACGCGTGCTCGGCACGGTTCCCGCCGCGCTGCTGCTCGCATCGCTGCCCCTCGACAGCATGAAGATTCTGCTCGCGGCCGTCGTGCTCGCAGGCGCGTTGATGGGTTTGCTGCACCCAGGCGGACATCCAACCCGCCGCGTCCTCTTTGTGGCGGGCGCCGCGTCCGGTTTCATGGCCACTGCCGCGGGGCTCGGCGGACCGCCGGTGGCGCTGGTCTATCAGCGGGAGTCAGGCCTGCGTCTGCGCGGCACGCTCGCCGCGTATTTCATCGTGGGAACCGTGTTATCGCTCGTCGCGCTCGCGTGGGCTGGACGATTCGGTTCAGAGGAACTCAGATTGTCGGCTTTTCTGATTCCTGGAACGGTGATCGGCTACTTCATGTCGCGGCCCGCCGCCGCCTACCTCGACGGTGGTCGCACAAGAGCGGCGGTGCTCGCCGTCTCTATACTTGCGGCGGTCAGCGTCATCGTCACCGTGCTCTTGTGAGATTCGTTCTCGGCGGCCAACCTCTCGCGGCGTGCCAGCAGCGCTCGTCTACGACTCGGGCATCGAACATGCGCCAGGTCCGCGGGGATCGCCGCAACTTCCGCATGGGGCCGGCGACGAGCGCATTCTGGGAGAAGAAGCAGAAGAAGATGCGACGGCGAACGTCGACAGAAGGCGTTCGAGATCGGCGCTGTTACACGCTGGGCATTCCTGTGCCGTCGATCCGTAGACGATCTTTTCGAATCTGGTTCCACAGCCGCGGCAGGCGTATTCGTAAATCGGCATTCTGGTTTCCTCATTATCGGCCCAAAAGCGGGACCCGCTCAATACAAGTCTGCGTCCCAGCGTCTCCGCGGTGGGGTCGAAAGAAAAAAGGTTCAGTTCGCAGTGCGAGTGTCTCGCGCCGCAGCTCGGGGCGGTTTGCGCGATGACACGTACGCCGCGATCGCCACCAGGTCTTCCCCGTTCAGGTTCGCTATGGCCTGTTTCATCAATTGGACAGCGGGGGCGTTGCGTGTTCCCTGCTGAATGTCCCAGACCTGCCTGACGATGTAACTTGGCGATCGCCCCGCGATCGGCGGCACGTCTGCGACACCCATCAGGTCGAGCCCATGGCACGTCACGCACGGTGTCGTCTTCCCCTGAATGATTTCGTTGCCGACGATGCGCATACCGCCGGTCGTGACGAGGTCGCGTCCTTTCTCGACGCTGCCGGGAGGCACGTACGCGATGAATCCCGAGCGCGGACTCCTGAGCGTCTCCGCCTGCTCGACGTCCTCGGGCACTTCGATGATGCGGCCGGCGATGGGTTCGGTCCTTTCCTTCTCGGTCGGCAGAAAGAGATTTCCGACGATGCGCGTCTTCGGAACCGTGTCGCTCTCGACGACGCGAATCCACGGCGTCCATTTGATCGCGGCAAAATATTCCGCCGACAGGCGCATTTCTTCGTCGGTCATGACCTTCGCCAGCTCGATCATCGTGTTCGTGTTCGGCTTGCGGGGATCGGCCGATCGCCGCAGGCCATTACGGAAGTCCTGGAGCTGCCGCATGAAGTACGCGACGGGCAGCCCCGCCGGCGGCGCGTTCTCCGGACGTCCTTTGCCGTTCGGAAGATGGCACGAGCCGCATCCTCGCGCGGTGTTGCCGGTGCCGGCAGAGGGGCCGTTCTTGATGATGGGCGGCATCGGCGACGGATGGTCCTGCGGAAACCAGTCGATCACGTTGTGGCCGTCGCGCACGTCCACGAGCGAGTAGGTCGCGCGGCTGCCGCGCGCCTGGCGGGCCCGCGTCTGCTCGGCAGGATCCTCGTTCGGCCGGAGATCTCTAGTAGGCGCCGCCTGCGCCGGCGCGATGTCGCCGGCTTTGGCCACGGTTTCAAACCCGTAGGCCCAGAGCGGCTCGCGGTCGAAAGGAATTGCAGGTGGAGGCGCCGGCTTTGGCGCGGTGGGGGTTTCTGCGACTGCGGGCGGCGCGGCCGCTCGCCGCGAATCGTCGTACCGCTGATATGCGATACCCAATGCAAAGCCGATCACGCCGACGAGCGCGGTGCCGAGAAATCGCTTCACAGTGCCTCCGTGCGGCGTATTCTACCGCGCCCTTCGTTGGCTTCATGGCTTCGCGCTCTTCGTGTGTTCGTGCCTTCCTGGTTACCTGCTCGCTGCGATTCGGTAGACGCACCGGCGGTCACCCGCAACGATGTGCTCGGACCGCTCAACGGCGACGCCCGGCCCCAGCGCCGAGCGGAAGAGGTCGAGCTCGCTGGCGCAGAAGCCCTGGCACACAGTAGCCGCTGCGCAGATCGGGCAATGGTTCTCGATCAAGAGAAAGGCGGCGCCGTCCCGCTTGACCTCGGCCATGTAGCCTTCGTCGGCGCGGATTTTCGCGAGCTGCTGCACCTTTTTTCCGAGCGGCGCGGAGGCCGTTATCCGCTCGCCGTATTCGGCGCGCTGCCGCGCCACCCGCGCGTCGAGCAGGCGCGCCATGCCCTCGGGACCGAATGCGTCCTGCACCGACGTCATCAGCGCCGCGTTCAGCTCGGCGTACGCGTCGGGGAACAACCGGTCGGCGTCTTTCGTCAGCTTCCAGAACTTCGCCGGGCGGCCAAGCGGCACCGGCCGCTCTTCCGCGCTGACGAGCTTTTCCTGCTGCAGCGCATACAGATGTTGCCGCACGGCCATCGCCGTCACCTGCAGCCGCGCTGCGAGCGACGCCGAGTCCATCGCCCCCTCGGTTTTCAGCAGCTTGACGATGCGCCTGCGGGTTTTTGTCTCGTCCGCCTTCGCGCTTCCCCGCCCATCGCTTCGGCGCGACAGGGCTGCGTATCTGCCCATGAAACATTTCTAAAGCAGTTGCTTTACAAAGTCAACGGCCGGGAGTAGACTCCGACTAAGTAAAGGAGATTCTTTAGAAATGCCTTCTACCCCCTTCACCGGCATCCGCGTCGCTGTCACCGGCGGCACGTCGGGGCTCGGGCTCGCCCTCGTCCATCTCCTGCACGAGCACGGCGCGCGGGTCGCGTTCGTCGCGCGTGGCCGCGAACGGGTGGAAGAAGTCGCCCGAACACATCCGGGCTCGCACGGCATCGTCGGAGATGTTGCGGCGAAAGACGACATCTATCCAACGGCGCTGCAGATTCTCGGCGAGCTGGGAGGCCTCGACATCCTCGTCAACAATGCATCGGCTCTCGGTCCGACGCCGCTGGCACTCCTCGGCGACACGCAGTGCGAAGATTTGGAGCGCGCGCTCGCGACCAACGTCCTCGGTCCGTTCCGTCTCACGAAGGCGCTGCTCGGCGCACTCGCCGCATCGGCACGCGAAGGGCGAGGAGCGGTTGTCCTGAACGTGTCGAGCGACGCAGCGGTGAATGCGTATCCCACCTGGGGCGCATACGGCGCGAGCAAAGCAGCCCTTCGACACCTGACCCACATCTGGGATGCGGAGCTCTCGGAACACGGGGTGCGTTTCCTGTCCATCGATCCAGGCGACATGGATACGCCGCTGCACGCGCTTGCGGTTCCGGATGCGGATCTGTCGACCCTGAAGCGTCCAGACGTCGCCGCGCGCGAGATGCTCGACGCCATCGCGGAAGCGCTAGAACGCTTTCATGTCCGTGTAGTGTCTGGCTTCAGCCAGACCGTGCTCGGTCCGCCTGAAGGCGGACACTACCGCAAGGACGAGCGGATGGCCCCCACGACAGATCAATGACTGCCGCCAGGCTGCTTATCGTCGACCCTCGCCAGGGGCTGCGACACATCCCTCGCGGCCAACTCGTCGACGTGCTGCAGGCCGGCGACCTCGTCGTCGCGAACGACGCGGCGACATTGCCGGCGAGCCTGCAGGGCACTCATACCCGAACCGGCGAGATGATTGAAGTGCGGCTTGCCGGCCGCGGCTCCATGTCGCCCGACCTCGCAGATTTCTCTGCCGTCGTCTTCGGCGCCGGTGATTTCCACACCAGAACCGAGAATCGCCCTCTCCCGCCGACGCTCCTACGGGGCGACGCGCTTGCGCTCGGTCCGCTGACGGCGACGGTGACGGACGTTCTGGGGCACGCGCGCCTGATCTCGCTGCACTTCGACGGAGTCGACAGACGAGATCTGGTCTGGCATCGCGCATCACGGCCGGCCCGTTCAGTACGCGCACGTGCCCACGCCCCTCGCACTTTGGGACGTATGGACGCGGATTGCCAGCCCGCCGGTTGCCTTCGAGCCGCCATCTGCTGGATTCGCGCTCGACTGGCAGATGATCGCGGCGCATGCGCACCCGCAACATCGGCTTCGCGACGATCACGCACGCTGCGGGCATCTCTTCGACGGGAGATGCGAGCTCGACGCACGGCTCCCTCTGGACGAGCCGTATGACGTGCCGGTCTCGACGGCTCGCGCGATCGCGCACGCGCGAGCCAGCGGCGGCCGTGTCGTTGCGATTGGTACGACCGTCGTCCGCGCACTGGAGCATTCGGCGATGCGGCGACGGCGCTGTGCACGCGGGCCCGGGCGTCGCGACTGAACGCGTCGGGTCAGAACACGCGCCTGCGCGTGGTCGACGCCATTCTGACGGGCGTCCACGAGCGCGGGACCAGCCACTACGAGCTGCTCCGCGCGTTTGCCGACGACTCGACGTTGTCTGCAGCTGACGAAGAGCTGGCCGCACACGGATACCGCCCGCACGAATTTGGCGACTCGGTCCTCGTGATACCGCCGCCGCACCATTGGTAGATTTGTAGACTGTAAGAAACGTGCTCCGGCAGTCTGCCAATGCAAGGCAGCTGACTTCCAAGGCTGTGAATGTAGAATACGGCCTTTGTGCCTCAGTCAAAATCTGCGGACTTCCTGAGCTCGCTTTTTTCTCTCGACACCAAGGTCGCGGTCGTCATCGGCGGCACTGGCGAACTGTGCGGCGCGATGGCCGAGGGGCTCGCCGGCGCCGGCGCGGAGGTCGTCATCGTCGGCCGCAACGAAGAAAAGGCCCGGGCGAGGCTCGCAAAGATCGAAGCGGCTGGCGGCCGAGCATGGTTTCACGCCGCAGAAGCGACCAGCAAGCCCGAGATCGAAGCGCTGCTCGGCGCCGTCCTGCAGCGCTCCGGGCGTGTGGACATCGTCGTCAACGGCGCCGGCATCAACTCGGCCACGCCGTTCTTCGATATCGCCGAAGAAGAGTTCGATCGGATCGTGCGCGTGAACCTGAAGGGGGTCTTTTTCGGCTGCCAGGTATTCGGCAGGCATCTCGTCGACGCGGGCCAGGGCGGATCGATCATCAACATCGGTTCGATGTCCGGTCTCGTGCCGCTCTCGCGCGTCTTCACCTACTCGGCGACCAAGAGCGCCGTGCACAATCTCTCGCTCAATCTGGCCCGCGAGTGGGCGCCGCATCGCGTGCGCGTCAACGTGCTGGTGCCGGGCTTTTTTCCCGCAGAGCAGAATCGGAAGATCCTTCAGCCCGAGCGCATCGCGAAGATCATGGCCCACACGCCGATGGATCGCTTCGGCGAGGCCCGCGAGCTCATCGGCGCGACGCTGCTGCTGGCGAGCGACAGAGCCGGCTCGTTCATTACGGGCGAAGAGCTCATCGTCGACGGCGGATTTCACGCCATGGCCCTTTGATGCGACCAGTCAACCGGTTTCTGCTCGACAACAACCTTCGCATCTCGCACAACCCCTGCATCAGTCCGGACTTCTGCCTCGACTGGCCGGCGCTCGGCGCCAAGCTGACGGATGCCTCTGTGAAGGAACGTCCCAACACCCGGTTCGAGACCGCAGCCGGACGCTGGACGCTCCTCGAAGACGAGACGACGTGCGACTGCGCGTGGAAGCTGCAGCCGCGCGAGAAAGGGGCGCGGAAGCAACGCGCTGGCCGATGGCGTGGCTCTGGCCGATGGCGACGTTCGCGTTTCCTGCCACATGGGAGAACCTGCTTCGGCTGAAGAACGCGGTGCAGGAGCACGATCCCGACTCGACGATCTTTCCGACGGCCGGCGCCAATCTGGGACGCAGCACGCTGGGAATCGGCGCACGATTCACCACGCTGCACTGGCCCGCGGTCGAGTGGGCAATGCACGCGCTCAATCTCGGCGTCACGGCCAATCAGAACAGCATTCCCCGCGAGCTGGTATTCGACGTCGACGCGATGCTCGAAGGGCGGCTCGATACGGTGCCGTTTCCGTTCATCGGCACGAGCGTGCCCGAAGGGCATCAGGGACAAAGCGTCGAAGGCATGAGCCACGGCTGCGTGCTGTCGAAGCTGAAGACCGGGTTTCATCGCCGGCGCATCGCGTGGAGCTTCAACGCCGATCACCAGCCCATTGGCGGCAAATTCGACGCGCGGGAGGACGCGCTGGTGCGCGGGTTGCCTGCTCGCCAGCTACATCACGTTCGATTTGTCGCCGGAGCTCGCGCAGACGCGCCCGCCGGCCGACGCCGCTGTCATGGGTGAAGGCGAACGTTCCGTCCGCTCTCGTCGATCGCGTGCGCTCGCGCGTTGCGTCCGTCGGCCTCACCCTCGACGACGCCGAGTTTTCGAAGCTGCTCGCCTATGTCTGGCCGGCGCTCGAGAAGATGAAGCGCCGCGACGACAAGTACCGCGCCGCGCGGGAAAGGCCTTCACGACAGAGACGGAAGGCGCTATCTCCGCGAGCTGTCCATCGACGAGCTGCCCGGGTTGACGACTCCCGAAACGACGGCGGCGATGCTCTCGTTGTGCGAGGCGCTCGACATGCGCATCAACTTCGTGGCGCCGGCGTTCGGCTTTCAGAAAAACACACCGTATCCGGACAACGCCGAGCTGCGATCGCTCATCGAGAGGCAGTGGGCCGTGTGCCGCGCGTTCGATTCGAGCATCGGCTTTCATTCCGGATCGGGAAAGTCCGCGGAAAACTATCAGGTGATGGGGTCCGTCACGGGCGGTCACCTCGAGGTCAAGACGAGCGGACGCTACACGTACGAGATGGGCGTGGCGCTATCGACGTCGAAAAATGCCGCGGATGCGGCCTTGTGGCGCGACTGGTACCGCTTCACGATTGACATGGCGATCGACGGTGCCTTCAGCAGCGACGCCACGGAGCAGAAGATGGCGCGCACGTTCATCTCGACGTCGCTCGCGACCGACCGAGGGCCCGCGCACCTGGGAAACCCGTTCGATTCCCCGACGTCATGCCTCAGAGCGCTCGAGGCGCTGCCGCCGAGCCCCGAATACATGTTTTTCTTCGAATACAACTTCCTCTTCGTGCTCGCTGCTGGCGGCCGGCCCGACAAGACGGCGCTCGGCGACCACTCACCTGCCGGTTACGCGCAGCGCGCGCGGTTCTATTCCATCAGCCCCGAAGCGCGCCTCAACTTTGCCAGGGCGATCGCCCACTACATCGTCTTCCTGGCCGCGACAACCGGACTGGTCGAGGCCAATCGCTGCGCGACAGCCGCTGCGCGCCTCGATCGGTATGGCTCGCTCGAAGAGATGCTGTCCGAGATCTGAGGGCTGAGGGCTTAGAGCGTTGTTTCAGAATGTTGTAGGCACGCTTCGGTTCCACGTCTCCGCGTTCCAAACGTTCGAGGTGGGCGGCGGATTCGCGCCTTCATTTCTCGAGAATCCAAAAGAGACGCGCGTCAGCATCCACGGCGTCCACCGCGAACGAGGACACGCGGAACAGGAACTCGGGCAACCGACGCGACGTTTTTCACAACGCCGGTAACCACAGCGTTGTGGAAAACGGTCCAGGGCTCAGGGCTTAGGGTTAGGCTCAGCGTTTGAACGGCGGCTGAGTTTCACCTGGATGCCGATCTGAAACGTCCGGTCCGACCCCAAAGTGCGTGCCGCTGAAAGGATTTCCGAAGTTATACGCAAATCGCTCGCCGGTGATGTTCAGAATCGACCCGCGCAGCGTGAACTCGTGCCCACCGGACCGGAACAGTCTGCGTGCCGGCCATCACGTCGAACAATTGCCGCGGAAGTACCCGGCCTGTTTCGAAGTTCACGAGCTCGCTGCCCGGCCGCTCCATCAACTCGTCGAGCTCGTCTTCATCCACTTCGAGCGGCGTGCCGCTCTCGTAGCGGCCGCCGAACGACGCCCAGAAACGGTTCGTCGGATGGTCGTAGCTGACGCCGAACGCCGCAACGTGGCGTTGATCGTGGTCGGGCGTAAAGGCGGTGCCGTCGGCAATCTCGAGAACTTCGTCCTCGAGGAAGAGCCCTCCGGTTACCGGGCCGTACTGGACGACGCGCGCATTGGTGTAGCTGACGTAACCGGATGCGCCCCGGCGGCGTGGCAAATCGAACCGGACGTCAAAGCCCTCGGCCTTGCCGCGCGCGATCGCATTCGGCACGATGATCGTCGTCCCGAACAGCACGTTCGGATCGCCCACGTTCTCGACGCGCCGCAGCCAATACGACATATCCAGCCGCACGCCGTGTGGGAGCGTCTGGTTCACGCCCAGCTCAGTCGCCCACTGCCGCTCCGGCTCGAGGTCTTCGCCACCGCCGGTCTCGTCGACGAAGGGCGAAAGCTCGCGTGCCTCCTCGGATGATCCGAGCAGGAGGTTCTCGGCCTGCGGCGGCTGGAAGAACCGGTCGACCGACCCGCGGATCGTCGTTCCGCTGTTGGGCAGGTGGTAAGCGACACCGAGGCGCGGACTCCACTGCGATGCCTCAGCGAGCATTCGGACGCGATCGGCTCGAACACCGACGTCGACCGTCAAGCCGCGGCCGAACTGAATCGAATCCTGAATATAGAAGGCGAACAGCATTGGATGCTCGTGGCCGTTGAACACGAAGGGGTTGTCCTCGTCGTGCTCGAGCGCTCCTTCGCTGAGATCGGCGTCTTCGCCCGCTTCTTCGTCCGTAACGAAAAACATGAAGTCTTCGCCGAGGCTCAGGCGCGCGGCCTCGACGCCAGCCTTCAGCACGTGTATGCCTCGATTATGCGTCACGCTTCCCAGCACACCGGTGCGCCGCAGCGTGCGATCGGCGTCGATGTACAACGGCGTGTCGCGTTCGGTGCCAATGAGCCCTGCCGATCCCGACCGGTGGTACCCGGCGATTTGCGACACCGTGTTGGCCGACCATGCACGCTGCCACGATGCGGTCTGCCACGTCTGCAGGTTTGTCTGACGCTGGTCCTGGCCCGCCGCTTCCTGATCTTCGTTGTGCGGCACATCGAAGCTCGATCGCCCGAATCCTCCAACAACAGACAGCGTGCTCAACGGAGAGGCCAGCCACGTGAACTCGCCCGTTCCGTTGGCGGCATTGCCGCTGTTGTGCAGGTTGTCTGGATGCACCGGATCGAGGAAGCGGTTCGATCTCTGCCCGGAGAAGCCGAGTGTCAGCGCGGTTGAACGGCCCAACGGACCGCCGAATATCGACGACCCCTGGTGCGTGGCGTCGCTGCCAGTGACTGCCTGCACGTTGCCGAGCCACGAGTCACTGTTGCGCGACGACGTCCTCACTTCGATCACTCCGCCCGACTTGAAGCCAAACTCGGGCGGCACATGGCCCACCATGACATTCACCGACTCGACCATCTCCGGATCGGGCGCGATGCCGTGCGCGCTGTCCATCCGCTCGTACATCGGCACGCCGTCGACGACGTACAGAAACCCATCGTCGACACCGCGCGCGTGCATCAGGCCGTTGTCTTCGGTCGCCCATCCGGGCGTCGTGGCAATCGCATCCTGCAAACCGCGGCTGCTGATGCGGATCGGCGCGCGGCGTACGGCATCGCCGGCCAGCGTGGTGCGGGTTGTCGTGGTGACAGGCTGGTTCGTTTCGGCTATGACATTCAGCTGCTCCGCGAGAGCGGCAGACAATTTCAATTCGAGCGCAATTGGCAGCGCGTCGGCGACCGTCAGGGTCTGCACCACCGCCTCGAACGGCGCCGCTTCGGCTTTCAGCGAATAGCTGCCGAGCGCCACGTTCGTCATGCGGAACTGACCGTTCGTCGCCGTGACGGTCGTCACCGCGTTTCCGAGCTGGTCGTAAAGCGTGACTTGCGCGGTGCCGATGGAGGCGCCACCCGGTCCAACGAGCGAACCGACAATCGTTCCCTGTTGAAGTTGGGCGAGCGACGGCGTCGCGAAGAGACAGAGGCCGAGGGCTATGGCTGCGACCGATTTCATAGCGTAGCCATAGGATAACGCGTTGACGCCGGGTCCAAAAAGATGGCGGGTCCAAAGAACCCGCCCTAGTACTTCAATAGGTAGTACTTCAATAGGTAGTGTCCGGCTTTAGCCGGACCGACTGTGGCCGTCGGCCGAAGGTCCGCCTGAAGGCGGACACTACATATCGCATCCAACCCCAGAGCATGGACGGGCGGAAATCGTCGAGAAACGTGTAGACAACCGGCACCACGAGCAGCGAGAGCAGCGTCGATGTGATCAGCCCGCCAATGACCGCGCGCGCCATCGGGGCGCGCATTTCGGCGCCGGCGCCGATCGCAAATGCAAGCGGCAGCATACCGAATATCATCGCGAGCGTCGTCATCACGATGGGCCTCAGCCGCGTCGTGCCGGCCTGCAGCAGCGCCTGGTGACGCGACATCCCCTCGGCTCGCGCCTGGTTCGTGAAGTCGACGAGAAGAATTGCGTTCTTCGTGACGAGCCCCATCAGCATGATGAGGCCGATCATGCTCATGATGTTGAGCGTGTCGCGCGTGAAATACAGCATCACCGCCACGCCGACCAGCGAGAGCGGCAGCGACAGCATGATCGCCAGCGGATGCGTGAACGAGCCGAACTGCGACGCCAGGATCAGATAGATGAAGATGACCGCGAGCAGCAGCGCCTGGAACATGTTGCTGAACATGATCTCGAGCTCTTCGGTATCTCCACCTGCCACGACGTCGTAGCCCGGCGGCATCGCCAGCTTCGCCGCCGCGGCGTTGATGTCGTTCGAGAGCTCCTGCAGCGGCCGGCCGTCGGTGTTCGCCGACACGCGCACCTCGCGTACGAGGTCGCGCCGGCGAATCGAGGACGGCCCGGTTCCGGGATATACCGTCGCGATTTCGCTGAGCGGCTTCAGAATCTTGTCGCCGTGCTCGTCGTCTTTGTCCGTCGCCACGGTCAGCAGGGCAAGATCTTCGGCGAACCGGCGTTGATCGGCACGCAGCCTGACACGAACGTTGTGGTTGTCGCCGATCGAGTCTTGAATCGTCGTCGCCACGACGCCGACCACACCGGCCTGCATCGTTGACGCGACGACCGACACGGGAATTCCCAGATCGCTCGCGCGCTGGCGATCGACGTTGACCCGCAGCTCGGGCTTTGATTTCTCGAGACTGTTCTCGATGTCGGCCGCTCCAGGGATCTGGCGCATGGCGGTCACCAACTCGCGCGACAGCCGGTCGAGCTCGTCGATGTCGGTGCCGCGCACGCTGATCTGAATCGGTTTCTGGCCAAAGGCGCCCGCTTCGGTCAGCCCGAACGTCAAGCCGGGCACCTGCTCGAACTTTGTCGCGCGCTGAGCGCAGCACGTCGCTGAACGTACCGCCGGTGTGCGGCTTCAGCTTCACGTAGATTGCGCCTTCGGTGACCGGCCGATATTGCGAACCCGCTTCGCCGATCGTCGTATAGGTGTACTCGACTGCCGGGCAGCTCGCGCAGCTTCGCGATCGACCTGCTGCGCACGATCGGCCGTCTCTCTCAGCGTCGCGCCCGGGCGTCGCCTTGATTGCGACCTGATATTCGCCGCGATTGTAGTCGGGCATGAAGTCGCCGCCGAGCATCGGCGAGAATCGGGAACGCGCTCACGAATGCCACCAGCGCAACGGCCGACACCACCCAGCGATGCCGCAACGACCAGTCGAGCGTCCGCTCGTAGGACCCATGCATGCTGTCGAACCGGCGGTTGAAGCCCTGCAGTATGCGCCCGACGAACCCGCGCCGCCGATGCTCCTCGACGTCGGGGTCGTACCACCGCGACGAGAGCATCGGATCGAGCGTGAAGCTGACGAACAACGACACGAGCACGGCCGCGGCGACCGTGATGCCGAACTCGTAGAAGAACTGGCCGACCATGCCGCCCATGAACGCAACAGGGATGAACACCGCGATGATGGTGAAGGTCGTCGCCATGACCGCGAGGCCGATTTCCGCCGTTCCCTCACGCGCGGCCTCGAGATGGTCCTTCCCCTTCTGCATGTGGCGGACGATGTTCTCCCGGACGACGATCGCGTCGTCGATGAGCATCCCGATCGCGAGGGAAAGGCCCATCAGCGTCAGCACGTTCAACGTGAAGCCGAACATGCGCATGGCGATGAACGCGGCGACGACGGAAATTGGCAGCGTCAGCCCCGTGATGACCGTCGATCGCCACGAGTTGAGGAACAGGAACACGATGAAGACGGTCAGAAGACCGCCGAGAACGAGCGTCACCTGCACGTCTTCGATCGACTCGCGGATGAACGTCGAGTCGTCGCGGACCATCTGCAGCGATACGCCGGGCGGCAGCTCGGGCTGCATCTTCGCCACTGCTTCACGCACGCCGTCGGCGACGCCGACCGTATTCGCGCCGGCCTGCTTCTGCACGTCGAGCGCGATGGCAGGCCGCTCGTTGACGAACGCAACGCTTGTCGCCTCTTCAACGCCATCGATCACCTGTGCCACGTCGCGCACGAGAACCGTGCGGTTGCCGAGCTGCTTGACCGGAATGTCGCCGATTTGCGCGGCCGACGTTCCCCGCGCCGCAACGCGCACCATCGCCTCGGTTGCGCCGCGATCGGCAGTGCCGACAGGCGCATCGACGTTCTGTGTGCGAAGGGCATCGACGACCTCGACGAGCGAGAGCCCGTACGACTCGAGCCGCGTCCGATCGGCAACGACCTGAATCTCGCGCTTCGCCTCGCCGACGAGGTTGACGGCACCAACGCCGGGCACGTTCTCGAGGCGCCGCTTCACGAGCTTGTCGGCAATGTCCGAGACGGCCCGTGGCGTCAGCGTCGGCGCGTTCACCGCCACAGACACGATCGGCGTCGAAGCGGGGTCAATTCGCAGAATGATCGGTTCGTCAATCTCGCGCGGCAGTTCCCCCCGAATCGCCGCGACCTTGCCGCGGATGTCCTGCGAGGCGTTCAGCGTCGGCACGCCGACGTTGAACTGCACGACGATGTTCGACAGGCCTTCCTGGGACGTCGACTCGATGTGGCGTACGCCTTCGACAGTGTTCACCGCTTCTTCGATGAACTTCGTGACGTCTCGCTCGACGGTCTCCGGCGACGCGCCCGTATATCGAGTCGTCACGGTCACGACAGGGAACTCGACGTCCGGGAAAAGGTCGACCTTCAGCGCCTGGTACGACGTGAGGCCGAGGACGGCCAGCGCGGCCATCATCATCGTGGCGAACACCGGCTGCTTGATTGAGAGATCGCTGAGAAACATGGCTTAAGACCCCGCTTTGGTAACCCGCTCGACCTGGACCTGCGTGCCGGGCCCAAGCGCGCTGGGCGGATCGACGACGACGACCTCGCCGGCCTTCAGGCCGCTGGTCACCTGAACGGCATCGGGCACTTCGACGCCGACGACAACATCGCGCCGGTCCACTTTGTTGTTCGCAACGACGTACGTCTGTGCCTTCGTGGGATCCGCGCCGTCGCGCAGAAGCGCCGCCGGCGGCACCGTGAGGCTGCCGGGAACGTCGCGCACTTTCACCTGCGCGCGGGCGAACAGTCCAGAGACCAGTTCGCGCCTGCCGGGAACGCGAATGATGACCTCGAACGAGCGGCTTCGCGCATCGACCTGCGGCGCGATGCGGTTCACCTGCCCTCAGTGACAAATCCCGGGCAGCGCGTCGACGGTGACGACGACGGGCTCGCCGACCTTTACCTTGCCGAAGTCGCCCGAGGCAACCGACGAGCGGAATTCGAAAACCGAGTCGTCGACGATCGTGTAGAGCGGAGTCCCGGCCGCAACGATAGTGCCGGCCTCCGCTTGACGCTTCGCGATGCGGCCGCTGATCGGCGCGGCAATCCGCGACCGGCCCAGCTGCCGCTCGGTGATGGCCAGCTCGCTCGTCGCCTGCGCGTGCGACGCGTCGGCCACCTGCACCGCGACCTGCGCGGCAAGATGATCCTTGTCGGTGATGCCGCCGGTCTTCACCAGGCTGTCGGCCCGATCTTTCTCGGCGCGCGCATGCGCACGATTCGCCTCGGCCACGTCGAGGTAGGCCTTCGCGCGATCTCGCGCGAGCCTGAAATCGGCGTCGTCAAGGACGGCGATCAGCTCGCCGCGGGCTGACCCGATCGCCCTCCGTCTTGAGCACGCGCTCGAGGCGCGCGGTGATCTCCGGCACGACGGTCACCTCCGAGCGCGGATCGAGCGTGCCTGTCAGCGACAGCGTCTCTGCCAGATCGCGCGTCTCCACGGTCGCCGTGCGCACCGGAACGCTGCGAACGGTCTCGACCGCCGACGGTGTGTCTGCCTCGGTTCCCGAGCACGCCATTGTTCCGGCGGCGCCGATTACCAGAATGAGTAGGAGGGTAATTGTCTGCATCATCGTGGCTCTATACGTTCTGCGTGGCTCTATTCGTTTTTCGTTCTTCGTTTTTTCCGCTTCCTACTCGAGCGGATCCCTTCCCATCACAAACCGCAGGGACGCGCGAGCGTTCGCATGGGTGAAACAGGGACAGGTTGCGGATATTTTCAGCCTGCCGCAGCGACTGTTGCGCGTCGACCACTTCGAGCTGCGTTGCCGCGCCCAGCTTGTAGTTGGCCTCGGTCATCTCGCTCGCCCGGCGCGCCTGGGTCACGTTGAGCTCGGCCGCCTGAGTGGGTGCGATCTGGCCAGCGCGAGCGCATCGAACCGCCGATTGCACCTCGAGCCGAACTTGATTCTCGAGCGCAGCAATCCGCTGCGTCACGGTGTTGCGTTCCGCGCGCGCCTGGGCGACACGGCCGGCCGTTCGCTTTCCGTCGAAGAGCGGTACCTTCAGGTTGAATCCCGCGGTCCACCGCGCGTAATTCAGGGTGAAGAGATTTTGTGGACGGCGCACAGCGAACCCGTACGACCCGTTGAACTCGACGCTCGGCTTCATGTCCCCCGCCGTGACATCGACGAGCAATGTCTGCACGCGCTCCTGTGTACGCAGCAGCTGGAGTTCGGGCCGCGACGTCAGCGCTTCCTTTACCGCCTCGTCGAAATCGACCTGAAACGGGACGACCGCAAGGGTGTCGGTGGGAACGACGGGAGCGGCCGTGGGGCGCACCATCACCGTGTTCAGCAGCGAGCGGGCGGCAGAGACTTCGTTTTCTGCGCGCAGGGTTTCGGCGCGCGCATTCTCGACATCGACTTCCGCGCGAAGCACCTCGAGCTCGGTGGCCACGCCGGCGGCGCGCCGGTTGCTGCGCGTAGTCGACGTGCGTCTGCTTCGACTGCAGGTTCGCGCGAATGACGCGCAGCTGCTCGATCGCAAACAGGAGCTGGTTGTACGCGCGAATCGCGTCGAGCGCCGTCACTTGCCGTGCCCGCTGCATCTCCTGTTCGCCCGCCACGCGCGCCACGCGTGCCGCTTCGAGCGCCTTTCCCAGCTTGAAGCTGAAGATCGTCTGCCGGATATCTGCCGCCGTCGTGAAGGCATTGCGCAGGAATCGGCGCCAGGGCCTTGCGAAACTCCGGCGGGAACGAGTCGAATCCCGGGCTGTTCAAGAGAGCCGGGTCGCGCGAGCGCCCGGCGAAGGTGTTCCACGTGATATCGGGAAGCGCGTCGGCTTTCGCTTCGACAATGCGGCCTTCGAGCAGAGCGACCTGTTCGAGGCTCAGCTTCACGGTGGGGTTTGCCGCCAGCGCCTGCGCAACCGCGTCTGCTCGCGAAAACGACTGCGCCGATGCGACGTTGTGAAACAAGATGCTTGCGAAAAACGCGAGTGCCGTTCTCATAGCGCTGCCAGTCATTGCCATCCGTTGAAAATCGTGTCGACTATTTCGTCTGCCAGTTCGGGGGTCAGCTCCGGCTTTCCCGCAATGACGAACCCCGTAGCGGCCTCGCTGATCGATCCCATCAGAATGAGCATTCGGGCCGCGGTTGGACCAGGCGCAGATTTCTCCGCGCGCAACCGCTTTCTCCGCCGCGGCTGCCAGCACACCAACCACGCCGTCATAGAACTGCGTGCAGCTCTCTGTCTGAGGTAGCGCCGTGCCTGGCGGCGCCCAGATGACGCTGTGTATGAACCGCCAGAAGAGTGGCTTGGTGCTGGCGCTGTGGAAAACCGACCTCGCCAGCACCTTCACGCGATCCTTGAACAATCCCGGCGTGTCCATCGCAGCGTTCACCATCGCCCGGTACTGCTGGAATCCCGTTTGAACCAACGCCTGGAGCACGCCGTCTTTGCTGCCAAAGAAGTGATACAGCGTGGGCTTGGTGATGCCGGCCGATTCGCAGATCTCCCGGACCGAGGTCGCGTCGTACCCTTTGATTGCGAAGAGATCGAGGGCCGTGGTCAATATGCGTTCTGCCGACGTTGTCTGTATACCTACCGGTAAATACACACCAGCTTAGACGACGGGACCCCCGTTTCGGTTCCCGACCATATAAATCACTCTAACCTATTGTGTTTTTTGCGTTTGTGGCTCTGGGATGAGAGAGGAAATTCTAACGACCCTCCCGGTCTCGATGAGACCCACCCGGCCGCGGACGTCAGATGCGACGACAAGCTTGACGCTGTCCTGAAAACAGGATGCGAGTACGGGCGATGCTCCGGACGTCTACACGTATCGTTGGCACGTACTCTGCTTTAGACAATCATCATGCTTGAGCGACTTCATCGACATCCTTCAACGCGCGCGGCAGCGACAGTCGTCGCGCTTTTCACATCCGTCTCCCTCGTCTTCGGCCAAACCAAGGTCGTCGCTCCCGAAAATAAGTACAAAGTCGAGGACGACGTAAAGGCAGGACGCGAAGCGGCACGCGAAGTTTCCGAACAACTTCCGATGCTTCGTGACGACGGCGTGGACGACTACGTCGAGCGCGTCGGTCAACGGCTCGTGCAGAACATCCCGGACGAATTTCGGCACCCGCAGTTCCGTTACACGTTCGATGTCGTCAACGTGAGCGACCTCAATGCGTTCGCGCTGCCGGGCGGTCCGATGTATGTCAATCGCGGAATGCTCGAGGCGGCCAGGAACGAAGGCGAGGTCGCCGGCGTGCTCGCGCACGAGATTAGCCACGTCGCGCTGCGCCACGGCACCGCGCAGGCAGGCAAGGCAATGCCCTATCAGGTCGGATCCATTCTTGGGCAGATTGCGGGGGCCATGCTTGGCGGCGTGGCCGGTCAGGCGATCTCCCTCGGCTCTCAGGTTGGCTTTGGAACTGCGTTCCTCCGATACGGCCGCGACTACGAGCGGCAAGCCGACTTGCTTGGCGCGCAGATCATGGCGCGCGCGGGGTACGACCCGCGCGACATGGCCAACATGTTTCAGACGATCCAGGCGAAGGGTGGCGGCAGCGGAGCACCTGAATGGCTGAGCAGCCACCCGAACCCGGGTAATCGGTACGACGCGATTAACAAGGAAGCGGCGCTTCTTCGCGTGACGAATCCCGTTCGAAACACCGCCGAGTTCACTCAGGTGCGTTCGCGCCTCCAGCGGATGTCGCCGGCACCGACGACCGCGCAAGTGATGAAGCAGGGCGGCGGCAATCGGCGCACCAGTCGCGACACGGGCTATCCGTCGGGCCAGGTTGGACAGGTCGAGCCTCCATCGGGCCGGTACGAGACCTTCGATGGCGGAAATCTGTTCCGCATCGCGGTTCCCTCGAACTGGCGCGAGCTCCAGGGCAACAACTCAGTGACGTTCGCTCCTGAAGGCGGGTACGGGAAACTATCAAGGGCAGAGCGTGTTCACCCACGGTTTGCAGGTCGGCATGGAAGGCAGCAATGCGCGCGACTTGCGTACGGGCACGAACCGGCTTCTTCAAGGGCTCGCGCAGAGCAATCCGCAGCTTCGCCAGAGCGGGACTTACACGAACATCACTGTGGCGGGCCGTCCCGGCCTCGCTACTGTGTTGACAAACGTGTCGGACGTCACGCGCGAGCAGGAACGAATCGCCCTGTATACGATGCGGCTCAACGACGGCAGCTTGTTCTTCGTGGTGGGCGTCGCGCCGGCGGGAGAATTTACAGCCTATCGGAACATCTTCAATCGTTCGGTGCAGTCGCTGCAGCTCAACGACGGATACCGGAACTCGCGGTTCTGAAGGGCGCGTCGGCTTTCCGAACTCCTTTCTGCCCCCTGCGGCCGAAGGTGTATAAGTGTCGTCATGATGCGTCAGCTTTTGTGCCTGATCGTGGTCTGCGTCGCGGCGGTCGGGGAAGCGGCGGCCCAATCCGATCGACCCACTTTCAACCGCGACATTCGACCCATCATGTCGGATACGTGCTTCCGGTGCCATGGTCCCGACAGGATCGCGCGCAAGGCCGACATGCGCCTCGACATTCGCGAAGAAGCCATCAAGCCGACGCGCTCTGGCCGCATTCCGATTGTGCCCGGCGATCCCGACAAGAGCGAGATCGTCGCGCGCATTTTCGCGGAAGGCGCGACGCGTCATGCCGCCCAGAGCCGCGCACAAGGAGCTGACCCAGGCACAGAAGGACACCATTCGCCGCTGGGTCGCGGAAGGCGCGGTCTACGAGGGTCACTGGGCGTATCAACCGGTGAAGCGTCCGGCCGTTCCGGCTGTCGTGGACGCATCGCGAATCAGGAACCCGATCGATCAGTTCATCCAGGACCGGTTGCGCCGCGAGAAGCTGGCGCCGGCGAGCGAGGCCGACAAACGCACGCTGCTTCGGCGCGTGACACTCGATTTGACGGGCCTGTTGCCCACGACAGAGGACACGCGCGCGTTCCTGTCAGACACGGCGCCAGATGCGTACGAAAGACTGGTGGATCGGTTGCTGTCCTCGCCGAGGTATGCCGAGCAGCGCACCATGCACTGGCTCGACGCGGTGCGTTACGGAGACACGGCGGGGTTTCATGGCGACAATCCAATTCCTGCATGGCCGTACCGCGATTACGTGCTGCAGGCATTCTTGAAGAACCGGCCGTTCGACGAGATGACGCGCGAACAGATCGCCGGAGACCTGCTGCCGAACGCGACCGTCGAGCAGCGCGTCGCGTCGGCGTACAACCGCCTGAATCGCACGTCGGCCGAAGGCGGGCTTCAGCCCAAGGAGTACCTCGCGAAGTACGGCGCCGACCGCGTGCGCACGGTGAGCGCCGTGTGGTTGGGCAGCACACTCGGATGTGCCGAATGCCACGACCACCGGTTCGATCCGTTCCTCGCGAAGGACTTCTACGCGATGAAGGCCTTCTTCGCCGACATCCAGGAGACGGGGCTCGTGCCCGATCGCGGCGCGCGCGCGTGGGGCGCGAAGCTCGCGCTGCCGACCGAGGCGCAGAAGGCGGCGCTCGCGGCCCTCGACACGAAGCTTGCGGCTGCCCGGTTGCGTCTCGAGGAAGCGGCCGCGACGAAGGCGGCCAGCTGACGACGAAGAAGCGCGAGAAGCCGCGCTGAACCAGCGTTGGCAGGCCGGCCAGCTGGCCTGGACGTGGCAGCGCCCGGTCGGTGCGCGTGCGCTGAACGGCGCGACGCTTACCATCTACGACAAGGAGCCGATCGAAAGTAATTTCTATCTCGACGGAAGCTTGAAAACCGACACGAAACCCGGCGACGGTCTCGTCGTCGCGAGCGGCACGAATCCGGACCGCGAGACCTACGTCATCACGTTGAGGCCTGGCGCTGGAGCGTGGCGTCAGGTCGGTCTCGAGGTCGTGCAGGATGAGAGCCTGCCGGGAGCCCGGTATGCGCGCGGCGCCGATCGATTTCTGCTGAGCGAGGTGGAGGCGGAGGTCGTGGAACGCGGTCAGCCGGCGCGGCGGCTGTCGCTCGTGATGGCAACGGTCAACGACGCGCCGCCGGCGGTTTCTGCGATCAACGATCCGGGCATGCCGCCGCTCGCCGCCATCGACGGGAAGCTCGACACCGCGTGGGGTATTCGTTTCGGTGAAGCGAGGAATCCGTTCCTCGCGCTCCGCTTCGCCGAAGCGCTGCAGACCACCGCAGACACGACGATCCTCGTGACACTGCGCCACGATTCGGAACTGCGGCGCGCAGTCATCGGACGGTTCCGTCTGGCGCTTGCCGCCGACGCGTTCGCGTGGCCGCCGACTGGCACGTCAGGCACTCGCTCCCGGAGCCGAGATGCGAGCGGGCGGACGACCTGGGCGAGCGGCCTTTCGGAAGAGGTGATGCGAGCGCTGCGGAGGCCGGCCGACGATCGTGATGAAGTGGAACGCACGGCGGTGCGCGACTACTTGATCTTCTCGAATCCGGACCTTGCGGATCTTTATCGAGACGTCCAGGTCCTGGAGACCGAGCGTGGCCTGCTCGACTCGTCGATTCCATCCGTGGTGACGACGGTGTCGACCGATCCGATGCCCACGCGCATCCTGCCGCGCGGTAACTGGATGGACGATTCGGCGCCCATCGTCGAGCCCGCGATTCCGCGTTTCCTTGGCGCGCTCGACACAACAGGCGAGCGGGCGACGCGCCTCGATCTGGCGAACTGGCTCGTGTCGCGAGACAACCCGCTGACCGCACGCACGTTCGTCAACCGCACGTGGCGTGAGTTCTTCGGGACCGGGCTCTCGAAGGTGATCGACGACCTTGGGTCGCAGGGCGAGTCGCCAACCCATCCCGAGCTGCTCGATTGGCTCGCGTCCGAGTTCATGCAGAAATGGGACATCAAGCACGTCGTCCGGCTGATCGTGACGAGCCACACGTATCGGCAATCGTCTCGCCGTAGCCCGCCAGCCAGCTCTGAGCGGGCGGAGGCGGATCCGGAGAACCGCCTGCTCGCGCACCAGAATCGCTTCCGCATTGACGCGGAGAACGTGCGTGATGTCATCCTGCAGGCGTCCGGTCTGCTCAGCGACAAGGTCGGCGGTCCGAGCGTGAACCCGGTCGAGCCGCCCGGTTATCTCGCCGCGCTGAACTTTCCGAAGCGCGAGTACTCCGCCAGTCGCGGCGAGGACCTGTACCGCCGCGGTCTGTATACGACCTGGCAGCGTACGTACCTGCATCCGAGTCTCTTGAATTTCGACGCGCCGACGCGCGAGGAGTGCACGGTGAGCCGCAGCATCTCGAACACGCCGCTCCAGGCACTCGATTTGTTGAACGATCCGATTTACGTCGAGGCAGCGCGGGTGTTCGCGCAGAATGCTGCTGCGCAAGGCACGCCAAACTTTGACGCCCAGCTCGCCTTTGTATTCGATCGCGCACTGAACCGTGCGCCCACTGCAGAAGAACGCTCGATTCTTCGGCGCTTGTACGAACGCAACCTGAAACGATTCAGCGCCAATCCCGCGAGCGCGCGCGCGTTCCTCGGGGACGGCGAAACGCCGCTGCCGGCCAACGTCAACGCCCGTTCGACAGGCTCAGGGCAGGCTGCCCGCCTCGCGGCGATGGCGACGATCACGCGCGCCGTGTTGAACCTGCACGAATTGATTACGAGGAACTGACCGCCATGTACGAAAACTTTGTTCGGGAGATGAGCCGACGGGCGTTCCTCGGGCGTGGAGCCGCGGGGCTGGGCGTCGTTGCCCTGAACTCGCTGCTCGGCCCTCGCGTGTTCGCTGGCGCGCAAGCGCCGGCCGTGCAGTCACACGGCGTCGTGAACCCGCTCGACTTCGCGCCAAAAGCCAAACGCGTCATCTTCCTGTATCAGGCCGGTGGGCCGTCACATCTCGAGACATTCGACTACAAGCCGAAGCTCGCGGACATGACGGGCAAAGCAATGCCCGAGTCGTTCACGCGAGGACAGCAGATCGCGCAGCTCCAGGGACAGCGGCTGACCTGCCTGGGACCGACGCACGGCTTCAAGCCGTTCGGCAAATCGGGGCAGGTCGTCTGCGAGTTGTTTCCTCACATCGGCAGCATCGTCGACGAGACGTGCATCGTGCGATCGATGTGGACCGAGCAGATCAACCACGACCCCGCCCACACGTTCATGAACAGCGGATCGATCATCACGGGCCGACCGAGCATGGGATCGTGGGTGCTGTACGGCTTGGGCGCAGAAGCCGACAACCTCCCCGGTTTCGTCGTTCTCGTGTCGCAGGGGAACGGCGGTCAGATGCAGCCGATCGCCGCGCGGCAATGGTCGGCCGGCATGCTGCCGAGCAAATTCCAGGGAGTGCGCTTCAATTCCGTCGGCGATCCGGTTCTGTACATCACCAATCCGCCCGGCATCAGCCGCGACATGCAGGGGGACTCGATTCAGGCCATCAACGCACTGAACGAGGTCGCGAATCGATCGCTGCACGATCCGGAACTGCAAACGCGCATCGCCCAGTACGAGATGGCGTTCAAAATGCAGACGAGCGTTCCGGGACTGCTCGACATGAGTCAGGAGCCGCCGCATGTCCTGGAGCTGTACGGAGCGAAGCCGGGCGACGGCTCATTTGCGTCGAACTGTCTTCTGGCGCGGCGGCTGGCGGAGCGAGGCGTACGGTTCATCCAGCTCTATCACCGCGACTGGGATCATCACAGCGACGTAAGGAACAACGTCGTCTTGAAGGCCCAGGAAGTCGACAAGCCGACGGCGGCGCTCGTCACCGATCTGAAGCAGCGCGGCATGCTGGACGACACGCTGGTCATCTGGGGCGGCGAGTTCGGCCGCACGCCGATGTCGCAGGGACGCGGCGGTCGCGACCATCACATCAAAGGGTTTTCGTTCATGTTCGCTGGCGGTGGCATCAAGAAAGGCTTGACCTACGGCGCCACCGACGATCTGGGCTATGCGGCCGTCGAGAACCCCGTCAGCGTGCATGATTGCCACGCGACGATGCTGTATCTGCTTGGCATCGACGCGGCAAAGCTCGCGGTGAAGTATCAGGGCCTGGATGTCCGACTCACCGGCGCGCAAGGAGGTGCCGTCGTCCGCGACATCATTGCGTAGGAGGGCTCGCGCTTCTTGACGTCGAATCGGCGGATCGAGGACTCGAATGGCAACCGACCCTCCGATGGCGTCGGTCGTGCCGAGCCGGAACTTGGTCCTCATCCGCGCTGCGACGTCATCTCGCCGTAGCTCGCGCGTTCTTCCCGAGCGAGCGTAGAGCGGATGGCGGGGTGTCTGGGACGAGTTTCGCAACCGGTTGACCCGGATCGCGGGCCTGACAATCAGGTCCGGTTTACGCAAATCCTGATCGGTCAGACAGCCTTCGCGGGACGCACGACTCGCTGGCCCGCCAGCCGTAGCCGGCGAGCGAAGCGAGCGTTTGGGCGAAGGCTGGCGGAGAGAGAGGGATTCGAACCCCCGGTACCCTTTCAGGTACAGTGGTTTTCAAGACCCTGCATAGGTGGGAGGGGCACCAGCCCCTCCCAATTTACCCCAATGAAATCCGCCTTTTCTGCACACGACCTAGGCGCTGATTGAGGCCTGTCTGCGACAAGACACGGACAAAAAGCGGACAGCCCCCACGGGGTTCCCGCCAGACCGCGCGTATTCGCAACAGAGCGCGCATCGCCCATAGGGCTTAACGGACTTTCAGGATCTTGCCATCTTTCATCGTGACTTCGGCGGCCCAATTCTCACTTTCGAGAACGACGACCCCGTCAGCCCGGGTACTCCGGTCCGAATATTGACGTCTCCTCGTACTGAGCGGGTGTCCGATCGACTCCTTTAGCGCCTTCTTTGAGGGATAAAGCGGACGCAATGGCATAGACGCCTCCTTAAGTTAAAGTTAGTGGCTCGCCTGGGGATTAGGGTGAAACGTCTCCCATGGTCATGGGGGGCCTGATCCCCCAGCCACAGCCCGACAGTGCGCGGTGGCTCGCGCCGATAGACATTGCCCATTTGGTTACGCTCACGTCTACCTACCTTGCGGTTTCATTCGGTTCGGAAGGCATGGCATGCTCATTCGGCGTCTTCGTCCCGTTCGAGAACTGTCGGGCGTGCGAAATCTGATGGGTCCGCAGCGAGTTGAACCAATTGCTC
This sequence comes from Vicinamibacterales bacterium, assembly GCA_963744405.1. Taxonomy (GTDB): domain Bacteria; phylum Acidobacteriota; class Vicinamibacteria; order Vicinamibacterales; family JAMQPK01; genus JAMQPK01. The sequence continues at coordinate 95,803 of CAVUTO010000008.1, forward strand.
GAACAGTTCTTCCTTGCGCGCCACTGCGCGGAAATCGAGAGCAAAGCTCTGCTTTCCACGAGCACCTTGCAGAAGTAGTGCGTTAGTGACGCCCCAAGTCGGCGAGCCAACATTCTTCGCTTCTTGCTTTGCCGCCACGAGGTCAAGCGCACAGATGGGAGTTCCGACAGGTTTCAAGAGCCAGACACCGCTCGGCACGTCTTCACCCGACAATGCGTACGAAATGCTGGTCCACGATTTGGTCCTAGCAGTTTCACGCACGGCGCGGTAGCCCGTGTACCCCAGCGCGGTCAGATATCGCCGAGCAAGAATCGCGGTTTGATCGAGCGGGTCATCCTCGCCAGGGTGCTCCAGCCAATCCGCCGCTTGTTCTGCGGCTTCGACAACCCGCATCAATGCTGCCTCTCGAATGCCGAGGGACACCGGCGCCCCGACGTCGGAAAGCAGCGGATCAAGTTCAGTATCTCGAGACAAATCGTCATGTCGAACAATCGACCAGCCGAGATTGGGCCTCAGCCAAGCGGCTCTCACGAGCCATGCAACCGCGGCTCGATCGTCTCCGAGCAACGCCGGGTAAGCGCGCGGATCATGTGCGGCGAGTTTGAAGGCGGCTGCTATCGAGGCAGGAAGCGTCTGCCCGCCGTCGATTTTCCAGCCCCTCGAAGTGTGATGCACGATCCCGAGCGCAATGAGGCCGTGGAGGGCGTTCACACGCCGGCGTTCTGATAGGGCCGCGGGGAGTACTGCGAAGACCGAGTCGAGATCCGGGAACAGCTTTCCGTCGTGCCGTCGTTCGAATTCTGCTACCCAACCAGGCCGCCCGCGTTGTGGAGGCGTTTGGAGCGGGAATTGTGCTCCGGGGTGCTTGAGATGAATCGGATCGAATCGTGGCCGGTGCTTCGTTTTGATCGACAAGATGCAGCCGCGTCTGCCTCGGCTAAGTGCAGTTTGCACGGTGGCTGTCGGCATGAGTTGAGGTAATTCCAAATCTCCGTTCGGCTTCCGTGCAATTGCGAGGCGTTCGTCATCCAAGACGAGCTGCGATGCTCCGTCGAGCAAAGCCAGCGAGAACGGCCAGGGCAGACCCAGGCCCTGTTCGCGGATCGAGCGGCGAACTTGAATATTGGCGATCAATGCGCCGTCGTCGTCACATCCGATCTCGTGGCCAGGCCGAACCGTGTTCCGAACCGCCGCAGGTTTCGCAGCGTCATATTCCGCAGCATTCGCAGTTTCGTCTCGTCCGACCAATCCGACAATCCCTCGGCTCAGCATGAAGAGGCATGCCGCACGCCGGCTATGAATCAGTGTGCCCGTTTGGTTCCGAGTGACACCGAACACGCCCGCCTTATCGCAGAGGCTTTGCATCCGAATGGGCTCGCCATGGCGCACCACAATCGAATAGAGAATCCCTATCAAGCCGGTAGGGGGTTTGCCTGCGAGCGAAGGGGCCAATGCGATGCGGCCGTCCTTCAAGTGAATCAGTAGGCCCTCAGCGCTCTGGACACATTCCTCCAGCCAAGTAACCGTAACAGACGGCCGCTGAAACACTTCGAACGGTGCTTGACCAACTGCAATCACGTTCGCCAGTTCGTCGATCGGCACGGGCGTCACTCGTGCCTTCAGGTATGTGACGATCTTTCGACCCACCCTTCGGGTCAGACGAGACCTGTCGCGCAAAATACGACCGTCGAGGCCAGCACCGAAGTCACCCAATTCGCCTATCAGGCCCAGCGTCAGCTCAAGGTCCAGGACGTGCTCCACCCCGGGCGCCTGAGAGCGTATGCGTGCCGCGACTTCAAGCCACGTCGTGGCGCCCGTCCAGGTCTTAGCAGCTCGCGACAACAGCCTCGCAGGCCCGGTGTTGTGCCGCCGTCCCGAACCAGAGAGTCCCGTTCCAAGAAAGTGCAGGGTATCCCAGGATTTCGAGAAGTCGCACGCAACATCTCGTGTGGGCCGCACTTCCCGTCAATGCAATGGAGATCTCGATTTGTCAGGGGCCGACCGGGGTTCAGATCGAACCAAGCTCGCAGAGTGTGAGCGAGGGGGCGACAAATCACCTGAGCGGCAAACTTCTGTGCTGCTCCTTGTCTCCGAGCAAGACGATAGTCAAGCAGTCGAACATCGCGAGACGAGCGCCCAACGTTCGCGTTGACCTGCAACGCTTTCGCGTCTTCGACAATTCCTTCGCCTTCCTTTTCAAGCTGACGCACACGCTCGCGCGTAACATCAAGCTGGCGTCCTACTTCTTCAAGGGTCGGCACCGACTCCGTGAGCAGCCCAGCTCGAAGCAGAGAGACCTCCGCCGATCGCGCGCTGAACTGCTCCGTCATCAGCCGTCGTGCCGCATCGATGAAGTCGTGGCATGATTCCGCCATAGCGGAAGGCTCCAGCAGTGCCGTCAGGATTTGACGGGGAGTCACCTCGGTCTGCGATAGAACGAGCGCGCGCACCGTCTGAGGCAATTGTGCAACGCTGACGTCGTCCCACAGCGCCAACAACCCGCCCGCGATTCGGTTGCACGCCGTCGGTGAGCGCGGCGATCATGTCGAGGCTGTGCGAATCCGAGATAGTCCTCGGATCCATTGGCAACTGGTGCCCGTAGCTGGACCAACTCGCCGACCTTCGGGCTTTCAGGCATATGCGGCCACCCGCAACCGTGCTGTGAGGCGCTCAATCCTCATCTCCAGCCTTCCGGGTCGGAAGGTGTCATACAGGTCCATCACGTCTCCCGATAGCTCCTCCTGAAGCCATAGCAGGTCGTCCATGTCGGAGCGTCTCCACCGTCGAGCACGAAAGTTCAGGCTGCCGTTGTGTTCGAGTCTCCATCGGTCGCGCAGCGGCTCACACGCACGCTCGGCGAGACGAACGATCTCCGCGAGTTTCACCTCGTCGAGGAACTGGTCGGCGATTGGTTTCGAAGCAATCTGGAGAAGGACCGGAATCGGCAGGTGTACCGGATCTGTGAGGATCACCCCTTCTTGTACACAAAGCCGGCGAACGTTCTCCGGGACTGCGCTTGCGGAGACCATGAGTTGCCACCACGGTTCGGTCGCTGCCAGCGGGAGCTGCCCGAAGTAGTAGTCAAAAGCCTTCATTCGAAAGACCGCGACATCGGCCTTACTGATGCCGCCGTTTTTCGACTTCGCCTCGAGGATCACACGCCCTCGCCATCCAGACGCGGCGCCATCGAGCTCGTGCGGACAGTGGGAGGCAGAGTTCACCCCAAAGAGAGTGGTGAAACCGGCGTCCTGTCGACAGGCGAGACCGGGTCCACATAGCAGTTGACCAATGACCCTCTCCCACACCCGCCCATCCGGCAGCGGCCCGTTGATCGCCGCATGCCGGGCGAGAAGGTGTGCGTCGAGCGTGATGCTTGCGAAGAGAGAGTGGTCTTGAGCCATCGATGCTACCCGACAAGAAGATCATCGATGTCTGCGCTATCTACCGCCTCGGTCTCGGCCGCGGCAACCGAAGTGTCCACCGCTCCTTCAAAATAGCGACTCGCGAAATCACCATCGATTCGTGGGAGACCCCGCTCGGCCGCAGCGTTCAGCAGCTCATGCGCTTGCCCGAGGAGAATCCCCGCCCGACCCTGTGAGACCGTGCGCAATACACCGAGCGCGTCGGGCTCGAACGGCAACAACTCGTCGTCGACATGTTCCAGTCGTCTGTCGCTGATGTACACCTTCAGCAACTCCGCCACCTGGTCGTCATTGCTCACGCCCCGGAGCACGACCACTGACGCGGTATTGTCCGGAGCAATTTCGAACCGAGGCAGACGATTGACGCTCCAGAATTTCTCGAGGACCTGGGCTGCCGTGTTATGAAAGGTGAACACAAAGTGGAGCCGCCCCGCGTACGGTGCGCTATTCGAGCAGATCGCGGATCCGGCCGATCTCGCGCGAGCGCTTCGCGGAGTTGATCGACTTGTTGGTCGCGAGATCCTCGAGCTGGTCGACGAACACGAACAGGTGATCAATGCCTGCTGCTGCGAGAGCTGTGAGCAGGAAATCGAAGTACCTGGAGACCGTTCCGCAGTCGCGCCGCCTGTGAAGCACCCGAGAGCTGGACCGAGGACAGCGCCGGCGCCACCGCTTGCGAACGCGGCAATGAGTTCGGGTCGAAGCGGTACGCCATTCGGGGCGATACGTAGGCCAACGGACATGAGATCGGCAGCGATTGCCCTGGCGTCGTCGCCAACCCTGTCTGCGATGAGTTGCCGTGCCTTGTCCAATATTGGCAAGTCGCCTTTTGAAGGAGTCGCAGCCTCGATAACGCCGTTAAAGAGCACCGGGTAAAGCCCGGTCGCGTTGAGGTTGTTCAAGTTGGTGTACACGGCTGCGGTGGTGACGAGGCGGTCCGCGCGCATCCCGGAGAGCTGCAGGACGGTCGCCCCAAGATCTCGATTAATTTCGCGGGCAGCCGTTTGCATCAATGTCGTTTTTCCGTAACCGGTATCGCCCCCGACACCTTGAGACCACAGAAAACCGACACCCTTTGAGCCGAGGATGGCGCCTCGAACGAGCTTGCGGTAAAAGTCCGCGGTCTCTTCCGGGAACACACCTGGGCTGAACGGTTCGTCGGCGTTTCGGCGGATGCCTTCCGAAGGAAATGGGTTTGAATCGAGTTTCCACGCTTCTTCCATATGCGTATACGGGTCGATGACACTCATGTCGCACTCTCCTTTTGGTTTGTGATGGTGATTTGGTAACGCCTGCTGCCGCCCTGCCTGAACACCGGCTCGGAAGGGGGCGCCTGGTCTCCCCGGCCTAAGTGGAGCCAAACCTGGACTCCCAGCTCGGGGAACTCGCCGTTCGCGAGGCGGCCCAGGACAATGTCCACGAGCGCCCTCGTAACACCGCAGGCGAACGCGGCCGTTGCGCGGACCGCGTAAATCGCCAGGTACGGTGCCGCGAGGCTGCTATCGTTCGCCGCGGCCTGGCTGCGGTAGGCTGCGACGACCGCCCGCGCAACGGCTAGGCCGTGCTCGTTGAACGCGCGCCGTGCCGCACTAATTTGCCCATTCGCCGTGTCGAGATCAGCGGCGATCCACAGTAGGTTGCTGCCTTGGAACTCGGGGACATGCCGGGACTGGTCGAGAAGGCGCAGCTGAGATCCCCAGGCCCGGAGAATCCTCAATTCCGTAGCGCCCATCGGCAGACCGCGCGCCTTCAGTGAGGCAGTAGCGAACGCGTCGTTCATCGCTTCCGAAAGCGCCTTACTGTGTGGTTTTTCGGCAGGGCTTTTCCCAAAACGGCGTTCGAGGAAGATGCGGATCTCTCGTTGCACGTCCTCGGGTTTGACCACCTCGCCGCTCGGACCGCGGTTGATGCGTTCAGCTGCCCATTCCCCCCAGGTACTGCGTCGTGCGACCTTCGCGCCGGCCGATCACAATCTCGCCTTCTGAGACCTCGGGACAGATCAGAGGCGCGTCTTTCAGCAGTAGGACAAAGCGCCCGCAGTAGGGATGTGTATTGATTACCGCGCTCGCAAGCAAATCGAAGAACCGGCCGAGATCCCGCTGGGCCAACTCCGCGAGCTCGCGTCCTGCCTCGGTGAGTTCGAATCGCTTTTCTCGATAACTGTCCAAGTATCGGCGCGCGGACGGCAGAGGTTGGTGCTGAACGAAGCCCAGGCGGATCGCCTCCTCGAGAACGCCAACAGCAGGAGACCAATAGGCATCCAAGTCTTCTACCCGGCTCGCCGTACGGCGGCCCAGGCCATCGGCAACCAATCGATCAACCGTTTGGATGTAGCGTCGACGCACCTCCTCGAAAGTAGCGCCTTGGCCGAGCCCGATCAGCTGATCCCGCATGTGCGGAACGAGCTGCTTGAGCCGCGGGATGGTGTCCTTCTGCTGAGTCACCAGACTAATATACACCACTCAGGTCTCTTGCGCAAGAGACCTGAGTGATGTTTTATAATTTGTCTCGTTTTGGATCATCGGCTCATCTGGACCGTCCCAGCTATCGCGGGGAGACAACATCGCCAGGATGGAGGCTGCGGGGGGCGGCCGAGCAAGATCTGCGACTGTGTGCGTTTCGGGTACAGACACGCGGACCGTATACTCGGCGACAGTCAGCACAGCCCAACTGGAGACTTAATGCCGTTTGTCAGCCGCGATTTGCTGCGCGCTTCGCTCGAAGAGCTGAATCAGTCATGACAGCCCGTTACTGATTGTTTCCGTGCCCTGTATGTTGGCAAACAAGGTCCCTATTTGCAGCTCCCCCAAAGAAGCGGGCGCGAAGGCCGTCCCGTTTGGTGTGCGCGAAGAGCGAGAGTGGCTGGAAGCCTATTTGCGATGCGTGGCAATCCGCCAGGTAAGCCATTTTTTATGCCTGGGACGGGCGCCTGGGTAAAGGAGCGCTATCCGGATCGCGCGTTGCAGCGTCGTCGCAAAGATTTCGAAGGGACTATATTTTTCCACCCCGACAAGGCAAGGTGGGCGATCGCAAGAAGTGCAGGCTCGCTGCTCCAGAAACGCGTCCTCGACAGGAAGAAGCCGGTTCCGCTCGTAGCGTTGATGGCGTGGATGTGGCGATATCGAGAAATCCGCGACATCAAGTCTGCGACAGCGGAATTCGCCGATCAGATCGGCTTCAAAGGAGGCGGCTTACTCAGAGACGGTCTACACCGCTGCCCAGTCTTCGGACCTGCCTCTCAGTTCAGAGCCGCTAACCGAAGCCGATGTCGCGGAACTCGTCGGCGCAACGACTCCGGCTCATGATGTTCCGCAACTCAATTTCGCCATCTCGCAGATCGAAGAGGCTCTCACGAAGCAGCACGTCGTTTTGCCGCCGGGCCTCGTCGACAGGATCGTTGGAGGATGGCTGGTTGGCGATATCGTGGTCCTGGTGGTTACGACGGGGACAGGTAAGACGTTCCTGTCCCGCACGCTCGCGAAGGCGTTGGCGCAGCTCTTTGGTGATGAGCGCTTCTTCTCGGTCTTCATCGAGGTTTCGCCGACTACGACATCGGACAATTCCTCGGGTACAAAACCTCGCAGGCGACTTCACGGCCGGCCGTTTCGCGAAAGATGTGCTGTTCGCGGGCGAGGCAAGCGATCCACGCCTCGTCGTGCTGGACGAGTGGAACCTCGCGCAGATCGACACGTACCTCGCGCCGATTCTCTCCTCAATCGAATCGCTCCTGCCCCTACGGATTCCTGGGCGCGTCAATCTTTCGACGATGAGTGAAGACGATCGCGAACAATCATACGCGCGCAGCCGAGCATCGCGGACGGTCAATGGATGCTGCCGGAAAATACGCTGTTTCTTGCGACGTGCAACAGTTGGACCGACGAGCCGGAGACTCGCCTCCCAATCAGCGGGCCGGTGAAGCGTCGGTGTCGCGTCATAACAATGCCGAACGTTTTGGAGCTCGCTTTTCAGAAAAACGGCGACCCAGGAATCATTGACGCCTGCAACACGATCCTCAATCAAGAGACGGCGGCGGTCGAGGAGCGAAGCCGCTCAGGGATGTCAGCGTATGGGATAAGCACAGGCGAGAGCGGTTGACGGAAGTGAGAACTGTCGACGCGCTTGGCGACACCTCGGCAAAACTGATTCAGATCGCGCGGGCTCTTCTTCAGAACGCGGAGACTAAGGGAGCTTTCACGCCTGGAATCCTCCGCGATATCCTGCTGTCGGCGGTATACGCCCAGGCGGGCGCCGAATTCATGGCGCTCGGGCAGCAGGTCGCAGACAAGGTTCTCCATCAGGTCAACGGCGCCCCGAAAATACTTGAGGCCCTCACCGAAATCAGCAAGGAATTTCCGAACGCCAAGGAGATCGCCGATCTCGCTCGTCGCATGGGCGCCTTCTCCGGCGAGCGTCGCATCCGTCCGTTGGTTTAGACCCTTACGGCTCGCATCGCAAGTTGTATCGCGGGCCAGACTTGCGTTGCGACGTATTCGTCCGATCCCTCGAACGGTCCGAGCGAGACCTGAACGATGTCGTAACCCGCCGCAGCGACATGGGAAACCGAAGGCTTCGG
>CAVUTO010000009.1:0-275811 GCA_963744405.1 Vicinamibacterales bacterium
TTGGCGGTCCAGGAGTAATACGGGTGCAGCGTGACGCCGATCTTCAGCGGCGCAGCAGGCTTCGCCGTCTGCGCGTGCGCCACTGCGCCAAGCAAAAAGCAAAAGCCAAAAACCGTTGTCTTCAACGCAGAGACAGGCCGGCCCACCGAGTTGTATCGAAGGCGTCTCGAACGAAAAGGAATCGGGATCCTTTTTGGCTTTCAACGCTCGAAAAAGGATCCCGATTCCTTTTCGTCTTGGGTTAAATGTCAGCTGGCCGCTTCCCGGCCAGCGAACGCGACGCGCCGCCGCAGAGCCCACTAACGCAGCCCGCCGAGAAATGCATTGCTCCGTGTTTCTGTGCCTCTGTTCGAGACAGCGATCGCTATTGTCCATCTGCCCCCACCAGCCAGTTCGTCCAGCCTTCGTTCTGCGGCAACCTGAGCGCGGTGAAACCGCTCCGCCGTTTCTCTTCGGGCACATTCCAGATGGACACGTGCAGTGTCGTCCCATCGGGCAGCCGATGATGCGTCTCGTCGTTGGGTGCGGGATCGGGGGGCGCCCCGGCTCGGGCTCCAGGATGACGAGCACCCACGCAGGCTGCGAACGATCCGACGGCACGCCGAGGTAATTGGTCGCCCAATCCTGCCGGACGGACGTCCAGGTGTAGTCGATTTTCCGAGTGGGATCGCGAGCGAAGGAGGAATCCCTTCGGCTCGAGGGCACTCACGTCCGGCCAGCGGCCGGTCTGGGCACGGAGCCGCTCGGCTTCGAGCAGCCCTTCCTGCAGCTCGCGAAACACGCGCTGCTCCTCCGGCGCGCGCATCGCGAATCAGCTTCTGATATGGCAGCAGACCCGCGACGGCACTGGAACCCCGGGAGCACGCCAACGACGGCCGGAAAATGTACGCGGCAACGATGACGACGATCGCGGCCGCGGCCTTCATAACATTGACCGTCTCGGTGCGGACCGACGGCGGCTGGATCTGGACCGTCTGCCCTCTGCCCTCTGCCATCTCTGCTCTGTCAACGCGCGCAGCGGCGGCCCGCTTTCCAAGCCGCTCCGCGATCACTTTGATGATCGTTTCGCCGTGGAAGCGCCCGTTCTCGATGAAGATGTTCGAGGTGTCCTTGCCGCAGATGGCGCCGCCCGCGAGAAAGACTCCGGGCACGTTTGTCTCGAACGTATCCGGATTGAACTCCGGCGTCATCGTCTCGCGATGCAGACGGATGCCGGCACGACGGAACAGATCGCGGTCGGGATGATAACCCGTCAGCAGGAACACTGCGTCGGCCGGAATCTCCTCCCTGGCGCCGTCACGCTCGACGATCACCTGTGTCGGATGGATTTCCACGATGCTTCGTGTTGAACAGCCCTCTGACCGAGCCTTCCTTGATGCGATTCTCGATGTCGGGCCTCACCCAGTACTTGATGCTCGGTTTCAGCTGCGCATGACGGTGCACCAGCGTCACGTGCGCGCCCGATCGGTAGAGCTCGAGCGCCGTTTCGGCCGCCGAGTTTCCGCCGCCCGCGATGACCACGTTCTTTCGATAGAAGCCGTGCGACTCGTTGTAGTAGTGCGAGACGTGCGGCAGGTGCTCGCCGGGCACGCCGATGATGTTCGGATGATCGAAATAGCCGATGGCGAAGATCACGTTCCGGCTGTGGCGAATCCTGCGAACGCCATTGTCCGACGCGTCTCGACCGCGAAGATCTCGGACTCGATTCGGGAGGCTCTCCCGCACGACCGTCGCGACCTGTTCGCCGAACTCGATCGCGAGCCCGTAGGTGTCGACGACGCGCCGGTAGTAGCGCAGCGCCTCGATGCGCGTGGGCTTGTCGAACGGCGAAACGAGCGGCAGCCCGCCGATTTCCAGCAGTTCCGGCGTGGTGAAGAACACCATGTTCACCGGAAACTTGTAGATTGAATTGACGAGCACGCCCTTCTCGACAATCGAATAATCGAGTCCGGCCTCCTTGGCGGCGATGGCTGCAGCGAGCCCTGCCGGCCCGGCGCCAACGATGGTGACGTCCCGAATCTGCATTTCGGTTAGTTTAGTCCGTCACGAAAATCCGATTCCATGTCTCACCGCCAAGACGCAGGGACGCAGAGCAACAGAAATCCGATATGAAAAACCAGAACTCTGCGCTTCCGCGCCTCCGCGGTGAGATAGGAAGGGTGCCAGCCGGGTGCCCAAGTTTGCCCACTCAGCGCACCCATCGCCCAAACAGCCCAAAAATGCCCGTAACTAGCTGATCTACCGGTAAGATACCGGGATGCATTCACCTACTAAATACCTTGAAAAGGGGCTGGCGATCGCGGCGAACGGCGCGTGGTCGGTGTTCAGCACCGTCAATCGCATCAACCCCGGACCATCCTTTATTCCGAAGTGGTCGGACAAACCGCTGCTGAAGTCGTGGCAGAAGACCAAGCCGCCGCTCGGCTGGCCGCGCAAGACCGACTCGCTCTGCCCGACGTGTGTTCGCGAAGCGCGCCAGGCCATTCTCGACGGCAAGCAGGACGTCTCGGTGCTGCTCCACGAGAAGGTCGGCGAAATTCCCGCGACGATTCTCGAGCGCGACGGCAAGATTCTCATGGTCAAAGACTGTCCGACGCACGGGCACTTCGAAGACGTCATGGCCATGGACACCGCGTTCTTCAAGCATCTGGAGCAGGTGTTCCCCGGGCGCGACATCGCCGCGCACAACGACGAGAAGCTCCACAACCACGGCAGCAGCACGATCAAGCACGGCCGCGGCTCGGTGTTGACGGTCGACCTGACGAACCGCTGCAACATGATGTGCGACCCCTGCTTCATGGATGCGAACCAGGTCGGGTTCGTCCACGAGCTGAGCTGGGAAGATATCAAACAAGTCCTCGACAACGCGATCACCATCAAGCCGCGCCGGCAGATGTCGGTGCAGTTCTCGGGCGGCGAGCCCACCATGTCGCCGTACTTCCTCGACGCCGTGCGCTACGCGCGCGAGGTCGGCTACAACTCCGTGCAGGCGGCGACCAACGGCATCGAGTTCGCCAAGAGTCCCGAGTTCGCGAAGGCGGCGGCCGAAGCGGGGCTTCGCTACGCGTATCTGCAGTTCGACGGCATCGGCAACGCCGCCAACTCGCATCGCCGCGTCGGCAACCTCTTCGACGTCAAGCTGCAGGCCATCGAAAACCTGTGGAACAACGGCGTCGATATCGTTCCGGTCGTGACGATTGTCAACGGCGTCAACAACGAGCAGGTCGGGCGCATCATCGAGTTCGCCCTCGACAACCCGCGCAAGATCAACTTCCTGTCGTTCCAGCCCGTGTCGTTTACGGGCCGCGACGAAGAAGTGACGCCGGAGCGCCGGGCCGCGCAGCGCTACACGCTGTCGCACCTCGCGCACGACGTGAAGAACCAGACGGGTCTGGGCGAGCCGGTGCGCGACTGGTTCCCCATCTCGTTCATGGGCACCTTCACCGACTGGGCCGACACGGTTCACGGACCTGACGCGCAGTGGGGCAACCTCACGTGCGGCTGCCACCCGAACTGCGGCGTGGGCATGGCGGTGATGATCGACAAGCAGACGAAGGAAGCGGTTCCGGTGACGGCGTTCCTCAACGCCGAGCAGCTGGCGAAAGATCTCGCGCAGGTCAACGACGCGGGCCGCGGCAAGTTCCTGTCGGTCGTCGGCATGGCGATCGCGCTGATGCGGAACTACAACCCGTTCAATGCGCCGACGCACTTCAAGCTCATCGACCTGATGAAGAAGTTCGACAAGACGTTCGGGGCGACGGGTAAGAACTACGGCAAGGTCGGCAAGGATCGCACGGCGCAGGACATCGACGTTCGTCGCCAGGACCGCTGGAACTTCCTGTTCATCGCGGGCATGTGGTTCCAGGATCTGTTCAACTACGACTTCCGTCGCACCGAGATGTGCATCATCCCGTATGCCACGCAGCAGGGGGAGATTTCCTTCTGCGCGTACAACACCGGCATCGGCTGGCGCAACATCATCGAGAAGATGCACATGACCGCCACGCTCACGAAGTGGTACGAGGAGCACGGGCGTCACGAGATCTTCGCAGGCAACAAGCCGGTTCCGCTGCCGACGACAGAACACAGGCTCAAGCTGAACGCCGAAGCCGTCGCGGCCGGCGAGCAGCAGGACCTCGTGCTCGCGGGTGTCGCACGCAACGCGCGCGAAGAGAAGATGGCCGCGCGCGCGGCCGCGAACGAGAAGGGCGTCGAGGACAAGCTGAAGGAAGACGCGAAGCATCGGCAGATGGCCGAGCTCTACCGTCAGCACGTGCTGAAAGAGGCGCCGAAGCCGCCGGTGATACAAATCCAGGGGCTGAAGAAGAGCCAGCCGGTGGCGTAGCGGAACGGAAAAAGTAGAAAGTAAAAAGTGGAAAGTAGAAAGTAGGGCGGGTCTTGTTCTTCGAGACCCGCCCTTTTTTACGGCTTGATGACTTTGACGACGTAATAGCTAATCGGTCCAGGCACTTCCTTGAACCAGTGCGGCGTGCCGGCGGGCACGACGATGACATCGCCCTTTACCAGCTTCTGCGTGGTCCCGCCCGTGATGTCCGTGCCCAGCCACTGATCGGGCCTGCTGTTCTTGGCCCCCACAATCTTTCCACCGCTCACGAAGGTGGCCGTGCCGTCCACGACGTAAATCACGTCCATCTCTTTGTCGTGCACTTCGACCTGCCCGGGCTTCTCGCGATGAGAGCCCGACACCAGCACGTCGGAAGCCGTCACGAGGCCGCCGCCCTTTGCCAGCGCCGCTGCAACTTTCTCGTGATCGACGAAGACGACCGACGACACAGGCGTTCTCGGTTGAGCAGGCGCTTGAGCCTGCGAAGAAACGTACACGGGCAGCACGACAAGCGCAACCAGCACTCCCACCAGATGTTTCATACAGTCCTCTCTACTAGTTTTTTCGTTCTTCGTTTTCCCACCACCAGCTGTGCCAACCCTGCGCCAGCAATGCCGAGCCACACCAACGGCATCGGCCATTGCCGACCGACGGTGGCTTCCACCTGAAATTGCCGCTGCCGCGGATCGCGCAATTGAGAAACGATATCCACTCCCCTGTCCTCGGGCACCAGCACGTTCACCATATACACGCTCGTCTCGGTCCGGTGATTGTTGAAGAACTGCACCCGGTGGCGGCCCGAGCCGGCCTCGGCGGCGCCGGCTGCGCGCAAACGGATAGTGCCCATCCCGTTGCGCATCTCATCAATCGTGGGGATCTCGATGTGCATCAGCGTCATACCGACCCGATCGTCATCGAGCGTTACGAGCAGGTCCGACACGACCGTTCGCCCGTACGCTTCCGCTTCCGCCGGTGCGATCGCGCCATCGGCGTTCGTGTCGAGTTGACCGATGACACTCGATGCGATGCTGACCCCCGGCGTCAGGTCCATGTCGAGCGTGAGCCGGTCACGCGCGATTGACATGCGGGTCGCCTGGAGATATTCGTCGAGCCGATGCGCCCACACTTCGCCGCCTGCCGCCAGCAGCACGACGACCGTGGCTGCGAGCGCTTTCACCGCCGCGCGGCCCTCGCCGCGTAATCGTTGGCGGGTTCCCGATAAATGGTGTGAATGTGATCGATGTTGGTGTCCGCGTTTCCTTGAGGCGCGTACTCGATGAAAACCGACGGCCCCTGAACGCGGAAATACGCGCCCTTGCCGTTGGTCGTCGGACCCGCCCACGCGAAATGGGTCTCGGCGAGGCCCGCCTCGATTTCCTTCATCTTCGCTGCGGCCGCCTGGGCATCGAGAATACCGACCCATTCGCGGACGAGTCTCAGCAAAAGGGCGCGCTGAGCCGGCGTGAAGGTCGATGCGCGGACACCTTCGGGCGCGATCGTCTTGCCGTCGGTGCCGGGACCGAGGACGAGATTTCGAACGTCAAAGCCGAGGATGGCCTGCTTCTGCTGTTCCGCATTGAGGGCGTTGATGAGCTCGAACGCGAGATCGTTTTCGGCGCCCAACGGCCGAATCAGCTTGCCTCCGACACTGTAGCTTGCCGGCTGCGTTCCCGTGTGTGTGGGGGCGAGCACACTCGCTTGTCCCGCGAGCGTCACGTTGACGGCGAGGTGATGACCGCCAAACTGCATCATCCATGGATCGCTCGTGGAGGGCTTGCCCAGAATGCTGACGTAGTATTCAGCGCGGCCGAACCGGATTGGTGCCCCCGGCTTTCGAGTCGGTGCGCTGCGGACCTCGAGATCCTGATCGGCGTCGACGATGGCCATGGCCTTCGTGAACCCTTCGGTGCTCAGCGTCGTGGCCACGAGTCCTAGGGCTGCCTTCTGCTGGGCGGGGGTCATGGCGCCCAGCTTGAGGCCGTTCCTCTCGGTCGCCCCAACCTGCATCGTGATGCCCGAAGGCAGGTTGGACCAGACGGTTCGCGTCTTCTCGTTGAAGTCGAGGTTTGCCTTGCGCCGCTCTCCCTCGTCCAGCGTCGCCAGAAACGCCTCTGCGGCGGCAACCGCGCGCGCCGTCGTACTCAACGAAGGGCTTGGGCGCTGCAGCGCCGCCGACACGCCGATTGCGCCAATCGCACCGGCAGCGACAATGAACGCGAGCAGGATTTTGGATGATGGACGTAGCATTCCTGAACTCCTCATGGGAAAAGGGGTGGGCCCATAGTATCCTCCTGCTCAACCCCAGATGCCAGAGCGAGGACTCGACCGTTACCTCGTCAAATCGCTGGTGCACGCCGCCTCGATTCTGCAGGCGTTCCAGTCGCCCGGAGAAGTGCTGCGTCTCCGAGACGTGGTCGAGCGAACCGGTTTTGGAAAAGGCATGTGCTTCCGGCTGCTCCATACGCTGCATCACTGCGGGTTCGTCGAAAAGATCGACGAGCGGCACTACCGCCTGATGGCGGTGATCAAGCCGCGAAAACGGTTTCGTATCGGTTATGCGTCGCAGGGGCAGGACAGTTCATTCCCCCGCGAAGTCCACGCGGGATTGCTTCGCGCCGCCGAACGTGAACGGCTGGAGTTGATCGTTGTCGACAACCGGTATCAGCCGAAGGTCGCGCTTCGCAACGCGCAGCACCTGATCAAGGAAAAGGTCGATCTCGTCATCGAGTTCCAGACCGACGAGGCGGTGGCGCCGGCCATCGCCTCGAAATATCTCGAAGCGGGCATTCCGCTGATTGCGATCGACATTCCGCACCCGGGCGCGACCTACTTCGGCGCCAACAACTATCAGGCCGGGCTGATTGGCGGCCGTTATCTCGGCAAATACGCGCAGACGTGCTGGAATGGGCAGGTGGACGAGGTTCTGATTCTCGAGCTCGCTCGTGCTGGGGCGCTGGTCGGCGCGCGCAGCAAGGGGATCGTCGCGGGCCTCAAAGAGACGCTCCACCTCGGCGACGCAGTACGCGTGATATCGCTCGACGGCGACGGGCAGTTCAAAGCGTCGCTCGAAAAGGTTCGCCGCTACATCCGCATGTCGAAGGCGCGCCACCTGCTGGTGGGCGCGGCGAACGACCCGAGCGCCCTCGGTGCGGTTCGCGCGTTTCAGGAGACCGGACGCGAGGCGACATGTGCGGTCGTCGGCCAGAACGCCGAGCCTGACGCCAGGCAGGAACTGCGGTCGGCGCGGACGCCGCTCGTCGCGTCGGTTGCGTATTTTCCCGAGCGTTACGGGTCGGGTCTGGTGCGGCTCGCGCTCGACATCCTGTCGAGGAAGGCCGTGCCCCCGGCCGTCTTCACTCGGCACCAGATCATCACCGCGGAGAACGTCGACCATTTCTATCCGAACGACTCCCTGGTCGGCGTCGCCAGCGGAACGCCAATGGACGCGGACCGCGTCTCGTTTCGCGAAGCGAAACAACGTCGCGCCCGGTGAAAGTTTCGGCAGGGACCGGTTCGGGCCGAACTTAATCCGAAATACGCTCGTTCTCGCCGAAGATCCGGTTTCGACTTCGTTTCTCAAATCAAAATACCCGTCGGTGCGTAGGTAAGGCTTTGACAGTGAGGAGCGCCGGGCGTAGCGTGGCTGAACACACAACACGTAAGGAGACGCTATGCCTAGAGTTGCCGGACTGGTCCTGCTGACCGCGCTCTTGCTTGTCACTCCATCCTTGTCCCACGCCCAGATTGGCGGGGGTGGCTCCATCCAGGGCACCGTGCTCGACACATCCGGCGCGCCGGTACCTGGCGCAACGGTGACCGCCACGAACGTGGCGACCGGCATACAAACGGTCAGGCAGACTACGCAGGCGGGCGTGTTCGCGCTGACGCCGCTGCAGCCCGGCGAATATCGCGTCACCGTGTCGCTGGATGGCTTCCAGACATTTGCGCGCAATGGCGTCATCGTCGATGCGCTGAGCGTGGTCGGCCTCAATGCCACGCTGCAAATCGGCAACATCACCCAGGAGGTGGTGGTGACGGCAGAAGCCCCGCCGCTCGCGACCGCCGACGCCCGGCTTGGCCAGACGATTCGGAATGAGGTGTATACCGCCCTTCCGCTCGTCATGAACACGGGCG
Source organism: Vicinamibacterales bacterium (assembly GCA_963744405.1). Taxonomy (GTDB): domain Bacteria; phylum Acidobacteriota; class Vicinamibacteria; order Vicinamibacterales; family JAMQPK01; genus JAMQPK01. The sequence continues at coordinate 8,480 of CAVUTO010000009.1, forward strand.
GGCCGCGCGATCCGACCGCCTTCATGTTCCTCATGCCTGGCGTGCAGTCAATCGGCCGCTGGGGCAATGTGATGGGCGGCCAGGACTTCACAACCGACATGTACGTGGAAGGGATTCCGATCACCAACGCCGTCGTCCAGGGAGAAGGACGGAATTTGTCGTTCGGCATCTCGGTCGAGGCGATCGATCAGTTCCAGGTAGAAACGAGCGGCACGGCCGTGACCTTCAACGGCCAGGGCGCGTCCAACTACGTCGTCAAGTCGGGAACGAACTCGTTTCGCGGCGCCGGGTTCGAGTATTTCCGGCACAAGTCGCTCGATGCCAAGGGCTACTTCGCGCCCACCAAGCCCGACGACAACCAGCACGAATACGGCGCCACGCTCGGCGGCCCGATCAGCAGGAACAAGGCGTTCTTCTTCGTCGCCTATGACGGCTACCGCGACCGGCGGCAGTCAGCGTCGACGCTGTCGTCGCTGCCGACGCTCGCGCAGCGCAACGGCGACTTTTCGGCGCTGCCCGTGACCATCTACGACCCGCGCACGACGCGGCCGCATCCGAGCGGCACCGGCTTTGTCCGCGATGCGTTTCCGGGCAACAGAATTCCGGCAGACCGTATTTCCCCGATTTCGAAATCCTTTCAGTCGTACCTGCCGGAACCCACCAACTCGTCGCTGCAGAACAACTATCTCGGAGGATCGCTGCCCATCGGCTTCGACAACGTCAGCGTGACCACCAAGGTCGATCTCAAGATCGACGAGCAGCAGCAGGCCTCGGTGCTCTTTTCGCATGGCAAGCGGAGTCAGGCCACGGCCTATCGTGGCAGCACGCTGCCGCTGCCGTACGCGGTGACGCGGTGGGTCGAAGAGATTCCCACGAGCGCGCAGCTCAAGCACACGCACGTGCTCGGCTCGCAGTGGGTCAACCAGGCCTCCTTCGGGTTCTCTCGTCTTGCGGTGCCCATCGAGAACGCCACAATCGACGGGCAATATCCGATAAAGGCGGGGCTTCGAGGATTGCCTCCCGGCGAAGCGGATTCGTCGTTCCCCGAGGTGGCTTTCCTCGGGCCGAACGCCCCCGCTGGTTGGCGGGGAACCGACGCGCGCGCGTTTACTGAGTACCTGAACAACTTCACGCTGCAGGACAACCTGAGCTGGACCCACGGACGTCATACGACAACGTTCGGTTTCCAGGCGCAGCGCATGGACGCCGACGAGCGCGAACGCACATATGGCAGCCTGGCCACATTCGGCTTCAGCAATTCGCAGACGGCCGGGTTTGGCCCGACGGGCACGTTTGATGCCGCCAGTGGGAACGCGTACGCGAGTTACCTGCTAGGCGAACTGAACGCGACCACCGTAATCGAAGATTCTGAAGTGGCGACGAGCGGACGCTTCTACACCTATGCATTCTGGGCGCAGGACGACTTCAAACTGACGCCAGACCTGTCGCTCAATCTCGGCCTCCGCTACGACATCATGAAGCCGTACACGGAGCTGTACGATCGGTGGTCGTTCATGGATGCGACGCTGCCGAACCCGGCTGTCGGCGGTTATCCCGGCGCGGTGATGTTCGCCGGAGACGGACTGAACAGCTGCAACTGCCGTACGCCCGTCAAGACGTACTACGGGGCCGTCGGGCCGCGCCTCGGTCTCGCATATTCGTTGAACGAGCGGACGGTATTGCGGACGGCGTATGGCATCAACTACTCCCGCCGAGGCGCCGTCGGCGGCCGAGCGGGCGCGCGGAACGGCACCGGCATGCTGGGATTCTCGGCGAACGCAAGTTTCCCCAGCCCGAACGCGCAATTCGCGCCGTCGTATAACTGGGACAACGGCGTGCCGTCGTACGCCCCTCCGCCGTTTTTCGATCCGTCCCTCAACACCGGTTTCGTGACGGGCCGCGGAACGGGCGGCACCGTCACCTACGGCGATCCCGACATCGGCGGACGGATGCCGCGGTATCAGAACTGGAATGCGGGAGTGCAGTACGCATTGCGGAGCAGCATCACCATCGGGGCATCGTATGCGGGCAGCCGCGGTGATTTCCTGGGCGGGAGCGGGCGCGGGTTCTACGCGAACCAGCTCGACCCGAAGTATCTCGCGCTTGGAAATCTCCTCACGCAGAACGCGACGCCGGCATCCATCGCGGCCGCACAGGCGATCGTGCCAGGCGTCGGACTCCCCTACCCGAACTTCTCAGGCACCATTTCGCAAATGCTGCGGCCGTTTCCGCAGTATTCGGGGGTGACCGACGTTTATGGCAACGTGGCGCGATCGAATTACCACTCGCTCCAGCTCACAGCCGAGAAACGCCGGGCCGACGACGGTCTGTCGGTGAGTTTCAACTACACGTTCAGCCGGACCGAAGACGACCTGTCGGCGCGGACCGGGTATGACTTCGAACAGGACTGGTCAGTCGGCGCCAACGATCAGCCGCACGTGTGGAACGCCATAGTGGTGTACGACATGCCGTTCGGCATGGAAGGACGGGCCGGGAGCGCGAATTCGGTCGTGCGGGCCATTGTGAAGGATTGGCAGGTGTCGGGCATCACCCAGTTCAGATCGGGCCGTCCGCTTGGATCGATCGGCGCGACTTGCACTCTGCCAAACGCCGGTACGTGTTACGCCGATTTCAACCCGGCGTTCAGCGGTCCTGTGCGAATCAACGGCGACTACGGCGACGGCGATGTGCTCGGCACAAACCCGCCGACCTACATCGATCGAGCGGCGTTTCAATTGCCCGCGCCCTTCACCTACGGCAACACGCCGAGGACGCTCGCACACGACCTGCGGAACCCGAGTTTCTTCAACCAGGATTTCAGCATACGCCGCAATTTCCCCATTGGACCGGCCAGGCTCGGGCTCGGCTTCGACGTGTTCAACCTGTTCAACAACGTCGTCTTCGGCGGCATCCAGACCAACATCACCAACGCCAATTTCGGTCGCGTGAGCTCGCAAAGCAACACGCCGCGTGTCGGGCAGGTCAAAATCCGGCTGGAGTTCTAACTCGTTGGTGGTTGGTGGTTGGTGGTTGGTGGTAGGAAACCATGAAGAGAGCGCTCATCGTTGTCGTGTTGTCTGCGGGGACGGTGCTGCTAGCACAGGGGCCGTTGCCGTTCGACTCCGCTCAGGGCGCGCCCAAGGAGTGGATCGACGCGGCGACCGGTCATCGCATCGTCCGCCTCACGGGCGATGCGGGCGGCTCGACGTTGTACTTCCACGACAACGCGTTTTCACCGGACGGGCGCACGATGATGTTCAACACGCCGTCCGGCATCACGGTTGTCGACGTCGCGAAGATCGGCACCCCGGGAGTCGAGCCCGAGATCATCGGGCCCGCGGTGCGAGGCGGATACTTCGCGCGGCACACGCGCGAGATCTACTTCGGTGGTACGGTCGGCACGGTGAAGGCCCTCAACGTCGACACGAAACAGACGCGCGATGTCATGCATGCACGCGGCCTCATCAACGCCGACGAGACGTTGTCGGTCGTCAAAAATGGCAAGGCCGTCGATGCAGAGGGCAAATACCCCCGCCCGCCTGTACGGCCGATCGTTCCGCAGTTGCAGCGGATGTTTCCAGGCAAGCGCATGGAAGATCTCAAGCCCGATCAGCAGTATTCCGTGAAAAAAGAAGACGGGCTGGCGCCGCGCGCCTTGAATCCTTCTCTGCAGTCGTTCGTCTTCACGAACCTGAAGACCGGGAATGTGCTCGAGACGGGGTTCCAGTACGGCGATCTGAACCATCTGCAGTTCAACCCGGCCGATCCGAACCTGCTGCTCTACTGCCATGAAGGGACGTGGCACGAGCTCGACCGCACATGGACAATCCGCACGGACGGCAACCAGAAGCAGTTGATGCACCGCCGCACGATGGATATGGAGATCAACGGACATGAATGGTGGAGCTGGGACGGCAAGATCGTCTGGTTCGATTTGCAGACGCCGCGCAGCGAGGTGTTCTGGATCGCCGGGGTCGAGATGGCGACGGGTCGCAAGATCCGCTACCACGTGGAGCGCGACTGGTGGGGTGTGCACTTCAACAGCTCGCGCGACAACACGCTTTTCGCGAGCGACGGCGGCGACCCTTCGCAAGTCGCATACTCCACCGACGGCATGTGGATCAATCTGTTCCGCGTCCAGCCGAATGAAACGGTGACGCGCGAAAAGCTGGCAAACATGTCGAAGCACAACTACGTAACCGGCCGGGACGGCGTCGAGCCGAATGTGCACATCACGCCGGACAAGAAATGGGTGGTTTTTACGGGGCAATTCGGGACGGCGCCGCGGCACGTCTATGCCGTGGAAATCGAGAAGCCAAAACGCCCGAACTGAGCGCGCGGCTTCGACCGAGAGCCGCGATCGCAAAACTACGGACCACGAAGCCGCGAAGACGGTGCTTCGATTGCGCTCCCGAGTTCGTGGTTATCCTGCGCCACTTTGAGATAGCATGCACGTCCAGGGGTTCACCGCCAACGGCAGACGCGTTCGCGAGATAATTAGCGCAGCCCAAGTGTCAACCGAAGTGGAACCCGAGGCGATCATCGGTGTGGCGGTGAAGTAACCACAAAACGGATCAGGGCCGAAGGCAGAACTGATGACTCGTGCCACCCGCCACTTTCTCCCGATAACAGGTTTAGCCGCGGCTCTCTCCACGATCGGAATGCTGTCTACCGATCTGGAGTCCCAGTCCGTGGCCCCGCCGACCCCGACATTCCGGGCCGATGTCGAATACGTCGAAGTCGACGTGCGCGTGACTGACGAGCAGAATCGGTTCGTTTCAAATCTTCAAGAGGAAGATTTTCGAATCTTCGAAGACGGGAAGCCTCAGGCCATTGCAAATTTTGCACTCGTGGAACTTCCCAGAGAGACAGACTCTCGCGTCGGCGGAGCGGAGCCGGACGTCGTGAGCAACGAGCGACCGTTCGTCGGCCGTGTCTACACGATGATTCTCGACGATCTGCATACAGCCCCAACGAGAACGCCACTGGTGAAGGCCGCGGCGCGCCGGTTCATCGAGCGACATCTGGCGCCGAACGACCTGATGGCAATCGTGCACACTGCTGGTCGTGATCGGGCGTCGCAGGAATTCACCAGCAACAAACGGCTGCTGCTGGCGGCGGTTGATCGGTTCATGGGTCTGAAGCTGGAGTCTGCGACGCTGGCCCGCAACGAAGAGTTTCTTCGCGGCGGCGGGACCGTTGGCGATCCCCTCGACACCGAACGCGGGTTCAATGCCCGATCGACAACGAGAGCACTGAGGACCGTTGCCGAGTGGCTGGGTGGCGTCCGCGGTCGCCGCAAGACGATCCTGTTCATCAGTGAAGGGATCGATTACGACATCACCGATCCGTTCAACAACCGCTCGGCGACCACGATCCTCGACGAGATGCGAGGGGCCATCGCCGCGGCGACGCGTTCGAACGTGAGTATTTACGCGATCGATCCCCGCGGTCTGACCGCGGGAATTGATGATCTGATCGGAACGAGCATCCTGGGCGATCAGCTTCCACAGACCTATCAAGGCGGCGCGGACTCACCGTCTCAGCCGCAAAGCCGCCCGGGTATCAGCACCCGCGGCCTGCGAAGCGAGCTGCAATTGTCCCAGGACAGTCTGCGCACACTTGCGGACGAAACCAACGGCTTTGCCGTGGTCAGCTCCAATGACTTCGGTTCTGCATTCGACCGGATTGTCGGTGACAACAGTTCGTACTACGTGCTGGCCTACTATCCGCCATCCAACAGGCGCGACGGGAGGTTCCATCGAATCGAAGTGCGAACCTCCAGGCCGGATCTGAGAGTACGTGCCAGGCGAGGCTATGCGTCGCCGAAAGGGAATCCATCGACCCCGAGCATCGCGAACAACGGCGGCGCGTCCCCCGTCGTGCTCAGGGCTCTGAACAGCCCTCTCCCAACGACCGGTCTCACACTGCGGATTTTTGCGGCTCCGTTCAAAGGCGCGGCGCCGAATGCGTCGGTCGTCATGGGCGTCGAGCTGCGCGGCCGTGACCTGACGCTCGACGGCGGCAAGCGCGTGGAATTGTCGTACGTCGCAATCGACGCGTCAGGACAGACGCGGGGTGACACCGATTTCTTCACCCTCACGCTTCCCCCGGACACAAAGGCTCATGTCGAACAGACAGGCATACGGGTATCCCGGCGCTTCGATTTACCGGCGGGCCGCTACCAGCTGCGCGTTGCGGCGCATGACATGGCCGGCGGGCGAGTTGGCAGCGTGAATTACGACCTCGAGGTGCCCGAGTACCAGCAAGTTGCCGCTCAGCATGAGCGGACTTCTCTTGACGTCCCGCGCCGGGACGTACACGCCGACGGCGCGACCGGACCCTGCTCTGCAGCGCGCGATGCCGGCTCCGCCGGTTGCGCTTCGAACGTTTCCGCGGGACGACGAGGTGTTGGTGTTTGCGGAAATCTACGAACGTGCGGCAGCCACTCCGCACAGCGTCGATATCACCACTTCCGTGACGGCTGATGGCGGGACAGTCGTCTGGGAGCATTCCGACGAGCGATCATCAAGCGAGCTGCAGGGCGCCAACGGGGGGTACGGGCATACCGTGCGCGTGCCGATGAGCGGCTTCCAGCCTGGCGGCTACGTGCTTCGTGTCGAGGCACGTTCTCGACTCGGCCAGACGGCGAGCCGGGAAGTACCGTTCGAAGTCGCGATGCCAGCGCCGTAGTAGTGTGCTTGGGCGCGACTCAAGTCGCGCCCTACCCGTTCTAGAAGTTGTATGTAAAGCCCATCTGCAGAATTCGCGGAAGAATGATATTGCTTGGAACCAGGTAGCTCGGGCCAACGCGCGTACTCTGCGATGTCACGAAATCGGCATTGAAAATGTTGAAAAAGTCAAAGCGTGCTTCCACCGCCTGAGAGGTTCCGAAACGAAAACGCTTGGCGAAGCGCATGTTCCACAAATGTGTCGGCGGAAGGCTGATCGTCCCGATTTCCTCGATGTTCAACGCGATCGTCCGAATGGTCTGGCCGCCGGTGAACTGATAGTTCGAGGCTTGCGGCTGTCCGCTTCGACGCTCGTAGGTCGCGGACATGACGACGTCGTACGGAAGAGTATATCCACCCGAGAACTTCGTCGTGGTCTCCCAGGTGGCGTTGTACGTGTAGATCTCGGTGTTCGGATTGGCCGGCTGTTCGTCGGTGAATGGAGAATCGGCTTTGGTGGTCGCGATCGAGGCCGATGCCTGCCAGCCACCCCGCAACCGTCGTGTGCCCGCGACTTCGAAGCTCTTGAACGTCTGTTTCCCGTCTGTGGGAATGATTCTCGTAGACGAATTCGCGAGGCCTCCAAGCGACGCATCGTCCTCCCAATACGTAATGGTCGTGCCAGGGTCGTCGGCTGTTCCCATCAGCCCGTCGTAGCCAGGGTTTCTGTTCGTGATTGGGATGTTATAAGAGGAGTAAGGCCGCCTGATCTCCTCCAGCCGGCGCAGGTCGAAGTTGGTCGCGTACACGCCAGTACCTCTGATTGCCAGATTCCACGCGAGCTCCCGCTCGAAGGTCAGCGACCACTCGTCCGACTTCGGCTGTGGTTCGTCCGGGTTGATTTCCGTGTTGGTGACACCCGATATTGACTGGAAGTCCCCGCCGCTGTTCGGATCGAGGTTGACCTCTCCAGGGTCATAGTCCTTGTTGTTGTTGAGATCGCGCCACGTCCAGGTCGTCTGTTGGGAGTTGTTTTTCGCCACGCGCGTCAGCTCAGGCAGCAAGTCGCGAAGGTTCGCAAAGCGGCCGAACCCGCCTTTGATGACGGTTTTGCCGTTGCCAAAGAGGTCGTAGGCGAAATGCACCCGTGGCATTGCCGTGGTCCACTGGGCCAGTTCCAGGTGTGGGAAGCACGCACCGGCGGCGAATTCGGTGGTCGGAATGCACTGGGGCGGCGCATATGCGTCCTCTGCCGACCATCGAACGCCGAGATGGAGGCTGAGCCGGCGCCCGATCGTCCACGCATCCTGAAAGTACATGCCCAGATAGTTGGCAAAATTGAGCGGCTCCACGGGATGGTTGTAGGTGATCATCTGCGTCCCGACGCTGTTGTTGTAGCGCAGTTGGTAGTTGCCCGGAAGCTTGGCTCGCTGTCTCTGGTGGTATCCCGAGTTGATGTAATCGAACCCGGCCTTGAACTGATGGCTGCCGGCAAGGAAATTCGGTTTGTAGTAACTCAGCGTGCCCTTGGTGGGGTAGCGGTAGCGATGGAGCCACTGACCGTCACTCGGGGCATCCCCCGTTCTCATGCTCGTGAAGGTGTCGAGCGTCGGAATCTTGTGCACCTTCGGGTCGTCGTCGTTCCCCGCTTGGAAATTCTCATAAGCCGGTTCGGCGAAATACCACGCCTTCTGGTAAAAGGCTCCACTCTGAAGGGAACCGACCAGCGAGTTACCGTGCACGGCTTGCCAGCTGCCTCCCCACGTTGCGAGCGGCCCTTCGTACACTTCGCGCGACTCAGCTGGCGTGAACCGGTTGCCCCCCCGGTGTTCAAGTTCCTTGGCGTCGTGATAGAAGCCGCCAAATCGGTGCGCCTCGTTCATTTGATACGAGAGTTTTCCCGACCAATACGGTAGACGCCGGTTGTTCAACATCGGCGTGCCGTCAGTGTAGAACGCGTCAAGGATTTCACGATCGAAGCCGGTTCGACGAACGGCGGCGAAGAACCATAACTGATTCGCGATGATTCGACCACCCGCGCTTGCGCTGATGTCCCACAACTTGTGAAGTTCTGGAGCAGCCACGACGCCCTGGGCTTTCAGCTCGGGAGACAGGTTCGTGCTCTCCAATGCCCCCGACGAACCGTAGACGACTCCTTCACCATGAAATTCGTTGCCACCCGACTTCATCACCGCGTCGAGCATCATGCCGCGTCTCGGCATTTCGGCGCTGCTGCCAACGGTCTGGACGCGCGTTGAATCCAGAGCGTTGAAATCGACGTGACTGCCGTTGGCTCCCCCGGCGTTCGGCGTCGAGAACATGATCCCCTCGAGCATCTGCCAGGACTGCCCGGATTGCCCGTACGACCTGAAGACCACGGTGTCGCTCAGGCTGGATGCGCCGACATCGAGGTTGGTGCGCACACCCGGCATCGTCCCCATGAAGGCTTTCAGACCGTCGCGGTTGGTCGGCAGAATCTCCAGCGATTCCGATGACATGTCGACGCTGGTGGCAGGGTTGGTCACATCGACGAGCGGTGATTGACCTGACACCGTCACGGTTTCCTGAACCGTTCCGAGACCCAAGGCTTGGTCCACAGTGGCCGTGAAGCCCAGTGTCAGGCGCAGATTCTCTCGTTTGACCGTCTGGAATCCTGCCAACTCAAACGTGATAGCGAACGCGCCGGGAGGCAGAGGGCTGATGCGGTACTCGCCGCGCTCATTCGTGACAGCCTCGAGTTGAGGGACCTGCAGCGCGGGACCAGTCACGACAACGGTGACTCCGGGCAACACTGCACCAGACGTATCAGTCACGACGCCGACGATCGACCCTTGCGTCTGGGCTGCCGCCGGCGCAGGTGACGCAAGGAGACCGAGAAACGCGATCACTCCGACGAGCGCGATGAATCTCAAACCGTCGACAACGCCGCACCGGAAGATACACATGAAACCTCCTCGTTGACCCGCCCTAACAGAGGCCGCTATGTCTTCATGGTTGCGCGCAGGGTCTCGACCAGGTATTTGCTGTGCGCGGCCATGTCCTGCTCGATCGTCACACCCGGCATCATATCCACGTAGTTGAAATCAAGACTGATCCAGTTTGCGTAGTTCCTTTCGCGCAACAGGTTGATCAAGCCGGGAAAATCCACGCCGCCAGTCCCGAGCCGCTGATAGATTGGGTCGGGGCTTTTCGGCAAGCCCGAGCTTGGTCGCCATCGCCTGCTCTTCCTCTTTGCTTGGCGCCGGACCTGTCCAGCCCTTTCCCGCGCTCCATACGGGCAGCGTATCTTTGAAGTGGAAATGGGCGATGCGGCTATAGTTCGCGCGAGTAAACGCCACCGGCTCGATCCCTCCGACCGACGCGTGGCACGTGTCGAGCGTGACGAACACCAACTTGGGATCGGTCATCTCCAGAATCATGTCCACTTCGGCCTTGCGCTCGACGATCGTCCACGCGTGCGGGTGGAAAGCGAACTTGACGCCGTGCTCCATGGTTCGCTTGCCGACCTCGTTCAAATTCCTCGCGAGAATTTTGCCGTTCGCAGCGCTCAGGTTCTCTGGGCCTGGACGCCGGCCCAGGTTGGCCTTGAGCGCGGTGACTCCAAAGTGGGACGCAAATTTCGCATTCGCCCCGTTATTGTCGAGCGTGGCCTGCAGCCTCGAGGTATCGAAGTACTCGCCGCCACTCGCAACTGACGAGATACCGATACCGGATTCATCGAGCACTTTCTTGAAGACGTCTGGCGGCTGCGTCAGGTACTTCTGTAGCTCGTTCGCCCAAGGCTCGATTCCATGGAACCCGAACTTCGCCGCCAGCTTGATGCCCTCCTCAGGGTGTGGTTTCATCGGGGTGAACATGTGACTGCTCATCGCCCAGCGAAACTTATCTCCGGGGAGGGCTTGGAGTCGGGATCCGAGCGCAACACCAATGCTGGCGGTCAATCCCGAGCCGATGAAAGCGCGGCGACTCAGCATAGAACCTCGCTTTGGAAAATTCGTCTACTACGGTGATCGGGGAATTGCGGCGAGTGTGCTCCCGGGAGTAGCGGAAGTCAAGGCAGATCGAATCCGCAGTTGGGCCGTAATAGTTTGATTTGAAATAAAATATCGACAGCGTCCGGTGGACCATTTGGCTTCGAAACGTAGTTTCGCGGAAGACGTGCTGCCGCTTACAGCCACGCTTTGGGTGTCGTGGCAAGACTGCGAAGGCGTCGAGCGAAACTGCATGCGGCGGCGGGCACGAATGCCTCGCCGCCGCATATTCTCATCAGCGGCTGCTACGGTGCGACGGGGTCGAAGTGCTCCGGGTTGTACCAGCCGATCGCGATGCGGCAGGATCCCCCCGGTCCGTAGTTGGCCATCGCGTGAAGCATTTGAGGGGGAGCGTAGAGAATGTCACCCTCGCTCGCGATGAAGTGCCCGGCCTCCATCTTGGCCTCGATCTGTCCGGTCAGGACGATCCACCACTCGACGTTGTCGGGATGGAGATGACCGCCCGGAGCAGCCGGGTTAATCGTCGCAACCGGTGTCCCTGCACCGCGGCCTCCCCTTCCCCGGCCGCGATTCGGATTCGCCGGGTCGTTGGGATCGGCGAATCCATAGTTAGCATTCGCATACATGTGAGGTGTGTTGATAAAGACACCGCCTCCGCGGCCAGCCGCGACCGAGTCGTGCAGATTGAAGTGCGGCCTGTTTGGCGCCACATACGGGGTCGGCGTGCGCTGGTTGAAATGCATTTTGGTGACCACCCTTCCCGGCAGGGCGGCAGGCGCGGGACTGGTCGCGGGAAACACGGGCTCGTAGTGGGCGACGTTCACCTCGATGAAGACAGCCGGCGCGGAGCCGACGCTGTCGTACGAGAAGATGGTCCATGCCGGGACGTGGACCATCGAGCCGCGCTTGGCGGTGAACTGTTCCTGATTCTCGATCTGCCAGCGCATCTCGCCCTCGAAGACCACGAACAGCGTCGGAACGGCAGGATGCAGGCGCGGGCTCAGCTTGCTACCTGGAGCCACGGACACATATTCGGCAATGGCTTCACCGTCCTTGACGGCCGTTTCTCTCCAATTCGTCTGGCCTTTGTGTTTGGCCTTCACGTCCGAAATCTTGTGATGGTTCTTGTTGGGGGCCACCAACTTCTCACCGCCCGGGGTTCTCTGGACCCAAAACTCCTGGGTGGTGGGCTTGGCGGCCGGTTGTTCCTGCGCGCCGAGCCACGCGCTCGCCGCTGCCACGAGGACAAAGAGCGCAACCAATTGAACACGTGTACTCATATCTCCTCCGCTATTCTGGCTGTGTGATGGCGCGCGAACCGGTCGCCAAGCGGAACGAAGTATAGCGAGGTCCTGACCACAAAGCGAGGATCCCGGAAACAGCGCGCGCCCGTTCACGCAACGACATTTGTCCCACGATCCGCTGAGTTACGCGCTAGACCCTTTATATTCAGCGTGTTACACTCGCCTGCCATGCCGCATCGTCTCCTGTTGATCTTCTCATTGGCCTTGGCGTGCTTCGTCGCGCCCGCCACGAACGCGGCGCAGGCGCCTGACGCCGTTGCCGATCGGGAGTTCGCGACAGCAATCCATCCCTTCGTCACCGCCTATTGCGCGAGCTGTCACACCGGCGAGAAAGCTGCGGCACAGCTCGATCTTCGTCAATACACGAACGCCGATTCGGTCGTGCAGGATTTTGCGAAATGGGATCGCGTACGCGAAAAGCTTGCCGCCAGGCAAATGCCGCCGCCACAGGTGAAGCAACCGTCAGAACAGGAACGGCGGCAGGTCATCAACTGGATCGACAGCACGTGGAAGAGCGAGGCGAGCCGAAATGACGGGGACCCGGGCCGGGTTCTCGCTCGGCGGCTGAGCAACGCCGAATACAACTACACCATTCACGATCTGACGGGCGTCGACATCCGCCCCGCGAGGGAGTTTCCAGTCGATCCCGCAAATCCCGCCGGCTTCGACAACTCCGGCGAGTCGCTGTCGATGTCGCCCGCGCTGCTGACGAAATATCTTCAGGCGGCGCGGCAGGTCGCCGACCACATGTATCTGAATCCTGAGGGATTCAAGTTCGCGCCGCATCCGATGCTGGTCGAAACCGACCGGGAGAAGTTCTGCATTCAGCAGATTGTCGATTTCTACGACCGGCAGCCGACCGATTATTCTGACTACTTCCGCACGGCCTGGATGTACAAGCATCGAGTCGTCTTTGGCAAACCCAAAGCGACGCTTGGCGACATGGCCGCGCAGAACAAGGTGAGCGCGCGGTATCTGACGACCATCTGGCAGTCTCTCGAGGGGCCCAAAGAAGAGGTCGGGCCGCTGGCAAAGCTGCAGACGATGTGGCGCGCACTACCCGTCCCCGAGAAAGGGTCCGACCCCTTCCTCGATCAGTTCATAGAGATGCGCGACTTCGTCCTCCGGATGCGCAAGGACACGGCACTGAAGTTCGCAAGCCCCGTCGTGCGCGGCCTGAGCGTTGCGTCACAGCCGCTGATGATGTGGAAGAACCGGCAGTACGCTACACACCGCCGTGATTTCGAGCGCGCGGCGCTGCGCGTCGCGGATGAGCCGCCGCCGGTCGAAGTAAAGATGCCGGAGACGCGCCGCGGACTCGTCGGGGGCGGCCAGAACGGCGAAGACCTGAATACGCTGTACGCGCTGGCCGAGCAGTACCAGTCGCGCATGAAGAACCCCGACCTCGAGGTGCCCGCCGGACAGCGTGCGCGCTACGAAGCCGCGTATGGCAGGTTCAGCTCGATCTTCCCGGATACCTTCTACGTTCGCGAGCGCGGCCGGTTCTATCCTGACGACACGGAAGACAAGGGGCGGCTGCTCAGCGCCGGCTTCCACAACGTCATGGGTTATTTCCGGGACGATCTACCGCTCAGCGAGCTGATCCTCGACGACAAAGGACAGAAAGAGCTCGAGGCGCTGTGGGACGAGTTCGAGTTCGTCGCCGGCTATACCGCGCGCACTTACATCGAATTCTTCTTCAACCAGAGCGGCGAAATTCTCGGCAATGGCCGCGAGTCCGGAAGCCACCGTCCTGCCGACAAGGACATCACCGAGGAATCGGTGATTCTCGATTTCAAGAAGGGCTACCTCGCAAAGGCCGCGGCCGACGACACGAACAATCCGATCGCGTTCGAGGCCATCAGCGAGCACTTCGAGAACGTGAACAGGGCGATCCGCACGGTCGAACAAAAGCGGCTCGAGGCCGAACCGCACCAGCTCGATGCGCTGCTCGCGTTTGCCGCGCGCGCGTACCGCAGGCCGCTCTCGGTAGCTGAGCGCGACGACCTGCGCGCCTTCTATCGCTCGCTGCGCGAGAAGAGCAGCCTCTCGCACGAAGAAGCCATGCGCGACCTCATCGTCAACGTGCTGATGTCGCCGCACTTCAGCTATCGCGTCAACGTGGCTGGCGTCGCGCCCGACCAGGTCCCCCAACGCGGCGACCGGGTGGGCGCGGCTGGCACCGTTCCGGCGGTTCCGCTGTCGGACCATGCGCTCGCCAGCCGGCTGAGTTACTTCCTGTGGTCGAGCATGCCCGACACCGAGCTCGCGACGCGGGCAGCCGCCGGCGATCTGCGGAACGAATCGGTGCTGATCGCCGAGGTCCGCCGGATGCTGAAGGACGAGCGGGCGCGCCGGCTGGCAACGGAGTTTGGAGGCAACTGGCTGGACTTCCGGCGGTTCGACGAGCACAACGCCGTCGATCGCGAACGCTTTCCGGAGTTCAGCAACGAGCTGCGCGCCGCGATGTTCGAGGAGCCGATTCGGTTCATCACCGACGTCGTGCGCAACGACCGCTCGGTGCTCGACATGTTGTACGGCAGCCACACGTTTGCCAACCCGATTCTGGCCAAGCACTATGGGATCTCTGGGGTCGTCGGATCGGCCGAGACGTGGCGCCGCATAGACAACGCGCGCGACTATCAGCGCGGCGGTCTTCTTCCGATGGCGGCGTTCCTCACGCAGAACGCCCCCGGCCTGCGCACGAGCCCGGTAAAGCGCGGCTATTGGGTCGCGCGGCGGGTGCTCGGCGAAGTGATTCCTCCACCGCCGCCAACCGTTCCTGAGCTGCCCAAAGACGAGGCGAAACTGGACCTGCCGTTGCGCGAGATGCTCGCGAAGCACCGCGATAATCCGTCGTGCTCCTCGTGCCATGCGCGCTTCGATTCGCTCGGGCTGACCTTCGAAGGTTACGGGCCGGTGGGCGAAACGCGCACGAAGGACCTGGCCGGACGTCCGATCGACTCGCACGCTACCTTCCCCGGTGGGAGCCAGGGGACCGGCCTGCCGGGATTGCAGAGCTACATCCGCGCGAACCGGGAAAAAGACTATTTGGACAACCTTAGCCGTAAAATGCTCGTGTACGCTCTGGGCCGATCTCTGTTGCTGTCGGATGAGCCGCTCATCCAGCGGATGAACGCCAGGCTCGCCGCAGGCGCCTACCGGTTCAGCGCGATGGTAGAAGCGATCGTCACGAGCCCGCAGTTCTTGAGGAAGCGGACGTGAACAACAACAGGAGATCAAGAGACGAGGAGAAACTCTTTTGAAAAGCAAACTCCTGATCTCTTAATCTCCTGTTCAAATCGTTGCAGAAAGGTCCTTAGATGAAGCTCTCACGTCGTACCGTCCTTCGCGGAGCTGGAGTCACCATGGCGCTGCCATGGCTCGAGTCCTTGTCCGCGTTCGCAGCCACGCCGTCGGGATCGCCGTTTCCCAAGCGCTTTGCCGTGCTCTTCATGGGCAACGGCGTCAACGAGAACCACTGGGGCGCCACCGGATCGGGAGACGACATGCAGCTCAGCTCGAGCTTGTCGCCCCTCGAGCCGTTGAAGAAGAAGATCAACGTCATCAACGGGCTCTTCAACAAGCATTCGACGGGCCAGGGCATTCACCCGGCCCAAACTGGGAGCCTGCTCTCGGGAGCGCCCATCACGAGGGGTCCCGTCATCCACGCCGGCATCACAGTCGATCAAATGATTGCGAACCACGTCGGACAGGAAACGCTGCAGCCGAGCATCGTGCTCGCGTGCGAACAGCCGATGACTGGCTACCACGAGACCAACTTCTCGATGGCCTACAGCTCGCACATCTCGTGGCAGAACGCCGACTCGCCGGTGCCCAACGAGGTGTACCCCGCGCTCGCGTTCGACACACTGTTCGAGAACCGCGGTAGCGTGCGCAATCTCAGCATCCTCGATCGTGTGAAAGACAGCGCCGCCGAGCTGAGCCGCCAGGTCAGCACCACCGATCAGCACAAGCTCGACGAGTTCATGACCAGCGTGCGCGAAGTGGAGACACGTGTCGAGGGCATGCGGAAGAATCAGGCAAAGGCCGCCGATTTGGCGAAGCTGCACAACAAGCCCGTGTTCTCGATGGATCGGCCGCAGAACGGCCTGCCCGAGGATCTTCGCGAGCACACGCGACTGATGTGCGACGTCATCGCGCTCGCGTTTCAGACCGACAAAACGCGCGTGGCAACGCTGTTACTCGCGCGCGACCTCTCGGCGCTCTATTACCCGTTCCTGGACGTGCGGAATGGGCATCATGCCGCGTCGCACGACAATTTGTCGGACGGGTACGAGCGGATTTCCCGGTTCCACTTGAGCCAGCTCGCCTATCTCGCGACCAGGCTGGATTCGATGCCCGAGGGAGATGGCACAGTGCTCGACAACTCGTGCCTGATGTTCCTGTCGAACCTGTGGAATGGCAGCAAGCACATCAGCACGCAACTGCCGGTGGTGCTTGCCGGCGGACTCGGCGGCACGCTCGAAACGGGCCGCTCGCTCGACTACCTGACAGCCGGCGACGAAAACCGCAAGATGTGCAGCCTGTATCTCGGCATCATGGACCGCGTGGGGATCAAGGTGGATAGGTTCGGCGATGCGGACTCGCGCCTCGCTGGACTCTAGAAACGAAAAACGTAAAGCGAAGAACGAATAAGATCACACGTGTCACGCTGAGGCGGGTCCGACAACGGGCCCGCCTTAATTTTGTACGCGTGACGTTATTCGTTTTTCGGTTTTCGCTCTTCGTTACTGCGGTAGTAACTCGCGAGGCATGCGTCAGTTACCCGTGCCGAGCGCGCGCCACTCTCCCCCGTCGATTCGCACGTCCCTTTTCCTCGCAGTTCGTCGACGATCGTCTGAATCAGTGGCTGGTGCACATGCGGCGGGTTTCGAAAACGATAGAGATTCGGTTGGCCCCCGCGGTTGACCACCACGTCTTCGTCGGCGCGAACGGCCGTGCCGATCTCTCCTTGTGAACCGGTGAAGACGATCGAGTCGGCGGACGCCGGCGCATTGAAATTCCACACGCCGGTGCCAGCGACCTTGCCGCCAACCTGAAACGCCGCAGCCGTGACATCTTCGGCCGCATAGGCGCCGCCCGTGTTGAGCGCGAAACCAGCCGCCGCCGTAATCGGTCCCGCCAGAAAATCGATGATGTCGAAGTAGTGCGAGGCGAGATCGAGAAACAGCCCTGCTCCAGCAATCTCGGTATTGAAGCGCCACGCCTTCGCAGCATCGCCAGTAGCGAGCGGGTCGGTCACTTTGACGTGAATCGACGTCAGCGTTCCGATGACCTCCGCACGCAGCAGCTCGCGCACCTTCAGGAACCGCGGCAGTGCCCGCCGATAGTAAGCGACCCAGAGCGGATTCTGCGCCATGCGAAACGCGTCGACCATCTGAATGCATTCGGCGTGACTGGTCGCCATGGGCTTCTCGACGAGGCAGGGCTTGCCCGAAGTGGCAACCTTCAGCGCGAGCTCGCAGTGGCTCGAGGGCGGCGTGGCGATGTACACAGCGTCGACCTCGGGATCGTGAATGAGATCGTCGGCGCTCGCATGCACCCGCGGCACGTCGTGCCTGCGCGCGTAGTCATCGGCTTTCGCCCGGTCGCGGCGCATGACCGCGACGAGCGACGAGCCATCGGCCTTCTGCAGGGCAGGTCCACTCTTGATTTCGGCGACGTCGCCGCATCCGATCATTCCCCAGCGAACGGTTTCCATGGGGAGTGATGATATTAGAAACGAAAAAACGAATAGCGAATAGCGAATAGCGAATAGCGAATAGAGTCGGACGCGCGCCTGCTCGCAATCAGGCTCTAGTTGGTTGAAGAAACTCGGCGAGCCGGGCGATCTCCACATCGAGCTCACGACCGAACTCGCGATCGCGCGGCCGTTTGTCGACGAAGCCAACATCTACGTCGAGCGCGCGGGCACCCGCCTTCGCCGCTTCGCGGCTTTGGCGCGGCACGCCCACGTTTGCCCATCCAACGAACTCAGTGCCCCACAGCATCGGCATAGCGTAATAGCCGCGCACGCGCTTCTTCACCGGCGTGTAGGCCTCGAAGCGATACGCCCATCCCCACAAGTGCTCGAAACGCGCGCGATCCCATACGATCGGGTCGAACGGCGCCAGACAACGCACCTCGCGCGGCAGGTCACGACCGTCCGTGGGGACTGGCCACAGATAATTGATGCCGTCCACCATTTCCCTGCGCAACTCACCGTCCGAAATCATGGCGTGCAACATCTTTCGCGTGTTGCCGAGATCGCGATGACCGGCGATGACCGACTGCAGCGACTTTTCCGGCGCCGGCGCGAAGATGCGCGCGTAGACCATGACGAGCGAACGAAGCCGCTCGCCAGGCGGCGCAGCTTCGGGCCGCGACGCCGGACGGTAAACCCGTATGCCGTTCTCCCTTCGCGCGATCCGCAGCAACCCGCGCCAATGCAGCCACTCGAGGGCGTGTGTCGTCGCCTTGGAATAACCGCCCCATGCGTTGACGACCCGGCGCTTGCCGAGATGTGATTCGAGGAGGCGTGGATGCGCTTCGCCAAGGCTGACGACAGTCTCGAACACTTTCTTTTCGAACCCGCGAGGCGGCGGCGTTTTTCGGGGGTGGAGGAGCTGCCATACCGGCTTCGAGAGAAACCCGTATGCGTACAGATAGTCTTCCTCGATCTCCAGCGACGCATATTGTCGCTCGAGGTCGCCTGCGCGATATCCGCCGACGCGGTGTCTCAGGATGAGATCTTGCGCACGCGCCGGCGACCGGATGGGATCGGCTTGAACGAATCCGAGCCGATCGATGGCGGCGGCAAGCGTCGTGGGCGGAAAGAGTGACTGGCTGATCGCGTGCGTTCGCAGCGTGATTAGGGACCGATCGGCCATCAATCGCGCATTGGCCATAGATACTCGGTTGTTACGTTTTCACCCCGATCGTACTTCACGCGATCCTTCGGATCGAAGATGCGCACGACCCGATCGATCTCGTACTTCGGCGGCCAGTCGAGTTTGCCAATGTCGCTGTGGTTCCCGAACCGGTTCCTGAACGCGGGCTCTTCCCACGACTCTACGAGGATGTACGGCGTGCGCCCCTGCGTGTCTAGCCACGCCAGGCTTCGATCGAGCCACGCGGGATCGAGGCCCGCCCACGTAAGCGCTTCCTTGCGCCCATGAAAGCGCACCGCCCCACTGTCCCACACCGACAGCACAACGGCATTCGCCGGCAATCGGTCGCGCACGACGGCACCGGCGCTGCGATATCGCTGCTCGAGAAACTTCAGGTTGAACGCGAGGCGATCGTCGGCGGTCCGCACGCCGAAAAACACGAGGCCGGCCGTGACGAGGACGATCACGGTCCGGCTAAAGCCGGACACTACGGAATACGTTGACGCCGAGGCGCCGGGTCGCCGGGAAATGCCGTTGTCGTGGGTGTCGGTAGTGTCCGCCTTTAGGCGGACCACACGCGCCGATACGTGAACAATCACGGCGCTTGCCATTACCAGCATCAACGCGATCGCCGGCAGAAGAAATCGCAGATACGTCCACTCATCGAATGGCGTATAGAAGAAGTAGACGACGCAGGTCGCCAGCACCATGCCAAGCGCCAGCGCGACATCTCCCCGCTTTTCGCGCGCGACGACAAACGGTGCGGCAAGTGCGAGCAGAGGAAACGGCGTATGCGTGTCGACGAGCCAACCCAAATACCGCGAGGCGTTGACGGAAACCGAGGAGAGACCGAAGAGATGCCCGAGTTGGCCATAGCCGGTGCGAAACGGACTTCCGTACAGGCTGTAATTCAGCCACAGCACCAGGAGACCGAACGGAATCGCGGCGACGACAAACCGCGCGACATTCCTAATCCCCAATCCCCAATCCCTAATCCCAAGTGCGAAGAAGCCCGCGACGAGCGCGAGCGGGACCAGGTTTGGCCGAACGAGCAGGGCCAAACCGCAGAACAAACCCGCGAGCGCCCACCGCCTGCGAATGAGACCGGCGAACGTCGCCATCCACAGGGTGGCCGTCGTCACGTCGTTCATCGGTTGAACAACCTGATAGAGCATCGCGGGGCTCGACGCGATGAGGGCCGCTGCCATCGCTCCCGCAAGGGGACCCCCTATCGCCCGGCCTGCGACGAACGTCAGCCAGACCAGGAGCGCACCTGCGATTGGTGTGAGAAGGAACATCGCGTCGGAGCCGCCCACCGCGACCAGGGGTGCCAACAGCGCCGAAAAGCCCGGCGCGCAGACAGGAGCCGAGGCTGCCGGGTTGGTTTCAGATGGGACGAACCCGCCAGGTGTGAACGTCTTCGATGCGTCGGGCCACGGAACCTCTAACGCGAGGTCACTGGTCGGCTGAAGTGTGCCTGCGGCAAACGCTTCTGCCATCAGCGCATAACATGACGAGTCCGAACCGCCGGCAGCGTAGGTACCCCATCGCAGACCGACGACCGCGACGGCGAGCGATGCGGCGATGGCGACGAGCACGGCGATGCGATCCATCGGTTCTCGGTTCTGGGTGCTAGGTTCTAGGTTCCGGTTCTGGGTTCCGGGTTCTGGGGTTCTGGTTCTCGGTTCCCAGTTCTACCGTGGCGCTTTGAATTAAACGTTCGAGTCGGAACGCCGGAACCTGGAACCTGGAACCCGGAACCAGAACCCCAGAACCCAGCATCAAGAACCTAGAACCGCCGAAATCTGTATTTCACCAACACGGCCACCGCCTGGAAGCCGTCGCGCCAGCCGATTTTCTTGCCGCTCGCTCGGTTCCTCGGATCGAATTTCACTGGCCGCTCGACGATGCGGCGACGCTGGAGCAGAAGCTTCGCGGTAATCTCGGGCTCGATGTCGAACCGGTTCGACTCGAGCTCGAGGCTGCGAACCACCGGACCCGCCATGACTTTGTAGCAGGTCTCCATGTCCGTGAGGTTGCCGCGATACAGCACGTTGGTCAGCCATGTCAGGCCGCGATTGGCGGCGACCGACACCCACGGCCCGGGCGGGCGGCCCTCCATAAAGCGCGAGCCGTACACGACGTCCGCTTCGCCGTCGAGGATCGGCTGCACTAACGAACCAAGCTGGACGGGGTCGAGCTCGAGATCGGCGTCCTGGATGGCCACGATCGTGCCGCGCGCGCGCGCGAAACCTGTGCGGAGAGCGCTGCCTTTTCCAGCATTGGCTGCGGCATGGACGATAGACAGCACGCCGTCGACAGGAGCAATGCCATCGAGCACTTCTCTCGTGCCGTCGGTGGAGCCGTCGTTGACGACGATGATTTCCCTGGCGGCGGGCAGCGGGATTTGCAGAAGCCGATCGACCACCTGCCGCACCGTGCGAGCCTCGTTGTACACCGGCACAACTATGGAAATCAGTTCTGACGATGGCGGGGGCGGCGGCTCCATTGGAAGATTGGCAGATTGGAAGATTGTCAGATTGTTGCCAGATTGACGAAGGACGATTCGTACACGCTGTCGCGCGTTTTAATCTTCAATCTGCAATCTCCCAGTCTGCAACATTCTCACAATGTGCCAATCTGGCAATCTGCCATTGTGTGCGTCAGCGCCGCGCCGGCGCGGGAGTATATTCCACTGTCACGTCGCTGACGATGGCGATCGGCCGGCCCGATGCCGTGTAATTCGCAGGCTGGCCATCGGCGCGGACCACCATCAGTTTTTCGCCGAGGATGGTGACCTCGTTGAGGTCGGCAGCAAGCTGCAGCGTGATGGGTTCGACGCCGACCGGCGCGACCGCTTTGACCCCACCTGGGCCGGCGCCGCCGCTGATGCGCTCGAGGAGATCGTCTGGCCGCCGGAACTCGGTGGCGACGACCGCGCGCGTCAACAGCGTGTTATCGAGCGTCAGCACGCCGATGCCGGCGACGTACGAGGCGTATGCAGTCTTCAGCCGCACTTCTTCCTCGGAGTACGTGTGGCGGTTGTGCAGGTTGAATCGGAGCGTCACCGTCCCGCGGTGCGGGGGCAGCTTGATGAGGACGCCTTCCTTCGGATCCCGAGCGGTCAGCACATCGCAGTACTCGCGCTTCGTCTTGACGCCGGTGCCGAGCGGCGAAGGGCACGTGATCTCAGCGGGAGCCACCGTGGTCTTTTCGTGCCGGCGGCGCCGGCTTGGGCTTCGTCGTCGGCTTGGGCGTCGTTGCCGGCTTGCTCGTCGTTGTCGGCTTGCTCGTCGTTTGCGCGTCGAGCGCGCTCCCGAACAAGAACGCTAGTACGAGGATCGCCGCCCATGGACGATGGACCAGGACCGACCATCGCCCATTGACCCCCGACCATCGCCCATTGACCGTTGCGCTAATCATCGACACATGCCGTCATGGGCTCTGGCGACGAACGGAGGACGCTTCGAAGCTTGATCAGCTCGAGGAACTCCATGCGCGTCCGCGCGTTGTCGCGGAAAGCGCCGAGCATCGCGCTCGTCACGCAGAACGAGTTCTGCTTTTCGACGCCGCGCATCGACATGCACAGGTGCGTCGCTTCCATGACGACGGCGACGCCAAGCGGGTTGATTTTCTCGCGGATCGGTGTCGGCGATCTGATTCGTCAGCCTCTCCTGAATCTGGAGCCGCCGGCTGAACATGTCGACGAGCCGCGGAATCTTGCTGAGGCCGATGACCTTCGTGCGCGGGATGTAGGCGACGTGGCACTTGCCGAAGAACGGCAGCAGGTGGTGCTCGCACAGGCTGTAGAAATCGATGTCCTTCACGATCACCATCTCGCTGTACTCGACGGTGAACAGGGCGTCGTTGAGCACTTCGTCGACGTCCATGTCGTAGCCGCTCGTGAGGAACTTCAGGGCCCTTTCGACGCGCTTCGGCGTGTTCAGCAGCCCCTCGCGGCCCGGATCTTCCCCGAGCTCGGCAAGGAGCTGCTGGATCAGATGCTGCATGATCCCGAATTTTACGCTAGAAACGGATCCCGATCGAAAAACGGTAGAGGCGGGGAGTCGTAAAGGCGAACGTGTTCAGCGGCTGGCCGAAGTTCGAGTGCCTGTCCCAGTTGACCCCTTCGACAGGCTGCGTCGTATAGGGATTGAAAGGCGCCCGCAGTACCAACGACTGACCGATAGTCGTCATGTTGGTCACGCCGCCGTTGTTGAAGGCGGTGTCGCCGCAGCCGCAGAGTTGGAACTGGTTGAAGACGTTCAGGACCTCCCCGTGGAAGAACGCCTCCGATGTTCCGCGAAGCCGGTGCGAGTAATTCACGGACACGTCCGTGCGGTAGCTCGCTTCGGTGCGGAACGCGTCGCGCGCCGTGAAGAAGTATTCGATTTGCGCCGGCGCCAGCGCGTACCCGGGATTGGTCACGAAGTTCGAGGGGTTGATCACGCCGACGCCGCCATATGGCACTCCAGAGCCGGCCTGCTGCACGAGCCCGAACGCGAGCGAGCCGGCCGCGTTCGTCGGCACCGAATAGGTTGCCCAGCCGCGCGCGCGATGCCGCTGGTCGATCGAGAGATCGCCGTCCGGATAGTTCCACTCTGCGCGTCGATACTCGGGGTAGTGGTTGATCGACGCACCGCTGGGCCCGTTTGCCGTTTCGGCCTCGACGTTGCCGTACGCGCGCGACAACGTGTAATTGCCGCCAAGCGCGAAGCGGCTTCCGGAGTAGCTGCCCTGCGCCATAAGGGCCACATAGCGGCGGCGCACGTCATCGGTGTTCTCGACGAACGTCCGATCGAAGGCGTTGCCGGCCGCATCGGTGACTCGGCCGGTCGTCACATCCGTTCGCTGGCTGTAGAGATTCCTGTAGTCGCGGAACACGCCGTCCACCCGCAACGACGCTCTCGCGCCAAGCGTGCGGCTGACACCGCCGGCATATTCAATCGAATACGGCGCCTTCAGCGGCTCGGGCATCGTCATATTGAAGCCCGGCACGATGGCCGATACATACGGCCTGCGGTTGGTGCCTCCATTGGCGTTGAACCAGTCGAACACCTGCTGGAGCGCTGTCGCAGTGTCGACCAGCGGCCCCGCTGGATTCGCGTTGATGGCCGGCCCCTGGTAAAACCAGCGGTAGTTTGCCGGATTGCCCGCCGCTGTCGTGGACGCCCGCGAGGTTGCTCGTCAGCGCCATCACGTATCGCGCCATGCTGCCCGATACGGACCACCGCCCGCCGGCAGCCGGGTCCCACACCGCCGACAGCCGCGGGCTGAAGTTCATCTCGTCCCCGACATTTGCCCCGCTGCCATCGGTCGCCTGATTGCGATCGAAACGCATCCCCAGGCCGAATGTGAACCGGTTGCTCAGTCGCCACGTGTCGTTCACGAACAGCGCGTGGGTGCGAAGGTTCGAGCCTTCGCTGAGCTGGTGAATCGGCGTCCACTCAATGATGGTGGACGTCGCGGAGCTCCCGGGAATGAACTGGGGATAAATCGTTCCGCCGGTGAAAATCGAATTCGTGGCGCGAATGCGGTAGTCACTGCCGCTCGCCCGCGTGTTCGCCCAGATGTTGTCGTTGAAGTAGTCGTAGCCGAAAACCAGGTGATGCGTGCCGAGCGATCGCGTCGGGTGGAATGACGAGGCCTTGACGATCATGTTGCTGTTGTTGCGCTGCTCGTCGCCGTCGCACGTCGCGCCCGAGCAGAACGTGGGGCTCCAGAACCTGGCGTTCTTCGAGATGTCGAGGATCATCGTCCCGTCGATGAGATCTTTGGTGTCCGCGCCGACGTCGGTGAACGTCAGGTGGCGCGCCGAATACTGCGCTTCGACGAACAGGTTCGGCCGTACCACACCGGAGTAGTGAAACGAGTACAGGTCCTGCGGCTGCCCCTGGTTGGTAAGGCTCGCAATATCCATCACGTTCGACCCGGTGCTGTTTTTCTGCACCTGATCCATATAGAGAAACGAGCCGCGCACGGAATGGCCGGGGCGAATCGTGTACGTGAGCTTGCCTTCGTACCGCTTGTCGTCGTTCGTTCGAAGGTAGGGAATGTTGGTCGAGACGGTCGTGCGCGTCGTTTCCTGCTGCTGCTGCCGCATCGCCACGAAAAACCAGACACGGTCCTTTGCCATCGGCCCGCCGAATGTCGTTTCGTAGGTCGGCACGACCTTGTCGAGCTTCAACTTCAACGACGGGTCGGAGATGAGCTGCGTCGATTCGAACGGCGTGTAGGTGCGCCACGCTCGTTCGCAAAAGACGTCCTGAACGATCCGTTGAACGTGTTGCCGCCCGATTTCGTAACCGCGTTCGCGATGCCGCCCGAGAAGCGGCCGTATTCGGCCGACACGCCGGCGCTGGCGACGGTGACCTCCTGCAGGGCGTCTTCGATATACGGGTTCATCGGCGCGCCGCGAAGGTTTTCGTTGATGATCGCTCCGTCGAGCGTGTAGACGTTCTCGTACGACTGCCCGCCATTGATCGTGTACGCGCCGCGCGGTCCCGTCGGGTGCACCCCGGGCGCCATCAGCAGGACAGCATCGATCGTCCGGTTGGACGGCAGAGCGCGCCATGAGCGTCTGCCTGAAATTCGTCGCCACCTGTGCCGTCTCGAACAGCGGCTGCGCCTCTGCAACCACCGTGACGTCTTCGCGCACCGAAGCCGGAGACATCGCGACGTCGAGCGTCGCGTTGTAACCGACTGCGGTCTGCTGCACTCGCTTGACGCTCTGAAAGCCTTGCAGTTCGAACGTCACGGCGCATGTGCCTGGCGGCAGCAGCGGAATCAGGTAGTCGCCCGATTCCGATGTGACGCCCGTGCGTGCGCCCTGCAGCATCGGCGATGTGAGCCTCACCGTGACGCCGGGAAGGGGCAAGCCATCTGTGGAGTGGATGCGGCCGCCAATGCTTCCGGTCGTCGCCTGTCCGTGCGCGAGCGACACGTCACTTAGCAGGGCAGCCAGCAATAGAAACACACGTGGCACGAGTCGGTGCATGACCCTCGTATTATCGATTTTTCCAGCTGTCACGATAGCGCACGAAACCCTTAAGGGCACATGGATTTGCGGCAATTTCGGCTGTAGGGCGGACGCCTGACTTCATTATTTTGGATTCATGTCACCAATAAATTGAATTTCCATGCAATTTGATCGGAATGCCCCTTCAAATTGTTAGTAATTTGATATAACTGAAAGTTGAGACCATTGGCATCTTTCTCGTAGGGGGAAACGCCTGGACGTTAATAGTGACGGCCACGGCATTTTTTTCAAGGAGAGGCTATGAATACGAGACGACGCGAACGGGGGCAGGCAGCCTCATTGCTGCTGTGTTTCTTGTTGTCGCTCGGCATGCTGCTCGGACCTGCGCATATAGCGCAGGCTCAAGAGAGCACAGGAACACTTATGGGTCAGCTCGTCGACCCCAGCGGAGGCGTGCTTCCCGGGGTCTCGGTAACATTCACCAATATCAAAACCGGCCGCGTCACGTCAGCGGTAACCGATGGTGGGGCAACTATCGCGCTGAAGTGGAGCCCAGGCGCCTACAAAGTCGCGATTCGAGCTGAGCGGCTTCGCACGTCAGGAAATGCCTGAAGTGAACGTTTTGCTCGGCCGCACATTCACGATCTAACGCCACGATGAAGGTCGGCAACCTCACGGAGGCCGTCCAGGTGACCGCCGAAAACGCTCCGCTCGTCGACACGCGCAGCACGATCATCGCGCACAACGTCACGGCGGAAGAAATCGACAGGATGCCGAAGGGCCGCAGCTTCCAGTCGATCGCGATGACGGCGCCGTCGGTGAACTCGGGCGAAATCGAAGGCGGATTCCAGGTGAACGGCGCGAGCGGTTCCGAAAACCAGTTCACGGTCGACGGCGTCTCCACCAACAGCTTGCTGGCCGGCCACTCGCGCCAGAACACCGTGTTCGAGTATCTGCAGGAAGTCCAGGTCAAGACGGTCGGCATTCCCGCGGAATATGGCGGCGCGCTCGGAGGCGTCATCAGCGCCGTCACCAAATCGGGCGGCAACCGGTTCACCGGCGAGGGCCACTACTACTTATCTGGGCAGCGGCCTCAGCGCCGGCCCGGTGCAGCGCCTCGTTCTTTCGCCGGTCGACGACGAGACCGTCTTACGGTGCAGGACGAAAAGAGGCCGAACACCGCAACGAAGTCGGCGGATCGGTGGGTGGCCCGATCGTTCGCGATCGGCTCTTTTTCTTCGGGTCGATCTCGCCGCGCTTGCGACGCAGAACCAACGAGTACATGTTCAGCAGCGGGACCGATCCGGGCGAGATCAAGCGCGACCAAACAATCATGAACGCGTACGGCAAGGTCAGCTACGGCGGCCGCCGTATGAACGCGTATTTCGGTGCGCTGCTTGACGCCGACGACCTCCAGGGCACGCTGCCGGCCTATAACGGCATCGGTCCGCAGATACTGTCGAGCCACGAAGGCCAGCAACGAGGTCAACCTCGACGCGAGGCTACGAAACGAACCAGCGGAGCCTCACGGGCAACGTCGACATCACCGTGAGCAACACCACATTTCTGAGCGTCAAGGTCGGGCACTTTTACGACAACTACAGCGACACCGGCGTTCCGTTGACCACGCCGTGGCTGCTACCGGTCCCCTGCGTGGCAGGGAGCCCTTCGTGCCCGTCAGGTTTCGTCGGACCAACTTGACTCAGAACACACCTGCTGTTCAAATCGTCGACCACGACACGACGAAGCAGACATACTTCCAGGCCGACTACAACGCCTCATTTGAAGCGGCGGGATTCCACACGTTGAAGGTGGGCGCCGGCATCCGGCACAATCAGAACGACGTTGACCAGCTGCTATCCCGGTGGCCTCGTCGAAATCTACTGGGATCGACCGTTACCAGAGCGCTGTGCCTGGGGTCGCCCCAGGTCGCGGCACATACGGCTACTACACCGTCGACGATCTGGGGACCTTTGGCGAAGCGGCGGCCAATATCTCGCATATCTATGTGCAGGACCAGTGGAGCGTGGGGAGACTCACGCTGAACCTGGGCCTGCGCATCGAAGACGAGAAGATCCCGGCGTTCAGAGAGAAGGACGTCGCGATCGAATTCGGATGGGGCGAGAAGATCGCGCCCAGGATCGGAGCCGCGTACGACATGTTCGGTGATGGCCGTATGAAGCTGTTCGGCAGCTACGGCCGGTACTACGACTGGACGAAGTACGAGCTCGCGCGTGGGACGTTCGGCGGCGATGTCTGGAAAACGTATTATCGTGCGCTAGACGATCCGAATGTCATTCCACAACGTCAATCTGGACAACATGCCCGGCCGCGACATTCTGGGCGCGGCGTCCAGGCTTCGTCGATTGGCGCATTCCGAGCCTTCGACGACGACGTATTCGATCCCAACATGAAGCCGATGAGCCAGGACAGCTTCAGCGCCGGATTCGAGTATCAGCTTCGGCCGACCACCGTGCTGGCCGTGAACTACATCCATAACAACCTGATCCGCACGATCGAGGACGTCGGTCGGCTCGTCGATGGCAGCGAGGTCTACACGTACGGCAACCCGGGCGAGGGAATCTTGACGAATGCATTGCTCTCAACGGCCACGACTCCGTTCAATATTCCGAAACCGAAGCGGCAATACGACGCGGTGCAAGTCTCGCTGAATCGACGGTTCTCGGGCAACTGGTTCCTCGGCGGCAACTACACCTTGAGCCGGCTCTATGGCAACTACGCCGGAATCGCGAGCTCGGACGAGATCCGCACGCCCGGATACAGCTCATTCGCCGTCGATCAGCAACAGGGCGCGCAGTCGTTCCGGCCCGGCGGGAACGCCAATCGCGGGTTCGACCTGGACGAGATGATGTGGGACGCCAAGGGCAATCTCGATCCGAGGGGCCGTCTGGCCACCGATCGTCCGCACGTCCTGAAGGTGTATGGCGCTTACATGGCACCATTCGGAACGCAGATCGGCCTGAATCAATACGTCGGCAGCGGGACACCGCTGACGACTGATGTCAGAACCCTCCAGACGTTCGTCTTTGTCGAAGGCCGCGGCGACATGGGGCGTACGCCTATGCTGTCCACGACCGATCTCCTGCTCTCGCATGAATTCGCGTCGGCGGGGACTCGCGCGCATGCGATTCGAGCTGAACGTGCTGAACGTCTTCAACCAGAAGACGGTTCGGCATCGATTCAATGTGCTGAACCGCAACCGCAGCGCAGCGAGAATCAATCTGGCCAACCAGTCAATCTTGCAAATGGGTACGACTACAATGCACTGATCGCCGCGTACGCCCGACGGTCAGGAACAAACAACGCCATCGATCCACGCTATGGCATGCACGACCTGTGGAGCGAGGGCACGCAGGGGCACTTCATGGTGAAGTTCCTGTTCTAGAGATTTGTCGTTCGTAAGGAGGTTCGTGTAGTTCAAGGGGGGAGCGTCCTGCTCCCCCCTTTTTCTTCAGTTATCGGCGGAATTCGCCGCGTCGGGAGCTTTGTCCGGCGAGAGCTGTTTGTACTGCTGTGCGATGCGGCCGGCCAATGTCTTCAGCTTGGCTGGCGCGGTGACGGCGCTCGCTGGCTCGAACGCACCGCCGGTTCGCTTTGTCATCTCGAGCGCAAAGGAACGCCACAAGGGATCCCGCGTCTGCGTGTATGCCGGTCGGACTCAGCAGCACCGCATTGACGCGCACGCCGGAATTCGTCAACTGCCGCAGGAGCGCATTCGCACTTTGGTTGGTGACACGCGGGCTCATGTCCCGGCCCTCAGTGGCGACGATGACCAGCATTGGAAACCGTCGCTCCACCAACGCAGGTATCGTGCATAGACCTCCTCCACCGAGCTTATCAACGCGTTCCCCGAATTCCGCATCACCTGGATCGAGAGCGCCGACTGCATCACGGTTAGATAGTCGCGTGTCGGCTCGACCCTGATGTTCATCTGCGCACCCGTTGTCACAAGCATCAGCTCATGATTCGGTGGCAGGGCGTTCAAGAACTCCTGCAGCCCGCGCCGGATAAATGGCAACGGGTCGACGATAGGTATCTGGCTGTTATCCACCAGAACGACGATACGCATGGGATCACCCGGTTCGGCACCCTGGGCGAAGACAGGCTGTATTGGCCACGTGATAGTGAAAGACAGAACAGCGGCAAAAAACAGCGCGCGCATGGGACGAGGATGCCCGCAGCTATTCTCGTCGTCAAGAGCGGTCGTTTGCGTGCAGAATCACACTCTGCAGCCTTACGAAGCATCCTGTTTGCAACGGCGACGCCTTCCAGGAGGTGGAGGCTATGTCGCAAGGGATTGCTGGTGCTGTTCGAACTGCAGCCCTCTCGGCGGTTCTGCTCTTTCTTTGGCGCGGTCACGGCGTGCATTGTCTGGAACTCACGGGCGTCGTCACAGGCCAAGTGGTTGACCAGACAGACAACGTGTTGGCTGGTGCCCGTGTCGTCATCACCAATCTTCACTCGGCCCGCGTCATAACGGTTGCCACGGGAGCCTCCGGCACCTACTGGGTCCCTCTCGCCCCTGGTGAGTACGCCGTTCGATTCGAAGCAACGGGATTTGCGCGACAGGAAGTGCCGCTCGTCGAAGTGCGTGCCGGCCGAATGGTGACGCTTTCTGCGGTGTTGCGGGTCGGCAGCGTCACCGAACGAGTAGAGGTAACAGCCGAGCGCGTGCCTCTGGTTGACGCGAACAGCGCAACTGCCGGACACACCGTCACGTCGGAAGAAATAAACCGACTGCCCAAAACCCGCACCTTTCAATCGATCGCGCTGACGGCACCATCCGTCACTCATGGAGACATAGAGGGGGGAATTCAGGTCAATGGCGCCAGCGGTGCTGAAAACGCGTTTACAGTCGACGGCGTCGACACGACCAGCATCATCAACGGGGCGTCGCGACAGAACACGATATTCGAGTACATCCAGGAAGTACAAGTGAAGACGACCGGCCTTCCGGCCGAGTACGGAGGCGCGCTCGGCGGCGTCATCAGCGCCGTCACGCGGTCGGGTGGACAGATCTTCGACGGCGAGATTCACTACTACGCCGGCGGCAGTTCGTTGCGAACGAGACCACCGATGCGGCTCGCTCTCGACCCTTTCAGCGAGAAGGACGTGACGTACGTCCAGGACGAGAAGCAGCCAGAGTCTCATCATGAGGTTGGGGGTGCCTTCGGCGGACCTGTCACACGCGACAGACTGTTCTTCTTCGTCTCCGTCGCTCCGGGCTTCCATCGGCGAGCGAACGACTACCTGTTCTCCTCAGGACGAGACAAAGGCCGCGTGTCGCGCACGGCCAGGTTTGTTCAGGCGTTCACGAAGTTGAGTCTCAGCACGGGTCCCATGATCTCGCACGTGACGGCACTCGTCGTGTACGGTGACGTGGTTGGCTCTCTGCCCATGTACAACGGATTTGGCACCAATTGGATATCCAGCAGCAAGGCCGCGAACGAGCCGAATACGACACGCGGCTGGCTACAGCAGCAGGTGAACACGACGGCACGCACGGATGTAGCGATAGCAAATTCCGGACTTGTCGCACTGAGGGCTGGATTGTTCCACGATCGGTACTCGGACAGGGGTATAGGGCCAACTACAAGCTACATATATCAAACGGCCGCCTCGGCGCCCGGCGTCCCCGAACAATATCGCGGTTCGGCCGGAACGCAGAACGTGCCGCGCAGCCTGCAGACGACTTTCGATACGACCGGGCGGATCACATTGAACGTGGACTACACCCATAGACTTGAACGTGCCGGACGGCATCTCGTCAAGGGAGGTCTCGGCTATCAATATGCGCTCAACGACATCGACTCGCGGTATCCCGGCGGCTACGTTGATATCTTCTGGGGAATCCCCACGGCCTTCCCCGGACGCGCCGGCGATCGCGGCGCGTATGGCTATTACACCGTTACCAATCGAGGATTATTCGGCAAAGCCGGAGCGGACATCGTCTCCCTCTATCTGCAGGACCAGTGGCAGATCGCGCACAATCTCACCTTTCACGCCGGCGTCCGTGCGGAAAACGAGAAGGTCCCTGCGTACAGAACCATGCCGCGGAAGTACGTGTTCGATTTCGGTTTTGGCGAGAGGATCGCTCCGCGCCTCGGATTCAGTTACGACGTCTCTGGTCATGGGCGTGCGAAACTCTACGCAAGTTGGGGCCGCTATTTCGACTGGACGAAGTACCGATGGCGCGCAACCTGTTCGGCGGTGAAGTCTGGTGCATCTACTATCGATCGATCGATGACCCGGCTCACCCGATAACGGCAACATTAAGAAACATGCCGGGCCGGGATCTATGGACTGGTTCCAGCCAGTGCCGCGATCTCCGCGTTCCCCGTTTCGAAACGATAGACAACGCGGCAAAGCCGATGTCGCAGGACAGCTACAGCGCGGGCTTCGACGTCGAAGTGAATCCGCGAACGGTGGCGACCTTCCACTTCGTGCATAACAACCTGAACCGGACCATCGAAGACCTCGGCGCGCTCGTGGACGGCAACGAGGTGTATCTCGTCGGCAACCCCGGTGAAGGCACCACGTCGATCATGCCCGCTCTAGCGGCACCGCTGACGGGCGGCGGCTCGTTCCCAATGCCGAAGGCCAGGCGTCAGTACGACGCGGTCGAGTTCGGCATCAGCCGCCGTTTCGCGAACAACTGGTTCGCCAGCGCCAATCTGACGATCAGCCGTCTATTTGGCAACTATGCCGGCGTCGCAAGCTCGGACGAGATTCGCACGCCGGCTACCGGCGTCAGCCTGGCCACCGCGCAGCAACAGGCCGGGTCCATCGCTCGTGAAGGCGGCAACGTAAACCGCGGTTGGGACATCGACGAAGCGATGTTCGATTCGCACGGTGTCCTCGATGTGCGGGGCCGTCTTGCGACGGATCGTCCGCTGGTCGCCAAGTTTTACGGCGCCTGCAATGTGGCGCGCAACACGCAGATCGGCGGGTTCGTGTATGTCGGCAGCGGGACGCCGATGACGACCTACGTGAACTCGGTCAACCAGACCGAGCTTTTCGTCGAAGGCCGTGGCGACATGGGTCGCACGCCCGTGTTCAGCAAGACCGACCTGCTTGTGTCGCACGAGGTGCCAATGGCGGGCAACAAGCGGCTGCGGCTGGAGCTGAACGTGATGAACCTCTTCAACCAGAAGACGGCGCGGCACCTCTTCAACTACCTCAACCGTGGCGCCGGCGTGCCTCGAGCGTCGTCGGCAATCGACCTGCACGACGTCGATCTCTTCAAGGGTTACGACTACAACGCGATGATCAGGGCCACTCCAGATGGTGCGAACGCGTACGATCCGCGCTACGGCATGGCCGACCTGTTCGAAGCCGGCACCGAGGGCCAGGTGTCGGTGAAGTTCCTGTTCTAAGAGTTACGTGATTCGTCAGTGACTGTTCGTTTTAAGGGGAGCACGGTGATCCCCTTTCCTTTTGTACGACCCCTTTTTGCGGCACTACGAGTGACATCTCGCGCAAATCGTTGAAGAAACGGCCTTTTCGCCGGATTGGATCGCCTGCCGGATGTTGGCCTGCTTCTTGTATTCGTTGGGGCAGGAGACGGAGGCGACCATGATGACCACTACCACAAACGGGGTAACGCCGACGACAGTGAAATCTGTCTCACAGCAGGTCGTCGTGGTCAGCAAGCAGTCTCAATTGAACGGATTACTCGAGGCTGTGCTCGATGCAGGCCAATACGACATCGTGTTCGTCGAATCGACCGAACACGCAT
This sequence comes from Vicinamibacterales bacterium, assembly GCA_963744405.1. Taxonomy (GTDB): domain Bacteria; phylum Acidobacteriota; class Vicinamibacteria; order Vicinamibacterales; family JAMQPK01; genus JAMQPK01. The sequence goes on from CAVUTO010000009.1 coordinate 42,078, forward strand.
ACAGCCACATCAAGCGGCTGACGCCGCACTTGATTATCGTGTGCCTCGATATCGACGACCTCGACGGTTTCCAGGTGTTGTCGATGCTGAAGCTCGATGACGAAACGAAGGGCATTCCCGTGGTGACGTGCACCGTGTCACGGGAGGACGAAGTCATCAGGGATGAATCGCTCGACCTGCCGGATGACGTGTTCCGTCAACCCGCCGTGATCCAGCTGCACTAACCGTAGGGGTAAGGGAGGGGTAAGGGGCGAGGGGTAAGGGGTAAGGGGTAAATGGCCTCACCCCTTGCCTCACCCCTTGCCCCTTGCCCCTTGCCCCTTGCCCCTTACCCCTTACCCCTTGTTGACACTCCAAGGCGAAGTCATGGTGTTCCAGCCGCTATCGATCAAGGAAATCAGCCGCGGGGGCTGCCTCGTCGAGACAGCGTTTCCATTCCACCTCAATTCTCTCCACGACATCGGGCTGACACTGGGCGAGCAATCTGTGGTCCTGAAGGGGCGGGTGGCGCATTGCCGCATCACCGACGTCGACCAGGAAGTTGTGCGCTACATATCCGGGCTCGAATTCATCGAGCTCTCAGAGCGCATTCGTGAAGTGATCGTGGAGTTTATTGAAGCGATTAGAGCCGGAAGGCGGTTTGTTTAGAACCGTGCGGTTCTCGGTTCTGGGTGCTGGGTTCTGAGGTTCCGGTTCCTGGTTCGGTTCTTGGTTCGGGTTCTTGGTTCGCGGCGACATGGCAAGTCGAAGCGGCAGCAGAACTGCGAACCCAGCACGCGAACCTTGAACCGAGAACCGGCACCCCAGAACCGCAGAACCCAGAACCGAGAACCGCCAGATTATTTGGATTTGAGATGTTCGACGTAGTCGCCGGACGTGATGCGCGGCGCCCGTCCGAGCGGTGCATTGTAGAAATACACCCACACCTCTTCGATGCGGCCGTCATCGAGCGTGGCTGAAACGCGGACACGATTGTAGAGACTGCGTTCGGGCTCGGCCGGGCGATGCCCCTCGATGCGATCGAGCGCGGCGAGCACGGCCGGCGGATCCGTGATTTCGAACACTTCGCCCCAGACGCGAGCATCGTTCGCAGGCACAGCGGCCGGATAGATTCCGAGGTCGAACAATTTTCCGTTAATCCAGCCGCGGCCGGTGAATTTCAGGAAGGCATCGACGCCCGCACGTGTGGTGCGGTTGAAGCCCGTGCGCAGCGTGCCGTAGAAAAACACTTGTTCTGGCATGACGGGCGGAGCCTGACGCTGGAATCTGGAAACTAGAATCTGGAATCTCGGATCCTTGATTCAAGATTTCAGATTCTAGATTCCAGTTCGTAGATTCTAGATCACTTCGCCGGTGGGGGCTCTCGGGGGTTGCGGGATTCATGCGGTTGCGGCGGGCACCCGCGGGAGGCGCAATCGACGCGAAGGGTTTCGGGCGACACCGCGAACGACAACCTCACGGTCGCCTCGCTGCCCGAAAGTTCGATGGTCTTGAGCAGGTTCTCGAGGTCTGGCTTTCCGCCGGCGTGCAGACGCCCCAGCGAGATGAAGCCACGGACGACGTCGCGCAACTGATCGGCGGCGGCTTTGTCGCCCGCCTCTGCGCGGATAGTCGCCTTGACGCCCCCGTTGATGTTGGCCTTGACCGACACCAGGCGCAGGGGCGGCACCTGTGCGTCCACGCCGCTCGGCAGCCGCATGCGGCGGCGGATCTCGTCGAACTGCCCGACCACCCATGCCGTGCTGCCCGCATTGTCGCGGATGAGCGTCATCATGTCGGCGTTGGTGGTGATATCCTGCGCGGCGCCCGACGAGTCCTGCGATGAATCGATGACGCGGCGGACGAGGTCGGCCTGTCCCATCGCAAATAAATCCGACCCGACGAGCCCCAAGGCAAACTCATGGCCATCTTCGCGGCGCACGAAGATCTTGCGCCCTCTGTATTCGTCCATCGTTCCCCCGTGTTCGCTGATGGACGCCTCGACGCGGGCCTGATCGAACGTGCCGTTCACGAGCACCAGGGCGCGGGGGATCTCCGGTTTTTCCTGTGCCTGCGGATCCGGAGGTGTGTCCGGCTCGACATACGCCACGACACGATTGACCTGCTTCTCGACGTCGACGCCGGCAAAGTCGTTCATGATCTGCCGGCCCTTGCGCGATTCGGGGTCGATGCTCGGGATCAATGAGCGGCGCAACTCCGAGTTCATGACGCCATGGACGTCAGCGAAGGCCACCAGCGCGACGTTGGCCGGCACATACCGAAGTTCTGACGGCAATCCCGCAGGCACGCCCGCGGCGCGGTTGTAGGCAAGGTAGGCCACCAGCCCGCCGCCAAGTCCGAAAGACCAGGACCGCGCCGGCACCGAGCACGAAAAAGCGGGTTTTCCTGGTCAAGGGTGACTAATTACAGTAGACGGAACGGCCTGCTTCCAAGTTCCCCGGGTCTCCTCCCGCATCCCGCGTTTGCTCCCCACGACCCCTACTGATCCAGCACATATTCCCTTCGCTCGACCGTGCGCGCCGCCAGCCACAGCGGCGCGACGGTGATGATTGCCAGCGACACCAGGCTGGACACCGCAGTGGGTGGCTCGGAAAACAACGATTGGATCGCGGCCATCGTGTCGTCCTGCGGCATCGAATGCGGCACCAGGGCCTGCAGGTAATGCGCGACGGTGAAGCGTCGCAGGTAGCCGGGCACGACGAGCGCCACCTGCTCCCAGCCGAAGATGAGCAAGAGGCCGGCGACCAGCGGCCGCGGAACCAACGCACCAATCAGCGCAAACACAGCGCCGTACACCGTGAGCCCGACCGCCAGCAACCCCAGATCGGTCAGCAATTGCGGGAACGTGCCGCCGATGCTGCCACCCGACACGGGCGTGACGAGAAGATAGACAGCCGTCACAGACGGCAGCACGACAAGACTGGTGCAGGCGAGATACGCGAGATATTTGCCGATGATGATCGCGCCCCTCGGCACCGGGCGGGTGAAGAGGTACGTGATCGTCCGATCTTCGACTTCGTCGGAGATCAGCGACGTGCCGTAAAAGGCGCCAAGCACGGGAACGACAAAGCGCAGATACAGCAGCCAGATCATGCCGCCGAAAATGACGGGCCCCGGCACCGGCACGCCGTTCACCCTGAACGACGACAGCCCCATTTCATGGATGACGCGCAGCAGGACCGCGATGACGACAGGAGCGCCGGTGGCCAGCGCCATGAACACGGTGCGCCGCGACCACAACATCTGCCCGAACGAGATGTCGAACATGCGCAGCACCGCGCTCCAGAACCTGTCCGACGCGCTGCGCTCGCTCACGGCAGGGCTCACGACTTCACCAGATACTCGAAGACGGCCTGCAGGTTGTCGTCCGGCGACGTGATCTCGTAGATGTCGCCGCCGTCGTTTGCTGCCATCTCGGTAATGCGCGCGTAGAACGCGTCGGGCCGGGCTGTCTGAACGAACACCGCGTCCCCCTCGAATCGCACGCTCAGCACGTCTTCATCCGCCACGAGCGTCGTCGCGAGCCCGCGGGGACGCCTCGATCGCAGGCAGATCGTGTGCGGGTGCTCGTCGATGAGATCGCGAATCTGGTGCACATTGCCTTCGGCGAGCACGCGCCCGTGGTGCATCAGCAGGATGTCGGATGTCAGCGCCTCGATTTCGTGGAGGATGTGGCTCGACACGATGACGTTACGCCCCTGCACGGCCCAGTTGCGGAGGAGGCGGATCGTCTTTCGCCGCGCGAGCGGATCCATCCCCGACAAAGGCTCGTCGAGGACGAGCAGCTCAGGCTCGTGCGCGAGCGCCTGCGCGAGCTTGACGCGCTGGCGCATCCCCTTGCTGTAGGCGCCAATGCGTTTGTTGGCTGCGTCCTGCAGATCGACCAGCTCGAGCGACGCCATTGCCGTGCCGGCCGCCTCGCGATCGGCGAAGCCGTGCAGACGCAGCAGGGCCGTCACCCATTCGTGGCCCGTCATGCGGTCGTAGAACGCGTCCTGCTCCGGGCACACGCCCATGCGGCGAAAAATTCGCGGGATTGCCCCACACGGGTTCCCCAAAAATCTTCACGGAGCCCTTGTTGGGCTTCAGCTGCCCCGTTATGAGCTTCAGGAGGGTCGACTTGCCGGCGCCGTTCGGCCCGAGCAAGCCCGTGACGCCGCTGCCGATCGTAATCGTGATGTCGTTGAGCCCGATGACCTGTCCGTACCACTTCGACAGGTTCTCTGCCCGCACGACCTCCGGCGTCGTCTGCGAATCATCGCGGTCCGGCTGAAGCCGGACGCTACCGTCGGTGATTGCTGCGTCAGTGGTCATGTGACCACCTCGATGGCGCGAATCCTGCGCCGAAGTACGAACGCCGAGGCGGCAATGATGAGTGCTATGACCGCCGCGGACACGAGCGGATGCGTGTCGTGCCGCGGAGGCATCCGGAACAGGACGTCGCCGACCTGGCGGACGTTGGCAAAAATCGACACCCATGAGAACGCGGACCCTTCGACTGCCGCGCCCAGCACACCGAACACGGCGTGCGTGAAAAACGCCAGCCCGGCGTACAGGATGGCCACGAACCAGCGACTCTTGCTGAGCGAAGACAACGCGAGGATGAGAAACGCGGACAGGGTGATCTGAATCACGGAGTACGCCGAGATCGACGGGACGAGCGACAGGTTCTCCCACAGGAACGTCATGCTGCCGGCAAACGCCGGGACGAGAAGGAGCAGGATCATCGCCGGCACGAACGTGACCGCCGCGAGCGCGGCCATGAGGATCGCGGCTTTCCCCGCGATGTACTGCGTCCGCGTGATGGGCCGTGAGAGATACAGCTGCAGCGCGTTCGCGCGGATGTCGTCGGCGATGAGGCCCGAGCCGGCATAGACGGTGATGAAGAAGATCAGCGGCTCCTGCTGGTTGAGAAAATCGCGGAACATCCGCGGGGTTACGGCCAACATGCCGATCTGCGACATGCCCGGCACGTTCGCGGCGGCCCAGATTTGCACGCCGCGGACGACGACCGGAATCCACGCGAGAATCATCAGGAAGAGAAACGCGCGCTTCCGCACGAGCGCTCGCAGTCCGTTGGCCGCAATCACCGCCCACGCGCCATCGCGCCCCTCGACGCCCCCTTCGCGCCTTCGATATCGCTCGCGATGGATGGGCATTTACTCCTCTCCCACCGCTTCAGCGAACACGTCTTCCAGTGTCGGCACGCTGGGCTTCAGGTGACGCACCTGCGCTCCAACCGCCACTGCCGACGAGAACAGCTGATCAGCCCCGGCGCCGGGCGGCATGAGCACGCGGAACATGTCTGCGTCGGTCTCGCGGCATTCGTACGCGTGCGAGCGAAGACGCTCGACGAACGCGTCGCGATTGCCTTTCACCCGCACCTCGAAGATGCTGCCGGCCGGCCTCTTGAGCGATGCGATGGGCCCCTGCATGACGACCTGCCCACGGTTCATCACGACGACCGCGTCGCAGACCGATTCGACATCGGGCATGACATGCGAAGAAAGGATCAAGCTGATGTGTTTGTTGTAGGCGATGTCGCGAATGAGGGCCAGCATCTCGTCTCGCCCCTTCGGGTCCATGCCGTTGGTCGGCTCGTCGAGCAGCAGCAGATCTGGATCGTGCACCAGCGCCTGCGCGAGCTTGATGCGCTGCTTCATGCCTGTGGAATACGTCTCGACGTTGCGGTAGCGCGCTTCGCCAAGGCCGACGTAGTAGAGCACTTCGTGGGCGCGCTGCATGGCGTCGGCGGATGGCAGTCCTGACAGTTCACCGCAATAGGCCACGAAGGCGACCGCCGACATGCCGGGAATCTGCGCGTCGTTCTCGGGCATGTAGCCGACGCGCGCGCGAATCTCGAGCGGCGAAACGGCCACATCGAAATCGAGCACGGTGATGCGGCCGTTGTCGGGCTCGATGAGACCGAGCAGCGCCTTCAGCATGGTGCTCTTGCCGGCGCCGTTCGGCCCGAGCAAGCCGACAGCGCCCTCCGGAAACGCGGCCGAGACGTCTCGGAGCGCCCACTGGCTTCCGTAGCGCACTCCGACCCGCTCGAGCACGGCGATTGGCATTACTTGTCTATACGAACGGCGCTAAAGCGCTGTTCCACCAAGGAATAGTTCGGTTCTCGGTTCTCGGTGCCGGTTCTGGGTTGTAGGTTCCGTTCGAGGTTCGGCGCACCGGTTCGTGAAGCAAGAACAAAGAACCCAGAACTGGCACCCCAGAACCCCAGCACCGAGAACCCAGAACCGCACTGTCCCCGGTGGCACAGGGCTTTCCGCCTCCGCGTAAAGCTACGGCGGACCACCGTAGCCTTGGCGAAGGTGGTAGCCCTGTCTTCAGAGCCCCAGAATGTCACGGCGCTCCCGCATGAAGCCGATCACGTTCGAGATATGCGCTTCGAGCGGCAAGCCGATCTCTTCGGCGCCTTTTCGCAAGTCGTCGCGGCTGACGCCCCTGGCAAATGCCTTGTCCTTGATGCGCTTCATGACCGAAGACGCCTCCAGATCCTGGACGCTCTTCGACGGCCGGACGAGCGCAGCGGCGGTGACGAACCCTGCCATTTCGTCACACGCGAACAGCGTGTGTTCGAGCTTCGATTCGCGCGGGGTGTTCGTGTGTTCGCCGTGCGAGAGGATGGCGCGCACGACGAATTCGGGGCACCCGCGCGCACGCAAAATCTCGGCACCGCGAAAGGGATGGTCCTCGAGATCTGGAAACTGTTCGTAGTCGAAATCGTGAAGCAGCGCGACGACGCCCCAGACTTCTTCGTCCTCGCCGAAAGTTCGCGCGTAGCCGCGCACCGCCGCTTCAACCGCAAGCGCATGCTTCCGCAAACTCTCCCCCTTGGTGTGCTCCGTCAGAATGTTCCAGGCATTCTCACGACTGATCTCGAACATTCTTTTAGGTCTTCCCCTTTCGTGGCTCTATTCGTTTTTCGTTCTTCATTTTTCGTTATCTACTCTTCCGTCGGCCTCGCCGCCCTGTGCGACAGTTCTGCGACCAGAGGCCTCGGCGCGAGCCGTGCGGCGATCGGAATCAACTTGTTCCGAAGCCCGGGGATGGCTACCGCTTTCCCGTTCATCATGCCGTCGTAGCCGACCCGCGCGACGCGCGGAGCGTCCATGACGAACGCCTCGAACAGGCGCGAGCGCTCCGACCTCGCGCGCACCTTGAACTCGGATTCCGTCGGCCCGGGACACAGGACCGTCACCGTGACACCGCTCGCCTTCAGCTCGTAGTCGATCGCCTGCGAAAACGAGAGGAGAAACGCCTTCGTGGCGTAATACACCGACATCCACGGGCCCGGCACGAACGCCGCCGTCGAACCGACATTCAGAATGCGTCCGCTGCCGCGCTCTATCATCGCCGGCAGAAACCGCTTCGTCAGATCGACAACCGACGTCACGTTGAGTTGAATCATCTTCAGCTCTGTGTCGAGATCCGTCGTGACGAACTTCCCGAACAGACCGACGCCCGCGTTGTTGACGAGGTAGTGGACGTCGAGGCCGCGGCCGGTGACCGCCTCGTGCAGCCGGCGCGCTCCCTGGGGATCGGCGAGATCTTCAGGTAGGCACACGACGTCGACGCCGAACTGCTCCCGAATGGCTCGGCCCCGCGCTTCCAGTTTGTCCGGGTTGCGAGACACGAGAATGAGATCGTGCCCGTGACCCGCAAAGACGTCCGCGAGCGCCGCGCCGATGCCGACAGACCCGCCTGTGATTAGCGCTCGCTCTTTTCCCATTGATGCATCCTCGCGATGCCGACGGCCTTCTCGATAACCGACATCGCTTTCGGAGTAAGGCGGTACCGGTCGAGCTCGCCGGGATCGACCAGCTCGGCCGCGGCCACATCGGAGCCATGAGTCAGCGCGCCCCCAATCGGACGGCACAGATAGTCGATGAGCACGTAGTGATACCGTACCTTGCGCTCGGGATCGAGCAGGATGCGGTCGAATACATCGACCACCGGACCCACCTCCACTTCGAGGCCGGTCTCCTCGAGCATCTCCCGGGCCAGGCCTGCCTCGAGCGTCTCGCCGAGCTCCAGGCGGCCGCCCGGCAGGCTCCACTGCCCTGCCAGAGGCTCGAAGCGCCGCTTCACGAGCACGACTCTCCCATCCTGGATGATGACCGCACCGACGCCGACAATCGGCTGCGCCGGGATATTGCCGCGACGGACGCGATGCGTTGGTCGGAACGACCTCTTCTTCGCCCTGGAAGCTCAACGGATGACGCACGCCGCGCTGGCGGCGGATGAGCCCGTTCTCGATCCAGAACTCGTCATAGCCGGCGCTCGTCACGATGTCGTCGCCCTCCGGATTCTTCTCGCGGCCGCGCCATTCGGCGTGCATCGCTCCGGTTTCGACGCGCGCGATCATCCGTACGCTGCGCTGCGCCGAACGCGCGAGAGCGTCGGCGATTTCCTCGCGCACGGCCTGGCGTCCCTGCACGACCCCGGCGCCGACGTCATTGGTGGCGTCCTCGTGATACAGCGCGGTCAGGCCGTCGATATCGCCGGCATTGAAGGCCCGGAACCACCTGCGGACGAGCTCGAACGGATCGGGGGGCATCACGTTGAGGTATTTTACTGCTCGGGGCTCATGTAGGCGGCTGTGCCGAGGATGACGCCGCCCATCGTCATGGCCGGCGACGTGATTATCGGCGAGAGCGTCGTTCAGCGATGGTGTCCGGCAACAATCGGGTTTGATAAAGGTGATTGGGGAATAATCCACGATGACGCCGAGGCGCCGAGACGCCGAGAAAGGCTTTTGAAAAGGAAATTCCTCTGCGTCTCAGCGTCTCTGCGTCGAGATTTAAGAGCGTCGTCCAGCGATGGTGTCCGGCAACAATCGGTTTTGAAAAAGGTGGGACGAGGGCCCCGCGATAAAACATGACGGCTTACACCAAGTACCTGACGCTGAACATTCCGTCAAGAATGGCGTTCCGCAACATCACGCCCGAGGTAGACGAGGCGGTGCGCGCCAGCGGCGTCCAGGAGGGGCTCGTGCTGGTGAACACCATGCACATCACCGCCTCGGTGTTCATCAACGACAACGAGCGCGGCCTCCATCACGACTTCGGCAAGTGGCTCGAGGAGCTGGCGCCGTTCAACCCCGATCCGAACCACTATCACCACAACCGCACCGGCGAAGACAACGCCGATGCGCACTTGAAGCGCCAGATCATGGGGCGCGAGGTCGTCGTCGCCATCACGAAAGGCAAGCTCGACTTCGGGCCGTGGGAGCAGATCTTCTATGGCGAGTTCGACGGAGGCCGGAACAAGCGCGTCCTGATCAAGGTGATTGGGGAATAGTCTAGGGATTGGGGATCAGGGATTTGGGATTAGTGCAGCGACGGATGTCACGCGTTTTCGCGCGTTCAGGCCTAATCCCGAATCCCCAATCACCTAATCCCTCAGAGTTCCAGACTCGCGTCCGCGTTCAGTTCCAGGCCGGCCCGCTTGCCGGCGTGAAAATTTCTGAGGCCGGCCGCGGCGATCATCGCGGCGTTGTCTGTCGAAAGTGAAAGTGCCGGCACGTAGGCGGGAAACCCCATCCTTGCGGCACGGTCAGCGAAGTCCTTTCTCAAGCGCGCATTCGCCGACACGCCTCCGGCGATGCCGACGCTCTCGGCGCCATGGCGATCGGCAGCCTCGAAGACGCGATCGAGCAGCGCATTGACGACGACGCGTTGAAAGCTGGCGCAGATGTCGTTGATCTCCGCGTTCGTCAGCTGGCCGCCGTTCTCCGCACGATGACGCACGTGGCGCAGCACAGCCGTCTTCAGACCGCTGAAGCTGAAATCCAGGTCGCCTTTTATCGCCGGGGCGTTGCGATCGGCGTGCGTCATGCGCGCAAACGGCAGCGCCACAGCTTCGTCGTTGCCGTCTCGCGCCCGCTTGTCGACAATCGGTCCGCCCGGATATCCCAGCCCAAGCAGCCGTGCGACCTTATCGTACGCCTCCCCCGCTGCATCGTCGCGCGTCCGGCCGATGCGTGCGTACGACCCTGGCTCGTTCACCAGATAGAGGCTTGTGTGACCACCCGACACCACCAGCGCCACGAGAGGGAGCGGGAGGTCCCCGTGCTGCAGGAAGAGCGACTCGATGTGTCCGGCAAGGTGGTGCACCGGCACGAGCGGACGATCCAGGGAGAGCGCGAGAGACTTGGCGAACGACACGCCGACGAGCAGGGACCCGACGAGGCCGGGGCCTTGAGTGACGGCGATCGCATCGAGCCTCTTGAGATCGGTCTTCGCCGCATCGAGGGCCGTCCGGACGACGCCGCAGATGTCACGGATATGCTGGCGGGAGGCGAGCTCCGGGACGACACCGCCCCATTCGCTGTGGATGGCCACCTGCGAGGCGACGATATTCGACTCAATCGTCCACACGCCGCCGGTGTCGGTGACGACGGCGGCAGACGTTTCGTCGCAGGAGGTCTCGATGCCCAGTATCACCATCAATGCCCACCATGAAAGGGGCGCAGGCTTCTTTACTTATTGTTGACCAGTTCGGACAGCGACTCCGAGTACGGGGCGCGAGCGATGCCGCGCTCGGTGATGATCGCTGTCACGTACTTGTGTGGCGTGACATCGAATGCGGGGTTCCGCACTTTGGCGGCTGCCGGCGTAAGCCGCGAGGGCCCCAGATGCGTCACTTCCTTCGCGCTACGCTCTTCGATGGGGATGCCGCTGCCGTCCGGCGTTGCCAGATCGATCGTGGAGATGGGCGCGGCGACGTAAAACGGTATGCCGTGTTCCTTCGCGAGCACCGCGACGCTGTAAGTGCCGATTTTGTTCGCGACGTCGCCGTTGGCGGCAATGCGGTCGGCGCCAACCACGACGAGATCGATCTGTCCGCCCAGCATCAGCGCACCGGACATGTTGTCGGTGATGACCGTGGTCTCGATGCCGTCACGCGTCAGCTCCCACGCCGTCAGACGGGCGCCCTGAAGGAAGGGACGCGTCTCGTCGGCAAGGACGGCCACGTGCTTTCCCTGCTCGATGGCGCCGCGAATCACGCCGAGTGCCGTGCCGTAGCCGGCGGTCGCCAGTGCGCCCGCGTTGCAATGCGTCAGCACGCGCGCCGTTTCCGGCACGACGCTCGCGCCGTGCGACCCCATCGCGCGGCAGCTCGCGACGTCTTCGTCATGAATCATGCGCGCCTCGGCCACGAGCCGATCTTTTATCTGATCGACCGACTGGCCCGACGAAGCGGCGTCGGCAAACACGCGCTTCATGCGATCGATCGCCCAGAACAGATTCACCGCCGTCGGGCGCGTGTCGGCCATCATCTCGCACAGCTTGTAGAACTCTCCTGCAAGTTTCGTCGTTCCGGTGGCCGTGCTCTGCCGCACGCCCAGCGCCAATCCCATGGCCGCCGCAACGCCAATCGCCGGTGCGCCTCTGATGACCATCGTCTTGATGGCCTTCGCGACGTCCTTTGCGCTCCTGCACGTGACGTAGATCTCGGCGACTGGCAGCTTGCGCTGATCGATCATCACGACGCCTTCGTCGTTCCACTCAATAGTCGGAAGCATGTGGAGAAATGATACTTGAAACGACCGGTGGTGATCTTTAACAGGAGATCAGGAGATCAGGAGCGGATCTTCTTTACGTACAAGTCCGGATGATCCAGGCGCCTTAATCCCGACCTCAGAACGATTGAATTGAAGTTCATCAGTAGACCGGCCGGATATCCAGTGAGCTTCAAATACGTCACGACCTGTGCTTGATGGATCGGATGAAGGCCTTCCACGGCTTTGACCTCGACGATCACGCGGCCTTCCACCAGATCACATTGTCGAAGTTCGACAGTGAGGCACTCCTGATAGACCGACTCGAGCAAACCCGGACCGAGGACGCCATGGACTTCGATCGCTGCACCAATGATTCTGTGCGTCAGTTCGTCGAGCGGCATCTCTGCGGTAGTCATGTGCCGATGCGTAGCACGAACCGCGCCGTGCTATTTTTTCTGGAACTCCGACGTCAGTTGGCAGTTTGTGCGGGCCGCAACCATCTGATGTGCGCAACAATTGCCACGCCAGGGAAGCATATGAAACCAAGAGGTTTTTATTCTCCTGATCTTCTGATCTCCTGTGAAGGCGTCGTCACTCGATGAAGCGCGCATCGAACGGATGCGGCAGCAGATCTTTCAGGATGTGCGTGGTTTTGACATTTTCGAGATCTGCGAGGATCACTTCGATATTGCCGGCGAACTCCCACAAGATCTGGCGGCATGCACCGCAGGGGGATGTCGGCTGTGACGTGTCCGCGACCACTGCGATGCGCGTAAACGAGCGGTGTCCTTCGGAGACGGCCTTGAAGAGCGCGACGCGCTCGGCGCACATCGTCAGGCCATAAGTGGAGTTCTCGATGTTGCAGCCTGTGATGACACGGCCGTCCGAGGTCTCGAGCGCCGCGCCAACCTTGAACTCCGAGAAGGCCGCCATCGCGTGCTCGCGCGCGATTCTTGCCGCGTGGACGATGTTCGAGTGCAGCGCATAACCCTGAACGGCGCCGAACCTCAGGCTTATCGGATCGCTCCCACGGCGGAAACCTGTGCGGCGTTCGGCGCGCGCGCGCTTCTCGGATCCGCTGAAGCCGGCACTGGCCGCGCGTCGCTCGCCTGCATGACGCCGGTCGGCCAGCTGGCGGCGCTCCTTCCAGGGCCCTGCCGCCGTGAGGCCGACTTCGACGGCCCACGCCACGTCGACGAGCGGCGTCGAGCGCAGGTGCTTCGCCAGGTCGCGCCTGAGACCGCTGATATCGCTGTCTCCCCCGGCCTTCGCAGCCGCGTCGGCGTTGCGCCAGATGCGAATGTCATAGTACCGGCGCGGGTGCGAGCCGTCCTGAAGGAGTTGATTCGTGCCGTATCCCTTCGCACGAACCATTGCCTGCAAACGCCCCGTCAACGAGAGGAAATCACGCTCCTCACCGTCGGACACCTCCAGCGCGACAACCGAAACGACAGACTGGTCAGACACGCAACCTCTCAGATTCTTGCGATGACGCCCTTCAGCAGCGCAATGAACGTTTCCCTAACCCGTTGTGCCGTCTCGATCACCTCGTCGTGATTCAGAGGTTCGGGCAACACACCCGCGGCGAAGTTCGTGATGCACGAGATCCCCAGCACCTCGATGCCCATATGGCGCGCCACGATCGCCTCGGGCACCGTCGACATGCCGACCGCGTCCGCGCCGATCGTCCTCAGATGTCGGACCTCCGCCGGCGTCTCGTAGGACGGACCGTGACACGCAGCATAGACACCGTGCCTGAGCGTCGTTCTTTGGGCGGCAGCCGCTTCGTCGGCCAGCCGGCGCAGCCTTACTGAATATACATGCGTCATGTCCGGAAATCGAACACCAAAACGCTCGTCGTTCGGACCGGCCAGCGGACTGCTGCCAAGCAGGTTGATGTGGTCATCGATCACCATCAGATCGCCAGGGGCGAACCCCTTGTTGATGCCGCCAGCCGCGTTCGTGAGGATAACGGTCTTCACTCCCAGGACGCCAAGCACTCTCGTGCCAAATGTCACGGTGCGCAGGTCGTGCCCCTCGTAGAGATGGGCGCGGCCCGCTAACGCGGCGACCGGCCGCCCGGCCGACTCGCCGATAACCAGCCGGCCCTCATGACCGACCACGCTCGAGACCGGCCAATCTGGAATGTCCTCGTAGGGAATCGACGTCGCATGGCCGAGGCTCGACGCGAATGCCCCGAGTCCCGATCCCAGGACCACCGCCGTGTCCGGAATGGTCTTCGACGCCGAACCGATGCGCTCTGCGGCGCGCCGCACCTGATCGTAGTAAGACGACGCGCTCACCGTTCCTTCTCGTAAGGCTGGCCGAGCGCACGCGGCGGACGGGACTGCCCGATGAAGCCGGCAAGCACGACAATCGTCAGCACGTAGGGCACCATCTGGATGAACTGCACTGGTATGTCTTCTCCGGACGGCAGTTTAACAACGCCCTGCATCTGGATGGTAATCGCTTCGGTGAGACCGAAGAATACGCACGCGAGCATCGTCTGCACCGGCCGCCACTTGCCGAAGATGAGGGCGGCCAGCGCGATAAACCCGCGACCCGACGTCATGTTGCGCGTAAACAGCGACGACTGCCCGATCGAGAGGTACGCGCCGCCGAGCGCCGCGAGGGCGCCCGACAGCAGAACGCCGCTGTACCGCAGCCGCGCGACGTCGAGGCCCGCAGCATCCGCGGCCCCTGGATTCTCGCCGACGGCGCGAAGGCGCAGACCAAACGGCGTGCGATACAGCACGTACCACGTGAGGGGGACACACGCGAATGCCATCACGATGGGCGCACGCGGGACAAGTTGCTCGATCGGAATCTGCGGTGTCGATCCGGACGACAGGAAGACAGCTCCGCTCAAGAACCCGGGCATACCGATCATCAGAATGTTGATCGCGGTCCCGACCACCACCTGGTCCGCCCGGTAACGGACGCAGGCGACGGCAAGAACCAAGCGCAATCAAGACACCGGCGCCGATCGCGGCGGCGAGGCCCAACCACGGACTGCCGGTCGCGTAAGTAATCGCCGCGGCGGTAAACGCGCCTCCGAGCATCATCCCCTCGAGCGCGATGTTGATGACACCCGATCGCTCGGAGAACAGACCGCCCAGCGCCGCGAGGATGAGCGGCGTCGACAGGCGGATCGTCGAGAAGATCAGCGCGATCGTAAAGAGGTCAGCCATCGCTCTATCGGTTCCCGGAAAAACGCCTCGGCTGCCACGAACAGGATGATCGTCGCCTGCAGATATCTGCACGATGTCCTTCGTGACATGTTCGGTGAACGCATCGACGGGGACGCCGCCGCGCGTGAGGACGGCGAACAGAAGTGCGGCGAAGATGACACCCGCCGGATGATTGCGTCCGAGCAGCGCCACGGCGATGCCGGTGAACCCGTAGCTGTCGGAGAACCCGTCGTAGTACCTGATGGCGATAGCCGAGCACCTCGTTGATGCCCACCATGCCCGCCAGACCGCCCGAGATCGCCATGGCCAAGCACAATCTGGCGGCGCACGGAAATACCTCCGTACTCCGCCGCCGACGGATTGCTGCCGGTTGCGCGCAGTTCGTAACCCCACTTGGTGCGCCACAGGAACACGTAAACCAGCGCGCTCGCCGCCAGGGCGATGAGGAACGACACGTTCAACGGAATGCGTGCGGGCAGACCCGGAATGATCTGTCCCAATCTCGGAAGATGGGCGCTCGCCGAGATGGCCGCGGTCTGCAGAATCGGATCGCCGGGTGTCCGATAGTGATACTGGGTAAAGTAGCTCGCCAACGCGACTGCGATGAAGTTCATCATGATCGTGTTGATCACTTCGTGAGAGCCGAATCGCGCTTTCAACAACCCTGGGATCGCGCCCCATGCGGCGCCGGCAGAAACGGCGGCGGCGAAGCACAGGGGCACGAGCACCATGGCAGGCAGCGATCCGAGCACGATGCCGACCCACGCCGTGGCAAAGGCGGCAATGCAAAGCTGCCCTTCCGCGCCGATGTTCAGCAAGCCCGCGCGGAATGCCACCGACACGGCAAGGCCGGTGAAGATGAGAGGCGTGGCCAGAAAGAGCGTGTACCCGATGCCGTCGGGCCACCAGAGAGCGCTGCCGATGAGCAGCCGATAGGTCTCGATCGGGTTGTCGCCGATGGCGAGGACGAACGCCCCGCCCACGAGGAACGCAGCGATGACGGCGATGAGTGGAAACAGCAGCGTCTTCATCCGCCGGTCATCAACAAACCGATATCGGCCAGGCTCGCCGACGCGGGATCGACTTCGCCGGCGATGCGGCCGCCGTGGATCACCAGCAGTCGATCGGAGAGAGACACTCACTTCTTCCAGCTCGGCCGAGACGAGCAGCACGGCACAGCCGGCGTCGCGCAACGCCACGAGCTTGCGGTGGATGAATTCGATGGCGCCGATGTCGACGCCGCGTGTGGGCTGCGCGACGAGGAGCAGCCGCGGCTTCAGCTCGAATTCGCGGCCGATAATCAGCTTCTGCTGGTTGCCGCCCGACAGGGCGCGCGCCGGCAGCGTGGGGTTGGGCGGCCGCACGTCGAAACGCTGGATGATATCGGCGGTGCGCCGGCGCACCTCCCGGTCGTTCAACATCGCGCCCGATGCGACCGGCGGGCGATAGTGAACGCCGAGGATGGCGTTTTCGTCGAGGCCGAACTCCAGCAGCAGTCCGCGCCGGTGACGGTCCTCGGGAATATGGGCAATGCCGCGCTCGCGCCGCTTCCGTGCATCCAGCGCGGCGAGCGGCACACCTTCGAGCGTCATCTCGCCAGACACGAGCGCGGGGTCGACCAGGCCCGCTATGGCCTCGATGAGCTCGCGCTGACCGTTGCCGTCGACACCGGCAATGCCGACGATCTCGCCGGCGCGCACGTCGAACGTCACGCCATCTAAAACCAAGCCGGAGCCGGAGCGCACCGAGAGGTTGCGCACGCCGAGCGTCACATCGCCTGGTTTCGCGGGAGGCTTCTCGACGCGAAGCAGTACCTCGCGTCCCACCATCAACCGTGCCAGCTCCGCCGCGCTCGTCTCCTTCGTCTTCACGCAGCCGACGACCTTTCCATCCCTCATCACCGTCACATCGTCAGAAATTGCCAGGACTTCTCCCAGCTTGTGCGTGATGATGACGATCGTTTTTCCCTGCTCGCGCATGCCGCGAAGGATCGTGAAGAACTCCTCCACCTCCTGCGGCGTCAGAACGGCCGTCGGCTCGTCCAGGATCAGCAGTTCTGCATTTCTGTAGAGCGCCTTCAGCAGCTCGACGCGCTGCTGTTGCCCCACCGACAATTGTTCGACGACGGCGTCCGGATCGACCGAGATCTTGAACGTCTCAGAGAGTGAGCGAATACGAGCAGCGGCCTTGTCGACGATCGAGGCTGAATCGGCGGGTCCAAAGAACAGGACCCGCCCAACGTACGTAGGCCGGGTCTTGCTTGGTAGACCCGGCGAGAGACTCGGCTCCGAGGACGACGTTTTCGGCAACGGTCATCGTGTCGACCAGCATGAAATGCTGGTGCACCATGCCGACGCCGAGCGCGATGGCGTCGCGCGGACGCTGGATGGGCTGTACCTGGCCGTTGATGAGGATGTCGCCGCTGTCGGCCGTATAGAAGCCGTAGGCCACCCGCATGGCCGTCGATTTTCCGGCGCCGTTTTCGCCGACGATGGCGTGAATGGTGCCGCGGCCCACCTTGATGTTGATGTGGTCGTTGGCGAGGACGCCGCCGAAGCGCTTGGTGATATTCCTAAGCTGGAGCATTACTGGAACATCGCATCGATCACCTTGATTTCGCCGGCAATGATCTTTCGCTTCGCTTCCTCGGCGGCGGCAATGGCGCCGGCAGTCAGCAGCGCCTTGTTGTGCTCGTCGACGACGTAGCCGACGCCGTCGCTCTCGAGGCCGAAAACGTGCAGACCAGGCTTGAAGCGCCTCTCGGTCACGTCCTTCACGATCTGGTAAACGGCGTTATCGACGCGCTTCACCATGCTCGTCAGCACGAACCCGGGCTTCACCATGTTCTGGTTGGCATCGACGCCGATCACGAAATGCGTGGCACGGCCGCTTGCGTCCCGGCCTTTCTCTTCAACCGCGTCGAACGCGCCCAGCCCCGAGTTGCCGGCAGCCGTAAAAATCACGTCGGCGCCCTTGGCAATCTGCGCGAGCGCCAGTTCTTTGCCGCGGCCCGGGTTGTTCCACGCGGCATCGGTGACGCCGACGTAGTTTTCCAGCACGCGGATGTCGGGGTTCACCGATCGCGCGCCCTGTTCGAACCCTTTGCCGAACCGGTGAATCAGGCCGATGTCCATGCCGCCGAGAAATCCGATCGTGCCGGTCTTGCTCGTCATGGCGGCCAGGATGCCGACAAGATACGACCCTTCGTGTTCCTTGAACACCAATGACGCGACGTTCGGCAGCTCGCTCACGCCGTCGACGATGGCGAATCGAATGTCGCCGTAATCCTTCGCGACCGACTCGAGAATCGGCGCTTGCGCGAAGCCGATGCCGACGATGAGGTCGTACTTGCGCTCGGCAAATGCGCGCATGGCGGGTTCGATGTTTACCGGCGTACCTGGCTCGACGTCGCGCACGACGATGCCAAGGCCGGGCTTTCCACAGTCGGTGCCGTCCGGCAGGCCTGCCGGTTTCGGCGCACTTCATCCCGTTCCAAGCCGCGGCGTTGAACGAACGGTCGTCTTTGCCGCCAATGTCGAACACGATGCCCGTTTCCGTCACCGCCGGATCGCTGACTGCGTAGCTCTGCGGGCTGCAGGCGGAGAGAAGCGCCATCGACGACAGGGCTACCACCTTCGCCAAGGCTACGGTGTAATGCATCACAGGACCTCGTCAATGATGAGTGGCGTCCTCGGCCTCGGCGTTTCGCCGACGCGTACGGCTTCCATCAGCAGCGGCAGGGCTCCCTCCAGCTTCTTTTCAGACCCGTATTGCACGCGCAGCACTGCATCGCCGGCGCTCACAGCATCGCCCACAGTCGCGGGAATCATGATACCGACGGCCGGATCGATCTGGTCATCTACTTTGTCGCGCCCCGCGCCGAGCGCCACCGCCGCCCGGCCGATCAGACCGGCGTCCAGGTCGGTGACAAAACCGTCGAACGGAGCTCGCAGGACGTGCTCAGAGGGCGCCTGCGGCATACGGCTGTAGTCGTCGATCACCCGCGGATCGCCGCCCTGGCGCTCGATGATCAACCTGAGCCGTTCCAGTGCCTGACCAGAATCGAGCGCCCGGCGGCACAAGGCACCGGCTTCTGTTCTGTTCCTTGCAACGCCTGCGACGACCAGCATGCGCTCGCTGAGCTCGAGGGAGTTCTCGAGAAGGTCCTGACGACCACTTCCCTTCAAGAGCTCGATGCATTCGACAACTTCGTTCGCGTTGCCCACGGCAAATCCGATCGGCCAGTTCATCGCCGTGATCACCGCTTGCGTCCGGACGCCTGCGGCATTCCCGATGGCGACGAGCGACTCGGCGAGCGTGCGCGCCTCGGCGGGAGTTTTCATGAATGCGCCGTTGCCGCTCTTCACGTCGAGCACGAGCGCGCCGATGCCTTCGGCGATCTTCTTGCTCATGATCGACGCCGAAATCAGCGGCACGCTTTCGATCGTCGCGGTCACGTCCCGCAGCGAATAGAGCCTCTTGTCGGCGGGCGCGATCTCGGCGGTCTGGCCAATCAACGCGCAGCCGATCGACGCGAGCGACGCCCGCATTTCGGCAATCGACAAGCTGGTCCGGAATCCGGGAATCGATTCGAGCTTGTCGAGGGTGCCGCCGGTGTGCCCGAGGCCGCGCCCCGACATCATCGGCACGACGCCCCCGCACGCCGCAACCAGGGGCGCAATGACGATTGATGCCTTGTCTCCGACCCCGCCAGTGCTGTGCTTGTCGACCTTGACACCCGGAATGTCCGAAAGGTCGACGCGGACCCCGGATTGCACCATGGCGCCGGTCAGCACCGACGTCTCCTCCGCCGTCATCCCCCGAAGGAGGATGGCCATCAGCAGGGCGGCGGCTTGATAGTCAGGAAGTGAAAAATCGGTAACCCCTGTGACGAAAAACCTGATTTCGTCCGGGGTGAGGACGCCACCGTCTCGCTTCTTTTGAATGATGTCGACAGCGCGCATCCGTAAACCGTGTGCGCCGATGATATCGAAGAATCTATCCGGTCGGAAATCTCGTGAGGCTGAATACCGGCATCGATCCCCTGTCGTTCATTTGATTGCTGTTATTCTGGTGGAGCTGAAAAAGGGGTCGGGAGGGTTTTTCGCGCCCACCGTGCAAAAAACCTCCCGACCCCTTTTTCTCAAGGAGCGCTCATGTCGTCCTTTGAGAAAGTGATCCCATGCGCGGCCATTGCCGCTGTCGTGTTCGCGGCGAGTTCGCGGCTCATCGGCCAGGCTCCTGCCCAGAACGGCCGCTCGATTGCGATGGCGGCGTCGGAGGATACGCTTCCCGCGGCCCTCGATCGCGTTGACGCCATGCTGACCAACGGCGAGCTGAATTTCTCGTCGCAACGCGATGACACGCTGATTGCCGGACGCGCCCTCGAGCGGCTCGCCCAGTTTTACGAAGGGCTGCCGGTATTCGGTGGACAGATCGTGCGACAGATGGATGGTCGTGCACACGTCAGCGTGACAGGACGTCTCTACGAGGCGCTCAACGTCGATCAGAATCCGACCATCACACCCGAACACGCGCGCACGCTTGCCGCGGCGGCGGTAGGCGCCGGCGCGAACATCCGGGGCGAAACGATGCTCGGCATCCTGCCCGTCGAGAACGGGTACCGCCTCGTCTATCGCATGCTCGTCCTGAGCGAGTGGGCGATTCGGGAAGTCTTCGTCGATGCCGATTCGGGAGCGATAGTCCTGTCCCTCAACGGGATTCACACGCAGGCCGCAATCGGACAAGGCAGCGGCGTTTTCGGCACCCTCAGGAAGATGAGCACGAATCGGACGTCGTCGACCTATCAAGCCGTCGACAGGCTGCGCCCTGCAGAAGCGTTTACGCTCGCGTTTCCGGGCACGCCTGCCCGCCTGAGTTTTTATCTGCAGACCCTCGTGCTCTTCAACTCGGATGTCGCCACCGACAGCGACAACGTCTGGACCGACGGCCCGGCTGTCGATGCGCACGTTTATCAGGGATGGGTTCACGACTACTACTACCTGCGGTTCGGCCGGAACGGAATGGACGACCGCAATGTCGAGGTGGACAGCATCGTGCATCCGCTGTCGCGTTCCGAAGCCAATCGTCTGCCGTCCGAGATTGTCAACGAGTACATCAACAATGCGTCCTACTGCTGCGGCGGCATTCTCGTGTTCGGCGACGGCGACGGCCGCACCTTCACATTCCTCGCGGGGGGCTTCGACGTCGTTGCCCATGAGTGGACGCATGGCGTCACGGACTACACGTCCGAGCTGATTTACCGGGACGAGTCCGGCGCGTTGAACGAAGCGTTCTCAGACATCATGGCCGCGGCCATGGAGTTCTACTACCAGCCGGTCGGCAGCGGGAGAGATCAGGCTGACTGGCTGATTGCCGAAGAGGTGTACCTCGCATCACCCGGCTACCTGCGATCGCTCATCAACCCCGCCGCCGCGGGCAACCCCAACCATTACAGCTTGCGCCGCAATATCGGCACGGACATCGACGAAGGGGGCGTGCACTTCAACGCGACGATCGCCACCCACGCCTTCTATCTCGCCGTAGCAGGCGGTCGCAACACCGTGTCTGGCGTGACGGTAACCGGCGTCGGACTCGGCAACATCGAGCGCATGGAGAAGATCTTCTACCGCGCATTCACCCAGCTGATGGCGCCCAACTCGCTCTTTTCCGATGCACGGCGCGCCACACTTCAAGCTGCATCGGACCTCTATGGTGCCGGCAGTAATGAGCGCACACAGGTGGAGATGGCCTGGACTGCGGTAGGGGTCAACTGATGCGCGTGTCAGCGGTTCTTGTCTTCGCCGCCGCCGTGGCCGGTGCGGCGGCTCCGGCAGTCGCTCAGGAGCGCCTTCGGATTTCGGTCGACGTCGGACAGCAAGCGTCGACGACGACCCTGTCACAAGACCAGACGTTCGATCAGTACTTCGAGCAGGGTTCGTTCACCTTCGAGCGCATCGTGCCAAAGGCGTTGGTTTTCGACGTCGGTGCTACCGTTCGACTGTGGCGCAGGTTGTACGCGGGCGGTGCCCTTTCGATCTTCAACACGACGGGACCCGGCGAGCTGACCGCGCGAGTGCCGCATCCGCTGCAGTTCAATAAGGCGCGCACGACAACCGGCGAGGTTACCGGCGCCAAACGCCTCGAGATCGGGCAGCACATCATGGTCGGCTGGGCGATCCCGGCTGATGGCGGGCTGGATTTCACGCTTTTTGGCGGGCCGTCGATCTTCACGACCGAGCAGCTCTTCGTCAACAGCCTTACTTTGTCGCTCGACAAAGAGGTGTTCCCGTTCGATGCGGTGGCGTTGCCGCCTGTAGTCACCGAAACTCTGCGCGAAAACGTGGTGGGCTATAACGCCGGCGTCGACATGACCTGGCGCCTGAACCGCAATATCGGTCTTGGGCTTCTCCTGCGCTATTCGAGCGGAAAGAAGGCTTTTACGCCCACAGGTGCACAGCCGGTCGAAGTGACCGCTGGCGGGTTACACGCCGGCGGAGGCCTGCGTGTGCTGTTCAACTCATTCGGCTCGAGGCGCAAACCGCCCCCCAAGCAGCCACCCCCCAAGCAGCCGCCCTCAAAGCAACCGCTCCCGAAGCCGCCACCTAAGGGCAAATAAGAATTGGAAGATTGGCGGATTGGAAGATTGGCAGAATGTTGCCAGATTGTGGAATGACGAATGACAGACTACGTTTTACGACGTGATCCCAAATCAACAATCTTCAATCTGACAACATTCTGACAATCCCACAATCTACCAATCTCCCAATTCTTGTAGGCTATTCATAACGCAGCGCGGTCATCGGATCGACGCGCGCGGCCCGCTGGGCAGGGATCAACCCTGCGCACAACGCGACGGCGGCTAAAGTCAACGTTGCCCCTGCAAAGACCATCGGATCGCGTGCGCTCATCTTGAAGAGCAGCGATTCGGCAGCGCGGCCCAGAGCGAGCGCCGATGCGAGGCCAATGGCCGTTCCCACACACGTCATCATGGCGACCTGGCGCAGCACAAGCCGCCGCACGTTCGCCGCGTCAGCACCGAGCGCCATGCGCAGCCCGAATTCCCGCATCCGCTGCGTCACCGTATACGCCAGCACACCGTAGAGACCGAGCGCCGCGAGCAGCGTGGCCAGCGCGGCGAATGCCGCGGCCATCGTCGTGACGAAGCGATCCAGCGACACGTTCTCGAGTACCTGCGCGGACATCTTCCGGACGTCGGCAACCGGCAGCGTCGGATCGATGTCTCTCACGATGCGTGGGATAGTGGCGATGAGATCGTCATCGCTGCCGTTCGTCCTGATGTAGAAGTGCGTCGACCCAATGCTCGTGTCCTGGCGGTAGGCAAGAGCCACGAGCGGCGACACCTCGCCCTTCACTTCGTTGTAGGTCGTATTTCCCGAGACTCCGACAATCTCCGTGTCGAGCTCTCCACTGCGGCCACGTTTGATGCGCTTGCCGACGGCATCGCGGCCGAGATTGAACTTCTTGACGAACGCCTCGTTGACGACGGCAACCTTCGGCGAGTTGATCATGTCGGCGTTCGTAATCTCGCGCCCGGAAAGCAGCGGCACACCCAAAGTGCGCAGATAATCGGCGCCCACGTAGGTGTACATCGCCTGCGTGTCGGTGTCTGGCCCAGCCGAGAAACCCTGGACGCTGAAGCTGCCTCCCCAGGCATCGCCCGACGCGAGACGAACCATGGATGAAGTGACGCCGGTCACTCCAGGAAACTGGCGCAGCCGTTCTTCGATGCTGCCGAAGATCTCGTGGTTGCGCGCCGGCGGATAACCGTTGAGCATCGGAGCGACGCCGAACACGACTACCCGTTCCGTCTTCATTCCCAGATCGACGCGCGTGATGTTCGAGAGGCTCTTCGTGAACAGGCCCGCGGCGACGAGCAGCGCCATCGACAGCGCGATTTGCGCCGTCGCGAGCGTGATTCGGAACCGCGCAGCCGCTTTTGCGCCGGACGGCTGACCCGCATTGGCCTTGAGCGCGGTCACGAGGTTCGGCCGCGTGCTGTGAATCGCGGGAAACAGGCCGAACAGGAGACCCGTGGCGACGGACAAGCCGGCCGCGACGAGCAGCATGTCCGTGTCGAGCGCGAGGTTGAGCGCTTCACTTGCGCCTCCGGGGAGCAGCAGCGACATGGCGGTCAGCGTCCACCTCGCAACCAGCAGCCCGCCGACTCCGCCGGCTATCGCCAGCAGAAGCGATTCGGTGAGAAGCTGGGAGACGATGTGTCTGCGTCCGGCGCCGATCGAGAGCCGGACAGCCATCTCGGTGGAGCGGCGCGCCGCGCGGCCAAGCAGGAGATTGGCGACATTGGCGCAGCAAATCAACAGCACGATCATCGTCACGCTGACGAGCAGCGTGAGGGGTTGGCGCGACTCGCCCGGTAAGCTGCTCTGGCCTCGACGGCCCTCCTCGAGCTGCAGTTCGCGAGCGCGGAATTTCTCGAGCGTGGCGGCGCTCATCTCCTTCTGGAGCGGCACCTCCACATCCGTAATGACGTGGCGGAAGTGCGGGTTCAGCGCTGCCCGCGCCTGCTCGAGCGAGACGCCCGGCTTCAGACGAGCGAACAGGTAGATCCAGTACGCGCGGCGATCTCCGATGACTTTGGATTGCGGCACGACGAGGTCGCGTATCGAGATCGGAACGAAGAACAACGGGCGCAATCCGATCGTCGTGCCATGGAATCCGCGTGGAGCGACGCCGACGATCGTGAGCGCCTGGCCGTTGACGAGGAGCGGCTGGTTGATCACGTCCTCGCGCCCGCCAAAACGCCGACGCCAATATTCTTCGCTCAGGACGACGACGTGGCCGCCTCCCTGTTCGCCTTCATCGTTCGCTCCCAGCAGACGGCCGGCGGCCGGCGTCAATCCGAGCACCGAAAAGTAGCTGCCCGATACGAACGCACCGTCGCCGCCTTCCGAGGATCCGCCGTAGGCGATGTTCGCTCCGAAATCTCTGTGGGCGGCTATGCCGGTGAACGATGCCTGGCCCCGCTCGAGATCGCGGAACATCGGATAGCTGAATACCGCATCGCAGCTGCCAGACTGGCCGCACGATGACGAGCCGCTACGAGGGCCCGGGGAGGCGAGGTTCACGAGCCTCTCGGGCTCGTGCACAGGCAGCGGCCGCAGCAGCGTCTGGTTGAATATCGAAAAGATCGCGACATTGGCACCGATGCCGAGCGCCACCGACAGCACCGCAATGGCGGTGACGATGGGGGTTTTCAGCAATGACCGAATAGCGAATCGCACTTCATACATTGGCAGATTGGCGGATTGGAAGATTGCCAGATTGTTGACAGATTGCCGATGGCCGATTGGAAGATTACAAGGCGCGTGCCGTAATGATGGGTCGAATTTAGGCTATCCTCGGAGTCCGGACGTCCGCTGGTGGGATGCGATGTCCCGTAATCCACCAATTCCAATCTGCGAAACTGCCAATGGTGCGAGTCTCCGATTTTGCCAGCCGGGTACGTTCGGCCGTACGACGAATCCCCCATGGGCGGGTTGCCACTTATGGCGACGTCGCCGCGGCCGCCGGCCGCCCGCGGGCTCACCGCGCGGTCGGCAACATCATGCGTGCCACTCGCGACTCCTCAGTTCCCTGCCACAGGGTGATCGCCGCCGGCGGCAAGCTGGGCGGCTACGGTCGCGATCTGTTCGCGAAGCGCGCCCTGCTGCTCGACGAAGGTGTCATCGTGACGGCTGGACGCGTCAGGGATTTTGCACAAAAGCGGTGGAAAAATCCTGCCAAAAATCCAACGCCGGGACGCCGAGTCGCCGGGATCGCAGAGAGCAACTAAATTCCTGGGTGTTCCCGGCGTTTTCTCGGCGCCGCGGCGCCGCGGCGCCTCGGCGTCTATGTTTGGGACACTCACGCTCTAAATCTAACAATCTACAAATCTTCCAATTCTGCGAGGCTCCCGAGGCTGTGCAACCCTGCGGGGAGGGACCTCGTCTAAAGTTGCCGAGTGTCCAAAGCTGATGTGCCAGCTTTCGAGGAGCTCTATCGACAGCATTCGACGCGGTTGTTCAATCTCGCGTGGCGAATGTGCGGCGCCAGGGCCGACGCGGAGGACCTGTTACAGGAAATCTTTCTGCTGGCCTATCGAAAGCTCCCGGAATTTCGCGGCGACTCGAAGGTGGGAACCTGGCTCTATCGCCTGGCGATGAACCGGTGTCTCGATCACCTGAAAAGCCGCCAGACGCGGGCGAACGGCGCAACGACCAGCCTGGACGAGGAAATGATGCCGGGACCGAGGCGGGCGGGCGATAGCGGAATCAAGCGGCTCGATCTCGAACGTGCTATCGCGAGGCTGCCCGAAGGAGCGCGGGCAGCGTTCATCCTCCACGATGTCGAAGGATTCCAGCACCACGAGATCGCGTCCATCCTGGGCATCAGCGAGGGCACATCGAAATCGCAGGTTCACAAAGCCCGTCTCAAACTGCGGGCGCATCTGACGGCAACCGTATGACGTGCGAACAATGCAATGAATGGCTCGGCGACGCAGTCGAAGGCACGCTCGACGCGGGCCGGCAGGCGCAGATAGACGCGCATTGCCGCGGGTGCGCGACGTGCCGCGAGCTGCTGAACGACTTGAAGGAAATCCGCGCGGCGGCGGCCACCCTCGACCGGCATACCCCTTCACCGGACGTGTGGCGAGTGATCGCGGCAAAGGTGGGGCAACCCACCCGAAACGCCGTAGCCTTCGGCGCAGGCGATTGGCGAAGTAAGGTGGCCTCCACCTGGCCGCAGCTCGCCGCCGCCGCCGCGTTGGTCGTGGTTCTGGGCACCGCGGCCTGGTTCGCCATCGGCACGGCGCCGCCCGAGGGAGGCAATGGAACCGCGTCGGAGCTCGTCCGCAACGCCGCCTCAGAGCTTCAGCTCGCCGAGCAGCACTACGCAAACGCCATCACCGCTCTCGAGCAGCTGACGGTAGACAGAGACAGCGCTCTCGACCCGTCGATCGCCGCAGAGATTGCGCAGAGCCTGAAATCGATCGACCGTGCCATCGACGACAGCCGCGCGGCATTGAAATCCGAACCAGGTTCGTTCGTCGCTCAAACGAGCCTGCTCGAAGCGCTTCGCATGAAGGTGGAGCTTCTGCAGGAAACAGTCTCGCTCATGAACGCCAGGTCCTGAGAGGAACCGCAGACATATGATCACGTCCATCGCCTCGTTGATGCTGGCCGGCGCCGTGCTGTCTCCCACCTTCGCGTCGCAGGCACCTCCCGACGCTACGGTGGGCAAGCCTAGCGCCCCTAGCGCACCTAGCGCCCCCGGCGCACCTAGCGCCCCTAGCACCCCCAGCGCCCCCAGCGCACCTAGCGCCCCGAGCGCCCCGAGCGCACCCAGGGCGCCTGTTGAACCCGAAACCGTCCTGGCACTGCAATTTCCTGTGCCTCCTGTGCCGCCCGTGCCGCCGCTCGACCCGCGCGAGAAGCCACGCCAGCGCGACAGGCGGCGCATCCCCGAGGGCTGGGTCGAATCGACTGAACCGTTTTCTCGCGCGTTCCCGGTGAGCAAGGGGTCGACGCTGATGCTGTCGAACATTGCCGGCAACATTCAGGTGTCGCCCGGCACCGCAGAGCGCATCGAGGTCGAGGCCTTGAAGCACGCGTGGGGACCGAACGCCGAGCAGGCGAAGCAGCGCCTCGCCGATGCGGTGGTCGAAAGCTACACCACCGGCAACCGCGTCGAGTTGCGCGTCGAACACGGCGACCGCAGGGATGGGAGAGGCATCGACATCGAGTTCAACGTCAAGGTCCCATCCGATGCCACGGTCGATCTACGCACCGTATCGGGCGACATCAGGGTGACGAACATCAAAGGCGAGGTGCGAGTGCAGGGCGTCAACGGCAACCTTGCGCTGGAGGGAACGGCACGCCTGGCGGCGGTGAAGACGGTCTCAGGAGGCATCACCATCACCAATGGAGGGGCGGACGCGCCGTTGTCGCTCTCGACGGTCAACGGCGATCTGTTGATTGAGACGCTCAACACCCGCGCGCTCGACGTGAATACCGTGAACGGCGACGTGCGGATCAACGGGTGGTCGGGCGATCGCGCGCATATCAGAACGCTCGACGGCGATCTCGATCTGCAGACGAGCCTTGTAAAGGGGGGGCGCTACGAGATCGAGTCACACTCCGGCGACATCAACCTGTCGCTGCCCGAACATCCGGGATTCGAGCTCGAAGCCCATACCTTCAACGGCCGCATCCGCATCGACTTCCCTATCAAGAGCGAGGGACCCATTCGCGACAGCGACCGCGGCCCCCGCTCGGTGCGGGGCACGTATGGCGACGGCAGCTCGAGCCTTCGCCTGCAGACTTTCAATGGAAACCTCACTGTTACGCGACGATAACCCTTTTGAATTGGCAGATTGGAAGATTGGAAGATTACGAAATACAAAGTCGTGCGACGTATCGCACAATCTTCAGGCTTTTCGTAATCTACCAATCCGCCAATCTTCCAATCTCCCAATTCTGTCAGGCCGTGTACCGATCACTCAGCGCCATCAGATCGAACTGTTCGTGGTGCAGGTGCGTATCCGGCCGGATCGTCAGGTCTTTGCCGAGCGCCTGACGCAGATCGGCCATCACCGCGCGCTCCTCTTCCTTCAGCGCGCGCGCAATCTCCGGGTTCACGCGCAACACCACGCCGCCGCCGTTGAGATCGCCGCCGATCTTCTTCACCTCCGACAGAATCTCGTAGCAGATCGTCGAGCTCGACTTGATGGTACCGGTGCCCGTGCAGTACGGGCACGGCTCGGTCAGCACGCGCTCGAGGCTCTGCTTCACGCGCTTGCGCGTGACGATGACCAACCCGAAGTCTGACACCTGGAGAAGCTTCGATGGGGAACGGTCCTTCTTCAGCTCCTGCTCGACGGCCTGAAACACCTTCTGGCGGTTCTTCCGCTCTTCCATGTCGATGAAGTCGAGCACGATGATGCCGCCGAGGTCGCGCAGGCGGATCTGCCGCACAATCTCGTTGACCGCCTCGAGGTTGGTCTTCACGATCGTGTCTTCGAGCCGGCCCGTGCGTTTGCCGACATAACGGCCGGTGTTGACGTCGATGGCCACGAGCGCCTCGGTCTGGTTGATCACGATCGATCCGCCCGACTTCAGCCACACCTTGCTCTTCAGCGCCTTGTCGATTTCGGCCTGAATACCGTACTCTTCGAAGATTGGATAGTCCTTCGTGTAGAGCTTCACGCGCGGCGCCAGATTCGGCATGATGCGCGCAATCAGCTCCATCACGTGCCGATGCTCCTGGGGATTGTCGATGCGGATAGCCGAAAATTCTTCGCTGAGCAGATCGCGCAGCAGCTTGCTGACGAGGCTCTGCTCCCTGTAAATCACCGCCGGAGCCCGCGACGTCTCGAACTTGTGCCGCGTGTCCTTCCAGATGTCGTTGAAATAATCGAGATCGCTCAGGATGTCGGCCTCGGGACGTTCCCCTGCGGCGGTCCGGATGATGACGCCGCCGCCGAAGCCGTGCTCCTCGCGGAACTTCTTGACGATGCCGCGCAGCCGGTTGCGCTCGTCGCGTGACTCGATTTTGCGGGAGACGCCGACGTGATCGACCGTCGGCATGAACACGAGAAAGCGGCCGGCCAGCGACGCATGCGACGTCAGACGCGCGCCTTTCGTCCCAAGCGGCTCTTTCGCCACCTGGACGACTATTTCCTGACCTTCCTTGAGAAGCTCTTCGATTTTCGGCTGAGGTCCACGGTCGCGTCCCTTGACGCGATCGCCCACCTCCGCGCGCTGCGCTACGGCGGGCAGGCCGCCCGCTTTGCTGTTGCCACCCGCGTCGTCCTCGTCGTCGGCGTCGAGGCGATCGAACTCCTCGATCGTGTTTACGACATCCGAGACGTACAAGAACCCGTCGCGCTCCAGGCCGATGTCAATGAACGCGCATTGCATGCCGGGCAGCACTTTCGACACCCGGCCCTTGTAGAGATTGCCGACGACTCCTCGATGACGCTCGCGCTCGACGAAAACCTCGGTGACGAGATCCTCCTCGAGAATGGCGACCATCGTCTCGTGCCCGCCGGCCGAGATGATCATTTCCTTCTGCATTCGCGAAGCTCCGTTCCGGATCGGCGGTGATAGAGGAGCAGAGCGCGCGAAGGACAAGCCGTAAGTTTCGCAAGGCGTTGCTCATAGTACCGATCCAGTAGCCTGTGGCCGGTAGCCTGTAGCCGGTAGCAAGCGCTACAAGCTACGAGCCACCACCTACGAGCTAGTTAGTAAACCGGCGCATCCGCACGTTGAGGATCAGGCCGAAGCTCGCCAGCGTGGCGATCATCGACGACCCTCCGTAACTCAACAGCGGAAGCGTCAAACCCTTGACCGGCGCAAGGCCGGCCGACATCGTAATGTTGTAGATCACCTGAAACGTGAAGCTGGAGAGCAGCCCCAGCACGAGATAGACGCCCAGCCGATCTTTGGCGAGCCGCGCCGCCTCGAGCGCGCGCCAGATCACAATCAAATACAGGCCGAGCACGAACAGCACTCCGACGAAACCCTGTTCTTCGGCAAGCGCCGAGAAAATGAAATCGTTGTGGGCGACCGGCAGAAATCGGAGCTGCCCCTGTGTGCCCTTCATGTAACCCTTGCCCGTAAGGCCGCCCGATCCCACGGTAATCTGGGCCTGGATCTGCTGATAACCAGCCCCCCTCGGGTCCTGCGACGGATCGAGGAAGGTTTCGACGCGACTTTTCTGATATGGCTCGAGCGCGAAATTCCACGCGATCGGGACAGTGACAATCGCCACGATCGCAAGGATGCCGAGAATGCGCAGGCGCATTCCGGCCACGTACGCGATTCCGAGATAGATGGGGAGAAGGGTGACCGCCGTTCCGAGATCGGGCTCGCGCGCGATCAGAATGAGCGGAATACCCGCCAGAAGCCCCGCAATGACAAGGTCGCCGTTTGTCGGGGCGCCGCGCCGGTTCTCGCCGAAGAACTTCGCGAGGACGAGCGCCACGCCGACCTTGGCGAATTCAGAGGGCTGAAGGTTGAAGGCCCCGAGCGAAATCCAGCGGCGGGCGCCGCCGGCCGACGTGCCGAAGAGCAGAACGTAGATGAGCAGTGCGAGCAGGGTAAGGTAGATGAAGTGCGATTTGTCGGTCATCGCACGGTAATCGACCGTCAGGCAGATCGCGAAGGCGATCGCGCCGATGACGATCGCGTACATCTGCGTCGTCGGGAGCCGCCAGCCGCCGGTGGTGCTGTAAATCATCGCGACGCCGATGATCGACAGGCACACGATCGCCCCGAGGAGGAGCCAATCGAGGTGCAGATACAAACGTCGCTCTAACATGTCAATTTCCGCCGCG
Organism: Vicinamibacterales bacterium; assembly: GCA_963744405.1. Classification (GTDB taxonomy): domain Bacteria; phylum Acidobacteriota; class Vicinamibacteria; order Vicinamibacterales; family JAMQPK01; genus JAMQPK01. The sequence continues at coordinate 73,153 of CAVUTO010000009.1, forward strand.
CGAAACCCTGGGGCGCCCTTCGACAAGCTCAGGGCGTCCCGAGTTCGTCGAGGGACGTGGCTGACCGTCTGCAATCGCTGCCGCGGGTTGCGGCGCCGGTGGCTCGTCGGGTTCCTGATTCGGGTTCGGCGTCGGCATCGAGAGCTTCGGCAGCGGCTTGCCTTCCTTCTTGTTGAAATAGGTCTCCATCACGTATTTCGCGATGGGTGCCGAGCTCGAGCCATGTTCGTTGTGTTCCCCGAAGATCACTCCGGCAATCTCCGGATTGTCCCGCGGCGCGAAGAACACGAACCAGCCATGGTCGCGCAGATCGCGTTCGGTGCGTCCCGCCGCCTTCTTACCGCCCTGAAGCGAAATCACCTGCGCCGTGCCCGTCTTTCCTGAAACGTCCTTGCCCTGAATGCGGGCCCGCCCGCCGGTGCCGGCGCCATTGACCACGAGATACAAGCCGTCGTGCAGCGCGGCAATCGTTTCCGGCTTGAGCTCCACGCGCGACTTCGGCGCGGGCGGTTTCACGGGCATCCACCCGTTGCCTTCGTCGATGGCTTTCAACAACTGCGGAATGAATCGTGTACCGCCGTTGGCCACGGTAGACATCATCACGGCCAGCGACACAGGAGTGATCGACACCTGCCCCTGCCCGATCGACACCGAAATCGTTTCCCCCGCGTACCACTTTTCCTTGTATCGGCGGCGCTTCCATTCGGTCGACGGGACGAGCCCTTCGATTTCGTTCGGAAGATCGATCCCCGTCTTCTCGCCAAGACCGAGCAGCGTCGCCCACTTGTGAATCTTGTCGACGCCCACCATGTTGCCAATCGTGTAGTGGTACACGTTACACGACTGCTCCAACGCGTGGCGCATATCGACGCTGCCGTGCCCGCCTTTCTTCCAGCACTGGAATGGGCGGCCGAAGAAAACGGCGCTGCCGCCGCAAAACACCCTGAAATCAGGGCGGATGATGCCCTCCTCGAGTGCGGCAACCTCCACCACGATCTTGAACGTGGAGCCTGGTGAGTAGAGACCCTGAATAGCTCGGTTCTGCATGGGCTTCAGCGGATCGGAGTTGAGTCCTGCCCACGTGGCGCGATCGATTCCGGCGGCAAAATCGTTCGGGTCGTAACCCGGGCGGCTGGTGAAGGCCAGCACCTCGCCCGTTCTCGGATCCATCACCACCGCAGCGCCGTTGAAACCGCCTGCTTTGAATCCTTCTTCGGCAGCGCGCTGCAGATCCTTGTCGATGGTCAGCTGCACACGCCGGCCGCTCGTCGGGGGAACTTCCTTGACGAGCTCGATCTCGCGCCCCATGCTGTTCACCTTGACCAGCTTGGCGCCGTTTTCGCCCATCAACAGCTTGTTGTAGATCTTCTCGACCCCCGCCTGCCCGACGATGGCGCCGCTCTGAAGGCCGTCGCCCTCGACCTGTCCCTCGCTCGCCTCGCCGACGTATCCGAATAGATGCGCGGCAAAAGATTCAGCCGGATATTGGCGCGTCGGCACTTCGTCGACCTGCACGTCCGGCAGCTCGGTGTCGAGCTGCCGGGCCAGGACCGCAGCGACTTGCGCCAGCGACGCGTCGTCCACGATCACGATCGGCCGGTACGTCGGCTCGCTGCGATGGCTCTTGACGATGTCGAGCACGTGCTTCGGATCGAGGCCCGCAACCTCCGACAACACGCGAATCGTTCGATCGAGATCCTTGGTGTGCTCGCGGACGATGGAGATGGTAAACGAGCTGCGGTTCTCGACCAGCACCTGACCGTGGCGATCTAACAGCACGCCGCGCGGCGCTCGCAGGGCGATCGTGCGCTGATGATTGTTCTCGGCCAGCTCGTTGAACTTCTCGTTCTGGACGACCTGCAGGTACCAGAAGCTGAAGGCGAGAATCGCAAACACGACGGCACACCCCACCTGCAGCACGACAAGACGAACCGTGAGGCTTCGTCGATCTTCGATTGGTGCCGTGAACTCCGCCATGTTTGCCTCGCCCCTCGCCCCTCGCCCCTTGCCCCTTACCCCTCGCCCCTTGCCCCTCGCCCCTTGCCCCTAGTCGAGCCGCCGGTTAATCCTCATGCCGCCGCCCATGGATCGCCTGCGATCGACGAAACCCGGCAGCAAGTCGGCTACCTGACAAACCAGCACGCCGATCAATGTATTGGCGCCCGCCTGGCTGAGAATCGCACGGGCCGTTGCCGGAGTGTACCCCGGTCGATCACCTGGTACAGCCCCACAAATATGATCGCATGGGCCACTGTCGCTGTGAAGAACACCAGCGCCCTGGGCAGCGGGCGGGCGACTATGAACTGGCTGCCGACAATACCTGCAAAAAACCCCACAACTGTCTTTGCCAGGCTGCCGATGCCGATGATGCTTCGTGTGTGGACAGCGCCGGCCCCGATGACGACGTTCAGGGTACCAGAGCCCGCCAGGGCGTCCTGCGACAAGCCCGCGATGGCGCCCGCGATCATTCCCGCGGTCGCGCCGCTGCTCAGCGCGATGTACACCACCGCGACAAACACCAGATCTACGAGACCCCCGCCGGGCGTCAAAAACCGCGCCAGCGAGGTCTGCAGCGCCAGCGCGATGATAATTACCAGGGCAATGCCCGCGGCTTTCAAGAGCCGCCCCCCCGGCCCTGTGCGGGCTGCTCCGGCGGCGTCTTCACCACCAGCACTTCCTCCAGCGTGTTGAATTCGACCGATGGTCGCAGCCGGATGGCTTTGTAGATGCCATTGCCGTTGTCGACCTGCTCGACCTTTCCGATGACGATATCCTTCGGATAAATCCCATCGACGCCCGACGTCACGATCGTGTCGCCGGCCTTGACGTCGGCGGTCACCGGGACAAAATTCATCCGCAGCACGTCGACGCCAGTGCCGACGACAATTCCCTGGGCCCGTGTTCGCTCTACCAGGGCACCCGCAGCCGCGTTTTGATCGATCACCAGCTGCACCTTCGACGCGTTCGCCGTGGGCGTCACGACGCGCCCGACGAGGCCCGTCGGGGCAATCACCGCCATGTTTGCGCCCACCGCGGTCGTCGTACCCCTGTCGATGGTGACCCCGCGAAAATCGAGGCTGGCGCTGGCGCCGATCACCCCGGCGGCGATCGTGTCGAGGCGCAGGCCCTTCTGAAACCCGAGCAGTTCTTCCAGCTGCCTCGCGCGCGCGGCTCGTGCGCGGTCCTGCTGAAACTGCAACTGCAACTCGCCGAGCTGACGTCTGAGCTGCTCGTTCTCCGCGCGGACGTGCCGGAGATTCCCATATCCGCTCCATGCGTCGCGGATGGCGCCCGTAATGCCGGCGGCGCCGCGCTGCACTTCGGCAAACGCGCCAAAGGTCACTACCTCGAGCAGCGGCACGCCGGCGCTCGAGTTGACCTGCGCTGATATGAGAATGATGTGCCCCAACACCACAGCGATGAAGAGCACTGCCGTGCGCTGGCGGAAATCGGTGGCGGGCATTACCTGCAAGTGGCCCTAATCGATCGAAATCTTCCGCAACAGATTGAAATCCGACAACATCTTCCCGGCACCGAGCACGACCGACGACAGCGGATCCTCCGCCATCGCGAGCGGCAGGCCGGTTTCTTCCCTCAAACGCTTGTCGAGGTTCTTCAACATCGACCCGCCGCCCGTCAGCACGATGCCGCGGTCGACGATGTCGGCCGAAAGCTCTGGCGGCGTGCGCTCGAGCGCGACGCGCACGGCATCGACGATCACGTTGACCGTCTCGGTGAGCGCCTCGCGGATCTCCTCGTCGGTAATCGTAATGGTCTTCGGCACGCCCTCTATGAGGTGCCGTCCCTTGATCTCCATCGTCATCCGCTCTTCGAGCGGGAACGCAGAGCCGATCTCGATCTTGATCTGCTCGGCCGTGCGCTCGCCGATCAGCAGGTTGTACGTCTTTCGGATGTACTGGATGATCGCTTCGTCCATCTCGTTGCCGGCCACGCGCACGGCCTTGCTGTACACGATGCCTGCGAGCGAGATGACGGCGATGTCGGTCGTGCCGCCGCCGATGTCGACGATCATGTTGCCCGACGGCTCGGTAATCGGCATGCCGGCGCCGATTGCGGCTGCCATTGCTTCCTCCACCAGGTGCACTTCGCTCGCCTTCGCGCGGTACGCGCTGTCCTTCACGGCGCGTTTCTCGACCTGGGTAATCTCCGACGGCACGCCGATGACGATGCGCGGCCGGACCCAGACGTTGCGATTGTGCGCCTTCTTGATGAAGTAGGTGAGCATCTTTTCGGTGACTTCGAAGTCGGCGATGACGCCGTCCTTCATCGGCTTGATCGCCACGATATTGCCGGGCGTGCGGCCCAGCATCTCTTTGGCGTCGCGCCCGACCGCCTCGACACGCCCGTTCAATTTGTTGATCGCCACAATCGATGGTTCGTTGACGACGATGCCTTTGCCACGCGCGTACACGCAGGTGTTGGCGGTACCGAGATCGATCGCGAGATCGCTCGAAAAGAGTGAGAAGACCGAACGAAGACTCATAGGCTCCTTACGCTGGTAACTACTGAGTTCTAAACAACCATACCTACCGCAAGAAAGACGCCGTTCTTGCCCTGGTCCTTCACGCGGAACATGGCGGTATCAGCCGCCTTGATCAATTCTTCAGCCGTTCCCGCGACATCGGGCAGCGTCGCGACGCCTACCGACGCCGTCAGACGAATGTCCAGCCCGTCGCTCGCCTTCAGGAACGCATGCGCCGCGACCCGGTCGTGCACGCGCCGCGCGACCGCCACGGCTCCTTCGCTGCCCGTATCCGGCAGCACCAACGCAAACTCGTCGCCGCCGAAGCGTGCCGTCACATCGGTCTCGCGCGCGCACCGGCGAATCACGGTTGCCGCTTCGACGAGCGCCCGGCTGCCGGACAAGTGGCCGAAACGATCGTTGACGGACTTGAATCCGTCGAGGTCCACAAACAAGAGAGACAGCGGCCGGCTGCTGCGCGTGGCGCGCTTCGATTCACGGTGCAGTACCTGATTCAGATAGCGCGAGTTGTGGAGACCGGTCAGGTCGTCGGTGACCGACAGCGCCTCTACACGGCGCAAGTGAATCAGCGTGTCGAGCGCAAACGACGGTCCCTCGAGGACGCCGCACAACGCCGCAGTCAATTCGGCCGACAGGAACGGCTTTCCACTCGACGGGGCCGAATCGAGCGCGATGAGCGCGCCGACGGTTCGGTCACGGCCAAGCAGCGGAAATCCGAGAACTGTTGCAGCCGGTCCGCCGGGTATGCGTTTGTCGCTCGCGAGACTCGCACTGAGAAACTCTTCGTTGTGCTCGGCAATCCATCGGGCAACGCGGACCAGCGCATCTTCGTAGCGATCACAGGGACCGCGATGAGCGATCATCAACGGATCTGGCGAGCCGTCCTGAACCGCGATGACCAGGCAATCGGCCGGAAACCACTCCGCCGCCTCATTGAGCAGCGCATCGCCCACCTCTGAGAGATCGAGCGTGCCGTTAACCGATCGGATCAATTCGATGAGCGTGTGTCGGTTGTTCAGCCGGTCCTTCAGGGCAGTCGCCGCCTGCTGAAGGCGTACGGCCAAGTCTGCCTGAGCGCCGCGGGGGGCGGCTGGATTGGTGCGCGGTGCTCCCGGCATCTTCGTGTGAAGGCAAACTCCCGCTAAGTCCTTATATACAACGTAAATACTACCATAGAGCCGGACCGCCCTTTCGCCCCCGAAGCGGTATGTCGGCTGGCTAGGGCGCCCAACCAAAGCCCAATGAGGATCGTCGTACCTGAGTCGATGCTACGATTATCAGCTTCAACTCTCGTCTTATCGGCCACAAACGGTCTTTTTTGAGGGGCTTGACCTGTAATGACCATGCTTGATCGGATGCGGCGCCATAAAGGATGGCTGAAGTGGAGCCTGGCGCTTGTCGTCCTCACCTTTGTCGTCTTTTACATCCCGGAATTTCTCGGTCCCGACCAGTCGCTGATGACCGGCGGCGATCGCCTGGCCACCATCGATGCCAGGTCTATCTCGGTGACCGACTTCCGGCGCCGCTACATGGCCCAGGTGCAGGCCTACCGTTCCTCGTATGGCGGAAACCTGACCGACGACATCCTGCAGCAGATGCAGGTGCCGCAGCAGGTTTTGCAGCAGATGATTCAGGAAAAAGCCGAGTTGTCGGAGGCCGAGCGCGCGGGCATCACCGTGAGCGACGCTGAGGTGCGCGCGCAGATCTTCGCCATCCCCGGGTTGCAGGAAAACGGGCAATTTATCGGCGACCAGCGATATCGCCAGCTCCTGGCGCAGCAGAGTCCCCCGATGTCGCCCGCCGATTTCGAGCAGTCTGTGCGCGAGAGCTTGATGCTCGACAAGTTCCGCGCGGGGCTCACCGAATGGATGACGGTCTCGGACGCCGAGATCGAGCGCGAATACAAACGCCGCAACGAAAAAGTCACGCTCGATGTCGTGGCCGTCCTCGCCGACAACTTCAGGACGCAGGTCAATCCCACCGACGCAGAGATTTCCGCGCACTACGACAAAGACAAAGAGCGGTATCGCATTCCAGATCGGCGGAGGGTCAAGTACGTGCGGATCAGTCCCGCCGAGATCGCGTCGAGCATCAAGGTGCCGAAGGAAGACGTCGAGCGAAGCTACAACGAGCAGCTCGGCAAATACACGACACCCGAGCAGATTCGCGCGAGCCACATCCTGTTCGCAACCGAAGGCAAGGATGAGAACGCGATCCGCGAGCAGGCCGAGCAGGTGTTGAAGGAAGCCCGGTCGGGTGCCGATTTCGCGGCGCTCGCCAAGAAACACTCACAGGACGAGACGACCGCGCCGCAGGGGGGGGACCTCGACTATTTCTCGCGCGGGCGTATGGTGGCGGCTTTCGATAACGCCGCGTTTGCCCTTGCGCCGGGAGAGATGAGCGATCTGGTCAAGACCGAGTTCGGCTATCACATCATCAAGATGACGGATCGCAAGCCGGCGATCGTGCGGACCCTCAGCGAACCGGCGGTGTCTCAGGAAATTGAAAGCGCATTGCTGCGGGAGCGAGCCGAAGCGCAGGCCAGTCAGCTCGCCGACGCGATCGTCGCCGAGGCGAAGACGCCGGCGGCGCTCGACAAAGCCGCGGCGACGCGGGGACTCAAGGTTGAGGAGTCGGGCTTTTTTGCTCGCGGCAACATGATTGACGGGCTTGGTCCGCAGTCGCCCGTATCGATGGCGGCGTTCGACCTTGCAGAAAACACCGTCAGCGAGCCGCTCGCAGGGCCTACGGGCCGGGTGATTTTCTACGTGTCGGGCAAACAGGATTCGTATCTTCCCAAACTCGACGAAGTACGCAGCCGTGTGCGCGACGACGTCATTCAGGAAAGAGCTGTAACTCTTGCGAAGCAGCGTGCCGACACGCTGGCCGGACAATTGAAGAGTGCATCAAATTTCCAGGCTGCCGCGAAAGCCGCCGGCCTCGAAGCCGTGACGACCAACCCGATCGCGCGCGACGGCGTCATTCCGAACATCGGCCGCAGCCCCGAGATCGAAACCGTCGCCTTTTCGTCGCCCGTCGGCACCGTCAGTGACGCGATTTCGACGCCGCAGGGGGCAGCCGTCGTGAAGGTGGCATCGCGCCAGGATGTCGGCCCGGCCGACTTCGCGATGGCGAAGGACAAGTTCCGCATGGAAATGCTCGGCGAGCGGCGTTCGCGCTTCTATCAGACCTACATGGAGAAGGCCCGGACGAAGATGAAAATCGACGTCGATCCCGAGGCACTGAAGCGAGCTATCGGATAGCTCGCCACTAGTTCAAGAAACTCACCGGCATCAGCGCGAGCGGCTCGCCCGGGCGAAACAGCCTCGCCGGCGACGTCAGCAGGCCGACGGCCCGGCGTTCGGCGGTTCGCAACCCGGACACAATCGACATCAGCGCGTCGATCTGCCGATCGCTGCCCGATCCGCTCAGCTCTTCGAGCAGCAACTCGGCGAGGGTCTTGCGCGCCGGATAGCTCACGATTTCGACGTCTGTCTCGGCCGAGATACCCGCACGCTCCTTGGCGAGAGCGATGGCGCGATCGAGCCCGCCGAGCGCGTCGACCAGGCCGCGCTCCCGTGCCTGCGCACCAGTCCACACGCGGCCCCGCGCGAGCTCGTCGACACGCTCGACAGGCAACTTTCGAGACGCTGCGACTTTCTGAATGAAGCCGTCGTAGAAATCCCGTATCTGCTCGCGAAGCTTCTGGCGTTCGCTGTCGGTAAACGGCCGCTCGGGCGATTCGATGCCCGCATTGCGCCCGATGACGACCGATTCGATATTCGCGCCGAGTTTTTCGTACGCCCCGCCAGTCACGAACTTCCCGCCGAAGATTCCAATCGACCCCGTCAGCGTCGCCGGCTGCGCGACGATGTGCTGTGCCGCCATCGCGACGTAGTACCCGCCCGAGGCGGCGAGATCGGACATCGACGCCACGAGCGGGCGCGATGGCTTCTCGTTCTTTGTCACCGTCAGCTCGCGCCAGATGACATCGGACGCGATGCTCGATCCCCCAGGGCTGTCGATCCGCACCACAATCGCGCGCACGTCATCGTCTGCGCGCGCCGAACGGATGGCCTGCACCAGTTGTCTCGAGCCCGCGACGTCGCCATTCAGCGGATCGAATCCGCTGTCGCCCGAGTTGATGATCCCCGTGACGTAGATGACCGCAATCCGCGGTGCGCCGCGCGGGAGCATGGATCGGCGCGCCCGGCCGTACGACTCCCCTTCCACTGTGGCGCTCTTGCTCACGGCGCCGTGATCGTCGAGCTGATCTTCGTACGCGAGCGTATCGACCAGGCCGGCGCGCTGGGCGTCGCGCGCAAGGAACGGACCCTCGTCGATGAGCGCGCGCACATCTTCGACTTTTTTCTTGCGGCTCTCGGCGATGCCCCTCACGAGCTGCTCGTACATGTCGCGGGTCAGCGATTCGGTCATCTCGCGATGAGGAGGCGTGAACGTGGTCTGGGTGAGCTGATTCGGCGCAGTCTTGTAGTCGCCGATCCTTTCGAAATCAGCGTGCGCGCCGACCTTGTCGAGCGTGCCCTTGAGAAACAGTTCGTAAGTCGCGAGGCCCGCGACGTCGAGACTGCCCGTCGGGACGAGATAGATCTTTTCGGCGGCGCTTGCCAGATAGTATTCGCGCTCGCCGGCGTATTCGAGGAATGCCGAGATGCGCTTGCCCGATTTGCGGAAGTCGATGACCGCATCGCGGATTTCCTGAACCTTCCCCCAGAACGGTGACTGGACCGGAGTAGCGACGATCAGAACCGAGTCGATGCGGGGATCCTGTTTGGCGCGCCGCAAGGCGTCGACATAGCCGCGCACGGTTTGCGCCCGTGCTCCTCCTGTCACCTGGCCGAGCACGTCGTTGGGTGGCGTCTCGACCAGCTCGCCGCCGATGCGCAGCACGAGCGTCGAGTGGTTCGGTACCGACGGGCCTCTCCGCACCACCATCCACGCGCCCATGATCGCCATGACGCCGACGACGACGCAAAGGATGACGAAACTCAGGAAAAACTTGAACAGGCGTGGCTTGGCCATTTGGCGGACTCCTTAGGCGGTACCAGATTACACGAATGGTTGGTGGTGGTGGTTGGGTGGTTGGTGGTTGGTGGTGGCCCCGCTCTGGTATATTCGCGCCGGTGTTCGGGCTCATCTACCCGTACGGCATCGTTTTGCAGGCCATTGCGATTCTGCACTTCGTGCGTCGCCGGCCCGAGACCTACTGGCTCTGGATCATCCTCATGTTCGGCGGCGTCGGCGCCCTCATCTACATCGTCGTCGAAGTGATTCCCGACGCGGGCCTCCTCCGTGGGGCGTTTCAGGTCTTTCCGCGACGGAAGCGCATCAAAGAGCTCGAAGGTCTCGTGCTCGACAATCCGTCAGTGGGGAACTACGAAGAGCTCGGAGACCTCTATCTCGACGATCTGCAGTTCGCGCGTGCGCGCGAATGCTTCGACAAGGTCCTCGCCAAGTCAGCCACTGTCGATCCGTTTTACCGCCGTGCGCTGTGCGAGATTGCGCTCGACGATTTTCCTGCGGCGGCAGCCGATCTCGACCAGGTAGTGACGCGCGATCCGAAATACGACTATCAACGTGCCGCGGGCCTGCGGGCGCACGTGATCGCAAAACTCGGTCAGCGCGAAGAGGCCGATCGTCTCTTCGCCGACGTCCTGCAAACATCGACGCTGTCGGAGACGCAGTACAACTACGCCTCCCTTCTCGCCGCGGAAGGCCGGCGAGACGAAGCTCGCGAATGGGCCGAGCGAATCCTTCGGAAGAAGGCGACGATGCCCGAGTACATCCGGCGGCGCGAGCGCCCGTGGTTCAGAGAAGCCAACGCGCTGCTGAAGAAACTTCGGTAGTTCGTGGTTGGTGGTTGGTGGTTGGTGGTTGGTGGTTGATGGTTATGCAGAGTCGGTAGTGTCCGCCTTCAGGCGGACCGTCGCTGCCGATGGTACGACGCGACGACCAACACGAAGCCCGCCAGCACGATATGGAGCACGGCCGGGATCGCATCGCGCCTCAACAGCGCATAGCGGATGACCATTCCAATTGCATAGGTCCAACCCGCAATCCAAAGGGGTGTCGCGAGCCAGGCGTGATGTTGTACGAAGTAGCCCTCGTTTCGCGAGAATTGCATGCAGACGGCCGCGAGCAATCCGAGCAGCAGTATCTGAGATGCAAGCAGAACTGGATACGGCAGCAGGCCCGATTGCCACTCGTCCATCGGCGGCAGAAACGCAGCGAGCCCGGCGAAGACGAGGAGTTGTCCCAGGACTCGCAGCGCGAACAACGCGAGGAGCATCCAGAGGAGTGCTGGTCTCGAAGCGCTCACGTGTCCTTGGGCGAGGGGCCCTCAGACGTTCGACTGCGCTCGGCAGCAATCTGCCAGCCCAGCCGAGCCAGATAGCCGGCCGCCATCACAAGACCGCCCTTGCGCAGCCACCTCCCTGCAGTCGATCGTTTGGTTCCGGGACTGAGGATCTGACGATAACTGTCGACCCGCTCAGAATTCACCGCACCCGTCTCCTTCCTGGAGACAGGAAGGGGCGGCGCATCGACCTTCACCCAACGCGTGATGAATGCGAACGCTTCAGAGGTGCAGACGGGACAGCGATCGTCGGCGTGTATCTCCTGGCAGTCGAGACACAGACGGGCCACACTGAGATGCATCGATTGATTATAGTGGCGAGAAGGCAGGGTATAATGTGCGTTCCCTGTCGGGAAGATCTCCACTGCGGAAGTGGCGGAACTGGCAGACGCGCTAGCCTCAGGAGCTAGTGGGAGCAATCCCATCGGGGTTCAAATCCCCGCTTCCGCACCAACCTTCGCTCATGAATCCTCGCGAAGGTTGTCCGCCGTAGCTTTAGCGAAGGCGGACCTCGCGCTCGCACAATGAGCTACGGTTGGCAAGCCACTCAACAAAGCCTGCAGGGACGGACCTTTCCCGACGATTTCCGCGTCGAGTTCGTCGACCGTCCAGCACTGTGAATAGGTTTCTGTGCGATGCATGTGCGACGTTGCCAGCAAAGCACCGCAAGGGCGAACATGCGCTGAAGTACACTCATGACAATGACTGTTCAGACGATTGCTCGCCCGGGACGGAACGAGCCCTGTCACTGCGGCTCCAAACGCAAATACAAGCACTGCTGTCTGTCGAAGGACGACGCAGACGAGAGCTCCGCGCGCGCCCAGGTTGTGTCCGAGACCCCCGCTCCGTCAACGGAGTCTGCTGCGACGCCAACCCGGCCACGAAAGGCGCAAACGGATCAGCCCTGGAAGGCGAAGACGGCTCGTGGATTTGTCCCGCGCGCGCGTGGTCCTCGCAAGGTCGGCGGGAGCTAGGAAATCTCGGCCCAATGGGTCGGCAGGCAATACCATCGGGGTCATTTCCCCTTCGAGCCCTCTCGGAGCAGATGTTGGGCGAGGTCGTATTCGATGTAGGTCTTGTGGCCAAGGGCGGCGACGCGCTGCAGGCTCGCCATCGCGCGCGCGTGATCGCCCTTCGCGTTCCAGCGCACCGCATCGTAGAAATGGGCTTCTGTCTGCATGCCGCGTCTCGTAAACGGCAGATGGGCGAACGTCGAGGTCGTAAATGCAGCATCATCGCGCAAGGGCTCGAAGATGCCACTCGCCGGCACTTTGTCGAGGGAATAGCCGAGCAGCATCTCGTACCAGACCTGCCCATCTCCGCCTTGCACGCGTGTATCCCACGTGGTGCGGTCGACAAGTCTCCAGCGATCCTCGAGCATTCGTGATGCGTCGTCACGATCCACTCCTGTACCTGCACGCAGAAGCATCAAGAGCAACAGCGCATACGGATCGTCCGTCCGAATGAATTGGCGGGCCGCCCACTCGGCGCGCTCGTGCCCGATCATCAGGCCGCCGACCGCCGCCACGAACAGCAGTGAACTGCGGTCCGCTTCGGCTACTGCACTGGCAAACGCCTTTTCCGCCGCACTGTCGACGGCCGATTTCACGCCGGCGGTATCCCCGAATCGCAGTCCACTGAACAACCGGCGCGACAAAAAAGCCGCCTCGTGACCCGGAATCGCGAGTCCGCCGTTAATCAGAGCCGCAACCTTTTGACGCTCAGTTGCTGGGCCAACGAGCATCAGGTTGATGGCTATCACGTGCGCAGTCGCGTTCATGCCACCGTCTCCCTTGACCTCAGCGGATTCGATGAGCGCGAGGATGGAATCCTGCACCTTCGTGTGCGTCGCGGGATCCGGGCTGGAGCTGTACAACACCGCGTTGGCTTTGACGCAGCTCGCCCAGAAATTGAAGCGCGATCGAGCCTCATCCGCGACCCTGGAACGCGCAAAGAGCTTCTCGGCGCGGTCCACCCAGGTTACGGATCGCCGCACGTCTGGTTCCCGGTACGACAGGCCCAGGGCGAGGTTCAACGATATCCACGGATCTGGATAGGTCTCTGCGATCTCGGCCAGAAGTGACCAGCACCAATTCCTCATGCCAGGCTTCGCGCAGAGGTCCCGAACCTGAATGAAGGTATTGACCCTTTCACTTGGCAACCGCCGAAGCGCGGCATTCAGAAATTGGGTGCCTCGTTCCAATGTCGCAGGTGGATCCGCGAGCGGGTCGTATTGCTCAAGCAGCTGAAGGCCGAGCCATTGCGCCTGCGCAGGAAGCCAGCTTTCAGGATCGCCATAGTCTGCGGCAATCTTCAAACGGAGCGCGGCCTTAGCCAGTGGCAACGTGGCGGGCACCGACGTGAGCAGACAGAGGGCAAGGTTACGAGAAGTTCTTCGATCGCGCTGAGATTCCGGCTCCTCCAGCAGTGCGGCCACATCGGTTCGAAAGCTCAGGTTGAGTGTGCCTTCGAGAGGAACGGGACAGGCCGCGGCGGCCCGGGCGTACCTGCGCGCGCGCCACCGCGCCGCGTAACGATCCAGGAACGTGTCCTCGACCGACGCTCGCGGCGCAGTATTCAGCGCCTGATCGAAGAGCCTCGTAGCCTCGGCAACCCGGTTGGATTCCAGGGCGGCGATTCCCCGCTGGATCAAGTCTGACGCCGCGCCGGATGTGGGTGCCCGACTCCGCTCCTGCCTTCGTGCCTGAAGCCTGCGCATTCGCTGGGCGAGATCGGGAAGGACACTAAGGTCTTTGGGAGCCCCCGTGTGCTCGTAATACGCCCTCCAGAACGCCAGAGATGAAATGAGCCAATCGCCTTCGCTGACCGTACGCTCAGCCGCCTGCGCATTCGCTGTTTCGGAGCGTCGCATGTCGACCACGCGACGCATCAGCCGCTTCAGGTCGGTGGCTGACAGGACCAAGTCCTTCGAGATGGTCTCGGTCCGCAGGTTGCCTATGGTGCCTCGAACAGATTCGGCGTCAACAAGGGCGGGCAGAGAAGGCCACACGGCGGCTTCGAGGGTGGCGATCAGGACCCCGATCCCGGAGCGATCCGCGCTGCGCGCATCCACCGGCATCCCATGGTCGTCCGGATTGTCGAACATCAGCACACGGAAATGCCGTCCCTGGTCTCCCGACAACTCGGCGGAGGCATTTTGGAATATCACCTCTGGCAGCAGCACGCCGCTGCGCTTGTAGACGTCTTCGCGAAAGCGCTCGACAGCCTCGGTCAACTCGCGCGAAATGCCGACGCGAATGTTGGTGGCGACCGTCTGTGCCACAGCTGTCTGCTGCTGCCGGGAAGACGTCGCCCACGCGGTCGTCCGTGGCGGAGAATTGGTCTGCGCGGTTGTCGCGTCGGTCTGGCGATCGCTCGCAGCGGTGACCGTTCTGACGACGGGTTGTGGCTCGTTCGTCCAGGCGCGTACCGAGGTCCGCACCCAATGCGATGCGGACCTTCGGTGCCATCTGGGGCAGCCATCCCTCGATTTCCCGGAACGTGGCGTTGAATGCCTGCGAGCCCGCGCCAAGCTCCGGTGGCATCTCGCAGAAACTACTGGGACCGCCAGGCCAGCGAGTGGCGTCCTCCTCGCTCGCTGCCGCAAGGTAGCTGCTGGACGAATTGAGCGTCTTTTCCGCTCCACCCTCGACGCGAGGGTTCGCGAGAGTGTCAAACACGAGGTGCGGGTGCAGCAGTGGACGCGGCTTGCCATCGGATCCGCGCATCCAGGCGATCAAGCCCTGGGTCAACCCGCCGTCGCGGCGTTTCCATAGCTCGGCGACCTCGGCGGCGGTGCATGGATACTCTTGTGCGACTCGCTGCACGAGGAATTCCGTTGCTGCCGGTGTGAGCAGCATCGTGGGGTCGTTATGCAGTCTGGCCCTTATGGCGAGCGCTGGATACGCGCTTCCGGGCCACACCCGGAGCCCGGCTGCGCGCCAGACGGGAAAGGACCAGCGCGGGACAGCCCACCACGTGCCATCCTTCTCGCGGTCGCCAACGCCATCGCCCTCGCTGCCGGGCGCGGCGTTGCGGAGCTCGGGAAGCTTCTGCCAACCCTTGTCGTTCTCGAAATGTCCGTGGAACTGGAGAGCGGCTTCCTGGGCGTCCTTTATGAAGACGATGGCCTTGTCGTCGTGCGGGTCGGCATCGAACGACAGCAGCGTCTTCCCGCCGGATTCCACATGGATCGCCCTGCGAGGAATGTCGCTATCGGATCGCAGCTGCATGCGCTTGGGCACCGGAATTCCCCAGGCGCCGTTGATCTCCTGTGCCACTTCGCTCCATGCGCGGTTGAACGACTGGACGTCGAGGTTTCGATCGGTGCTGTATCGGAACGTCAGGGCCGACTCGCCGGAACCCAAAGGAGGAAGCACGTCGAGGCCCGTCGCGCCATTCGTGTACCAGTCCGGTAAGAGACCTTCATTCGCGACGAGAAGCGTCTCCAGATCATCGAAGCGGCCAGATCCACTCTCCTGAAAGAGCAGGTACCTCGCAACGCTCTCGAACGTGGTCCCCGCGCGCTGTTCCCTCTCGGTTTCGTTCATCTTCGACAACTCGTTCAGCTGGTTGCTGGTGTTCTGCCTCACTTCACGCCGGTGGTACATCCTTTCGGCGACGACGAGGGCCACGATCAGCGCCACAGCGACGGCTGACAAATGCATGCGGCGCCTTATCTCGGCATCGGCGAGCACCTCGTCACGCCACGGCGTGATGTGCCGGATGAGCGCGTCGTGCTGGAGCTCGTAGCGAACGCTGTCTTTGAACTCGCGCTGCCGCAGAATGCGAGCCTTCGGCCCGCTCAGCCGGCCGAGCTCGGCCTCCACGCGAGCGCTGTCCAGACCGCTATAGGCGGCCAGGTCAGCTGGCGAGTAGGAAATCTTCAGCCCGCTGGGCGGTGCGAGGTATCGCATCAGCGTGGCCGTGAAGAAGCGATCGCGCCAGCTTCGTGGCATGCGGGAACGGATGTGATCGTCCAGAATCCTCCGCTTGCCCCCCAGCCGCGTCTGGTAGAAATCGAGCGTGAGCGACTTCCGCCCGTCGATGACTGGCGCAGCGGCCCACAGCGATTCGCACACCAGCTGCAACATCGGCAGGTCGATCACCCCTCCGCTCACCCGTCGAATCGGATCCCGGTTGGCAGACGTTCTTCGTGCGACGGACGTGGCCTGGCGGCCTCGAAGGCGATCCAGAACGTTGGCCGTCCACATTCGCCAGCCGCGAGCCGGCGCGACGTCCGCCGATGGCGGGTTATCCGTTGTGCCGTCCGTCGCGCCTTCGCTGAGGTCGGTAATGAGCCGGTCCACCAACTCCGGCTCGACGTCGCCGCCGAACCGTGCAGCGGGCTTGACCACAGCGTCACGAACCTTGTCGGCGGAGAGGCTTTCGAGCCGATAGGTGGACTGGAAGAGGGTCAGGATCTCCGGGCGGAAGGGCTCGATCGCAGCCAGGAATTCCTCCCGCAGCGAAATCAGCACTCTGGCATCCACCGACGGCGCGCGGACCAGCGCGGCAAGCTCAATTCGCAGGGGATCCAGCTCCTGGGGATGATTGATCAGGAACTCCTCAAACTGATCGAGGAGCAGCACCAGCGTCTTTCCGTCACTGGCGATCAATCTCGCAAGCTCGGTGAGCGTCGGTGCGCCCACCAGCGGATCCGCGATGCCCGCCGAGATGGCCATGGCAGCGAGTTTCTGCTTGAGCGCAGACTCGGGCTCGACGCCCGCCCAGGCATCGAAGTAGAGGACCCGACAGTCTTCGTCTTCCAGTGACGGGATCACTCGGGCTCGCAGCAGCGAGGACTTGCCGACCCCGGACGGCGCGTAGAGAAGGGTGAGGCGCGCCGACAGGATTTTGTCTACCAGGAACTGCGCATCCGAGTCGCGGCCGTGAAACCACTCGCGCTCCTCGCAGTCGAAGGGGCGCATCCCGACATACGGCACGGCCCTCGTGCCGGTCGCGGGCGTGGCGTCTTCCAAGTCGGCCATCTCAGATCACACTGCCGCAGCCGGCGCCATCACGCGCCGGGCGAATGCGTTGGGGTCGAGTGGGACGAGGTCGGCGCCGAGCCGCTGCCAGGCCAGCGTCTCCATCGGCGACGCCGGTTGGCGCACGGCCAGGGCGTGCGCCCCGGCGGCGCGCCCTCCGGCGGACTGGAACACGTGCATGATCAGGCGATAGTGCCAGACGTCGAGGCCGTACCCGAGGAACAGCAGGGGCCGTCGCTGCAGCAAGCGGCCAAATCGCGCGGGCACGCGCGTTTGCGGATTTTCCAATCTGCTCAGGAACGTGAGGTGGTCGGTTTCCGTAATCACCACCGTGTCGATCTCGCACCCTGGATCGAGGCGGTCGTGCAGCAGCGGTGAACCGAGAGGCCGGTAAATCACAAGCTCGTCGCGGTCCGTTTCGACCTTGTCCGCAGGGGTGAACACGGGCGCGGCGTCCCGGCGCAGGAGAAGCACCTTGCCGTCGTACTCGCCGTCGGCGGAACGGAGCACGTGGGCCACGACCACAAACCGTCTACCGGCAGCCGCGAGCGCATCTTCGATCATCTGGTCGTGTGACGTCGCCACGATCAACTCGGGCCGAGGATCCGATGCGAGGAGTATCTGCATGGCGGGCGGCAATACGGCCTGGTGGGACTGCTCTTCGACGATCTTGTGCAAGCGCGCGAGGAACCGTGCTCGCGAACCGAACAGGCGTTCGCGATATTCCGCCACGGTCGCGAGGCAACCACGATCTTCCGTGCCCTGTTCCGCAAGGGCACTGGCCAGGAACGGGATGCCAAGCGGTCCGTCCCCGAACACGCCGAGCCCGACGATAGGGATGCAACTTCCGTCAAGGACGCCGTCGCGCGCGCTGGAGAAGTAGTCGAGCCCCGGCGCTGGGGTCTCTGCGGCCGCCATCCTTTCTGCGAGCAGATGCTCCTGGTGGGACAGCAGAACCTTACGCGTCCGCTCCCGGAAGGCCGGCAGGCGTTTTTCTTCGCCGCCCGTCGGGTCCTCGTAGTCGAAGAATTCGGCCGGCAGGTTGAGGTTCGCCCGAAAGGCTTTAATCCATGCGCGCGCCGGAGCCTCGTCCTCCCAAAGCCTGCCCGGCCATGTATCGTTGGCCAGCATCACGAGGACCGGAATACGACGCTCGCGGGCGAACGCCAATTCCAGCGCGGTAATCGAGCTGGCTCCGTCTCCGCCTTGCTCGATAGTGGGCACCCACCCCTGGCGGTACGCCACGACTAGCAGCATGAGCTGGCACTTCGCGAGCTCGTCCCGGCAGGCACCCACGGTGGCAGTGGCGCTCGCACCGAAGTCCTCCATCATCACGGCGTGCCAGCGCATGTTCCCGATCACCTGCCGGGCTACCGCGCGGTGGACGTGAAGGTCCTCCGACGTGGAAGAGACAAAGACGCGAAGGAGCGAGGAATCGACTCCCAGCTGTTCCAGACGGACCATCCTGTGGTGGTCGATAGTATCCACCCGTCGCTTCCGCTTTTCAAATGCAAGCAGGGCAAGCTGGGGTGGAATTCCACGAGAAGACGCCACTCCGACAAGTTGAACGCTACCTGCGGGACCTCAAATACCTCATGCAGCTACGAGCTCCTTCGTCGTCGACTGCTCTGGATTCGCGTCAACGCCGCCCGCGGGAGTGGACGGCCGCGTGTTGTTGTCGATGCTCGCGGGCGGTGTAGTGGCCGCGCCAATCGCGGCTTGGGTCATTCGGTACGTTCCCGCCAGGGCCGATGGGCATTGCGGTTGCGGTTCTGCTGCTGATGACCAACGCGCGTCGGTTGGTCGGCTGGTCTGGCTCTACGTTCGGTCCGTTGAGCGTTGCCGTGTACACCGCCACGATCGCGCTCGTCGTCCTTGCGGTGCATTTCGCTGATCGTTCTCTCGCCAGCCGGAATGCGTCGGCCGCTGCTCGGGCGGAACTCCAATCGTTCGACGCGATGGGCGGCTGACGACGCCTGTTCGTCGAGCGCCGGCTGGGATCCAATTGTCTTTTGTCGCAGGTCGAGGTGGAGCGCCAACGGGGGGGCACCCTCTCCCGACGCTGCCCAAATTCACCAAACGGCTGGTCATTGGGAGAGCCAGGTTTTGTCCTCAAGATGGGTGAGGACTACAGACTTCCCGCCACAGGAACGATCGACTACGAGTGGTTTTACCAGCCAACTAACTTCACGGAGCGAAGTGGGTGAAATCGATTGACGTACGCCCAGGCGACCGAGCTGCTGTACATCACGTCTTCGTTTATGACCGCGCAAAACCTGACATCGCCCGCAATGCTCCGGTTCGACCGAAAGCAGAACTAACCAGCTAACCAAAAGCTATCGAACTTCCTGGCACGGAGCAGCTCTGGGTGATTTCGTGTGCGCATGACAGTGAACTTCGCCTAAATTCGAACGAAACGGCACTATTCCGTCCCTTGTCAGCACTAACGAACGCGGCAGCCAGATAAGAGACGCGCGCTTCACGGATCTCGCCGAGCGCAGCGGTGATGCTGACACCTTGCAGGAACCACCACAGGTACAGGACTGCAACGGCCGCACTGATTGCCGTCCGAAGGCGGGGACCTCGTCCCAGCATCACTCGCGGCGGCCGAGGCGGATGGAGACGGTCGGGCCCGCGGTGACACCGTCTTTTGCCGGGAACTCCGCGAGAAGCGGGAACTGGTTCTTCAGATCGCTGCGAGCGCGAAGAGACTCGCCATCCGCGTGTCCGGGTTCCTTCTCATCGGAGAAGACCAGAGCGTCCACATGCCGCTTCGCGAATTCATCGGCGCCATGCTCGTGCAGCGGTGACCACCTGATGAGCCGATATCCTCGGGGAAGCCGGAGGTATTGCTCCTCGGTCGCGATCGTCGCGCCAGGCTCGAAACGTTGAAGGATGAACTGGTAGGCCTGCGCTCGCGTGTCCGGCAGCGACACGTACCTCACGAACCGAGCCGACTCGTACGCCTGCGGCCAGACGAGCAGCACCACGGCTCCTGCAAGGCATGCGTGAACGGCCCGCGCGCTCAGCCGTGTCCGCGAGAGCCAGCCACCGGCCTCAATCAGAAAGCTTCCGACGATGAGCGCGGCGGCGGGCAGGATGGGAAGCAGATAGCGCGCATAGAAGGGATGTGCGGTGTTCGCGAGCATCACCACCGAGGCGACGATGATGGTCGCCGCGAGGAGCTCCTCCGATCGGCGGCGATGAATGTAATAGAGCAGGGCCATCCCGAGAACGATAGTGAACAGCCACCCGAACCCGCTCTCCGCCGAGTAACCCGCGATGTGGTTGAATCGGGCCACTGGATCGAATTCGCGCGTCCCCGCGTAGGCGCCCATTCGTCCGAGGTGTTCGAGGAAGGGCGGCCAGTTCAGGATTGCATAGGGAAATCCCGTGAAGAAGCCCACCACCACGGCCAGCAGTCCAACGGGCAGCCTGTACCAGCGGTTCCATGCGCTGCTCCCGTCCAGGAAGTGCGCCACAACCAGGGCGGCGACGATCGGTAGTGCACTGTACTTGGTGGCGCACGCGATACCGCAGGCGAAACCGGCGATCGCGTACGAGCGCGGCGTCCCGCGCCGGAATGCGACGGCGATCGCGATAAAGGCCAGGATGATGAAAAACGTGAGCGCTGCGTCGGTGACGCCGTTGTGGCTTTCCCGGACGTGGTTGAACGAGAACGTGACAAAGCTCGCCGCCATCACGCCCACCCAACGTCCGCGCGAACCGGCCCACAGCTTTGTGGCGAGGATGTAGATCAGCGGAATCGCGAGCGCACCGAAGACGGCGCTGTGCGCGCGCGCCAGCTTGTAAAACTCGAACTGCTGCCTGTCCACACCGTCGAGCGATGTCCAGATACCTGCCGCTTTTCCTCTCGCATACTTCAGCCCGAAGGCCGGCAACAGCACGTACGGGTAGACGGTAGGGTAGATGTAGGGGACAGGCGGCTTGATCCAGCCCGACTTCAACAAGATGACCGCCACGCCGGCGGCCTGATGTTCATCCGGGTGCACGACGAGCGGCCCGCCGTAGCCGTTGCCCCACAGCCGAAGCGTGAGACCGGTGACAAACAACAGGGCAACACAAACCTCCGGCAGATGTCGTCTGCCAGCCTCTGCCACGATCGCAGGCCGAAGCCGGTCGCGATATCGAAGCACGATGCGTCCGCCGACCCACATCAACAACAGGGCAACGGACACGCGGAGTGAGGCTGTCGGCACCCGGGCGCCAAGCAGGGTGGTTGCGGCACCCCCGCGGATGAGCGCGACTAGCAAATTCAGGACGAGCAGCGTCGTGACGACGCCGGCCGTCCGGCTGTCGGTAACGAACCGGGACAATCGTGTTGTCATGAATTGGCGTCAGGCGGTGATGACAGATGATACACAGTCCACCGCTAGCATGCACTTGGGGCAACTGTAAGAGCCTTTCGTCCGCATTTGCCCGGCGGCGAGGAACGGTTGAGTGGTAACTGCATCACCAATTGCAACCGCAGTAAAGGTATCCAGCTAATCCCCGCTTCCGCACCAGGCTTCGCTCGCGAGACACGCGAGCGAGCTTCGTCCAGGCAAGCCGAACATCCAGCTCACCCGTCCGCGAAGGTGTCCGCCGTCGCTTTAGCGAAGGCGGACCTCCACCGGCTGCTACGGTACACAAAGCTATAATCGAGGCTCTTATATGCGCGCGTCAGCCTTCTGGAAGGCCATCACAATGGACCGAGTAGACCTGCTCGAACAGGTCATCGAAGTGCTTCGAGAGCTCGGCGTTCGCTACTGCGTGGTCGGGGGGCAGGGCGTCAATGCTTATGTCGAACCGCTGGTCAGCCTCGACCTTCATCTGGTTGTCGCCACCGATCAGCTCGAGCTCCTCGAATCGCATCTGCGCGAATCGTTTCACGTGGAGCGATTTCCACGCAGCCTGAATATCTCGCAAGCAGGGTCGGATCTGCGTATTCAGGTAAAAACGGATCCGCGCTATCACCCATTCCTGGCCGGAGCCGAACCCCGTGACGTGCTCGGCGTAACCATGCCCGTTGCAAGCGTCGAGGATATCCTGCAGGGAAAAGTGTGGGCAGCAATGGATGCAACACGCCGGTCGAGTAAGCGCCAGAAAGATCTCGCCGATATTGCGCGCCTGCTGGAAAGGTATCCGCAGCTGCGCACTCGCATCCCCGCCGAGATCCTCTCCAGACTCGTCCAGGATTAGGCCCGGCCGCGAAGGCGGATGTTCACCTCACTTCTCGGGCGAATCCATCGACTGCCGCAGATCGATGAGGGCCTGCTGGCTCACGATCAGGCTTCCTTCTTGCGGGCGATCCAGATCCGCGACCAACGCGATGACCGCTGAAAAGGTGACGGCCACGACAATGATGGCGAGCGACCGGGTCGTGCCCACCAGCCCCGCGTGATAGCCCATGGCGCCGAGCGACAACACGGCGATCGTCAGCAGGACCACCCAGATGGCGCCCGGGATGCGGTTCCTCAGCCCGGCCGTCACGCGTTTCGCGTGGAGGTCAATCACCTCATTGAGCGACTGGACGAAAAGGCCCACGACAATCGAATCGGAGTGCTGCAGCCCAACCGCTGTCGCTGCCGACCACAACTGGCCCTGTATATCTTCTGACTTCAGAATCTGCTCTGCCACCCGGCCGGACCGGACCCCTTCAAGGCGAACATCCACGTAGGATCGAAGAAGAGCGCGAATCTCGTCGCCCCTTTCCGGGAGCATCCGCGTGCGCAGGTACGTCGTCCCGATCGCGTTGGCCTCATCGAGCACCAGTTGTTTCCGGGTATCGAACCGCGACGCCGCCATCCCGAACGTGAACGCCAACATGAACGCGAGCAGCCCCAGCGTGGCGCCAACCATCGCACCGACAGGCGCTTCCTTCTCTCGACCGGATTGGCGGTGCCGGTAGCTCCCCAGCCGATAGCCGCCCTCGATCGCTGCCAGGACGAGCACAACGACAGTGAGGAACAAGCCCCACAGCGGGAGCAGGTCGAGAGCGGTCGTGTATTGCATCACCATGGTGGCGCGGATGTTATCAGCCCGCGGCGGTTTGCTGCATTAGCCATTGGAAACCCGCCCAAAGGGGGATACAGTCGCACTCATGTCCAGAGAAACGGCTGAGCAAGTCCTGAAATCGATCGTTGACGGAATCAATACCGGAAACCTCGACGCGCTGATGACTCTGTATGAGCCTGACGCCGCCTTTGCGTCTCAGCCTGGAAGCCTCGCTCACGGCCTGGCGGGTGTTCGTCAATCACTCGCCGCCTTCATTGCGATGAAGGGCACGCTCGATCTCAAAGTGACACGCGTCCTCGAAGCCGGTGGCCTGGCTCTCGTCGCCGGCGTCTGGTCATTCACCGGAACAGGGCCAGACGGCAAACCCGTGACACTGACGGGTCACAACGCGGATGTTCTGCGGCGTCAGGCAGATGGCTCCTGGCGTTTTGTGATCGATAACCCGTGGGGAACGGACTGAGCTAGTGGGAACGCGCACTGACTCCCACCCTGCTCTTCCGTCTTCCCGATCGTTTTCCCACGTCGACCGCCTGAACTGTCGAGAGGATCGCAATCGCGACCAACGGGAAGACAGCGTAGTACGACAGCCGCATTCGTCCTTTCACTCGCTCGATGCTCTCGCGCGTCCAGGCATTGGTCGCAACGCCGCTGAAATCGAACAGAAGGGCGTTCGAATCGTGTCCATGTGCGGCGGCCCACGCAGCGCCCTCCGCGGTGTACTCGTCCCCGATCACGAACTGCTGATCTTGATAGACGGCGACACGCGTGTCGGTCAGCGTGCCGTAGTAGCTGTGGCACCAGACAGCGCCCGCAGTCCCGGCGATTGCCGCCGCAGTCCACGCAAGCACGTGACGTTTCGCCGAGAAGCACATCATCGTCACATACAGCAGTCCGCTCGTCACCGACGAGAGAAGCGTGCCGAGCGCGATGAAGGATTGCGGATCTCCTACCGGCGGTGGACGGTAAATTGCGGTCGCCGTCGATGCGACGATCGCGCCGACAGCGCTGATCGCTTTCCATCTCTTGCCGATGCTCTCTGTCGGCAAGGCCTATAAACCTGAGGCGACGAGCAGATCGGCGTCAAGCATGTCGGCCTTGGCCACACCAAGTCTCAACAAGACTTCTGGCCCCCGCCGTGATGCGTCTTTCGGATCCTGGGCCCACACGACGTACGCCCCGGGAGGAAGAAGCATCTTCGTCGGTGAGCTGAACTGCGGAAACGCTACCGGCTTTCGGCCGGCAAATCCGGCGAGCGGCGCGTTGATATACATCACTTGCCACTGCTTCGCTTCTGCGCGTGGCTCACCGGCAAGCCACGTTCGGACGTTCAACGCCACCTGGCCAGCCATTCCCTCGGGGTGGTTCCGGCAGAACTCGGCTTTCAGGCGAAGGTCGGCGGCGACAGCATCGACGACCGCTTTCCTCTGTGCCTCTGGCAGCTCATTCAGTCGATTCATTGCGGCAAGGTTGGCCTCGAGTCCAGCCATCACGGTCGCCGGCAGACCGACATTCGGTCGACTTCGCACAGACTCGCCGAGCCACTTGAGATCCCTCGCGGTGTCCGGCGAAGGGAGTGGTTTCGCAAAAGCGTCGAGAATCTGCAAGGCCCGCTGCTGGTCCTGGCTCAAAGCAGGGGCCTGCCCGCCGAGCGAGGCATACGCCATCACGAATGCGCAGACGAACGCCAAAGTCGTGCTCAACTGAAGTTGAGCCCTACCGGACGCGCCATGAGCCCTAACGGACGGTCGCAGCATTTCCATCCTCCTTGTGGACAGCAGAATAGCGCACCGGCGGGCATTTGCCGGCTTTTTGCTTCACGGCTTATCGTGCATTATTGCCCTGATGTTTAACGCAGATCTGAGGAGAATACGAACATCCGCCGCATGCATGCTCACGGGGCTTCTCGCGGCCTGCTCGAGCGCTGCGCCGCCGCCGCCAGCAGGATTACGCGCTGACGTGCCGGCGATCGACGTCGTCGAGCTCAGCGCCGTCGAAGCACGCGATCGCATGGCGGCGGGCACTCTCACCTCGCGCGCGCTCACGCAGGCGTACCTCGACCGCATTCGAGAGGTGGACGATGCGGGGCCGATGCTCAACGCCGTCATCGAGATGAGCGCGACGGCAATCGCGGATGCGGAAGCCCTTGATGTCGAACGCCAATCCGGCAAGGTTCGTGGTCCCCTGCATGGCATCCCCATCCTGATCAAAGACAACATCGACGTCGCCGGCATGGTGAACTCCGCCGGCTCGCTGGCGCTGGCCGATCACCGTCCGAAACAGGACGCGTTCATCGTAAAGCGCCTGCGCGACGCCGGCGCGGTGATTCTCGGCAAGACGAATCTCAGCGAGTGGGCGAATTTCCGCTCGACGCGATCGACATCGGGTTGGAGCTCGCGAGGTGGCCAGACGAAGAACCCGTATGTCCTCGATCGCAACCCATGCGGCTCGAGCTCGGGCACCGGCACCGCGATAGCGGCAAGCCTGGCGGCGATCGGCGTCGGCACCGAGACCGACGGCAGCATCCTGTGCCCCTCCGCGGTCAGCGGTCTGGTTGGCCTGAAGCCGACGGTTGGTCTCGTAAGCCGGCGTGGCATCATTCCGATTTCCGTAACGCAGGACACGGCCGGACCGATGGCCCGTTCCGTTGCCGACGCGGCGATGTTGCTGGCGGCACTCGCCGCGGCGGACGAAGAGGACGCGGCCGGCGTAAGCGCAGCAGGCAAAATTCCTCGCGACTACCAACCGCTCGACGCGGATGCGCTCAAAAGCAAACGTCTCGGCGTGCTGCGACAGGCAACCGGCTATCACCCCGGCGTCGATAGTGCATTCGACAAGGCGCTCGAGGTCATCAAGTCTCGAGGCGCAGATCTTGTTGACGTCAAGATCGCCGAATACGACGAATGGAACGGACCGGAGCTCGACGTTCTGCTCTATGAATTCAAGGACGGAATCAATCAATATCTGAAGGCGAGCGGCGCGCGCCATTCGTCGCTCGAAGCGGTTATCGCGTTCAACAAAGCCCATGCTGACAAAGTAATGCCCTACTTCGCGCAGGAGCTGTTCGAACGCGCGCAGGCGAAGGGGCCGTTGAGCGAGCCCGCGTACTTAAAGGCGCGCGAGGTCGCGATGCGTCTGGCGGGCCGTGAGGGGCTGCTCGCCGCGCTCGAGCGCCACAAGCTCGATGCCGTAATTGCGCCGAGCCTGTCGCCGGCGTGGGTCACCGATTACGTGCTCGGCGATCGTTTCATGGGCGCCGGCTTCAGCATGGCTGCGATCGCCGGAACGCCCAGTCTCACCGTTCCCATCGGCGAGTCTTACGGTCTGCCCATTGGACTGACAATCATGGGCCGCGCGTACAGCGAACGCGATATCATCGCGCTGGCGTACGCGATCGAGCAGAGAACAAGGGCGCGCAAACCGCCGGCATTCAAACCAATATTGGGGGGCTGATGCTAATCAACCGAACGTTCGCATTACGTGCGCTCTCGGCAGCCGTCATCACGAGCACAGCCGTCATGGCCCAGCAAACCACATCGCTTTACAGTCTCAAGACCGAAACGCTGCAGGGCCAACCTGCGGATCTCGCCGCCTATCGCGGCAAAGTGACGCTTGTCGTGAACACCGCGAGCGAGTGCGGATACACGCCGCAGTATGAAGGACTGGAAGCGCTGCACAAGGAGCTCTCACCGAAGGGATTCTCCGTGCTCGGATTTCCGAGCAACGACTTCGGCGGCCAGGAGCCCGGCACGGCGCAACAAATCGCCGAGTTCTGCCGAAAGAACTATGGGGTGACCTTTCCGATGTTCGCGAAGCTCTCGACGCGCCCTGGCCCCAGCCAATCGCCGATCTACGCATTCCTCGGCACAAGCGGGAACCTGCCGGCGTGGAATTTCAGCAAATACGTGATCGGCAAAGACGGCATGGTCGTCGCGTTCTTTCCGAGTGGCGTCACGCCCGAGTCGACGGAGGTGCGGGCCGCAATTGCGAAGGCGTTGAACGCTGTTCAGTAGTCTTTTGATGCTGCTCCAGAGCCCTCCCCTTGCTAAACTACTAACCGGGTTTGGTTTCCCCGCGCCCCGAGGGTATCTTTTTCATGCACCGGACTTCGCTTTGGGTTTCTCTTGTGTTCGCGTTCGCACTCAGCGCAGTCTCGTGCAGCTTGCAAGACACCGTTGAAATTCCCTACAGCACGCTGAAGCAACACATCACGAAGGGCGACGTGCGCGAGGTTCGCATGTCGGCGACCGAGGTGCGTGCGCTGCCTACTGAAAGTGCGCGGCAAGCGGGAGCTCCCAGGATGTGGCTGGCCACGCCCGTCCCGAACGATGCGCTCGTGCCGTTGCTCGAGTCCCGGAACATTACTTATGAGGGCATCAAGTCAGACGAGTCGCACATCGCCCTCATCCTGGGGATCATCGCGGGTCTCACCTTCGTGGCAATCCTCTTCATGTCATACAAGCGGATGAACCCGGTAAAGTCAATGACTGCGCTGACGCGGGGCCGCATTCGCGCGCGCGACAAAAAGGGCCGGCCGCATACGGGTTTCGACTCTGTTGCAGGCGTCGACGAGGCAAAGGAAGAGCTCGAAGAGATCGTTAAGTTTCTGCGGAGTCCGTCGAAGTTTGTCTCGCTCGGGGCGCGGGTTCCGAAGGGAGCGTTGCTCGTGGGACCTCCGGGCACTGGAAAGACGCTTCTGGCGCGTGCGGTCGCCGGCGAAGCGGGAGTACCATTTTTCTCGGCGAGCGGGTCGGAGTTCATCGAAGTTTTCGTCGGTGTCGGCGCGTCCCGCGTGCGGAAGCTGTTCGAGCAGGCCAAGTCGAAGGCGCCTGCGATTGTCTTCATCGACGAGCTCGATGCCATCGGCAAGAGCCGCTCGGGATCGCACGGCGGCGGCGGAACGGACGAGCGCGAGCAAACACTCAATCAGCTGCTCGTCGAAATGGACGGGTTCGATTCCCGCGACGGCATCATCGTGCTCGCGGCGACCAACCGGCCGGAGATTCTCGACAACGCGCTGCTGCGCCCGGGACGCTTCGATCGACAGGTGCTGGTCGATCGTCCTGACGGCACCGGGCGCCATGCCATTCTGCAGGTGCACGCGCGCAAGGTGAAGCTCGCCGGTAACGTCGACCTCGAACACGTCGCACGGCGGACACCAGGCATGGTTGGCGCCGATCTCGAAAATGTCCTCAACGAAGCCGCCTTGCTTGCGGCGCGCGGCGAAAAAAGCGAAGTCGGTATGCCCGAATTGCACGCGGCCATCGATCGTGTCGTCGTCGGCCTCGAGCGAAAAAATCGTCTCACCAATGTAAAAGAGCGCCGCATCGTCGCCTTCCACGAGGCGGGCCACGCCATCGTCGCCGAACTTTCAGGAAGCGCAGAGCCGGTACACAAAGTGTCGATCGTTCCGCGCGGTCTGGCCGCTCTCGGGTACGTGCAGCAGACGCCCGAAGATCGCAATCTCCTTCAGGAAGACGAGCTGATGGATCGCCTGGCCGTCCTGCTTGGGGGACGAGCGGCAGAGCATATCGCGTTCGGCAAATTCTCTACAGGTGCGGCAAACGATCTCGAGCGCGCAACCGGACTGGCGCGCAGGATGATCTGCGAATTCGGCATGTCGCCGGCCATGGGCCCCGTCGCATATCAGGCCGAAGGACGAGGCAGGCGCGCCGGTGATTCGGGATCGAGCGAGTGGAGTGAAGACGCGACCGAACGGATCGAGGCGGAAGTGCAGGCATTGCTGACCCGCGCTTTCGACAGCGCCGCCGAGACGCTGAGCCGCCGCCGTGCCGTGCTCGACGGCATGGCGGAGGCTCTGCTCGCGCAAGGCAGTCTCGAGCGCGAAGAGTTCCTCGCGCTGCTGGGGGACGTCGCCTAAAGCTCGTCTTCGACCTTGGGACGCGGGTGCTCGGACTCAATCTGAGGACCGTCACCGCCCGCTCCCATGTCGACGCCGGATGCGCCGTCACTCTGCGGAATATCCTCGTTGCCCCAGTGGCGTTTTCTTTCGCCGCGAACATCGATGCCCCGAGGCGTGCTGCCATCGGACGGGGGATGCGGCAGCTTCGGCCCGCCTGGATTGCTAATCCCAAGGACGTCGCCGGGCTGTTTCTTTTTGTCCTTCTTGTTGTATTTCACGTCGCTCTCCTTTGTCTTTGACCGCTTGCGCAGTAGTATAGGCAAGCGCCGTACCACCAAATTCCCAGCCAATTTGTCCGCGGACAAGGACAACCACGCTAAAGTAAGGCACGCTAAATGCAGAAATGCTCCCTATGAGGTTCGCGGCATTACTGTTCTGCCTGCTCGCAGTCCCGTTGTCTGCCAAGGCGCAAACAACGCAAGATGCACAAACGCCTTCCGCAAAAGAAATCGAAAAACTGCCGATCCCATCGTGGGGCAAGGCGATCATCGAATCCTTCTCGAAGCCGCTTCACCCGGTGATCGGCGGCGTCGCAACGAACAGTGGAATCGGCGCCGGAATCGGATACAACTCGCCCGAGGACGGAACCTGGTATCGGAATGCAAAGGCCATGGCTACGTGGCGGCGCTCCTGGTCGCTCGAGGGCGAAGTCGGCCGGCGCTCTCTGTCGAGGCGTTCGCAAGTCGCGGCGTTCGCCGCATCGCGTCACATGAGCCGGCTCGACTACTTCGGAATCGGTCCGGACACGGTGGTCGGCAATAGAGCCGCATTCCGGCTACGTGAGACGATTATCGGCACGCGCGGATGGGTACGCCCGGTTCCAGCCGTGCGTCTCGGGGGCAGTATCGCAGCGTACATGCCCGATCTTGGCCGCAGTTTTGGCCGGTCGCGTCCGATCGAGGTCGTTTTCGGGGAAGCGTCGGTGCCCGGGTTCGCCACGGAGCCGACATTCGGCAGATATCGCGGCTTTATCGAATTCATGCATCCGGTGCTCGACGAGGCAGACACTCTCGAAGACTCGAAGCGCTACCGAGGCGCCTATCAGGTGGCCTTTGAGGCGGCGCGCGACTATGACACGGGCCGGCACAACCTTCATCGCTGGGAAACGGAAGTGCAGCAGCGGATTCCCGGCTTCAAATCGGGCCAGCGCCTCACGCTGCACGGGTTTCTTGCGTCGACCAACAGCACCGCCGATGTCCCCTACTACTTGATGTATACGCTTGGCGGCAGCGGGGGGCTCAAGACATTCCGTCCCGATATGCTCGGCGGTGACGGCACGGTAGCCACACTGCGAGGATTTCGTAATTTCCGGTTCCGCGATCGCGATGTGGTACTGATGCAGGCCGAATATCGAATCCCCGTGCACCGTTCCGTGCACACAACGGTGTTCGTCGACGCCGGCCAGGTCGCGCCACGGACTTCAGAGCTGTTCAAGGATCTCCACACGAACACAGGATTCAGCCTCAGCTACCTGCGGAAAGGGCGAACCCTGGGCCGGATGGACGTCGGATTCGGAGGGGGCGAAGGCGTTCACGTGTTCTGGAGCTTCAGCGCTTTCTAAGAGGCGACGGCGGCCGGTTCCTGCTTCTCTTCTTTGTTCTTCTCTTTCTCAGACTTCTTTCCGCTGTCGGTCTTCGCCCAATCCTCTTCGAACACCTCGCGGAATTGCCTGGCGGCGGCGCGCTCTTTGACGATGATGCCTACTTCGCGGCGTTTGTCGAGCTCGATCGCACGCAGGCTCATGCTGCCGAGAAACATCTCCTGCCCGTCGCGCAGCATCGCACGGAGGTGCAGGCGCATCCCGGGCATCCGCTCTGCGACGAGGCCTTCGCACCTCTTTCCGACCTTCCCGATGATGCGGACGTCTACGCCGGCTTTCACGCGCTCCTGCAGCAGCTTGAGCATCTGCCGATCGCTCAACTTGATGTCGTAGATCAGGAGCTGTTTCTTCGCGCTCTTGATAAAGCGGGCGAGGCCGGTACGCGCGTTTTCGGGGCTGACGAGAAAACTATCGTGATTCGCCGTGTAGGGCTGCCGCGCGACGTCGGCGTCGAAAAGCTTCCCCGCTTCGGCGACAACCGCCTTGTTCCTGGTTGCGACGGCCATCGTGCGGCTCTTCTCGATGTCGAGGCGCGTGTAGTTGAACCCCTGCGTGTAGAGCGTCTCGCGATCGATCAGCAGAATCTTGTAGTGGTAGCGCCGCAGGTCGTCGTCCGTGCGCGACACCGTCACGCCGGCGTTCAGCAACTCGAGCTCGAGCTTACGGAGCCGCCTCTGCCCGCCTCCCGACGTGCTCGCGATGAGCGCGTGCACCTTGACTCCGCGCGTGACGGCGCTCTCGAGCGCCCGCTGGAGCTCCTTGAGGTCGAACCGGAAAATCGTGATGTCGATCTGCCTGGTGGCTTTCTTAATCGCCGAGACGAGCGGCACGAGCCCGTCCTTGGGTTGGATGATCAGCTCCATGCGCTCCTCAGGCCGCCTTCTTTTTTTCCGACTTCCATTCCACGCCTGTGCCCGGGTCCGGGTCGAGCGCAATGATTTCGGCCGAGAGACCATCGGTCTTCATGTCCATCGGCAACTCCACCAGGAACGAGAACTCCTCCGGGGTCGACTCCCGCAGCTCGTAGTGCACGCGACGCCGGCGAAGCAGCGACTCGACCGTGGGCTTCAACTTGCTCGCTTCTTTCGACTTCACCTCGAGGATGAACTCCTTGCGCGCACTCGGCTCGAACGACTCGATGATCCACAGCACACCCACGAGAAATATCGTCGCAAAGGTCGCGAGCCCGTAAACGCCGATGCCGCACGCGAGCCCGACAGCCAGCGTGGTCAGCATGACGCCGGCGTCCTTCGGGTCGTCAATTTTTGCCCGGTAGCGGACCAGGCCCGCCGCACCGACGACGCCGAACGCGCGGGCCAGGCTATTACCGACGACGATCATCACGAGCGCGCCGATGAGCGCCAGGATGATTTGCGTCTGGACGACCTGCGACGATCGCTGGGGCGTGCCGCGCCGCCGCGGCCGCAGGGCGAGCGCGGCACCGAATGCGGCCGCCAGGGGCAGGGCGACGAACGCGTGGAGATCGATTTCCCAGGAACCGAGCGACTGTCTGTGTTCGTCGAGCTGGCCCAAAACGGATGCGGCATCGCCAGGTGGCTGGGCGACTGGGGCAGCGGGTGTAGCCGGAGCCTGTCTCAGGACCTGTGCCGCAAGCGGCGCCGTCATCAGGAAAGCGAGGATGAGCCACGCGCATGTTTTGGTTGTGAGCGAGTGATGATAGGTATGCATGTAAAGCCGCATTGTCCGTAGCAAACGGCTCGCCAGCCGCCGCGTCTAAATTTCCTAAGCATTTGGTGTGATGGTGTATTACTAACAGACAGTGATTCAGTTCATCCGCGAGTTCAGGTCCCTCACGACAGCTCAAAAGCGCGCATTTCTGGCGGCCTTCTTCGGCTGGATGCTGGACGGCTTCGACTTCACGATCCTCACATTTGTGCTTTCCGATATTCAGCGCAGCTTCACGGTCGATAACGCTCTGGCTGGAGCGTTGGGCACCATTACGTTGATGTTTCGCCTTATCGGAGGCGCGGCCGCCGGCACGGCGGCAGACCGATGGGGCCGCAAGCTGCCGCTGATGCTCTCCATCATCTGGTTCTCCCTCTTCACCGTGCTCAGTGGGTTTTCCACGTCGTATGCGATGCTTTTTGCCTGCCGGGCGCTCTTCGGCATTGGAATGGGAGGTGAATGGGCGGCGGGCATGCCACTAGCGCTGGAGCACCTGCCCGATCGTCTTCGAGGCGCCGCCGCCGGCATCCTTCAAGGCGCATGGGCATGGGGCTACATCCTCTCGGCCCTGGTGTTTCAAACGCTCTATCCGGTGTTGCGCAGCGAAATGACGGAGGCGTGGCGTGCGATGTTCTGGATCGGGGCCGTTCCCGCTCTTTTCGTGCTCTGGATTCGATCGAAGGTGACGGAAAGCCCGGTGTGGCTGGCGGTGCGCCAGGAGCGGGACAGTGCGGGACGCGCCGTTCGCGTATCGCTGTGGCGCATTTTCAGGCGCGATCTGATTGTGACCACCATGCATTGCTCGATGCTGGCAGCGTGCTTCATGGTGTCGTACTACTCAGTGACTTATTGGTATGCCAGATTTCTTCAGTTGCGCGGGCTGAACACGCTTCCCTTTGTCATCGCGCTGAATGCGGGCGGCATTGCCGGCTCGGCGTTCTGGGGCGGGGTGTCGCAAAGACGACTCGGTCGTCGGGGCGCCGTTACATGCGCGGCCGCGCTCGGAGTGGTGGTCTCACCTCTTTATTTGATGAGCGCGGATACTTCCCTGCTGCTGATCGGCGCAGTGCTTGTGGGCTTCGGCGCCCACGGCATGTGGGGCGCGTTTCCGTCCTACCTCACCGAGCGATTCCCGAGCGAGGTACGAGGCGCCGGCGCAGGATTCTGCTATCACGCCGGCGCGCTGGTCGGGTCGTTCACGTCGTACGCGATCGGCCATCTGGTCGACACGGGATGGACGCTCGCGTCCGCGATGACCTCTGCGATCGCGGTCTCGGGACTGGCAGTTGCGTTGATGATCTGGCTCGGGCCCGAAACGCGCGACAGGCGCTTTCAATGAACGTTCGAGGGGCGTCCTCTGCCCCTTACCCCTTGCCCCTTACCCCTTGCCCCTTTTCCCTTGCCCCTTCGCCTTGTCTGCCTTCATTCTCGACACGTCCGGTACGTCCTCGCCGAGCGCGGTCGCGAGATCGATCTGGTGCTCCTGCTCCTGCTTGAGGATTTCTCGAAGGTGCTCTGCCATCGCGTACTCGCCAAGCGCCTCGCACTGCCTCACGCGCTCGCGATAATTCCGCACGGTCTCGTTTTCGTTATCGAGGTCGAATCGCAGC
This sequence comes from Vicinamibacterales bacterium, assembly GCA_963744405.1. Classification (GTDB taxonomy): domain Bacteria; phylum Acidobacteriota; class Vicinamibacteria; order Vicinamibacterales; family JAMQPK01; genus JAMQPK01. The sequence continues at coordinate 106,857 of CAVUTO010000009.1, forward strand.
ATGTCTTCGGCTTTCTCCGACGTCTTCACCGGCTTGGCCGTCACGGTCGGCTCTCCGCCGAGATAGTCGATGAGCTTCGACACGGTAATCGCATGGCTCAGCTCTTCGCCGGCGTGCTTCTCGAGCTCTTCGGCGATCGCCATGTATTCGGCCCCTTTCAGCATCTGTGAATACACGACGTAAGCAATGATTGCCTGGTACTCTCTGGCCAGGTCTTCGTTGAGCAGCTCGACTAACTGTTCACGGGATATCTGACCACCGCTCTTCTGTTCATCAGCCATCACGGTCCTCCATCAATTAGCAGGTGGCTTCGTGTGCAAATTTCCGGCCTATTCCGCGGTTTTCAATTGCAACAGACTCACAGCGGGCTGTGAGGCGCTCAATTTGGACACTATGGCCAGATACCAGACAGGAGGGACTTGATGGCGAAGAAGCGCGGCGGCGGGCCAAAAACCCTCCGAAAAGGATTGGCAAGGCTAGCCGCGAAGGCGGATGAGCCAATCCGCCGCCCTTTGACGCATACATGTGCAAGGGAGACCGAATGTCTAACGTATTCAACGAAGCTCAACGTAACTCAACTGGACTACTGACCGCCGTCGAGCGCCGGGTCCTGCTGTGGCTCGCGCATCGACTGCCTTCTCGCGTGAATTCCGACCACCTTACCGCCCTCGGCCTCGTGTCGATGCTGCTCGTCGGAGTGTGCTTTGCAGTATCGCGCGAGGCGCCTGCCGCCCTATGGGGGGTTGTCGTCTTTCTCGCGTTCAACTGGTTCGGAGACAGTCTCGACGGCACGGTCGCGCGCGTTCGGGGCCATCAACGTCCGCGCTATGGCTTCTACGTCGATCACATACTCGATACGTTCGGTGCGCTGTTCGTGCTCGGCGGCCTGGCAATCTCGGGACACATGACGCCGATAGTCGCAGCTGCGTTTCTCGTCGCGTACTACGTCTTGTCGATTGAGATCTATCTCGCGACCTATTGCGTGGGCCGCTTTCAGATGTCGTTCTGGGGATGGGGTCCAACCGAGTTGCGCATCCTGCTCGCCATCGGTGCTCTCATGCTGTTGGTGAAGCCGATCGTGACGATCTTCGGAGTCTCGATGGGTCTGTTCGATGTCGGAGGGATTGTCGGGGCTATCGGGCTGGTATTTACAGCCATCATCTCGGCCATCGGAAACACGCGCCGGTTGTACGCGGCAGAACCGATGCCGCAGAATCTGCCGTCTCGACACAGAGACACGGAGTCACAGAGACCGGACGCTGACACGCTTCTAGTGCGACGTGCGTAAGTGAACTCAGCGGATAGCGCGTCGATTCTGCGCCGAGAGGCGCACCCCGAACGCAAAAGGCACAAACACAAGACCTTGGATTCGCGCTGGTCTTGATGTTTGTGCCTTTTGCGTTCGGGGCGTGGGCCGCTGCGCGGCCACGGAATCGACGCGAAATCTCTGTGCCTCTGTGCCTCTGTGCCTCTGTGTCGAATCAGCAGCGTGAATCAGTGCATGCCCTGGCCGCTCAGGCTTTTTACAACCTCGCCGATAACGCCCTTTGCATCCCCGAATAGCATCAGCGTGTTGTCGGCGAAGTACAGGTCGTTTTCGATTCCCGCGAAGCCCGGATTCATCGAACGCTTGATGGCCAGCACCACCTTGGCCTTGTCCGCATCGATGATGGGCATGCCGAAGATGGGGCTGTTTTTGTCGAGCCGCGCCGCCGGGTTGACGACGTCGTTGGCGCCGATGACGAGGGCAACGTCTGTCCGGGGCATCTCGGGGTTGATGTCATCCATCTCGACGAGCCGGTCGTAGGGAATCTCGGCTTCCGCGAGCAGCACGTTCATGTGCCCCGGCATGCGGCCCGCGACCGGATGGATGGCGAACTTCACGTCGACACCACGCTTCGCGAGCTGCTCGTACAAATCGTGGACGCGATGCTGCGCCTGCGACACGGCCATCCCGTAGCCGGGAATGATCACGACGCTCGAGGCGTTTTCGAGAAGCTGCGCCGCGTCCTCCGGGGTCGCGCTTTTCGCCGTGCGCTGCTCGACGCGGCCGCCGGAGGCCTGGACCTGTCCGAAAGCTCCGAACAGCACGTTGGTAAACGACCGGTTCATCGCCTTGCACATCACGATCGACAGAATCAAACCTGATGCTCCGTCGAGCGCACCCGCGGTGATGAGGAGCTTGTTCTCCATGACGAAGCCCATCGCCACGGCGGCGAGACCGGCATACGAATTCAGCAGCGAGATCACCGTCGGCATGTCCGCACCACCGATCGGCAGCACGAGAAGCACGCCGAACGCGAGCGCCAGCACGATCAGCGCGGGAAACAAGTAGGTACGGCTCGGGTCGATCATCAGCATCACGGCGATCGCGATCGCCGCCGCGAGCAGCGCGAAATTGATGACGTTCTGGCCGCGATAGACGACCGGCCGCGTTGGAATCACTTCCTGCAGCTTTCCGGCGGCGATCAGGCTTCCCGTGCACGTGAGGTAGCCCAGGATCACCTCGACCGCAATCGCGCCCATGCGGAAGGTCGTCAATTGATCGTGCTCGGCCCAGAGAAAATACTTCGCCGTGCCGACGAGGCCTGCGGCAAGGCCGCCGAATGCGTGCGACAGCGCGGTCCGCTGCGGCACGGCGGTAAGCGGCACCCATGACAGCGGTACTCCTGCCAGCGCGCCGAGGACCAGCGGAATCACGATCCAGCTGTATCCGATGATGAGCGGATGCAGAAGGGTCCCTATGATGGCGAGGGCCATGCCGCCGACGCCGGCGAACACGCCCCGGCGCGCGGTCGCCGGGTCGCTCATCCACTTCAGGGAAAAGATGAACAGCGCGGTCGCGACGAGATAGACGAGTTGTATGAGCTGATCGATCACGCGCGCCCGCTTGCCGAGGATCCCGGCCCCGAGCCTGCCGCTGGTTCGCGCTTCTTGAACATCTTCAGCATACGATCGGTGATGAGAAAGCCGCTGACGATGTTCGTGGTCGAGGCGAACACGGCAACCGCGCCGAGAATCGTGCTCATCTCGGATTCCTGCTCGCCGGCGAGCAGGATGGCGCCGACAACGGCTATCGCCGAGATCGCATTGGTCAGCGACATCAGCGGCGTGTGAAGCAGCCGTGAGACGCGGCGGATGACGTCGAGGCCGATGAACGTCGCCAGCATCAGCACGAACAGGCCGTCGATAAAATCGAACTGCATAAGGCGCAAATGTTACCTCAGTCCCCGTTCGTCGCGCTGCAGCACCGGAACTTCCGCCTCCTGTGGACCGGGCAGCTGATTTCGTTCTCCGGCTCGAACATGCAAACGGCCGCGCTGCTCTGGCACGTATCGTTGCTCGTGCCCGCGGCACATCGGCCGATCGCGTTGGGCATGGTGGGCCTCGTGAGGCTGATGCCGATCATTTTCTTTTCGATTGCAGGGGGCACGATTGCGGACGCGTCCGACCGCCGCCGTGTCATGTTGTTTACGCAAACGGGGATGGCTGTGACGGCGGTGGCGCTGGCGGCGCTCACTTTTCATGGGCTCGACCATCCATGGCCGATTTACGCGCTCGCCGCGATAGGCGCCGCGTTCGGCGCATTCGACGGTCCGGCGCGCCAGGCCCTGATGCCGACCCTCGTGCCGCGCGAGCATCTGCCCAATGCCATCAGCTTGAACGCCATCATGGTGCACGTCGCGTCGGTTACCGGCCCTGCCATCGGAGGGCTCGTCATCGCCACGCTGGGTGTCGGATGGGTGTACGCCGTCAACGCGCTTACATTCGTGTGCGTCATCGCGGCGGTCCTCATGATGCGCGGCGTGCCGCCGCGCGGCGCGGACGACACCGGCGACATCAGCGTCCGTGCGGTACGCGAAGGATTCGGCTTCGTCTTTTCGTCCCCGATGATCCGATCGACGATGCTGCTGGATTTTTTTGCGACCTTCTTTTCATCGGCCACCGCTCTGCTGCCGATCTTCGCGCAGGACATTCTCCACGTCGGCGCCCGGGGATATGGCTGGCTCTACGCCGCACCGTCAGTGGGCGCCATCCTGATGAGCGTTGTCATGGTACGGTCGATCGAAAAGATCGAACGAAGAGGAATGGTGCTGCTGTGGGCGGTCTGCGCGTACGGCGCAGCGACGATTGTCTTCGGGCTGTCCCACTCGTTTCTTCTCACGTTTCTCTGCCTTGCGGTGACGGGCGCGGCCGACACCGTCAGTATGGTGTTGCGAAACGTCATTCGTCAGCTTGGCACACCGGATCACCTGCGAGGACGGATGACCGGCATCAACATGGTGTTCTTTCAGGGCGGCCCTCAACTGGGCGAGCTCGAGGCCGGACTCGTCGCGCAGTGGATCGGTCCGCGCGGATCGGTCGTGACGGGAGGCATCGGTTGCCTGATCGCGACCGCATGGATTGCCGCGCGAACGCCCGCGCTTCGGCAATATCGCCGCGGCTTCATTGACGCGAGCGAACGAGGCCGATTACGATCCATGCTTCGATGACACGGTACGCAGGCCTTCCGCCCCTTCCGGAACGAGTCCATCGCCTGGACGAGCTCGCTGCGAACCTCTGGTGGAGCTGGCAGTACAGCCCTCGCAAAGTGTTTCGCGACCTCGACTATCAGCTCTGGCGGGCGACCGCGCATAACCCGGTGAAGATGTTGTGGCTGGTCACGCGCGAGCGCCTCGAGCATATGTCGCGGGACGAGGAATTTCTGAAAACGTACGACCACGCCGTCGAAGGGCTGGACGCGGCGTACGCCGCGAAGAACACGTGGATGTCGCGGCGTTTTCCGGACGTGAAGAACACGACGATCGCGTACTTCTCGGCCGAGTTCGCCATTCACCAGTCGCTGCCGATTTACGCCGGCGGTCTTGGCGTGCTCGCGGGCGATCACTGCAAGGAATCGAGCGATCTCGGCGTTCCGCTGGTCGGCGTCGGGTTCATGTACCCGCAGGGATATTTTCATCAGACGGTGTCGCCGGAAGGCTGGCAGCTGGAGGTGTACGAACGGCTCAACTGGCCTGACGTCGCCATTGAGCAGGCGCTCAAGCCGGACGGATCGCCGTGCATCGTCGCAGTGCCGCTCGGCGACCGCGCCGTGCTGATTAATGTCTGGAAAGTTGCGGTCGGACGCGTCGCGCTGTACCTGCTCGACACCGGCCTCGAGGAGAACGCGCCGCAAGATCGCGATCTGTCCGCGCGCCTGTATGGCGGCGATCGAGAAACGCGACTGCAGCAGGAGATCGTCCTCGGCATCGGCGGCGTTCGAGCGTTGCGCGCCCTCGGAATCACGCCCTCGGTATGGCATCTGAACGAAGGGCACGCTGCATTCGTTGTCCTGCAGCGCATCCACGAGCATCTTGCCGAGGGCTTGAGTTTCGATGAGGCGTTGTCGGCCGTCAGGGCCGCTACCATTTTCACGACCCATACTCCCGTCGCCGCCGGCCACGATGCGTTCGCTTTCGACCGCGTCGAGCACCATCTGCAGGGTGCGTGGGGCCCGCTCGCCGATCACCGTGCCCGTTTTCTGGCGCTTGGCGAGTATCACGGACAGTTCAATATGACGGCGCTCGCACTACACACATCCGATTTTGCGAACGGCGTCAGCCGGCTCCACGGCGAGGTTACGCGGCAGATGTGGGATCCGCTGCTGCGGGAGCGGGAGAAAACGTGTCGCCGACCGCTCACGCACATCACCAACGGCGTCCATGCGCCCACGTGGCTTTCTCTCGAAATCGCCCAGCTCTTCGAAAAGCACCTGGGGGCCGACTGGCGCGACCGCCAGGACGATACCGGGTTCTGGAACGGCGTGCTCGAGATTCCTGACGAGGGAATGTGGAGCGCGAGGACATCGCTGAAGCGATTTCTCTTCACCTTCATCCGACAGCGCGCGCGCGATCGCTGGGCGCAGGAGAACGTCAGCGCGGCGGCCGTCGTCGCCGCGGGACCGCTGCTCGATCCTGGTGCGTTGACGATCGGCTTCGCGCGCCGTTTCACCGCGTACAAGCGGCCTGAGCTGATTTTCAGGGATCCGGACAGGCTCATTCGATTGCTGTCGGCGACACGCAGGCACGTGCAGATCGTCTTCGCCGGCAAAGCCCATCCCGCCGATGATGCCGGCAAGCATCATCTGCAGCAGATTTATCGCCATGCCATCGACCCCATCTACGGCGGCCGCATCGCATTCGTCGACGACTACGATCTTCACGTCGCGCACTTCATGTCGCAAGGGTGCGACGTGTGGCTCAATACGCCGCGCAAGCCGCTCGAAGCCAGCGGCACCAGCGGAATGAAAGCCGGAATCAACGGCGTGCCGCACCTGAGCATCGGCGACGGATGGTGGGCCGAAGGATACAACGGGTCGAACGGCTGGGTGATCGACGGCGGCAAGGGCATGGAGGATCCCGAGGCGCAGGATGCGGCCGACGCCGACGCGCTCTATCGTCTCCTCGAGGAACAGGTCGTGCCGACATACTATCAGCGCGATCAGCACGGCGTGCCTCACGCGTGGCTGCGCATCGTGAAGGAATGCATCCGCACGGTGACCCCACAGTTCTGCGCGACCCGCATGGTGAAGCAGTACGTCGAGCAGATGTACGCGCCCGCCGCGCAGCAAGCAAAGGATTCCGGTGCCCCGCAAGTCCACCGCTAAGACGCGCTGCGCGTTGTGCGGCGCGAAGGAGGTCTCCGAACCCCGCGGCGACGAGCGGTACTGCCGGGACTGCTGGGACAAGAAGATTGCGATCGAGGAGATCGTCGCGCGCGAGTTCGCGCTGAAGCGATACATCCGCGCGCACAGCGCCGAGAAGTACCTGATCTACCACTCCACGACCAAACGGCCCTGCGGCCAGCTCATCGTCGTGGATGACGGCTACGATCTGTTCCTGACCATCGTGCTGTACCCCAATTTCGGCTGGGACGAGCCTGCCTACCATCTGGGGGGCGACCCGGAAGGGCGCACCTTCGCGGAAATTCTGGTGGACGTCGTGGCGACAGAGGTCATCGAACCGTGGGGCGGCGGCAAGTGGCACCTTGAAATCATCCGCTCGATCAACCCCGAACCTGAGGACTGGAACGGCGAGATGTAATCTTGCGGTTCCGGGCGGGACCCGCAACGTTGAAAACCGGAACCCGAGAACCAGACCCGGAACCCAGAACCCCAGAACCGCAGAACCCAGCACCAAGAACCGCTGACTTGACGCGTCCTCCGTCGTATAATGCCGACCAGTCGCACACGTTTCCAAGGAGTTGAAAGATGCGCGCACGATACTTCACTGCCTTCGCGGTCGCGGCAGCCCTGCTGGCCCCCGCGTCGATGTCCCTGCAGGCTCAAGGCACCGCTCCGGCCCCTGCAGCCCCGGCGGCCGTGCTGAAGAAGTCGGCACCGCCGTTGCGTGGCCAGGCCGAGCTCGGCTTTATTCAGACAGCCAAGCTGGAAGGCGACACGATCGTGACGACCTTCCAAGTGAAGAACATGTCGGCCACGAACGCCATCGTCGGGCTTCAGATCAGCGAGTTCTGGTACGACAAGGCAGGGAACCCGCTTCAGGGAACGGGCGATCGGCAGCGGCTGCGCTCGCCGCTTCAGCCGCTCGACGTCGCGACCATCACGCTGAAATCGCCGAAGGTCGCCGGTATGACGAGCCCGCAGTACAAGTTCGAGCAGAACAACGGAACCGTCAAGCCTGTGAAGCTGAAGCAGATTAAGGCAGGAGCGACTGACTAGGTAGTAGGTGGTAGCTGGTAGTCGGTAGCAAGAGCTTTTGCTACTAGCTACCGGCTACAAGCTACCAGCTACTTGGCGGGTACGTGCGCGAACCTCACCGTGCCGGCGTGTTTGGGTACGGACACCAGATGGAACGGTTCAGTGAGAATCTGGGCCGCCATCGTGCCGCGGCCCGGCTGCTTCTGGGCGTATTCGACGATTAGATCTTTCTGCTCGGTCCGCACGCCGACGATCTCCACCTCGTGACCGGCGCTTGGTTTCGAGCCAAGGAAAATACCCACCACCATATCCTTCGAGAAGTCGACGGCCGGCATCTTCTCGGTTGGCGCGTGATCTTTCCACAACGCCGCCCACTCGGCCGGTGTACGCACAGTCACCTGCTTCGCTATCTGCTGTCCACTCGCATCGCCCTTGGCGATGTTTGTGAACGACGGCGTTTGTGCTGACATCGAAGTGACCGCGAGCGCAAATATGAACAGGACTAAAGTCCTGTTCCACCGGTGGCACCGGGCAACTCTCATCTACTTCACCTCGAATTGCATGACGCGCGTGGCCGGCTCGGTCTCGCTCAGCCGGGTCTTCGCTTCGACTTCGAGCACGTAGAGACCCGGTGTCCACCCCTGCAGCGGGATGCGGAACGTATACCCGAAGCCGCCGGGCGTCCCGTGCAGTTCGTCGCTCGACCGTTCCTCGTGTTTGTTGAACACGATGCGGCCATCATCGGCCCTGACCCGCGCGGTGACGTCGATGCTGTGCGCCGGGGCTGGCTTGTTGTCGTACACCTCGACCGCAGCGGCAACTTCGCTGTTGACGGGAAACTCACGGAGCGCCGACGGCGGGCCCGGTAAGAGGCCGTTGAAAGGATCGAATCCGGGTTTCGGCGGAGAATACACCGAACGGTCGGCGGTCGCGGCCAGCGCAATGCTGCTGAGCGCAATCGGATTCCTGGTGAAATCCGGCACGTCGAGATCGAAATGTACGCTCCCCTGCCGCACCTTGCCGCTGTCCTGCGCGGCAACCCGAAGCTGATAGCGTCCAGGAGGAAGTGACAGGTGGCGCAGCAGTCTCACGCTATTTTCCATGACGCGCGCATGAGATTCGGGGCGCAGATTCAGGTCGACGTCGGGCCTCTCGGCGAACACCGACTTCCCTTGCTTATTGAACACCCCGAGTGACAGCGACAGGCGGTTGTTGAACGTTCCGTTCTTTTCGCTGAAGGTCAGATCTCTGCCGAGCGTGTCGATGAGCACTTCGACGTCGCTGTTCTTGCCTGTGCCCTTTTTCGCAATCGCGGTGAGCCGAAGCTGAATCCCGGTCTTAGGCAGGGGCGAAGCCATCGTGCTGACGAGCTCGGCCGTCAGACTTTTCGATGGGTCGAGCGGCTTGCCTGCCGCGGTGTTCTTCGGGGCGCGGCCTCGCGGCGCCGCGTAGCGCTTGCGGTAGGTAACCTGCGCGTCCGGGTACCCCGCCACCCGCACGTTGATGTTCCGCAACCTGCCATCGCGCCGCTCGTTCGTTGAGTAGTACCCGAGCACATAGTACGAGCTGTTCTCCTCGACGATGCGATCGAAGGCCACCTCGAAGTCGTTGCGCCCGACGAAGGCAACTCCGCCCGTCTCTTCTGCGAGGAGGCGCAGGTTCTCCTGCGAGGTCTGCAGTTCCTGCATGAGCTGCTTCGGCCCGAGGCCGTAGGCCCCCGCAGCGAGACCGCCGATCTCGATGTCCTCCTGGCCCATGGTTGTCAAGCCACGCGGATCGACGGCATATATCTGCACGTTGCTGCGCGATGCGGCCGACACGGTATCCCATGTTTCGGTCTGCACCATGTTGAAGTTTTCGAAATTGAAATTCGCCGGGTCGCCGCCGGTGAAAATATCGAACATGTTGAAGTCGACGCCTTCGCTCACGTAGACGATCGCTTTGCGGCGCCCCTGAATGGCCGACATCCACTCGGCGATGCTGCGCAGCGAATTCAGCGCCTGACGCGTCTGGAACATGCGCTCCGTGGCCCGCTCATCGGCGACGTACCGGTTCGACGGATCAATAGTGACCGGATCGCCGGCGTCGTCTATCGGCTGCCCTTTGCCGTCCATCTGGCGCGATCTGCTCTCGTTCCGCTCGACCGCAGACGAAGGCAGCTTCTGGCCGACAAAGTTGTCGATGGCCTCGACGAGCAGACGGCGGTTCTGCGTGAAGTCCTGTGATGCGCGCGTGAGACCGCTCGTCACGACCACGGCCGCCTGATCATCGGCTCCCAGCTTCTCGAGCACGAACCGGCGCGCGAGGTTGCGCACATTCTGGCTGCGGAGCGGGGCCACGTGATAGTCGTCGAGCACGATCAAGTACAAACGGCCGTCGAGCACCTGTTTGTTGACGGCCACATCCGGCTCGATCGGCAGCGCGTTCGGGCCCAGGTACAGCGGCTTGCGGGGGCGCGTGTTCGGGATGTCGACCATGCCGAACGTCTGAACCTTCTGAGGCTTGCCGTCCTCGAACACCTGGAAGTCTTCCTGCTTCAGCCCCCGGACGAAGTTACCGTCCCTGTCGACGACGCGCACGTCTTCTTCGACGTAGTTCACCTCGACCTTGAAGGTGACTTCCGGCGTTGGCGGCACTGCGCCCTGAGGCGAGGGTTGAGTCGGCGCTTGCGCCGCAATAAACGCGGTTGCGAGGACCACACCGGCAACGCCGAAGAGGACCGGGCCGGCGGCGCCGAATAAATAGTGTCCGGCTTTAGCCCCGAAAATGTAGTGTCCGGCTCTAGCCGGACCGCAGGCATTCAGCATGGGTTATTCCTTGCGTATGTTCATTATAAACAAACCATTCGGGGTGGCCGGGCGTCCTAGTGAGTGGGAACGGCTATACTGAACTTTCGTCCGCCGCGCCAAAGCGCCCTGCGCGAAGGCCGGTGGACACTACGAGATATGCCGTTCGATGTTTCCGCCGTGCAGCAGGCGCTGAAAGCCGAGGGGCTCGACGGCTGGCTGCTTTACGACTTTCACGGCTCGAATCCCATTGCTGCGCGCCTGCTCGGAACCGCCAACGGGTCGAAAATCACGACCCGCCGCTGGTTCTACCTTGTGCCCGCCGCTGGCGAGCCCAGAGGCCTCGTTCACGCTATCGAGCGCAGAACGCTCGACGCGCTGCCGGGCGAGAAGTCGGTGTATGCCGGGCGGCATCAGCTCGAAGCCGGGCTGACGACACTGTTGAGCGGCACTACGCGAGTAGCGATGGAGTATTCGCGAAACTGCGCGATTCCTTACATCTCGCGCATCGACGGCGGCACGTTAGAGCTCGTGCGCGCTCGCGGCGTCGAGGTGGAGTCATCCGGGGATCTCGTGCAGCGGTTCGAAGCGGTGTGGGACGCACACGCGCTCGCCACGCACCGCGACGCGTCGCAGGCGCTATATCGCGTCAAGGATCGTGCGTTCGAGTTGATCGCGAAACGCATGCGCGACGGCGAGGCGATGACGGAATTCGCGATACAGCAGCAGATGGCTGCGTGGTTCGACGAAGAAGGGCTCGTAAGCGACTCGCCTCCTGTTGTGGCGGCGCAGGAAAACGCGGGCGACCCGCATTACCTGCCCACCGCGCGGCGCACGCGGCAGATTCAGAAGGACGAGCTGGTACTGCTCGATCTGTGGGCAAAGAAGAAGGAAGACGCGCAGGCGGTATTTGCCGATATTACGTGGGTGGGGTTTACGGGTCGGACCGTTCCGCCAGAGGTGGCCAGGGCGTTCGAGGCCATTCGCCAGGCGCGTGACGCCGCCGTCACGCTGGTCCAGGAATCGGCCATACACCAGCGGGACCTGCGCGGCTGGCAGGTCGACCGAGCCGCGCGGGATGTGCTCGAGGGTGCTGGATTCGGGGAACGGATTCTGCATCGCACCGGCCATAACCTTGGGCGCGACGTGCACGGCAACGGTGTGCACATGGACGATTACGAAAGTCACGACGATCGGCGGCTTATTCCAGGCACCGGGTTTACCATTGAGCCAGGTTTATATTTCGAGTCTTTCGGCGTGCGTACGGAAATCAACATGCATTACGGGGAGCGCGAAGCGCTCGTCACAGGCCCAATGCAGTCGGAAATAGTGCAGCTTGGTGCGTAGCGTCCGGCTTCAGCCGGACGGTTTTGGAGGCAATGTTATGTCTTGGTTTGGTTCATCTATACGTAAAACGACAGTTTTCTATGTCGTCCTGATCGTGATGGCATCGCTGGTGGTCGGCATGGTCATTGCCTCGCGGCTCGACCTCGCGCCAACGTCCTCGGCGCAGACCCTGGCGATTCCGGCGACGAACACCGCTCCACTGAGTGGACCCGTGGATGCCACGACATTTCGTAGCATCGCGAAGGCACAGTCGCCGATGGTCGTCAGCATCCGCACGGAGTCGCGTCAGCGGACCCAGGACCTCAGCGAGTTCTTCGGCGGTGACGATCTGCTCGAGAGATTTTTCGGTGCGCCGGGCGGCCAAGCGCCCCGCGGTCCGCAACAGGCGCCCCGCAGGCAACAGCCGCGCTTGACGCAGGCAGCGGGCTCGGGCTTCATCATCAACAAGGAAGGCTTCATCATCACCAACAACCACGTGGTTGAGGGCGCGACGAAAATCGCCGTCCAGTTCTACGAGGAAGACGATGAGTACGAAGCCAAGGTCGTGGGACGCGATCCGCTGACCGACAGCGCGCTGATTCAGCTCGTCGAAAAACCGAATCGACCGCTGCCCGAGGCGAAGTTTGGCGATTCGAGCCAGATGGAGCCCGGCGACTGGGTGATGGCGATCGGCAATCCGTTCGGCCTCGCGCACACCATCAGCGTGGGCGTAATCAGCGCGACCTCGCGTCCGTTCCCGGTCGCCGAGCAGCGCAGCGCCAACGTGCTGCAGACCGACGCCGCGATCAACCCGGGCAACTCGGGCGGACCGCTGCTGAATCTGCGCGGCGAGGTGATCGGCGTGAACACCGCGATCTACAGCAATGGCGGGATGATGGGCGGTGCCGGCAACATCGGCATCGGCTTCGCCATTCCGATCAACACGATTCGCGACGTGCTGCCCGGACTTCGCTCCGGCAAGATCACGCGCGGCCGTATCGGCGTCTCGGTGCGTCCCGTGTCGCCTGACGAGGTCGAAGCGCTCAGTTTGAAGGATCGGCGCGGCGCGATCGTGGCGGCGGTGCCGCCTGATGGGCCGGCGGCGACGGCGGGCATCGAACCCGGCGACGTCATCGTCGAGTTCAACGGCAAGCCGGTGAACCGCAGCGAGGAGCTGCCGCAAATCGTGGCCGCGACGGCGCCAGGCACGACAGTGCCGGTCAAGGTGATTCGTGATGGCAAGGAGCGGACGTTTAACATTCGAGTCGAGGAACTCAGCCTCGACGCCGAAGCGAACCGCCAGTCGGATGCGGGAGATCCGGGCGGCGACACGGGCGCGGGATTCGGCATCACGCTCAACAACGTGACGCCGGAGATGGCGCGCCAGTTCGAGCTGCCGGCGAACACCCGCGGGGCTGTCGTTACGGACATCGATCCCGACAGCCCGGCGGCGCGCGTGCTGCAGCCTGGTGACGTGATCCTGCAGGTGAATCGCAAACCGGTCGCCAACATGGGAGAGGCGAGCGCGGCACTGCGCGCGGTTGCGTCGGGACGCGCGGTCGGCCTGCTCATCCTCCGGCGAGGCCAGGAGCAGTTCGTTACCGTTCGTAAAGGGTAAGTGGCGCTCCGCGAGCTGATAGCCGATCGCATCCGGACGAGCGGCCCTATCAGCTTCGCGGAGTTCATGGACATCTCGCTGTACCATCCGGAGCTCGGCTACTACGCCCGCGCGGCCCAGAACACTGGACGCGCGGGCGATTTTTTTACCAGCGTCGATGTCGGCCCAATCTTCGGTGCCCTGCTCGCGAAGCAGTTCGCCGAGATGTGGCGAATCCTCGAAAAAGGAATCGGGAGGGTTTTTCGAACCCCTGACGCGAAAAACCCTCCCGATTCCTTTTTCGATCTCGTCGAGGCGGGCGCGGGCTAATGGGCGGCTGGCCCGCGATATCCTCGACTCGGCGCAGAAGGATCATCCCGAGTTTTATTCCGCGATCCGCCTGTCGCTCGTCGAACAGTCTCCAGCCGCGCGAGCCGCGCAGGCCGAGACGCTCGGGCCGCACGCCTCTCTCCTCGCCCACGGCAGCTCGGCGTTGCCCGCCGAGATTCACGGCGTCATCTACGCGAACGAACTGCTCGACGCGTTGCCGGCGCACTCTGTTGTCATGACCCGAGAACGGACTTCGCGAGGTGTTCGTCGACGTCGCTGATGACCGCTTCGTCGAAACGCCGGGCGAGCTGTCGACGCCGCGCATCGCCGAATACCTCGCGCGCGCGGGGGCCGAAATGCGCGTCGGCTGGCGCGTCGAGGTCAACCTCCGCGCCGAAGAGTGGACCAGGCACGCAGCCGAATCGCTGCGGCGCGGTTTTCTCGTCCTAATCGACTATGGACACGAGGAACGCGAGTTGTACAACGCCTCGCATTCGGCGGGCACGCTGACGTCCTACAAGCAGCACTCGCAGCTCGCCGACTTCCTGCAGGAGCCCGGCGAAACCGACATCACGTCGCATGTCGATCTGTCGGCCGTGACGCGAGCGGCGGAGCAATCCGGGCTCGACGTGCTCGCGCGGCTCGATCAGACTTACTTCATGCTCGGCCTTGGCATCACCGATCTGGAGGGACTTTCGCTTCAACAGCGGCTCGCCCTGAAGACGCTGCTGTTGCCCGGCGGACTAGGGAGCACACACAAGGTGCTGATCTTCGGAAGGGATGTGGGCACTCCCGCGCTGAAGGGCTGCTCTTACAAAGTGCGACTCACGTGACGACCAGACAGACCATAGCCCGTGGACCGAAACCCATCGACCAGTGACCATCAGACTCCTATGGGCCGGCGAGGACCGCGCCACAGGAGCCGTCTCACGAACACGTACATCGTGAAACACTCGAGGGCGAACGGCGGGAACCCGAAGTAGCCGAGAACAGGCATTTCGAAGATCTTGATGTCGCCGAAGATCGGCACCGTGTAGATCCACTTGGCGCGCGCCCAGAAGTTCCAGAACTCCCACAAACCACCGCAGATGAATCCCGCGACGAGCAGATTGATGAGGCGATCGTGCTGACCGGCTCGCAGGTCGCCAGAGAACGACTCGTCGCCCGCACGTGCGTTGATCGGATCGAGCAGAACGATGAAGCCGAGAAAAACGGGCGCCGCGAGATACGGCGACGGCCAGACGATGGGCCATGCGAGCATCGCTGCACCAACGGCAACACCCACATAGCTTGCCGCGCCGAAGCGCGAAGCGCGAAGGCGGGTCGACAGTCGAGAGTCAGCAGGCCGCCTGCGCCCGCGCAGCGCAGCCACGAGCTCTGCAGTTTGAAATATTCCGGGCGAGATGGTCGCGAAGGCCCACCCATAACCGAAGTACCGAACCAGGAGGTTTTCCGGCAGGTTGATGTAATACCAATTCTTGATCAGCAGGTTGTAGCCTTCGAAAACGACCCACAGCGGTATCGACACGATCGCGAGGAACGCAAACTCTCCGCGATTGGCAGTGAGCCAGGAAGAGCCGCGCAGCCTGTAGACGATGCCGTCAACCAGAAGCACGTAGCCGGTCCACGCGAATGGCGTATGCCAGGTCCAGAACGGTTCGACGCGCGCCAGCATCGCGGCTTCGGACACAACGAACAGTACGAGACCGAACCAAGCATGAACAGGAAGCCGCATTTGTTCCATGTTTTGACGGTCTATACCCCCAAGTCAATGTGACAGACCGTTTACCATGACCTAGACCATCGACCACCCCCAGGGTATAGAATGGCGCGTCATGGCCGCGATACTGGAGCGTGAGGTCAAGCTCGGCTTTCGCGACGCCGAGGAGGCACGTCAGGCGATTGTAGCGGCCGGCGCGACGCCGCTGCGCGGGCGGCGCCTGCAGGAGGACTACCTCCTCGACACGGCAGATGACTCACTTCGCCGCCAACGTTGCGTGCTGCGCGTGCGCCTTGAATGCGGCAAGACGCTCCTCACCTTCAAAGGCCCAGTGCAGAGCTCGCCGATGAAGCTTCGCGAAGAGCTCGAGACGGTGGTCGCCGACGGCCTCATGCTGCTGCAGATGCTCGAAGAGCTCGGCTTCCACGTGTGGTTCCGCTATGAAAAGTATCGTGAGGAGTTTGCGCACGAGGACGTCACCATCGCGATCGACGAGACGCCTGTCGGCACGTTCGTCGAAATCGAAGGCAGCGAGCAGGGGATTCACGACATGGCCGCGGCGTTGGCGCGCAAGCCGGCCGATTACGTCACCGACTCGTACCGCGGGCTGTTCGTGAAGCATTGCGAGCGGCATGGCCTGCCGCTCACCGACATGCTCTTCGAGGAATCCTAACTGCGTCGCGCCGCTCTTCTCCTGACGGCCGGTCTCGGGACGCGCCTCCGGCCACTCACTCACGTTCGCGCGAAGCCCGCGGTGCCTGTCGCCGGCGAACCGCTCGTACGCCGGTTGCTCCGGTACGGCGCGGGTTGGGGCATCCGCGACTTCGTCCTCAACCTCCACTATCTGCCCGAGACGATCACCGCACAGGTCGGAGACGGCAGCGATCTCGGCGTTCGCGTCCGCTACTCGTTCGAATCGCCGGTGCTCGGCTCCGCCGGTGGACCGCGCAGGGCGCTCGACCTGCTGCCGAACGAGCCTTTTTTCATCATCAACGGCGATACGCTCACAAACGTGAACCTGCACGCGCTTGCCGAGAATCATCGCGAAACTGGCGCGCTCGTGACCATCGCCGTCATCCCGAATGAGCATCCCGATCGCTATGGCGGGCTGATCGTCGATTCCATAGGCCGGTTTCACAGCGTGGTGCCGCGCGGGTCGCGTGTGCGCTCGTATCACGTCGTCGGCGTCCAGATGGCGCATCCGTCGGCGTTCGCACGGCTGCCGTTGAACCAGCCGGCAGAGAGCATCGGCGCCCTGTACAGAAACCTTGTCAAGGAGAACCCCGGTCACGTGCGCGCCTTCCTGTGCGCTAGCGACTTCTGGGACATCGGGACGCCGGCGGACTACCTCGATGCATGCCTGTCGATCGGCAAAGTCGAAGGCGATGTGGTCCAGATCGGACGAGCGTCGGTAATCGAACCCTCTGCCCGTGTCGCGGAGAGCGTCATCTGGGATGGTGCCAGTGTGGGTGCCGGCGCGGTACTCGAGCGCTGCATCGTCGCGGACGGCGTCAAAATTCCTTCTGGAGCCCGCTTCCGCAATTGCGCAATCATTCAGAGAGACGGAGAGCTCGTGGTCGCGGACATATGAGCCGCGAGCGGCGCGGGACGGGGCGAGGGGGCCCCCGCGACTAAAGATGGAACGACGATCGCCCGCACTACAGGACACGCGCGCGAGAATCGACGAATGCCTGCACCGCTCGAAGCTCGCGGGGCCGCAGGTGCGCGTCGTGCCGTTGACCGGCGACGCGTCGACGCGCCAGTATTTCCGCATTCTCCGGCCCGACAACCCGTCGGTGGTGCTGGCGGTTTACGAAGCGCCGTTTGCATTCGAGGAGCTGCCGTTCGTCAACGTCTGCCGGCTGTTCGCCAATATCCCGCTGCCGGTTCCGGCGATCGCGGGCCACGCGGACGACCTCGGCGTCCTGATCCTCGAAGATCTCGGCGACGTGACGCTGCAGGCGCACCTGGGAATGACGCCGGCCGCCGAGCACGACGCGCTGTACCGGCAGGCGGTCGAGTTCGTCTTCCGGATGCAGCGCAAAGGCGCCGAACTGGAATCGCCCGACTTCATCCCCTACAGCGTCGCGTTCGATCGCGACAAGCTGATGTGGGAGCTGAATTTCTTCGTGAAGCATTTTCTCGAGGCGTACCGCGGCATCGCGCTCACTCCGGCTGTGCGCGTTGCCATCGAACGCGAGTCGCTGAAGATTGCCGACGAGCTGGCGAGCGAGCCGCGGGTGCTGTGCCACCGCGATTATCACAGCCGCAATCTGATGCTCCACGATCGGCGACTGTACATCATCGACTTTCAGGACGCGCGCATGGGGCCCGACACCTACGACCTCGCGTCTCTGCTGCGAGATTCGTACGTCGATCACACCGAAGCGCGGGTGGACGATCTGATTTGGACGTATCTCGAGCTCGGAGGCGCGGCACAGGCGACACCAGAGGCGTTTGCAGAGTACCGGCGCCGGTTCGACCTGATGTCGGTGCAGCGCAACCTGAAGGCGCTCGGCACGTTCGGACACCAGACCACGTCGCGGAACAACCCGGTATACATCCAGTACATTCCGCGGACGCTCAGCTACGTGCGCAGCACTCTCGAACGGTATCCCCGCTTCGCGCGTCTGCGTGAGCTTCTGGGATCTGTCATCGGGGTCTGACCCCCGTACGAGGCAAGGGGGTCAGACCCCTTGTGGCATCATGAAGAAATTTGGCGTTTCTACTCACCTCTATCACGAACAACGGCTCGAGAAGGCGCACCTGCTCGAGATTGCCGCACATGGATTCGAGGCTGTCGAGGTGTTCGCCACGAGAAGCCACTTCGACTACCACGAAGAGGCGGCGATTCACGCGCTGCGGGACTGGTTGGCCGAGGCGGGGCTCGATCTGCATTCTCTGCACGCGCCGATTACGGACGTGTTCGCGGACGGCAAAGGCCAACGCAACTTCTCGACTGCCTTTCGCGACAACGATGCGCGCAAAGCCACGCTGCACGAGATGGCGGCCGCTCTGAACGTCGCGAAGACCATCCCATTCAAGTGTCTCGTCGTGCATCTCGGTGTGCCGGTCGCTCAGCACCCCGGGCCGGAAGACAACCATCGGGAATCGGCGATCCGCAGCATCAGGGAGATCCACGGCATGGCCGAAGCCGCCGGCGTCAAACTGGCGCTCGAGGTGATCGGCAACAGCCTCTCGACCGCCCCCGGCCTGATCGAGATTCTCGAGCACCACGTCGAGGATGCCGACGTGGGCATCTGCATGGACGTGGGGCACGCGCACATCCTCGGAGACGTGGCCGAAGCCATTGAGACGGCGTCTGAATATCTGATCACGACGCACATTCACGACAACCGGCGCGAGAGCGACGACCACCTCGTCCCGTATCAGGGAACGATCAACTGGGCGGCGACCATCATGGCGTTCGAGAAGATCGGCTACGATGGAGTGTTGATGTACGAGGTGAAAGCCGCCGAGAGCCCTGGATCGGTGCTCGAGCGGGCCGTCGCCGCGCGCCGCAAGCTCGAGGCGTTGATGGCGGACAGCACCCAGCTGACAGCTTTCGGCTCCCAGGACACTGATAGCTGATAGCTCCTCTATGATTGCCTATATCGATCAGATCGCCGGCAGCGACGGCAAGCCGGTCACGATACGCGGATGGCTCCATAATCGCCGCTCGAGCGGAAAGATCCACTTCTTGACGGTGCGCGACGGCACCGGATTCATTCAGGCGATCGTCTCGAAGGCCGCCGTTGGCGACGACAAGTTCAAACAGGCCGATCACCTGTCACAGGAGACCGCGGTGATCGTGCACGGTGCCGTGCGAGCCGACAGCCGCGCACCGGGCGGGTTCGAGCTCGACGTGTCTGACTTCGAGATCGTGAGCCCCTCGATCGACTATCCGATTACGCCGAAAGAGCACGGCGTTGACTATCTCCTCGATCGCCGTCATCTCTGGATTCGATCCGAGAAGCAGGCGGCGATTCTCCGCGTGCGCCACGAGGTCGTCAGCGCGGTCCGCGACTTCTTCAACGAGCGGGGTTTTATCCTCGCCGACACGCCGATCTTTACGCCGGCCGCTTGTGAGGGCACGACGACGCTCTTCCCCGTCGACTATTTCGAGGACCAGAAAGTATTCCTCACGCAGAGCGGACAGTTGTACGCCGAAGCCAACGCCATGGCCCTCGGCCGCGTCTACAACTTTGGTCCGGTTTTTCGCGCGGAAAAATCGAAGACGCGCCGGCACCTCACCGAGTTCTGGATGGTCGAGCCCGAGATGGCGTATGCGACTCTCGACGATGTGATTGATCTGGCCGAGGGACTCGTGGTGGCCGTCGTCTCGCGCGTGCTCGACAAACGGCAGCGCGAGCTCAAAGCGCTCGAGCGCGACATTTCCAGGCTCGAGAACATCAAGTCGCCGTTCCCACGCATCTCTTACGACGAGGCCGTCAAAATTCTGCACGACAAGGGACAGCCCTTCGAATGGGGCGGCGACCTGGGTGGCACGGACGAGACGATTCTGTCGCAGCATTTCGACCGGCCCGTGGCGATCCACCGGTATCCGGCGAGCGTGAAGCCGTTCTACATGGAGTCTGATCCGCAAAGACCCGATGTCGCCCTGTGCGTCGACATGCTCGCGCCCGAAGGCATCGGCGAGATCATCGGCGGCAGCCAGCGTCTCGCTAGCTACGACGTGCTGGTCCAGCGCATCAAGGATCACAACCTGCCCCAGGAAGCGTTCGAGTGGTATCTCGATCTGCGCCGCTTCGGATCGGTCCCGCATGGCGGCTTCGGTATGGGTATCGAGCGTGTCGTGGGGTGGATTTGCGGCCTCGAGCACGTACGCGAAGCCACCCCGTTTCCGAGAATGATGTACAGGGTTACGCCGTAATGAAGATTGGTTTTGTTTCGCTCGGTTGTCCGAAAAACCTCGTCGACTCCGAGGTCATGATGGGGCTGTCTCAAGAAGGCGGCCACACGTTGACGCCCAACCCTTCTGACGCGGACGTGCTCGTCGTCAACACGTGCGCGTTTATCGATTCCGCAAAAGAGGAATCGATCAGCACGATCCTCGAGCTCGCGGAGTTCAAGAAGAGCGGCAACTGCAAGAGGCTTGTCGTGACAGGCTGTCTTGCCGAGCGCTATCGCGATGAACTGAAGACGCAGATTCCGGAGATCGATGCGGTGCTGGGGACAGGCGAAGTTCCAGCAATTGTGGGGGCTATTGAGGGAGCGACGCGGAATCGCACGATTCCACTCACGCTTGTTCAGTCCCAATCCCCAATCCCTAATCCCCAATCCCTTCCAACGTACCTGTATGACGCCGAGTCTCCTCGCGTCTTCACCACACCGAGGCATTTCGCCTATATCAAAGTCGCCGAAGGATGCGACTACAAGTGCTCTTTCTGCATCATCCCGAAGCTGCGCGGACATTACCGCAGCCGCCCGGTCGAGGCGATCGTGCGTGAAGCGCGCTCGCTCGCGGCGCGCGGCGTCCGCGAGCTGATCCTGATTTCGCAGGACACGACGTTCTACGGCCGCGACCTGGGCCAAGGTGCGGCGCTTCCGACTCTCCTGCGCGAGCTGAACAACGTCGACGGCATCGAATGGATCCGCCTGCTCTATCTCTATCCGACGACCATTACCGACGACATCCTCGACGCGATGGCCGATTGCGGCAAGGTCGTCAAATACATCGACCTGCCGCTCCAGCACGCGTCAGACGATGTGTTGCGCCGGATGAAACGGCCCGGCAGCGGCGGTCATTATGAAAAGCTGCTTGCGCGGATCCGCGAACGCGTGCCGGACGTCTCATTGAGAACAACATTCATCGTGGGTTTTCCAGGGGAGACCGACGCCGAGTTCGCCGAGCTGCTCACGTTCGTTCGCAGCGTCGGCTTCGATCACGTCGGCGTCTTCACCTATTCGCACGAGGAAGGCACCAGCGCGCACGATCTCACCGATGACGTGCCGGCGGCGCTGAAGAAGAAGCGCCGCAACGTGCTGATGGCAGAGCAGAAACGCATCGTCGCGCGGTCGCAGAAGCGCCGCGTGGGGACACATGTCCAGGTCATGGTCGACGGCCCGTCTACCGAGCATGAGCTTGTGTGGCGGGGACGGCTGGCAGGTCAGGCGCCCGAAATCGACCCCATAGTGTATTTTACGGAGGCAAACCCGGAGGCGCTGCGGCCCGGCGAGCTTCTGGATGCGGAAATTGTGGGCGCCCGCGAGTACCGATTTGGTAGTCCGCCCCTTGTGATAAACTTTTAGGTTCGTAAGAGCCTGCAAGACCTGAAAGTGGGCCTGTGCCCACTTTTTGTTTTTGAGGGTGGTTTTACGCAGCTCATTGACAGAATTCGCGCCGTCGCCGAGCGGGTGGCCCGCTCCTACAATATGGAGATTTTCGACGTGCAGTTCCGGCGCGAGCCGGTGGGCTGGATGTTGAGAGTCTTCGTCGACGTGCCGTTCGACCCTGACGCCCCGTGGCCCGACGAAGCCGAGCGGAGCCGTCAGGCGGACGCCTCGCCGACGATCAAGGATCTCGAGCACATCAGCCGCGACATGAGCGCAGTTCTGGACGTCGAAGAAACGATCGACCACAGCTATACGCTCGAGGTCTCGTCGCCGGGACTCGATCGGCCGCTCCGAACGGCGGCCGATTACCGGCGGTTTACGGGAAGGCTCGCGAAAATTGTCGTCTCCCAACCTGTCGATCGCCAGACGCACTTCGAAGGGCGGCTGGGCGGGATGGACGATGGTTCGATTGTCATAGAAACGACCCCAGGCAAACGTCAGTTGATCCCGCTCGCGTTGGTCAGTCGTGCTCGCCTGGAAGTGGAGTTCTAGGGACTGACGCTGGGGATTAGGGATTAGGGATCAGGGATTAGGGACTAGAGGACGGCACGCGCCGAAGCGGCGCGGGGTTTTGGGGCCCCGCGAGCGAAGGCGCGATGCCGGGGGTAGGGGCCCCCGGATCAAATATGTCGAACCCGTTAATGCAGACGATCGAGGCACTCGCCAAGGAGAAGGGCATCGAAGCCGATGTCGTGATTGGCGCCATCGAGGACGCGGTGCTCACCGCCTCGCGGAAGTACTACAAGACGAACGAGAACCTGAAGACCCGCTTCAACCAGGAGACCGGCCAGGTCGACCTGTTCGCGGTCAAGCAAATCGTCGTCGACGTACAGAATCCGGCGACCGAGATTTCACTGGAAGAGGCGCAGCAGCTCTACGGCGATGAAGCCGAAGTGGACATGGAGATTGAGTTTCCCAAGCCCACGGAAGTGCTCGGCCGCATCGCGGCGCAGACCGCCAAACAGGTGATCTTCCAGAAGGTGCGCGAGGCCGAACGCGAGAACATCTTCGGCGAATACAGCCAGCGTATCGGCGAGGTGGTGAACGCCACCGTCAAGCGCTTCGAGAATGGTGACATGGTCGTCGAGCTCGGCCGCATCGAGGCCAGCCTGCCGCGCAAGGAACAGTCGCGCGCCGAGAGCTACGCGCCCGGCGAGCGCCTGCGCGCCGTCATCAAAGGCGTGAACCGCAGCACGAAGGGACCGCAGATCGTCCTGTCGCGCACCGACCCGGCGCTGCTCGTCAAGCTCTTCGAGCAGGAAGTGCCGGAAATCTACGACGGCACAGTCCAGATTCGCGGCGCCGTGCGAGAGGCCGGGGACCGCGCGAAGGTCGCCGTGTTCTCGCGCGAGCGCGACGTCGATCCTGTCGGCGCGTGCGTCGGCATGAAGGGCACTCGCGTGCAGGCGATTATCCGCGAGCTCCGCGGCGAGAAGATCGACATCGTCGAATGGTCCGACGATCCCGTCTCGCTGGTCACCAACGCCCTGAGCCCGGCGAAAGTCCAGCGCGTGTCGATTGTCGACGACAAGGAACGCGTGGTCGAAGTCGTCGTCGAGGACAAGCAGCTGTCGCTCGCCATCGGCAAGAAGGGGCAAAACGTCCGCCTCGCGGCCAAGCTGACAGGGTGGCGCATCGACATCAAGAGCGAGGAAGAAAAGCGCCGCGAGATCGAAGCGCAGTTCGAAGGCGTGATGCCGGAAAGCAGCACTGCCGACGAAGCGGCCGTCGTGGAATCGGCGGATGAAGCGGCGTCGGTGGACGAGGAGGCGGCACCGTCGTTCTCGATCGCAGGCATCGGCGACAAGACCATCAAGAAACTGATCTCGGCGGGATTCGACACGGCCGAGAAAATTGCGCTCGCGAGCGTCGACGCGTTGTCCGAAGTGCAGGGCATCGGCGCCAAGACCGCAGAGCGGATTCTCGCGGCTGCCCGCGGCGAAAGCCCGGCAGCGGAAGAAGAAAAACTCTAGGAGAACTATTTGGCAACTGTCCGTATTTACAAGGTCGCGGAGCTCCTCAACACGAGCAGCCAGGAAGTGCTGGCGCTGCTCAAGCGCGCGCACGGCATCGAGCTGAAGAGCGCCTCGAGCACGATCGAAGAGGTCGTGGCGCGGCAGTTCGTCGAGCGCCTCGCCCGCGAGCGCAGCATCACACTCCCCGGCGGCGACATGTTCGCCGAGGGGCCCGCGGCGAAGCCTGGCACCAAGAAGCCAGCCGCAAGTGCCAAAAAGCCGGAACCGGCGAAGCCCGCGGCACCCACACTCGCGCCGCCACGCCTCGTAAAGACGGCCAAGCCGGCTGCCGCGTCGCCGCCCGTGGAAGAGCCGGTCACGGAGGACGTGCCGCTTGCGCCGCCCATCGAGGAACCAGAGGATGTGCCGGTGCCTGTCGCGGAAATGCCCGTACCTCCTGCTCCATTGTCGGGCAAATCCGAACCGGCAACTGTTGTCGAAGAGTCTCCAGCGCCTGTCGTTGAGCCACCTGCGCCTCCGCGGCCCGTTGCCGCAGCGCCCGCCGCTCCCGTCAAGCCTGCGTCCGCACCGGGTCGCATGGTGCCCCCGAGCATCAGATTGAGAATCGAAGAACCCAATGCACCGGGCACCTCGTCAGTCCCGGCAATGCCGACTCGTCCGGCCGGTCCGCGGCTGCGTCCGTCGGACAAGATCGTGCCGCCTCGTCCGATTGCCCCGTTGCCTCCGCCGACCGGAAATCTCGCGAGGCCGGGTGGACCAGGAGGCGGCCCGGGAGGTGTATCGACCCGGCCCGCTCCGCAGCGTCCATCGTATCCGCCGCCCATGCGGCCGAACATACCGCCGGGCGGGCCGCGCCCGCTGCCATCGCAACCAGTACGTGCGCCGCAAAGCCCGCAAGGCATGCGTCCTTCCGGCGGGGTCGGCCAGCAGCGTCCGGGCGCGCCGCGGTTTACGCCTCCGCCGATGCGGCCGTCCGTCGGCCGCCGCCCCGAAGGCGAACAGCGTCGCGAGCCGCGCCCGCAGCCGCAGGCGCAGATGCCGCCTCCGCCCGTCACGCGAACCATCACGTTCGTCGAAGGCATGACGGTGAAAGATCTCGCCGACAAGCTCGACCAGCGCGTAAAGGACGTGCTCAAGAAGCTGCTCGACAAGCGGCTGATGATGACGATCAACAGCAACGTCGACACCGAGACCGCGTCGATGATTGCGAGAGAATTCGGCGCCGAACTGCAGCTTCGCACGTTCGAGCAGGACATGCTCGAAGTGGAAGCCGAGGACGTGAAGCCGGAAGACACCATCGCGCGCGCGCCGGTCGTCACCGTCATGGGGCACGTGGACCATGGCAAGACAACGCTGCTCGACGCGATCCGTACGACGCGTGTCGCCGAGCGCGAAGCCGGCGGCATCACGCAGCACATCGGCGCGTATCACGTGACGACGGAAACCGGCAGGAATATCGTCTTCCTCGACACGCCTGGCCACGAGGCGTTCACGCTGATGCGCGCGCGCGGCGCGAAGGTGACCGACGTGGTCGTGCTCGTCGTGGCGGCCGACGACGGCGTCATGCCGCAGACGCGCGAAGCGATCGACCACGCGAAGGCCGCGAATGTGCCGATCATCGTGGCCATCAACAAGATCGACAAGCCGGGCTCCGACCCCGAGCGCGTGAAGCGCGAGTTGTCCGACCTGAATCTCGTGCCGGAAGACTGGGGCGGCCAGACCGTCATGGTGCCGGTCTCGGCGAAGAAGAAAAGCGGCCTCGATACGCTGCTCGAGATGGTTCTGCTCGTCAGCGATATCGGCGAATATAAAGCCAATCCGAAGCGAAACGCGTCGGGCACGGTGCTCGAGTCGAAGCTCGACCGCGGCCGGGGCCCTGTGGCGACGATCCTCGTGCAGGACGGCACGCTGCGCGTGGGCGACACGTTCATCGCCGGCCCGATAGTGGGCCGCGTGCGCGCGCTCATCGACGACCGTGGCAAGCCGATCAAGTTGGCGCCGCCGTCGACGCCGGTCGAAGTGCTCGGACTGACTGGCCTGCCCCAGCCCGGCGATGCGTTCCAGGCGCTCGCCGACGCCGCAAAGGCGCGGCAGATTGCGACGTATCGCCTGGGGATGGCGAAGGAAAAGGCGCTGGGCGCAAAAGGCAGCCGCCTGACGCTCGAGTCGCTGCAGCAGCAAATCGCCGAAGGTGGCATGAAAGACCTGCCGATCGTAATCAAGTCGGACGTGCAGGGCTCGGCCGAGGTGCTGGCCGACACGCTGTCGAAGCTGAGCGACGACCGCGTGCGCATCAAGATCATTCACTCGGGCGTCGGCGCCATCAACGAATCGGACGTGCTCCTCGCGTCGGCGTCCAACGCGATCATCATCGGATTCAACGTGCGTCCCGATCGCAACGCCGGGTCGCTCGCCGAGCGCGAAGAGGTCGACATCCGGCACCACACCGTCATCTACAACGTCACCGACGAGATGAAGAAGGCGATGGCCGGGCTGCTCGAACCGACGCTGAAGGAAGTGCGGCTCGGCGCAGCCGAGGTCCGCAACATCTTCAAGGTGCCGAAGGCGGGCACGATTGCGGGCTGCTATGTCCTCGAGGGGCGCATCACGCGCTCTGGCGACACCAAGGCCAGGCTCATGCGCGACGGCGCGCTGATGCACGAGGGCAAGATTGGATCGCTGCGCCGCTTCAAAGACGATGTCAGCGAGGTAAAGGCCGGCTTCGAGTGCGGTATCGCCTTCGACAAATACAGCGACGTCAAAGTAGGCGACGTGATTGAGGTGTTCACAGTCGAGCGCGTAGCGGTTTCGGCATAGCCGAAACCGATTGGCAGGTTGGCAGATTGTGAGATTGGCAGATTACACGGTGCGTCTTTCAACCTACCAATCTCCCAATCTACCAATCTCCCAATGGTGATCGGCCACCTCTCCCTCGAGCTCCACATTCCGGGCGCCAGGTCGCTGAAAGAAAAGCGGATGGTGCTGCGGAGCGTCAAGGACCGCATCAGGAAGTTCAACGTCGCCGTTGCCGAGGTCGAATACAACGACCTCTGGCAGCGGGCGGGACTGAGTGTCGTCACTGTCTCCAACGAGGAAAAGCACGCCGACCAGGAGCTCGCCGCCGTGGTCAATGAGATCGAGCGGCTCGAGCCGGGGTTGATCGCGCGTACTGAGGTAGAGTTCTTGGGGTGACGGATGTCTGAACCTGGAATCTAGAATCTAGAAACTAAAATCTAGAATCTGATCCGGTTCTTAGATTGTAGATTTCAGATTCTAGATTTCAGTTTGTAGCTTATATGGGCCAGGGCTCGAGACCAGAGCGCGTCGCGGACCAGATACGAGTAGAAGTCACCACGATGATTGCGCGCGAGCTGCACGATCCGGGAGTGGGCTTCGTCACAGTGACGCGCGTTCAGGTGAGTCCGGACCTGCAGCACGCACGTGTGTACTACACGAGCCTGGGCGACAACGCGGCGCGCAAGAACACCGCTCGCGCTCTCGAGCGCGCCGCGGGATTCATGCGGCGGCAGATCGGTCAGCGTCTTCACCTGCGACGCGCGCCGGAAGTGCACTTCGAATTCGACGAGAGCATCGGCCACCAGGATCGCGTCGAGCAACTGCTTAACGAGATCGCGGACGAACGCGCCAAAGCACCTGTCGCCCCCGACGCACCTAACGCCCCTAGCGCCCCTAGCGCCCCTAGCGCACCCAGCGCACCCAGCGCCCCTAGCGCCCCTAGCGCACCCAGCTCCCCCGATTCTGATGACCGCTGATCCCGTCGCTGCGATCCGCGAAGCGATTCTTCTGCGGCAGCGGTTTGTCATCACGTCACATGCGCGGCCCGACGGAGACGCCATCGGATCGCAGGTTGCCATGGCGTTGGCGCTGCGCCTGCTCGGCAAGGACGTTCACATGGTGAGCGCCGACCCCGCGCCGCCGCAATTTCGGACATTCCCCGGCGTTCCGGACGTGCGAGTGTCGCAGAGCGTCCATGGGCCGTTCGACGCGGCGATCGTGATGGAGTGCGGAGACCTGTCGCGCACGGGCGTCGAAGGGCTCGACAAGTATTTCGTCATCAACATCGATCACCATCCGGGGAACAAGAGCTACGGCGCGATCAACTGGTTCGACCCGGGAGCGGCTGCGTGCGGCGAGATGGTGTTCGACGTCATAGAGGCGCTCGGCGTGCCGCTAACGCCTGAGATCGCGACGCACATCTACATCGCGATTCTCACGGACACCGGGGGCTTCCACTACTCGCACATCACGCCTCGCACGTTCGAGATCTGCCGGCGATGCACCGAGGCCGGCGCGCAGCCCGAAACGATCGCGCGGGCGGTGTACGACAGCAGCACGATGGGGCGCCTGCGCCTCATGGGCGCCGTCCTGCACAACCTCGAGTTCGAGAGCGAAGGCCGGGCGGTGGTCGCCGCGCTGACATTGAAGCTGCTTCAGGAGACCGGCGCCACTCACGAGGACGCCGATGGGCTCATCAACATCCCGCTGACCGTGAAAGATATCCGGGCGGTCGCGTTCTTCAAGGAGATCGCACCGGACAGCTTCCGCATCAGCCTGCGATCGAAGGACGGCGTCGATGTGAATCGCGTCGCGAACGCTTTTGGCGGTGGCGGCCACAAAAACGCCGCCGGCTGCACGCTGAACGGTCCCTATCCCGAAGTGCGCCAGAAGCTGCTCGCCGAGCTCGACCGCGCGCTTACGTAATTTGAAAAAATGGGGTCTGACCCTCTTTTTATTGATGGCGTAATTGTCATCGACAAGCCGGCGGGACCGACGTCGCACGATGTCGTTGCCGTGATGCGGCGGGCCATTCGATCGTCGATCGTCCATCGCCGATCGGCGATGAAGGTCGGGCATACGGGCACGCTCGATCCGCTCGCGTCGGGTGTCCTGCCGCTCGTCCTCGGCAAGGCCACACGCCTCGCACAGTTCCTCTCATCTGCCGAAAAAGAGTACGAAGCACATATTGAGCTGGGGGTCACGACGACGACGCTCGATCGCGGGGGCGACGTCGTCGCACGCGACCGCGCTCGCACCGTCGCAGAACTGACGCCGCGGGCAATCGACGAGGCGGTGGCGGGGTTTCGGGGAACCTATCTGCAGCAGCCGCCGGCCTTCTCTGCCAAGAAGATCGACGGCGACCGCGCCTACGACCTCGCTCGCAGAAACGTGCCCGTGCCGCTGCAACCCGTCGAGGTAACCGCGACGGCACTCGACGTCCTCGAGTGGCGCGGCACCATGCTGCGCCTGCGCGTGGTGTGCTCCGCCGGTTACTACATACGTTCGCTAGCCGACGCCATCGGCGAGCGCCTGGGCACGGGCGGCCACCTCGCGGGGCTCGCGCGAACGCGCAGCGGCGACTTCACTCTGGAAGACGCCGTTGGGCTCGACGTCGTGGCTCGGAAGCCTCAGGAGGCCGCGGCCCGGGTCATCCCGCTAGCAGCTCTGTTGCCCTCGTTACCGGCCATCAGGCTCACCCCCGAGGGCGCGGCGCTGGCAGCCCGTGGTGGGTTTATCGGGCCCTCGCATGTGACAGGTCCTTCGGGCCTGCCCGAGATGGGTCGCGTGCGGCTCTTGCACCCAGACGGGCATCTGGTGGCCATAGCCGAGCCACGCACGAGGGATTCGAGGGGATTTCAGCCTCATTTTTTGCATCCGGGCATCGTACTGGAATAAAATTACTCGTTTGGGACTAACACATTGCGGCGGACTGGGGAGCACAGGTCCGGCTGAAGCCGGATACTACGGCAAACGCTCTACTGGACCGCGCGCGGAGGTAAGCATTCGTGGCACTCAATAAGGACCGAAAGACCGAGCTCATCACGTCGTACCGCACGCACGATTCCGACACCGGCTCTCCTGAAGTCCAGGTCGCCATTCTCAGCGAACGCATCGGATATCTCACCGAGCACTTCAAGACGCACGCGAAGGATCATCACTCGCGCCGCGGCCTCCTCAAGCTGGTCGGCCAGCGCCGCCGCTTGCTCGATTACCTGAAGGGCAAGGATTCCGATCGCTATGCCGAGCTGATCCGCCGCCTGGGCATACGCAAGTAATTGGGAGATTGCGTGACAGGTGATTAGGCGATTTGATCGGCCAATCGCGACCTCCCCATCGCCCAATCACCCATCCCCCAATCTCGAATGAATGAGCTCTGAGGAACAAATGCACAGAAGAGAACTAGAAATCAACGGCACCTCCCTTTCTTTCGAGACAGGCAAATACGCCAAGCAGGCGGATGGATCGGTCATCGTCCGCATGGGCGAATCGGTGGTCCTGGTAACGGCGTGCGCATCGCCGAATCCGCGCGAGGGCATCGACTTTCTCCCGCTGACGGTCGACTACAAGGAATACACGTACGCGTCCGGCCGCATTCCGGGGGGGTTCTTCAAGCGCGAAGGCAAGCCGTCCGAAAAGGAAGTGCTGACGAGCCGCGTGATCGATCGGCCCATCCGGCCGCTGTTTCCCGCGGGGTGGCGCAACGAGTCGCAGATCATCGCGCTCGTGCTGTCCGCCGACGCGAACTACGATCCGGACGTGCTCGCCATCACCGGTGCTTCCGCCGCGCTGGCGCTGTCGAGCATCCCCTTCCAGAAGACGATCGCGGGCGTGCGCGTGGGGCAGGTCGACGGAAAGTACGTGATCAACCCGACCTACGAGCAGCGCCGGAAGAGCTCGTTCGACCTCGTGATGGCCGGCAGCAAGGACGCCATCGTGATGGTCGAGGCGGGCGCCAGGGAAGTGAGCGAGGAAGACATGGTGCAGGGCCTCGAGGCCGGCCACGCTGCCATCAAGCGCATCGTCGATACGATCGACGCCCTGGCGGAGGAAGCGGGCAAGCCGAAGCGCGAGTTCCCGAAGAAAGAGTACGACCCGGTTTTCTACCGTGAAGTCGAAGAGAAGGTGATGATTCCGCTCGCCGACGCGATGCGGATGCGCGACAAGCTGGCCAATTATGGCTCCGTCGATCAGGTGCTGGGCGAGCTTGTCGGCTCGCTTCCCGAAGACGAAGTGGAGCGCAAGGTCGAAGCGAAGGCCATCTTCAAGGAGCTCAAGGAAAAAGTGCTGCGCGACGAGGTGCTCGAGAAGGGCGTGCGTCTCGATGGCCGCAAGTTCGATCAGATTCGTCCTATCTGGTCGGAAGTCGGCGTGCTGCCACGCGTGCACGGCTCTGCCGTATTTACGCGCGGCGAGACGCAGGCGCTTGTCACCGTCACGCTCGGCACGTCGGACGACCAGCAGAAAATCGAAACGGTCGAGGGCGAGGTCTACCGCCGATTCATGCTGCATTACAACTTTCCGCCGTTCTCGGTGGGCGAAGTGCAGTTCCTGCGCGGACCGGGCCGTCGTGAGGTGGGTCACGGCGCACTCGCCGAGCGCGCGCTGCTGCCAGTGCTTCCCCCTGAAGAATCATTCCCCTATACGATTCGCGTCGTGTCCGACATCCTCGAGTCGAACGGATCGTCGTCGATGGCGTCGGTTTGCGGCGGCACGTTGTCGATGTGGGATGCGGGCGTTCCGTTGCGCGCGCCCGTGGCGGGTGTCGCAATGGGGCTCATCATGGACGAGAAAACGGGCAAATACGCCGTCCTCTCGGACATCGCGGGCGCCGAAGACCACTACGGCGACATGGACTTCAAGGTGACCGGCACGACGAAAGGCATCACCGCGCTCCAGATGGACATCAAGGTCTCGGGCATCACGGCGAAGATCATGCGCGAGGCGCTCGACCAAGCCAACCGCGGCCGCATGCACATTCTGAGCGAAATGCAGAAGACGCTCACCGGTCCGCGCGGAAACATTTCCACGTACGCGCCGCGTATCATCACCATCAAGATTCCGGTCGACAAGATTCGCGACGTCATCGGCCCGGGCGGCAAGATGATTCGCAGCATCATCGAGCGGACCGGCGTGAAGATCGACGTCGAAGACGACGGCAGCGTGAACGTCGCGTCGGCCGACGAAGCGGCAGCACAGAAAGCCATCGGCATCATCCAGGAGCTGACGGCCACGGCCGAGCTGAACAAGACCTATATGGGCAAAGTGCAGCGGATTACCGATTTCGGCGCGTTCGTCGAGATCATGCCGGGCACGGACGGACTGCTGCACGTGTCGGAGATCGCGAACCATCGCGTGAAGGATGTCCGCGACGAGTTGAAAGAAGGCGAGCAGGTTCTGGTGAAGGTGATCAACATCGATCCCACCGGGAAGATTCGCCTGAGCCGCAAGGCCTTGCTGCAGGACGACGGCGCAGCCGCCGGCGCACCCGCCGCTGGTGCGCCATCCCGCAAATCGGAGTAAACTGTAAACATAGGTCAGAGGATTTGGAAATCTGCGTGACGGTCCACCGTCACGCAATCTTCCAATCCTCCAATCTACCAATTCCGTTCACTCAGCCAGCAGGAGAACATCATGACGGCCTCTGCACTGTCCGCCTCCGCTGGGGCTACGGCGAGACCTCGCCGAAGCGCTATGCGCGAAGGCGGGCGCTGGTCGGCGGTTGTACTCGTGCTTGCGGCGTTCGGCCTCCTAGTGCGGGCACAAGAGGGTGGCGAGCGCACATTCACCGTCTCCTCTCACAAGTATGCGTTCAGCCCCGCACGGATCGAGGTTCGGCAGGACGATCTGGTGCGCGTCAACTTCTCCACCGACGACATTCCCCACAGCTTCACCATCGACAAGTACCGCATCGCGAAGCGCGTCGAGCCCGGCAAGCCGATCGTCTTCGAGTTCCGCGCGGACCAGCCTGGACGGTTTCCGATCTACTGCAATCTGACAGCAGACGAGGGTTGCAGGAAGATGATCGGGGAGTTGGTTGTCACGGGTAGAAAGTAAAAAGTAGAAAGTAGTGCGATCTTCAGGCCGGCCGCCGTGAACAAAATCGCGTGCGTGGTGTCAAAGGACTCAACGATTCATGCGGACGAGTCTTGCGGCGTGCGCATCGGCGCTGCTGGTTGCAGCGGCGCCGCTTGTGCAGAGCCGCCCGCCTGATCTTTCAGGGCACTGGCAGCTCGTCGAACCGACTGCTGCCGAGCGTGCGCTCGATATGCTCGACATTACCTCGCCCGACCAGATCCTCATCACGCAAACCCCGCTCGCGATCGTCATCGAGCACACATCGAAACCTGGAACGCATCCCGAAACCGGAACGTTCAATTACGGCGTCGGCGGCAGGGTCGATGGTTTGCCTGGTCGAGGCAACAGCATCGACGAGAGATGGGGCGTCACACACATCGGCACGCAACTCATGATCAGCCGGTCGACGACCTCCCCGCCCGACCGACAGGGCGTCAGCGTCACCGTGGCTCGTGGGTCGATGTGGCGGCTAGACGGGTCCAGCCGGCTCGTGATCGAATTCAGCGAAGAGCGCACGGGAGAGCGGCCGAAAATTGCCACGCGCGTGTACGCGCGTATTAGCACGCCCGCACTCATCGCACCTGTTGCACCTGTTGCACCTATTGCACCCAATATTGCGCCGCCCGCAGACGCTCGTTGATCGGCGGATGGGTGTAGAAAAACGCCTGCACGAGCTTTGACGGATCGTCTTCGGCGAGATTCTGCTGGCCGAGCCGCCGCATGGCGGTGATGAACGCCGACGGATTCTCCGTCAGCGTCAGCGCATACGAATCGGCCCGCCGCTCGTGCGAGCGCGAAACAGCATTCAGCAGCGGCTTGACGCACAAGCCGATTGCGCCGCCGGTGAGCAGCAGGATCGGAATGCCCTGCCGGATCGGCAATGCCCTCCAGACCGAACACCGGCACGGCCGCCTGAAGTGCGAAGTGGGCGGCTGACAATCCCGCAAAGGTCAGCGCCGTGTCGACGACGACCGAAGTCCAGATGTCTTTGTGGACGTGGTGGGCGAGCTCATGCGCGAGAATCACTTCGATCTCGTCGTCCGAATATTCGGCAAGCAGCGTGTCCGAAAGAAGAATGCGCCTCGTGTTGCCAATGCCCGTGAGCGCTGCGTTCGCTTTCTTCGTGCGATCGCTGAGCGTCCACTCGTAGACTCCCATGATGCGTGTGCCGGCCTTCGCGGCGAGCGCCTTCAGCCGTTCGCGGAGCGTCTCCTTCTCGAGGGGCTTGAAGCTGAAGAACAGCGGCAGCAGCACGACTGGCGCGAGGTTGACGAGCACGATCGCGACAACTGCATAGCCGGCGCCGGCAATCGCCCACCATGACGCGGGCCAGGTGCGCAGGGCGAAATACACGAACGCCGCGCCCAGCTCGGCGAACATCACACCGATGGCCACGGCCTTCACATGATCTTGCCACCAGTGGCCGAAAGTCTCTGTAGAAAGACCATAGCGCCGCTCGAGAAGAAACCCGCGATAGAGGCTGAACGGCAGCGTCGCCACATCGAACAGCAGGGACAGGATGAGGACGTAGAACGCCACGATGAGGGCGGCGTTTGCGCCGGTGACGCTTGCCGCCCACTCGCGGAACGCGAGCGACGCGCCGGTGAACAGAAGAGCCAGGAGAATAGCAGCGGTCCAGATGGTTGAGAGTATCCCGGCGCGACGGCCGAGACGATGGTAGCGAGTGGCTTTGTCCTCGTTCATGGAGACTGTGGACTCTGGACTCCCGGACTCTGGACCTTTGGACTGTCGACTCCTGGACTGTCGACTCCCGTGATGGAGATGCGGCCGTTCGTGACGCGCAGATCGATTTCGGGCCCCCCGCCGTTCAACTGCGATTCGAGAGTGCGAATGCGCCGGCCCGTTCCTTCGTCAACGGTCAGACCGGTGACGACGATATTTCCGTTCACCGAACGCGCGTTCAGGGTCGCCTTGGCCGTCTTGGGCAACTCGAGTGCGATCCGTCCGTTCGTGCTCTCGAGGCGAAGCGGGCCGGTCACTTCGGCCATCTTTGCCGAGACCGACGCGTTCACGCCTGCCGCGTCGACCGTTCCCCGCATGGCGGACAGCTCGACGCCGCCGCTCACGACCATAGCCTTGACGTGCCCGCTCAACCCGTCGGCCTTGAGCCTGCCGTTGGTGCCGGTCATTTCAAGCCGCGCGGCAGACGGCATGGTGACTTTGAAGCTGACGTCGAGGCCACCGCGGCCGCTCGGCCGAACCGTCGCAACGCGAACGTGATCGGGTTTCGCGGATTCCTCCAGAGTGACCTCGCTCAGGATTTCTTTTGCCCTGCCCTCCGTCATTCCACCGGCCTCGAGTACCGCGGCTATGTCAACGGTGCCGGCAGGACCGGCAGTCACTTCAATGGGACCGTTGTTGTTGATGATTTCGACGCGACCGCCCTCGGCCAGCGGGTAGCGGCGGCTCCACTCCTGCGAGACCTTGTGGCGCACCGAGACATTCTGAATGTCCCCGTCCTTGATGGTCACGTCGCAGGCGCTCAGGATGCCCGCAGCGCAGACTCCCACCAATAGGGCTGAGGGCTTAAGGCTAAGGGCTGGGGGCATGCAGTACCTGACGAACCTGACAGCCCAAATGTTTCCTGCCTCTGCCCGAGTCAGTTCAACTCTATCGAGATCAGCTTGGACACCCCCGGCTCTTCCATCGTGACCCCATACAGCCTGTCGGCAATCTCCATGGTCTTCCGGCTATGCGTGATGATGATGAACTGTGTGTGTTCCTGCATCCCCTGCAGCATCTCCACGAACCGTCCGATGTTCGCGTCGTCGAGCGGGGCGTCGATTTCGTCGAGCACGCAGAACGGGCTTGGTTTGTACTTGAAGATGGCGAACATCAGCGCGATGGCGGCGAGCGCCTTTTCTCCGCCCGACAGCAGTTGAACGCTCTGCAGTCGCTTCCCAGGAGGCGAGGCGATGACTTCGATGCCGCTTTCAAGGACGTCGCTCTCGTCGAGCAGCGCGATGGTGGCGTGGCCGCCGCCGAAGAGCGTGCTGAACGTCCCCTGGAAGTTCTCCTTGATGGCTGCAAATGCCTCTCGGAACCGCACTTTGCTCGTCTCGTCGATCTTCTTGATCGTGTCCTGGGTCGCCGTAATCGAGTCCGTGAGGTCCTTCTTCTGAGTCGTCAGGAACTGATGGCGGGTGTTGAGCTCGTCGAACTGATCGATAGCCATCATGTTGACCGGGCCAAGGCGATCGATCTTCTGGCGAAGGCGGACGATGTGTTCCTCGGGAGTCGCCGAGGCTGGAACGACGGATTCAGGCGTGGTGTCGGCGCCGTCTTCCGATTCGTCTTCGAGTTCGCTGTCCGCGCG
This sequence comes from Vicinamibacterales bacterium, assembly GCA_963744405.1. GTDB lineage: Bacteria > Acidobacteriota > Vicinamibacteria > Vicinamibacterales > JAMQPK01 > JAMQPK01. Next base: position 142,859 of record CAVUTO010000009.1, read on the forward strand.
ACTGAAGTCGCGCCCTACCGATTCACCGGCCGATTCACCTGACGATTCGCCCGTTGCAGCCTGCACCTCGGCCACAACGTCGTCCAGTGTCAGCTGTAGCGTGTCGACGCACGATTGCGCCAGGTGCGCGAGCCCGCTTTCCTCGGTCGCGCGCGCCACCTCGAGCTCGCTCAGTTGCGTGTGAATGGCTTCGAGCGCCTTGCGCGCCACGCGCGTCGACTGCTCGAGACGGTCGGCGTGCCCGCGAAGGTCGCTGACCGTCTCCTCGGCATCGCGCACTCCGGCGCGCAGCACTTCCAACCGCTCGCCGTCGCGATCGAGCAACTGGATCGTTTCGTTCACCAGATTCTCGAGGCTCTCCGACTTCTTCTCGATGTCGGCCGCTGCGGCCTGCGATGCATTCACGCGCGACTCGAGGTCCCTGTTGACCTCCTCGAGGCGCATGACTTCGGCACTCAACGCGCCGGTGCGCTCCACCAGGGTGGCATACGATGCCTTCGCGTCGGCCGCGCACTGAGCGAGCGTCTGGAGTGCTTCGCGCGCATCGCCGAGGCGATGCTGCGCGTGCGACAGCTTCTCGTCGGCAGCTCGCTGCTCCTCGTCGAGACGTGCAATCGACTCACGCGCTTCACGCTGCCGCGCGTCGATTCCCCCCGCTGCTCTTCGGCGCCCCGCCGCTCGATATCGAGCAGCTCGAATTTCTTCTGCACCTTCTGCAGGTCGTCGGCCGAGCGCTGCAGCTGCATCTCGAGACCGATGATCACCTTTTCCTCGCGATGCAGATTTTCATTCACGGCTGCGGCCGCGTTCGACACCTGGGCGATACGCGTCTCGAGAGCGGCCACTTCGGACACCGACTGATCCCGCTCGGATTCCTCGCCGGCAATACGATCGCGCAGCTCCTTGATTTCACGCTTGATCCCGAGGATTGCTCTCCCCTCGTCTTTGCTGCCGCCAGACACGAGCATGCGGCCGCGCACGACATCGCCGCCGAGCGTCGCGATCGACGCGGTCGTCACTCCCGATGCGTTCAGCGCGCTCGCAAGGTCGCCGGCAATGAAACCGTCTGGGATGATCGCGTCTATCGCGGCCGCGTGATCGCCGGTGATCTGCATGACATCGCGGATGGCTGCCAGTCCGCTCGGAGCCGCGGTCCGGCTCGAGCCGGACACTACGTTCTTCGCCGCTGCATTGGGTGCGCCGGCCAGCACGACGAAGCCGCAGCGGCCAACGTTTTCCTGGCGAATCAGGTCGAGGCCTGCCTGGGCCTGCTCGTGCGTAGGCACGATGACGTGCTGCAGCAGGTCGCCGAGGCATGCCTCGACGGCGCGCTCGTACTTCGGTTCGACGTCGAGATAGTCGGCCACCGAGCCCTGCTGGGCGACGTGGCCGTTGGCCTGCGCCAATACCATGCGTGCGGCCTCTGTATATCCCGCGCGCGCTTCCTCGAGATCGGTCAACGACGCCAGGCGTGCCGTCAGTCCCGCCAGCTCGCGTTCGCGCGCGCGAAGATTGTTCGACTTCCACTCGAGCTCGATACGAGCGCTCGCCAGCTCGGTCTCGCGCGCGATCTTCGTTCGCATCGAGGCCTCCGCCGCCTCCTTCGCGCGGCGCAGACCGTCGGCCGTCGCGGCACGATCCCCTTCGAGCCGCTCTTGCTCCATCCGCACTTCGGATTCTTCTGTCGCCAGTTTCGCGAGCTCATCTGAGACGCGCTGCATGGCTTCTTCGGCGTGCTGAATCGCATGGCGCAGCGTCGTCGCAACGTTGAGCGCCGAGAACACCTCGGACCGCGCCGCCTCCACGTCGGCTTCGAGCCCCTCGATGCGACGGTTCTCGTCGCCGTATTCCGATTCGATGCGCGCCAGCTCGGTGGCGGCGTGCTGCTGGTCCTGCTGGGCCCGGGCGGCGGCCTGCTGCCGCTCGGCCAACAGAAGCCGTCCGGGCTCTCGGCGCGTCTCGAGCGCGGCGAGCTCTGCGCGGACTTCATCTGCACGCGCGGCGAGCGACGCAATCTGCTCGCGGCTGAATTCAATCTGCTGCTGCCGCCGGTTGATGTCGAGCTCGCATGCGTGAACGGCCTCGCGCGCCTCCGTTGCCGTGCGTTCCGCCTCGACGAGCGACATGCGGACACGGCTGAAATCCGATTCTGCTTCGGCCACCTCTGCCGCCGCGGCAGCCTCGCGCTCGCGGGCATCCACCAGGCAGCTGCGGAGGGATTCGATCTTCTGTGCCGACTCCTGATACCGGCCGGCGAACAGCAGCTTCTCCCAATGGCGCAGCTCGTCTCGCAGCCGCTTGTAGCGGCGCGCCTTCGCGGATTGACGCTTGAGCGAGCCGAACTGCTTTTCGAGCTCGAAAATGATGTCCTCGAGCCGGGTCAGGTTCTGCTTGGCAGCCTCGAGCTTGAGCTCGGCGGCGCGGCGACGCGCTTTGTATTTGGTAATGCCGGCGGCTTCCTCGATGAGCTGCCGGCGGTCTGCCGGGCGCGAACTGAGGATCATCCCGATCTTGCCCTGCTCGATGATGGCGTACGCTTTCGCGCCAAGCCCGGTGTCCATCAGCAGCTCGTGCACGTCGCGCAACCGGCACACTTCGCCGTCGATCAGATATTCGCTTTCGCCCGATCGATACAAGCGCCGCGTGACTTCGACCGTCCGCGCGATCGAGGGCTTGTCGTCCTCCATGGGAGCGACGGGGGTCACAAGGGGCAGCACGCTGCCCGCCGGCGTCAACAGCACGTCGCTCAACCGCAGGCGCACTTCGGCGGCGCCGGTGGGCTTGCGCGCATCGCTGCCGTTGAAGATCACGTCTTCCATGCGATCTCCGCGCAGGCTTTTCGCGCTCTGCTCACCCAGTACCCAGGTGATGGCATCGGCCACGTTGCTCTTGCCGCACCCATTCGGCCCGACGATGGCGGTGACGCCGCGATCGAAGGAAAGGTGCGAGCGGTCCGAGAACGATTTGAACCCGGCGATTTCAAGCTGTTGTAACCGCATATTTTTTCGCTATTCGTTCTTCGTTCTTCGTTGACTTCCCCGTACACACAAAAGCCGCGCGATACCTTCGGCACGAGCCGAAGGCAGCGAGCGGCTGGGGCGCCCAGAGCGACGTTGACGGAGGAGGTGTACAAACGCGACCGAATCAGGCCCGATCGCCGCCGAAACCGGAAGCGAGCCCCGTGGACCCAGAACGGCCGCCAGTGTAGCAAGCCCCAAATGTAGGGGCAAGAATAAACTAGAACCCTACGCATGGTAGGGAGGCCGACCTAAAGCCGAAGACGGCCAACCTAAACCAGAGTAGTCCGGCTAAAGCCGGACTCTACCGCCGCGCGACCTGCGTGCTCTTCGATGGCACCGCACGCATCAGTTTCTCGGTCTCGGGGAAGAGCGTCAGCGCGTATTGCGCCTGCGGATCTTTCTCGAGGAGATGCCGCCGCGCCGTGGCGACGTCGAAGAGCGCGACATCGATCTCGTAGCGGAGCATGGCGCGGATGAATTCGATGTCCGCGTTGAAGCCCGCTTCGTCGAACTGGCTCGCATCGCGCAATTGGGACTTCACGACTGCCTTGAAGTCCTGCAGCATGGCGTCGTCGACCGTGAACTCGCGCGCGAGCGTGCGCCGTGCTTTCTGATCGGTCGCACTGCCAAATCGTGTGTCCCCCTCGCGATCGAAGCGCTGCGCGTAGTTCCCGAACATCGTCGGGTGCAGGCGCCGCGCGAACTTGCCGGGATTGAACCCTTCGATGGGACCCGCCATGCGGTAATCGGGCTCGACGCCACCGCCGCTGTACACCTTGCGGCCAAGCCGCTTCGTGTATTTCAGCTGCGAAGGTGTGTGCTCGACCACCGATTCCTGATCGCGCGTGGTGTAGGAGAGGTATTCGTCGAAGCTCTCGTCCCATGGGCGCTGAATCAGCCGGCCGGCGGGTGTGAAGTAATGCGCCGTCGTCAACGCCAGCCCCGCCCCCTCGCTGAGGCGGTAAATCGACTGCACGAGCGCCTTGCCCCATGTCGTTTCCCCAACGACGAGGCCGCGATCGTGATCCTGCAGCGCGCCGGTCACGATTTCGGAGGCGCTCGCGCTGCGTCGGTTCGCCAGCGCGATTACCGGAAGGTTCGTGTAATCGCTGTTCTCGACGCCATGGTAGTCCTGATCGGAATTCGGGATGCGCCCGCGCGTATAGACAATCAGATCGCCCTTCTTCAGGAACCGGTTCGACACTTTGATGGCCTGATCGAGCGGGCCGCCGGGGTTATCGCGGATATCGAGCAGGACCTGTTTCATCCCCTGCTTGGTGAGCTCGCCAAGCGCCGCGCCCAGCTCGCGATCGGTCGTTTCGGAGAAATCACGCAGCTGGATGTAGCCGGTCGTCGGGTTGATCATGAACGCCGAGGGCACGCTCGGGATTCTGATTTCATCGCGCACGACCTCGACGTCGATCAGCTTGTCGTAACCTGTGCGGCGAATCGACACCTGAACTGGAGTGTTTCGCGGCCCGCGCAGCTTCAGCACCGCTTGCTCGCTCGTCCATCCCTTGGCGTCTTCGCCGTTGATCTTCGCGATGACGTCGCCGCGCCGAATGCCCTTGCGGTAAGCCGGAGAGCCTTCAAAGAGCGCCATCACGGTGATGTCGCCGTCGAGCACGTTGATGGTGATACCGAGCCCATAATAGTGCCCCTCCTGCCGCTCGCGCAGCTGCGCGTAGGCCTTGGGGTCCATGAAGCTCGAGTGCGGATCGAGCGTCTGAAGCATGCCGCTGATCGCGCTGTACACGACGCGATCCGATTCGACAGGTTCCACGTACTTCTGCTCGATCTGCTTGAGCGCAGAGGTGAAGACGCTGATGCGCTCGGGGAGGCCGTCCTGGGTCGCCAGAACCTGGCCGCCAAAAAAGCCCCCAACCAGCGCCGACAGGGCGATGGCGAACGCCGCGACAGAGACGGTTCGATAGGTACGCATGGTCGCGTAAAATGTTACTACGAAAGAGGGTATAATCTAAGACTCGAAATCCTAAGGAGTAAGGCAATTTATGGGTCCGATAGGCATGCCGGAGATGGTGGTCATTGCGATCATTGCACTGATCATCTTCGGTCCCCGAAAACTACCAGAGCTCGGCAAGTCGCTGGGCAAGAGCATCGCGGAGTTCAAACGCGCCTCGAACGAGCTGAAAAACACGCTCGAGGACGAGATCCGCACAGAAGAGCTGCAGGACGCGCGAAAATCGGCTCAGATTCCGCCGTCCGCGTCGGCGGCTCCATCAACACCCGCGCCGGCCCCTGCGGTCGAAGGCGAGACGACGCCGCGCGTCGATACTGGCGCATAGACGCCCGGCATGCCGGTAGTTCCCTTCCCAGATCCGCAGAGCTCGAAGGACTCTTCAGCGCGAGACGTGTCCGACAGCTGGTTCGACGACGAATCCGAAGGCGGAAAAATGTCGTTTCTGGAGCATCTCGACGAGCTCCGGAAACGCATCATCCGCTCGCTGCTGTCGCTCTGCGTCGGCGTCGCGATCGCAGCGTTCTTCATCGAAGATCTCTACGCGTTCGTGATGGCTCCGCTCGCCGCGATGCTCGGGCCCAACGAGCGCATGATTTACACGTACCCCACCGAAGCGTTCATGCTGTGGATCCGCATCGCACTGATCGCGGGTCTCTTCATCTCGGCGCCGCTCATCTTCTGGCAGGTCTGGCAGTTCGTGGCGCCGGCGTTGTACGCCAAGGAGCGACGCTATGCCATCCCCTTCGTGGTGCTATCGAGCATCGGCGTCCTCTCGGGCGCCGCGTTCTCGCACTACGTTGCGTTTCCGCTCATGTGGAAGTTCTTTGCGAGCTTCTCGAGCGATCTCGTCTCGTTCATGCCTCGCATCGAAGACTCTTTCAGCCTGTACATGCGGATGCTGCTGGGCATGGCGGCGGTATTTCAAATGCCCGCGTTCGTGTTTTTTCTGGCGAGGATAGGTGTGGTCTCGGCGCGCTGGATGACGCGGCACTTCAAATACGCGGTGCTCGTTATCTTCGTCATTGCCGCCATCATTACGCCGAGCTCCGACTATGCGAGCCAGATGATCGTGGCGTTTCCGATGATCGGCCTCTACCTCGTCAGCATCGCCATTGCCTGGCTCTTCGGGAAGAAAAGATCAGAATTGGGAGATTCGTAGATTGGAAGATTGGGAGATTACGAAGAACTGCTCAGATTGAGCACTCCTATAATCTGCCAATCTTAATCTTCCAATCTTGCAATGCTTTGATTGCGCCATCAGGTTCGATTTTCTGAACTTCCTTAGTCCGTCGATCGCGCAGCTCCACCACTCCGTCCTTCAGTCCCTTCGCACCGACGGTCAGCCGTAACGGCATGCCGAGCAGATCGGCGTCCTTGAACTTGACGCCGGGGCTCAGCCCTTCGCGATCATCGTGCAGCACTTCGAATCCGGCGGTTTCGAGATTCGCCTCAATCTGATTCGCGACCGCGGCAATCTCGGGTTTCGCCGAATCGAGGCTCACGAGATGCACGTGATATGGCGCGACCGGCCAGGGCCAGATGATGCCGTCCGCGTCGTAGTTCTGCTCGACAACCGCCGCGATCGTCCTCGTGATGCCGATGCCGTAACAGCCCATCACCATCGGGCGCTCGGCGCCCGACTCGTCGAGATACACGCACTTCATCGCCTCCGAGTACTTCGTGCCGAGCTTGAAGACCTGCCCCACTTCGATGCCGCGAAACGCCTCGAACGTGCCCTTCCCGCAGCGCGGGCATGCCTCTCCCGCGTTGGCGAGCCGCAAGTCGTGAAAGCCTTTGAACGCTGTCAGGTCGCGATCGGGCTTGAAGCCAAAATGGTGATACCCCTCTTTGTTCGCGCCGCACGTCAGGTTATAGGCGCCCTCGAGGCTCCTGTCCGCGTACATCGGCACGTCGAGCTCGACTGGCCCGATGAATCCCGATCTCGCACCAGCGCGCCGCTCCGCTTCTTCCAGCGGCACGAGCTCCAGCGAATCTGCACCGATCAGGTTCTTCAGTTTTACGGTGTTCGGCTCGTGGTCGCTTCGCAGAACCAATCCGACATCCCATGTCGCATCGGCCTTCGTGGCTCGATAGAGGTAGAACTTCGAGGCATGGTCCAGCGGCAGCCCGTCGTGCTCTTCGTCCTTGAACGCCTTCGCCTGCTCGTCCATCTGCACGATGCCGGGCGTATGGAAGTACGCCTTTCTGAGATCGAGCACAGGCTCGGACAGATACGCGTAGGCAAGCCCCGGCGCCTCCGTCTTTTCCGCGTTCGAGGTGTATTCGCACGCGGTACAGCTGAGAATCGCGTCTTCGCCGCTGCCGGCCAGCACGTGAAACTCGTGTGTAAAGCTGCCGCCTATCGCGCCGCTGTCGGCTTCGACCGGCCGGAACTTCACTCCGAGGCGCGTGAAGATGCGCTTGTAGGCCTCGAACATCCGCCAGTATTCCCTGTCCGCATCCGCATCGTCGACGTGGAAGGAATAACCGTCCTTCATGATGAACTCGCGGCCGCGCATGAGGCCGAACCGGGGGCGGATCTCGTCGCGGAACTTCGTCTGTACCTGAAACAGGTTGATCGGCAGCTGCTTGTAGCTTTTCACGATCTTGCGGACGATGTCGGTGACGATTTCCTCGTGCGTCGGGCCGAGGCAGAAATCGGCGCCTTTGCGATCCTTGAAGCGCAGCAGCTCCCGGCCGTAGAACTGCCACCGGCCGCTCTCCTGCCACAGATCGGCAGCCTGCACGGTCGGCATCAGCAGCTCCTGCGCGCCGTCGCGCGCGAGCTCTTCGCGGACGATGCTCTCGAATTTCCGAATGCTGCGGAGCGCCAGCGGCAGGTAGTCGTAGATGCCGGCGGCCACTTTCTGAATCATGCCGGCGCGCATCATCAACTGCTGGCTGACAACGTCGGCATCGCGAGGCGCGTCGCGGTACGTCTGAATGAGAAGCTTTGACTGTTTCATGAGTGTCAGGCCAACCTAAAGGTCGGCACTACCGCGGTCATTCGAAGGGCCACCTTCAGGTCGGCCGATGTCGGAGATATGAACTTTCCATTTTAGATCGTCGCGGGAAGGACAATCTGTGCGGAAGTGCCCGCCGCGGCTCTCTTCGCGCCCGAGCGCCGCCCGCGCGATGAGCGACGCGACGGTCACGATGCTCGCCCGCCGCCATTCTTCGTGGTCGAGCACAGCACGGGCGGCAAGGCGATCGTCGAGTGCGGCGTACTGCTCCTGAAGCACGCTGAAGGCGTCGCGCAGGCTCGCCCGATCGCGGAACAGGCCGACCGATTTCCACATCAACTGGCGGATGTCGGCCTCGTTCATTTCGCGAAATGAAATCGGGAGGGTTTTCCCGCCCGGTTCACCGGAAAACCCTCCCGATTTCATTTCGCGAAACACCGGCGGCGGCAGTTCCGCGTCGCGAGGCACGCCGAGCATGGCTCGACCGCTGCGCGCGCCGAAGACCAGGCCCTCGAGCAGCGAATTGCTGGCGAGGCGGTTCGCGCCGTGCACACGCGTGCACGCCACCTCTCCCGCGGCGAACAGGCCGGACACCGACGAGCGGCCGTCGAGATCCGTCTCGATACCTCCCATCATGTAATGCGCCGCGGGCCCCACTGGAATCAGGTCGCGCGCGAGATCGAAGCCGGCCTTCAAACACGTCGCGGCGATCATCGGAAAGCGCCCGTGTACTTCGTCGGCGCCCAGATGCCGCAGGCTCAGGAAAATGGGACCCGAGGTTCGCCGCGACTCGAGCACGATGCTGCGCGCGACGACATCGCGCGGCGCAAGATCGGCAGCAGGATGATAGCGAAGCATGAACGGCTCGCCGCCCCTGTCCACGAGCCGAGCGCCCTCTCCGCGAAGCGCTTCCGACAGCAGAAATCTCGGCGCACCCTCGACTTCGAGCACAGTGGGATGAAACTGGACGAACTCCATATCGGCGATGCGCGCACCGGCGCGATACGCCAGGGCGACGCCGTCGCCGGTCGCCACTTCCGGGTTCGTCGTCTCCGCGAACACCTGCCCCGCCCCGCCCGTCGCGAGCAGCGTCGCGCGCCCATACGCGCGGCCCGGCTCGCCCTGGGCGTCGATGAACCGGACACCAAGGCATCGGCCGTCTTCGATGATGGCGCTCACCGCGAGCGTGTTCTTGAGCACGCGAATGCGCGCAACCGTCGAGATGCGATCCCACAACACGCGCCCGATTTCGCGACCGGTAGCATCCGCCGCGTGCAGTACGCGGCGCACGGTATGCGCTCCTTCGGATGCGAGCGCCGGTTCGCCGTCCGCGCCGCGGTTGAACCGCGCACCCCACTCGATGAGCTCGCGCGTGTAACGGGGGCCCTCGTCGCACAGCACACGTACCGCACGTTCGTCGCACAGGCCGTCGCCCGCAATCATCGTGTCGCGGGCGTGCAGCCCTGGAGAATCGTCTTTGCCGATTGCCGCGGCGATGCCGCCCTGCGCGTACTCGGTGTTGCTTTCGTTGGGATCGGCCTTCGTGATGATGACGATGTCGCCCGCCGGCGCCAGCTCGACCGCCGCGCGGAGCCCCGCGATTCCGCTGCCGACGATGATGAAGTCGCCGCGTACATCCACCGGGGCTATACTACTGCACACATTGCTGCGCGTTGATGTCCGGACTGGATCGCAGACCTATCCCATCTACATCGAACACGGCCTGACAGCGCAACTGGGACGGCTCATCGAGTCGTCCCGCCTTCGCTCGCCAATCACTGGACCGAGCTCCGGCGAGGCAGGCTTCAAGGCGCCGCGGCAGTTCTTCGTATCGAGCCCGCTCGTGTGGAAATTTCACGGCCGTGCGATGGCAAGAGCACTGCCGAAGACCGACACGATCCTGCTTCCCGACGGCGAGAAGTTCAAGCAGCTCGCCACGGCTTCGCGCGCGTACGAGTCGCTCATCAAACTGGAAGCCGATCGCGGCGCGGGCATCATCGCCGTCGGCGGCGGCGTCATCGGGGACATGGCGGGATTCGTCGCTGCGACATATCTGCGCGGCATCTCGCTGGTTCAAGTGCCGACGACTCTCCTCGCGCAGGTCGACAGCGCGATAGGCGGCAAAGTCGGCGTCAATCATCCGCTCGGGAAGAACCTCATCGGCGCGTTCCACCAGCCGTCGCTCGTCGCCATCGATCCGGCGCTGCTCGGCACGCTGCCGCGTCGAGAATTCCGCGCCGGCCTGTACGAAGTGATCAAGTACGGCATGACGTCGAGCCGCGATCTGTTCGAGCGCATCGATCGCGAGCTCGACGCCATCTTCGCGCGCAAACCCGAGGCGCTCGTGCCCATCATCGGGGAGTCCTGCACGATCAAGGCGACCGTCGTGGGGCTCGACGAGCGCGAATCAGGTCCTCGCCGGATGCTGAATTTTGGGCACACGGCTGGCCATGGGCTCGAGGCTGTCACCAAATACAAGCGTTTCCGGCACGGAGAGGCGATCGCCTACGGCATGCTGGTCGCTGCCGAGATTGCCGTCGCGCGCGGCATGATGCCGGCCGCCGATCGCGCGGCGCTGGGCAGGACGATCATGAAGCTTGGGCCGCTGCCTCCGGTCGGCGATATTTCGACGAAGGAGGTTCTCGAAGCCATGCGCCACGACAAGAAGGTCGTCAACGGGACGCTGCACTACGTGCTGTGCACCGGTATCGGCAGTTGGACGACGGCGACGGACGTGACGGAGGATGAATTTGGGAAGGCCCTGAAGAAGATAGGCCTTAAGAAGTGAACAGATCTTCGCGGAACTGCTTCGCCGCCACGCTGCCCGCAGCTGCTTGTTGAAACGTGGGCGCGCGCGGGGGTCAGCGGAGCCAGCCGGCAGGCACGTTGGCGCGGCGCGCTTCTTCTTCGATGTCCGCGAGCCCTTTGGTGTGCCTGGCGATGTCGGCCTTCACCCGGTCCTGCTCTGCGATGGCGGCGAGCCGCTTCTGCTCGATGACCGCGCGTTGAGCGGGATCGCCCATGTTCACGAATTCGGTGTAAAGCCCGTTGATCCGACTCTGCAGCGCCTCGGCAAACGTCTGGCTGCGTCCGAGCGCATCGCGCGCGCTCGTCAACTTGTCGCGCCAGTACTTCTCGTCTTTCGCACTATCCGCCGTGGGCGTCGCCGCGGGCTTGGTACCCGGAGACGTCGCAACCGGCTTCGCCGGTGCGTTGGCAGCCGGTGTGGCGGCTGGCGCCGGTGGCGGTGCGGGCGGATCACCGCCGTCGGGGCCACGCAGGGTTTCGTTGGTGTAGACCTTCGCCTGCACTTTGACCGCTTTGCGGCGGGCCTCCTCGGCGCGCGCGACGTCGGCGAGGTTCTGCGCCGCGATCGGCGCTGCGCCGGCGAGCAGAACCGTGCCGATGAGAAGTCGTTTGAACATGCGTGTCAATTGGCGGCCGCTCCGCGGCCGGTCTCCACTACCGGATTTCCTGCCATGACAGCATACGGACGATCGATTCGCTGGGATCTCGCTGAACCGTGGCTTCGAGCACCTTGTGCGCACCGCCAACGCCAAACGCTTCGGCACGAAGCGCGAGGATGCCGGCGCCGGGGTTCGAAACGCCGCCCCCATCGGTCGATGGATCTCCGTCGTTCTCGGCGAAATCGTCGCCGGCCCACACGACGACATACATTCGCGACCCAAGCCAGCCAAACGCAAACAGCCGCCACACCGGATTGTTCGGGCCCCATGGTCGAGGTTCGTCATTCGCGATCGCCGTCGCATTTCCCAGATCCACGCTGCTGCCGTCGCCAAGCTGCCTTGCGCCGGACGGTGGGCCATCTACGAAGACCGACAACACGCCGCTCGACAACAGCGCGTTCCAGTCGCTGACCGCCAACAGCTCGCGAGCGGCAATTTCGAGCCCGCCGTCGGCCGCGTACATCGCCTCGCGGCTGGACGCGTAATTGGCCGCGGCGCGCAGCTCGGTGGTCATCACAACCGCGAGCGACGTACCCAGCGCCGAGAGGAGCAAAAGCGACGTCAGGGCGATGACCAGTGTCATGGCAGATTCAGGTTCCGCGGCGTCACGTCGATGCGAACTTCGAGGTCGGCCAGCGGAATGCCGAGGAGCGCGCGAGCGGGCCTTACACACACGACCGCGCGAACCCGGCGTATCGCCTCGAGGTCGGCATCGAAGCGGTCCACAGCCGTCGCGCTGGGATACCACGGTCCGTCGGTGAAACGATCGATCGCGATTTGGCGTCCATCAACGTCGAAGTACTCGAAGCGAAGGCCTGTGACCTGATCGACCATCGGCAACTCGGTCGCGAGGCCGTCGTACTTCGTCAGATGAGGCACGCCGGCAGCATCGACACGCCGTGCGTATGTAATCGTGACAAACCCGCCGGTCGTGGGGTCGGGTGGCGCATACAGAACCGAGATGCGATCGGGGAACGCCGATCCCGGTGAATCCGGATCGATAACGCCCCGCCGGAATGGCGCGACCGCAGGGATCCGGCGGCCGGCGCCGGCCATGACCAGGTCTCTGAACAACGCGTCCATCGACACACGCGCGCGCTGCTGCATGTCGGCACGCTCGATGTCGATGTCGAAGACGCTGCGTGCCGAATGCACGAAGTCGAACATGCTGCTCGTAACGGCAAGCATGAGAAACATCGACACCACAAGTTCGATGAATGAAAAGCCGCGGTCACTCACGGCGTCATCCTGGCTCTGGCGGTGACAAGCGTGGTGCTGCCATGCCCCTTGCCGATGGGGCGTACGTCGACTTCGATGATGAGCACTCCGGTCGAAAAGCCCGCCGGAGTGATCGACCAGCGCCTGACATACACGGCCTCGCCGCAGGGCGCAATCGCGGCCGAACATCGCTCGATGCCCGACCCGTCGAGGTAGTCGGTGGCTGCGGCTGCGACGGCAATGGCCGGCCAGGGCAGCGCGCGTAACTGCTCCAGCTTCTGCTCGGCCATCAGCGCCGTGAACATGCGCGCGCGGGCAGCCGCCCCGCTTTGGACACCGGCGCTCACGAACTGGGCGAGCGTGACGAGCGCACCCGCCAGCAGGCTTGTCGCAATGAGTGTTTCTACGAGTGAGAATCCACGCTCCCTCATGCCGCAAGACACTGCAACCAGCGTTCCACGCGTGAATCCGTCGTTTTTGCGGCTGAAGACGAAAATGCGGAACAGCGATGGCAGAAACTGCCGCCGACGCCACTGCGGAACCTGGCTGAATTTTCAGTGTATCAGCGCGTACGCGTTCGGGTTCACGTCCATGTCACTGATAAAAGGATGCGTACCACGTGATGACGGGATCGCCAACCGCCGCAGCCACAATGGCTCCCATCGCCAGAAAGGTGCCGAACGGGAGCGCGTACTTCATATCGCCGCGATTGAGCGCGATGATGGCGAGACCGACGATCGAACCCAGAAACGACGAGAGCACAAGGGTCAGCAGCATCAGCTTCCAACCGAGAAAGGCGCCGATCATCGCAAGCATCTTGACGTCGCCTAATCCCATACCCTCCTCGTGGCGGATGCGGAAGTACACCTCGCCCAACAGCCACAGCGAGCCGCCGCCGAGAACAATGCCGATAAGGGAATCGCGCCAGCCTGGCGGAAGGAAAAGGCTGAACCCAAACCCGAGCACGATGCCTGGAAGGGTGATGACATCGGGCAGGATGCGATGCTCGAGGTCGATCGCGAAGAGCACGATCATCGCGCATGCGAACAGCAGCCGCTGAATGAGCAACGCAGGCGAATCGAACAACAGATACGCCCCCAGGAACACCAGACCGGTGACGAGCTCGATTATCGGGTATTGAATCGAAATCGGCGCGCGGCAGCTCCGGCAGCGGCCGCCCAGCCAGAGATAACCGGCGATCGGAATGTTGTCGTACGGTTTTACGGGCGCCTGGCACGACGTGCAATGCGATCCCGGCCACATCAACGACTGGCGCAAGGGCAGCCGATGGATGCACACGTTCAGAAAACTGCCGACTACCGTACCGAATATGGTGATGAGGATCGCGGACGCGACGCTCATCGCGGCACCGGCACCGCGTCGCGCTTCATCTCTGGCGCAGCCGCAGGCTCGTTCGGAAGCGGCCACAAGGGTGACTCCGTCGCCAGCCCAATCTCGCCCGTGTCGGGATTGAGCGTGTAAGGAGTGCTTGCCGGATCAAGCGGTACCCCTCGCATCGCTCCTGCGACAGTAAGCTGCTCCCACGACTGAACACGTCGCCCTGTTTGCGCCATGTAGTCGTTGACGATGCGCTTCAGCGCATCGATCTGATCGAGGGCGTCGAGCTGGCCAAGCCGGAGCTGCGCCATTCTCCGGAGCCAGTCGCTTTCTTCGTTCCGGCCGATCTGCGTCCACATGGCTCTCGATGCCTGACGATCGCCACCCCGCGTCAGCATCACGGCCGCGTACGTCTTCAGCCAGAACGGCGCGCCGGGCAGGTTCCCGCCGCGGGCAAACCAGTTCGCCGCGTTCTGATAGTCGTGCAGGTTCCAGTAATAGATGAACCCGATGTCGTGGTAGTAGTCCCACTTGTTCGGATTGAACGCGACTCCCTTTTGAAGGAGCGCGATAGCCTGCTCGGGACGACCTGCCCCTCCGGGGTGCGGCTCGGCAAGGAAAATCGCGCCGAACCGGTACCCAACGGTGAAGCGCGTATCGAGCGTGGTGGCTAGATCGAGCAGCGGGTAAAGCACATCGTAGCGGCGTTCGCCTGCAGGCTTCTGCCGCTCGCCGCCGTAGTGCTGCAGGGCGCGGATCCAGTACACGTCCGCAAGCAGCGTGTCGTACGAGAGGGCCGCACGCCGCATGACCTCGCCGGAACTGACGTAAAGGACCTGTTTGTCGACAGTCGTATGAGCAAATGCCCGATCACGGACGACTTGCAGCGCGACCGCCACCGCGAGCATGACGATGAGTGCAGCGACAAAGGCGCCCGTCTGTTGACGGGTCGTCATTTGAAATCCCGCCTGGCAAAAATCAACGTGGCAGCCGACACCAGAAGAGACACGTAAACGACGGTATAGGCCACGTTCAGCAAGAGATACGTAGCGGGAACATGCACGGCGTGCACCACGTCGCCTTTGATGTCGAGCGGCGCGAGGTTCGGCAACAGGTAATAGAGAGCACGAGCAAGATACGCCACGGCCTTCGAATCGACCACGTTCTCGAAATTCTTGAGATCGGCGTTGAAATGACCGACGACGTACAGCCCGAATGTCAACGCCGCCGCGAGCATCGGACTCGAGAACGTCGAAAAGAAGAGCGCGATGGCCACGACGATCGCCAGTTGCAGGAAGATCATCGCGATAGCCTTCAGCAGCGCCGGGTCGACGGCTGGCGCTTCCCAGTGTGGCCGGAACCACGCTCCGTCAAGCCACGCAACCGCGCCCAGCACCCCGTAGTACGCGACGGCCATAATGGCGAGATTGACGAGGAGTGTCAGCACGAGACCGAGGTACTTGCCGATCACGAACTCATGCCGTCGAATGGGTTTGGTCAGCAGCGAATAGATGCTGCGCTTCTCCACTTCCTTCGAGACGAGTCCGATGCCGATGAAGACGGCGATGAAGAGACCAAAGAGCGACATCGCCGCGAGACCGAGGTCCTTGATGACCTTGATGTCCTGGCCGGCGGTCAGCTGGCTCAGAAGGTAAGACACGGCGATGAGCAGCACGGCAAAGAGGACGAGGCTGTACAACACCTTGTCGCGCACCGATTCCCTGAAGACGCTCACGGCGATCGCCCCGACAACGCCCATCGTCATGAGGCAACTCGCGGCTCGAAACGCTCGCTCGGCCGTTCGGCGACATTCTTGACGAAAAAATCTTCGAGCGTGTCGCGTATGGGATTGAGCGAAACGAGCTCGGCACCGCCGCCAATCAGGTCGCGAAGCAACAGCTCGGGTCCAGGCTCGAGCGGCAGTTCGAGGGAGTACCGATGCTCGCCGAGCTGTGTCACCTGCTGCACCCGCGCGCGAAGGCGCGCGAGCGATTCGGGAGTGACGCCGCTGACGATAAGCTCCCATCCCCTGATGTTGAATGCCTGGAGATCCGAGATTCGTCCGCTCACCACGAGCTTGCCGTGCGTCAGCACAGCCACCCGATTGCACAGCGCTTCGGCGTCCGACAGCACGTGGGAACTGAAGAACACGGTGCATCCGCGATCGCGGAGCGACAAAATCAGCTTACGCACTTCCCGCCGGCCGAGCGGGTCGAGGCCGGACATCGGCTCGTCGAGAAAGACGACTTCAGGATCGTTGATGAGCGCCTGCGCGATGCCGACACGCTGGATCATCCCCTTTGAAAACTTGCGCAGCGGGAGACGCCGCTCGCCGGCAATGCCAACCTGGTCGAGAAGCGCCGACACGCGACGGCGTCGATCTGCGCGCTCGTAGCCGAACAGGCTGGCGAAATAATCAAGGAGCTCCTCAGCGGTCAGGTGGTCGTAAAAGTACGGGCTTTCGGGCAGGTAGCCGATGCGGCGCTTGACGGCAACGTCGCCGACGGGGCGTTCGAGAATTTCGGCGTGTCCGGATGTCGGATAGATCAGCTGCATCAGCAGCTTGAGGGTCGTCGTCTTGCCTGCGCCGTTCGGGCCGAGAAAGCCGAACGTCTCACCGGCGGCGATTTCGAGATTCAGGTTGTCGAGGGCTCGATACGGTCTGGGCCGCCAGAATCCAAGCGAAAAGTCCTTGGTGAGCGCCTCGGTGCGTATCGCGTACATGGCCACGCGTATTATCGGCCGAAAACAAGGGACGCCTGCAGAGGCAGGCAGCCCTTGCAGAATACTGCCGGAAACTTACTTCACCGGTGTGCCGTTGGTCGCCGCGCGCAACGGGAACCCGTCGAACACCACCGCCGACGGCGACGCGTCCGCGTCTTCGAACAGCGCGTTGTTTTCGTTGGTCCCGAAGTACTTCACTCCCGTCGTGTTCGGCGACGACGGAGCCGCAAAGACGTCGTAGCCCTGCGAAGCCGTCGTGACCGACGAACACGTCGCCAGAGAAGACTGCTGAATGCCAATCGCCGCATAGGTGATCTCGTAGCCGCTCTTGCTGATCGCGGTTGTCAATGAGAGGTCGGGACTGATGAACGGTTGGCCCCCGCTCGTGGGGGGCACGCCCAGGTCGTCGAGGCTGTCGGCGTAGCCGCGGCCGAACGCACAGTTCGTCATCCAGTTCAGGTTGGCGCTGTTGACAACACGGAGCGACCCCATGGCCGAGGCCTCGTTACCCGCGATGCGGGCGCGCAGAAGATTCGGCACCGCCATCGCGGCGATGATGCCGATGATGGCAACGACGATCAGCAACTCGATCAATGTGAAGCCCTGGTTGTTTCTGGTTCTCATTTTTTCTGCCCTCTCACGGTGCTCAGCCGTTGTTAATCGGGACTCGACGGCTAAGCAGGCCGTCGCGTGTTCGCCGACAACAGAGCAACGCCCGTACCCGAGTTACGAACCTTAGTCGCGAACCTGAGCACAGAGACCTATCTATATGATAAGTCGAGGTTTATTTGATTCAAAAGAATCTCTGGTGTTATCAAAGGGCCACTCGTTTGACAAACTCTGTCAGGCTCGGTGCGACACAAATTGTCAGTCGAATTCGACCAGAATGCCGGCGGCGATCAGTCGCGTCATTTCAGGTTGTACTTCTTTACGTAGTACCGGAACGAGCGAAAGCTCATGCCAAGGAGCGCCGCGGCCTTCACCTGCACGCCGCCGGCGCGGACGAGCGCCAGCGTGATGTATTCCTTTTCGAGCCCTTCGACGTGCTCCTCCAGGTTGAAACCCGATTCGGGCAGCAGGCCGGCGGCCGCCGATCCTTTCGCCACCCGCCCGGCGATATGCTCGGGCAGGCTTTTCGGCAGAATCATCTGGCTCTTCTCGAGCGCGACAGCCCTTTCGATCACGTTCTCGAGCTCGCGGATATTGCCAGGCCACTCGTACGCGTCGAGCAGCTCCATCGTCTCCTGCGAAAGTCCGTGGATGTCCTTCTCCATCTGGTCGCGATACTTTGTCAGGAAGTGCTCGGCCAACAGAGGAATGTCTTCCCCACGCTCGCGCAACGGGGGCAAGTGAATCTGGATGACGTTGATGCGGTAGAACAGGTCCTCCCGGAACCTGGCCTCCGCGACCATCTTCGTCAAATCCTGGTTGGTGGCGGCGATGACGCGCATCGCCCCCTCGAGTTCCTCTACACCGCCCAGGCGACGGAATTTGCGCTCCTGGAGCACCCGGAGCAGCTTTACCTGCATCATCGGGGTCATCTCGCCGATTTCATCCAGAAACAGCGTGCCTTTCTCGGCGGCTTCGATGAGTCCCTTCTTGTTCGCGCTCGCGCCGGTGAAGGCGCCCTTCATATGGCCGAAGAGCTCCGACTCCAGGAGCGTCTCCGGCAGCGCGCCGCAGTTGAAAGCGACGAACGGGCGACCGCGTCTCAAGGAGTAGAAGTGGATGGCACGCGCCACCCATTCCTTGCCTGTTCCGGACTCGCCGGTGACGAGAACGGTGCTGTCGGTACGCGCGATCTGCTCGATCAGCTTGAAGATGGCGAGCATCTTGTCGCTGCGGCCGACGATGTTCGCGAACTGATGGGCACTCCCGAGCGCCCGTTTGAGCAGCACGTTCTCCTGTCGAAGTTGGCGCTGCTCGAGAGCGTTGCGCACCTTCATCTTCAGCTCGTCGACGTCGAACGGCTTGCTCAAATAATCGTGCGCCCCCAGGCGCATCGCCTCGATTGCGGTATCTGCCGAAGCAAACGCCGTAATCATGATGCCCAGGATGTCCGGGTCGAGGCGCTTTGCGCCGCGAAGCACGTCGACGCCGGTCATGTCGGGCATCTTGATGTCGGAGATGAGCAGATCGAATCGCCCGCGCTCGAGGCGATCGACCGCCGCGCGCCCGTTTTCGGCCAGCGTCACGTCGTACCCCTCGCGGCGCAAGACGATCGACAACAGCTCGCGCATCGATCGCTCATCGTCCACGACTAGCAGCTTCACCGTGGAAGAGGTTCCGGTTCCGGTTCCAGGTTCGGCGTTCGCGAGTTCTTTGTTCAATGGCACGTCGCTCTGTTCGTCTTCGTTTGCGTTGTTCGTTACGTCGCAACCGCGAGCGCTTTTGCAGGGAGCCGCACAGCGACTGTCGTACCGAGGCCCGGCGTCGAGCTGACCTGGATCTCGCCGCCATAGTCGCTGACAATCCGGTGCACGATCGCGAGGCCGAGGCCGGTGCCTTTCGAGAACGTGCTGCGGAAAGGCTGAAAAATAGCGTCGAGCTCTTCAGCACGAATCCCGACGCCTTCGTCCGACACCTCGAGCACGACGGAGTCGTACGATTCACCCGCGCCCGGGTCTACGCGCGCCCCGAGCGTCAGATGACCGCCATCACGCATCGCCCGCAGACCGTTGGTCGCGAGATTCCAGACGATCTGCCTGATCTGGTTTTCGTCGGCCTCGAATGCCACCTCAGTAGGCGGCACATTCACTTCGATGATGTGTCCGTCGAGCACGTCCGAGCTGTTGCGCAGCAACACGGCCGCGTCGTTCAGCACGCGACACACGTCGAGGCGCGCAATCGAGAAACGCTGCGGCCTCGCGTAGGCGAGAAAGGATCGGATGGTGTCGTTCAGGCGCTCCGATTCGCGCAGGACGATGTCCATCAGCTGGGCCTGCTCGTCGGTGAGCGGAAGCTCTTGCCGCAGAACCTGTATCGATCCCGACATCGACGCAAGCGGATTGCGGATTTCATGGGCGATGCCCGCCGCCATTTCGCCGACCGCCGCAAGTCGCTGCCGAAGCCGCGCATCACTCTCGAGCTTCTTGATACCGGTGACGTCCTGGAACACGAAGAGGAGGCCGGCGTTCCCACCCGGCGCCTGAAACGGAGTCGCGGTAAGCCCGAGGTCGATCTTCCGGCCGTCGCCGGTGCGGTACGACGTCTCGATGCGGCGGCCCCGAGACGGGTCGGACAGGTGGTTCAGGTCGCCGGCGACGTTCGTCGGCAGCTCCAGCACGTCTTCGAGGCGCCGGCCGACCACTGAGTGCGCCGGGTGGCCGGTTATGGCCTCGGCGGCGCGGTTGAATGTCATGATTCGCCCCTGACGGTCTGTCGTCGCGAGCCCGCTCGCGAGGCTGTCGATGACGTTCTGATTGAACGCCTGAAGGTCGGCGATTTTTGACGAAGCGCGTTCGAGGCGCGCCCCGGCGCGCTGCAAGCGGTCGGCCAGCGAGCCGCTGAGAAACGCGATCGAGAAAAACAGGAACACGTTGAGGCCGGTCGTGTAGGCCATGATGCGGAGCGGCGGCAACGCCCCTTCGCGCTCGAAATACGGGAGCCCGAGCAATCCCGCCAGCCCGAAAAATTGGGTGGCCACGATGCCGACGTACAGCAGCGCACTGAGCGTCGCAATCATCATCCCGCCGCGGCGGAACTGGACGCTGCTCGCAGCCGCAATCGGCAGCACGTACAGCGCGGCGAAATAGCTGGTGATGCCTCCGGTGACTGTGATGAACGCCGAGACGATCAAGGCGTCGCAGGCGAGCTGAACGTCGACAGTCCATCTGTGGCGCTCGGCCCATTTGAGAGTGAGCGCCCAGAGGATGTTCAGGGCATACGTGACGCCGATGAGGAGAAACAGAGGCTCGCCGGCGAAGGTCCCAGGCGCACTGAGTTGGACAAAGACGGCCGAGCCGACGAGCAGCGAGCTGATGCCGACGCGAATCGCGATCAGCCAGAAGAGTTTGCGACGAAGTTCGCGCTCCGCCACCGCTGCTCCCTATGCCAACTGCGAGATCAGATCGAAGATCGGCAGGTACATCGCGATGACGATGCCTCCAACGACGCACCCGAGAAACGCAATCGTGATCGGCTCGAGCAGCGTCAACAGCCCCGCGACCGCCGTGTCGACTTCTTCTTCGTAGAAATCCGCAATCTTGGAGAGCATCGTGTCGAGCGCGCCGGTCGTTTCGCCGACGGCGATCATCTGCGTCACCATCGGCGGAAACACGGCCGTCTCCCGCAGCGGGGCCGAGATGGTTTCGCCGCGCTCGATGCTCTTCCTCGTCTGAAGGATCGCCTCCTCGATGATCACGTTGCCCGAGGTGCGCGCCGTGATGTCGAGTCCATCGAGAATCGGGACGCCCGAGCTGAGCAGCGTCGACAGCGTGCGGCAGAACCGCGCGACGGCGATCTTGCGCATCAGAAGGCCGAGCACCGGCAGCTTCAGCGTGATGGCGTCAATCTGGTGCTTGCCGGCGGCAGTGGCGCAGTACGACTTGAAGCCGTAGCCGACCGCGCCGATGCCGATGATGATGAACGGCATCAAGTTCACCAGGAAGTCGCTCAGGGCGATGACGATGCGCGTCGGCAGAGGCAGCTGGGCGCCAAGTCCGGCGAACAAGGCCGCGAAGGTCGGAATGACCTTCCACAAAATGACACCGACGACGACCACCGCGATGACGATGACGGCGATGGGATACACCATCGCCGACTTCACCTGGCCCTTCAACTTCACTGCTTTTTCGATATAGGTCGCGAGCCGCTTGAGAATCATGTCGAGAATGCCGCCCGCCTCGCCCGCTGCGATCATGTTGGTGAACAGCGGATCGAACGTCCTCGGATGCTTCTTCATGGCGTCCGCAAGCGACGCCCCGCTTTCGACGTCCGAGCGCGTCGCGAGGATCGTCTCGGCGAAGTTCTTGTCTTCTTCCTGGTTGCCCAGGATCTCGAGGCACTGGACCAGCGGTAGCCCCGCGTCGATCATGACGGAAAATTGGCGGGCGAAAATCGCCAGATTCTTCGGATTGACCTTCTTGCCGAGCTTGCCCTTCTTCGGCGCAGCCGCCGCCACCACTTTTTCTTTCGTCGGCGCGATCCACGTCACGAGCACTTGCTCGCGGCGAAGCGCCGCGACCGCGGCGTCGGCGTTGTCGGCGATGCGCTCGCCGGTGATGGCTTCTCCGCCGCGTGTGCGGCCCGAATAGGCGAATGTCGGCATTTGGGTCGTCCTTACCCCTTGCGCCCCTTCCCCCTTCCCCCTTACCCCTTCCCCCTTACCCCTTTCCCCTCACCCCTATCCCAGTCGGCATGCCCGGACGCGGACCGAGCCCCGCGCCCTGCACCACACCTGCCCCGCGCGTGATCATCTGCTCGAGCTCGTCTTTGAGGGACGAAGCGCCCATCGCGGCCTCGAGCGTGATCTGCCTGGTCATGTACAAAGTGGCGAGCGACTGGTTGAACGTCTGCGTGCCGAGCTTCTCCTGGCCCGCCTGCATGGACGAATAAATCTGATGGATCTTGTCTTCGCGAATCAGGTTGCGGATCGCGGGCGTGGGCACGAGGATTTCCTGAGCGACCACGCGGCCGCCTCCGTTCGCTTTCGGCAGCAACGCTTGACAGACGATCCCTTCGAGCACGAGCGACAACAGGGTGCGGATCTGCGATTGCTGATGGGAGGGGAACATGTCGATGATGCGGTTGATCGTCTGCGCCGCCGAGTTCGTATGCAGCGTGCCGAACGTCAGGTGGCCCGTCTCGGCGATGCGGAGCGCCGCCTCGGTCGTCTCGAGGTCGCGCAACTCGCCGATGAGGACGACGTCCGGATCTTCACGGAGCGCCGCGCGCAGCGCTTCGCCGAATCCTTTCGTATCGCTGTGCACTTCGCGCTGATTCACCAGGCAGCTCTTGTGCTGGTGGATGTATTCGATTGGATCTTCAATCGTCAGGATGTGCTCGTTCCGCTCGCTGTTGATCTTGTCGATCATGGCCGCCAGCGTCGTCGACTTGCCGCAGCCCGTGGACCCGGTGACGAGCACGAGCCCGCGCGGACGATCGGAAAGCGTGGCGAGCACTTGCGGCAGCCCGAGTTCCTTGAAGCCTTTGATCTGTTCCGGAATCAGCCGGTAGACCGCGCCCACCGCGCCACGCTGATGGAAGACGTTCGACCGGAACCGCGCGACCCCCCGGATGCCGAAAGAGAAGTCCAGCTCGAGCGTTTCTTCGAATCGCTTTTTCTGCGTGTCGGTCATGACGCTGTACGCGAGCTGCCTGGTCTCGGTCGGCGTCAGGTCCGGCAGGTCAATCCGCTGAAGCTTGCCGTCCACGCGCACCTGCGGCGGCGTGTTGATCGACAAGTGCAGGTCGGACCCCTGCAGGTCTATTGTCGTCTTCAGCAGTTCCGGCAATGTTGGCGGCATATGGATTCTTCGCTATAGGGTCCAAGGGTAAGGGGAAAGGGGCGATCTTGCCCCTCGCCCCTTGCCCCTCGCCCCTTGCCCCTCGCCCCTTGTTATTTCACCGTCTCCCGGGCTACCTCCTCTATCGTCGTCAGACCCTCTTTGACTTTGCGGAGCCCGCTCATGCGGAGCGTCAGCATCCCTTCGTCGATCGCCTTGCGGCGCAGCTCGGGCCCGGAGGCACCCACGAGCACGAGCTCGCGGAGCTCGTCGGTGATTTCCATCACTTCGTACAAGCCCACACGCCCCTTGTAGCCTGTGTTGTTGCACTTCTCGCAGCCGTTGCCCTTCTTCGGCACGACGGTGTTCGCGTCCTCGGCGGAGAATCCCGCCTGCACGAGCGCCGGGGCGGCGGCCGGATGATCGGTTTTGCAGTTGGAACAGATGCGGCGCACGAGGCGCTGCGCGCAAATCAGGTTGACCGAACTCGCGACGAGAAACGGCTCGATGCCCATGTTCATCAACCGGTTTATGGTGCTTGGCGCGTCGTTGGTGTGGAGCGTGGAGAGCACGAGGTGGCCCGTGAGGGCCGCCTTGACGGCGATTTCTGCCGTTTCGAAGTCGCGGATTTCGCCGACGAGAATGATGTTGGGGTCCTGCCGCAGGAACGAGCGCAGCGCGGCGGCGAAGTTCAGCCCGATGCTCTCGCGAACCTGCACCTGGTTGATGCCGGGCAGGTTGAACTCGACCGGATCCTCCGCCGTCATGATGTTGGTTTCGGGCGTGTTCACCTTCGCCATCGAGGAGTAGAGCGTGTTGGTCTTGCCGCTTCCGGTCGGCCCTGTGACGAGCACCATGCCCCACGGCTTCAAAATAGCTGTCTCGAATTTCGTCAGCGACTCCTGCTCGAAGCCGAGCTTCGTCATGTCGAGCATCAGCTTGTCTTTGTCGAGCAGGCGCATGACGATTTTTTCGCCAAACAGGGTCGGCAGGCACGACACGCGGAAGTCGATGTCTCTCGATTGCCCGCTGTCCGAGAAACGGATCTTGATGCGGCCGTCCTGCGGAAGCCGTTTCTCGGCGATGTCGAGCTTCGCCATGATCTTGATGCGCGAGGTGATTGCGTCGCGCATTCTCATCGGCGGCGACATGATGTTGTAGAGGAGGCCGTCTACGCGGTACCGGACGCGGAACTCCTTTTCGTACGGCTCGATGTGAATGTCGCTCGCGCCTTTCTGGATGGCCGACATCAGCACGACGTTCACGAGCTTGATGACCGGCGCCTCGCCGCCCTGTTTCTCGAGCGACTCGGCGCTGATCTCCTCGAGGTCGTCCAGCACCTCGACGTCTTCGGCACCCGCGATGGACATCTCTTCCATCGACTTGGCGGCCCTTTCGAGCGCCCTGGAGCCGCTCATCACAGCGGTGGCGGCCGCCGCCGGTTTCCCGAGCGCGTAATAGCGGATGATGGCTTCGGCGACCGCTGTCTCCGACGCCACGACCGGCTCGACGTTGTAGCCCGTCATGAACTTGATGTCGTCCATGGCCAACACGTTGGTCGGATCGGTCATCGCGATTGTCAGTGTGGCTCCCGATCGGCTGAGGGGAATGATTTGGTATTTCTGGGCAGTCTCGGCGGGAATCAGCTTGATGACGGCACGATCAATCTCGAACTGGGTCAAGTTGATGGTCGGGACGCCGTACTGCTTGCTGAGAAGCGCCGTGAGCTCCTCGTCCTTGACGAACCCCAGCTTGACCAGGTTATAGCCAACCTTCCCGCCATAGGCCTTTTGATGGTTCAGGGCCTCCTGGAGCTGGTCTTGAGTGATGCGCTTCTCTTTGAGAAGAAGTTCGCCTACACGAACGGCCATTTCGAATCTACCCTCATGACACAGAGGCACAGAGACACAGAGCTAGCAGGGAGCGCAAGTATCGACGTCGTGGGCCGCATCACGGCCCACGCAGAATGAAGAACAGCCCCAATACTCAAGAGCCAGGAAACACGCCGCTCTTGATATTGGGGCTGTTCTTCATTCTGCGCGCCAACTGGCGCGACGTCGATACCACTCAGTATCCGTTCTTAATCCTGTCAACGCCGGTCGTCAGAACGGCGACGTTGAAGTTCATGAGTAACCCGAGCGGTTTCTTGGTGTGCCGCAAATAGGAAGGCACCTGCGCGTGGTGGACTGGGAGTACGGTCTCAACTGATTTCAGCTCGACGATTACGGTGTCCTCCACAATCAGGTCGATGCGATAACCTCCGTCCAATATCAAGTTCTTATAACGGATAGGGATCACCTGTTCAGTCACGACATTCAGCCGACGCTCATGCAGTTCATGAATCAGGCAGGTTCGATAAGTGCTCTCGAGAAGTCCTGGCCCGAGCGCTCGATGGACTTCCACTCCAGCGCCGATGATGCGATAGGACAGATCATTGAGTTGTTCTGCTTCCATCCCGTCGTCAAGGTGCAACTCGCACGCCGAAGTGCGAACCGGCGGAATCAGGCACGGAGCCATCAAAGACTGAAATTTCTTCCTCTGTGTCTCTGTGCCTCTGTGTTAAAAACTGCAAGCCTCAGAACACCGCGATGCTTGAACGTGGGATCGAAGTTCCTCGGCGGCATCCTGCAGTAGACGTTACTGCCCACGTGACATTCATCGCCAATTTGGTGACCTAGAACGTTATGCGTGCGCCGATGTTCCATTCGGCTTCGTCCAGAGCATCCCATTTGGTCACCTGACCGTCGACATGCACCGAGCGAGGCAACCTCACGGTGAAACCTCCGGAAAAAGCGCTATCTGAGTTGCCTGCAGTGTTCCACCGTGCCCCTGTGCGCAGCCCGACAAGCCCCTTCGCTACCCACAGCTCACCCCCGGCCGCTACGAATCGCCGATCGCCCCTGATGTCCGGCGTTGTCGTCAGATCAGCGTCGATGGCAAGCGAAAACGGCCCGTGCACCCCTGTCGGGAGCGATCGTGGGACCAGCGCCGCACCGACCCTGAACTGCCGAGTCATTTGTACCTTCCCACCGTGGCCCTGAAACTCGGGCTCGGTGAGGTTCCTGGCAGTCAGGCCAAATCGCATGTCCCACACCGACAACATGGCCCCGGCATCGAGATCGACCGTTGTACGGCTGTCGAAGGGCTCGATTCCGCCATGCACCACCCTCACCGTTGAGCCGATAACAAGCTCTGATACAACGGTTTGCACGAAAGTAACTCCCACGTTGTTAGTGGTGAGAGTACGGACGGGCCCCGATCTCTCGTTTTGTCGGTCCGGTGAGTCTGGAACTGTAGTGAAACCGGTGGCTTGATGGGTGCGGTAGTAGCTTGCCCCGAGCACGGGAAGAGTGGCCCCGACGAATACTGTCGATTCCCGGCCCGTCGAAACCTGTAGGTCGAAGGTCGCTCCGGTGGCGATCCCAGCAGGGTTCCAGTAGACGGCGCTGGCATCGTCTGCGACGGCCACGAAGGCGCCTGCCATGCCCTCAGCGCGCGTACCGATGGCACCGAACGTCTGGGCATGCACTGAGACTGGAACTGTCAGAGCGAGAGGAAGCGCGAAGGCGGCGATAATGCGCATCCGCGGAGTTTATGCGAACGGGGAGTGGGAAATGGCTGTGCAGGTGACATCCTGGACGGAACTACGCGAGTGTCCGGCGCGTCTTAACGTGAGGTATTAGAACATCTTGGCTTCATCATCGCCTGATGCGTTGCAGCGGCTGATCGGCATGGTGCGGTCGCCGCGGACCACGCTGACAAACGCCGTGCGACACCCCCGATCGCTCGGTCTGGGGATCTTTGATCGTCACGGTTTCGGCGGCGGTCAGCGCTGGTTTTCTGATGACGCGGGTTGGTCAGCTCGCCGCGCTCGACCAGCAGGTTCGCCAGCTCGAGTCGTTCGGCGCCGTCATCGGAGACGACACTTACGAAGAACTCCGGCGTCTGGTGCCGTACCGGCCGCTCATCAATGTGGCGATCATCGCGATCGGCTGGCCAATCCTGTGGGTGGCAGTTGCCCGGATCCTTCAGGCCGCGTGCGATCGGGCGACGGGAAACGATCAGGACACTGCGCGAAGGCGGGCGCAGGTGCTCGCTGTCGTGGTGCATGCATCGGCGATCCTCGCCGTGGGGTCGCTCGTCGCTGCGCCGATCAACTACGCGCGCGAATCGCTCGGAGGCGCGACGAGCCTCGGCATGGTGATGCCGGCGTTCGGAGAATCGACATTCCCGGCGCGCCTGCTCGGTGCTCTGGATATATTCGTCATCTGGTGGGTCGTGCTCGTCGCGATGGGACTGAGCATTCTGTATGAGGCGCGCACGTTGACGATTGCGCGATGGCTCTTTGGGGCGTACGCCTGCGGCGCCGCGGCCGTCGCGTTGACGCAAGCTTTGCGAGGAGGCATTTAGTTGTCCCGAAACAAGAAGATCATCGTCGCCGTGCTGGCGGTCGTCGCGATCGCCTCGGCCGGCGGGTACGCCTGGTGGTCGCGCCGCTCGACCGCGCCGCTCGTCACCGTTGAAAAAATCCGCACGCGCGATCTCGAAGCGGTCGTGTCGGCGTCCGGCAAGATTCAGCCGAAGAGGTTCGTCAACATCAGCGCCGATACGTCGGGCCGAGTTGTCGACCTTGCGGTCAATGAAGGGGATCGTGTGGCGCTCGGCCAGTTCCTGATGCAGATCGATCCGCGCACGCTTCGCACCCGTGTCGAGAGTGGACAGGCCGCGCTACAGGCCAATCAGGCTGCGCTCGAGCAGTCGCGCCAGGCGATCGAGACCGCACAGGTTCAGCTGACAGTCGCTCAGCAGAATTTCAAGCGCCAGCAGGAGTTGTGGAAGCAGCAGCTCACGCCGCGCGAGGTGCTCGAGCGCGCCGAAAACGACCTGCGGATCGCACAGTCGAACCTTGCCGAGCGCGAAAAGCAGGTGCGCACACAGGAGGTCAGGCTGGGGCAGGACCGCGCACAGCTGGCAAGCGCGCAGTTCGATCTCAGTAAAGTGCGGATCGAGTCGCCGATCGCCGGCATCGTAACGCGCAGGAATATTCAGGAAGGCGAGACCGCCGTCGTCGGCACGATGAACAACGCCGGCACGGTCCTGTTGACCGTTGCAGACATGTCGGTGATACAGGCAGAGGTCGAGGTCGACGAAACCAACATTCCGCACGTCTCTGTCGGACAGAAAGCCAAGATCTCGATCGACGCAGTGCCCGATCGCACGTTCAAGGGGCATGTGACTGAAATCGGCAACAGCCCGATTCAGGCGACCGGTCAGGCACAGACCAGTCAGCAGGCCACCAACTTCAAGGTCGTCATCGTGCTCGACGAGGATGTTCCGGATATCCGGCCCGGGTTCACTGCCACGGCAGACATCACGACGGCGACGCGCAAGAACGCCGTCGCCGTGCCGATTCCGGCCGTGGCGGTTCGCGAGCTCGTTTACGATGCGAAAGGCGACATCGTGAAGAAACCGCGGTCCGAAAACGCGCGTCCAGCACAACCTGCCGCGCCGCCTGCGGAGCTCGAACCTGGACAGACGCGCAAGGAGACCGAAGGGGTGTTCGTCATCCGAGACGGCCGCGCGGAGTTGATTCCCATCAAGATCGGGGTTGCCGGCGACCGGTACTTCGAGGTGTTGTCGGGCTTGAAAGCGGACGATCAAGTCATCACGGGTCCATACAACAACATTCGCACCATGAACGATGGCGATCCGGTGAGGGTCCAGCCACCTCCGAAGACGCCGTGAACAAATACCTCGACGCGGCGGGCATCGCGCTCAGCGCGATATGGGCGGCGAAACTGCGGTCGCTCATGACGGTGCTCGGCAACATCGTCGCCGTGATGTCGATTATCGCCGTCGTGTCCCTCATCCAGGGTCTCAATGCCTCGGTGAGCCAGGCCATTCTCAACGAAGCTGGGGCGGATTCGTTCATCGTTCAGCAGTTCGGGATCGTTCGCAGCGATGACGAATGGCTGCGTGTTCAGTCGAACCCACGCATCACCCGGCAGGATGCGGACGCGGTGAAGAAGTACAGCCCGCTCGTATCGGCGGTCATGTTGAGCTCTCAGGCGCGCGCGCGCGTGAGCTATCGCGATGCGTCCATCGAGGGGATAGAGGTAACGGGCGTCACGCCCGAATACGTCAACTTCTCGAGCTACGACGCCGAGCGCGGCCGGCTCATCAGCTCTACCGAAATCGCCGTTGACCGGCCCGCGGTGGTCATTGGCGCGCAGCTGGCCGACCGGCTGTTCGGGCCGGATATCGATCCGATCGACAAGGTGATCCAGATCCAGGGTCACCACTTTCGCGTCGTAGGCGTCAGCGCCAGGCGTGGACAGGCACTCGGCCAGACCATGGATGAGTTCGCCGTCGTCCCGCTCGGACGATTCCAGCAGCTCTTCGGAGCGCGGCGGCAGTTGAGCATGTCGGTCAAGCCTCGCGACTTCGATCAGATCAAGACCGCGATCGACGACACGACGCTCGCAATGCGGATTGCGCGCCGGCTGAAGCCCAGCGAGCCGGACAATTTTGCGATTTTCAATTCCGACACCGTGCTCGGACTCTACCGCGCTGCCACGAACGGCATTTTCGCCGTCCTGGTTGGCGTGGTGGCGCTGTCGCTCGTTGTCGGCGGCATCGTGATCATGAACATCATGCTGATGGTGGTCACCGAGCGAACGCGGGAGATCGGATTGCGCAAAGCCCTTGGCGCGCGGCGCTCGGATATCACGACACAGATCCTGACCGAGTCGGTGGTGCTGTCGGTGTTCGGCGGCGTCGTCGGAACGTTGCTGGGAGCGCTCGTCGCGACGGCCATTTCGCGATTGACGCCCGTTCCTGCCGCCATTCAGCTCTGGTCCGTCGTGCTCGGCATCAGCATTACCGCCCTCGTGGGTCTGTTCTTCGGGCTGTACCCGGCGATGCGAGCCGCGCGTCTCGATCCCATCGAGGCATTGCGCAGAGAATGACAACAGAAACGAATAGCGAAGAACGAAACCCGAATAGAGAACACGCGTGAAAACTCCCCAGATTCGCTACGGGTTGATTGGCGAGGTCATCGCGATGGCCTTCGATACCGTACGCACGAACAAGCTGCGCTCGGGCCTCACCGTGCTCGGGGTCGTCATCGGCATCACGTCGATTGTCGCAATGACGGCGCTCATTCGCGGGTTCGACAAGTCCCTCCAGGACAGCCTCGCGACGGCCATGGGCCCGCGGGTCATCTTCCTGCAGAGATTCGGCATCGTCAGTTTTGCGAGCGGACGCGAGTTTTCTGAGGTCATCAAGCGTCCGACCTTGACGATCGGCGATGCGAGGGCGCTGCAGGAGCAGGCCTCCACGCTCGAACTGGTCGACATCCAACTCGGCCTCGGGCCCGGACAGAACATCATGCGGCGGATCCAGTACCGCGACCAGAAAACGCGGCCCATGATCGTCTTCGGCGCAGGCGAGCGATACGCAGAGGGGACCCGCATCCCGATGGAGTTTGGCCGGTTTTACAGCGGAGTCGAGGTCCAGCATCGCAGCAACGTCGCCGTACTCGGTAACGGCGCATATCAGCTGTTGTTCAAGCCATCAGGTATCGATCCGATCGGCAAAACGGTTCGTGTCGGCGCGGATCAGTTCGTCATCGTCGGCGTGTTCGCCGCCCGGCCGTCCCCGGGAAATTTCTCCCTGAACCAGGACGATTTCGTCGCTCTTCCCTATACGACATTTCAGCGCAAATACGGTGTTCGCATCGTTCAGTCCTTTCGAGGCCGCACGGGCACGGCCGTCATGCTGTCGGCCATCCCCCGCGAAGGGGTCAGTCAGGAAGCGGCCATCGTAGAGATCGAGCGCATCATGCGGAGCCGCCACGGGCTGAGAATCGACGAGCCGAACGATTTCGATATCGTCACTCAGGACGCGCTGATGCGCGTCTGGAATCAGATCAGCCAGGCCACATTCTTCGCACTGGTCGTGATCTCGTCCATCGCGTTGATGGTCGGCGGCATCGGCGTGATGGCGATCATGTCGATCTCGGTGACCGAACGCACGCGCGAGATCGGCGTTCGCCGCGCCCTGGGAGCGCGCCGCCGCGAAGTGCTGTTTCAGTTCCTGACGGAAGCCGCCGTGCTGACCTCTGTCGGCGGCCTGCTCGGCATTCTTCTCGGCAGCGGCATCGGACTCGGCGTTCACTTCCTGACGGGCTTTCCCGTCTCGCTCCCGTTATGGTCCTTCGCGCTGGGAATTGGTTTTTCCGCCACCGTTGGCATTGTCTTCGGGATGTACCCCGCCATCCGCGCCGCGCGATTGGATCCGATTGAAGCTTTGCGCTACGAGTAGCTGAGCTCTTTTCGTTTTTCGTTGCTTCGATACAGCGGGCAAGCTAAGAGGCTGGCCCGCCGCACCGGAACATGTGTCCGGTACGGCGGGGATGGGGTTGGTTGTTAGTAGATGAACTCGCGGCCGCGGGTCTCGCTTTGCGGATACCACGCTTTCACTGCTGGAGGGTTGCCGGAGGCTGATTCCCCGAGTGCGATGGTCGCATCGAGATTGCCCTTCTGCGGACGATACACGGTGCGCGTGAGCCGCATGAGATACAGCTTCTTCCGATCGCGGCTCATTACTCTGACGACGTCGGAGCCTGCCGTTGGGATTTACGACTTCGAAGACGTAGGTGCCCGCCGGCAGCACAACACCGGGCATCTGCACGGTGCCGCTGAACGTGAAGTACGTGGTCCGACTGGCGGTCATTGCTCCGATCGCAGAGGTCGCGAGTACGCCGAGAAGAACGACACCACACAACGTGTGGACGATTTTTCGAACAGGCATTCTGTCCTCCTTAGAATTGCAACAGCGTCGGCCATGTGCCGTCCGCTCTGTTGTAGTTAACGCTCCTACAAGGAATAGTGAACTCCGGGAACAACTCGAGAAGAAACCCGACGCCAAAGGCGCGGAGACGCAGAGAATTCCTCATCAAAGAATTCTTCGCGCCTCCGCGACTCTGCGTCGAGGCAGTTGTATTCAGGCTTGACGGTTATTTCCGGCGCGCGGCGAAGTCGGTGGCCAAGCGCTTGACAGCGCGATTCACGGCCATCCTGGCGGCGTCAATTGATGGCATCCCATGCCGGTGCGCGATCTCCGCAAGACTCCACTGCATCTCGATGCGCGCGACGATGAGCGCCCGGTCTTTTGGCGTCAGGCGCGACACCGCTTCGCGGTAGTGGTCGTACTGTTCGGCGCGAATCGCGTCCTCTTCCGGTGAGATGCGATCGCAGGGGTGGTCCTCGGGCAGCTCGAGCGGCGGAGGCTGCCGGACGATGCGACGCACCTCGTCGCAGATGCGATTGATGACCGACTGCCGCAGATAAGCCTGCATCGCCCCGACATGACGCGGCTCGAACGTCCCGAGATTGCCGAGCACGTGCAACGCGGCTTCCTGCACGAGATCGCCCGTGTCGAGGCGCCCGCGCGCCGCGGCGGGGAGACGGCCATGCGCCCAGCGCTTGAGCGGGGGGAGACAACGCTGCAGGAGGGCCTCCATGGCGGTCATGTCCCCGCCGCGAGCCCGGCTGACGAGCTCGATCGTCGGTTCGTCACTCAGCATCGGATCGGCGGTGCCGTGTCCGCCAGTACGTCTCGCTTCGGCCGCACTCGACTCGCTAAGGACCATTTCCATCTCCAGACTTGAAGGGAGAACGGCGCTTCATCAGTTAATAACGCCAAGCCAGGCGATTCCGAACAAGAGGGCCACGCCCGGATTTGTTGGGGGTATGATGGCCTTTCAATCCCAACTGCCACCCCCGGCGCGAGTGCCGCGCCGGAGGCCTGGCTTTCGGAGGGCTACCGTCTATGAAGGTCTACGACGCGGCGAATATCCGGAATGTCGCGCTGATCGGTCACAGCGCTTCGGGAAAGACCCAGCTCACCTCGGCTGCCCTGTTCGATGCCGGGGCCATCAACAGGTTCGGAAAAGTTGACGACGGCACGACCATCACCGACTACGACGACGAAGAGATCGCCCGCAAGCACACCCTATCGGCAGGCCTCGCCTACGCAGAGTGGAACAAGACGAAGATCAATTTCATCGACACGCCGGGCATTGCCAATTTCCTGTCCGATGCGCGCGCGGCGCTTCGGGTCGCCGACGCCGCTGTTCTGGCCGTCGACGCGGTCTCGGGCGTTCAGGTACAGACGGAAAAGACCTGGCAGGCGGCCGAGGAGCTCGGATTGGCGCGCCTGGTGGTGGTCAATCGCCTCGATCGAGAGCGGGCGAGCCTCGAACGCACGCTGAAGTCCATTCACGCGACGCTCAGCCGCACCGTCGTCCCGATTCAACTTCCGATCGGCGAGGAAAAATCGTTTCGCGGCGTCGTCGACCTGGTGGCGCAGAAAGCGTACGTTTTTCTGCCAGACGGCAGCGGAAAGTTCGCCGAGTCCGACATTCCGGCGGACATGGTGGCAGACGCGGCCACTGCGCGGGAAGCGTTGATCGAAATGGTCGCAGAGGCCGACGAGTCGCTGATGGAGAAGTTCTTCGAAGCCGGAACGCTGACGCAGGAGCAGCTCGTATCGGGCCTTCGTGCCGCCACCTCCTCGGCGAAGCTGTTTCCGCTGGTCTGCACGTCAGCGACGCTCAACATCGGCATTCAGCCGCTCCTCGATGCCATCGTTACCTACGTGCCGTCGCCCGCCGATCGCCCGCTGAAGATGATCAACCCGAAGACAGAAGAAGAAATCGAACGGCCGTTCTCGGACAGCGGCACGGCGTCGGCCTTCGTCTGGAAGACGATCGCCGATCCGTTTGCCGGCCGCATCACGATGTTCCGCGTCATGTCCGGCGTGCTCAAGACCGATTCGACCGTGCATAACAAGACGCGCGACACGGCCGAGCGGCTCAGCCACGTCGTGCTGCTGCAGGGAAAGACGCAGACGAACGTTCCGGAGCTGCGCGCTGGCGACCTGGGAGCCGTACCGAAATTGAAGGACACGCTGACCAACGACACCCTTGGCGACAAATCGGACCCGGCGGTCTTCCCTGCGCTGAAGTATCCAGAGCCGGTGCTCTCCTACGCGATCGAACCCAAAACGCGCGGCGACGAAGACAAAATCAGCACGTCGATGCATCGTCTGGAGGAAGAGGATCCGTCGATCAGCTACAGCCGCGATCCACAGACGAAAGAGCTGCTGCTCTCGGGACAAGGTCAGCTGCACATCGAGGTGACGGTCGCCAAACTGAAGCGCCGCTTCGGCGTAGACGTCAACCTGAAGCCGCCGCGCATCCCGTACCGCGAGACCATCAAGGCCGCGACAGAGGCACACGGCAGGCACAAGAAGCAGACCGGCGGGCATGGGCAGTTCGGCGATTGCAAGATCAAGGTGGAACCGCTGGCGCGCGGAGCGGATTTCGAGTTCGTCGACGACATTTTCGGCGGCTCGATTCCGCGGCAGTTCATTCCCGCGGTGGAGAAGGGAATCCAGGAGACACGCGTGCGCGGCTATCTTGCCGGCTACCCGATGGTGGACTTCCGCGTAACAGTGTTCGACGGCTCGTACCACGACGTAGACTCGAACGAGCTCTCGTTCAAGATGGCCGGCCGGCTCGCGTTCAGAGACGCGATGACTCGCGCGCGACCGACGATTCTCGAACCGATCATGAACGTCGAGGTATACGCGCCGTCGGATTTCGCCGGCGATCTCATGGGGGATCTCAACGGACGGCGCGGGCGTATCGCCGGCATGGACACGCGCGGTGCGACGACGATCATCAAGGCGCAAGTCCCGATGGCGGAGATGCTCACCTACGAGCAACACCTCACGTCGGCGACCGGGGCGCGCGGGAGCTACCATATGGAGTTTTCGCACTACGACGAAGTGCCGTCGCCCCTGCAGTCCAAGATCATCGCGGCGAGCAAGGCCGAGCGTGGTGCGGAGGTGGAAGCGGAATAAATCTGAAACTGGAATCTAAAAACTGGAATCTAGAATCTGAAATCTGGAACCAGTTCTTAGATTCTAGATTTTAGTTTCTAGATTCAGTTATGGCGTGACCGTGACAGTAACGTCCGCCGTGACGAAGAAGGCGTCGCCGTCCATCGCATAGGCGCGCAAGGTGTAGGTGCCCGGGCCGATCGAAAGTGACTCTGGCGGTCGACTTCCCCTCGGTCAACGTCGGCATCCCATCGGCGCCGAGCACGGCGGATTCACCTGGAGTGATTCTGGCTTTTCCGGCGCCGCGATACTGCACCCACTTCACACGAAACTGACCGCGCGCAGCCTCGGCGAACGGATCCGGGCGGTCCGGCATTTGGCGGTGTGCCTCTCCCGCGAGGGCCACCTGTGCCGCGCGCTCGAATCTCGGGCGTGGGCAACCCATCATCTTTCACCGGCAACGCGAGCGTCAGCGGCTGGCCGACGGCCACCGACTGGGCCGGCAGTGGCGACACGATCGCCGGCGCGCGATTCACGGGCTCGCCGAACGTGCGCGCCGTCCGGCCTCCGTTGTTCGCCGACATCGTGTACTCGTCGATCTCCCACACGGGCCAGAGCGATCCAAAGGCCTTCAAGGTGGTTCCGTTGGCCGTCACGGTCCAGATCAGATCCCGGTCGGCCGGCCAGTCCGCTGGTACGTTCACTTTGAAAGCGAACGCCTGCCGGCGCGGAAGGAAGTGCGTCGGTTGTCCGAGGTCCTCGCTTCCCGCGCCGAATCCGTTGTTGGAACCGGCAGGAATGTCGGGGGTTTCCTCCCAATTGCGGTTCAGGTAGCCGAACCACATGCTGCGCGAGCCGTCTGGATTGCGCGTCCAGCCCTCGTAGGCGGGCTGGACGCTTTGTCCCGAATTGAACTTCAGCTCGCTCGTCGCGATTTCCTGTCCGTGCGCAGGAAGGGCCAGGCCGGCGAACACGACGAGTGCGGCAGCGAATCGCATCCGTCTCCTTAGTTCGTCTCGCGGAGCTTCGTGCGCTCGGCGACCTTGGCTTTGTAGTCGGCTTCTTCGAGGTTCGACCACGTTATCCACGCGAAACCCATTTCGTCGATAGTGCGCTGTCCGTAACCGCGCCAGTTCCGCGGATCCGGGTTCGCCCTGTTCGCCTTCGTATTGTCGTGCCACAAAGTTCCGTGCAGCACGGTACCGGCGGGCAGCAGCGGGCCCGCGTCGTCGGCGTAGTTGTAAACCTTGTGCCAGTTGAAGTCCCATCCCATGCAGTTGAGCTGCAGGGTCGTGTTGGTCGGCAGGATCGCCTCGAGGCACATGCGCTTGCCGATGTTGTGCATGTGGGCCTGGATCGCCGTGATGTGCACCGGCTTGTCGAAGCGGTAGTAGCCCTCGTTCCGGCTGACGGTGCCCGCCGGGATGTCGAGCTGGCTGTTGGCCGACGCGATCTGCAGCGAAATCTGGTGGTACTTCGGCACGTAGCCCTTCGGATAGAACTTGACCGCGACGCGGGAACGATCGACGGTCTCTTTCCCGTTGGAGTGATAGTGAATGTTGAAGCGCACCTTGGCGCCGGCCTTCATCAGCTTGCCGGTGCCTTCGGGAAGGATGTCGCCGTTCTTGCCCACCGCATATTCGTTGAGGAACGTCTCGGTCTGCTGCTGCCGAACGTCGTCTTGTCCCACGAGTTTTTCGTTTTCTGCGACGTCCTGAATCAGGTACGTCAGCAGGTGGTGCATGACCGTCCGCGCGCCCGGGCCCGGCTTGGTTTCCACAGCCTGCACGTAGCGATCTTCGGTAAGTCCGCTGTCGGCGATGTAATCGATCCACACGTCTGGACCGCTCGAGGGCACGACGTGCGGCTGCGGGATCTCGACGATGAGATCGGGCTTGCCGATGTGCCAGACGTCGTCGTCTTCGAACTTGCGGGGCGGCGGCATGTGGGCCATGTCGCCCTTCTGCGCGCCCTGGTCGACCCACGCCGAGATTGTCGCTATCTCCTGCTCGGTGAGCGAAGGGTCGTCCTTGAACTTCTGGATGCCGATGTTGCGTTCGACGTGCCACGGCGGCATCAGACGCGAAACCGTCTTCGCCTTGATCGATCGCGCGTACGGGCGCGCGTCATCATATGTGATCAACGACATCGGCGCGTTCGATTCGGGGCGATGGCAGTTCTGGCACGAGCGCTGAAGGATGGGCGCGACGTCTTTGGTGAACGTAACAGGCGTCACAGCCGACCTGTCCGCCGTAGCGCCTGGCGCGGAGGCGGAGCCTTGCGCGAAGGTGGGTGCGTATGGGACCACCGTAGTCGTCATGACCAGCGCCGCCGAAGCGATTGTGAGCACTCTCATGCCAGCCTCAACTTTCTACTTTTCCACTTTTCACTTTTCACTTTTCACTTTCGAGATCTTCTCCGCTTCGAACGATTTGTAATCATAGTTGTTCGAGATGACCACTTCGGCCCCGCTCAGATCGACGCGTTGGCCGATAAAGGGCGCAAGCTTCGCGTATTTGTTCGAGGAAAATAAACCGGTAATCTGAAAGAGGCCGTCCCCTTCCGTGAGGATGCCGAGCCGCCCGTCTTCGGTCATTCGCTTTTTCGCGCAGGCAATCTGCTCGGGCGTGCTGACCGTCGCGGCACCCTGCTGGCGGAAACAGGTGACCTCGACGATCGTTCCCCGCAGCGTCGTGGGTGCCATCCGATTGGTAATAGGGCCCTGCGCAGACAGTGTCGCCGCCGAAAGGAACAACGCCGCGAGGCTCGCCCACATCATCTTTATTCGCCGGTACTTGCGCTTATACGCCTGCGCGCGTTGCGGTGTCAAGAATTCTGCTAGACTCCGGGCTTTCAGGAGGCCTTAAATGATCCAGCGCTTTGGTGCAATTTCCGCAATTCTCATGGCGGCCGTCCTGGCCGCGCAGGCTGCCGCGCAGGCGCCGGCTCCCGGGCAGACGCCTGCCGCCCCGGCCACACCCGCTCCCGCACGCGGTCCGGCAGGTCCACCGGTGCCGTGCGGCCCGGGCGTCACCGGTAAGAACATCGCATCCGATTCGCGCTGCTTCGAGCTGCGCACCTACACGGTTCGCGCCGAAGGCCCGGGGTCCATCGACGTGCTGCACACGCGCTTCCGCGAACACACCAACCGCCTGTTCGTAAAGCATGGGATGACGATCGTCGGCTTCTGGCAGCCGAACAATCCCGGCATGGAGCGCACACTCATCTACGTGCTCGCGTACAAGGACAGAGCTGCTCGCGATGCCGCGTGGAAGGCGTTCCAG
Organism: Vicinamibacterales bacterium; assembly: GCA_963744405.1. Taxonomy (GTDB): domain Bacteria; phylum Acidobacteriota; class Vicinamibacteria; order Vicinamibacterales; family JAMQPK01; genus JAMQPK01. The sequence continues at coordinate 181,210 of CAVUTO010000009.1, forward strand.
TCGGACCCGGAATGGGTGAAAGTACGGACAGACCTGCAGGTCGGCACGCAGGTCGAGGCAGTATTCATGAATTCCACCGACTACGGGCCGATGAAATAGACCCAGGAGTGATTTGGGATCGGGGATTTGGGATTTGGGCCCTAGTCCCCAATCCCTGCTATGCGGCGCTATGCCGCTACTCGTTCACGCCTGGATTGGCGCTGCCGAGTCTTCAGCAACGCTAGTACCGCCGCTTCTTCTGCTGACAAGTGGGCTCTACGGGGGCCTGGTGACACGGCAGCGATAGTCATTCCGCGGCGATACGCGCCGAACACTTCAGGATGGATATAGGAGCCGCGGCAGACAGCGCGAGTATTCCCGAGCCTCTCGGCGACTGAATCGATCGCGCGAACGATGTTGCGCTTGAACGCCGAGTCAGAAGTGCACTCGGGCAGGGCGCACACCGCCTTCGCAGCGAGCACGGTACCGGACCAGGTTCTGAAGTTTTTCGCGGTGAACGTGATGGCCCGTAATTTCGCGCAGATACGCGTTGACGGCAACCGAGTCGATGCACTGCGCCTTGCCGTTTTCATCGAGATACTGAAAAAGCGCCTTTCCCGGCAGCCTCCGGCAGCGCTCCACGATTGGCGCCAGCATGGCGTCGTCGAGCTCGATCGTCTGCATCACGCCGCTCTTCGCGCGGAACTGAAACGTCACTGCAGTGCCCTTCACCTGCACGTGCTCGTCGAGGAGGGTTGTGAGGCCGAACGACTTGTTCGCGCGGGCGTACTCCTTGTTGCCTATGCGGATCAGAGTCTTTTCGAGAAGCTTCACGACAAGCGCGAGCACGTGCTCACGTGAAAGCGGCGCTTTCCTGAGATCGGCACTTACCCGGCGGCGGATCGCCGGCAGCGCGATGCCGAAGTCGACCATCGAATCGTACTTCGTATCCTTCCTGACGCTCGTCCACACAGGGTGATACCGATGCTGTTTGCGCCCGCGGGCGTCGCGGCCTGTCGCCTGGATGTGGCCGTCGGCTCGCGCCGAGATCCACACATCTTTCCACGCGGGCGGAATGACCAGCGATCGAATCCTGTCGAGGGTGCGGGTGTCGCGGACGATCCGCCCTTTCGCATCGCGATACGCGAAGGACTTCCCACGACGTATCCGCGACAACCCCGGCTCTCCATCGAGCACGTAGTGCAGCCCGGCGGCTACCGCCGCTTTCCTGTTGTTCAGGCTGTCCGAGCGCAACGTCACGCGGACTGCTACTGCACGGTCGGTACCACGCCGTTGCGGGGGAATTGTGTTTTGTTTCCCTACAGAATCAGGGATTGGGGACTGGGGATTAGGGATTGGGGGGTGAAGAAACGAAGGGAATGGCGCCTTCCGAGCCCACTAGTCCCTTCCTAATCCCCAATCCCAAATCCCAAATCCCTGAGGTTCTAGCCCGCTTTTTGCGGTGTCGTGCGCTTTGCGCCGCGGCCCTTGGTCTGGCCGCCCTTGGAGGCTTTCCGCGCTTCGGCGGTATCCCCTTCCTCTTTCTTGCCACGCAGTCGATCTGCCGCCGCGCGCAGGCGCCCGCCGACGCCGGTCTTCGGCTTGGGTGCCGCCGCAGCCTTCGTCTGTTTCGGCTCCGCTTTCGGATCGTACTCGCTGCCGACGAGCTCGAGCTGCGCAACCTCGGCGCTGTCGCCGCGCCGGTAGCCGAGGCGCAGGATGCGCGTGTAGCCGCCCGGACGCTCGGCGAACCGCGGCGCGATCGTGTCGAACAGCTTGCCGACGACTTCGCCATCAACGAGCTCGCACCCAACGAGCCGGCGGGCGTGCAGCAGCCTGCCGTTGCCGTCGCCCGCCGCGACGCCGCGCTTCGCGATCGTGATGAGCCGCTCCACAAACGGCCGCAGCTCCTTCGCCTTCGGCACGGTCGTCTCGATGTGCTCGTAGCGAATCAGCGCGGTCGCCTGGTTTCGCAGCATCGCGATGCGATGGTCGGTGACCCGGCCCAGTTTTCGATGTGCAACCCTGTGACGCATAAATGATCCTTGTGACTAAAATCTGAAATCTAGAATCTGACTGAGGGTTTCAGATTTCAGTTTCCAGATTCTAGATTCCAGTTTCCGATGCTACTCCCGGCTTCCCGCCGGCTGATCGATCCGCATGCCGAGGCTGAGCCCCATGCTGTGCAGGATTTCCTTGATCTCGTTCAACGACTTGCGGCCGAAGTTCTTCGTCTTCAGCATCTCGCCTTCGGTCTTCTGCACGAGCTCGCGAATCGTCCGGATGTTCGCGTTCTTCAAGCAGTTGTACGACCGCACGGACAGCTCGAGCTCCTCGACGCTCTTGTCGAGGTTCTCGTTGAGCGAGCCGCTCTGGTGTTGCTCGACCTGCGCGTCGGCCTGCTCGTCCGACGACTCGTCGAGGTTGATGAAGATGTTCAGGTGATCGCGCACGAGCTTTGCCGAGAGCGAGATGGCATCGCGAGGCGTCACCGAGCCGTTCGTCCAGATGTCGACGGTCAGCTTGTCGTAATCGGTGGTCTGGCCGAGGCGCGCGGCCTCGACCAGATAGTTCACCTTCTTGATCGGCGAGTGCACGGAATCGATCGGGATCCAGCCGATGCCGAGATCCTCGTCGAAGTTCTTGTCGGCCGAGATGTACCCGCGGCCGCGCTTCACGCGCATCTCCATATGGAGCTTGCCGCCCTCCGAAACCGTCGCGATGCGGGCGTCCGGCTCGAGAATTTCGACGTCCGCGTCGGTCTGAATGTCGCGCGCCTTCACCTCGCCCGCCTTCTCGACGCGGAGGTACAGCGTCTTGGTGGCGTCGGTGTGCATCTTGAGCGGCACCTGCTTGATATTCAGGATGATGTCGGTCGCATCCTCGACCACTCCCGGAATCGGTGAAAACTCGTGGAGCACGCCGTCAATCTTCACCGCGGTCACGGCGGCGCCTTCAACCGACGAGAGCAGAACGCGCCGGAGCGCGTTGCCGATGGTCGTGCCGAAGCCGCGCTCGAACGGCTGCGCGTAGAAACGGCCGAACCGGTCCGTTAACGTTTCACGCTCGAACTCGAGCCGCTTTGGACGCTGAAAACCTTTCCACAACATCTTTCATCTCCCTACGGGGATCAAAAGGTCAAAGGGTAAGGGGGAAGGGGAAAAAGAACGCGCGTTCCTTTGCCCCTTGCCCCTCGCCCCTTGCCCCTCTTTCCCTCAGACCTGCAAGTGTGATCACCGGCCTCCCACCGCAGGTCTGTAAGGCTGCGGGCCGGTGACTGGGTGTTTGTGTCCGGCTAAAGCCGGACTCTACTTACTGTACAACTCGACGATGAGCTGCTCCTGCACGGGCAGGTTGATCTGCTCGCGCGTCGGCAGCGACGCGACTTTCCCCGTCAAGGCGTTGGCGTCGAACGACAACCACTCGGGAATGCCGCGGCCTTTCACTTCTTCAATCGCATGCAGGATCGACGGCGTGTTCCTGCTCGACTCGCGCACGCCGATCACCTCGCCGACACGCACCGAATACGACGGGACGTCCACTTTCCTCCCGTTCACGAGGAAGTGACCGTGGCGCACGAGCTGCCGCGCCTGCGGGCGCGACGTCGCGAGACCGAGGCGGTAGATGACGTTGTCGAGGCGGCGTTCGAGCAGCTGCAGCAGCGTCTCGCCCGTAATACCGCGCTGCCGCTCGGCTGATTCGAAGTAGCGGCGGAACTGATCCTCGAGGACGCCGTATATGCGCTTCACCTTCTGCTTCTCGCGCAACTGGACGCCATAGCCGACGAGCTTGGCTTTACGCGTCTTGCCGTGCTGTCCAGGCGGAAAGTTGCGCTTCTCGATCGCGCACTTCTCCGTGTAGCAGCGCTCTCCCTTGAGGAAGAGCTTCATTCCCTCTCGCCGGCAGAGCCGGCACACCGGACCAACATATCTCGCCATTACACGCGTCTCCTCTTGGGCGGACGGCAGCCATTGTGCGGAATCGGGGTGACGTCGCGAATCGACTTCACCTCGATGCCGATCGTCTGCAGCGCGCGGATCGCCGACTCGCGTCCGGACCCGGGGCCCGTGACCCGCACCTCGACCGATCGCAGGCCCAGTGTCTTGGCGACGTTGCCGGCAGCAATCGCGGCCTGGGTCGCCGCAAACGGCGTGCCCTTGCGCGACCCCTTGAAGCCAACCCCGCCCGCGCTCGACCACGCGATCACGTTCCCCTCGGTATCGGTAATCGTGATCATCGTGTTGTTGAACGAGGCGTGGATGTGCGCATATCCGCTGTGCACCACCCGCTTCTCGCCGCGCTTCTTGAACGTCTTGCGAGGCTTCTTCGCGCCGCCCTTTTCACCTTTTTCAGGTGTTCCGGCCGCGCCTTCTGCGTCAGTCTTTGCCATCTTGTTCCTTCGCTTTTACTTTCAGCTGTCAGCTTTCAGCTACTCCACTTTTTTCTTCGCGACCGCGCCCTTGCGCGGCCCCTTGCGCGTGCGCGCGTTGGTGCGCGTCCGCTGGCCGCGGACCGGCAGAGCCCGGCGGTGACGGCCGCCGCGATAACTGCCGATTTCCATCAGCCGCTTGATATTCATCGAGATCTCCTTCCGGAGATCGCCTTCCACGCCGCCCTGCTCTTCGAGCACGCGGCTGATCTTGCGCACGTCGTCCTCGGAGAGATCCTTCACGCGAATGTCAGGGCTGACCCCTGCATCGCCGAGGACCTGATTCGAGCGGTGCCGCCCGATGCCGTAGATGTAGGTGAGGCCGATTTCCACCCGCTTGGTGCGCGGCAGATCGACGCCAGCAATTCTCGCCATGTTATCCCTGCCTCTGCTTGTGTTTCTGGTTCGAGCAAATCACGCGAACCACGCCGCGTCGGCGGACGATCTTGCACTTATCGCAAATGCGCTTCACTGACGCTCGTACCTTCATGAGTTCCTTTCTCACCGCGGCCCAAAGAGAGCACTTCCGCGCGGTCCGCTGTTACCGCAACCGTGTGCTCGAAATGCGCCGACAGGCTGCGATCGGATGTGATCGCCGTCCAGCCGTCTTTCAGCACTCTCACGCCGGCGCCGCCGAGGTTCACCATCGGCTCGATCGCCAGCACCATGCCTTCCGCCAGCCGCGGGCCCCGGCCAGGTTCTCCATAGTTCGGAATCTGCGGCTCTTCATGCAACTCCGATCCGATGCCGTGTCCGACGAACTCCCGGACAACGGAAAAGCCGGCCTTTTCCACGTGGCTCTGCACCGCATGGCCGATATCCGAAATCCTGGCACCCGGCCGAACCGCCTCGATCGCCTTCCATAGCGACTCTTCCGTCACGCGGAGCAGGTCGGCCGCCTTCGGCTCGATGCGCCCAACGCCGACCGTCACCGCGGAATCTCCGAAAAATCCGCCCATCTTGGCGCCGAGGTCGATCGAGATGATGTCTCCCTCGCCGAGCACCGTCCTGGTCGATGGGATCCCGTGCACGACCTGCTCGTTCACCGAGGCGCAGATCGTCGCAGGATAGCCCTTGTAGCCCTTGAACGCCGGGACCGCGCCGCCGCCGCGAATCTCGCGCTCGGCCAGCGCGTCGAGGTCCTGGGTCGTCACGCCCGGCGCAACCGCCTCGCGCAACTGCTCGAGCACGTGACCGACGAGCCGATTCACGTCGCGCAGCCGCTCGAGCTCCGCTGCCGATCGGCAGACGATCATGCCCGCTTCCCCGGAACGACCGCGACCATCTGATCGATCTTCGAGGCCAGCTCCTTTGCGACCTGGTCTGGCGCCTGCGCGCCGTTAATCGATCGAAACGTCGAACGGCCGCGGTAATAGTCGAGCAACGGCTTGCTTTCGCGCGAGTACACGTCGAGGCGATGCTGCCGCACGTGCTCATCGCTGTCGTCGGCCCGCGTCGTCATCACGCCGCCGCAGCGCTCGCACCTGTCCTTGCTCGATCCCGGCTCGGCAATCGCCGCGCACCTGCCGCACACGCGGCGGGTCTGCATTCTCTCGAGCAGCTCCGCATCAGGCACCGCAAGGTCGACGACGACGAGCAGTTCCCCCCGCAGCATGCGATCGAGCTCTTCAGCCTGCCGCACCGTTCGCGGAAAACCATCGAGGATGTACCCCTTCGCCGCATCCGGGCGCGCCAGACGTTCCTTGACGATGCCGACCATCTCGTCATCGCCGAGCAGCTCCCCGCGGTCCATCAGCGCCTTTGCGCGAAGCCCCAGGTCGCTGCCGCTCTGCGCCGCTTCGCGCAGGATGTCCCCGGTCGAAATCTTGGGGATCCCGCGCGCCTGCGCCAGCCGGACAGCCTGCGTGCCTTTCCCCGACGCGGGCGGACCCAGCATGACGATGTTCAGGGCCATTTACGCGCGCCGGCCCCGGATTCGCGTTTTCTTCATGAAACCGTCGTAATGCCTCATGATGAGCTGCGACTCGACCTGCTGAATCGTGTCCATCGCCACGCCAACGATGATGAGCAGCGTCGTGCCGCCGAAGTAGAAGGTGACGCCCATGCCTTCGGTAATGAACCGCGGCAGCGCGGCGTCGAGCCAGTCGCCGACGAACGGAATCGGCGCCACACGGAAGCCGGTGATCAGAAAGTCCGGCAGAATCGCAATCAACGCCAGGTACACCGCGCCTGCGAGCGTAATGCGCGTCAGGATCGTGTCGATGTACTCCGCGGTCCGCTTGCCCGGCCGGATGCCCGGCACGAACCCGCCGTACTTCCGCATGTTCTCGGCCACGTCATCGGGATTGAAGATGATCGCGGTGTAGAAATACGCGAAGAAAATGATCAGGCTGACGTAGAGCAGGTTGTAGAGCGGCATGCCCATGGTCAGTTGATCGGTGATCCGCGTCATCCAGTGCGTCGGGTCGTTCGCGAACATCTGGGCGATCGTCGCCGGGAACGCGAGAATCGACGAGGCGAAGATAACCGGAATGACGCCGCCCGTGTTCACCTTGAGCGGAATGTGCGTGCTCGCGCCGCCATACATGCGCCGGCCGACGACGCGCTTCGCATACTGCACGGTGATGCGCCGGCTGCCGCGCTCGACGAAAATGATCGCGGCGATGACGAGCACCATCACGACCATCAGCAGGATGAGGCGAATCAGGCCCATCTGCCCCGTGCGCAGCTGATCGAACGTCGTGATGACCGCCGCCGGCAGCCCGACCACGATGCCCGCGTAAATGATGAGCGACATGCCGTTGCCGATGCCGCGCTCCGTAATCTGCTCGCCGAGCCACATGATCAAGGTGGTGCCGGTCGTCAGCGTCAGCACCGTCATCAGACGGAAGCCCCAACCCGGGCTGTACACCAGCGGCAATCCGCCCGCAATCTGCGTCGAGCGCTCGAGCCAGATGGCGATGCCCATCGACTGCACGACGCTCAGCACGATCGTGCCGTAGCGCGTGTACTGCGTGATCTTGCGGCGGCCGAGCTCACCTTCCTTCGAGATGCGCTCGAGGAACGGCCACACCACCGTCAGCAGCTGCAGGATGATCGACGCGCTGATGTAGGGCATGATGCCCAGCGCGAAGATCGTCATCTTCGACAGGTTCTGCCCGGAGAACATGTCGTACAGGCCGAACATCGTGCCGCGTGCCTGCTCGGCGAGCTGGTTGAGCGCCGCGAGGTTCACTCCGGGAATCGTGATGTGACCGCCGATGCGATACACGATGAGCATGCCCAGCGTGAAGAGCACGCGCTTCCTGAGCTCGGCGATGGCGAACAGATTCTTGACGCTGTCGATAGCCATGTCGACTTTCTACTTTGCTTTCCACTTTCTACTTTCCACTTTCGAGCGTCTCCGCCGCGCCGCCGGCCGCCGCGATCTTCTTCGCCGCCTCGCCGCTGAACTTGTGCACACGCACGGTGAGCGCCTTCGAGATCTCTCCCCGGCCGAGTACCTTGATGTGCTTGGCTGACGGTGGCACGAGCCGCCGCTCGCGCAGCAAATCGAGCGTCACTATCGTGCCCGCGTCGAAACGCTCGGCGAGCGTGTCGAGGTTCACGACTGCGTACTCGACGCGGAACGGGTTGTGGAATCCGCGCTTCGGCACGCGGCGCTTGAGCGGCATCTGGCCGCCCTCGAACCCGACCTTGCTCTTATAGCCCGAGCGCGACTGCGCGCCTTTGTGGCCGCGCCCCGCCTGCGTGCCCTGGCCGGTACCGTGGCCGCGACCGACGCGCTTCTTCGAATGCTTCGCGCCCTTCGGCGGCTTGAGATTTGATAAGTCCATCGCTATCTCTTCTTCTTTTGGTTGCCGTGGGGCCCCACCCCCACGGCCTGTACCTCGCGACCTTTGGTCGCTCGGCGGTACTTGCCGCATCTATCTGCTCAGTGCGACACGCGTGACTGAACTAATCCCAAATCCCTAATCCCTAATCCCGGCACCGTCACTCCGCCACCGTCACCAAATGCCGTACCTTGTGAATCATGCCGCGCATCGACGGTGTGTCCGCGAGCTCGACCGTATGGTTAATGCGGCGCAGACCCATGCCTTCGACAACGGCGGCCTGCTTCTTGTCAAAACCGATGGTGCTCTTCACGAGGGTCACCTTGACCCGCTTCGTGTCTGCCGTTTTCTTCGCTGCTCGTTTAGCCATAGCTGCTTCTTCTTTAGTCGCGGGGGCCCTTTGCCCCGCGCCGTTACGCGACCTATGTCTTTGACACCATCTCTTCGAGGTCTTTGCCGCGCAGCCGCGCGACAGCGGCCGGCTCCTTGAGACACTCGAGCCCGTTGAAAGTCGCTCGCACGACGTTGTGCGGATTCGCGGAACCGAGCGACTTGGTCAGCACGTTGTGCAGCCCCGCCGCTTCGACGACGGCGCGCACCGCGCCCCCGGCGATGATGCCAGTGCCGTCAGGAGCCGGCTTCAGCAGCACGCTGCCGGACCCGAACTTGCCGACGACGGCGTGTGGAATCGTCGTGCCCGCAAGCGGAACGCGAATCAGCCCCTTCTTGGCCGATTCAATGCCCTTCTTGATGGCCGACGGCACTTCCTTCGCCTTGCCGACGCCGAAACCCACCACGCCGTGACCATCGCCGACGACCACCAGCGCGCTGAAGCTCAGGTTCTTGCCGCCCTTCACGACCTTGGTGACGCGGTTGATCGATACCACCGTGTCCTTGATGTCGAGCTGCGACGGATCGATCTTTTCGCGAATACGCTGCATAGGTCCTAGAACTCCAGTCCAGCTTTACGGGCCGCGTCTGCGACCGCTTGAATCCGGCCGTGGTAGAGGTAGCCGTTGCGATCGAAGACCACCTTCGTGATGCCTTTGTCCTTCAGCCGCTGTGCGATCGTCTGGCCGATGAACTCCGCGCCGGCTTTGTTGCTGCCACGCGTTTTCCCGTTCAGTCCCGACTTCAGCGCTGCCTCCGTCGTCGCCGCCGACGCCACCGTCTTGCCCGTCATGTCGTCGATGACCTGCACGTAGATGTGCGCGAGGCTCCGATACACGGTGAGCCGCGGGCGCTGTTCGCTGCCGGCGATTCGTTTACGCAGGCGCAACTTGATTCGCGTGCGGCGATCTTCTCGAGTTTTGATACGCATAATCGTTCTTCTTTAATTGTCGTGGGGCCCCACCCCCACGACCTGTACTCGCGACCTTCGGTCGCTCGGCCATGCTTGCGACGTCGATCTGCTTACTGCGGCATGCGTCGCTGAACTAATCCCTGATCCCGAATCCCTAATCCCTACTTCGTGCCGGTCTTCCCGGCTTTCTTCTTCAACACTTCGCCCGTATAGCGCACGCCCTTCTGCTTGTACGGATCGGGCTTGCGCAGGCGGCGGATGTTGGCGGCGACCTGTCCCACGAGCTGGCGATCGACGCCTGTCACCGTGACATGGGTCTGCTTTTCGATGACGATGTCGATTCCCGTGGGAACGTCGAACACGACCGGGTGCGAGTAGCCGAGTGCAAAGACGACCTGCTTGCCCCGCAGTTCCGCGCGGTAGCCGACGCCGACGATGTCGAGCTCGCGCTTGAAGCCTTCGGTGACGCCGAGCACGCCGTTGGCGGCGAGGCTTCGCGCGAGGCCGTGAAACTTGCCGAGCGCCGCGTCAGTGCGCATCGGCGCCGCCTTGAGCTGGCCGTCGATCACCTCGAAGCCGATGCCTGGCGGAATCCGCTGCGTCAGTTTGCCTTTCGGCCCCTGAATATCGAGCGCGTCCGGGTTCACTTTGACGGTGACCCCTTTGGGCAGCGCGATCGGTTTTTTTCCAATTCGTGACATAGCTAATCCCTAATCCCTAGTCCCCAATCCCTGGGGGATCACCACACGTTGCAGAGCACCTCGCCGCCGACGCCGGCGCGCATGGCCGCACGTCCGGTCATGACGCCGCGCGACGTGGTCAGGATGCTCGTGCCGAGGCCGCCGAGTACCGGCGGCACCTCCGTGCTCCGGAAGTACACGCGGCGGCCGGGGCGGCTGATACGCTCGACGCCGGTAATCACCTTCTCGCCGTGCGGTCCGTACTTCAGGAAGATACGGATGATCTGTCGCGGCGCGGCGGCCTGGGCCGCCTCCGGCGACTTCTCGTCGACGAGCTTGAAACCCTGGATGTACCCCTCGTCCTCGAGAATCTTCGCGATCTCGACCTTGAGCTTCGAAACGGGCACATCGACTCGGGCATGCTTCGCAATGACGGCATTGCGGAGGCGCGTGAGCATATCGGCAATCGGGTCTGTCATAAATTCGTGTTCTCTGTTTCGTTAACCGTTTGTCTAGCTTGTAGCTCGTAGCCGGTAGCTTGTAGTTCGCCTGTAGCTCTTGCTACCGGCTACCAGCCTACCACCTACCAGCTAGTCCACCACCTACCAGCTGCTTTTGGTCACGCCGGCGACATCTCCCTGCAGCGCAAGCTTGCGGAAGCAGAGGCGGCACAGCGCGAACTTGCGCAGGTACGCCCGGGGTCTGCCGCACAGATGGCAGCGGTTCCGCAGGCGGACTTTGAACTTCGGAGGCTTCTGTTCCTTCGCGATTTTTGCTGTAGTGGCCATGCTTATCTCTGTTCCTGAGTCCTGAACGGCATCCCAATCAATTGAAGCAGCTTGCGCGCCTCGTGATCCGTCCGCGCGGTGGTGACGACCGACACGTTCATCCCGCGCGCCTTATCCACCTTCATGTAGTCGATTTCCGGAAACAGCAGCTGATCCTTCAGCCCGAGCGTGAAGTTGCCCCGCCCGTCGAAGCCTTTCGGCGACACGCCGCGGAAGTCGCGGACGCGCGGCAGCGCAATCGCCATCAGGCGGTCGAGAAACTCGTACATCCGCTCGCCACGCAGGGTGACGCTCGTGCCGACCGGCTGTCCTTTGCGTACCTTGAACGCCGCGATCGATTTCTTCGCGCGGCGCACGACAGGCTTCTGCCCGGTGATGCTCGCGAGCTCGGCCGAGCCCACCTCGATGATCTTGGCGTTCGACGTCGCCTCGCCCAGGCCCATGTTCACGACGACCTTTTCGATCTTCGGAACGGCCATGACGTTCGTATAGCCGAACTCTTTCTTGAGCGCCGGCACGACTTCCTTCTCGTAACGCTCTCTCAGGCGGTTCATTTGTCCACCACTCCCTCGCACTTGCGGCAGATCCGGACCTTGCGGCCGTCGCCGAGCATCTTGTGGCCGATGCGGGTCTGCGCGCCGCATTCGGGGCACAGCAGCTGGACATTCGACGCATGCAGCGACGCTTCCCGTTCGACGATGCCCCCCTTGATGTTGCGCTGGGGGTTCGGCTTCGTGTGGCGCTTGATCATGTTCACGCCTTCCACGACGAGCCGGTTCTTCGCCGGCACCACTTTCAGCACGCGCCCCTTCTTGCCGCGGTCCTTGCCCGCGATGACGAGGACGTTGTCGTTTTTCCGAAGCGGACTTTGTAATTGCGACATAAATAGCTACCAGCTACTGGCTACCGCCTACCGGCTAGTTAGAGCACCTCTGGCGCCAGCGAAATAATCTTCATGAACCGGCGCTCGCGCAGTTCGCGCGCCACCGGTCCGAACACACGCGTACCGATCGGCTCCCGCTGATCGTTGATGAGCACGGCCGCATTGCGATCGAAGCGGATGTAGCTGCCGTCCTTGCGGCGCTGTTCCTTTACCGTCCGGACAATCACGGCCTTGACGACCTGCCCCTTCTTGACCGTGCCGTCGGGAATCGCTTCCTTCACCGACGCCGTGACGATGTCGCCCAGGCGCGCGTAGCGGCCGGTCGACCCGCCAATCGGGTTGATGATGGCGATCTTGCGCGCGCCGGAGTTGTCGGCGACGTCGAGGATCGATCGCATCTGAATCATGACTCGTCTCCTATACCGTGACGGCGGGCCTGACGACCCGGGTCACTACCCACCGCTTGCGCTTGCTGAGCGGACGGCTCTCGACGATCGCGACGCGATCGCCCACCTTTGCGGAGTCGTTCTCGTCGTGCGCAACGAACTTCGAGGTCCGGCGCTCGGTCTTGCCGTACAGGCCGTGCCGCACCTGCCACTCGACCGCGACGACGCAGGTCTTCTGCATCTTGTTGCTGACGACAACGCCTTCTTTTTCAGCCTTCAGTGCCATTGATACCTCGAGGTCCGGCTGAAGCCGGACACTACTTTGTGTTCTGCTTCTCCGTAATCACGGTCTTGATGCGCGCGAGATCGCGGCGCGTAAAGCGCAGCTTCAACGGCGAATCGAGCTGGCCGAGCGACTGCTGCAGCCGCATCCGGAAGAGCTGGTCCTCGAGCTCTTTCGCGCGTTCCTGCAAATCGTCCACTGACAGCTCGCGCAGATCCCCCACGTCCATCATGACGCCTTCTCCTCGGCAAACCTGGTCGCGAACTTCGTGAGAATGGGCAGCTTCGACGCGGCGAGCTGCAGCGCTTCGCGCGCCTCGGTCTGGGTGACCCCTTCCATCTCGAACAGAATCCGTCCCGGCCGCACGACGCACACCCACTCTTCCGGAGCGCCCTTGCCCTTGCCCATGCGCGTTTCCTGCGGCTTTTTGGTAATCGGCTTGTCGGGAAACACGCGAACCCAGATTTTGCCGCCGCGCTTGATGAACCGCGTCATCGCGACGCGCGCCGCTTCGATCTGGCGCGACGTGAGCCAGCACGGCTCGAGTGCGCGAAGACCGAAATCTCCAAACGACACATCGGAGCCGCGCCACGCCTTGCCGCGCATGCGGCCGCGCTGCTGTTTCCGGTACTTGACCTTCTTCGGCATCAACATTTCTTTATCCCTCGTGGGGCCCCACCCCCACTCGGCTGCCGTCGCTTACGCTCCGGATCTTGATACGGTCGATCCGTTGCTTCAGTCAGCGGCTCGGTCCCTGCTAATCCCTAATCCCCAAGCCCTAATCCCTAATCCCCAATCCCTAGTCCCAGTCTGGGCGCGCGAAGTTACTGTCGCGCCTCGCGCGGTCCCGAGGGCCGACGCGGTGCGCGCTCCCGAAACTCCTGCTCTTCTCGCGGGCTCTTCGGTGTCAGCCGCTCGCCCTTGTACAGCCATGTCTTGACGCCGATCTGCCCGTAGGTGGTGCTGGCTTCGGCGAACCCATAGTCGATGTCCGCGCGCAACGTCTGCAGCGGCAGCTGACCGTGCAGATACCACTCGGAGCGCGCGATTTCCGCGCCATTGAGTCGGCCGGACACCCGCACCTTGATACCGCGGGCGCCGAAGCGCAGCGCCGATTCCACCGCTTTGCGCATCGCCCGGCGGAATGCCACGCGCTTCTCGAGCTGCTGCGCCACCGATTCGGCGATGAGCTGCGCGTCGAGCTCGGGCTTCTGGATCTCCTGAATGTTGATGAAGACCTCGCGGTTGGTCCGTTTCTGGATTTCCGCCTTCAGCTTTTCGACCTCGGTCCCCTTGCGGCCGATGATGATGCCCGGACGCGAGGTGTGGATGTCGATCTTCAGCTTGTTCGCGGCCCGCTCAGTCTCGATCTTCGCCACCCCCGCGTGCGCGAACCGCTTCTTGAGGTCGGCGCGCAGCGCCAGGTCCTCGTGCAGCAGCTTCGCGTAGTCGCGGTCGGCGAACCAGCGCGACTTCCACGTCTTGTTGAAGCCGAGCCGGAATCCGTACGGATGTACTTTTTGACCCACTAGTCGGACCTTTCTTGATCGTCGTGGGGCCCCACCCCCACGACCTGTGCCTTCGCCGCTTCTAGCGGCTCGGCTTTGGTTGCCGCGCTCGTCTTCTCAGTGCGGCTTTTTTCGATCTTCATTTTTCGTTCTTCATTACTTTTTCTTTGGTGCCGCCGCCTTCTTCGCAGCCGCAGCCTTCTTCTTCGCGGGTGCCTTCGCCTTCGGCAACCGGCTTTGCTTTCGCACCGCGCTTCGGTGCGGTCTCCGCTGCCACTGCCGCAATCCGAAGCGGTCTCTCAGCGACGCGCACCGTGAGATGCGCTGTCCGCTTCACGACGCGGAACGCGCGACCCATCGGCGCAGGGCGGATGCGCTTCATCGACGGCCCCTGGTTCGCATAACACGCCGCGACGAACAGCCGATCGACGTCCCCGCCGAACCCTTCCTTCTGCTGCGCGTTCGCAATCGCCGATCTCAGCAGCTTTGCGATGTCGTGTCCGATCCCCTTGCGCGTGAACTGAAGGGTCGCGAGCGCGCGGTTCACATCGCGACCGCGGATCAAATCCATCACGAGCCCGGCTTTTTGAGCCGAAGTCCGGATGTACCGAGCTGTCGCATGAGCCTCAATCGCCATGACTAACCACCCGCCTTCGCGCGCCCCGGCGCCTGCAGGCGCGGCCGGCGCGGCCGCGGCCATCTGCGCGGCCTTTTCCGTCTTCGTCGTATGACCCTTGAACGTCCGCGTCGGCGAGAATTCGCCGAGCTTCTGCCCGACCATGTTCTCGGTGACGTACACGGGAATGAACTTCCTGCCGTTGTGCACCGCGAGCGTGTGCCCCACCATTTCGGGGACGACGGTCGAGCGGCGCGACCAGGTCTTGACGACCTTCTTCTCGTTGTCGCGATTCATCGCCTCGATCTTCTCGAGCAGCGGCGTATCGACGAACGGGCCTTTTTTCAGTGATCGGCTCATGATTTGTCGCGGGGGCCCCTCGCCCCGCTCCTCGCCGCTTCGCTTGCGGGGGCCCTACGCCCCGCGCCGCTCGCGGCTCTTAATGTTCTTATTGTCGTGGGGCCCAACCCGCCTTCGCGCTTCGGCGCGGCAAGTTCCCCACGACCTGTGCCTTCGCCGCCTTGGGCGGCTCGGCTTTGGTTGCAACAACGATCTGCTCAGTGCGACTTCACGACTGTCGACTCGCGACTTTCGACTTGCGACTATCGACTCACTAGTGCGCCTACCTGGCGCCCTTCGGGCGGCGCTGGACGATGAACTTGTCTGTCGACTTACGATTGCGCGTCTTGTAGCCCTTGGTCGGCAGCCCCCACGGCGACACCGGATGCCGTCCGCCCGACGTCTTACCTTCACCGCCGCCATGCGGGTGATCGACCGGGTTCATGACGACCCCGCGATTGTGCGGACGCCAGCCGAGCCAGCGGTTGCGGCCGGCCTTGCCGATCGACACGTTCTCGTGATCGATGTTGCCGACCTGGCCGACGGTCGCATAGCAGACCATCGCGATATGGCGAATCTCGCCCGATGGCATCTTCACGGACGCGTAGTCGCCTTCTTTCGACACGAGCTGCACCGACGATCCGGCGCTGCGCGCGATCTGACCGCCCTTGCCCGGCTTGAGCTCCACGTTGTGCAGCATCGTCCCGAGCGGGATGTTTTTCAGCGGCAGGGCATTGCCCGGAAGAATGTCGACGTTGTCGCCGGCGATCACCGCGTCGCCGACCTTCAGACCGAGCGGTTGCAGGATGTAGCGCTTTTCGCCGTCGGCATACGTGACGAGCGCGATGCGCGCCGAGCGGTTCGGGTCGTACTCGATCGTCGAGACTTTGCCCGGGATGTCTTTCTTGTCGCGCTTGAAGTCGATGATGCGGTAGAGCCGCTTGTGGCCTCCACCGCGCCACCACGAGGTCAGCTCGCCGTGGTTGTTGCGACCGCCCGAGCGGTGGAGATTCTCGACGAGCGGCTTGTGCGGGTCGCTGGTCGTGATGTCATCGAACGTCTGGACCGTCTGAAAGCGCCGGCCGGGTGACGTCGGTTTGTAGGCTTTGATCGGCATGTTATTACGTCCCCTCGAAGAACTCGGGCAGCTTCTCGCCTTGGCGCACTTTCACGTACGCCTTTTTCCAGTCGGAACGCTGTCCGGCGAACCGCCCCTGGCGCTTCACCTTGCCGTGCGCGATGGCCGTGCGCACATGCTCGACTTTCGAGCCCAGCAGCGTCTCGACTGCCCGCTTGATCTCGGTCTTGTTCGCGTGGGTCGCCACCTCGAACACGATCGTCCGGCCATCCCGCTCGCGCTGGATGGACGTCTTCTCGGTGATGAGCGGCCGGCGGATGACGTCAGTCAGTTTCATAAAAGTTTCTCGAGGTCCGCCTTCAGGCGGACAGTTCCTGTAATTTCTCGACGGCGGCTTTCGTCGCGATGACGCGCTGCGCGTTCATCACATCGCGCGCTCCGACCCGCGCACTCGCCAGAAACTGCACGCCCGGAAGGTTGCGCACGGCAATACCGAGCTTCTTGTCGGGCTGCACGTCGATGAGCAGCGCCTTGCCGTCGGCGCCGAGGCGCTTCAGCAGTTCCGTCGCCGCCTTCGTCTTGCTCTCGGTCGCGCTGAGCGCATCGACCACGACGAGGGCGCCATCCTGTATCCGATGGGCGAGCGCCGCGACGATCGCCCCGCGCTTGACCTTGCCTGGCAGGCGGAACGCGTAGCTGCGCGGCTGAGGCCCGAACACGGTGCCGCCGTGGCGCCAGAGAGGCGTGCGGGTCGAGCCCACCTGCGGGCGGCCCGTGCCCTTCTGCTTGTACGGCTTCTTGCCGCCACCGCTGACGTTCGCGCGGTTCTTGGTCTTGTGCGTGCCGCGGCGCGCCGCCGCATTGGTGTGCACGACCGACTCCCAGATGAGCGAATCGTTCACCCGGCCGCCGAAGATCTCGTCACTCAGCTCGAGCGACCCGACTTTCTCGTTGTCCGTGTTGACAATATCGATCTTCATATTTAGTCTGCCGTGGGGCCCCACCCCCACGGCCTGTACCTTCGCGACCTTCGGTCGCTCGGCAATGTTTGCGGCGCTTGTCTGCTTAGTGGGGCACGCGTCGCTGAACTAATCCCTAATCCCTAATCCCCAATCCCTATTTCTTCCCCTTCGGCTTCTCGACCTGGGCCACTTTGATGCGCTTCGCGGTGATTGCCTTGCGGATCACCACGTAGCCGGTCGGCGCGCCCGGAATGGCGCCGCGCACGATCAAGAGGTTGTTTTCCGGATCCACTTTCGCGACCTTCAGGTTGCGAACGGTGATGCGGTCGCCGCCCATGCGGCCCGCCGCCCTCATGCCCTTGACGACGCGCGACGGAAAGGACGAAGCGCCGATCGATCCAGGCGCGCGGTGAAACATCGAGCCGTGCGTGGCGGCGCCGCCGGCGAAGTGATGGCGCTTGACGACCCCCTGGAACCCTTTGCCCCGGCTCGTGCCGATGACATCGACCCGCTCGCCGTTCTCGAACATCGTGACAAGAATCTGATCGCCGACCTTCGGGTCGCCGTCCTTCGCGAGCTCCACCTCGCGGAGCACGCGCGTCGGCGGAATGTTGGCCTTCTTGTAGTGTCCGGCCAGCGGCTTGCGCACCTTCGCAGGCGTTCCGTCGACGAGGCCGATCTGCACCGACTCGTAGCCGTCGGTCGACGCGGTTTTCCGCTGCACGACGACGCACGGACCTGCCTTGATGACCGTCGCGGGAACGACCGAGCCGTCCTCCGCGAACAGCTGCGTCATACCGACTTTTCTGCCGATGATTGCTGTCACCATATGGTTTCTTCGGTGTAGGGATTAGTGATTCGGGATTTGGGATTCGGGCGTGTCACGCGTGACAACGCTAATCCCCAATCCCTAAACCCCAATCACTTCACGTGTTCTTTCCCAAATGCCTTTATTTCGACGTCGACGCCGGCTGGAAGATCCAGCTTCATCAACGCATCGACCGTCTGCGGCGTCGGCTCGAAAATGTCGATCAGGCGCTTGTGCGTCCTCACTTCGAACTGCTCCCGCGACTTCTTGTCGACGTGCGGCGACCGCAGCACCGTCCACTTGTTTATCGAAGTGGGTAGCGGAATCGGGCCCGCGAGCCGCGCTCCGGTGCGCTTGGCCGTGTCGACGATTTCTGTCGTCGACTGGTCGAGCACGCGCGAGTCGTACGCCTTGAGTCGGATTCGAATCTTGTCGGAAAACATGGCACTCATCTTTTGATCCCTCGCGGGGGCCCCACCCCCGCTCGGCAGCCGTCGCTTACGCTCCGGATCTTGATACGCTCGATCCGTTGCTTGGTCCGCGGCTCCGTCCGAACTAGTCCCTAATCCCGAACCCCTAATCCCTGATCGGTAGGCGGCTCGGCTTTGGTTGCAACACCCTTCTACTTAGTGCGGCCTAGCGCTATTTGCCTTGCGCTTTCGCCACAACTTCTTCGCTGACGTTCGAGGGCGCCTGTTCGTATCGATCGAAGTGCATCGAGTAGGTGGCGCGCCCCTGCGTGCGCGACCGCAGGTCGGTCGCGTAGCCGAACATCTCGGACAGCGGCACGCGCGCCTGAATAATCTGCGTGCCTCCGCGATCTTCCTGCGACTGAATCTGGCCGCGGCGGCTCGAGAGGTTGCCCATGACGTCGCCCATGTGCTCTTTGGGAACCACGACCTCGACGCGCATCACGGGCTCGAGCAGAACGGGCTTGGCCTTCTTCGCCGCATCCTGGAACGCCATCGAGCCGGCAATCTTGAACGCCATTTCCGAGGAGTCGACCTCGTGGAACGAGCCGTCGTACAGCTCGATGCGCACGTCGTCGATCGGATAGCCCGCGAGCACGCCGCGCGTGAGCGCTTCCTTGATGCCCTGATCGACCGGCTTGATGTATTCCTTCGGAATCGATCCCCCGACGGTCTCGTTCTCGAAAATGTAGCCCGAGCCCGGCTCGCCGGGATACAGGTGGATCTTCACGTGGCCGTACTGGCCGCGGCCGCCCGTCTGCTTCGAGTACTTCATTTCGCCGTCGGCCGGGCGGGTCAGCGTTTCCTTGTAAGCGACCTGCGGCTTGCCGACGGTGGCCTCGACGCTGAACTCGCGCTTCAACCGGTCGACGATGATTTCGAGGTGCAGCTCGCCCATGCCCGCGATGATGACCTGGCCGGTCTGCTGGTCGGTCTGCACGTTGAACGTCGGGTCCTCCGCCATCAGCTTCTGAAGACCGACGCCGAGCTTCTCCTGGTCGGACTTCGTCTTGGGCTCGATCGCGAGCGAGATGACCGGCTTCGGGAAGTCCATCGACTCGAGCACGATCGGCTGCTTCTCGTTGCACAGCGTGTCGCCGGTGGAAACGCTCTTCAGGCCGACGGCCGCCGCGATGTCACCCGCGTACACTTCCTTGATTTCCTCGCGCTTGTTCGCGTGCATCTTCAGCAGGCGGCCGATTCGTTCGGAGCGCTGCTTGGTCGAGTTGAACACCGACGAACCGGCGGTCAGCACGCCTGAATACACGCGGAAGAACGTGAGCTGACCCACGAAGGGGTCGGTCATGATCTTGAACGCGAGCGCCGCGAACGGCGCGCCGTCGTTCGCGGGGCGCTCGATGAGCGCGGCTTCGGGATTGTCCGGGTCGACTTTCTTGTCCGGGTCGATGCCGACGATGGCCGGCACGTCGAGTGGCGACGGCAGGAAATCGACAACGGCGTCGAGCAGCGGCTGCACGCCCTTGTTCTTGAACGCCGATCCGCAGATGACCGGCACGAACGCGGCCTGCCCCTTCTCGCGGACCGAGGCGTTGACACGCTTACGAATCGCGGCCTTGATTTCCGCTTCGGTCGGCTCTTCCCCGTGGAGGTACTTCTCGAGAATCCTGTCGTCGGCCTCGCTGACCTTCTCGATCAGCTGCTCGCGGTAGTGCTTGGCCTCGTCCATGAGGTCGGCGGGGATGTCGCCGACGACGTAGTCGGCGCCCATGGTCTCATCCTTGTAGGTAATCGCCTTCATCTTGACGAGGTCGATGACTCCCTTGAAGTGCTCCTCGGAGCCGATCGGAATCTGAATCGCGACAGGATTGGCCTCGAGCTTCGAGATGATCTGGTCGAACGTGCGCTTGAAGTCGGCGCCGATGCGGTCCATCTTGTTGACGAAGCAGATGCGCGGCACGCGGTACTTGTCGGCCTGGCGCCAGACCGTTTCCGACTGAGGCTCGACGCCTGCGACCGAGTCGAACACGGCGACGGCGCCATCGAGGACGCGCAGCGAGCGCTCGACTTCGGCGGTGAAGTCGACGTGGCCCGGCGTGTCGATGATGTTGATGCGGTGATCGCGCCAGAAACAGGTGGTCGCAGCGGATGTGATCGTGATGCCGCGCTCCTGCTCCTGCTCCATCCAGTCCATGACGGCCGTGCCTTCATGCACTTCGCCGATCTTGGACGTAATCCCGGTGTAGTACAGGATCCGTTCGGTCGTCGTGGTCTTGCCGGCATCGATGTGCGCCATGATGCCGATGTTCCGCGTTTTTTCTAACGAATGTGACCGTGGCATAACTAAAACTGGAAACTAAGATCTAAAAACTGAAATCTACGATCTACGAACCACCAACCACCAACTACCACCGGTAGTGGGCGAATGCCTTGTTCGCCTCTGCCATCCGGTGCGTGTCTTCGCGCTTCTTCACGGCGCCGCCGCGAAGGTTGGCCGCGTCCATCAGCTCGTTCGCGAGCTTTTCCTGCATCGTCTTGCCGTCGCCACGCGCCCGCGCGAAGCCGACCAGCCAGCGGATGCTGAGCGACAGGCGGCGGTTCGGGTTCACCTCGACCGGTACCTGATAGTTGGAGCCGCCGACGCGCCGCGACTTCACCTCGAGGCTCGGCTTGACGTTGTCGACCGCCTTCTTGAACACCTTGACCGGATCGTCGCCGGTCTTCTCCTTGATGATGTCGAAGCTGCGGTAGAGGATTCCCTCTGCCGTGTTCTTCTTGCCGCCTCTCATCACGGTGTTGATGAAGCGCGTGACCAG
The DNA here is from genome assembly GCA_963744405.1 of Vicinamibacterales bacterium. Lineage (GTDB taxonomy): Bacteria > Acidobacteriota > Vicinamibacteria > Vicinamibacterales > JAMQPK01 > JAMQPK01. The sequence goes on from CAVUTO010000009.1 coordinate 202,290, forward strand.
CGGACTCTGATACAGCGGATCCGCGGCCAGTTCGCGTTTTGCAATGACTCGTCTGCGAGGCATAGGATTTACTTTCTACTTTCTACTTTTTACTTTTTACTTTCGTTACGCCTTGGGCCGTTTCGCACCGTACTTCGACCGGCCCTGCTTCCGTCCCTGCACACCGACAGCGTCGAGCGTGCCGCGCACCACGTGGTAGCGCACGCCAGGCAGGTCCTTCACGCGCCCCCCGCGGATGAGCACGAGCGAGTGCTCCTGCAGGTTGTGGCCCACGCCCGGTATGTAGGTCGTCACCTCGATGCCGTTGGTCAGGCGCACGCGTGCGACCTTGCGCAGCGCGGAGTTCGGCTTCTTCGGTGTCTGTGTGAAGACGCGCACGCAGACGCCGCGCTTCTGCGGGCTGTTCTGCAGCGCGGGGCTTTTCGTCTTGCTGACGATCTTGGTCCGACCGCTGCGGACGAGCTGACTGATAGTCGGCACAGGAAAAACACTCCAGCAGTCGCGCCGAAGCGGCATCTAGCCGCGAAGGCGGACCGAAAAGCGCGTCGGGCCTAGAAGCGCCCGCCTTCGCCAAAGACTTCGGCGTGGCAGGCTGGCTTGGCGCCCGATGCAGATACCCTAGTGATGAAGTCGTGTTGCGCCGCGGTCCTTCCGCAGGCCGTTCCTAAGAAAGATGCGTTGACGCGTCTTCCGTGCGGTTCGAAGCTAGATAGGGTTTCCTAACTCCGATACAACCTGACGAATATAACATCAACTCTTCAGGAGACGCAACCGATGGCAGACCAGGTCACCACCCCTTCCGGGCTGAAATACGAGGACATCGAGGCCGGGACCGGCCTCGCGGCCGAGAGCGGACAAAAAGCGAAGGTTCACTACACCGGCTGGCTGAAGGACGGCCAGAAGTTCGATTCGTCCAAAGACCGTAACGACCCCTTCGAGTTCACGCTCGGTGCAGGCCAGGTTATTAGAGGATGGGACGAGGGGGTCGCCGGCATGAAAGTCGGCGGCAAACGGCGCCTGACCATCCCGCCGGACCTGGGTTACGGCGCCCGCGGCGCCGGCGGCGTTATACCGCCGAACGCGGAGTTGATCTTCGAAGTCGAATTGCTGGGCGTTCGTTAACAAAAGACCAGAAGATCAGAAGGCTTCTGATCTCTTGATCTGTCGAATTACTCGAGCCAGTCCCCGATGAACACGTTCGTCTCGCCTTCGGACTTCGCGTGGCGATTCGATCCGAACACCAACTTCTTTCCGTCCGGCGAGAACATGGGAAACCCATCGAACGTCGCGTTGAACGTGATCTGCTCGAGGCCCGAGCCGTCGAGATTCACCATGAAGAGGTCGAAGTCGCGCCCTTTTGGATCCTTGATGTTCGACGCAAAGATGATGCGTTTGCCGTCGGGGTGCCACGCCGGCGCAAAGTTGGCGCCGCCGAGTTTGGTCACCTGGCGAAGGTTGCTGCCGTCGCGGTTCATCACAAAGATCTCGAGCGTCGGCCGGGCGCCACAGCCCTTCCTTCAACAGGCTCTGATAATCGCCAAGCTCTTTGGCATCGCTGATCGCGCGCCCTCTGAAGACGATCTGCTTCCCATCGGGCGAAAACCAGGGACCGCCATCGGGTCCGGGACGGTTCGTCAAGCGTCGGACGTCCGAGCCGTCGCCGTTCATCGAATATATTTCCATGTCGCCATCGCGCACGCTCGTGAAGACGATGCGGCCGTCGGGACCGATGGTGGCTTCCGCGTCGTAGCCGGGACTCGTCGTGAGGCGGCGCGGATTCGATCCGTCTGGCGACGCGCGAAAGATGTCGTACGTGTCGTAAATGGGCCACACGTATCCGCGCGCGTAGCTCGGACGCGGCGGGCATTCTGCCGATCCCAGGTGGGTCGAGGCGTATACGATCGACTTGCCGTCGGGAAAGAAGTACCCGCACGTTGTCCGGCCGCCCTTGCTCAATTGCCGCTTGTTCGACCCGTCGAGGTTCATCGCAAAAATCTGATCGCACGTGCCGGGCACGCCCGGATTCGTCTGGAAGATGAGCTGTTTCCCGTCCGGAGAGAAATACGCTTCGGCATTCTCGCCGCCCGAGGTGAGCTGCTTGATGTTGGCGAGATGCCGCTCAGCCGGCGCCTGGCCGTGGGCGGCGAAACCGGCGGCTGCGAAAACCAACATGAGTGAGATTTTCCGGATCAACAACTCCTGGCCTCCTAATCTCGTGTTCGTATCTGACAGTATTATCTCGAAATGAACGAAAAGGCTCCCGAAGCCTTTTTGGCGGCAGACATTGCACGCGCGGTGCACGAAAGAGGCGGCCGCGCGCTCGTCGTCGGCGGTTGGGTCAGAGATCGGTTGTTAGGAATTACCTCAGACGAGCTCGACATGGAGGTCTTCGGAATCCCGGCGCACGAGCTGCCGGCGATCCTCGAGCCATTCGGCAAGGTCGAGCCGATCGGAAAGAGCTTTCCGGTCTACAAGATCGGCAACATCGACGTTGGGCTTCCCCGCCGCGAATCCAAGACCGCACCAGGGCACAAAGGCTTCGTCGTCGAGGGCGATCCGTCGATGACGATTGAAGACGCCGCGCGCCGTCGCGACTTCACGGTCAACGCGATTTCGTGGGATCCGCTGAGCCACGAATATTACGACCCTGTTGGCGGGCGCACGGATCTGCAGAGCAGGACTCTGAGAGCGGTCAATCCCGAAACGTTTGGCGACGACAGCCTGCGCGTTCTGCGCGGCGTGCAATTCGCGGCGCGGTTCGAGATGACGATGGACGAGTCGACCAAATCGCTCTGCCGATCGATCCGCCTCGACGATCTGCCGCCCGAGCGCATCTGGGGAGAGATTGAAAAGCTGCTGCTTCGCGCCGAGCGCCCGTCATTGGGATTCGCGCTCGCGCTCGAGCTCGGCGTCGTCGATCAGTTGTTTCCAGAGCTGAAAGCGTTGGTCGGGTGCATTCAAGAACCGGAGTGGCACCCCGAAGGCGACGTGTGGGTGCACACCCTGCAGGTGATAGACCAGGCGCGGCAACGCATCCGACGATCTCGATCGCGCCGACCAGCTCATCGTGATGCTCGGCGCCGTGACGCACGACTTCGGCAAACCGGCCACCACGGCGTTCCTTGACGGACGTATCCGCTCGATGAATCACGAAGAAGAAGGTGTCGCGCCGGCCGCGGCATTCCTCGATCGGCTGAACATCCATTCGATCGACGGCAGCGATGTCCGCGGGCAGGTGCTCGGACTTGTCGCGCACCATCTGAAGCCGGGAATGCTCTACAAGGTGCGAGAGGAGCTGACAGACGGCGCATTCCGCCGCCTGTCGCAGAAGGCCAACCTCGAGCTGCTCGCTCGGCTCGCAAAGTCGGATTGCCTCGGTCGGGCGCCGGGGAACTTCGACTGTTCAGCGATGGACTGGTTTCTCGAGCGCGCGCGAGAGCTTGGCGTCGACCGCAGCCCTCCGAAGCCGCTGCTGCTCGGCCGGCACCTGCTCGACCTCGGCATGAAGCCCGGCCCCGACATGGGCGCGTTGCTGAAACAGATCTACGAGAAGCAGCTGGACGGGGAAATCAAGACGACGGAAGAAGGGATCACACTCGCTTCGCAGATCTTGCAGTCCCAACGCGGAGACACGGGGTCACGGAGTTTCACCAAGTAATCTTTTTGAAAAGAATTCTCTGTGTTCCCCCCGTGTCTCCGTGCCTCCGTGTTGGGACAGAGAATTCAGGCGGCGCGTTCCTGTGCGCGCCTGAATTCTTCGAGCAGTCGCGGCACGTTTGTCCCCACCGAGTGCAGCGTCGGCGACCAGCCAAGCGCGCGGGCGCGAGGACCGCGGACGCGCTGATCCAGCGCGAGCGCGTCGGCGTAAGCGCCGAGCTTCTTGCGTGCTTCTTCGAGCGGCACGTGACGCACGTCTGGCGGCATCGACAGATGACCGACGATGCCCTCGACGATGGCATTGACCGTTTCGTCCCCTTCGTCGTTGGCGTGGTAGATGCCCGACGCTTGCGGCATCGACGCGACGCGGACGTACAGGTCGGCCAGATCGCGTTCGTATACGAGGGGCCAGTGGTTCTCGCCCGTGCCGATGACGCGGATGAGTCCGTTCAGCGCATTCTTCAGGAGATCCGAGACGATGCCTCGATTCCCGCCGTACACGATGCCGGGGCGGATGACCGCCGTGCGCAGGTCAGCGGCAGCCGCTTGCAGCACGAGCTGCTCATGGTCGGGCCGCCATCCGAGCAACTGCCCCGGATTCGCTTGAGCCGTCTCGTCCATCGGCTGCGCATTCGATCCTAGAATCCAGATGGCCGACGTATACACGAACGACACGGGCGACGATTTTGCGCGAGCAGCCGCAAGGCCAATGAGCGTTTCGATCGCCTTGCGATCGACCTCCTCTCGCCTGGGGTTCGCGTCGGCAGCGGTGTGGATATACGCGTCGTGCGCGTCGGCTGCCGTCCGGTACGACTTCAGCGTCTTGAGATCGCCGAGCACCGGCGTCACGCCGCGCGAGGCCAGCGCATCGGCGGCTTGCGGCGTGCGCACGAGCGCTGTGATCTGGTGATTCGCGCGCAGAGCGGCATCGAGCACGGCGGAGCCGATGTATCCTGTCGCGCCCGTGAGAAAGATCTTCATGAAGGTTCCTACATCATAATTCAGCAGATGCGTCGGGATACCTTACTCGATTTCTTTCACGATGTCTCCGCCGGAAGTGGCGAATTTCTCGTCTACGACGATGGATATCGAGCGCGTTCCTATACGTACGCAGAAACTGCGCGGGCGGCGCGAGGCTTTGCCGCGCGCCTGCAAGCTACGGGCCTCGCCAAAGGCGACAAAGTTGTCTTCTGGAGCGAGAACCGTCCGGAGTGGATCATTGCGCTGTGGGGATGCCTGCTGAACGGATCGATCGCTGTGCCGATCGATTTCCGCGCGTCCCACGAGTTCGTGGAACACGTCGGGCGCATCGTCGGGGCGAAGCTTCTGCTGCTCGGCGATGACGTGTCGCTGGAAAAAAGGAATCGGGAGGGTTTTTCCGTGGAGGCGCAGGGAAAAACCCTCCCGATTCCTTTTTTCTGGAAATTTGCCGAAATCGATTTTCGTGCGCTCGACCCATCGCCCTTCACGCCGGTCGCGGTAACGCGAGACGATATCGTCGAGATCATCTTCACCTCGGGCGCAACGGCCGAGCCGAAGGGGGTCGTCCTCACCCACCGTAACGTCCTGGCCAACATCCTCCCGGTGGAAGGCGAGGTGAGGAAATACAAGAAATACGGCCGCCCGTTCTTTCCGATTCGCTTTCTCAACCTGCTGCCGCTCAGTCACATGTTCGGGCAGGCCATGGCCACGTTCGTCCCCCCGATGCTCCACGCCACCGTGGTGTTCATGCGCGGCTACAACCCCCACGAAATCGTGCGGCAGGTGAAAACCCGCCGAGTGTCCGTGCTCGTGTCGGTGCCGAAGATTCTCGACGTGCTTGCCGATCATGTCGCCCGGCTGTATCCGGACGTGCGCCATGTGCCGGAGGAGAAGGAGGGCATTGCAAAACGATGGTGGCGCTACCGCGCCGTGCATCGTCTCTTCGGACTGAAATTCTGGTCGTTCGTCGTCGGCGCCGCTCCGCTCGAATCGTCGCTTGAATCGTTCTGGGGGCGGCTCGGATTTCTTGTCGTTCAAGGGTACGGCCTTACCGAAACTGCGCCGATCGTGACGCTGAACCATCCGTTCTCGACGAGCAAAGGGTCGGTCGGCAAACCGATCGGCGGGGTCAACGTGAAGATTGCCCCCGACGGCGAAATTCTCGTGCGCGGCGAGAACGTGACGACCGGTTATTACGGCGCGCCCAAAGCCACGGACGAAGCCTTCGAAGACGGCTGGTTCCACACGGGCGACATCGGCGATCTCGACGAAGCCGGCCGCCTGTTCATCCGCGGGCGCAAGAAGGAGATGATCGTCACGCCGGAAGGGCTCAACGTCTTTCCCGAAGATGTGGAGCGCGTGGTGAACACGGTGAAAGGCGTCAACGATTCGGCCGCCGTCGGCGTGACGCAGAACGGCGAAGAACGCGTGCAGATCGCGATTGTCGTCGAGCCCGGCACGAATCCCGCAGATGTCGTCAAGGCGGCGAACGCGCAGCTCGCCGATCACCAGCGAATTCGCGCGGCCCACATCTGGCCGGGAGCCGAACTGCCGCGCACCGAAGGTACGAGGAAACTGAAACGCCACGAGATCCGCGCATGGCTGCAAACGGGCGCGCCCCCTGCGACGCCGGCTTCGACCGGCACGAAGATCGATTCGGTGATCGCGCGCTACGCGGGTGGCCGCCAGCTCGCGCCCGGCGCCACGCTCGAAGAAATAGGACTCAGCTCGCTCGAGCGCGTCGAGATGTTGGTGGCACTCGAAGACGCGCTTAACACCACGATCGACGAGACGGCCTTTTCCAACGTCAGGACGATCGCCGATCTTGAACGGCTGGCCACCGCACCGGCGGCCGCCGAAGCGCCCGAACCGGTGGATTTCCCGTCCTGGAATCGCGCGCTGCCATTCCGCGTGCTTCGCGCGATCGCGCAACCCGGAGTTCTCCTGCCGCTTACCCGCGTGTTTGCGTGGATCAAAGTCGAGGGCTTGCAGAATCTGCAGACCGTCGCAGGGCCGGTCATCTTCGCGGCCAATCATCAGAGCCACATGGATGTGCCGGTGATTCTCGCCGCGTTGCCGGGCGGATGGCGCCGCCGCGTCGCCACGGCGATGGCGAAGGAATTTTTCAAGGCGCATTTTTTTCCCGAGGGGTTCACGCGCCGAAAGCGACTTGCCAGGAGCCTCGAATATTACCTCTCGGCCGCCTTCTTCAATACGTTTCCGCTGCCGCAGCGCGAAGCGGGCGCGCGCCAGACGCTGCGCTATACGGGCGAATTACTCAGCAGCGGCTTTTCGGTGTTGATCTTTCCCGAAGGCAAGCGAACGGACCACGGCGAAATCGGGCCGTTTCGTCCGGGCGTCGGCATGATGGCCTCGCGACTCGACGTCCCGGTGATCCCTGTACGTCTGGAAGGCATCGACCGCGTGCTTCATCAGACCTGGAAGATGGCTAAGCCAGGTCGGGTGCGTGTGATTTTCGGCGCGCCGCTGCGGCTAAGTGGTGATGATTACGTAGAGTTAACCGCCCAGGTAGAAAACGCCGTGCGAAAATTGAGCGCGTAGGGTTGGTTTGTGGCACAATCATTGCGAGCAAGGCCGAGTGCCCGTTCGGAAAGGATTTCGAGCCAGTTTGAGCAAAGACGATTTAATCGACATGCAGGGAACAGTCGTGGCAGTGCACAGCGGAGGTCTCTATCGCGTTCAATGCGACGCCGGACACGAGGTGCTCGCGCAGTTGAGCGGCCGTATGCGGCGATTCCGTATCAAGGTTGTTCCAGGCGATCGCGTGACCGTCGGGGTTTCTCCCTACGACCCGGTCCGCGGCATCATCACTTTTCGCGCACGTTAGGTCAGAACATGTTCGACGATTCCAGTTCACCGCTCGCAAGACCCACCGCCGTAGAGACACCCGAGGAAGTGCCGGTGCAATCGGAGGCTGTGCAGCGATATCACAGCTGCCGGTGGCGCAAGGCGCCCGACGAGACCAACCCTCTCGATTTCTGCTCGCATCGCGACGTGCAGCCGATGGCCGGCACGACCGGCTTCGACGCGGAGGCCTGGTGTCCCGACTGCGCCTTCTACAAAGTACGCCGGGTGCCGAAGAAAAGACCTGTTGACGACTACGGATACTGAATTGGGAGATTGGGAGATTGGAAGATTGGGAGATTACGAAGAGCCTTTCGTAATCTGCGAGCCTTCATCTGCTCAATCTACCAATCTCCCAATGCTCTATTCAGAGAACTCCTTCGCCAGCTCGACCCACTCTCCATTCGGCGACAGCGTCTGATACGCGCGCCAGTGCGGTTTCGCTTCGAGAGAGTGTCCGGTCTTCTCGAGCGTAATGGCCAGGTAGAAGTGCGCGTCGGCATATTGGCCGTTCAGCCTGAGCGCGGTGCGGTAGCAGGCCGCCGCCTCCTTGAAGCGCCCCAGGTCGTGGTAGATGTTGCCGAGGTTGAAATGCGCCTCGAAGAAATCCGGATCGAGACCGATCGCCCGCTCGTATAGCGCCTGCGCTTCTGCGAGCTCGTCCTTGCCGTAATGAATGTTGGCGAGGTTGATGAGCGCCGGTACGAGGTACGGATCGATCTCGAGCGCCTTGCGGTACCAGGTCGCGGCGGTGTTGTGGCGGGATTCGTCCACATCGAGCGTTGACGCCTTGGTGAAGTATTCCTCTGCGAGCGTCTGCGGCGCCATCATCGGCGCGAGCGTGTCTTTCCCTGGCTCCTTCTCCATCTCTTTCGGCTTCGGCCGCTTCAGCTTGATGATGCGCGCGGGCTCCGCGTCGATGCGGAAGTCGAACGCGAGCTGACCGCTGCGCTCGGTCTGCAGCGATCGGAGGATCGCGCGAAACGGGGCCGACTCGAGCTCGGCACTCACGTGCCGGATGAGCAGCAGATCGGAGAAGGGATAGTAGGTTTCGGTGTGTGTCCGCATGACCGGACGAATCAGTCCCCACTTCTGCAGATACCGAAGATGATCTTCGCGGAGTCCCGGGTACATGCTGAGCAGGTCGCGCTGTCCGTAATACTGCAACTTGAGATCTTCGGGGGGCTGAAGGCCGGCCATTCGGCAAAAGTCGTTCTCGCTGATGACGCGCACGCCCAGGTCGTCGGCTCTTCGCTGTTTCTGACTTTTTTCGGCGCTCACGCCGCCTTCGGCGCCGACCACGACGAGCGTTGTCTTGGCAGTCACCTCGTCGGCCGCCGAACCGCCAAGACGAATCACGAGGGCTTGCGCCTCCTTACGGCCGAGCGACGAGAGTTTGCCGGTGAAGACGACAACCTGATCGGCGAGCGGGCGTTCCGTGGGCTGTCGGGTCATGGTTGGGCCCCGTCTCTCGGCGGCAAAGCCGCGCTACGGCGCGCTCGCCGTAGCGCGCCTGCATTGCACGCGAGCGGAGGCGAGAAAGATGCAGTAGGGGCGGATAGAAGTCAAGCATCCGCGGGCCGCGGCCGACTACAATCGTCAACGATGCTGTTCGCCGGAGACGTCGGTGGAACAAAAACCTTTCTCGGCCTCTTCGCTCGCGGCCGAACGCGACCCGACGCGATCGAGATGCGCTCGTATCGCACGCTCGACTTCCCGGATCTCGGCGCCCTCGTTCTCCATTTCCTTCGTGAGACTTCGACACGCGCGACCGACATCGACGCGGCCGCCTTCGGCGTCGCCGGCCCGATCACGGGCAACCGCGCGCAGCTGACGAACGTGCCGTGGCTTGTCGATCTCGACACGCTGTGCGGCGATGTGCCGATTCGGCGCGCCTACTTGCTCAACGACTTGGAAGCGCTTGCGTGGTCGGTGCCGGCTCTCACGCCTGCCGAGATCGAGGTCCTTCACGAGGGCGAGACCGACTCCAGCGGTAACGTCGCGCTCATCGCAGCGGGTACGGGGCTCGGCATTGCGCTGCTGCCGAACGTCGATGGCCGTCTCGTACCCCGCGCATCGGAAGGCGGACACGCCGACTTCGCTCCTCGCAACGCCGACGAGCAGGCGCTCGCCGCCGCGCTCCAGAAGGAGTATGGACGGGTCGAGGTGGAGCGTGTGGTGTCGGGGCCCGGTCTCGCCCACATTCACCACATTCTGTACCCGCACCAATGTCAGACGCTGACGCCGGCACCCGCATCCGGTGAGCTCCCGGCCGCGATCGCTCGAGCGGCGTTAGAAGCGGCGTGTCCGTCGTGTACGCGGACCCTCGAGTTCTTCGTTTCTGCGTACGGCGCGGCGGCCGGCAACCTCGCACTCACCGTGCTCGCAACCGGGGGTCTCTATCTTGGCGGAGGCGTCGCGCCGCGCATCCTTCCGGCGTTACGTTGGCCGATATTCATGCGGTCGTTTCTCGATAAATCGCCAATGGAAGCGCTCATCTCGCACATTCCGGTGAAGGTGATCCTGAATCCCGGCGCGGGATTACTCGGCGCGGCGAGTTACGCGAATTCAGTCGCAAGGCGATAGTCGAAGACCGACTTGCGACTAGCGACTGCCGACTTGCGCCTGTCGACTTACAAGGCAGTCCAGCTATGCTAGTTTAGACAGGTGATCTGGTTGTTCGATCGGGGCGGAGAAAAAATCCCCAACGGCTGGAAGGTCGGATGAAATTCAGGGTCGCGCTCGTGCTTGCGTGCCTCGGAGGGGCGCAGATACTTTTCGGGCAGTCCACGACGAAGAAACCGGCACCGCCGGCTTCGGCGAAACCGAGCGGCGAAGTGCGGGTGCCGTTTCGCGCCGGCGAGTTGCTCACCTACGACGTCTCCTACTCCACGTACGTGACAGCGGGCACCGTCACCATGCACGTCCAGGCGAAGCGCCCATCCTACAACTCGGTCGCCTACTATGTCGTCGCCGAAGCGCGGCCGACTCCGCTGATGTCGAAGCTCTACACGCTCTACTACAAGGCGGATGTGTTGATGGACGTCTACACATTGTTGCCGCAGCGCGCCGGCGTGTACAGCGAAGAGGGGCAGCGGCACCAGATGAAGGTGACGACCTTCAACAACGCGACGCGCAAGGCGACGTTCGAGAACGTCACGGCCAAGAGCGGGAAGCGTGAGTATTCTGTACCGGCGTTTACGCAGGATGCGCTGTCGGCGATCTACGTGATGCGTGCGCTGCCGCTGAAGGTCGGCGCCAAAGAAACGATTCCAGTTGCCACCGGCGGGCGAAGTTATCGCGCGCAGGTGAGCGTCGTTGGAACCGAAGCGCTGAACACCGAAGCAGGACCCTTCAATACATTCCGGCTGCGAACGGCGCTCTTCGACGAACACGGTCAGCCGAGCGGCCGGCCGATTCATCTCTGGATCAGCGACACGCCCGCCCGCGTACCCGTAAAGCTCCAATCAGAGTTGAGCGTCGGGTCGTTCATCCTCACGCTCAGCCAGGCCAAACTCGGACAGTAGAAAACACAAACAGGAGAATAGGAGATTAGAGAATTCTTTTCGAAAACAGAACTCCTAATCTCCTAATCTCCTGTTCAAGACGTCGTCACGAGCTCGGGAAGACCGAGCGCCTGCCGTACGCGGACGTTCACGACCTCTCCGTCTTTGGCAATCAACGTGTCGCGGGTGATCTCGTCGTTCGGATCGATCGCCACGGCCCCGTCCTTCACGAGGTGCAGCAGAAACGTCGTGATGTTCTTTGCATACATCTGGCTGGCGTGGTACGGCACTGTCGACGGCAGGTTCGTCGGCCCGAGGATGCTCACGCCCTTTTCGACCACGATCTCGTCGGCACGCGTCAGCTCGCAGTTACCTCCGCGCTCGGCCGCGAGATCGACGACGACCGATCCCGGCGCCATGCCGCGCACCATGTCGGCGGTAACGAGCACGGGCGCTTTCTTGCCAGGCACGACGGCGGTGGTAATGACCACGTCGTTCGCGGCAACGACACGCGCCATCATCTCGCGCTGACGCTGATAAAACGCCTCGTCCTGCGCCTTCGCGTAGCCGCCTTTGTCTTCGGCCTGACCCGTCTCGAGCGGCAGCTCGACGAATTTCGCGCCCACGCTCTGGACCTGCTCTTTCACCGCCGGGCGCACGTCGTAAGCCTCCACGACCGCTCCCAACTTTCGGGCCGTTGCAATCGCCTGCAAACCCGCGACTCCGACTCCGACGATGAAGACGTGCGCCGGGGTGATCGTACCGGCAGCGGTGGTCAGAAGCGGGAACATGCGCGGCAGCGTCTCGGCCGCCAGCAGCACTGCTTTGTATCCGGAAATCGTCGCCATCGACGACAGCACGTCCATGCTCTGCGCGCGCGTGATGCGCGGAATCAGCTCGAGCGCGAACGCGGTAACTCCGCTCGAGGCAATCTCACGTACCGTCTCGGGCGAACCGAGCGGATCGGCCATGCCGATGACGACCTGGCCCCGACGCATGAGACCGACATCACCCACGCGCACCTGCAACACGATGTCTGCGGCAAACACATCGGGACGACTCGCGGCAATCTCCGCGCCTTTGTCGAGGTACGCCGCGTCGGGAAACCCTGCGCGCTCGCCGGCCCCCCGTTCAATCAACACATCGAACCCGGCTTTTTTCAGCGGAGCGATCGAGGCGGGTACGAGCGCGACGCGCCGCTCGCCGGGAAACTGTTCGACTGGCACTCCGATCTTCATGACGAGATTCTATTGCATGCTAAACTGCCCACTGAAATCAGCGGTTCTGGGTGCTGGGTTCTGCGGTTCTGGGTGCCGGTTCTGTGGTTCTGGGTTCTGGTTCTGCAGTTCAGCGTGCTGCTTCACCGAACCCACAACCGAAACCACCGAACGTAGAACGTGGAACCTGGAACCGGAACCTCAGAACCCAGCACCTAGAACCCAGAACCGCCAGCATCACCGTGCAGCTCACCATCGCGCTCGCACAGCTCAATCCGACAGTTGGCGACATCGAAGGAAATCTCGCACGCATCCGGCGTGCGCGCGATCGAGCCGGCGCCGAAGGCGCCGATCTCGTGGTACTGCCCGAGCTTGCGCTCATCGGATATCCGCCGGAAGATCTCGTGCTGCGCCCATCGGCCGTCGACGCGTGTCACGCGGCAATCGATTGCCTGGTGCACGACAGCCGCGACGCACCCGCGCTCGTCGCCACCACGCCATGGCGCGAAGAGGGACGCGTCTACAACGCCGCGATTCTCATAGACAAGCGAACGACGGTTCGGCGCTTCAAGTCGGACCTTCCCAACTACGGCGTCTTCGACGAGAAGCGGGTGTTCGCGGCGGGACCGATGCCCGATCCGGTCCGGTTTCGCGGAGTCATGCTCGGGATTCCGGTATGCGAAGACATCTGGACGTCCGCAATCACCGCGCACCTGGCGCGCGCAGGCGCAGAGTTCTTCATCGTGCCGAACGGCTCGCCGTTCGAGATCGCGAAGTTTCCGACACGAATCGAGCTCGCGCGCGCGCGGACGCTCGAAACAAATCGCGCGCTCATCTACGTCAATCAGGTCGGCGGACAGGACGAGCTCGTGTTCGACGGCCGATCGTTCGTCGTCAATCGTTCGGGCGAGCTGGCGTGCTCGATGGCAGGCTGGGAGGAAGAGATCAGGCTCACCCGGTGGACACGCGCCGCTGAAGGGTGGGTCTGCGATCCCGGCCCCGTCGATGCGCCCGGAGAGCAGATTGCCGAGACCTACAGCGCCCTCATCACCGGCCTCCGCGACTACGTCGAAAAGAACGGCTTTCCGGGAATCGTGCTCGGCCTTTCTGGAGGCGTCGACTCGGCCCTGAGCGCCGCCGTCGGTGTCGACGCGCTCGGGCCCGAGCGCGTGCTGGGCGTACGACTGCCTTCGCCGTTCACCGGTCAGGTGAGCATGGAAGAGGCCCAATACGTTGCAGATCGTCTTGGCATTCGCCTGCTGACACTTCCGATCGAACAGGTGATGAGAAGCGCCGAAGCCACGCTGTCGCCGGTCTTCGAAGGCCGCCCGCGCGACGTCGCCGAAGAAAACCTCCAGGCGCGAATCCGCGGACTCCTCCTGATGGGGATCTCGAACAAGTTCGGATCCATGCTGCTGACGACCGGCAACAAATCGGAGATGTCCGTTGGCTACGCCACTTTGTACGGGGACATGTGCGGCGGGTTCTCCGTGCTCAAGGACATCTACAAGACCGACGTGTATCGCCTGTCGCGGTGGCGCAACGCGAACCGCCCTCCGCATGCGAGAGGCCCGCTCGGCGACGTCATTCCCGAGCGCACGCTCACCCGGCCGCCGACTGCCGAGCTCAGGCCGAACCAGACCGACCAGGACTCGCTGCCGCCCTACGATCAGCTCGATGCGATTCTGACCGGCCTCATCGAAGAGGAGAAGTCGGTCGACGAGATTGCGGCAGCCATTGCGCCTCGCGAGGTCGTCACGCGCGTCCAGCAGATGCTTTACACCGCGGAATACAAACGCCGGCAGGCGCCTCCCGGCGTCAAGGTGAGCCGCCGCAGCTTCGGTCGCGACCGCCGCTACCCTATTACGAACCGGTTCCGCGAACGTTCCGCAGACCGATCCGGGTCCGGCGACCCAGGGCCCGGCCGGCCCGCGCGATAATTGCTAGAATGCAGATTATCCTGAACGGTGATCCGCACGAGGTTGCCGGGCCGCTGACGCTGAATGCCCTGCTCGCGCAGTTGAACATCGACCCGCGCCGCGTCGCCGTCGAACACAATCTGACCGTCGTCAAGCGCGCCCACTACGAGAGCACGCAGATTCAGGATGGCGATCAGATCGAGATCGTGAATTTCGTTGGAGGAGGATCGTTGAATCCCGACCCGCTGGTGATTGCCGGCCGAGAGTTCGCGTCGCGGCTTATCGTGGGAACCGGCAAGTATTCGTCGTTCCAGGTAATGCAGCGCGCTCACGAGGCGTCCGGAGCCGAAATGGTGACCGTCGCCGTCCGCCGAGTCAACATCAGCGATCGCAGCAAGGAATCTCTCCTGGACTATATCGACACCAACAAGATCGCGCTCCTGCCGAACACCGCCGGCTGCTACTCGGCCGACGATGCCGTGCGGACCGCGCGTCTCGGGCGGGAAGCCGGCTTGTCGAACTGGGTGAAGCTGGAAGTGATCGGCGACGAGCGGACGCTGTTTCCAGACAACGAAGAATTGATCGTTGCCACCAGAATCCTGGTGAAGGAAGGGTTCGTCGTCTTGCCTTACACTACGGACGATCCGATCGTGTGCAGAAAGCTCCAGGATGCCGGAGCGGCGGCCGTGATGCCGCTCGGGGCACCCATCGGATCTGGCCTCGGCATTCAGAACGCGAACAACATCAGGATCATCCGGGAATTTTCGCGCGTGCCGATCATCCTGGATGCCGGTGTCGGCACCGCGTCGGACGCAACGATCGCGATGGAGCTTGGCGCCGATGGCGTGCTGATGAACACTGCCATCGCCGAGGCTCAGGATCCCATTGCCATGGCGACGTCCATGAAGCTCGCGGTGCAGGCCGGCCGGCTCGCCTATCGTGCGGGGCGGATGCCGCGCCGGATGTACGCCAGCGCCAGCAGTCCGCTCACCGGCACTCTGAAGTGATGGTTGGTGGTTGGTAGTTGGTAGTTAGTGGAGCGTCCAGCCCACCAACCACTAACCACCAACCAGCCCTACTACAGCCGAAAGATCCCCTTCCCCTCCCGTCCGCGCAAGGCATTTCTCGTATCCACGATGAGCGGGAATTTTTCGACGATCTTGCCGTAGTCGAACGACGAGTGGTTCGTGCAGATCACTGCGCAATCGGCATCAGCCTTCGCCGGCTCCATCGCTTTCAGCGCCAGGCTGTCGATTTTCAGCGACGGCACGAACGGATCGCTGTAGCTCAACGTCGCACCCCGACGATGCAGCAGTTCGAGGATATCGAGGGCCGGTGATTCGCGCACGTCGCCGACGTCCTTCTTGTACGCGACGCCAATAAGATGAATCTTCGACCCGTTGATGCTCTTCTTCGCCGAGTTGAGAGCATCGGTCACCCGCTCGACGACAAACTCGGGCATCGCCCCGTTCACGTGCCCGGCCAGCTCGATGAAGCGGCATTCGAAGCCGCTCTGCCGCGCCTTCCACGACAGATAGAACGGATCGATGGGAATGCAGTGGCCTCCCAGACCGGGACCGGGATAAAACGGCATGAAGCCGAATGGCTTCGTGCCGGCGGCGTCGATCACCTCCCACACGTCGATGTCGAGGCGGTGGCACATCAACGCAATCTCGTTCACGAGGCCGATGTTGACCGCGCGGAACGTGTTCTCCAGGAGCTTCACCATTTCCGCAACGCGCGTGTTGGCAACCTTGATGACCTTGTCGACCACCCGCCCGTACAACGCCGCGGCCAGATCGGTACTCGTCTGGTCGATCCCGCCCACGACTTTCGGGATGTTTTTCGTCAGGTAGATCGGGTTGCCCGGATCTACGCGTTCCGGCGAAAACGCCAGATAGATGTCACGGCCTACCTTCAGTCCGCCCGCCTCGAGCGCAGGCTGCGCGACCTCTTCCGTCGTCCCAGGGTAGGTGGTCGATTCGAGAATGACGAGCTGCCCTTTCCGTAGAACCGCGGCGGTCGCCTCGATCGCCTTCACCACGTACGACAGATCCGGGTCGCGGGTCTTGCGCAGCGGCGTGGGCACGCAGATGTCGATGATGTCCACGTCGGCAAGCTCGCGTCTGATCGGTCGTGGCGCGGAAAGTGCCGGCCTTGACGACCGCTGCCAGATCCTCCGACGGAACGTCCGGAATGTAGCTCTTCCCGGCGCTCAGGCTGTCTACCTTCGACTGATCGACATCGTAGCCAACGACGTGCAATCCGGCTTTCGCAAATTCGACGGCAAGGGGCAGTCCGACGTACCCAAGCCCGATGATGCCCACCCGCGCTTCGCCGCTCTTGATCCGCTGCAACAAATCCATTCGTCAAGCTCTCCGCTGAAAAAAATTGTGAATTTCGTCAACCACACGCGCCTGCTGGGCGCCGGTCAGCTCCCCATATATCGGCAGCGCCAGCACTTCTCTTGCGGCTGTCTCGGCCGCGGGGAACGAACCGGAGCGATATCCCAACTCCCGGAAGCACGGCTGCAGATGAAGCGGGACCGGGTAATACACTTCGGTGCCAATGCCGCTAGACTGAAGATGCGCGCGAAGGCGGTCGCGCTCTGGCACGCGGATAACGAACTGATTATAGATGTGCGTGCTGTCGGCCGACCGCGCGGGCAGCGTCACGGTGCCTTCGAGATCGTCTTTCCTGAACAACGTCTCGTACCTCTCGGCATTCCGCCGCCTGGCGGCGGTCCACCCTTCCAGATGCGGAAGCTTGACACGGAGAATCGCCGCCTGCAGCGCGTCTATCCGGAAATTCGCGCCGACCAGATCGTGATGATATTTCACCTCTCCGCCATGCTGTCTGATCGCGCGCAGCTTTCGCGCGAGCGCAGCGTCGGACGTGGTGACCAGGCCGGCGTCGCCGAACGCACCGAGATTCTTCGTCGGAAAAAATGAAAAGCAGCCGATCGTGCCAATGCCGCCGACCGGGCTGCCGCGATAACACGCGCCGATCGCCTGTGCGGCGTCTTCCACGACAGGGATGCCCGACCGTCCCGCAACTTCGAGAATCGGCGCCATGTCGGCGCTCTGGCCGAACAGATGCACCGGCATAATCGCCTTCGTCCGCGGCGTCAGGACCGAGGCGACCGCACCGGCGTCGATGTTGAATGTCGCGCGATCGATGTCGACGAACACGGGGCGCGCGCCCAGTCTGGCGATCGAACCGGCTGTTGCGAAAAACGAAAACGGGGTCGTCACCACTTCGTCGCCCGGCCCGACGTCGAGCGCCATCAGCGCGGCAAGAAGCGCATCGGAGCCCGACGACACACCGATCGCGTGCGGAATCGCGAGGAATGCCGCGAGCTCGCGTTCCAGCGCT
The DNA here is from genome assembly GCA_963744405.1 of Vicinamibacterales bacterium. Classification (GTDB taxonomy): domain Bacteria; phylum Acidobacteriota; class Vicinamibacteria; order Vicinamibacterales; family JAMQPK01; genus JAMQPK01. The sequence goes on from CAVUTO010000009.1 coordinate 219,810, forward strand.
TCGACCTCCGGTCCCAGGATGAATTGCTGCGTGTCGCAGACTCGCGCGATCGCCTCGAGCACCCTTCCGCGCAGGGGCGCGAACTGCGCGGTGAGGTCGAGCAGCGGGATTTCCTGCGCCCCTCGACTATCGCTCGGGGCGTCCTGAGGCGACTCGAAGGACGAAGACATGAGCTTCGTATCGTATCGTAAATAATGGTCGCGGAGCGACCGGAGCGGGGCGAGGGCCCCCCGCGACTGATGAATGAAATTGACGTGGCAGTCATTGGCGGAGGGGTTGTCGGACTCGCGTGCGCGCTGAGGCTCGCGGAATCGGGAGCCGCGGTGTGTGTCATCGAGCGTGAATCGCGAGCCGGACGCGGTATGAGCACGCACAACAGCGGCGTGATTCACGCGGGCATCTACTATCCTGCCGGGTCGCTGAAGGCCAGGCTTTGCCTGGACGGCCGCGAGCGGCTTTATGCGTTTTGCAAGCGGTATGGCGTCCCCTGTCAGCGGTGCGGAAAGCTACTGGTGGCGGCGCACGAAGGCGAGATCGCGGAGCTCGAAACGTTGCGCGCGAGAGGTATTGCGAACGGCGCCACTTCTTTGGAGATGGTCGACGCCGGGGTTCGTTCGGCGAAAAGAACCTCACGTGCGCGCCGCGGCTGCTGTCTGGTCGCCCGACACAGGCATCATCGAAGCCGAAGCGCTGATCGGCGCTCTCGGCAGGCTCTGCCGCGATCTGGATGTCGCGATGCTCGTGGGCACGCCAGTCATCGACGCAGCCGCATCGAATGGCGGCGTCGAACTGGTGACACCGCACGAGCGTTTTCGGGCGCACACCGTCGTGAACGCCGCGGGCCTTTACGCAGACGATGTCTCCGCAATGCTCGGTGGAAAGCGTTTTCGCATCAAGCCATGCCGTGGCGAGTACGCCGAGCTCGCGCCATCGAAGCGCGACTGGGTGCAGGGCCTCGTCTATCCGCTTCCGCATGCAGACGGGTCGGGGCTCGGCGTGCATTTGACTCGCACGACATGGGGCAGCGTGCTCGTCGGGCCTACGGCAAAATTTCAGGATTCGAAAGACGACTACGAGGGCGCACGCCTTCCCCTCGATGCATTTCTCGAGCCGACCCGCGCCCTGCTGCCGGCCATCACGCTCGCCGATCTGCAGCCGGGGGGAACCGGCATTCGAGCAAAACTCCATGGGCCCAACGAGACGTTCGCAGACTTCCTGATTGAACGCGACTCGCAGAATCCGAACGTCATCCAGGTTGCGGGCATCGAGTCGCCGGGCCTGACGTCCTGTCTGGCGATTGGGAATATGGTGGCCGGAATTTGGTCGGTGAATGGTGGTTAGTGGTCTCGCTTACGTCCATCCAGCTCCATCGATCGAACCCGATACAGCAGATCTTCGAGCAGTTTACGATTGGCGGAGATGACGTCGGCGACCAGGCCGATCAGCAGCACCTGAAAACCTACGATCATCAGCACGGCTGCGAGCAGCAGCGACTGCACATGACCGGCGCCGTCATTGTTCAAGTAGAAATACAGAAACCTGAATGAGATCGCGAGTCCGATGCCGAATGTCACGAGCCCGATCGATGTAAACACCTTGAACGGCTCGTACATCGTGTAGATGCGGACGATCGTCGACACAGACCGCTTGATGTAGACCCACACGTTGTCGAAGAGTCGGGAGGGTCGCGTTTTCGGGTTCGAGCGGATAGGCACGTGGGCGATGGCCATTCGCTTTTTGCCGGCCTGAATGATCGACTCGAGGGTGTACGTGAAATCCGACACGATGTTCATCCGGAGGGCCGCTTCGCGCGTATACGCGCGAAAGCCGCTGGTGGTGTCGGGGACGCGCGTATTCGAGACCTGCCTCACAACCCAGCTTCCGAGATGCTGCAGGCGCTTGCGCGTCCACGACAGATGCTTCAAAGTCTCGACGTTCCTGTCTCCAATGACCACGTCGGCTTCGCCGCTCAAGAGCGGCGCCACAAGCGCGGAGATATCCTCCCCCGCGTATTGATTGTCGCCGTCAGTATTGACGATGAAGTCGGCGCCGAGCTTCAGCGCAGCATCGATGCCGACCGTAAACGCGGTGGCAAGTCCGCGCCTGTTTCGCAGCGAGATAATGTGCGGCACGCCGGCGGCATGCGCCACTTCCACCGTGCCGTCGGTCGACCCGTCGTCGACGACCAGCACTTCGATCGTGTCGATGCCGGGAATCTGCGTGGGCAGATCGCGCAGCGTCGACGGCAGCGTGACGGCCTCGTTGAGGCACGGAATCTGGATGATGAGCTTTTTCATGCGCCGACCAGTTTCTCGATGACGCCGTCCCAGGTAACCAGCCGGGCACGTTCGTAGCCGGCATCACCGAGACGCGCCGCAAGAGCCTTGTCGACGGCGAGGCGATTCACTGCCGAGGCGATAGCCTCTTCGGTCGGCTCGCAGACCAGGCCGTTTTCGGCATCCCGCACGAACTCGAGCGGGCCGCCGGAATCGGGGGTCGTGATGACCGGCTTGTGGGCCAGAAACGACTCGAGCGTCACGTATCCGTAGTCCTCATCGAACGGTGCAAAGGCGATCGCCAGAGCGTCTTTGTACAACTCGACGAGCACCGACTCCTCGACCGCCCCTGCGAAAGTAATGCGATCTGACAGGCCGAGTGCTTCAGTAAGCTCCTCCGTACGCTGCCGCTGAGTTCCCTCTCCGACGACGACCAGTCGTATCGGACGATCGACATGCTGCATGGCACGCACGATCAGATCGGGGCGTTTGATCGACTCCAGTCTCCCGACGAACAGGACGTAATCACCGTACGAGCCGCCCTTGATGCGCTCGGCGAACGGCGGCGGAGGATACAGAGGATCGTGCTGGAGGCCGTTGTATCTCGCCAGCCGATCGGAGATCGTGCGTGAGATGGTGAAGACGCGGCGGCACTCGCGTAACATCTCGTTGTCTGTCCGCATGATCGTCTCGCGCGTGCCGACATCTTCATCCTCGTGATGAAAATCGCTGAACTCGGTGCCGCACAGTTCGTACGCGGCGCGATGCTGATGCACGAGCCACGTCACCTTGTGTGGATGCCGCACAAAGTACGTGGGGAACTTCGACGCGATCACCAGATCGATCGGTTGCCCGTTGCTTTCGCTCAGATCGATGAGCCGCCATGCCGCGGCGTGCGCGAGGATTTCGCCTTTTGGATACCACTTGAAGGGAATACTCACGAGCTCGGCGGCAAAGCCGTGGCGCTGGAGCTGACTGACAAGCGTCCTGACGAGGTACTCTGCGCCGCCCCGGACGAACGGCACTTGAGCTTCGCAGACGATGATGCGTCGGATTCCCATCAGTGCGGAAGGCATTCTATATCGCGGCCGGGCAATCGGTAGCCGGACGTGAGCAAGTACACTATGCGGGTGTCTTCACCGCCGTGGCGCACGCTGGCTGTCAGGACCCTGCTCGTTCTTGTGGTGGGCTACGCCGCGCTGTTGCGACTGGACGCCCTTTTCAAATCCTACGGACCCTACGATCAGCCGCGTTGGCTGGCAACTCTTCAGCCTGCCGTTGGAGCGGCGGCATCGACGATCACGCCCAACTGGGCGTGGCGCCGCGACGCAACACCCTACGAGGGCGGAGATCCCATCAACTACTTGAAGTTCGCCCGCGCGATGCGAAACTTCTACGCCGCGCACGTGCGCGAACCGATGTTTCCAGCGGTCACCCGGATCGGGTTGATGTTGACCGGCGATGCGGATGTCGGCGTCAGCGTCGCCTCGATCGCATTCGGCCTGCTGGCACTGGTCGCGACGTACGCACTGGGAGCGCTGGTGGCATCACCAATAGTCGGATTGGCAGCCGCTGCGATGCTGGGCATCGATCAGACCGCCGTATATTGGGCGATCGGCGGTTGGCGCGACGAGCTGTTCGCCTTCTTCGCTGTCTCATGTGCGTGGGCGTGGCTACGATTCAGCCGGCACCCAACACGCTCGAATGCCATTCTCGCCGGCGCGCTCAGTGGAGGCGCGTGTCTGACGAGGATTACGACGATCGCGCTTATCGCCCCGGCGGTCGTGTGGCTGCTCGCGACAAGAGGGACGAACATTCGGCGGGAGTTGGCGATCGCCGTCGGCGTCATGACAGTGCTCGTCGCGCCGTTTCTGATCAACTGTGCCATCGCGACGGGCGACCCGTTCTACGCGATCAACAACCACACTGATTTCTATCTCAAACGCGAAGGTGTGCCCGAGGCCGACGTCAAACCAATGAGCGCCGTAGCGTACTCGTCCGGCAAATTCGCTTCGCGCCCGATTGCGGCAACAGACAATGCGGTGCGCGGGGTGTTTGTGTATCCATTCAGCAACAAATGGGTGGGGCTCGATAGATGGTACCGGGGCCTTGGAACCGCGCTGGCCTGTCTTGCAGTAGCCGGTCTCGTCACCTGGCTGTGGTCTGCAGAAGGCCGCCTCGTCCTCGTCATGTTCTTCGGATCGCTCGTCCCGTTCAGCATGACGTGGACGGTGCTCGGCGGCGCCGAGTGGCGACTCACGTTCTTCGCGTATGCGTTCTACCTGGTTGCGGCCTTTTCACTTGTGGACAAGACCGTGCGAATTGCGCGTGTCGTGTTTCTCTCGCGTGACGCGAGTCTGTGGACACAAGTCAATCGCCGTCGGATCCTCTCATCGGCCGCGATTGTGTTCGCGCTCGTCCTCGTCGCTGTCGGATGGTGGATCGCTGCGCCCTACGCCGTCACCAGGGAGGCGCTTCATTACGAAGGCGCCGCCACTATCGCGGCGGGGCCTCGCGATCGGTGGTTCTTCGTCGACGGCTGGTCGCGCCTCGTCGTCGAGGGAAACGTCACGATGCGGTTTGCCGCACCGCCCGGCGCTGACCTCAGAATCGTGCTGCCCGAAGCTCGTTCGTACGCGCTGACTCTGCGCGCCGATCCCGTTGACCGTTCTGCGGCGGCACGACAGATCCTGCGCGCCTCATTGAACGGAACCCACCTCGACGATTTCGTGCTTCAATGGAACCCCGAACGCATTGGCCAATATCAAGTCACCGTCCCCGCCGGCAGTTTCGCTCCCGGCGATCAGCGCCTGGAACTCCGCTCGGACACGGCCTTCAAGCTATGGTACGCACGCGTCGCTGAACTATGAGCGAACGGGTCGTGATGGTCGCCTCGTCGTACCCAAGATTTCAGGGCGATTCGGTCGGCAGCTTCATGGAACCCATCGCGCAGGGCATCGCTGCACGCGGCCACGAGGTGCACCTGGTCGCGCCGTGGCATCCGAAATGGAGCCGGCCGAAGAACGATCGCGGCGTCCACTTCCATCTGTTCCACTACGCCCCCGTTCGGGCACTGAACACATTCGGCTATGCCGAAGGGATGCGCGCCGACGTCCGCCTGCGCGCGTCCGCCGTCGCCGTCGCACCATTCGCGGTTCTAGCCGGCTGGTTCAAGGCGCTTCGGGTCGCCCAGAAAACACGCGCGACGATCGTGCACGCTCACTGGGTGATCCCAAGCGGTGTTATCGGGGCCGCGGCCGCCGGTTCGGTTCCGCTGGTCATCAGCCTTCATGGGTCGGACGTGTTCGTCGCCGAGCGGCACTCTGCAGCACGGCTGGCCGCGCGTACCGCATTCCATCGTGCCCGCTGGGTCACCGCATGCAGTGAGGATCTCCGCTCCCGCGCCGTCGCGATAGGTGCCGACGCAGCGAGGTCGAACGTCGTCCCCTACGGCGTCGATAGCGAGCGATTCAAGCCCGACATCGAGGCGAGAGCCCGCGGCCGCGAAATGCTCGGCGTCGCGGATAATGTACCTCTCGTCTTTGCAATCGGCCGCCTCGTCAAGAAAAAGGGATTCGAATACTTGATCGACGCCGCTGCCGCGCTGAACACACAGCACCCTCGGCTGCGCGTCGTCATTGCCGGCGATGGCGATCTCGAGGCGTCGCTTCGCGCCCGGGCGCAGGCCGCGGGGGTTGGCGAAGCCGTGCAGTTTCTCGGCGTCGTGCCTCACGATATCGTGCCGACGCTCCTTGCGGCGGCAGACGTCGCCGTGGCGCCGTCTGTCCACGACGATGCGGGAAACGTCGACGGACTGCCGAATACTGTGATGGAGATCATGGCATCGGGTATACCTCTCGTGGCGACGCCGGCGGGCGGCATTGGTGCGGTCGCTACCGATGGGCTGACAGCGCGTCTTGTGCCCGAGCGCGATGTCCGCTCTCTGGCGGCGGCCATCGACGCGCTGTTGCGCGACCGCCCGGCCGGAACACTCATGGGCCGGCAGGCCCGCGATGTGGTGTGCCGGCATCACAGCTGGGCGCGGGTCGCAGAAGACTTCGAGGCCGTTTACCAACAGGCTGCGACGAGATAATGCTCGTTGCCATCACCTCGCTCGTCGCCATTGCTTATCTACCGGGAGCGGTTGTCTTCCGGTTGCCCTGGCCGACCGCGGGAAACGCGCGGCGTTGCCGGCGGAGGAACGCCTCTTCTGGACGGTCATTATCAGCGTCATCATCACGACTACCCTGGCGTTTGCGCTCGCGGCATTCGGCGCGTATTCGCTGGGGGCGCTCGTGGCGTGCGATGTCGCACTGGCTGCAGTGCTTGCCCTGGGGTCGCGCGGGAATCTGCGCCTGAATGCGGCGCCCTCGCCGCGCTGGACTGCAGCAATCCCGCTCGTCTTGATCGCCGCAGGAGTATGGATGTATTTCGCGGCGCCTGCCGCCGAATATATGATGGGCGGCCGCGATCCCGGCGTGTACGTCAACGCGGGCATCCAGATCGCGCAGAGACAGTCGCTGGTCACGACAGACCGCGTTGCGGCCGCCGTACCGGCGTCGGCTCGCGATCTGTTTTTTCCGTCCTACTCCAATCCGACCTACTACAGCATCCGCTTCATGGGATTCCCCCTCCGCGACCCCGAGTCGGGCACGGTGACCGGCCAGTTCCCGCAGGGTTATCCGATCTGGATTGCGATCGCGTACGGATTGGACGGCGTCACGGGCACGCGGCGCGTCACCGCATGGTGGGCAATTCTCGGCGTACTGACGGTGTATTTCGCGGCAATACGCCTCGTCGGGCCGCTTCCGGCGGCCGTAGCCGCCGGTCTGCTGTGCGTGCAAGTCATACAAACCTGGTACGCGCGATACCCCAATTCCGAGATCGTCACCCAGGCCTTGGTATTCGCCGCGCTGCTCGCGCACGCATACGCGCACGAGGACGATGATCGATTCTTCGGAGCGGTCGCGGCGTGCCTGCTGGGTCTCGCGTTATTCACCCGATTGCCCGCCGTGCTCGTCGTCGGCGTTGCCATTGCTGCGTCCTTGCTGCCCCATGTGAAAGGGCGTCGCGGGCGCGTCACATTTCTTGTCACGCTCGCGGCGTGGAGTATTGCCGCGGGAGCATATTACGCGACGCAACTTGGACCGTACATGGGGTTGCCCATCGCCTACGCCCAGTCGCGCCAGTCGATTCTGCTGGTGTTTCTTGCCGCCGGCGCCGCTGCCATCTCCGCACTGTTATGGGCGAGCAGAAAACCGCGCGTAGCCACAGCGACGCGAACCCTTCTGCCGACGGCGCTGATAGCGATTGTCGTGACCGGCGGGCTCTACGCGCTGTTTTTCCGCGAGCCCGGAGGCCGCCTTGCGCCGCACGATGCGCACGCTGTACGAATCTTCGCCAGCCTGTATTTCACACCGATAGGGTTCGGGCTTGCGCTGGCGGGCTATGCGTTGCTGGTGTGGCGATCGTTCTGGCGCGCGCCCGCACTCATTCTGGTGATCACCGCGCTGGCGATGATCTTCTTCTATAAGCTGAGGATCTGGCCCGAACACTTCTGGCTTGCGCGCCGCTTCCTCACAGAAATCCTGCCCGGCGCGCTGATCTTCGCGTCGGCGGCCATGTTCGCGCCCGTCTGGATGAAGGGATCATGGCTTGACTCGCGGAGGTCGTTGAGAGTCGCATTCACGGCTGTAGGCGTTCTCGCCGCCGTTCTACTCGGCTACCGCTATCTGTCCGCGTCGTTGCCCATTCGAGAGCATGTCGAGTACGCGGATGTGATTCCCCGGCTCGAGCGCCTTGCGTCCACGTTCGGCGACAACGATCTCGTGCTGGTCGAGTCGCGCGCGGCTTCGGATCTGCATGCGCTCGCGCTGCCCCTGTCGTATATCTACGCGCGCAATGTTCTCGTCCTCTACGATTCGCGACCGGACAAGCGAGCGGTCCGCGCGTTCCTCACATGGGCGCACGAACGGTACGAGAATGTGTATTTCATTGCGGGAGGGGGGACGAGCCTGTTATCGCCCGGGGTCGGCTCGGTCGTTGTTTCAACGGAGAGCTTTCGAGTCCCGGAATACGAGAAGACCACCTACGACATTTACCCGCGCGCGGCGGTCATGAAGCCGTTCGACTTCACAATCTACAAACTGGTCCAGACGGGGTTGACACCGCCGCCGCATTCGCTCGACATCGGCGGCACGGACGATCTTCATCTCGTGGATTTTTTTCCCAAGGAAAGGCTTGGCGGCGGCAACCTGACGTTTCGATGGAGCCAGGATACGTCGTATCTACTCATGAGCGTCCCGGCCGGGAGCCGGGAACTGGCACTCAGGTTGAACGGTGGCCGTCCGCGCGGCGTGCCGCTTCCGCGCGTGACGGTGTCCCTCGAGGACGAAGAGCTCGGGAGCGTCGAGCTGACGAATGAGTTTCGCGACTACGTCTTTCCGATTCCCGCTGCGACAGCTTCGAGCCTTGCGCCACGATCGGATGGCGTGCAAGTACGCATTCACAGCTCGACTTGGATCCCAAGCACCGTTCTGGGCGGGCCGGACACCCGCGCGCTTGGCGTCATGGTCGACATGGCCGAGATTCGGTAGTGTTCGAACACCTTCAGATTCCCTATCGTCAGGAACGAATGCTCGTCGGACTGGCCGATGTGGGCCTCGCAGCCGCGAAACTTGTCGGATGGCCGCGGACGGCTCGCGATGCCAGCGCTGAAGCACCCCGGCGAGTTCTTCTTTTGCGATTGGAACGGGTCGGCGACCTCGTGATGGTGCTCGAAGCCATTGCGATGGTCAGGGCGATGGCTCCCAGCGCCGCAATCGATCTCGTCGTCGGAAGCTGGAATCGGTCGCTCGCGGGATTGATTCCGGGAGTGCATGTGGAAACACTCGACGTGCCATGGATGTCGCGGGAAGGCCGCGGACTCTCGTGGCCGGCTCTGGTGCGGCGGGCGCGCACGTGGAGGCACAACCACTACGATCTCGCGATCAATTTCGAGCCCGATATCCGCAGCAATCTGCTGCTCGCCTTGACGGGGTCACCCCGGCGAGTCGGGTTCGTCTCGGGCGGAGGAGGCGCCGTCCTCACCGATGCGATTGCGCCCGATCCGCGTAGACACATTGCCGATAACGCCCGGGTGCTCGTCGAGCGGGCATTCGAGATGACAGGGCTACCCGCCTTCGCCGAGGCTTCGGCGGGCAAGAAGCCCTGTGCCACAGGTTCCAGCCCTGCCAGACTGAACATCCCTGACGATGCGCGGCGCAGGGCGGCAGGGCTTGTCGGCACGGCGACAGACGCTGCACCGCTCGTGGGCATTCAGCCCGCTGCGGGCAGGCGTATCAAGGAATGGGACCCGGCCCGTTTCGCAGAAGTCGGCGCAGAGCTTGCGCGCACGCGAGGTGCGTCCGTTGTGCTGATTGGATCGGCCGGCGACAAACCCGTCCTCGATGCCGTGCGCGCCGCATGGCCGCAAGGAGTCCCGTTCACGGTGTTGCCGCCGGAGGTCGACCTCGTCCTGCTTGCGGCGGTACTCGAGCGGCTGACGCTCTTCATCACCGGCGACACCGGGCCGATGCATCTTGCTGCAGCGGTTGATACCGCCGTGCTCGCCATTTTTGGACCGTCGCTGCCGACGCGATACGCGCCGCTGTCATCCCGCTCGAGAATCGTGCGCATCGATATCCATTGCAGCCCGTGCAATTTGCTGCGGCAGCCGCCCGCGCGGTGTCTCGGGCGCGTTCCCGACTGTCTGGCGGGCATCAGCTCTCGGGACGTGCTCCGCGCCGCGAACGAAATGCTGGACGCATCAAACTCGATCGGCTGACGATTCGCTGACGGTTCCGTCCGTCACACGCCACGCCATCACCGTAGAACCCTGCAGCTCCACAGGAAGAAGTCGTCCCGCCCAGCCCAATCGCACGTGGGCGCTGCTTGTGACGAGCGGCGCGCCGCGGTCGCGAAAAAATCGCAGCAGGTCTATTGGCGCTGCATAGTAGACGGCATCGGCATCGCCACCGGCGGTTGCGTGCAAGATCGGCTCGCGATAGAGAAACTCCGCAGCCGGTGAAAATCGCTTTCGCCATGCAAGCCCTGCGTTGCGCTTGAACCATCGCCACGCGCCACGGCCGCGGTCGACGCCGAACGCACGCCGATCCCGGCGGCGTAATCGATCTTCGAGCGGCGTCCAGAGCGATGCGTGATTGGGCAAACCGATGATGATGTATCCGGGGCGGCGTACGACCCGGAGCATCTCGCCGAGCGCGCGTGCGACGTCGGGAAGATGCTCCAGAACCTCGAACGCAACGACCGCATCGAGCGACCGATCTCGAAACGGAAGGTCTAGGGCATTCCCGGCAACGGCGCGGAGCGACGGCGAGCTGCCGCGTGTCGCGGCCCGGATCGACGCCGGCGACAGCTCCATTGCAACTGCTTTTGCATCGGTGTGCCTGGCCAGAAAAGCCCGCATCGCGACCGCCGAGCCCGCACCTATCTCGAGCAAAGACAGGTCCCGCCCGGTCAGCACGGCATCGATGACGCCCAGCAGCCGGTGAAAGTACGTCGTCGTATGCGACGCCTGCTGAAGCGCATATCCTTCGCTGCTCTTGTAAAACGCGGCCATGGCGGCGCGAGTCTCGGCGTCCGGCAAACGTGGACCCAAATTGCACTCGAGAGCGTGACGAGGGCCGTTCGCACCGATCCGACTCACCAAGTTCGAGAAACCCTCCTCATCACTTTGACCGACCCGCCGCTCGCGAGCGAGAACTCTTGTATCGTAGTGAACTCGCGCTCGATGACGCCGCGCCCGAGGCCAACGTTGTAATCGACCACATAATCGATGCCTATCCGATCGATGTACGCTGCGAGTGCGCCTGGCGATCCATCTCGAAGCACGTTCTCGAAATAGCTGACGTGATTGATGAGCCCGTCGAGGTTCACGACCGATCGATTCGAGAAGAACCCTAACTGTCCCGCATTGAACGACCCGACGATCGCATCTTCCTCTAAATTCGCGTCCATCCATTTCGCAACGTCGTACCGCGTTGCGGCCAGATTGTTCGGCGGCTCTGTCAGCCACCAGATGCCCACGATCGATACGGCTACGACGAATCCGGCCGTCGCCGCGGCACGGTAGCTCTGCGCTTTGCGCGTCATCAGATCAACGGAGAAGAGTGCGAGCACGATCGTCCAATAGACGAAGGTTGCCGACAGATACCAGAAGTAGTAGTAGCGAAACATCCCGAATGTGACTATTGAATGAATGATGATCGACACTCCCAGGGCGATGCTGACGAGCCGGAGCGCTGCGCGATCGTCCTGGCCGATCTCGACCGGCATTCTGAACAATGTCCAGAGCGACGCGAACATCGCCACGATCCCGAGTACATTGAGAAGGTTGGCACCCGGAATGCGCAACGGGAAGAGCACAAGAGACCAGTTGTAGAACGCTCCCAAGCTGAGCCGGTCGACGTGATGGCCCTTTACGAGGGCACTCACCGGGAGGAGGCTGCCGCCCGCCAGTTGAAAAAACCCGAACAACGTCACTGCGCCAATCGCAATCGCAACGGCACCCGCAACATATGTTCGCACGGGAAGCGACAACGCGCGGGAGACGCCGGCCGCTCTGGGATTCAGTCGTCCGTCAACCGTCAAAAGCAGCAGGACCAGAAAGGACGCCGACAGTCCGAAACTGTCCAGCCGCGTCCAGGTGTTCATGATCAGAAGCACGACAAACAACAAAACCGACGATGAGCGTACCGGCCCCAGACGAAGCTGGCGGTAGATCCGAATGTAGTGGAGCACAACGGTCCAGATGATGGATGCGTGAAGCGCTGGCTCGAGGCCGACCAGATACTGATTGGGACGATACGCGCAGATCAGAAACCAGAAGAGCGCCATGGCGGCAGCAAGGAGAGACTGGCGTGCCTTCCAGGTGCCGTCGGCAAGCGTCCAGAAGATGCCGTAGGGCAGACACGTAAGTGCTACAGCCACCGTCGAGGCGATTCTCAGGAACGCAGTTTTGTCATCTGCAAGAAACGTCAACCCGTAGAGCATCGAGAACCACAGGAACTGCACGCCGTTGGTCGGATTGATGCCGTCGAACGTCACGAAACCCAAGTGCCGCGCATTCCACGCCGTCTGCAGGAAGTAGTAGGTGTCGTCGTTGGTGAGAAAGGCGTTGATACGCGCCGCACCGCCTGCGATATAGACGAGAGGTATCACGAACTGAATCACGCCCAGGCACGCGATTAGCGCCCGCGGGGAGTAGAAAGCACCCTGCTTCAGAAAATCACCCATCGATTACTTCTCTGCGTAGACGACAAAGCCTAGCGGGAACTTCGTGCGCGCCGAACTGAACGACGCGATCAGAGGATTGAGCAGGTTCAGTACGACGCGGCTCCGGCCGCCCGCGTTGATGATTTCCCAAATCACCTGCAGGCGGTTCCCATGGTGGATCACCTCGACGTGGCGGAAATTCCGGAAGAGATGCTTCAAAGAATCCCACGTGAACCGATAGTGATCCTGCGGGTCCGGATGATACCGATACATGAATCGCGTCGACAGAATACAGATGCCGCCAGTCTTCAACACGCCATGGATGCGGTCGATGGCCCGCTGCGGATCGTACAGGTGCTCGAGAACCTCAATCGCCAGCACCGTGTCGAACGGCTCGCCGCGCCATTCGAGATCGTGCAGGTCGCAGCAGATATCGGGCTGCTTCGCGGGATCGATGTCGAGGCGCACATAGCGCTCGGCGCGAACGTACGCGGCGTATGGCGCCGCCTTGGCGCCCACGTCGAGCACGACGCCGCGGCCGAGGCGCAGAAACTGCCGCCGCAGCTCGCGGTCGAGCGTCAACCGGTTGACCGAGCGGATTTTCAAGGTTGGAATGCGGGGCCAGAGTTCCCGGATCGCTCGAAACACGCCTGAAGCCTACAACGAATTTCGCTGGGCGAGCACTTCCCCGTAGAGACTCATCAACCGATCCGTTGCTGCGCGCCACGAGAAATCTTTTTCGACGAGAGCGCGGCCCGCTGCGCCCATCGAGTTGAGCCGTGACGGATCGCTCAAAGCTTTTACGATTGCCGCAGACAAGGCATCTTCGTTGCCGGGTGGGACAAGCCAGCCGGTCACGCCTGGAACGACTTTGTCGGGCAATCCCCCGGCACGACTCGCGACAACCGGTCTCCGGTGAGCCATGGCCTCGAGCGTGACGATCGAGCTCCCTTCATACAGCGTGGGATGCACGAACAAGGTCGCCGCTTCGTACCAGCCGTGGAGATCTTCGCCGCTCGCCCGGCCGCGCATCACAACCCAGTGTGAGAGCGATTCGGACGCGATGGCGCGCTGCAGAACGTCACGCATAGGCCCATCGCCGACGAGCACCCATCGCCATCGCGCTGGCAGCGCTCTCTGCCGCACAAGCGCCGCAAGGGCGCGAATCAGCACGTGAAAGCCTTTATTCGCTTCCAGCCGGCCGACGCTCAGCAGCAAAGGATCATCGGGCTGCAGTCCAAGCTCGGCTCGCAGCGCCTGTCCCCGAGACGGTGCGTCGGGTCGATCGCACTCCGCCGGCTCGATGGCGTTGGGGATAACGCGAACGACGTCCTTGCTTACTCCCAGGTGTGCGACAACTGGACTCACAAGCGCGCGATCGGTGGCGATCACCCGGTCGGCCGATCGTGCCGAGCGCCGCACAGCGGCACGAAGTGGCCAGTACCCGAGCCGCTTCAAAGGTGCACGAGAGGGATCGGTCGCGCCGAATTCCTCGAGCCCCTGCGGATTGAAGACGAGCGGCGCACGCATGCCGGCATCGAGATTGGCCGTCGCATACCCGAGTACGCTCGCTCCCAGCCCATGGACGATATCGATCTCGCCCGCAGTTGCCATGCGGGCAGCGAGGCGTCCGGCACGCAATCCGAACAGCGGATACGCAGTGCTGCGATCGAGAATCGTCGTCCCGCGACGGTTCGCGAATGGAAACGTCACGTATGGCACGGGCCGCATGGTGAAATTCGGATGACGGAACACCGCATCGGCTGCGGCATCCTGAGGCCGGTTGGTACCTGCCGGAGGCGTCAGCAGCGTGATTCGAGCGTCGCGTGCCAGAAGGCAACGGACGAGGTCGTACACGTGCCGTTCGAGCCCGCCGAAACGGTGCAACGGATACACCGATCGCGCCACAACCGCCACACGGAGCGACTGTCCTTCGCGCGGGGTCATTCGGCTTCAGAAGGAACGGGCTCGCGCGATAACATCGGCGTAAAGTGCCTCCATTCGGCTGATGATGACAGGCACATCAAACTGCTCTTCGGCGCGCCGGCCGGCGGCGCTCCCGAGACGTGCTCGCAAATCCGCATCGCCCGCCAGACGTGCGACGTCGTCGGCGAGATCCACGGCAGAATCCGAGAGCAGCCCGGTTACTTCGTCGACAACGACATCACTCGTGCCGCCGGTGTTCATCGCGGCAATCGGCCGCGACAGAGCGCTGGCCTCGAGCAAGACGCGACTGAGCGGTTCGGGCCACCTCGACGGAAAGATCAGAAATTCCGCGTGACCCAGCCAGCGGAATACTTCATCGCGATCCAGCCATTGCAGCACCCGGATGTCCGTTCCCGATCGTGATGCCGCCTCGAGCAGCCTGGCGCGCTCCGGGCCGTCTCCGATCACTACCAGCGGCATCTTCAGCCGGGCCCGCTCGACAACATCGGCGAGCACCGACACGCCCTTGTTGTGCGCGAGCTTGCCGATGAACACGGCGTACGGTCCGTCCAACGGTCGCGCGGCAGCCGCGACGAGCGACCGAGTCGTGGCGATGTCGACGCCATTCGGAATCACTTCGATGCGGCCGGCCGCGATCTCGGGCGACCGCTCACGAAGGTACGCCGCAACCTGCGCGCTCACCGCCACGATTGCGTCAGCGCCGCCCACGTCTTTCTGTTTGGCTCGGAGGTTGGCGCGCATGTAGGGAATGAAAGGGGTCGTCAAGGGCCAGGCAGCTCCCGCGCGGGGCGGCAAACACCGTGTCATGGCGCCTGCAGAACATCCTGGACAAATATCGCCGGCCGCCGGATCGCGGACGAGATCGCTCCAGTAGCACAGCGGCCAGTAGTCGCGGATCGTGCAAATCGACGGAATGCCTGCGGCACGCGCTGCCCGAACGGACGCAGGCCCAGTCAGTTCGTGCTGCGCGTGAATGAGGTCGATTCTGTGCTCGCGAATCAGCGTGCCGAGCGCGTTGCCGAAATGCCGATACAGCCGCTCGTTCCTGAAATAGTTCTGCACGAAAGGGACAGGTGGCGCGGTAACCCGGTAGCCGAGCACATCGAAGCCGTCATACGGCGCCGGAGCCGTGTTCGAATACGGCTGGACGATGACGATCTGGTGGCCACGAGCGCGCAGTCCTCTGGCCAGCTCGTACGTGCTCCAGCCGCTGCCTCCCGAGATCGGCGGGAACGCATCAGTCGCGATCAGGATGCGCATGCGAGTCGTCTTTGGCCGTCCTCCAAGGCATTGCTGAGCCGGCGGCAGTGGCTCGACCAGCTGAATTCGCTGACGGCTCGCGCGCGAGCGGCGGCGCCAAGTCTCTGCCGGAGGGTGGCATCGGAAAGACTCCCGAGCGCCTCGGCAAGCGCATCGGGATTCGTGGCGTCATAAAGCAGCCCTTCCTGCCCGTGGCTCACGATAGATGCGAGACGCTCGATGCGCGGCGCGACGACAGGGAGGCCGGAAGCCATATATTCGAAAATCTTCAACGGCGACCAGTGAAATTCGTGCGCCAGCGACGGGTGGGCGCCGACGTCGAAGGGCGCGACGCCGATGTCGGCAGCGGCCAGAATCGCCGGCACCTCGCCGTGCGGCACGGCGCCCACGAGTGTAATGCCGCCGAGGGCCGCCGCCGCATGTCGAATGCGAGGAAGCTCGGGGCCGTCGCCGACGAACACTGCTTTGATGTCGTGCCGGCCGCGCGCGCGAAGCCGGCGAATGGCATCTATCAGGTGGATCGCGCCGTGCCAGGCACGAAACGCGCCGGAAAACACTGCGACGATATCGCCACCGCTCCTCGTGAACGGCACGCGACCCACGACACCAGGACGAAAGCGCTCGGTGTCGGCCCCCCATTCGGTCCGCAGGACTTTCGAAGGAGGCACGTGTGACGGAATGATTCTGGCACTTGGCGTCACAATCACATCCGCTTGCCGGCACTGCCAGTCGCGCCAGCGGCGCATCGGCTCGACGATGAGCGCACGGTCAAGGAGATGTTTGAACGAACCTGGATGATCGACGATCGGCGCGTTGACCTCCAGGACGGCCAGCGCGCCGACTTTCTTCGCGGCGAGCATCGCTTCTCCGCCGAAATTGTAGTAGCGCTCGATAACGGCCTCGGGTCGAAACCGCTGCGCACGAGATGCAACTGCAGGCGCCCGAAGCAGCCTCAGCCGCCTGTTGCCGAACGGTGGCGGGAGCGCGAACCACAGCGCCTTGCCGGTGGGGATCTCGCCGCGATCGCCTGGCGACACCAGGACGTGGACCTCGTGTCCCAGTTCCGCCAGCCCTTCGGCGACCGCCGTCACGTGCACCGATCCCCCATGGGCGGCAGGCACGGATTGATCGATCGCCGAGTACAGAATTCTCATTGAATCGTGGCGTCCGGCCTTAGCCGGGGAAATGCGTAGTGTCCGGCTTTAGCCGGACCGCTCACGGCGGAGGCTGCCGGTAGAACGACGTGCGATCGAGGAAAAACCGCGATACGAGCCCAGGCAGTTGACGTGGAATCGTGACGAAATTGTGGTACGCATTGCGAGCGGGATCGAGATGCTGACGATTCATCAACCCTGTTCCGAATTGAGCGATCAGGCCGAGGTTCCACCACACAGCGATCGCCAGCAGGCACCACGTAGCGTATCTCGTCCAGTGATGTCTGACGACCACGAACACGGCCGTCAGCCCCAGTACAAAAAATACTGTCAGGCCCACGAGGCGGCGCTGGCCGAACGAGCCGGCGCCCGCCCACGTATCGAGTGCGCCACCTATATAGATCTGGGTCATGACCATCACGAGACAGATCATCGCGATCTGCCGGCGAGCGGCCGGTGCTATCTCCCCGGCAACCATGGGACTCCGTCGTACCGCCAACCACATCAATCCCATCAGCGCGGGCAACGCAAGCGGCGTCCAGAACAACAACCCATTCGACGGTGAGAACAGCACCAGCCACGTATGCGGCGACGTCCACGTCATCTTGCCTTGCACCGTCGATGACGGAGCGGCCTGCCCAAACAGGGACACGTAGGTCAGCACCTGCGGCATGAAACAGACCGCAACGGCGGCCGTGCCGGCCGCTGCCCGCGCGACGGCGTCCGGCACACGCCAGGTGCCATCTTGCAGCCGGCGCCGCGCCGCGAGCAGAAAGTCGAGCGCCGGACCGAGGGCAATGAACATATCCTGCTCGCGGACCATCCCCATCAGCGCCGCGGCCGCGCCAAGTGAGATGACTCCCTTCAAGGACCAGTGTTGTCTGACGTGCAGCCAGATGACCACAAACGCGGCGACCGCAAACGCCGAGCACGCATGCGAAAACCCTGGCGCAAGGTACATGTAAAACAAGACCGGCGTGCCCAACCACACCGCCAGTGCAGCAGCAGCAGCGGCGGCGCCGTCGCCGATGACGCGAACGGCTACGTAGGCGGAGAGCGCAACGGCTAGAAAGCCATAGAGCGCCGATGCATAGACGACCGACGCGATGTAAGGCGTCGAGTACCCGTCGGCGGTTACCGGAACGCCGATGGCGCGCGCAGCTTTCACGCCTGCGTCCGTGAGGATGTAGAACGGCGACCACAAAATCGCCGATCCGACGGGCGCAAAATTGAGCCGCATGCCGGTTGCGGTTTCGCCGTCGAGAAACGTCTCCTTGAAGCGCCAGCCGCGCGCGATGCCTCGGTCGTAAAAGTAGCGGTACTCGTTGTCGAAAGAGAGATCGCCGTCGAACCACATCGAGCGGAGATACGCGAAGTATTCGATCTCATCGGACGCATAGAAACGCACGGTGACCGCAGGAAGCGAAATGAGAAAGACAGCGATCAGGAACACCCACGGCACAGCGCGAAAGCGCTCGCCTAGCTTCGGAAAATACATTCGAGGCAGTCTGGAAGTACTATGTAACGCGGCTTCGGCAGAGTCGGATTATATACCCACTCCATGCGAATCGCTCTCTTCTGCCATAAGTTCTGGCCTGCGGTCGGAGGCCTTTGCACCTATACCGGACGGCTTGCCGAAGATCTCGCCGGTCGTGGACATGACGTGCGCGTGTTCACCTCTCGAATTCCGCCGGACCGCGCAACGTCTGAACGCATGGCACCGAATCTCGAGGTGAGAAGTTTCGAGACCGCACTTGCCAACCATCCTCCGTACTACTTCATGCCGCGACTCGTGTGGATGGCTTCGTCACAGGAGCTTCGCGGCGTCGAAGTGCTGCATTCGGTCGGCTATTATTTTTTTGGATCGGTGTTCGCGCATGTCGTCGCCCGGCTGCTGGCCATCCCGCATGTTACGACACCTGTGTACACGCTGAACCCATCAAACTGGCAGCGGCGCTGCTTTGACGCTGTCGTAGGACGCCGGGTGATCCGCAATGCAAGGCACGTGATTCCGCAATCTGCGCATGAGATCGACCTGCTTACCGCCGATCGCTTCGAGCTGAAATCCAGCACCATCGTTCCGTTCGGCGTCGATTCGGAACATTTTGAGCAGGATCACGATGTCGAGGACCTGCGACAGCGACACAACATCGCCGCCGACGAACGGGTGCTGCTGTTCGTCGGCAAAATCATGTCGCCGAAAGGCGCGTTCGATTCACTCGAGGTCGTGGCCCGGCTTCGTGCGGCGGGCCGCAAGCTCCGGCTCATCATGATCGGCGAGGTGCACACCCGCGAAAAGGACATCTTCGCCGCGCGCGTACGTGATCGCGGTCTTCATCAGGCGATCATTCTTCCCGGAGCAGTCAGCGATCGACGCGAGATATCCAGGTACTACCAGTTGGCAGATTGCGTTTTGTTCCCCTCGCAGTATGAGCAGTTCGGCATCGTAGCAGTCGAAGCTGCTGCGAGCGGCCGGCCGCTGTTGGGCACGCCGGTCGGGATCATGCAGACACTTGTGCCGCAGTACGGTTTCGGGCTCCTGCACCCGTTCGGCGATCTCGATCGATTTGCGGCGAATCTGATCGAAGTACTCGACTCGCCGCGCTATCGTGAGAACGCGGCGAGGCATAGACACGAAATCCTCGAGAGGTACGACTGGCGCAGCATTTCACTGCAGACAGAAGACATCTACCGCCGCGCAATGACGGAGCGTCCGTGATTGAGACTTCAGCAGGCCGCGAACCGTCCGGGCAGCCCGGCCTCCTGCACGACGTCTCGCGGTCTGTGTTCTGGAACACCGCGCTCCTGCCGGTCGTCACGGCAGCCGGCGTGCTCCTCTCGATTGTAGTCAGGCGGAGCTTCGGCCTCGAATCGGGCGTCTACGACGTGGTGCTGGGCATAGCGAATTCGATTCTGTTCTACTCCAGCCTTGGCCTTGCCGGGATTCTGCCCAAGTTCCTGCCCGAGCTGCAGGTGCGCGCCGGCCGGCGTGCGGCTTCACGGTTGGTCTGGCGCCTTGCGTCGGTTCGCCTCGGCGTGCTGCTCGTGATCGTTGCGGCGCTCAATGTATTCGAGGATCCCCTCGCGCAGCAGTTAAACCTCGGATCGGACGGCACGGTTTACCTCCGATGGATGTCTGCGCTGCTCGTTGGGCGCGCGCTCCTCGATTTCTTGTACCGCACCCTCGATTCCTTCCTGGAGCAGTTGAGCGTCAATCTTCTCTCTCTCCTCAATGGCATCCTCGACGTTTGCCTGGCAGGGCTGGCCGTTTTGATGGGGTTCGGAATCCCTGGAGTAATTGGCGCGCTCGCCGCCTCGACTTCGGTGACGGCCATCATCGCGATTTTCGTCGTCGTGACCGAACTTCGCAAGGTCAACGAAGAGCGAGAGCAGACGCCCCACACAATGGCTCCCGCTCGCGTCTGGAAACTCTCCGCCGTGACATACGCTCGGGATCTCTCTTTGTATTTCGCCACTCCGGCATTCGCGAGCCCCGTGCTGCTGAAGACGTTCGGCGGCCCCGAACCGGTTGCGATCTTCGCGACCAGCTATTTCGTCGCGGCGTCCACCGTCGCGCTGGTTGTGTCGGGATTTCGCGGCATATACCGGCCGGCGTTCGCGCACGTGATGGCAGCCGGCAAGCGCGACCAGCTTCAGCGTGCCTTCGATCTGATGAACAAGTTGCAGGTTCTCGCCGTCGTACCTGCAGGCGCGGGACTGGCCGTCATGGTGGGCGATTACCTGCCGCTCGTCTACGGCGAGCCGTTCTCGGCCGCCGTGCCCGTCGCGCGCGTGCTCGTCGTGTTGCTGTTCGCAGAGACGGCGCTCGCCGTCGGGTTGCTCGTGCTCTGGGTCGACGAACAATATCTGCCGGTGCTCATGGCGCAAGCAGTAATGATTGTGGGCGCGCCCCTCTTTATCTGGACGGCGGGGCAATTCGGTCTGCTGCCGTCAGCGCTGGTGCTCGGCGGGAGCCGCCTTGCCGCGTCGGCCCTTGGGTACGCCGAAGCGCGGCGGCTCTACGGCGTGCGATA
Source organism: Vicinamibacterales bacterium (assembly GCA_963744405.1). Taxonomy (GTDB): domain Bacteria; phylum Acidobacteriota; class Vicinamibacteria; order Vicinamibacterales; family JAMQPK01; genus JAMQPK01. The sequence continues at coordinate 240,756 of CAVUTO010000009.1, forward strand.
TCCATGGCGATTCACCGCGAAGGTCATCCTGGTATCGTTGGTGATGGTGGGTTGTCTCGTGTCCGTGCGCGCGATCTGGCCAACATCGTTCGTCGAGGCAACCCTATCCACCCTACTCGGGGTCGCCATCGTCGCGCTTGGTCTGCGCCACCTCCGCGTGTTGGGTCATGGCGAGCTGGAACTGCTCGATCGTGCCAGCATTCCCGGAAAGCGGATGCTCGTTCGATGGCTGGGGGGAACCGCGTGGTGACCGTCGCCTCCCTTGATTATCTGACCTCGGTTTCGCGCGTGCTGATCCGCGCATCTCTTGTGCTGTTTACCGGCGGCGTCCTCGTGCTGATCCAGTCGGCATTCTGGAGCACCCGTGTGTCGGCGTGGATGCAGGCGATCATTTTGGCCACAGCGCTGCTCTCCTATTTCCGGCCGCACTACGGATTATTGGCGCTTGCGGCGCTGGCCCCGTTGGGGCAGCTCGGCAGCAGCATCCTCAACTCGCAGATGCGCGGCACCGAAGCGCTCGTCCTCGCGTTTCTGTCAGGCGCGCTGGTACGAGAATGGACGCTTCGCGAGCTCCGGACGTTCCCGTCGCAGAAGCTTCACGTCGTGACGCTCATTTTCGGTTTCGTCGTGGCGGCTTCGTTGTTCGAGCAGATCTGGCTCATGCAGATCCGGCGAGACTTCGCATGGCCCTTCCTGCAGGAGGTGTTGACCTATGCAAGCCGCAACTATCTCACCTCGTTCCAAGGCTTCCAGGTGTTGTTCCGCGCGATGTTGCTGCTGGAGGGCCTGGCGCTTCTAATTTGTGTCATTCGTTACGCCGAAGCCTCAGCCAGGTTTGCACGACAGCTTGCCGCCATGCTCGTCGTCGGGGCCCTTGCGACTGCTACATTGACTTTCATGGCTGCGTCGGGCGACTTCATGGCTATGCGTCAGACGGGCGCGTCATTTGTTGACTTCTTTGCGCGCGGCCGATGGAGCGGCCATATCGTTGATGTGAACGCGGCAGGTTCCTACTTCGCGATGACAGCGTTCTTGGCAACAGGAATTGGATTCAACGACCGGAAGTGGCGCCGGTTATGGCTCTCAATGGGGGCCGTGCTTTTTGTCGCGATGTTTTTGACCGGCTCGAGGACCGCTGTGGCAGCCACTGGATTTGTTGTGGTGCCTGTTCTCTTGCGGTTTGCGGCTTCATACCCCAGCTACGCCATCCGCATCTTGAGCGCCGCCGGCGCGGCGGCCGCCATTGCCACGGCGGTCTTTCTCATATTTCGCACTACCGGCGCCCCACCGACCCTGGCTGTCACGATTCGATTGTTGTTTCTCCAAACCACCGCCAACATGCTCGTCGCGGAGCCCGTCTTTGGAGTAGGCATTGGCCAGTACATTCCAAGGTCAGCCCATTTTGCGCCGCCGGTGCTGCTCGAGATATTTCGACCAGACAATGCTCACAACAACCTCGCGCAGATAGCCGGAGAGCTCGGACTCCTTGGCCTCACCACATTCTTGCTGGTACTGGCCGTCTCGTTCAGCACTCGTTCCAACACTCGGGACGCCAATCAACTGCGCGGACCGCTGATCGCGGGGCTCGCGGCGTTCATTCTCACCTGGCTGGGCGGTCACCCCATGCTCATCGCTGAGGTGGCGTATCCGTTCTGGATCGCGCTTAGTCTCGCAGCAGCGATCGTCGCGCGTGACTCCAGAGAGAACGTGTCGGCGGGCACTGTTGGCCTCGCCATAGTGCTGCTCCTGGTGTCGATCCCCTTCCGCGTCGGCGCGAAATCGACAGATTTCGACCTGACAAACGTGACTTATGGAGTGTCGGCGAAACAGCTCATGACGTCGCGCGCGCGATTTTTCGTTCCCGGCTCTGAATCGCGTGTCGACATCCCTCTCCGTGCTCACAGCGTCAGCGAAGGTGCGCCTGTTGAAATCGAGGTAATCGTCGACGGCTCCGCGTCTGAATCGATCACGCTGAGCGATCGGAATTGGCGGAGGGCGCCGATTGACTTACCGCGTGATCCATCTCGCCGCTTTCATCAGATCGACCTGTTCATCAGGCCTCACGCGCTGGATAACGTCGACCCCGACCGGTCGTCGGTCGAGGTGGGCAAGTGGGAGATAATCTCGAAGCCAAATGGCTGAACTGTCCATTCCTTCTGCACCGATTCTGGTTGTCGGCGACATCATGTGCGACCACTACGTGTGGGGCGATGTCGAGCGTATTTCGCCCGAAGCGCCCGTCCAGGTGCTCCGCTGGGAGCGCGAAGCGGACAGACCCGGCGGCGCCGCGAATGCCGCGCTCAACCTCGCCGCGCTCGGCTGCCGCGTAAGGCTCGTCGGCGTTATCGGAAATGACGAGCCTGGACGATGGTTGCTGCGGACGCTCAAGCGCGCGCGAATCGACACGCTGGGTGTGATCCGATCGAGCGACAGACGGACGACCTTGAAAACACGAGTGATGGCGCGCGGCCAGCACATGCTTCGCATCGATCGCGAGACACGTGCCCCGCTGTCTGCACGGGATGAGCGGCGAGTGGTCGCGGCCGTGAAGAAGGCGAGGAAAACTGCTGCCGGGATCGTGTGCTCGGATTACGACAAGGGCGTTCTCACCGGACAGGTATTTCGCGCGATCGTCGAAAGACGTGGGCGGACCTTTGTGGCCGTGGATCCGAAGAGCCGTAATTTTCGCAGGTACCGCGGCGCGGACCTGCTGACACCAAATGAGAAGGAGCTCGCCGACGCAGCGCCGGGGCATAGCGGACTCACTCCCGACGCCGAGATCAAGCGAAGGGCGGAATCGCTGATGCGAACACTCGGTTTCAAAGCGATCCTCGTCACGCGCGGAGCGAGCGGGATGGACTTGTTCGAAATCCATCGCCGTACGATTCGGCGGACGCACATTCCCGCGCTCCAGCGCCATGAGGTATTCGACGTGACAGGTGCCGGCGATACGGTGGCGGCCGTGTTGACGATGTCCGTAGCGGCGGGCGTACCGCTGGCTGACGCAGCGAGAGTCGCGAATGCGGCCGCCGGCATAGTTGTGGGCATGGTCGGCACCGCCGTGGCAGACGCGGACACGCTCGCGGGCATGATCGGCGGCGAAGCGTCGCAGGCACGTGCCAAAGGTCCTGACGCCCGAGGCGCTGACCGCGCGCATCGCAGAAGCGCGCGGAAGTGGTTCGACGGTCGTGTTCACCAGCGGATCGTTCGACTCGCTAAACGTGGACGATCTCCGTGCATTGCAGCGGGCCCGCGCGCAGGGAGAGCTGCTGGTCGTCGGAGTGAATGGGGATGCGTCAACCGGTCCGCAGCGTGCCGAGATGCTTGCCGCGCTCCGATTCGTGGATTACGTGACGCTGCTTCCTGAGCGGGGCGCCGCCAAGGTCATTCGCAGCCTGCGCCCCAGCATCGTCGTCTAAGCTAGAGCACTTTCATAACTGCGTAGTGTGCAATACGCCGTCCAGGCATGAGTCGGGTGGCGGTCACGGGCGACAGCCCGGAAAAACAACGCGGCGGCATTATCGGTCACTGTCATGGCGCGGCCGACCAGGCTTGGTCGTCCGCGGCGGTGGCCGCCGCCGTTGTTTTTCAAACTGATCGCCGTCGGGCTGCGCCCTATCGACCGCCACCCACTCATGCCCGCCCGGCGCTGCAGCTGCGCGCGGTGTGTGGTCCAGCGGCCTGGAGCGAATTCTCCTGAACCATGCGAGCGATGCGACGTACTCCCGGGCCGGCAACCGCATCGTGAGCGTGGGGACGGCGTGAGATATGCGCAGTGGGCTCGATAGCGTACCCGGTCGCGGGGCGGACGATGCGGTTGCCCGCGTCGTCGAGCCTGGTTTGGGGGAATTCGCTCCAGGCCACTGGACCATACATGGATGTGAAAAGTGCTCTTAAGGTTCGGCGTGAGACATTTCCGCGACCTGTCCGCGGGGCGATTCTGTAAGGGCGGTTTCCTGAAAGAGGATCGCGCTGCGATCGGGAAAATCGATTGTTATTGGCACCGTCCAGAGGCGATTTCCAGTCCAGTCGTCTCTTCCGACGGGCAGGCTGAACCACTGCTGCCCACCCACCATGACCTCGCCGCGTCGATTCCTGCCCCATCGGACCACGAGACGCAGCGGTTTGCCGCCGTCGGGAGCAAACGTTTCCACACGAAAATTGATGTGCATCTCCCGGTCGAGCGGCGTCCGCTGCGGATCTGCCGTCAACTTCAGGTTGAGGACTGGGTCCGTATTCCATCGTCCGGCCAACTCGCGCGGTGTCATCCGATCGAAATCCAGAAAAAGAAAAGCTCGGTTGAACGGGTAACTACTCTCGGCGGTCATACTCGGCGGCGCCATCAGTAAGCATCCCAAGCCCGGTGCGGAAACCGTGTCTCCATGTCCGACGCCTTCGCACCCGAAGTTCTGAATGAACATGGGTTGTTGCCTCGACACGTTCTCGAAAGGCAGCTGATCGTTGGCGACGCCACGGCCGATGACCTGTACTTTTCGACCCGGTATGTAATACATCGCAAGGGCGGTCGATAGTCCTCCCGGCTCGTCGGCGATCTTCAGCGTAAAAGTCTGAAACGGCATTCGCCCAATCTGATTCAACTGGCGCCACGCGCCTGGCCAGCGTGTGGGCCTGGAAACCGCGACGGCCTGCACTGCAACGTTCCCGATGATGACGGCAGCTGCGATGTAGATGACGAGAGCACTCGCAAGCTTGCGATCTTCGGCTGCGCCGATCCGGCCAAGCCATGGCGACCGGCGAAAGGCCCACACTGCCGCGGCCCACACGAAAGCGACGAATGGCATAACCAGGAACGCGGCCGACCGAAGCTCATCCGCCGCTCCTGCCGCCCGCGGTAGTCCGCTCGGCAAGCCGAACAAGGCCAAAGGCGAAAAGTGGTGAACTGCTTGTACGACGCCGCCTGCGATGCTGCTCGGCGAACCGACCGCTGAACGCGCACTGAAAAACAACAGCGTTCCACCCGCCCCCATAGCAAACAGAATCGAGCCATAGCCAGGCAGTGTCGCAACGGCTTTAGCCAGTACGCCGCCGAGGTACAGCACCGAGGTCGCAGACATCAGCTCCCCAAGCGAGTACGTGGCGAGGGCCCACCGAAACATGGGGGCGCATACCGCAATCACCGCGACTGCCATAGCGGCACGCCAGGAGATTCCGAACAGGTGCCGGACGACATCAACCGTGACCGTGCCAAACAAGGCCGCCACCATGATGAGGGCCGGCATGGCGGCGTTCAGCGGATCTCCCAGGAAGAACAGCGACTGCCACGCCAGCACATATGCGCTCGCCGGGCTGCGCAGGAACTCGAAGGTCGCGAAATCGACATCTGCGGTGCCGAACAGAAACACGTGCTTCGCATATCGCGCGTACGTGACCAGATCGAGGGCACTGTTGGATGGAAGAGTGAGGAGAGCGTTGCCCGCTGCAGGCCGGACGAGCAGGTACACAAGAACATAGATGATGCTGAACGTGGCAAGCCACTCTCGGACCTCTTGATTCTTGTGAAGGTTTCCGAGCCTCGACTGCAGCCACCGGAACCTGACGGCGATCAAGGCCCAGAGAGCGGCGCCAAAAATCAGGGTGACGTAGACGACCGGGATATTGCGCGAGCTCGTCGCGATCCAGCACAGAAGCACGTACAGAGTTAAACCGCCGACGATGCTATCGGGCCACCGGAGTGAGGTCTGCCACGCTCGAGGAAGCAGGAGCAGACCGATCGCATAGAAGGCCGCGATCGACACAACCGCGGCAGCTAGTCCGTGAGTGAGGTCGAGCAGGTGCGCGATAATCCACATGCCTCAGAGACGCTCGCCGATGGCTGCGTAGTCCAAATACGTAAAGAGCAAATCGTTCAGCTTGGCGACATTGTCGTTGAGGATGGCCTCCACGCTTTCTGGCCGATCGTGTGCAGCGGGAATGGCGTGCAGTTTCGCTTCCTCCGGGACGGGCGCGGAGAGCCGCACTGTGACGTTCTGAAAACCGCTCGCTCTGATCAGGTATTGCAGAGTATCGGGGTGCAGCGGCCGCACATGCGTGATGTCGCGGACATAGCTCGAAAAAAACGCGGACCAGCATGCGACGTTGACGGTTTCGAGAACGATCTTCGATCCCGGCCGAAGCTTGTGGTACGCCGCTTCGAGGAAGCGCATCAGATAATCCGGCTCGAGATGCTCGACTACCTGAGCCGCGAAAATACCGCCGAGCGATCCGTCGGGTTGCGCCAGCAGGTAACTGAGCGCGTCGCCGGCCGTGACGTCGAGCCCTTGCTCGCGGCTGACTGCAGCCATCTCTTCGTTCAGATCAATGCCGCGGGCGGAAATCCCTGTGTCCCGAAGCAATTCGAGAAACTCACCGCGGCCGCAACCAACGTCCAGCACGTCGCTCGCGCCCTCGAATACCGGCACGTAGGTGGCCAAACGCTCTCGTATCTCCCGCCGGTTTCCTCGAAACTGATCCTCGAAGCCTACGTACTTGTACGAGTCCAGCGACTTCGCCTCCGCACCCGCCGCACCTGTCGCACTGCGCCGCTCGCACCTAGCGCACCTGGCGCACCTGCGCACCTAACGCACCCAGCGCCCCTGACGCACCCAGCTCGCGTTTTTCAAGCTCGCGCTTGAGCGTCTGTGTGGCGCGCTGCATAATGGCGAGCGTCGATCGCACGTCGTTGATCTGCGATCGCACGTCGTTCAGCTGCGCGTCATACCGTCGCTCACGCGCGAGCGTCGATTCCCAGCGCTTCCGGATTTCGTCGCCCAATCCACTCAGGCCGGCCGCAAGACCGTGGATCAGCCCCGCAACATGGCGGTCCTTCGTATCGACATAAGGGGTAATCTGCTGCGCGTAGAGAGTGAGCAGTGTCTGATATTCGATGAAGCGTTGCTGGTCCTCATGTAGAACCGTCAGGGTGGCGTCGATGGCGCGCCTGGTTTCACGCTGCGTGACGATGTTGCGGTTGATGTGGTCCACGACGGCAGAATTGAACGCCTGCTGGCGTTCGAAGAGCGGCGCCACAATCGCCCAGGCGTGAGCCCGGAACCGTCTCAGCCAACCGCGCCCCTCATCCGGTTTCAGGGAGAGAAGTTCCCAGCGCTGGTTCAGCGGCGTGATCTGGAACTCGTCGTAGGGAGGCGGCGGATGCGGAAACTCGCGGGGACCCTGGATCGCCGCGTCAAGGCGCGTAAGCGCGTCGTTGTAGAGCCGATCGGCTTCGTCGCGCTCACGCTTGAGGCGATCGATCTCCTCGACGCTTCCCTTCTCTTCAGTCGTCATCGCGCAGATGGTACTCCGGACCGACGATTTCTCTCACCAACGACTCCGCGTCTTCGGCCCCGCTGGCTCTCAGGTGAAGCGGGAGCGTTGGGGTGCCGTCGGCACGCCCGCGTGGAGCCTCGAGAAGCTGTCCGATGACGCGCTGATATCCCGCAACCATGCCTTCAAGCCGGAACCGTTCCGACCAAAGTGCGCGGGCGTTCGATCCGAGCATCACGCGAAGCTTTTCGTCGGTCGTCAACCGCCAGATGGCGAGCTTCAACGAGTGAACTTCGTCGAGAATGTCGATACTCACGCCAACCGGCGGCTCTCGGTTCGCCGCATCCGCCTTCGCCAAGGCTACGGCCGGTCTCGCAAGCTCGCGGATCTGTCGAGCGACGGCGGACAGGCCGGCCAACACAGACCAATTGCGCGGATCCAGTGTCGGAACGTCGACCGTATGAACGAGGTCTGTCGAGATTGTCGGCTTCCCTGCCGCCAGGCATCGCAGCCACGACGCCGACGTCTCGCGCGACGTCGGCCACCGCATGCACAGGCAGACGTCCGACGCAGCCAGGACGTCGCCGATTTCCTCGTCTCTCAGATAACCGCTGAAGGTCGATTCGGTCGCTCGAGCCGAGCTCCTCGGCTTCCGACTGCAGGTCGTAGTACTCGACCGTCTCACCTGCAACCAGAAGGTGCGCATGCGGGATGAATTCCCTTACTGAGGCAAGGGCACGCAATGCCTCGCGCACCCGCTTCTCCGGCGTAACTTTCCCAAAGGCTGTGAATACGATGGCATCATCCGCGATTCCATACCGCGAACGGATCTGCTGGCGTGCCTCCGATCGAGGTGCGAGTGCGGCGACACCCATTTCCACGACATCGACCGTGGCTCCAGGATGGGCCTCGCGAATCTGTTCGGCCAGCCAGTCGTTATGCACGAGGACGCACCGGCTGGACTCCACGACGATGCGAAGCATCGGCCACAAATAGGTCAGCGATCCGAGCAGGCCGACAGCGCCGAGCTCAGCAAATTCCGGGTTCGCCTCTGGATGGTTGAACCGGAACTCGCGGCGATAATCATCCCGCCGCGGCTGCCACCGCTGCAGCAGCATGCGTCCTCGCGCGTGGTGCAGTTGTCCATCGTGTAGAACGACAAGTCCTGGATAGCGGACCAGATACGCCCACATGTAGTCGTGACACGGAGCGTTGCCGAGCTGATAGACGATCAGATCGTACGGGCTCGCCAGATTTTTCCAGATGAAGTCGTGCGCGTCGAACAGCTGCACGCGCTCGTGCGGCGTTTCGTACGTCGCCGGCGGCCCGTCAACGAACAGATCGATGTCGTATTCCGCCGCGAGTCCGGGCAGGAGATCGCTGCAGTACCTGGCAATGCCGGATCTGACTGGAGGAAGCGGGCTGAACCACGCGAGTCGTGGCATGCGGCTTTCGGAACAATATCATCTTCGGAGCGATCGAATCCCGCCGTGCAGCGCGAGCATCATCCACCCCGCGAGCCGCGCGGGGTGCCACCACTGCGGAACTACGTGCGTAGAGAAATAACGGTAGGCGCTTCGATGGAATTCGCGATTCGCCAGCCTGCGCGCGTTTCGGCTCGACTGTCCGACGTCGTGTGTGGCGACCGCAGCGTTTAGATACCGCGTTTCCCAACCCGCCTTCCGCAGCCGCCGGCAAAGGTCCGCATCCTCCCAATAGAGAAAGTAGCCTTCGTCAAATCCGCCCACGCCGGCAAGAGCGTCGCGCCGGATGAGCATGCATGCGCCAGACACCCAATCAACCGGTTGGCTCGAATCTGTGGCATCCGACAGCACGCTCGCCCTGAGGTTACGACGTGTGAGCCGCGAATTCGGAAACACTCGAGACAGAAGCGACGTGCGGCCGAAGAGGCCCGTCAACATGTCGGGATCGCCGCGCGCGCTTTCCTGAAGGGTCCCTGACGTATCCAGAATTGCTGGCGCCATCACCGCACATGTCGCGTGACGCTGCAATTCGTTTAGAAGCAGCAGGCCCATGCCGGCTCGAAGGCGACAATCCGGGTTGAGCACGAGCACGAACGGCGCCGACGAGGCCAGTCGTTCCGATGTTGACGCCGGCCGCAAACCCGACATTCGCGTGGTGCCTGACCACACGAACATTCTGGTGGTCCTCCGCGGCACGCTCGCTACCATCGGTCGAGGCATTGTCCACCACCACTGTTTCCCATGCGAGGCCGTCAAGCCCCTCGGACAAGGATGCGAGAGTCGACGCGAGCGCAAACCCGCTGTTGTAATTGACGATGACGACCGAAATCTGAGGGTTCACCGGATCTCGAGCCACAGGCGTCGAACCTGAACGCCCGCAGGTTCGCACACCGAACGGATTTCTGCCTCCAGCGTCTCACTCACCTTCCTCGTGCTGATGATGACTTCGTCGAGCCGCTGCGTTCGAAGAACCCGCTCGAGATCCCGCGCGTTTCCCCGCACCGGCACGCCGAGTATCAGCAGGTTCCGCTTCAACGGGTCATCGTCGAGAAAGGCGACAGGTTGCAGGTTCCACATGCGATTGACGCGCATCTCCCGTACCAGCAGATGACCGCCGGCGCCGGCGCCATAGACGGCGACACGTCTCGACTGTCTACGCCGCACGTTGGCAGAGTCGACGATGAGACGAAATGACACCCGGGTGGCCGCGACGGCCGCCAGCAGCAGCATGGCGTCGATCACGAAGACCGCGCGCGAGAATCCCTCGAAGCGGTAGAGATACGCCACTGCCATCACGGACAGAAGCGATCCGCCAAGGACGCCGCGAATGACCGAGAAGAGATCCACGAGGCTAAAGGTCTCCCACGAGCGGTAGTAAAGGCCTGACACATATAAAGCGGTCAGCTTGCAGCCCAGGATGATCGGCAGCGACGCGGCGAAGTACGGCGCAAACGTCGAGAGGGCCTCGCCCTCGAACCGTATGCGGAAGGCTGCGTAATAGCACGCTGCAATCAGGACGAGATCGAGCAGGACCTGTCCCGCATGCCAGCGAAACGTCAGATGCCTCAGGAAGGGAGCGAGTGAGGATCGATTCAGCGCGCCGAAGTCTTCGGCGTCGTACGCGCGAACACGGGCGAGATACACGCCAATGAGTACGAGCGCGACGGCAAAGAGGACCGCGGCCGGCAGCATCAACTGCAGCCCCTCGCGCGCGACCATCACGGCGATCGCCCCACCGGACAGCGCCAGCAGATACAGAATGCCGACGGTCCCGCGCTCGGAGAAGCCCAGCGACACCAGCCGATGCGACACATGGTCGGTTCCCCCGCGCGTCGCCTTTCGCCCTGCGAGTCTGCGGAGCACCAGAACGAAAGCCGTATCGAAGAGTGGGATCGCCAGCACCAACAGCACGAGCGGCGCTGAGTGGTAGATGTCAGTGCGCGGGTCTGCCATGGCCACCAGAGAAGCTGCGGCAAGGGTGCCTCCAAGAAACAGGCTGCCGGAATCGCCCATGAAGAGCCGCGCGGGTTTGCGGTTCCAGTACAGAAACCCGGCAAGGCTACCCACGACGGCCACGAGGAACACCACGATGAACGGGCCGAGCGTTCCGGAAAACAGCCATGCGAGAAATGCCGTCGCGATCAGCGCGACGCCACCCGCGAGTCCATCCATGTTGTCGAGAAGATTCACCGCGTGCACTACGCCGCCGAACCAGACGACGGCGAGCAGCGTGACGGGCCACGGAAGGCTGCGACCGAGAGACCCTGCGACGAAGAACACGGTAAGCGCGCCCACGATGAGAGAGGTCACGAGCTTCGCGAGCGGCGACAACTGCAGGCGGTCATCGATCATGCCGAGGATGAGCATGGCAGCGGCTGATCCCGGCACCGCCAGTTCGAACGCACGATCGGCAGAACGGCCTGTGAGCAGAACCGACGCGACGCTGGTGGCGAGCACCGCCATAGCGAGTCCTACACCTCCCATGCTCGGCGTGGCGATGGAGTGCCATCGGTCCTCACGAGGGGCAATCAGAACGGAACCCCGCAATCCAATTCGCCGGACCACGGCGCAGAGGCCAAGCGACAGGACTGCCGCGAAGAATCCCAAGGCGAGATGAGAGCTCAACGTCCGTGGAACTGTACCGACCTTCGGCGATGCCGGTCAAGGGAAGGAATCGGTGTGGGCCGCGACTTCAGCCTATTTCGGCGCCATGATTTTCCAGTTGAGATCGGAAACGATGGGTATGCCGAGGTAACTGCCGCTCATCATATTCACTCCGTTCATCGTCCACAACGCAAGCGCGCCGCTCGCATCGTCTTGCCACACGATGTCTGCCCTGCCGTCCAGATTTGCATCGCCAAGCGCGGCAATTTTCCATCCCGTCGCGACATACCGCGGGTTCAGGGGCAGCGCTGCGACAAGACTCATATCGAACAGTTGCCAGATCCACAATTCACCCGTCGCATGGTTGTGCCACAGCGCATCGGGTCGTCCGTCACCCGTAAAGTCAGCGGTTCCCGCAAGTTTCCAGTTCACGTCCGGAATACGCGCTGGGCTTGGCGCAGCGGTCCGAACGTGGGACACTCCATTGAAGTACCACACGGCCATTTCACCAGTCACCTGATTGTGCCACCAGAGGTCAGGATTCCCGTCGAGGTCGAAGTCCCGAACCGAAGCAATCCGCCACTGCGGTGAAACTGGGCCGGGAAAATAACCTGCTGTCCAGTTGAAAACTCCGTTCATCAGCCAGTACGCCACCTGCCCGTTTTGTTGGTTGTGCCAGACGAGATCCGCGTTCCCGTCTCGATTGAAATCGCCGCTGCCACTCAATCTCCACTCTGGAGAGACTTGGGGAGTTGACAGGTTTCGGACCCAAGCCACACTAGTTGCGTTCAAATGCCACACGCCAACATCCCCACCGGTGCGATGCTGCCAGAGAATGTCAAACCATCCGTCGCGGTTGAAATCGCTGCGGCTCGCCTCGCTGCCGGGGAAATTGGTAACCGGTGTGTAGTAGCCGATCTCGGCTCGCGGGCTGACGCCCTGGGGGTTTTGAGCTTCAACGGCAAAGAAGTGCTGAACGTTGTCCTGAAGATTGACGAAGGTCCAGTTCGTCCGATTTCCTACCGCGATAGGTGGTCCGTACCCGCTGAACTGCGTGCGCACGTACACGTTGTAATTTGTCACGTCGGGTTCGGGACTCGGATTCCAGCTGATCGTGACAGTCGCGGCGCTTACCGGAGCGACCAGCGCCAGACACAAGATAGCCCCGGTGAGACCCCGACAGAGGTTGCGCAACATGGTTCTCCCGTTCAGAGATTTGGTCGAACAACGCTTGGGGCGTGTTCGCACCAAGTTGAGGCAATGCGCATGCCAAAGGAGGACTGTGAATAACTCGTTTATTTCCGAAGCGTTATTACATCGATGGCGATGCCGCCATCCGAAATAGACTGCAGGAATCTACGTAGGGTTACGAATGTGGGAAAGTGGGATTGCGGACCTCCGACGGGCTGGTAGCTCTGCAAAAGTGGACACGACCGTGTAAGAAAGACACGGTTCGTCGCTGCGATCAGTCCTTGACTGTACCAATCGGAAAGCGGTCGAGATCTGCGCCGGGAATGGCATCAGGTCCGCATAACGTCTTTTGGCCTCGGAGTGCCTGCAATTGGGCCAGAGGCATCTCCAGAAAGTTGCATCGGGAGGTCGGGATGAAGCAAAGCTTCAGTCCAGTTGTACAGACCTACCGTCAGGATTCGGCACTCCGACAGGGCTTTGTCGAGAATGCGTCCAAGCAGTTCGACCGACTCGATCCCGAATGTTCGGAGGGAGGGACGCGACTGGCCCACCGAATCCGATCGAGGCGCTGAATGCGAAGGTCCGCGAGCTCACTCGATTCGCGTGTCACGGCTGCCAGGTGGTGAGCTTCACGTCGCGCATGGGAATCCCCATCAGCCCGGTTATTGCTACGCTGTGAATCATCGAGCGAAAGGCAACTGCATCGTGAATCCAGTGGTGCAGGACGTGGCTCTCCTGGGTGCCCTCGGCGACTGCGACGCCAATCGTGTACTCGCCCTGGGCCAGGAGGGGCATGATGAAAATAAACCGCGCCTCGACGAAAGCTCCAGCCTCGACCACGAGGGGCCGGTGCGCGTAGCGCTCGAACGTGTTGTCCCCGAAGAGCACCTGCCCGAGCCGGTCCTTGACGATGAATCCGATGATGGGACTGAAGAGGCCTGCGCTGGCCTTGGTCCGCACGCTTAATGTCGCCTCATCGCCCCCGCGGATCGCGGTCGTGGGCCGGCCGGCAACGTCGAGCAGAACGACCTGCTCGATGGCTGCCCCTTGCTTGCCGAATGACTTGCTGGCCAGATCGGTCTTGAGCACGTCGTAGAAGCCTGCGGGTGTCGGAACTGGGGCAACCGCCGGTTGTGCCGGTGCCTCACCGGGCGGAGACGTGCGGGCATCGACGCTCGCGTCCCGCACTCCTGCAGCTGGAACGAGCTTCACGCCGTAGGCCTCTTCGGCCAGGTTCTGCAGATACGACTCGGACACGTCACGCGCGGAGCCGTCCATGACCAGCTCGCCCTTGTGAAGCCAGATGGCACGATGACAGAGATTCACGATTGCGCCCGTGTCGTGGCTGACGAAGAGAATCGTCCCGGTCTTCATGAACTCGCGCAGGAAGCGCATGCACTTCTGCACGAAGAAGGCATCGCCCACGGCGAGCGCCTCGTCGATCACGAGGATGTCCGCGTCGATGTTCGCGACAACAGCAAAGGCCAGCCGTACGGTCATGCCGCTCGAATAGGTCTTGATTGGCTGATCGATGAACGGGCCAATGTCGGCAAACTCGACGATCCGCTCGTAGCGTGCGTCAATCTGCTCGGGCGAAAGGCCCATGAGCGTGCAATAGAAGCGCACGTTCTCTTGCCCGGTGAACTCGGGATTGAAGCCCGCCCCAAGCTCGAGCAGGGCGCCGACCCTGCCGCTCGTCGTCACCTGGCCCGCTGACGCGGCGAGCGTGCCACAAACCATTTGAAGGAGCGTCGATTTGCCGGATCCATTCCGCCCGACGATGCCAACCACTTCGTTCTTGCGCACGTCGAAAGTGACGTTGTCGAGGGCTCGGAACTCGCGGTAGAAGCGGCGGCCTCGCACCAGCGATTGCCACAATCGGTGCTGCGGCCGATCGTAGATCTGGTAGATCTTCGAGACGCCGTTCACCGAGATCGCGAGGGGCCGAGCTGGTGGCGGGCGCGGCGACCGGCGAGACATGCACGCTAGAGGACATCCGCAAACCCACGCCGCGTTTTTTGGAACCACCACAACCCGAGCGTTGCGACGGCGAGACCTTGGGCCGTCGCGAGTGCCAAGCCCAGAAAATCAGGCATGGCGCCGGCAGTAAGCACGGCACGCGCCTGTTCCACGATGAGCGTCAGCGGATTCAAGCGAATGAGGAACCGGAACTTATCGGGTATGGCGCTCGTTGGAAAGAAGATCGGCGAGAGGAAGAGAAGCACCGTCGTGAAGACGCCGACCGTATGTCCCACGTCACGCAGGTACACGCCAACCGACGCGAGAAACCAGGCCAACCCCATCGTCATAAGGATGAGCGGCACGAACACCAGGGGCAGGAAGAGCGCAGTGGGCGACAACCTGAAGCCGGTGAGCACAGCGAACAAATTCCAGATGATTACGCTTGCCGCGGCGTGGAAGAGCGCGGCGCCCATGACCGTCCAGGGAAGGATCTCGAGGGGGAACACGACACGCTTGACGAAGCTTGCGTGCTGCAACACCAGTCCCGGCGCCCGATTAATGCACTCGGCGAAGAGCCCGTGAACGATGAGCCCGACGAACAGGATGAGCGCGAAGTCGAGCCTGGTTTCGTTTGGCCCCAGGCCCCAGCGTGACTTGAACACGACGCCAAAGAGAAACGTGTATACCGCGAGCATGATGAGCGGCGTGAGAAACGACCAGGCGAGGCCCAGCAGCGAGCCGCGATAGCGGCCGACAACATCGCGTTTCGTCATCTGCAGGATGAGATGACGATGACGCCAGAAGCTCGTGAACACGAACACGATACAGGACGCGATGAGTTTCACGCAGTGGAAATGGAGTTCGATGTGGCTTGGGACGGCCAAGCCTGCTCCAAGTTGAGTATACCTCGCGCCTTCCCTTCGGAGGGTGCATGCGAAACAGGTGCACCTTTGAGCGGAAGCGGCTCTCGCGGCTGATTGGTCTCACGCAGGTCCGTCATGAAACACCGATCGTGGCGAGAAACGCCGATCGTCCGCCGATCGAGACGGCACAAGCCAATAGCGCTCGAGTCATCGAACAGAAGCGGGAGGGTTCGCGGCAACAGCGTCATAGACGAAAACGTTCGTAGGTCCGGTGGCGTGTGGCGTGGGTATCAGCCCCTGCGCCAATACACCCCGGTCCAGTCCACCGTAACCATCGACTCTGTAATGGCATGTGCGTGCCGAAAGTCGTCGACGGCCCGACGACAATTCGGCAGCGCGCCGTAGTCGTCCACGATAACAAACCCACCGCGCGACACCTTTGGGTAAAGATGAGTCAACGCCAGGTGTGTAGACTCGTACATATCGCCATCAAGCCTGAGCACCGCGATGCGATCAATGGGCGTTGCAGGCAGGGTGTCGCGGAACCAGCCCGCCAGGAACTTCACCCGGTCATCGAGCAATTCGTATCGACGAAAGTTCGCGCGTACGGCCTCGATCGACACGCCCAGGTAGGGCGTGAACGTCGCAAGGAGGTCGCCGGCATCCTGCGGATACTCCTCGGGCGCTGGTGGCGGGAGCCCCTGAAATGAATCAGCGAGCCACACTGATCGATCCCGGTCTCCGTACGCCTTTAGGATCGCTCGCATCAAGATGCCACACCCGCCTCGCCATACGCCGGTTTCCACGAGGTCGCCCGGGACGCCGTCACGAAGCGCAGCGACAGTGGAGTCCTGGAGGTTGTCAAGGCGGCGAAGGCCCACCATAGTCTCGGCCTCGGTTGGCCAGTCGCGGCCGTCGGCGCGAAGGGCGGGATCAAATGGGCGGGTGTGCACCAAGTCCCAGTCCCACGAACCATCGGGAAAAAGACTGCGGGTGAGGCAGCGTTTGAGGAGATCCAGATAGAGAGTCGCAGAGGAGGCGCCGACAGAATTCATGTGAAGGAGGAAGATTCGTTCAGTGAATTGCTAGCAGCAGAAGGACAGTCACGGCCACACTCCTCGACCAGCGGACGGGGATCACCAGCTTAGCCACGTGCAGCACACAGGTCAACGTCGGACGCGTCGAACCTAGCAGATGTGATCGCCCACACGGGCTGTTTCGTTGCGCGCCTCGCTCATGCGCTCCCCTTTTTAGCCTCCAGCTGGAAGCCGGCAGCCAGCCGTCGCTTCAGCGCGTCGGGCAACTGCTCGAATTTCCAGTACAAGGGCCAGTCCCCAGGCTTCCCCGTTTCCCATCCACGCGCCACGTCGGCCAGTGTGGCCCTGGCCATAGCGTCCGCCGTCGCCCGATCCATCGTGTCTCGAACGCCACGAAGTAACTCACTTGCGAACCACGACAGGGCGAAGTACGGATTGAAATTGCCGCTCACCGTGACTTCGACGTCGGTGAACTGCTGAAACCAGCGCTGCACGCCGAACTCGGTCGCATTGTAAAAATGTGCCGGCGCTTCGTGCAACGGCTGAAGAAAAGCTGTGTGAACAAACACCGTGCCACCGGGCCTCAACACGCGGTGAATTTCGGCACAGGCCCGTGGTGGATCGGCGAGGTGCTCGAACACATTCATCGCCATGACAGCGGCCATTGATCCATCGGCTAGCGGCAGCTGGTGCGCGTCGCCGACCATGTCGGTGTTCCTGAAGCGCTGATACTCGAGTTCGTACACGTTGTCAGCACGGAACGAAGTCGAACCGGCACCGAGAAACAACACGGGGCCATCGAACGAGCGCATGAAGCGCTGCAACTCCTCCGACACCGCATTTGACTCATGCTGCGGGTTCATCGTCGTAACGTCGCCGGTCCGGAGAATAGGCACACCTTCCTGCATGGCATACGAACGACCACCGGCGCTGACCATCCGGCCGTTCACGTACTTCAGGGGCTCGTGTGTAATCGGGCACGCCAGTACCCCTTCAAGCTGTTGTGGACTCTTCATCGGCGGCTCTCCCTTGCGCCAGACGCCACGACCTTCGACACCATCGCGGCAAGATGATCGCCGAGCGGGTCGGAAGCCGCTGTACGTGACCCCGCCAACACCTTGATGTCCTTCACAGAGGCGGCGAACAAATGAGGGTCGAGCATCGTGTGTTTCTCCGTTGACTCAAAGCGCCTCTAGCAGGGTGCTGAAAAACGGTGATTCGGCGCGCGGTTTCCTCGCTCGGTGATGGTGAGGTCGTCCTTCGAATGATTCGACTCCATTGGTCGCTTCGGTCTTCAGGCCTGGTGCGCGAGGAGATTGCGCCACCGCACCAGGTTGTAGGCGGCTGCACCAAACGTGAATTGCCAATCAACGCGCCGGCCGCCGCGGTGGCGCAGCTTCCGGAACAGCGCGACCGTCTTCAACCAACCAAACGCCTGCTCGACGAGCTGGCGCTTCTGATGACTCCGTCGGTATCCTGGATGTCGCGTCGTCCGGGCGTCGATCGCGCTGCCGCCGTAGCCAAATTCGTTCTGGACGACATGTGGTGTGATGCCCATCCGTCGGACCGCCGCGACCCAGGCACGCGTGTCGTAGGCCCTATCGGCGCCGACCGTCACGCGCCGCGTCGTCAGCGGCAGCTCGCCGAGCATGATGATCGCGGCGTCGCGTTCGGCCGTCCCCCCCGCCGCGGTGACGGCGGTGTCGACGATCAAGCCGTGACGATTCTCGGTCAGCAGATGGGCGAGGTAGCCGAGTTTGGCCTCGCGCCCGACGGCCTTCTTATAGAGCCGGGCGTCGGGATCGGTCGTCGATTGATGCGTGTCGTTCCGGCGCGTTTCCCCGTGGAAATTCACGGTGGGATTCTTGGGATCATCGGGCGGGCGGCCGGTACCGCCCTTCGGCTTGAAGCTTTTGTGACTGGCCCACGCTTCGAGCAGCGTGCCATCGACGGTGAAGTGCTCGTCCGAGAGCAGGCCGTCGGCCTTGATCCCGGCCAGCACTTCGGCGAAGAACGCGTCGGCAACGTCCCCATCGAGCAACCGGTCGCGATTCTTGGTAAACGTCGTGGCGTCCCACACCACATCGTCGAGACTCAGCCCGACGAACCACCGGTACAAAATGTTGTAGTCGAGCTCCTCCATCAAGAGCCGCTCGCTGCGGATGCTGTAGAGCATTTGCAACAACAGCGCTCGCAACAACTTCTCCGGCGGGATCGACGGCCGACCGGTCGTCGAGTCCAACCAATCGAACCGCGCCGACAATCGGGCGAGCGCGGCGTCGGTCATCCGCCGAATCGGTCGCAGCGGATGGTCCGCGCGCACGCGGGCCTCCGGCGTGATGTAACTAAACATTGCGTCGTGACGCGGATCGTCGCCTCGCATCGACACGCTCCCTTCCAAATGGTCGGGAGCATGGTATACAGCGGGATCACCGTGTCAATCCCCTTAGAGTCACTTTTTCAGCACCCTGCTAGTACGACTTTGTCACTTCATCGGTTCTCAACGGGAATCCGCGAGTGATCTGAATTGAGGACATTGTACGAATTCGCGAAGTTCGGTACGCTGAGCGCCAGTGCTCGATCAGAGCGCCTGGCCGCGCGTGCACCGGCTCCTGCGGTATCTCGAGCCGTTCAAGGGCTGCTTCAGTTCCCGCCTGCAGCACGTCTCGCTGCGCCGATATCTGCAAAGCTTGCTGGGCGACAGCGCGCGCAAGTCGATGCAGGCGATGCTGGCGCGGGTCACCGATCCCGGCCACTATCAAACCTTCCAGCATTTCATCACGCATGCGACGTGGGACTGGCAGCCGGTGTGGAGCCGACTGCTGGAGTTGCTGCCCGTGCGCGAAGGGATGCTCGTGATCGACGATACGAGTTTTCCGAAGCAGGGCAAGCACTCGGTCGGCGTGGCGCGGCAGTACTGTGGCGCGCTGGGCAAGATCGCCAATTGCCAAGTGGCGACGACGGCCTTGTTGTGGGCGAAGGGGCGCGCCTGGATGCTGGGTGCCACGCTGTATCTGCCGAAAGAATGGACTCGCGATCGCACCCGCGCGAGCGCGTCCACGTGCCACCGACGATCTGCTTTCAAGAAAAATGGCGCTTGGCGTTGACGTTGGTCCGCCGCGCGCGGGCCGCGGGGTTGACGTTGACGGCCGTACTCGCCGACGCCGCCTATGGCGACGTCACGGTGTTTCGCGAAGCGCTGCATCGGCGGAATCTGCCATACGCCCTGGGGATCTCGTCGCATCTGACGGTCTTTGTCGGCACGCCGCGCATGTCGCCGCCGAGTTGGCCCGGCGCCGCGGCCGACCGCCGACGCGCAGTTCGACTGCTCGACGCCGCGCATCCCAATCGCGGTGCGCGAGGTGGCGGTGACCTTGCCGGCGCGAGCCTGGCGGCGCGTGAGTTGGCAGAACGAGGAGGAACCGACCCGGTGGCGGGTCGATTTCGTGGCCCTGCGAGTGACGCCGGCCCACGACTGGCGCAAGGGCCATCTGGCGCCCGAGGTGTGGCTGTTGCTGCAACGACCGGTCGGCACCGCCACAGTCGCATCAAGTATTTCTTCATCAATCTGCCGGCGGCGACGCGCGCTGAAGCGATTGGTCTGGCTCGCGCATCAGCGATGGGCGATCGAGCAGCAATACCAGGAGCTCAAAGACGAACTCGGGTTCGACCACTTCGAAGGCCGCTCGTATCCGGGCTGGCATCGGCATGTCGTGCTGACGGCGATCGCGTATGCGTTTCTCCAGCGGGAGCGCCGGCACACGCGCGGCACGTCGCTGACGTTTCCCGGCATGCGAGCCATCGCTGCAGGAGTCTTCACGGCGCTGTACTTCGAGGCGCATCCGAAGCAGTTGGATTACATCATGCAGCTCCGCCGCCACCAACCGCTGCGGATCTGAAACAGTTCACTGCTAGAGCGTTTCGCCACGAGGGAGGGCGCCCGAACCGTATGATTCCACTATGGTCACGCAACCCACATGTTAAGGTTTGGCAAAGGAATCCCAAAGAGCTATGCCGGAAACAACCAAATCTCAAATGGCGGCTGACGTTCTCAACGTCGATTCGCTCGTGTCTCCAGAACTCGATCCGCTGTTCTTCCTACCGGAGCGGCTCGATGGGGCGAGTGCTTGGTGGCCCCACGTGCCATTCGCGTTCTGGATCGTGGCCGCTTGTCGACCCCGACTGCTGGTCGAACTTGGCACGCACACTGGTGTTTCATACGCTGCATTTTGCGAAGCCGTCACGCGTAGTCGGACCGAGACTCGCTGTTACGCAGTCGACACATGGCTCGGGGATCCGCACTCACAGTTTTATGGCGAGGACGTCTACCAGAACTTTCTCAGTTTCCACGATAAACACTACGCTGGCTTTTCCGCCCTGATTCGGTCGACCTTCGACGACGCGGTGTCTCATTTCATGGATGGCTCAATCGACCTGTTGCATATCGATGGTTACCACACCTACGACGTGGTTCGACATGACTTCGAAACGTGGTACCCGAAGCTCTCGGATCGCGGTGTAGTCCTCTTCCATGACACGAGCGTGCGTGAACGCGACTTCGGCGTCTCTCGCTTTTTTGAGGAGGCATCAAAACGGTTTCCAAGTTTTGAATTTCTGCACGGCAGCGGCCTTGGAGTGCTTTCTGTGGGTGATGCGGTTCCACCACAAATCTCGCGCCTCTGTTCGCTGACTCGCTCCAGTGATATCAGCCGATTTCGCGAACGGTTTGAATATCTGGGCGCACGCTGGTCCGTGGAGTGGCTCAACCGTGTGGGTCAGGAGAGAGAACAGCAAGCGCAGCGATCCGTTGCCGACGTCGAGCGAAGGATGGCCGATACGTTGGCGCAGGTCCGGGCCGCGGAGATCGACGCTAAGACGCGGATCGCGGAGGCGGAAGCACAGGCTCGCGCCGAGGCGGAGTCTGAGATTGCCGCCGCCAAGAGGCGCCTCGCGGAGGCGGAGGCGCATGCGCGGGACCGTGCTGAGGCGGAGCGTATTGTCGCTGAGGCCACGGCGAAGGTGTTGTCGGCTACCCAGCAATTGCAGGTCGACCAACGCAGGTACGAATCGGAGATCGCCTCGCTACGACGTGAAATCCAGGCGATCGTCGATTCGACCATCTGGCGCGCATCGGCACCGCTACGAATCGCCGCCAGCAAGTTCCCGTCGTCTCTCAAGCCGGCCCTACGACGGGGCCTGAGGGCGATTTACTGGGTGCTCACTCCGTGGGCAACGCCTCGACGGATCCGTGCCATTCGGGAGCGGGTCCGTCAGCGACCGGAGGCGGCGGGCCCTGATGACGGGAACACATTCAGTCTGCACATCAGCTCGGACATCGACGCATTGGGGAGCAGTCTCAGCGTCGAGCCAAGAGTAGCGCCGTCACTCTTGCCTGCCACAGGCGGTCTCTCCATTGTGTACGTCTCAGGAGAGCCGGACACCCCCGGGCATCAGTACCGCGTTGAACGATACGCGGCGGCCGCCGCCGCGAATGGCTGCACCGTCGTCTGGATGCGCGGAGATGAACTGCCGCACCGACTGAACGAATTGTGGGGCGCGGACGTGCTTGTCATTTGGCGCATGTCATGGAGCGAGCATGTCGGCGCCGCCGTCGTGCAGATGCGGGCACATGGGAAGAGGGTTGTGTTCGATATCGACGACCTGATGGTTGACCCTGACCTGGCACAGGTCGAGATCATCGACGGGATACGCTCACAGTCTCTGACCGAGGAATCAGTCCGCCAGCATTACGCGGCCTGTACGGGAGACGATGCTTGCATCGGACGTTTGTTTCGCGGCTACCGATGAACTCGCTCTGCACATGCGGAGGGCAGGCAAAGTCGTACACGTTTTGCCCAACGGGTTCGATGACGCGACCCACAATGTTTCGCGGCTTGCTGCACGACGGTGGCGGCAGCAGCGACGGGACAAGTTGATCCGGCTCGGCTACGCGGGTGGTACTCGGACCCACCAGCGTGATCTCGGGGTCGCTATCGAGGCGATCGCTCAGCTGCTTAAGGAGTATCCGTACTGCCGCCTTGTGCTGTATCGAAGCCCGGATGGTGCGCGTCCGTTCATCGATCTCGAAGAGTTTCCTGCGCTCCTCACACTCGCCGACCAAATCGAATGGCGGTCGCTCAGACCGCTGAGCGAACTGCCGGAAGAAATCGCCCGATTCGACATCAACCTGGCGCCTCTGGAGTTCGGCAATCCGTACTGTGAAGCGAAGAGCGAGTTGAAGTTTTTTGAGGCGGCACTCGTTGACGTGCCGACGATCGCGTCTCCTACCGGTCCATACCGTCGTGCGATCGAGCACGGCAAAACCGGCTTTCTTGCGGCCAACACGGACGACTGGTACGCATACGGCAAGAGATTGATCGAAGATCCGGAACTTCGGGGCCGCGTCGGCCGAGAGGCTTACAACGAGGTCCTGTCACGTTTCGGCTGCACGGCACGCAGGACGCAATTCGGACGGGTCGTCGCGCAATTGCGCGGCGGCATCGCTGCGGCGCACGCCTTCGCTCTTAATTCGCAGCTGTCCGGCAAGAGGGGTTCGCGGCTGCCTGCGGTCCGCCCGTACGAGACAGTCCTCGAGCGGGACAGGTTGGGCATCGCCGATGTGACAGTTGTGATACCGCTCTACAACTATGAAAACTATGTGATAGAAGCGCTCGATTCGGTGCGCGACCAGACGCTGCGGGCTCTCGATCTGGTGGTTGTAGACGACTGTTCCCTCGATCGCTCCCTGAGCGTTGCCACAGACTGGGCCGAAAAGAACGCAGGGCGGTTCAACCGTATATGCGTGTTGAAGAACCGGTCCAATTACGGGCTGGCGATGTCTCGAAACTCCGGGTTCGACGCGTCGGACACGCCTTATGTGCTGCCTCTGGATCCGGACAACAAACTGTTGCCGCAGTGTTGCGAGATCCTGCTGAACACGATACGCATGTCTGGAGCGGCGTTCGCTTACAGCACGATTCGTCGCTTTGGCGATGGGGACGGGCTGGTCAGCGCGGTCGGGTACGATGCGCAGCGATTCGTTGACGGTAACTATATCGATGCCATGGCGCTTGTGTCGAAAGAAGCCTGGGCCACGATCGGCGGCTACCATCACATGCAGGTTGCTGGCTGGGAAGACTACGATTTCTGGTGCCGGCTTGCCGAACATGGCCTAGCAGGGACCTGGCACTCCGATGTTCTCGCTCTCTATCGGGTCCACGGAACGTCGATGTTGCAAACTCACACCATGGTCCCCGTGAATCACCGTCTGCTGGTTGAGGACTTCACAACGCGCCATCCCTGGGTCTCGCTCGTGGCACGGGAGCAGCTTCTCCAACGGCAACGCAAGCTGTCCGTGTGAGCGAGCGCCCCGAGTTCAGGCGGTTGCGGAAGTTACTGCCGCTGTTGCGCTGTCCGGAAACGAAGCAGAAACTCACGCTCGATGAAGCGGCCAGTGCACTGGCCAGCGTAGACGGACGGCGACGCTGGCCCATCGTCAACGGTCGGCCGGTGTTGTCCCCACAGTTGTCCAGCCCGGAGATTCGAAGTATCGATCACCTGAGCAACCATTTGCCCGACAACGCGACCGAGTTGATTCGTGACGCGAGCGGGCTCGTGCTCAATCTCAGCGCCGGGGGCACGGCCCAAAAGTTCGAGCACGTTGTCGAAGTGGAGTACGCCATCTTTCGGCACACCGATATCGTTGGTGATGCTCACCAATTGCCTTTTGATGATGAGACCTTCGAGGCGGTGGTCGTCATGAACGCGTTCGAACACTACCGGGATCCTGCAAAGGTGGCGACAGAGCTGCACCGCATCCTGAAGCCGGGTGGTAGCATTTTGTTAAGGACGGCTTTCACTCAGCCGCTTCACGAACGACCCTGGCATTTCTTCAATTGCACACGCTACGGGTTGGAGGAATGGCTCAAGGCATTCGATACAGAGGTGTTGCACGTCTCGGACAATTTCTGCCCGAACGACTCCCTGGCGTGGCTGGCATCTGAAGCGGAAGCAGCATTGCGGTCAGACGTCTCCAGCCAATCAGCAGAGGCGTTTTCCGCGGCTCGCTTCGGTCAACTTGCCGAGATGTGGCGTGACCCTTCGAAGCGCACCGGACCCCTTTGGGACAACTTCTATCGGCTCAGCCAATCTTCACAGGAGGTGACGGCTGCGGGATTTGAGTTCGTCGGCCGCAAGCCGCAAAGACGCTCTCGCGTGTAGATGGATTGGAGGCCTGACTACCGGACCACTGCGCAGCAGCGAAGCCCGACAGCGAGATTCCGGCGACGAAGACGACCACGTGCACAATCGACGATGACTCATTGCGGATTGATGTTAATCGGTAGCGAACGCGAGGCGCACCAGCATGCCCCATGAGTAGGCCTTCACCGGGACGTCGAGGAAGTCGCCGATTTCGGCAACCGTCAGGATTCGGTCGTAGCGGTCGATACGTGGATCGACCTGCTCGCCTCTCACCTGTTCCGGGATCAATTAGCCGGCGGTGCCCCGCGATGATACCGGTCATCGTGGCGTCGTACGGGGAGCGAGATCAGCCGCGCGAGTCTTGCCGTTTCCTCACGCGATCGAATCGTGCTTTGCCAAGTTGTGTCGCGCGCACGGGAGCTGAAGACTGGGCAGCTGTGATTGAGTCGTCGGCGTTGGTCGCCTGCGGTTCAGCGCGCAGGAATGCATCGATCAACCGACCCACCAGGACCGGGTCGTCACCATGATGCGGCTCGCGCGCAACTCCGAGTTCGATCATTGCTGCAGTCTCCAGATTCCGACGATTGCGGCCTTTACGCCTGGCGTCACGAAAGGTTTCGCCTCATGCGATACACGGTCAGCGCTGCAGCGCCATGCCGTACGGGCAAAGGATTCACGCAGCCGAGCCCGGTAGCCCAGGCCCGCAGCCGCCTCGTGTCGGCGAGCGGCCGCGGGCGCACCGTTAGGGGCTGAGGTCTGGTTCCTTCGAGGAGCGGCGTGTATGCGATCACGGTCTGACGGACGAAACAGGCGGCGGCACAGGCGTCCGCAAGATCGTCCAAGCTAGCAATGTCGGTTCCCTTGATCAGGTCGCGGAGCAGCGACACTCGCACGGCCATCAGTCCGGCGGCCGGCCTGTCGATGCGGTGCGACTTCAGCGCCAGGGCAAACGGGCCCGGATCAGTTGCAAGGCGTCCCGCAAATGGATCCACCCATGCGCCCTGATCGATGCAGACACGCCCCGCCTCGATCACGATGCGGGAGGGAGCGAGAACGCGCCCGCCGACCACCTCCACTGAAGAATGAAGTTCGAACAGCTTCACCGCATCCCAGAAGCCTGCCGAACCAATCCCGGCGATGTCGGCGGCGGCCAGATGGACGATCGCGTCATCAGGAAGATCCGCGACCGCCGCGCCCAACGAAGCCGCAAACGCATCACCGCCCTGGATCGTGATGATCGAGACCGGCACGTCCGGTGCGAGCGTGTCATCAGCGGGCATGTCCGTGCAAGCGACACGGACGAACAGACCAGCGGCGCGCCCGGTAGGAATGCGCTCGATGAAGAACTCCTGCAAGCCTCGATCGTGCGGAAACGTCGCCACACGATAGCGGTCCGGGCTCGACGTCCTGGCAATTGTCTGCTCGAGCACATGGCGCGTTGACGCCAGCGTACCCGGATGCTGCTGACCGCAGTTGCTGTGCGAGGACGCATGCGTACGCCAATGGTATAGAAGATGAGGCACGTGGATGATGCGGCCACCCTCGGAAGCGATCCGGAGGAGCGTGTCCCAGTCGTGGCAGTACTCCGCGCCGGCGTCCTCGTAGGCGCCGACCGACACGGCTCGCTCCCGGCGCACAACACACGCGTGCCAGATGTAGGCGGACTCCGTGTGGAGCACGGGGTCGAAGTCAGGACGCAGGAATGGATGGTCGAGTGCGCCGTTAGCGAGATGGTCCTCGTCCGAAAATGCGAGGTCGGCATTCTCGGCAGCGGCCCATGTCACAAGGATCTCCAGCGCATCATCCTCGAGCAGGTCGTCAGCATCGAGCGGCAGGACGTAGTCCGTCCTGGCTGCCGTCAGGCACACCCGCATGGCACCGATGATGCCGAGGTTGTCAACCACATCGATCACGCGAACGAACGGTGCAATCGCAGCGCGAGCGATCTCGACAGCGACGTCGTCGCCCACCGGGCCGTTGCGCAGGATGATCCACTCGTCGGGCGGTGACGTCTGCTTCAACACGCAGTCGACCGTTTCGGCGAAGAGACCGGCCGATGTGCGGAGCCAGACGCTGGTCAGAATGGCTACTGTGGGACGGGGCCCCTGCCATCGGGGCCGCGTGAGGCGACGCGCCAGCCGGTCGGCCTCCAGCCATGCCGAATACGACTCGACGAACAGGTCAGGGGCAGCGAGCGCGCGCGGTTCAACGTCCGGATCGCGTGAAACGAGCCCTCCGAGCATCGAGAACGACAGGTGTGGTGACCACAAGGCGCGGTCGCCGAGCCGGTCCCCAAGTGCGTGCACGGCGCCGAGGTCGCTCGCGTCCCATGTCTGCTCGAGTGCCCCCGAGATCAGGGCTGCGCGCAAGTAGGGCGAGTACACCACGCGGCGTCCCCGGACGCGTGCGGCCACCGAGAGCCACGGTCCGACGCGCGACGGCACATCGAGGAGCGTCGGCGGCAACTGCCCGATCACCTCAAGCAGGAAGGATGGCTCCACGACGAGATGTCCGGCCGGGACGGCGTCAACCGTGTGGGGTTTCCACGCCTGCGCGAAGTAGCCCGGGTCGTGTGCGTCACGACCGGCGTCAACCGCGTCAAGGCCTCGACCGACGCCGGCGATCCTGGCGCCGTCGATCACGCGCCCCTTGTGAAGGAGCGGGCCGCCGATGATGGCACAATCGGAAAACAGGGCGAACAATGACGCGGCTTCTCGGGCCCATGTCTCCTCGTCGACGTCCACACCCCGGCAGACCATATGGAGCAGGCTGCCTTCGTCGGCCGCGTCGCGGGCGACCCTGGCCAGTTCGTCGAGTGTGCTCACGTTCCGCGTCGAACGGAGCGCGGTACTTGCAACGCACGGTTCGGGCGCTGCCAGCGGACCAAACACGGCCGTCAGAACTCGCGGCTCGCGATCGGTGAGGAGGCGCCAATCAGGCGTACCGGGGAACAACGCGCTCGGCACCACAGCGCACGGCACGGCTGGCCGGGCCGCCTCCACGAATTTCTCGAGCACACGGCGCTGCGAGTCGAACACGTACGGCTTCGCATGGATGTTGCCCGATGTCGACGCAGCGTGCATGCGCCACGTGTACAAGACCTCTGGCACATGCGTCGGCGTGAGACCGTGCGCAAAGAACCGCACGAACGAGTCCCAGTCGTGGCTGCCCTCGGTGGCCGGGTCGGTGTACGAGCCCACGACGAGTGCGCGCTCACGGTCAATTGCGCAGACGTGCGCTGTGTAGCAGGAATGCGCGAACAGTACGGGATCCCACGCCGGCTTGTGATACGGGTCGCGCAGGCCCCGCTCATCGATCTTGTCCTCATCGGTGTAGGCGAGCGGCGGGTAGCCGTGTGACGCCAAGACACTGCCAAGCACCCGCAGGCAGTCGGGCGTGAGCAGGTCGTCGGAGTCGACCGGTACGAAGTATTGGCCGCGCGCCGTCGCCAGGCACGCGCGCAGGCCACCGATGATGCCGAGGTTTGTGACCACCCGGGTCAGGTGGACGCGCGGGTCGGCGGCGTACCGGGCCATCACCTCGCGGGTGTCCTCGCGGGTCGATCCGTTGTCGAGCAGCACCCATTCGAAGAGATCGCCGGCGTCCTGCTGTAGCACCGATACGATGCACGCCTCGAGGTACTCGGGCGGCGTGTTCCACACCGTCGTCACCAGCGAGAACAGGAGAGGCGCACTAGGCGCCGCGTACTGGTGGCGACGCCGCGCAAGCGCGTCGAGGCGCTGAAGATCGTAGACGTGGTCTGGCCAGTGATACCCGGGGAAGAGTGTCGCCCTGCCATCGACCCCCTCGATGAGCGGCAGCCCGAGGAGCCGGTGTACGGCTGCCGCAGCGCATGGCACCACCGCGGCGAACGCCTCGTCCCACGACGCCGGCAGTTGGACGTCGCGATCCCGGGCTGGCGGACGCGTGACCGCACGCATCAGGCCAGACACGAGCCCGTCAATCGTGGCCGG
This sequence comes from Vicinamibacterales bacterium, assembly GCA_963744405.1. GTDB lineage: Bacteria > Acidobacteriota > Vicinamibacteria > Vicinamibacterales > JAMQPK01 > JAMQPK01. The sequence goes on from CAVUTO010000009.1 coordinate 269,336, forward strand.
CACGCCGATGATGCGCGACGAGATCTGGGCCAGCCGCGCCGCGTCCTTGTTGGCGAACACCGTCGTCACAGCGATGCCATCACAGGCAGCCATCTCGAGCGGCGGATAGCTGGGATGCGGCGAGAGCATCAACGACAGCAGGACGTCGCTCTCGCGCATCTGCTGAGCGTATCCTGGCAGGCCAAGCCACGGAGCCGGCTGCAGCACTGCGCCATGACCGAGGTCTGTCGCGGGGAACGTCTCTCCCATGCCGATGAAATCCCACTGGTCGGCGGGCATCACCCCCTGAGCCACGGCCTGCTGCAGTGCCGCGACGCCCATCTCGAACAGATTGCGCAGCCCGTTGGTCGGACGGGCGTAGAACAACAGTCGGCGCTTCGGCTGTTTCCGCCGCTCCACCGGGTGGAACAGAGTGCGGTCCAGCGCCGGCTCGAAGACGATCGCCTGTTGCGCGAACGGCGGGTCGGCGAAGCGACCAATGCCGCGCTCTGCGAGGAAGTCGGCGAGCAGCTGAGTGTTGACGATGGGCACGTAGTCGAGCCCGTACGTCTCTTCTGCCAGCGCCTGCGACGTAGAGGCCGCGTGTAGCAGAGGCTCATAGTCCTGAATGAAGTAGAGGAACCGGCGCGACCGCGTGTGACGCACCGCATAACGGGCCTGCTGCGCCGTCCACCACGCGGTCGCGAGGAATAAGTCGTGCTCGCCGAAGCGCCAGGGGCTCGACCGATCATGGGCGTCCACGAGTTCCATGCCGGGCGGCAGCGTGCCTCCGGCGAGCGCCGTGAGGTGGGCCCAGAACGGCGCCGGATCGTCGTCCACCGGAGCGTCGGTACTCACGAGTCTCATCGGGATGCCCCTTGCGGTCAGCCGGCAGACGAACGCCAGCACGGTGTTGGGACCGCCCGACATATGGCGCATCCCAAGACCCGGCACCAGGACATTCAGGCGCGGTGTCGCGGCGAGAGTCGGGTCCAGCACCGTGTTCAACGGGTTAAACCAGGGCAGCAGGCCCGGCGGCGGCACGTAACCGTCAACGTTGAGTGTGGCGGTGCCGCTTCTCGCCGGAGCCACTTGCGCCACCGACATCTTGCGGGGCACGCGTCCCTCGTGCGCTCCGGTCAGCACGTAATGCTCGAGCGGACTGAGTCCCGAATCGCGCACGTCCGGGTTGGTCTCGAGGTAGTAGGCCGGATCGAACTCCGCGCTCGGCTGTCGGCCCTCGGCCGCCCCGAAGCGGATGTAGTGAGCGAGCGGCGTGAGGTGCGAGGCGGCAACGTCTGGATAAGCGAGCAAGTAGTATCCGGAGTCGAACGCGGGGTTCACCCAATGGCCCTCGCGCCAGCCATACAGCACGTAATGCACAAGCGGATTGAGGCCGGACGCGCCGACGTCCGGATAGCGACTCACATAGTACGCCGTGTCGAAAAGCGGCGTGGGCCGTCGCCCCTCGCTCGTGCCGCTCGACAGGAAATGATCGAGGGGATCGAACCCGGCGGCGGCGACGTCCTGGTAAGTCGACAGGTACCAGGCGGGGTCGAACAGCCCACTGGCCGTCAGGATGTGCCTGGACAAGCCGGTCGCCCACGCCCCAACGGGCTTGCCCCGTTGACGGAAGCGTCCCTCGTGCACTCCGGTCAGCACGTAATGCTCGAGCGGACTGAGTCCCGAATCGCGCACGTCCGGGTTGGTCTCGAGGTAGTAGGCCGGATTGAACTCCGCGCTCGGCTGTCGGCCCTCGGCCGCCCCGAAGCGGATGTAGTGAGCGAGCGGCGTGAGGTGCGAGGCGGCAACGTCTGGATAAGCGAGCAAGTAGTATCCGGAGTCGAACGCGGGGTTCACCCAATGGCCCTCGCGCCAGCCATACAGCACGTAATGCACAAGCGGATTGAGGCCGGACGCGCCGACGTCCGGATAGCGACTCACATAGTACGCCGTGTCGAAAAGCGGCGTGGGCCGTCGCCCCTCGCTCGTGCCGCTCGACAGGAAATGATCGAGGGGATCGAACCCGGCGGCGGCGACGTCCTGGTAAGTCGACAGGTACCAGGCGGGGTCGAACAGCCCACTGGCCGTCAGGATGTGCCTGGACAAGCCGGTCGCCCACGCCCCCACGGGCTTGCCCCGCTGTCGGAAGCGTCGCCACTGTACCGCAGCCTTCACGCTCAAGGTGCGGGCGTAGGATGCGCCGCGCCTGAGTGGCGCCGTGGCGCGCCAAGTGGTCGACAGGCGCACCGCCGTGAGTTCCTGTTCCGTTCGCAGCAGTTGCAGGTTCGCGCGCGCGAGTTGTCGCTCGAGATGGTCGCGCTGACGTTGCTCGTCGGCTGCGGCGGCCTCGAGCGTTAGCAATAGCAGCCGGAGGCGCTCGGCCTCCGCGGCGGCGCGCTGGTCACGCTCCGCCTCCATCGCTTCGGCGCGAAGACCTGCCCGCAGTGCTTCGGTCTCGGCGCCAGTGGTGGCCTCGATCTGAATGTTGAGCGACGACTCCAACTTGCCGATGTGCTGCCGCTGGAGCTCGAGTCCACTGCGAAGCCCGGCCAGCGCCTCGAGGAGGCCGGCCACGTGCTGCTCGAGCTGCGCGACCCGGGTGTCCTTGACCTCGAGTTGCTGCGCGTGGCGAGTCTCGAGATCACGCACCACGGACGTGAGGCGCTCGACGGCAAACTCGGCCAGCGTCTCTGGCGTGAGCGCGGGCGCCTCGGTCGCCTGCCGTTCCTGCAGGTTGCGCAACGCCACCAGATCGGCGGTGTCACGAGAGGCGCAGTAAACCCGCCGGTAATGCGCGGTCCCGACGCGCGAGGTCGGCAGCACGCGATTCTGCGCAACGTTCTGTGCCGATTTCTCCTCGCCCTCTCCGAAGCGAGCGGCATAGAAGTAGTCGACGAGGTTCGCGAGCAACCACTCGGCCGCCGGCGCGTTGTCCAGCGTCACGACTTGCGCACCGCGGCGTGTCAGCGCCGAGGCAGTCAGCTCCGGGTCGGGCAACCCGTACTCGGCGTGCTCCTCGAGGAACGGAATGGTCTTGCCACTGACGTGTTCGGCAACCCGGCGGAAGACATCCTCCATGTGACGCGTTGCGCTGGTGCCGAGCGGTGTCGAAAGGATTACCGTGCGCGACGACACGCGCAGGCATTCGTCGAGGAACAGCGGGCGGTCCGGCAACGGCACGTGCTCGAGCACCTCGAGCGCCAGCACCACGTCGAATGCCGCATCGGCGAATGGCAGCGGCTCGCCCGGTACTAGCCGCGTGATGTCGTCACGGCCGAACGTGTCGACGTCGGCCCGGTGCAGTTCACACCAGGGCGGCATCACTGCTTCCACCAGCGACTCGGCACCAGCCCCGAGATCGAGCAGGCGCAGGCGGCCATCGGGCGAAGCCGGGCGCAATTTCGCGAGAATGGCGCCGATCAGGCGATAGCGCTGGGCAAGGTCCGGCTGGAGCGATGAAATTGTCATGCCGGCCAACTCAGGCCTCCGCCGCGCCGGCAAGGTCAGTGCTCCGCGGCGCTTCGCTCGCGTGCACCGTAACCCGGCGCGTGCTCGGCAGGCACACCCCGAACACCATGCGGCCGGGCACCGGATCGTGCACGTGGACGATCAGCATGTTCTCGACATAGTCCATCCAGCGGTGCTCGAGTTGGTTGTATGCGATTGACGGACTGACCGAGTAGTAGCCCGGCTTGAGCTCGACGTTGAACTCGAACACGTACGTGAGCACGTCGCCCCTGCGCACCGGACGCTCGGGCACGCGCTCCTGGTGGGTGTTAATGCCGATCACGTGCAGGTTGAGGCGATCCTTGATGTAGAAGCCGACGAGGTGCTGCGGTTGGTCCTGCAGAAACTCGCAGGTGACATGCAGACGAGCGACGGCGTGTATCGGCACATGCGCCGTCCGCTCGCCGCGCTCGTTGCGCACTTCGCACCCGACGATCCGGGCGGTGCCGTCGCCGAAGCGGAACAACTGGAACTCGGGTAACTCGTCGCTCGCTGCCGCCATGGCCGCGTCGGCCTCCGCTTGCGGCACCGGCGACGCCGGCTCCTGCGCCGCCGCAGTCACGTCGGCAAGCGACGCCGACTCGTCGAACGCATGCATGCGCGCCATGTCGTAGCCGGTCGAAGCGAAGGCAAGGTACCAGCTCACAGTGTGCGCCGGCTGCCCCTGTTGCACCACGTGGCCGTCGTGCAACACATAGGCCTGCGAGCAGAGCCGCATCACCGCGTCGGTGTCGTGGCCCACGAACAGCATCGACACTCCATCGTCCTGCATCCGGCGCAACTGAGTCATGCAGCGCGCCATGAACCTCGCGTCGCCGACCGCCAGCGCTTCGTCGACGATGAGTACTTGCGGATCGATGTTGATCGCGGTGGCGAACGCGAGACGCACCAGCATGCCCGACGAGTACGCCTTCACCGGTACCTCGAGGAAATCGCCGATGTCGGCAAACGTCAGGATGCGGTCGTAGCGCTCGGCGATCTCGGCATCGCTCAGTCCGAGGATCCGCGAGTAGAGCAACACGTTCTCGCGCCCCGTGAACTCCGGGTTGAATCCGGTCCCGAGTTCGAGCAGTGCCGATAGCCGGCCTCGGACGACCACTTGCCCCTCGGTCGGCGGCAGCGTCCCAGCGACGATCTGCAGCAGCGTCGACTTGCCGGCGCCGTTGCGGCCGAGAAAGCCGACCGTCTCGCCGCGGCGCACCTCGAACGACACGTTGCGCAGGGCCCAGAACTTGCGATGGTAAGTGCGGATGCGAGCGGCCAGGAACTCGCGCAGCCGGTCGCCCGGACGCTCGTAAATCTGGTAGACCTTGCCGACGTCCTCCGCAACGATTGCCAGGTCGTCGGCCAACGCGGGTGGCTGCGCGTCAGAGGACATCGGCGAAACCCTTCCGCAACGCCTGGAACAGCATCCACCCGAGCGCCATCACCGCGAGACCGGCGCCGAGATATGCCGCGACCGTCCCGGCTGACGGCAGCGCTCCCACAAAGAGCAGCCGCTGTGCGGTGTCGACCGGCACGGCCACCGGGTTGAGGCGCAGCCAGGCTTGCGCCTGCTGCGGAAAACGGTCAATGGGGGTGAAGATCGGGCTGACGAACAGGCACACGGTCAGCAGTAGTGGCGTGATCTGGCCGAGGTCGCGCACGTAGGTCCCGAGCGCCGCGAGCATCCACGACACGCCGACGAGCAGCGGCACCATCAGCAGCAGGCACGGCACGTACGCCAGTGCCGCGAGGGGCATGCTCCCGGTCGCAATCGCCAGCGCCACCAGCAGGATCAGCGACGAGAGCACGCCACCGCTCAGCGCCGACAACACCGCAACCGCGCTGAGCACCTCGAGCGGGAACACGACCTTGGTCACGTAGTTGGCCCGCGAGGTCACGAGGCCGGGCGACCGTGCGACGACGTCCGAGAATATCGTGAACGGCACGAGGCCCGCGAATAGGAACACACCGAACAGGCCGTGACCATCGGTCGGGACGGTCGCATACGGTACGCGCGCTTTGAACACGACGCTGAAGGTGAGCGTGTAGACGCCGACCAGGATGGCCGGCCCCAGGCCGAACCAAAGGACGCCGAGCAGAGTGCCTCGGAACCTTTCTGCCAGATCACGGCGCGTCAGCGCAAAGATCAGGTGCCGCTGCGCGAACAGCACAGAGAGCATCCGCAGCGGGTTGACGGCGTGATTCGACTGGCGGGGAGCCCGGACGGCCACTGGGGTCGCGTGCGCACTCATCCACCGGCCACCTTAGCAGGATTGGCGGACCGCCACCAATCAACCACCTCCGCCAGCCGCGCGTCGAGCGTCGCGGGCGAGTGCCACCCGACTTCCCGCTGCAGGCGATCCAGATGTGGCACGAGGACGCGAGGGTTGTCAGGCGTCGACCGTCCCTCCTCCACCGTGAGCAGGTCCTCGCGCCCACAGAGCGCCGCGAGTCGTCGGGCGACATCGCCAAGTTGCACGCTCGTTCCGGATCCGACGTTGACCGCGCCGGTCGTCGTGGACAGCGTGATCGCGGCCAGCGCATCGCCGAGATCCACGACGTCGATGAGGTCGCGGACGTGTGCCCCGGCGTGGCAAGTGGCGGGCGCGCCCGCCAGCAGCGGTCGAACGATGGACGGCACGAGACGCGCCTCCGCCTCGCCTGCACCGAAGAGGTTGAACACGCGGGCCCAGGCGGCCTCGATGCCGGCCACGCCGGCGGTGGCCTGCATGAGAAACCAGCTCGCCGCCTTCGACTGCCCGTAGATGGTGGTCGGCACTACAGGCGTCGCCGACTCACTGCACGTGCCCTCGGCTCCGCCGTACTCCGCGCACGTGCCGACGCCGACAATGCGGCGTCCTCCAGTTGCCGCGAACTGCCGGACGAGCGTGCCCGTGCGGGCAGCCCACGCGAGGTTCTGCGGAGCCGTCCAGAACCTGCCGTGTTCCACGTACCAGGCCAGATGCAACAGGTACGTGGGACGGATGCGATCGAGCACGACG
>CAVUTO010000010.1:0-16633 GCA_963744405.1 Vicinamibacterales bacterium
ACCGGCGGAGTTTGACCATCCTCTCGACGTCTCGGTCGCTCACGATTTAAAACGCACTGAGGGCCTCCACTAGGTCGGGGGTTTGTAGATCCTCAACCTTCTGAAAGAACGCAGCCCAGTCCGGCGCGCTATCGAGCCAGTGTTCCCACCGCGCGTCGAACTCTTCTTCGACGTTTTCCGGGAGCCGCCACAGCGTCACGCTCCCAGGCGGATCGAACACCTCAGCGCAGCGGTGCGCGGCAACCGCGAAGACGGTCGCGCCTGCGCGAAACGGTGCGTCCGGGGAAACCCCTTCGGAGCGCTGCTGCGCCAAGACGACCGAGCTGGCCCTTCGTGTTCCACCACTTGGCAAGGTCCATTCACCGAATCGGGCGACGAAGGCGCAACTTCAGCAGGCGGTCGAGGTCAATCGCCACTTCTAGTCACTTTTTGTGGGCCTTCTTTGATGATGTTGGGGCGACGGGGTCAGTGCCGCCACTCCGCACCCATTCGTCGACCTCGGACAGCCTGAACTTCCACAAGCGGCCGATTCGGCGAGCCGCAGCCCACGCCGTTCGATCCAGCGATAAAACTCAATCCTTCACGACGCCAAGATGTTTGGCAACGTCGTCAACGGAGACCCACGGTTCTGCCATGTAGCGGCCTACTGTCTCAATAGCTGATTTCAAGGCTCGTCGGAGAGCCTATACCAGTAGTCTTCAGCCAACAAGACAAGTCGTCAATCGGTCAGAGTCGGTTGCTGCCTGACCACAATCTTCACCAGCGGATCGGACCGCGCCAGGCGGCTTCGCCGGCCTCCGGCAAGCGTTGCGCGAACTTCATCGTCGGCGTTGGTAGCGGCCGTCGGCGCACGCCGTCGTGCCGCGCACGATCACACCGCAGCGCTCACCGGCCGCTTCGCGTCGCGCCAGCACAGATCGCTGGCACGCCCGGTGAGAGACGCCGCGGTGTTCGGCGCGCCGATGGCCGAGCCGTGTGTCCTCCAGACGGGTTGTCGGGTTCCTCAGGTCGCGAAGGAACCACGGACAACCCGTCCAATGGAGGACACCATGACCGCCGACGCACTCAAGAAGATCACGACCGACGCCCTCGACAAGCTTGCGGCGCTTCTCGATGAAGGCCACAGCGACCAGCTCACCGCGCTGCTCAAGACCATGGCGCGGTTCCACAAGTATTCCTGGCACAACGTCTGTCTCATCGCGAGTCAGCGCCCGACCGCGACGCGCGTCGCGGGCTTTCAGACGTGGCGCACGATGGGTCGCTTCGTTCGGAAGGGCGAGAAGGGCATCGCGATCATGGCGCCGATCATCGGCCGACGCGAGGCTGAGTCCGAAGGCGACAACGCGCGAACCGTCCGTGGCTTCCGCGCCGCGTACGTGTTCGACGTCGACCAGACCGACGGCGAGCCCCTGCCGACGCCTATCGAAGCCTCAGGTGATCCCGGCGCAAGGACAGCCTTGCTCAAAACGGCGATCCTCGAACAGGGCATTGCCATCGAGTACGCCGACGAACTTGGCGGCGCACTTGGCACGTCAAGCGGCGGATGCATTCGGCTCCTCAACGGTCTCTCGCCCGCCATGGAATTCACGACTCTCGTTCACGAGCACGCTCACGAGCTGTTGCACCGAGCGGACGACCGACCAGCCTCGCGTGACACGCGCGAACTCGAAGCGGAGGCCGTGGCCTTCGTCGTCGGTGGGGCAGTCGGACTCAACACGTCTGACGCATCACGCGACTACATCTTGCTTTACCGTGGCGACCGCGAGGCGCTCTCGGGTTCGTTGGACCGCATCCAGCGCGCAGCGTCAGTCATTCTGAAGGCCGTCAGCGTCGGCGGATAACGATTCGGTCGTTCGGCCAGTCCTTCCGTCGTCTCTCCGGTGAGTCTTCGCCTTCGCTCGCCCGGATGGACCGCCGCCGCTTTCGCGGCCAGCCCGGCGCCGTCGGTAGACGCCTGACGGCTCGCGCCAGCCTCAGTTCAGGCTGTCACGCCACCGACACGGGCGCCGGGCTTCGTCGGTCCGTCCGGGCTCGCCGCCTCCCAGGTTCCGCGAGTGGGATTCCTCTGGTGGCGAAGGAACCGCACGTCGCGGAACCACAGGAGGCCAGCAATGGCGAAGACACCTCAACGGAGAGACATCATGGAAGTTCGAGACACGAACAAGATCGCAGCGTTGAACGATCTCTGCCGAACGGCGATGGGCATCACCGGCCGGCTAATTCAGACGCCTGGCATCTGCGCCCTGCCGCCTGGCGATCAGTCGGCGATTCGCGAAAAGGTCGAATTGTTCGACGCATTCACGCCCGACAATGATCCGCACCAGGAGCGCGATTTCGGATCGTTCGATCATGCCGGTCAGACCATCTTCTGGAAGATCGACTACTACGATCCGACGCTCACCTGCGGCAGCGAGGATCCGAGCGACCCGCGCCAGACCGTGCGGGTCCTGACAGTCATGCTCGCGGCCGAATACTGACGCGCCGCGTCAGTCATTCTGAAGGCCGTCAGCGTCGGCGGATAGCGATCCCGTTGGCAGCGCCCAGCTGGCGCGTCGATGATGCGTCGCCTACCTTCGGACGGGACGCGCCGACGTCGCAACGCGACCAGCGTCAGGCCGACACTGCTGGCGGCCCTCGGAGCCATTCGGCATGCGGCGACCGAGATCCTCACCGCTCTTCACGCGGATGGGCGATCAGGCCCACCCACTCCGCGGCAACGGCACGACGATATCGACGGGGCAGTTACGCTTTCGTCGCGTCTGAGCTCATGCGTTTCGACGCACGCCGGTGTACGAATCGGATCACGATTACGAATTCGTCGCTCCACATTTCTATCAACTTGCGCTGAAAGATGCTGCGGAGCGTTGTAAACAACACGCTGATTCAACATAATCAAGTTTGCTGTCAGCGATTCAACCAACAGCACAGACGACGTGACGCACTCCCCCCGTCGTGTCGAGAGCAGTCTTGACGAATAACGCACTGAGACGAGCGGACACCGCCTCACTCCCCGCACGGTGTCGGCCAGTCCACCTGAGTGGCACATGCAACGCCCTGGCTTCGAGCGGCACGGCGCCGACCGCGAATCCAGTCTTGGTGTGTACAGTCCCGCGATGGAAAGGCTCGTCGGCGTGGCTGCTCGCGTCGCCGAAGTCGATTCGAACGTTCTGATCATCGGTGAAAGCGGCGTAGGCAAGGAACGTCTCGCCCGATTCATCCACGACACATCGCCGCGCTCGAACGGCCCATTCGTTCCCGTCAACTGCGGCGCGTTGCCGGACGCACTGTTCGAGAGCGAGCTATTCGGCCATGTGCGCGGCGCGTTCACCGGCGCCATCAGTGATCGCCCCGGTCTGTTCGAAGCCGCAGATAAGGGCACGCTCCTCCTGGACGAGGTCGGCGAAGTGCCGCTGCCGCTGCAGGTAAAGCTGCTGCGCGCGCTCCAGGAGCACGAGATTCGGCGAGTCGGTGAGAACCGTCAGCGGAAGGTCACCGCACGCGTAATCGCCGCGACGAACCGTGACCTCGCGCAGGACGTGAAGGAGCGGCGCTTCCGGCGCGATCTGTTCTACCGCCTCAACGTCGTCCAGCTCGAGATACCGCCACTGCGAGAACGACCAGAGGACCTGCGCGGTCTCGCCGCCAGCATCCTCGTCCGTGTCGCGGGTCAGATGCGACGGCCCATCACGGGCTACACGCCGGACGCCTTCGAGCAGATCCTCCGCTATCCCTGGCCCGGCAACATCCGCGAACTCGAAAACGCGGTGGAACGCGCGTGCGTCCTCGCCACTGGAGAACTCGTGGATGTCGCTGATCTCCCGAACGAGGTGCGGCACCACCAGTCGCTCGTGATCGCGTCAGAGCACGTACGTCCGCTGCGGGACGTGGAGCGCGAGTACATCCTCGCGGCACTCGAGCGGAACAACGGCAACCGCACGCTGACCGCCGAGCAGCTCGAGATCGGCCCCGCCACGCTGTTCAGGAAGTTGAAGCGCTACGGCGACGGTCCATGGTCCCTGCTGCTCGTGGCCGACGCATGGGCGCGCGTCGTCGAGTTCATCACGAGCATCTGACGGTTGCGTCGGCAGTCCCGCGCCGATGCATCCCGCTTCATCCGTCAACTTCTCGCCGCCTCGCCGTAACGTGCTCCCGCTCGATTCCCCGGCAGCTTCCGACCCGTTCAACGCGATGCCCGCCAGGTTGTCCCGGTGATCTGCTGTCTTCGCCTACTTTCGGACGGCGTGCGCCGGCGTCGCAACGCGACCAGCGGCGGTCCGGCAGAGCCGCGCCAGCGGAACAGCGTGCTGTCACGCCCATGCCAAAGGCCCGCCGCTTCGCCGCCGCGTCCCGTCCTCGTGTCCTTACCCGGCCCGGTGATGGTGGGTTCCTCAACCGTTGCGAAGGAACCACACATCACGGTTCCCAGGAGGACAAAATGGCTACGACAGCAACGACCACCCCGAACCAGCCCGTCACCTACTCGCTCCTGGTCATCTTCACCGTCGACCCCTCCACCGATGAGCACCTGCACGACCAACAGGCCATCCGCGACGAGGCCGAAAGCTGGCTCGCAAGCCTCGACGCCACGGTTCACGGCGTCAACATTCGCAAGGCCGACTAGCCCGTCGCCGACGGGGCGCGCCCGGCGTCCCGTCATTCTTCCGTTGTCGCGGGCGCAGTCAGGGCTGCAAGCACTCCGGCGCCTGAACACATGCCCGTCGCCGTACGCGCGTCGGGGAGGCGCGGTCGTGCCGTGTACGAACGCCCAGCAGCATTCACTGGGTCGCTTCGCTTCGGCGCCACCAGTGGCTGGCGATCGCATCAGGGCACGTGCGTCCGCTGCGGGACGTGGCGCGCGAGCACATCCTCACGTCGGCCGGAACAACGGCAACCGGGCGCTGACCGCCGAGCGAGATCGGCCCGCCACGCTGTTCCTGGAGTTGACCCGCTCCCGCGACGGTCCGTGTCCTGCGGCTTGTAGCCGAAGCAGGGACGCGCGTCGTCGAGTTCATCACGAGCATCTGACGGTTGCGGCCGGCAGTCCCGCGTCGATGCACGTCGCTTCATCACGGTCGAGATCACCGTCTCGAACTCACATCACGTCGCCAGCCTCCGAGTTGGAGTCGTCGGGGTGTTCACGCACTGTTCTGCAGGACGTCCCCTGCGTTCGTTGGATGTCGCGTCGCGCGTCGTCGCCGCCGTCAGTGCGGACGCTACGCCACGGCACCGGGAGCCGCTCAGGCGGCTGTGCCAGCACAGTGCGGCTGTCACACCGGCGCCATAGGTGTCGCAGCTCGTCGACGACGCCCGACGCTCCGTTCTCCTTCACCACGTGTTGGGGTTCCTCTGGGCACGAAGGAACCCACAGACACGCGGTTCCGAGGAGAACATCATGAGTCCGAACGCATCCGTAGTCGCCACGCAGAACGTCACCGTCAAGATCACGCCCAACGACAAGGGCAACCCTCCGGGAAAGCTGGCCGACGCCGAGATCCACTTCGTCGACGGCGTCTTCGCCGGCCTGAAGCTGATCGGCTTCGGGATCTGGGAGCGGCGCACCGGCGCCGGCCGCAACGTCACGTTCCCGGCTCGCCAGTACTCGGTGAACGGCGAGCGACGCAGCTTCGCGCTGCTTCGGCCCGTCGCCGACACGAACGCACAGGACGCCGTGCGCGACCTGATCCTCTCCGCCTACGCGGAGTACGAACAGGCGGCGTGACCGACCCTCAGCCGCCGGGGCGCCTTCGGGCGCTCCGGCACACTTCGATTGTGCGGCATGCGCCGACGGGACGGATCGCTGGCCATCGCGATGCCTCGTGGTTGCGTGGCCGAGACGCGCCGCAGCGGGGCGTCCCGCGTGCGTGGGACGACGATCCGGCGCTGACGCCGCGGTGACCTGAGCGACATCCCCTTCGGTTCGTCTCGAGGTCGACGACATGCCGTGGCGCCCGAGGACTCGGTGTGCCCGTGTTCAGCGTTCGAACGGTGGCTCGCCTCGGCGCGCTCGTGTCTTGCGATCGCGGACGGCGTCCGTCCCCACCCTCGACTCATCCTGGCCGCCAAAGGACGACGGTGGCATGCAGTGGTCAACCGGCAAAGCCGGCCGCGCCACGCGAGCGTGTCACGGCCACTGCAGTCCGCCACCGTCTCGGCCAGGCCTCGTCTCGGCTCGTGTCCCGTGCGCCGGGCCGCGGTTCCTCAGTCGCGAAGGAACCGCAACCCGCACACATGGAGGACACGCGCAATGCAGACGGACACCATCACCTTACGCGAGCTGACGATTCGATATTCGGTCAAAGCCGACGCCACGGGTCAGCCGGTCGTGATCGGCCGCACGCTCAGCACTCCCGCCGCTTCGGCCGCTGCGCTTGCGGCGCTGCTGCAGGACGAACCGGGCGAAGTATTCGCGATCCTGTGCCTCTCCACGAAGCATCGCGTGATCGCCTATCACGAGGTGAGCCGCGGCACGCTCGACGCCACGCTGGTCCACCCGCGCGAGGTCTTCAAGGCAGCGCTTCTGTCGAACGCCGCCGTCGATCATCCTGACGCACAATCACCCGAGCGGCGACCCGACGCCCAGCCCTGACGACCACCAGTTGACTCGTCGGCTGGTGGACGCCGGCAGGTTGATCGGCGTCGAGGTGCTCGATCACATCATCGTCGGCGATGGTCGCTATTTCAGTTTCGGGAAGGAGGTCGTTTGTAAGCCGTCGATTGCCTGCGCGTCGCTCAGCGTTCGTAGCCCAACGGCTCACCGTTCCACACGGTGTGCAAGATGCCGAAGATCCTTGACGATCTGTTGCCTCGCCCCGAATTCTGCTATTCTGGCCGGCTGGCCAGGAGGCAGCTTTCGCATGCGTGACGACATGGCCAAAGTGGTGACCGAGCGCCCACGTCGCGGGCACGGAAACAAGAGCAAGAAGACAACTGGACTGCCGATCCGACACTACGATCCCGACGCTGACTACGATGAACCTGTCCGCCTGCCGATCGCGCGTCGCCGTCAGTACGGCTGGGACGCGAAGGACTTCTCCGACCTGATCAACCCGCTGAAGCGGTATCTGCGCTCCTGCATCGGCAGGCCCTGGAACAAGGTGCACAGCGAACTGTCGCAGAAGCTGGATCGACGCAGCATCAGCGGCTGCCACATCTGGGACCACGTGATGCTGGAAATCGAGACCGACTGCTACATCGGTCCCGACCGTCTCGCGTACAGCAACAACCGGAAGTACGGCCACGGGGAGTGGCCTATCGATGGTTTGTATGTGGATCCAAGAACGGGGCTGATCCGCGAACAGCGGCCGAAATGGCGCGGTCCTTCGAGAGTGTCTCGTCCCCTCTCAATATCAACGGTGATCGCTGCGCCTCCTACTGACGACGGGAATTGAGTCTCCGGTCGCGAGTGGCGTCAACCGCTTCGATTTCATCGTTCGATGGGAACGTGCGGAGCGAGCCTGCGCATTTCACCAACTCCGCCGTCCGATGCCGACGTTGAACTGCGCGATCGCCTTTATGATGGCTTCACGCTTTGTCTTGGACTTCGTGAAGCGCATCGCGTCGCGCAGTTCATCGCTCGGGATGTCCACCGTCGCTTTCATGTTTCCATTTTCGACGTCAATGCCATTGAATCAGCGGAGCCGCGTCACTCCTCAAGCGACTCGGCGAGCATCCGGCTAAAGACGGCGACTGTGGCTCGCCAGTCGCCGTTCATCGCCGCCGCGCCAGCGTCCCCGTAGCCGCCGTCAGGGCGAGGACGCAGCCGGATCGCCGGCGGAAGGCCGTATCGCATCAGCAACGCGTTAGCCCAGATGCGCGCCGTCCGGCCGTTTCCGTTGGCGAACGGATGGATTCGAACCCACTCGGCATGCGCCCATGCGCACAGATCGATGACAGCCGCGAGGCCGTCGGTGTCGAGCGCCTCCGCGCGTGGGTACCGCGCGTCCAGCGCGGCCACCGCTCTCTGTAAGGTCTGTTCGAAAGCCGCGAGCTCCGAGGCGACCCGCTCAGGCGGCGCGCCTTCGTGCCCACCGACCCAGACGCGCGTCGTCTCAAGGCCGGGCTCGCCGCGAAAGCGCCCGACGTATTTCTTGTCGGGCACCTTGAGACCGGCCATCGTGTCACCCTGCCACCGCCGCGCGTCCTCGACGGCTGGGACCTCTCTGCGAGCGGCGCGATCCCGGACGTCGCGAAGAACGCCAACGAGGTTCTGTCGAAGTCTTGGGCTGTCTGCGTCCCAGTCAGCCACGTATCAGCTCGCGCACCAACCGCTGGGCGGGTCCCTTTGCGCGAGTTGTCTGACCCTCCACTGGGTCCTGAGCGGCCGATTCGGCTTCGGCGTCGGCGAACTTGGAGATCGCCGATTCGAAGTCCGCGTCCGCGTGTCGGTAGGCTTTGACGCGACGAAGCGTCTCCTCGAGTTCCGCCTCGACGGTCGCGGAGCGGGTATCGAGGTACTCGCCTACGGCTTCGTTGACGAGTCGGTTCAACGGCACTCGCCGCACCTCGCCGAGTAGCGCCAACCCTTTCTCTAGGCGGGGATCGAGACGGAAGGTCGTCGCCTTGCGCCCACCCCCTCGCTTCGCTCGGGTAGAAGCGGAGCGCCGACTTGAGCGAGCGACAGCTTTGCTTTTCATGGCTGCCGTAATGATATCAAACATGCAGTTGTGACGTCAAAACATTGTATTGACGTCACGTGCCACTCGCCGCGATCAGACGTCGGCTATTCCGGATCACATTCGCGGTCGAAACGTCAGCCACCTTTGCGTCGCTCTTGTCCTGTGTTTTCGCTCCTATCTGTCAGGCTATCCTGAGGAGCGGTAAAAGCAGTGGTGTCCGATAGCCTAGAAGGCAAGTCGTTTCAGCTCAACAGTTTACGGAAGACGAGCTGTTGCGCTTGACGAATCGACCGGGACTGGCCGATACTCTTTGTAGCTGAAAGTCCCTCGTGGCTCGAGAGAGTGAAAGGTGAATGGGACTCCATTGGAGTCCTGCCTCAGGTTTCTGGGGCGCGCCCTCACGAGGGAACGGAGGTCGATGATTGATGGGTCTTTCCTGATGAGGTAGTCCGCAGATACCTCTCCAAACAGGAAAGCTTCTGAATTCCCACCGTTTCGGGTCCTGCATACACAACGGATTCAGTAGCCCTTAGGACTTTTGGTCCTAAGTGGCTACGCCCATTGGAGTGCACGCATGGACCAAGCAGAGTTCCTCTCCGCAGTCGTTTCTCTCGTTCGACAGTCACCAACGACCAGGCGCCGGCGTGAACGCAGCGTTCCTGGGAAACGCGGTTTGCTCACGCGCGGGCCTGGATTGGGAGAGGTACGGATTCCTCAAGCTCTCCGATGTACTTCGGAAGCTTGAAAGTGAAGGTCGGCTACGCCTCGTCACCGATCCGAAATCGGGATTGACCGTTTTCACAACTGACGCGGAGAACGCGCCCTCCCGAGAGCTCGCAGCGGAGGCCACGCCGTCCCCCGTACCCCGCACCGCCACATTCGGGTTTGACCGAGCCTTGAAAAAACCCGTCTGGAACGCCTTCGTAGCATCGACACCCACGAATCCGCGATTCCTAAACGTGCATACCGCGGAAGCGTGGCTCACGCCAGACGGACCACCGACTCCAGCGGACGACTGGAAGCCTGTCAACCCAATTCCCGCAGACGAGCAACGAAAATGGGCTCGCGACTTCGTCTCGACCGTTGGTCTTGCCGCTGATCGTGAGCTCGATGAGTCGTTGGCTAAACAGGACTGGTTCCGTGTTTTTCCACTCCTGCTATCCACCAAACGTGACCTCTCGACGACAAGAGCATGGAATCGCGCACGGTCTGAACACGTTGTTCAACACGTCGAGGCGTGGGCCAAACAACATGCTGTCCGACCCGAGATCCTCTTCGAGGACTACAGAAAACAGCGGGGACAAAGACCATCGACTGCTGCTCCCACCGATCTCCGCGCAGCATTGCTCGATGCATTGAATCGATTGAGCGTCGACGATCTGCTTTCGATGCCGATTCCGGCGCGACACCTGGTGGCGGTAATTCGCCCGGATTTGTTGCGGGAACGCTGAAGGCGAATAGGATGAGTCAGGCTCCCCAATGCCCGGCCATTTGTATGTTGTTCGCCCGGCGTCCGCCTATTTTCCGGTCATTCGTGACTGGATGGACGACGTCGTCTCTGTCTTTTCGTCCGATCCTGACTTCGACGGCTGGTCAGTGCACTGGATCGAAATGGATGCAGCGAACGGTTTCAAAGCACTTGATGTGCTCGCTCGCGTCACGCAGCAGCCAGGTCCTGTCGTCGTTTTTGACTGTGCCCAGACTAAGCCGCTCGAGATACTGCGATCCGTCTCCTTACGCGTTCGATCATCTGCGAAGTCAGCCCGGCCGATTCAACAGAACTCTGGGCGTCGATCGCGGATGCGAAAACGAAGCATGAATCGGGCGAGCCTTTTCTTCCTCGGAAACTGATCGCCGCCGGTACCACTGGTGCGAAAGCTGTATCGCGGCAAAGCCTGGGGTGGGACTCGAAACAAGAACTTCCTGTGGATAGCTGATCTCGCCAAAGGCCGTGGCGTATCGGAGGACTTCCAGGACATCATCGCCGACGTTGCAAACATCCTCTTTCTGAATGGCGTCTTGATTCACAAAGGTGGGAAACCGAAGGTAGCGTTGAATCCCGAGCGCCGCGCCGAGATTGGCGAAATTCGCCTTGAGGGCCGGTTTTCGAACGACAGATTGAAACAGGTTCTGATGAAGGATCGCAAAATGATGTCCGCGCGGCATTCTCGATGCATCGCATCCGCAGGGAAAGGATGGTTCAGGCACGACACCTAACGGTACGACGGGTGCAGGCGACGCGGATTAGTCCGCAACTCACATCCTCGGGCGGAATGTCAACACCTTCGTGTCGCGCTTGTTCGCGATGATCGCCTCGACACGCTTGCCCCAAAAGTCGAGCGCCGCGCGCTTCTCCGGATCGTAGCTGTGTCGGTCGTAGACGGCCGTCACGCCGGTCTCGACATGGTTGAGAATCTTCGACACGACCAGGCGCGGCACGCCAGCGCCGACCATCAGACTCGCCGCGGTGCGCCGCAGATCGTGTCCGCGGAACTCGAACGTCTGATGCCTCGACGATCCGCTCGATCGCCTTCTGGGCGTGCGCGATGTGCGGCCCTTCTTGCGGCTGCTCGGGAACACCCAGGGCGAATCACCACGCGACTCGGCGCCACGCCTTGAGAATGCGCACGGCCTGCGGCGACAGCGGCACGCGGTGCGCCAGGCCGTTCTTGCTGCGCTCGGCGGGAATCGTCCACCATCCGCTGGCTAGGTCGAACTCCGCCCAGGCGGCGCCGTGAACTTCGCCGCCGCGCTGCGCGGTCAAGCAGCCGAAGGCGGAACAGCGCCGCGATGAGCGGGCTCTCGTCATCCAGCGCCTTCCAGACGCGCCGGATTTCATCCTCGCTCAGCACCCGCTCGCGCTGCTTTTCCTCGCCGGGCCGCTTGACCATGTGGCACGGATTCGTCTCGAGCCACTCGTGCTCGATCGCGAAGTTGAACATCTTGCGCACGAGCGCCAGCGTTCGGTTCGCCATGATCGGCGCCCGGGCGGCGATCTCGTCGAGGAGCTCGCGGACGTCCCGTCGCTTGATGTCCTTGACCTTCGGCGATTGCCCCACCGCGTGACCAGCGGCACGTGCGGCTTCTTGCCGGTCTTCTTCTTGTGAGGCGAACCGTTGAGGAGCCGGACGTCTTCACGGCCGCTGCGCTTCTTGCTGGCGTGGCGCTCGATGTACTCGCGAGCGAGATCCGCAGAACGTCTCCGCGCGACGTTCTTCGATCTTCTGGCGGCCGGGATCCTGGCCCTTGGCGGCCTCGCGGAGCGCATCCGTCGCCTTCTCACGAGCCGCCGCCAGGCCCAGCGTCGGAAACCGGCCGAGCGTCGGCGTCGGAGCGTCTTGCCCATCCGATACATCAGGATCCACGTCCGACGACCTTCGGCTGAGATGCGAAGACCGAAGCCGGGATTATCCTCGTCCCACACATCGAGCCGGCCGACACTCGGCGGCTTGAGCGCGCGCACCGTCCGGTCCGTCAGCGCGATGCGGCCGAGCGATGCTGGTGCGCTGGGATCCGGAATCAGTAGGACTGGCCATGAAGCCCTCCTGGGTAACACATGGGTAACAACGAGACGGCACTTGGTGCAATCTGGCTGAACCCAGTGAAACACAGAAAGGCCAGAATCACCAATAGAATTAGGGTTTTTGTCGTTCAGGCGGTTTCAGCGGATGGCAGGAAAGGTCACTAGAAAATGATTCGTAATCAGCAGGTCCTCGGTTCAAGTCCGAGTCGCCGGCTCCACAATGTCCATCGATTTTGTGCCTTTTTGTACGCTCTCCCGTATTCTTGTCGAGAGCGAGCCCGCGTCTGGCACGACCTTCCGGTGGGACTTTCCACGCCGCGCCGTCGCCGACATCGCGCCGGCCCCCGTGTCGCGAGCGCCGCGCCAGACGACGGGCGGTTCGGAGCGCATTCTCCTCGTCGACGACGATTCGGCTCAGGAACTTCGCGGCACGCGTGCTGACCTCGCGCGGCTATTCCGTGCTTCCGGCGTTGTCACCGGTCGAAGCGATCGAGCTCGCCAAGGAACACCAGGGTCGTATCGATCTGCGGCTGACCGACGTCGTGATGCCCGGCGCCAGTGGGCGCGCGCTCGCCACCACGTCGAGCGAGTCCAGTCCCGGGTTGAAAGTGCTGTACATGTCCGGTTACACGACGGAAGCCATCGTCGACCGTGGCATTCTCGACCCGTCGGTCGCGTTCATCGGCAAGCCGTTTACCGGACAACTTCTCGCGCTGAAGGTCCGCGAAACGCTCGACGCGGCGGGAACAGGGGAGACGGGCCCCTGCAAACGGCCGCATGACGCAGAAAGTAACCGCGTTCGTTCTACAGCCTCGTTCCCGCCGACATATTTATAATCCACGGGCCGAGTCTTTGAGGTGAGCCCTCAGCTTCGCCCCACGCCGCATGATCTCCTTTAAGTCGTCGCGAATCTGCCAAGTCCGGCGCCCTCCTCACCTAGGGCCGGAGTGCGTGCGCCCGAAGCGATAGGGGGAGGTGTGCTACGCTCCCGCGCGATGGATGGGGATCAGCCGTGCCAGAGACCTGCGGCGCGCCGATGGCGGGCCGTTATTGCTCGGGGTGCGGTGAGCAGGCGTCACACAGCCACAGCTACTCCATCCGGCACTTCGCCGAAGAGGCGATCGAAAACCTCCTGCACCTGGACGGGCGCGTCCTCAGGTCTCTTCGCGCGCTGCTGCTGTCGCCGGGCCTGCTGGCGGCCGATTTCCTGCGCGGGCGCCGCAAGCCGTATGTGGGTCCCCTTCACTTGTTCCTGATCGCCAACCTGATCTACTTCCTTCCTCCAGCCATTCTCGGGGTTCGTGCCGTTCACGACCACGCTCCAGGGTGCAGACGACAGCCTTTCCCGTGGAGTGGATTGGCCCAGCGCATGGTCGCGTCGAAAGGTGCAATCGCGCTCGCTCGATGCGGACGCCTACCGCGTCGATATTCACCAGATGGCTCATCTCCAGGGCAAGTCTCTCGTGATCATCATGGTGCCGCTCTTTACGCTCCTCGTCTGGGCGCTGGACAGGCGCGCCAGACCGTCCTGCTCGAAGCATCTGGTGTTTTCGTTCTACGCGTTCGCCTTCTGGCTGATCTGGGTTGGACTCTGCAACGTGCTCTCTGACCCGGCTGATCGCCGCGTCAATCCATCAGGGTTACAGGCCCGGTTCCAGCGACGATTGAACTTGGATCTCGGCGCGGCCGTGGTGCTTCCTTTTCGCGATCTACCTGTGATCTGGCTATGTTCTTTGCAAAACGGGGGACGGCCTGCAGTCACGATGCTCAAGACGGCGATCCTCTCTGGCTGGCTGTTTGGCGTGCTGACTACTTACCGGTTCATCCTGTTCTTCACGACCTTCTACGCGACGTGACGCTCCAGGTACTCCGGGATCGGGCGGGTCAGAAATCGGCGGGCGCCAGATTCATCTGACCTGGCGACCTTCGGCCGTCCTGAGGTTCATGGACCTGGGATAAAGACAGAAAAAGGACTCGCCAAAAATCAAACGTCGAAACAGCAGCGGCACGAGCTGCGACCCCATCCCGCTCGCGACGTAGACGGCCCGGCGGTTCGACGTGAGCTTCGCCACCCAGTCGAACGCCGCCGTCAATCAGGGGGACGATGCCCTCGCTCGAGCGCGCCGCCATCTGAAAGCGCACGCCGCCGTGTAGTACGTGGTCGAGAGGGCCCGGCCCGCCGGCCGCCGAGCTGCGCGATGATCGATCGCCAAGGCGGCGCGTTCTTCGGTCGCCAGGACGTGACCCGCCGATCGGGGAACGCGAAGCCGTGCTGCTCGAGCGCACCAGCGCCTGCAGCATGACCGTGACGTGCTCGACGACCGCCTCCACCGTGAACGCGTGGCCGCGGTTCGATCCCGCCGAGGCGAGGCAGAAGATGCGGAAATTCGGCGTGATAGCCGCGCAGCTTGGGAATCTCCTGGGCGCGAACGCAGCGATGCGACGTCGCCAGACGCACGAGCGTGCCGATCGCGGCGCAGCCGGCGCGCACATTCGAGCGCCAGGACGTTGGTCGGATCCGAGACACCTCGGTGCCGCGGAGCGCCGACAGCACCTGGTTCTGGTGATGGCCCATGATGGAGCAGACGCCCAGCGGGGCGACGGGCGACAGCTCGATCGGTTCGAAAGCGGCGGCGGCCGCCAAGAGATGGCGATCGACTTCGACGAGGGTGCGCTGATCGACAGCGCCGGCTGCACGAAACGGTCGCGATCCCATTGCTCGACGAGATCGGCCGGCCGGCGCCGGCCGCGCGCGCTTCGGCGACCTCGAGCCACAGCGACCATAGTTCTGACGCGGTCAAGCCGTCGGCGAGCGCGTCGTAGGCGCCCGGCGGCAACCCGCGTTACCCAGGGGCGTACGGTCCGCGTCATCGTCGTGCGCTCAATGAAGGGGTTATCCGCCGCTCAGGGCGCGGTCAGCCACCGCATCGCTTCGTCGCGATCCGGAAACACCGCGAACGGCACGTCGCGCCGGCCCGCGATCGCTTCGATCAGGCAGGCGACGCTGTACTGCGCGCCGCCGGCTCGGACGATCACCGCCAGACGAGAGCCCGGGAGCTGCGCCTGAAAGATACTCGGGAGCTCGGTTGCCTCCTGCACGCTCGGGGCGGTGGTGATGCCGAATCCATCGATCAGGATCGCCATGCCAGGCCGGAACTCCGGCGTCGAGCGGATCGCGGTCACCATCTCATAAACGGAATCCGGCCCACCGGCGCCCAGCGCCCGTACACTGAGAACGCTGCGGTCGGGCAGGAATTCAACGTCGAACCGCACGGCCGGCCTCCGGTTTCATCGCCGGAGGGGCGAAAATGACCTCGCTCGGATAATTGTACCCGGACGTGGCCACGCAGACGCGGTGTTCGATGGCCAGACGTTCCGCGGGCTCGTGTCAGGCTACCGGGACATCAAGGCGCGCAGGTGGACCCGCGCGACCATGTGCATGTAACCGCCTTCGCGCTCGAACCGATTGGCCGCGGCCATCGTGATGTGCTCGAGCGCGCGCGCCTTCATCCCCTGCGCTTCGAAATACAAACCCACATAAAGGTGTCCGTAGAACTGCGCGGCCGGCTCGGATCCCGCGGCTGAAAGGACCTGCTCCGGCGTGAGCGTCCCGCGGAACATGCGATACACCTCGCGCATGGGCGCGCGCGCGTCAGGACCCACTGGCAGCAGCGCCGCCCTGGCCTTGTCCGGCGACTCGGCGCGCGCGACGCATAGAAAATGCCACGCCGCGTTCTCCACGTCGTCGGGGTTGACAGTCCGATGCGATTCGAACTGGCGGCGGCAGTCACCGTAGCGGCCGGCGTAATAGAGGGTGATGCCGCGCTGCCAGAGGTAGGGCGCGCGATCGGGAACGGCCTTCGCCAGGCTGTCGAATGCGGCGGCGGACTCGGCGAAGCGGCCGCTTTCGAAATCGGCCACCGCGCGATTCAGCAGCGCTTGCGGGCTCTGCGCGAGCGCCGGGCCCGCCAGCCCCGAGTAAGGCACCAGGCACAGCAGAAAAAGAATGAAGATGACGCTTTTTTTTTTTTTTTTTTTTTTTTTTTTTTTTTTTTTAAAAAAAAAAAAAAAAAAAAAAAAAAAAAAAAAAAAAAAAAAATTGCCCCTCGATACAGAACGTGCCCCGCGATTCCCGGCGCCTCTGCCGGCCGGCGCTGAAGATGAGGACCCTGGCGGATCCCGGCTTCTCGGGGAGCGCGACGTTCCACAGATGCTGACAGTGCGGACAAAAGGCCGTGCCGACGCCCTGCTCTTCGAACGCCAGCACGGCCTTCTCCCATGCGCAGGTGGGACACTTGAGATGGATAAACTGGACCGCGAGGAAAGCAGCCCATGAGGTAAACTCAGCGAATACCCCCCGGCGACGCTGTTCAGTAATGCACGCCCGGCGATTTTCCTTCTGTCGCCATAAACCTCCCTCCGCGCCTACAATCGGGGGCATGCGAAGCATCCTCGCCCTTGTTCTGGCATTCGTGGCCGTCCCAGCCGGCGTCCA